>NZ_CP150900.1:0-1200000 GCF_038050405.1 Paraburkholderia sp. IMGN_8 | reverse complement strand
GCGAGAGAGAAAACATACCAAATGAACAAGAAACTGATCTGCGCGACGCCTATCGCGATCGCCGCAGCGCTGGGCCTGTATGCATGCGGCGGCAGCGAAGTCACGCAGCCGGACATCACGTCGATCAAGACTGTCGTGGTGATCTACGCGGAAAACCGCAGCTTCGACAATCTGTACGGCAATTTCCCGGGCGCCAACGGCTTGCAGAACGTGACGGCGGCGAGCGCAACGCAGGTCGACCGGAACGGCACACCGCTCGCGACGCTGCCGCAAGTGTGGAACGGCCTGACGCAAACCGGCGTGACGCCGGTAGTGACGCAGGCCATGACCGCCAACCTGCCGAACAGCCCGTTCGCCATCGACGATCCGAACGGCTTCAACACGCCGATCACCGCCACGACGCGCGACCTGTACCACCGGTTCTACGAGAACCAGATGCAGATCAACGGCGGCAAGAACGACAAGTTCGCCGCATGGGCGGATTCCGGCGGCCTCGTCATGGGCCATTACACGCTCGACGCCGACAAGCTGCCGCTGTGGAAAATCGCGCAGCAATACACGCTGGCCGACAACTTCTTCATGGGCGCATTCGGCGGCTCGTTCCTGAACCACCAATGGCTGATTTGCTCATGCACGCCGACCTATCCGAACGCGGACAAGAGCCCGGCGGCGGTATCGATCTCGGCGGTGGAAAGCGACGGTGTCACGCTGAAGCTCGCGGCCAATTCACCGGCTTCGGCGTTGAGCGGCCCGCCGAAATATGTGCTGTCGGGCAACCTGACGCCTGACTTCTACGCGATCAACACAATGCAGCCGCCGTATCAGCCGAGCGGCAACAAGGCGGCTTCGGGCGGCGACGCCACGCTGGCCGATCCGAGCCTCGCCACCACGTTGCCGGCGCAGACGCAGCAGAACATCGGCGACCTGCTGAACAATGCGAACGTGTCGTGGGCGTGGTACGGCGGCGCATGGGGCGCGGCGCTGTCGGCGACGCAAACCGGCACGTCGAACGTGATCTACGGCCCGAATCTGACCGCGCCGAACTTCCAGCCGCATCACCAGCCGTTCAACTACTTTGCCGATCTCGCGCCGGGCACCGCGAACCGCGCGCAGCACCTGCTCGACGGCGGCATGGCCGGCTCCGAGTTCATCAAGGCCATCGACGCCGGCACGCTGCCGCAAGTGTCGTTCTACAAGCCGCAGGGCAACCTGAACGAACACCCGGGTTACACCGATGTCGCGTCGGGCGACCAGCACATCGCCGACGTGATCTCGCATCTGCAGAAGAGCCCGCAGTGGAACAACATGCTGGTGGTCGTCACGTACGACGAAAACGGCGGCTTCTGGGATCACGTGGCGCCGCCGAAGGGCGATCGCTGGGGCCCGGGCACGCGGATCCCGGCGCTGATCGTCTCGCCGTACGCGAAGAAGGGTTTCGTCGATCATACGCAGTACGACACGACGTCGATCCTGCGCTTCATCACACACCGCTTCGCGCTGCCGACGCTGCCGGGCATCTCGGCTCGCGACGCCGCGCTGGTCAGCAACGGCGGCAAGCCGATGGGCGATCTGACGGCCGCGCTGAACATCAAACAATAATCGCCAAGCAACAGTCCGCCTGACGGCGCGGCTTTGACAGGGCAGCTTCGGCTGCCCTTTTTTGTTTTCGTCGCGCAGAGGGCGGGCTGACGCGCTCGTGCCGGACGTAAGCCATGACACGAGCAGGGACACAAGCCGAGCCCCAAACGCGCCGTCGTTACCCGGCGTATGCTTCGAGCGAAGGCGCGATCGTTCCCGTCGATGGCGGCTCGACACTTCAAGCAGCGTGTTACAGGCTTGGCCCACTCATCAAGGAGTTCGACAGCATGACTGAAAAAACCATCAAGGTCCCCGGTCCCGATCATCCGATTACGATCGAGCCGAGCAAAGCCCGTGTGGTCGTGACCGTAGCCGGCCGCGTGATCGCCGACACGCGCGATGCGCTGACGCTGCGCGAAGCGTCGTATCCGCCCGTGTATTACATTCCGCGCAAGGACGTCGAGATGGCGCTGCTGCAACGCGCCGGCCACGCGACCTATTGCCCGTATAAGGGCGACTGCGCGTACTACAGCATTCCCGTGGGAGGCGAGCGCACGGTGAATGCAGTGTGGACGTACGAGGCGCCGTACGCGGCGGTAAAGGAGATTGCGCAGCACCTGGCGTTCTATCCGGATCGCGTCGATTCGATCGACGTGCAACCGGCAACGTGAGCCAGCCGCGGCAAGAACACACGCTCGGGAGAAAGAGGCTCTGAAACACCGCAGACCGCGGCGCGAGCATTTGAAGTACGGCAGGAGGGACTCGAACCCCCCACCCTCGGCTTAGAAGGCCGATGCTCTATCCAGCTGAGCTACTGCCGTAATGAAGAGAGGCGATGCTACGCCAACGTACGATGTGCATCACCCGCAATGAGAACCCGCTCTCGGGCTTTGGCAACCTGTGCCCTGCACGCTACAGTGCGCGCCGCAGGGTTCGCGGGATACCGAAATTGTAACTGACCGGGCCGGGACTGGAAATCTCAACCGTGCTCAGCAGTTATCGCCATGTCATGTCGAGTCAAGTCACGAAAACAAACGGGCCCGGCAGGTTGGGCCGGGCCCGGATTATAACCGATCGACTCTCGCCCGCCAGCGCGTAGCAGGCGAATCGAACGCAATCAAACCGGCTGCGGATGCAACATGAACCAGCCGAGGAACACGATCCCCGCGATCCCGCAATACACGCCGAACGAGGCCAGACGTCCGCGGCCTTCGAAATAGCGCATCAGGAAACGCACGCTGAGATAAGCCGCGATCGCGGTCAGCACGCCGCCCAGCAGCGCATCGGCGAGTTGGCCCGGCGTGTGGAACAGCTTCGGCAATTCGAGGACGCCGGCCGCGAAGATGATCGGCGTGCCGAGCAAAAACGAAAACTCAGCGGCCTTCTCCGCAGTCAGGCCGGCCGCATTGCCGGCGATCATCGTCAGACCGCTGCGCGAAAAGCCCGGGATCAGCGCGCCGATCTGCGCCAGCCCGACGAAAAACGCCTGGCGGAAGGTCAACTTCTCCGGCGCCTGATGCTCACGCGAGCGTTGCAGACGATCGCCGAACCATAGCAGCACGCCGTTGATGATCAGCGCAATTGCGACGATGCGCAGATCGTGAAAGAGCCGCTCGAGCCGCTTCTCCAGCAGCAGCCCGACCAGACCGGCCGGAATCGTGCCGATGATGAGCGCCCACATCAAGTGCGCATCGTCGTTGGAACGGCCGCCGAACGACGCGAAGAAACCGCGCACCAGTGCGTACCAGCGCTTGCGGAAGTACCACAGCAGCGCGAGCGCCGTACCGAGGTGCAACGCGACGAGGAACGGCAGCAACTGCGGCGCGTGCTTGTCGATATGCATGCCGAACAGTGCGGGCACGAGCAGGGTATGGCCGAGGCTGCTGACCGGAAACAGTTCCGTGACACCTTGCAACACACTGAGGAAAATCAGAAACGATAGGTTCACGCGGCGGCCCTCTTCGTAAGGAAAATGTCAGGGAACAGCGCGCCGCGGAAAGAAAGAACCGGCGCGTCAAAGCGCACCGATTATGCCTGGCTGCAATGACACCGCCAAGCTTTTGAACCGCGTTTGGGAAAATTTTGATGCACCGCGTCACAACTCGAAACCATTGTTACGCGGCAGATAAACAAACAGGGCCGCCGTGGCGGCGGCCCTGTGTTTCATGCGGAATTTGGTGCGATCAAACGCCCGGCTCGCAGTGAACGGACCGGCGGATGACGAAACAGGACAGTTGGATCAGCGTTCGAGCTTGTAGAAAAAGTAGACCGTGCTTGCTGCGAACATGCCGAACAAAGACACAGCCATTGTCATTGCGAGATCCATAATGCCTCCTGAGCCTGTCTCACCCGGCAGTCGAAGACACCGGGCAGTCAGACGGATTATCAGCAAGGATGGCGCGTCTGCGACACCCGCAATTTCCCGAGAAGGGTTTCCCCGTAGCGCAAAGCAGCGCAGAATCTTCGTCTCGCGTGGCGCTTGCCACCGGGTCCAGCCGCGAGTTGGATTCGCCATCGCGCCCGCTTTGTGTTCGTGCGTTCCAGCGCTATGACCCGCTATTAACCATTACCAACCAGGCCCATCGACCATGCCCCTCTCCCCCCAACAGGACATTCTCGAGATCGCCCAGGACGCCTCCGTGCTCCGTTTCGCGCCACAAGCCGGCGGCCGGCTGCTGTCGTGGACCGTCGACGGCGAACCGGTGATCCATTGGCCCGAGCACGCCAACTGGAGCCAGCCCGCCAGGATCCGCGGCGGCAATCCGTTGCTGTTTCCGTTTCTCGGACGGCATCGCGTCGACGGCAAGATCGGCTATTGGCGCGACGCCGACGGCATGGTGCGCGCGTTGCCGATGCACGGCTTTGCACGCGACCTGCCATTCGAGGCTCACGCGGACGTGCACGGCGCCGGCCTGCGCATGATCCTGACCGACAGCGACGCGACCCGCGGCGGCTATCCGTTCGGCTTCCGTTTTGAAGCCGCGTACACCCTAGTCGATGCGCGCACGCTCGAAGTCACGCTGACCACCGCCAACACCGGCGACGCGCCGCTGCCCTACTACGCCGGCCACCATTTCTACTTCACGCTGCCGCACACCCAGCGCGGCGAGACCTCACTGGAGCTGCCGCGCACCGAACGGCGTCATCAGCAGGACGACGGCTCGATCAGCGCGGCCGAGCCGGGCGAGACGCGCTATACGCTCGACGAGGCGCGCATTCTCGACCGCTTCCATTGTCTCGACGGCGCGCCTGATCGGCCTGTGCGCCTCGTCGCGCCCGGCCTGAACCGGGTCATCACGATCGACCTGCAACGCCCGGACTCGGCGCCCTGGTATGCAGTGACGACATGGACCGAAGCCCCCGAGTCGGATTTCTACTGCGTCGAGCCATGGCTGGGGCTGCCGGATGCAATTCACAACGGCATGGGCTTGCGCTGGCTCGAACCGGGTCAAAGCGAGACGGCTGCGTTGCGCATCGGCGTTAGCACGCTTAGCTGATTGCGGCCCCATCCACGCGCTGCAACCCGTTTCTCGGATGCTGCAACGCAAAACCGTTAGAATCGTCAGCTTTTGCATCTACCTGCCGCGTGATCGGGATCGGCGCGTGGCAGCGCTTTGCGAGGTCCAATGTTTGACACAACAAGAATGATGAAGCGGCTTGCCTGCGCGTCGTTACTGGCAGTGCTTACCGCCTGCGGGTCTGCGCCGGTGGGTCCGGGGTTCTATCGCGTGGAACGGGGCGACACGCTCTCGAAGATCGCACGCAGCAACCGGCAGTCGGTGCAAAGCATCGTGCGCTGGAACAATCTGACGAACCCGGACAGCATCGAGGTCGGTCAGGTGTTGCGCGTGGCGCCGCCGGGCAACGCGGCATCGACGAGCGGCGCTGTACGCAGTAGTGGTGGCGGGAGCGCAAGCGCTTCGGCCACGCCACGCGCAGCGCCCGCCGACAGTTCGCCGTCGTCCGCGCCGGCTTCGTCGATCTCGCTGGTATGGCCGGCCGACGGCACGGTGATACGACGCTTCGACGGCGCCAATTCGAAGGGTATCGATATTTCGGCTGCGTCGGGCACCCCCGTGGTGGCCGCGGCGGCCGGCACGGTGGTCTATGCCGGCAACGGCCTGCGCGGCTACGGCAACCTGCTGATTCTCAAGCACAACGCCGAGTATCTGACGGCTTACGCGCACAACCGTGTGCTGCTGGTGAAGGAAGGTCAGACGGTCGCGCGCAGTGAGAAGATCGCCGAGATGGGCGACACCGACACCGACCGCGTGATGCTGCACTTCGAGTTGCGCTATCAGGGCCGCTCGATCGATCCCTCTCGCTCACTACCCGCTCGCTAGCGGGTCCTGGCGGGCCATTAGCGGGTCGTTCGCGGCCCGTTATCCACGCGTTAGCGGCGCCGGGCACAGCGGACTGCAATCGAGGCCCGCGGAACCCAGCATGCTATAAAACGCTCAATCTGATACGCGACGTGGCCAACCGCCACGTCGTCCTTGTTATTTGTAAGGAATTTGCAATGAAGAGCGCATTTGCGTCGGTGGCCATGGCCGCGGCGGTTGGCCTCGGCGTGCTGACGCTCGGCAGCCTCAGCGGCTGCTCCAGCACCACCACGATGACTTATCTGCCCAGCGGCGACACCGGCTTCGCGATCAACTGCAGCGGCAGCGACGCGAGCTCGAGCTGGGCCGAGTGCTACAAGCGCGCCGGCGAAGTCTGCGGCAACTACGGCTACGACGTCGTTTCGAAGGACGTCGACAACGGTGCCACCTCGGGTGGCTCGATCGGCGGGATCTTCGGTGCGAACGTGAAGAACCGGTCGATGGTAGTGCGCTGCAAACAGTGACAGCAGCCGGCCGCGCACCGCGTGCGAATCGATAGTGACGCGCGGATAAAAAAAGCCCGGCACGAAGCCGGGCTAACGGGGGTTCGGCGCATATCGGCAAAGGACCGGTTCACCATGCGCCAGAAGGAAATCTAACAATCCGCCTATACTCGCGCAATCTATTAATTTCGCATGCAATGTGATGCGGCGTACGGAGTCCGCATTACGTGATTCAGAAATCAATAAAATAAGATGAATAAATGCGTCAAATGTCTCGACACAAAACGCCATTAAATGAGCAGACGAAAATCTTCAATCGGCCGGCAAAGCCATACGCAGCAAACATTCGCCCGAGGCACCTCAATAACTCTGACGAAAGGCGTTTGGCCGATTCAAACTAACCCGGCCGGCCATGATTCCGGCGCCCTGCACGTGGCGTGCCTTTGTGCGCCAACGCACCATACGGAACTATTAATCGATATTCAGGCTGCGCAAATAAACCGCCGCCCCATCCCATAAATTCGAGAATAGCGAAGATATTTAAATTTTTAAATCCGCTGACAAATCCCGCAGTGGCCAATCAGGCATTTTTATTCATTCGATGAAATGCATCATAAGCATTACCGGTCATTCGTTCAAGCCGGCCCAACGGCTAAAATCGGCCGGCTTAAAACAACCGTCGCTTACATGACTCGCAAACCGAGTTCGGTCACCAGCACGGCCGCCTGCTGATGTGAAATCGTCGCGCCCTTGAAGAGCGCGGCATCGACGAGCCGCACGCCGCTCAGATCGGCCTCGCGCAGGTCGGCGCCCTCAAAGCGCGCGCCCTTCAGATGCGCGTCCTTCAGACTGCCGCCGTCGAAAACCGCTTCGCGAAAATCGACCCCGGCGAGATCGGCGTCGGAGAAATCGAGTTGTTGCAGCGTCGCCTTGCGAAACGACAGCCCGCGTAAATGCGCCCCCACCAGCAAGGTCTCAACAAAGCTCAAGCCCAGTGCCGCGCAACCTTCGAAATTCGCTCCGGTCAGCTTGCATCTGTGAAACGACGCCGATGCGAGCTTCGCGCGCCGCCAGCTGGTGTTGTTCAGATCGCTCGACTGGAACGCCGCATCGACCAGATCAGCCGACGCAAAATCCGCCTCGCGGCCGCGGCACCGGACCCAGCGGCTATGCGACAACGTCGCGCCGAAAAACGAAGTCTCGATGATCGTGCAGCGATGAAACTCGGCGCCGCGCAGATCGAGCCGCGACAGATCGGCGCCTTCGAAATCGCAGTCGGTGAAATGCAGTGGCTCCTTGCTGAGCGCGACGAGGCGCTCCACGTCGGCTCGCGTGAGCGTCGCGTCGGTTACCACGTGAGCTTGCGCGCCCGAAACCGGCGCCGTTGAATCCTGTGACATGAAGTTGGAGAATAAAAATCGAAAGGACTTAAGCGTACCGGAACGCGCGCCGCCGTGGCGGTCGTCGCCGATGGTTTATAGTAACGGCCCGTCAGAAACCCCGCCCACAATGACTTCCAACGACGCCTCCCATAGCCCGCTGTACGCCAAGCTGCTCGCGGAAACCGCCAAAATCGGCTGGACCGAACTCGAACGCTTTTTTGCGCGCGGCATGCTGCTGCGCGTCGCGCGCGACCTCGATCTGGTCAGCGTCGCCGAAGCAATCGCCAGCGACGACACCACGCAAGTCACGCAATGGCTGTCGTCCGGCCTCGTCGAACGCGTCCAGGCAGAGACCGCCGCCGATTTCGCCGCGCGCGATCCCGACCTGTGGGCGGTGGTCGTGTCGCCGTGGGTCTGTGTGCAGGAACGCAGTTGAGCGAGACCGCGCCCGGCGCGGCAGCGCCCGCCGTGCCCGCTGTGCCAATACACTGGCATCGGCGCGTGCTGACGCTGGCGTTTCCGATCGTACTCGCCAATCTGACACAACCGATCCTCGGCGCGGTCGATACGGCGGTCGCCGGACATCTTGACGGCGCGTCGTATCTCGGCGGCGTCGCGCTCGGCGGCCTGTTCTTCAACTTCGTGTTCTGGGGCTTCGGCTTCCTGCGCATGGGCACCACGGGGCTCGTCGCACAAGCACATGGCGCGGGCGACCAGGCCGAGTTGCGCAACAACGTCGTGCGCGCGCTGTTGCTGGCGACGGCGATCGGCGCGGCGCTGCTCCTGCTGCAAGCACCGCTGATCGGCTACGCGTTGCGCGCGTTCGGCGGCAGCGACGCGGTACAGCGTCACGCACAGATCTACTGCCACGCGCGCATTTGGGCCGCGCCGCTCGCCCTCGCCAACTACGTCGTGCTCGGCTGGCTGCTCGGCACGCAGCGGGTGCGGCTCGCGCTGCTGTCGCAAGTGTTCATCAACAGCGTGAACATCGTGGCAGTGCTGCTGTATGTGTACGTGTTCGATTGGGGCGTAGCCGGCATCGGCGCGGCCACGGCCACGGCCGACGCGCTCGGCTTCGTGCTCGGTGCCGCTTTGTTGTGGCACGGGCGGCCGCGCGGCCTGCCCGCGCTGAACCGCGCCGCATTGTTCGACGCGGCGGCGATTAAGCGTCTGGTGGCGTTGAATCGCGAGATCTTCGTGCGCACGCTGTGTCTGCTTGCATCGTTCGGCTGGTTCGCGCATCTCGGCGCGAGACAGGGCGACGCCACGCTCGCCGCCAACGCGCTGCTGCTCAATTTTCAGACCTTCATGGCCTATGGACTCGATGGCTTCGCGCACGCCGCCGAAGCGCTGGCCGGCGCCGCGATCGGCGCACGCGACCGGCACGCGCTCCGTCAGGCGGTCAAGGTGACGGCGCTGTGGTCCGCGCTCGGTGCCGTCGGTTTCTCGCTGGTGTACTGGGGCGCGGGGGCGTGGATCGTCGAACGCCTGACCGATCAGGTTGCGGTGCGCGCCACTGCTGAAACCTACTTGCCGTGGGCCGCGCTGTCGCCTGTGATTTCCGTATGGGGCTTTCTGCTCGACGGCGTGTTCATCGGCGCGACCCGCACGCGTGAATTGATGATGTCGATGGTGGTGTCGTTTGCGGTGTTCGTCGCGGCGTCGTGGGCGTTGCTGACGCTGTACGGCAATCACGGCTTATGGGCCGCGATGCTGATCTTCATGGCCGCGCGCGGCGTGACGCTCGCGCGCTTTTTGCCGGGCGTCGTGCGCGCCCTGCCCAAGGTGCCAAGGGTGCCCATTTAACGTTTGTGCAGTATGCGGTTACGGGTTGAAACAAGCGCATACATATGCGGCACACCGCTCGCCCTAGAATGCTTGCAGCCCGCGCTCTCCGCGCGAACAGTCTGCGCGGGTCAGAAGCGCCGGCGTGCCCGCGCCGGTGCTTCGTCTTTCCTTTTTCTCGTTGAAGCAGCGAGCCCGGCCGGACGGCGCAGCGCGGCTTCCGACGCGGCCTGTCAAACAGGTCGCGTCACGCCGACCACAACCCATCAAGGCGCGGCGGGCGCGGGCATCATCGAAGGCGGCCGGTCGTCGGTTGGCACACCGTGATAGTCGGCCGGATCTTTCGGCGGTGGCCCGCCATGATGATCGGATGGATTATCGGCACAGCCGGTCAGGCCGGCAGCCAGCAACAGCGCAATCAGTAGAACGCGATTCATAGACTCTCAAGACAGAATGAACATAGCGGCAGCAAAGCGCCAAGAGTCTACCTGCAAAGCGTAATCCACGGCTCCCCGGCACACAGCCACCCCCTCCCATTTCGTTATACGTGTCCTACTATGGAGGCATGGCTGCATCATCAAAGGAGACTGCCATGGACGCTGAATCGATCGCGGGTCTGGTCGGACTCGGAATTGGTCTACTCGTGCTGCTCGCCTTGTCGATTTTCGAAATGAGAACCTACCGGCGCGAACACGACGGCGAAGGCATGCTGCACCACTGGCTGACTCATCAGCACCTGCCGGACTGGATGCATCGCCGGCATTGAGGAAGAACCGCCCGCTCGTGCGTTTGTGCCCTTGTGCACATTCCGCCTATTAAGCCATCGATACACTGCGCTCGCACACTCGAAAGAACACTGACAGCGACGCGCAAGGGATGGGGTAGCCATGAGCAGGATGAACGGCAGCAGCCTCGATAAGATCGTTTGGGAAATCCGGCACGTCGCGCTTCACGAAGGCGACGCGCTGACGGTCGACAGTGCGATCCTCGCGCTCGCCGACTGTCTTAACCGCCGCGACGATCTGCCGGCCGTCGACCGTCGCGCGCTCATGCACGCCGCAGCGCTGTTGTGGCGCACGGGTTTCAATCTCTCCAACAGACAGCAAACAAACACCGCGACCGCGCATTGATACGGTCTCGCCGGCGTCGCCACGCGATGCCCTTCGGCGCGACCGGCGTCGTGTCGATTATCGTGATCGGGTTGCCGTTGATGACACGCATACATAGGCATGCGGACATGCGCCTTTGCGCTCCTTTATCAGCCCGACGCAATTCACCATTGACTCTGGCACCGAATGCCACGTAGAATCTCGGATTCGTCGGAGCGTAGCGCAGCCTGGTAGCGCATCTGATTTGGGATCAGAGGGTCGTAGGTTCGAATCCTATCGCTCCGACCACGAAAGCATGACGAAACCCGCGTCGCCTCCGGCTTCGCGGGTTTTTGCTTTTGGGCGGCATTTTGCGGCATTTGGAGCGTCTGCCTAGACGTTCGAGCGCCCCGTCGGGCAGCGTTTGACGTGTGGCGAAGTCCTGCGGACTTCTTCGATATACGCTCTCGCTTATACAACCCGCCCGGGCCATTGCCTTGCGGCATCGCAAGTCCGCATGCGACAGTGATCGAACCACCGGCGCTGCTTTCCCCGCCGCAACCAGAGTCAAGGAGACACGCATGAATCTGATCCTCTGGCGTCACGCCGAAGCCGAAGATTTCGCCCCGAGCGATCTCGCCCGCGCGCTGACCACTAAGGGCCGCAAACAGGCACAGAACGTGGCCAAATGGCTGCGCGCCCGCCTGCCCGAGGACGCGGTGGTTCTCGCGAGCCCCGCGGTGCGCACCATCCAGACCGCCGAAACCTTGAGCGACCAGTATCGCGTGGTGCGTGAGCTCGCCCCCAACGCCAGCGCCAACGATGTGCTCACCGCCGCCGGCTGGCCCGAAGGCATCGCCCAAACCGTTGTGATCGTCGGCCACCAGCCGACCCTCGGCCACGTCGCAGCCCTGCTGCTCGCCAACAGCGAAGCGAGCTGGCCGCTGAAGAAGGCAGGCGTCTGGTGGATCTCCAACCGTGAACGCAACGGCGACGAACAAGCCGTACTGCGCGCGGCGATGAGTCCCGATTTGATCTGAGCCTGCGCGGCGCGGCCTCGAACGCCACCCCGGCGCTGCCACACACGGTCGCGCCGGCACAACACATCCGCGTGACATGACAAGCTGCGAGCCCACAGCTTACGGGCAGTCATCCAATCGTCACGGCTTTGCCATGCGATCGTCACCAGGCGTTACTACATTGGCGAAAAAAGAAATCTCCCTTTTTTCGACCAGGACGCCACATGCGAGAACTGCCGACGCCCACCCTGCCCCTCGCTTCGATCTTCGAGTTGCGCCGTCTGCCGCGCGCCGAAGAAACGGTCACCGCCCAGCATCGCCTGCAAGTCACATGGGCACGCACCGATGAAGAACTGCGCGAGGCCCAGCGGCTGCGCTACCGGGTGTTCGCCGATGAAATGGGTGCCCGCCTGACGGGCCCCGCCGGTCTCGACGTCGATTCGTTCGATTCGTATTGCGATCATCTGCTGGTGCGCGATCTCGACACGCTGAAAGTTGTCGGTACATATCGCGCGTTGCCGCCGCATCAGGCCGCGCGTATCGGCCGTCTGTATGCGGAAAGCGAGTTCGACGTATCGCGTCTCACGCACCTGCGCGCCAAGATGGTCGAAGTCGGCCGTTCGTGCGTGCACCCGGACTACCGCAGCGGCTCGGTGATCATGTCGCTGTGGGCGGGCCTCGCCGCGTACATGAAGCACAACGGCTATGAAACGATGCTCGGCTGCGCGAGCGTCGCGATGGTCGACGGCGGTCACTACGCGGCGAATCTGTATTGCTCGCTGCGCGACAACGCGCTGACGACGCCGGAATATCGCGCGTTTCCGCATACCCCGCTGCCGGTCGACGAACTGCAAACAGGCGCGGACGTCGCACCGCCGCCGCTGGTGAAGGGCTATCTGCGTCTTGGCGCGAAAATTTGCGGCGCACCGGCCTGGGATCCCGACTTCAACACGGCGGACTTTCTGACGCTGCTCCGTCTTTCCGAAATCAATGCACGTTATGCAAGGCACTTTTTGGGCGATACGCTGCCGCGTTGATTGACCCGGAGACGCTCGACGCATCTGCGATGCGAATAAAAAAAGCCCGGCGAATTCTGCCGGGCTTTTTTTTCAACCACCGCTGTTTACTCGTCCGTGTAGACCACGCGATACGGGATGCCAACCTTCTCCCACTCCGCAGCCTCCTGAATCAGGCTGTAATCCGTGAGCGGATTGTTCGCAACCCATTCGTTCGGCAAGCGCACTTCGTAGCCGCCGTTCGCCTGAGCGACCGCAATGCCGGGCAAACCGACATCGGCACGCCGGCGGCACAGCAACGCCGCGAGCCTCAAGCAGAACAACAGCGGCCATTCCACTTCGCGCGTTTGCGACAGCTTGCCGAGCTTACCCGCGTGGCCGAGCACCAGCGCGGCGAGCCGCGCCTGATCGGTGCGCGAAAAACCCGGCATGTCCGCATTGCTCGCGATATAGGCCGAATGCTTGTGATACGCGCTGTGCGAAATCGACAAACCGATTTCATGCAAAGCGGCGGCCCAACCGAGGAACATCCGGTTTTCCACGCGACGCTCGTCATCCGGCTCCGAGAACTGATCGTAGAAACTCACCGCCAGATCGCCGATACGTCCCGCCTGCGCCCGATCGACGCCATAGCGCCGCATGAAGCCGCCGGCGGTCACCGTACGCATGTCTTCGTGCTGCGCGCGGCCCAGCAGGTCGTACAGCACGCCCAGACGCAACGCGCCGTCCGTTGTATCGACGTAATCGACGCCGAGTTCATCGAACACCGCCAGCATGATCGACAGACCGCCCGCCAGCACCGGAATCCGATCGGCTTTCAACGCGACAAGCTTCAGGCGATTGACGTTCTCCGCCTTGATCAACGCGCGCTTGAGCCGTTCGAGCCCGCCGCGCGATATGCCGTGCGTGATGCCCGGATCGTTGAAGCCGTTCGCCTCGACCAGTTCGGCCAGCGCGCGCGCAGTGCCCGACGAGCCGATCGCCTGCTCCCAGCCGGTTTTTTTGTACTCGGCGGAAATGATCTGGATTTCGCGGCTCGCGGCGAGTTCGGCCTGGCGCATCGTGTATTCGTCGACATTGCCCGCCGGAAAGAACGCGCGGCTATGGCTCACGCAGCCGATATACAGGCTTTCCATCTTGATCGGCGTGTAGTGCGAACCGATGATGAATTCCGTCGAGCCGCCGCCGATATCGACCACCAGCCGCTTGCCCGAGCTCGCGGGCACCGAGTGTGCGGCGCCGGCATAGATCAGACGCGCTTCCTCCCGGCCGGCGATCACTTCAATTGGGAAGCCAAGCGCGGCTTGCGCCTCGCCGAGAAACTCGTTGGCGTTCTTGGCGATGCGTAGCGTGTTGGTGGCGACCGCGCGAACATGATCGGGATGAAAATCGCGCAGCCGTTCACCGAAGCGCTTCAGCGCATCCCAGCCGCGCACTTGCGACGCGCGATCGAGCATCTTGTCGCGCGACAGGCCGGCGGCAAGGCGCACCGGTTCGCGCAACGCGTCGACCTGATAAATCTGGCTGCCAGCGTCGGTTTCCTCGACCCGGCCCACGATCAGCCGGAAGCTGTTGGAGCCGAGATCGACGGCAGCAAGGAGTTGTGGAGTATTGACCATCGATTGAGCGGACTCCATACGCGCGAGCGCGGCAGCCGAGGATGCAGAAGACGCCGTATGCGTCTTGTAGCCGGCCGCGCTGTTCAAAGACGCCATTTTAAGCGTACCGGACCTCACGTTGTCACCTCGCAGTGTTGGGTGTGCGCCATGGTCCCATATACACTGCGTCATATTGACGACACGTGAAGAATACAGCGTAGAATTTGAGACATCGAGAATGTCATAACTACGTAATCATACTGTGAGAATTTCCGAGCGACTTTCCGCCTCTCTTCCCGACACTCCATTCTCGCTGCCGATGTCCATCCGCTACCCCTTATTGAATCGCGAGCTGGGCATTCTGGGTTTCAACGAGCGTGTGTTGGCACAAGCTGCCGACCCCGCCGTCCCTTTGCTCGAACGCCTGCGCTTCATCTGCATCACCAGTAGCAACCTCGACGAATTCTTCGAAGTCCGGATGGCCGGATTGCAGGAACAGATGCGCGACAATCCGGGTGGGCTGTCGCCCGACGGCATGTCGCTGCAGCACGTGTACGACCTCGTGGTCGAACGCGCGCAGAGGCTCGTTCATCGTCAGTACACGATGCTGCACGACACCGTGTTCACCGCGCTCGAAGCAGAAGGCATCTACTTTCACGGCACCGAAGCGTGGAACGAAGCGCAGACCGAATGGGCGCGCAACTACTTCTTCGACGAACTGCTGCCGGTGCTCACGCCGATCGGACTCGACCCGGCGCATCCCTTCCCGCGCGTGCTCAACAAGAGCCTGAACTTCGTCGTCGAACTGGAAGGCAAGGATGCCTTCGGCCGCCAGGCGATGATGGGCATCGTCCAGGCGCCGCGAGCGTTGCCGCGCCTCGTGCGGATGCCGCAGGAGCTGTCGGGCTATCCGCATGGCTTCGTGCTGCTCAGCTCGCTATTGCAACGCTTTGTGGGCGAACTGTTTCCGAATCTGGTGGTGCGTAGCTGCAATCAGTTTCGCATCACACGCAATAGCGAACTATTCGTCGACGAAGACGAAATCACCAATCTGCGTGTCGCGTTGCAGGGCGAATTGCCGGCGCGGCACCTGGGCAATGCGGTGCGGCTGGAAGTGTCGGCGGAAACGCCCACGCACGTCGTGCGGCGTCTGCTCGACGAAAGCAGTCTGTCGGACAAGGATTGTTACTACGCCAACGGCCCCGTCAATCTGGTACGGCTGATGCAATTGCCGGAGATGGTGGACCGGCCCGACCTGAAGTTCGTGCCGCACATCCCCGCCATACCGCCGCGGATCGCCAACAGCGCCAGTCTGTTCGACGTGATCGATCAGGAAGACGTGCTGCTGCATCATCCGTACGAGAGCTTTCAGCCTGTGCTCGAACTGCTGTTGCAGGCGGCCAAAGATCCGAACGTGGTGGCAATCAAGCAGACGATCTATCGTACCGGCACCGATTCGCCGCTCATGGACGCGCTGATGCAAGCCGCCCGCAACGGCAAGGAAGTCACGGTGGTGGTCGAACTGCTCGCGCGCTTCGACGAAGAAACCAACATCAACTGGGCGTCGCAACTCGAAGCGGTGGGTGCGCACGTCGTCTACGGCGTGGTGGGCCATAAGTGCCACGCGAAGATGATGCTGATCGTGCGGCGCGTATCGGTGGGCGGCAAGACGTCGCTCAAGCGTTATGTTCACCTCGGCACCGGCAACTATCACCCGCGCACCGCACGGCTTTACACCGACTTCGCCGTGCTGACCGCCGATCAGAAAATCTGCGAAGACGTCCATCACGTATTCCAGCAACTGACTGGCATTGGCGGCGAATTGCGGCTGCACGAGTTGTGGCAATCGCCGTTCACGCTGCACCCGAAACTGGTCGAAGCGATCCGCGCGGAAGCCGAGCATGCGCGCGCCGGCAAGAAAGCGCGCATCGTCGCGAAGATGAATGCGCTGCTCGAGCCGACCGTGATCGGCGAGTTGTACGAAGCGTCGAAGGCGGGCGTGAAGATCGATCTGATCGTGCGCGGCGTGTGTTCGTTGCAGCCCGGCGTGCCTGGCCTGTCGGAGAACATTACGGTACGCTCGATTGTCGGGCGCTTTCTGGAACATCATCGCATCTTCTACTTCTACGACGGCGGCAAGGAACAGGTGTATCTGTCCAGCGCCGACTGGATGGACCGCAACTTCTACCGTCGCGTCGAAGTGGCGTTCCCGGTCAACAACCGTCGTTTGAAACGGCGCGTGATTGCTGAAGGCTTGTCGGCGTTTCTCGGCGACAACCAGTCCGCGTGGCTGATGCAAAGCGACGGCCATTATCGCCGGCGGCGGCCCGGCAAGTCGTCGCGCAATGCGCAAATGAGTTTGCTGACCAAATTCTGTTCGTGAGCGAATCAGCAAGCGAACCAGGCCCGTAAAAAAGCCCGCCTTGTTTCCAGGCGGGCTTTTTTTTGCCGGTCAACGTCGTCAAACCGGCGCCGGGTGCCTGCGTGCCGTGCGATACACCGGGAAGCGCACGGCGAACGTGCTGCCACGCCCCTCTTCACTCTTCACCTCGAGCAGTGCATCGTGCCGTTGCAGCACATGCTTGACGATCGCGAGCCCGAGACCCGTACCGCCGGTATCGCGCGAACGGCTACGGTCGACGCGATAGAAGCGCTCAGTCAGCCGTGGAATGTCCGCAGCCGGAATCCCCAGGCCGCTATCGGTGACCGAAAACACCGCACTGCCGCCGCTCGCTTGCCAGCTCACCTGAATCGCGCCGCCATCCGGTGTGTAGCGGATTGCGTTGATCACGAGGTTGCCCAACGCGCTGAGAATTTCTGTTTCGACGCCGGTGACCGTGAGCCCTTCGTCGGTGTCGAACACAATCTTGTGATGGTCGCTCGACAGACTCTCCGCGTCCTCCTGCAGATGCCGCAACACCGCGCGCATATCGATCATCTGATCGCTTGGCGGCTTGTTGTCGCCTTCCAGTTTGGCCAGCACCAGCAGATCGTTGACGATGTGACGCATGCGCGACGCCTGCTGCTCCATCAGTTCGAGGTAGCGCGAGCGTTCGGCTTCGCTCAACGGCAACTCGCGCATCGTCTCCAGAAAGCCCGATAGCACGGTGAGCGGCGTCTTCAGTTCATGCGAGACGTTGGCGACGAAGTCACGGCGCATCGCGTCCGTACGCTCCAGTTCCGTGATGTCTTGCGAGAGCACCAGCTTGCGATTCTCGCCGTACGGAAACACCTGCACCGACAGGACGTTCTGGCGCTTGTCGCCCATCCCGCGCATGATCAGCATTTCTTCGTACCGGTGCGAATTCAGATAGCGGACGAAGTCGGGCTGGCGCACCAGATGGGTGATGTGCTGGCGCAGATCGCGTTTCGCGTCGAGTCCGAAATGGACTTCGGAGATCGCGTTGCACCACTCGATCTGGTCGTGATCGTCGAGCATCGCGACACCGTTCGGCGACGCCTGGATCGCCTGGATGAAACGCGAGTGCTGCTGCTCGACCTGCCGCACCTGTGCATGCCAGCGCTTCGCGAGCTTATGCAGACGGTAATAGATTTCGCCCCAGATGCCGGGAGCGCTCGGCACTTCGCCATAGACCGGCGCGTCGAGCAGGCGCCATAAGCGCTGCTTGTGAAAGGTGCTGAAGATGCTCTGCGCGAGCAGCAAAACGATCGCGAGGGCCAGTCCTGCCTTGACGTTCACCAGTGCGCCGACCACCGCGCACAGAACAGCCAGCAGCACGACCGACACGAGGGAGCGCGCCCAGATGATGTTCATGTTCTAGCGATCGAAGAGAAAACCGTACGCGCCGTGATCCGGGACCGCGACGCCTATTCGTCACGTGCGTGACTTAGGTGGTGTAAGCGCCATTACCTGCGCCTTCAACGCTTTCGGCGCCACCGAAGAAGTTAAGCGCTCTTCGCGAGCCGGTAACCGCTGCCGCGCACCGTCTCAATCATAGCATCGCACCCGGCCGGCTTGAGCGCCGCGCGCAGACGCTTGATGTGCACGTCCACCGTGCGTTCTTCGACGAACACATGATCGCCCCACACCTGATCGAGCAGTTGCGTACGGCTGTGCACACGCTCCGGATGGGTCATGAAAAAGTGCAGCAGACGGAACTCGGTCGGGCCGAGATCGAGCTTGATCTCGCTGCCTTCGGCATGCGCGGCCACCCGGTGCGTCGCCGGATCGAGTTTCAGACCGTTGATCGCAACGACGTCTTCGGTCAACTGCGGCGCGCGGCGGCGCAACACCGCCTTGATGCGCGCCATCAGCTCCTTCGGCGAGAACGGCTTGGTGACGTAGTCGTCGGCGCCGATTTCGAGGCCAAGCACCTTGTCCTGCTCGTCGCCACGCGCGGTCAGCATGATGATCGGAATGTGCTTGGTGCGTTCGTTGTTACGCAGATCGCGTGCGAACGCGATGCCAGACTTACCCGGCAACATCCAGTCGAGCAGGACGAGGTCGGGCAACACATCGCTGATCAGGTTCTGCGCCTGCTCCGCGTTGTACGCGCGAATCGGGCAGTGTCCGGCGTGTTGAAGATTGACCGAAATCAGTTCGGAAATGGCGGGCTCATCTTCAATGACGAGAATGCTGCTGGGCATCGGCACCTCTTTGACCTTTATGCTGAGTTAACTGAGGGCTTCGCGCTCGAGCGCGTCGCGCGACTTGTGGCGCACGTCCGTGCCCTTGACGATGTAGATGATGAATTCAGCGATGTTCTTCGCGTGGTCGCCGATCCGCTCGATCGCCTTGGCGATGAACAGGAAGTCGAGGCCCACCGAAATCGAGCGCGGATCTTCAGTCATGTACGAAATCAGCTTGCGCACGAACGCGCGGAATTCCTCGTCGATCGCCTTGTCGTCGCGTACGATCTGCGCGGCGGCCACCGTATCGAGACGGGCGAACGCGTCGAGTGCGCGACGCAGAATCGACACGGCCATTTCGCCCGACAACTTGATCTCGGCGATATTGATGGTGCGCGACGCGCCGTCTTCCATCAAACGCTTGGTGCGCTTGGCGATCTTTTCGGCTTCATCGCCGGCGCGCTCGAGATTCGTGATGGTCTTCGAAATCGCGATCAGGAGGCGCAGGTCACGCGCGGCCGGCTGGCGGCGCGCGATGATGTTGCTGCACTCTTCGTCGATTTCGACTTCCATCGTGTTCAGGCGTTCTTCGGCTGCGATCACCTGTTCGGCGACATCGAGGTCGAAGTTGTTGAGCGCGATCATCGCGTTGACGATCTGCGATTCGACGAGACCGCCCATTTCGAGGACCTTCGACGAAACGAGATTCAGGTCGGCATCGAACTGGCTGGACAGGTGTTTATCGGACATGTCGTACTCCGGTATTTTTGCTCGTCGGCTTAGCCGAAGCGGCCGGTGATGTAATCCTCGGTTTCCTTGCGGACCGGCTTGATGAAAATCTTTTCGGTGTCGCCGAATTCGATCAATTCGCCGAGGTACATATAGGCAGTGTAGTCCGAACAGCGCGCCGCCTGCTGCATGTTATGGGTCACGATCACCACCGTGTAATCGCTCTTCAATTCGGCGATCAGTTCTTCGATTCGACCCGTCGAGATCGGGTCGAGTGCGGAGCACGGTTCGTCGAGCAACAGCACTTCAGGACGGATCGCGATGCCGCGTGCGATACACAGGCGCTGCTGCTGGCCGCCCGACAATCCGTAGCCGCTCTGGCCCAGCTTGTCCTTCACTTCGTTCCACAGCGCGGCCTTGGTCAACGCCCATTCAACGCGGTCGTCCATTTCCGAGCGCGGCAGCGTTTCGAACATCTTCACGCCGAACGCGATGTTGTCGTAAATCGACATCGGGAACGGGGTCGGTTTCTGGAACACCATGCCGATCCGCGCGCGCAGCAGCGAAATATCGCGCTTGGAGGTCAGCAGGTTTTCGCCGTCCATCAGGATCTCGCCTTCGGCGCGTTGCTCCGGATAGAGCGCGTACATCTTGTTGAAGGTGCGCAGCAGCGTGGACTTGCCGCAGCCCGACGGGCCGATGAACGCGGTCACCTTGCCTTCGGGAATGTGCAGATTGATGTTTTTCAGCGCGTGATACTTGCCGTAGAAGAAATTGAGGTCGTTGACCTCGATCTTCGGACGCGACGGCGTTTGCGCCTGGCCGCTTTGGGCGGGATCGAAACCGGCGGGCGCGGTGGGGCGCCCCATCGGATTGAGTTGAGTTTCTGCCATATTCATCGGATTACACTCCGCCCTTACTTATTCGAAAAGATCGTGCGCGCGAGGATGTTCAGTCCCAGCACCGCGAGCGTGATCAGGAAAACGCCGGCCCACGCGAGCGATTGCCATTGCGCAAACGGGCTCATCGCGAACTTGTAGATCGTGACCGGCAGGTTCGCGACCGGCTGGCCCATGTCGAACGAGAAAAACTGGTTCGACAGCGCCGTGAAGAGCAGCGGCGCCGTTTCGCCGGCAATCCGTGCGACGCCGAGCAGCACGCCAGTGACGACGCCGGCAGTCGACGCCTTCAGCGTGATCGACAGCACCATCTTCCACTTCGGCGTGCCGATCGCGAAAGCGGCTTCACGCAGCGCATTCGGCACCAGCTTCAGCATGTTCTCGGTGGTGCGGATCACGATCGGAATCTGCAACAGCGCAAGCGCGAACACGCCTGCCCAGCCGCTAAAGTGACCCATCTTCGCGACGACCAGAGCGTAGACAAAGAGGCCCACGACAATCGACGGCGCCGACAACAGAATGTCGTTGATAAACCGCGTGACGCTCGCGAGCCAGCCCTTCTGACCGTACTCAGCCAGATACACGCCGGCGAGGATGCCGATCGGCGTGCCGACGAAAGTCGCGAGTCCGACCAGCATCAGGCTGCCGATAATCGCGTTGGCGAGACCACCGCCATCGGTGTTCGGCGGCGGCGTCGATTGCGTGAACAACTCCACCGACAAGCCGCCGATACCCAGACGCAGCGTCGTATAGAGAATCCACACGAGCCACACCAGGCCGAACGCCATCGCCCCGAGCGACAGTGTCAGCGCAACGGCGTTCTTCATGCGACGGCGGCCTTGCAGACGCACGCGCATCGCTTCGAGTGCGGCGGCGTCGTTCGAACCCGGCATTTTCAAAGTGGGCTGACTCATTTCGCGCCCTCCCCTTTTTCGAGGCGAAGCAGCATGACCTTCGAGATCGCCAGCACAACGAACGTAATCACAAACAGAATCAGGCCAAGTTCCATCAACGCCGACGTATGCAAGCCCGGATCCGCTTCGGCGAATTCGTTGGCGAGCGCCGAGGTAATGCTATTGCCCGGCGAAAACAGCGACACGTTGTCGAGCAGATTGGTGTTGCCGATCACGAAGGTGACGGCCATCGTTTCACCAAGCGCGCGGCCGAGGCCGAGCATCACGCCGCCGATCACACCGCTCTTCGTGAAGGGCAATACGATCTTCCACATCACTTCCCAGGTCGTGCAACCGATGCCATACGCCGATTCTTTCAGCAGCACCGGCGTGACTTCGAACACGTCGCGCATCACCGAGGCGATGTACGGAATGATCATGATCGCGAGAATCACACCCGCGCAGAGGATGCCGATACCGATCGGCGCGCCCTGAAACAACGCACCGACGAAGGGAATGCCGCCGAGGACCGCGCCGAGCGGCTTTTCGAACCACGTCGCGAAGATCGGCGCGAACACCAGCAGGCCCCACATGCCGTAAACGATCGACGGAATCGCGGCGAGCAGCTCGATCGCGATACCGAGCGGCCGGCGCAGCCACGCGGGTGAGAGTTCGGTGAGGAAGAGCGCGATGCCGAAGCTGACCGGCACCGCGATGATGAGTGCAATGATCGAAGTGGCGATCGTGCCGTAGATCGGCACCAGTGCGCCGAATTGCTTGCTGGGTGGATCCCAGTCGGCGGTCCACAGGAAACTGAGACCGAATTGCTTGATCGACGGCATGGACGCGAAGATCAGCGAGACGATGATGCCGCCGAGCAGCAGCAGTGTAACGATGGCAGCGAGGCGCGCGAGGCCGCCAAAAATAATGTCGCCGGCGCGGCTGGGCGCTTTTTGCTGCGCCGAGCTACCGGGAGGTGTCGACCTGGTCGCGCCAGACGCTAAATGGATGTCGGACATGAGAGCCTGATGGACCTGTTTCCAGTTGCCGTATGACATGTGTCGTGCGGCCGGTAATGCCGATGGCCGTCCTCACATGAGGACGGCCAACGTGTTACGTGATGCTTAAAGCCAGGCTTACTCGGCGAGCGCCTTGCCCGAAGCGTCCTTCACCTTCGACTTCCATTGCGTACGGATTTCCGACACAACCGAATCCGGCAGCGAGATGTAGTCCAGATCGTTTGCAGCTTGCGTGCCGTTCTTGAATGCCCAGTCGAAGAACTTCAGCGTTTCGGCGCCTTGCGGAGCCTTTTCTTGCGTCGTGTGCAGCAGCACGAACGTTGCGCCGACGATCGGCCATGCGTTCTTGCCCGGTTCGTTCGTCAGAATCTGGTAGAACGACTTCGACCAGTCCGCGCCCGCTGCCGCTGCCTTGAACGTTTCCGTCTTCGGCTCGACTACCGTGCCCGTCGAATTCTTCAGCGCCACGTACGTCATGTGGTTCTGCTTCGCGTACGCCCATTCCACGTAGCCGATTGCGCCCGGCAGACGTTGCACGAAGGCTGCGACGCCGTCGTTGCCCTTGCCGCCCGTACCCGTCGGCCAGTTGACCGTCGAACCTTCACCAACCTTCGACTTCCAGTCTGCGTTGACCTTCGACAGGTAGTTCGTCCAGATGAAGCTGGTACCCGAACCATCGGCGCGGCGAACCACAGCGATGTCGGTATCCGGCAGCTTGACCTTCGGGTTCAACGCAACGATCGCCGGATCGTTCCACTTCTTGATCTTGCCCAGATAGATGTCGCCCAGCACTTCGCCCGACAGCGTCAGTTCAGCCGGCTTCACGCCCGGCACGTTGACGACCGGCACCACGCCGCCGACCACCGTCGGGAACTGGAACAGGCCTTCCTTGGCGAGCTCCTCGTCCTTCATCGGAGCGTCCGAACCGGCGAAGTCGACCGTCTTGGCGACGATCTGCTTGATACCGCCCGACGAACCGATACCCTGGTAGTTAACCTTACCGCCGCCGGATTTCTGATAGGCGTCGGCCCACTTCGTGTAGATCGGTGCTGCGAAGGTGCTGCCCGCGCCGGTGATGTCTGCGGCTTGCGCTGCGATCGCGAAAAGCGCGCCAGCGACGCCAGCGAACACGGTTTGCATCAATTTCATGAGACCTCCAAGGGTGTGAGCGGTGTGAGCAAGTAACACGAACACCGCGAAGCTTAGGGTCTCTTTGTGACAGTAACGTGACTAACCGTGAAACGTATGTGACAGTCTGATTACTACGCTGAAAGGCGTTTCGGCGGTTGAATCTGGACTTTTACGACGCTACTGCCGTAGCTATAGAGATTAGGCGAAAAAGATGGGGCGCGAACGTTTGCGTATAGCGAGCGGCATGTGGCGTGTGATTTTCGGGCTTGCCGGGCACCGGCGAAGGACGAGCGGGTTGTCGTCCCTTACCGACGCTACCTGATGGAAGTGTTCGCTTAAGCCGTAGCCAGCTTCACGGCGTTGGCGATCACTTCGGCATGGTGGACCGCGTCGTTGACGTGTTCCGCCTCGACCATCACACGCAGCACCGGCTCAGTGCCCGATGCACGGATCAGCACGCGGCCGCGACCATTCAGCGCACCCTCGGCGTGACTGATCGCGCGACGGATCGCGTCGCTACCCTTCCAGTCCGCGCCCGGCTGTATCCGGACGTTGATCAGCTTCTGCGGGAACAGCGTGACGCCGTCGAGCAATTCGGCGAGCTTTTTGTCGCTGCGCTTCATCGCCGCCAGCACGAGCAGCGCCGACACGATACCGTCACCGGTCGAATGGCGGTCAAGGGAGAGAATATGGCCGGAGCCTTCTGCACCCAGCTGCCAGCCGTGCTCGCGCAACTGCTCGAGCACGTAGCGGTCGCCCACTGCCGCGCGGACGAACTTCACGCCGGCTTCCTGCAACGCGACTTCGACCGCCATATTGGTCATCAAGGTGCCGACCGCGCCTTCCACCTTGCCGTCGGTCATGATCCGGTCCTTCACCAGCACGTACAGCAGCTCGTCGCCGTTATACAGACGGCCGGCCGCGTCCACGACTTGCAAGCGGTCGGCGTCGCCGTCGAGTGCGATGCCGAGGTCCGCGTGGTTCGCCCGCACGGCGCGCACCAGCGCGTCCGGTGCGGTCGCGCCGACACCGTCGTTGATATTGAAGCCATTCGGCGCGACGCCGATCGGGATCACCTCGGCGCCGAGTTCATGGAACACGTGCGGCGCGATGTCATACGCGGCGCCGTGTGCGCAATCGACGACCAGCTTCAGGCCGCGCAGGTCAAACGCAGCCGGAAAGGTGCTCTTGCAAAACTCGATGTAGCGGCCAGCTGCGTCATCCAGCCGCCGGGCCTTGCCGAGCTGCTCGGAGGCCGCGCACGCGAGCGGCAGATCGAGTTGCTCTTCGATCTGCAATTCCACCTCATCCGGCAACTTGTTGCCGTCGGCGGAAAAGAACTTGATGCCGTTGTCGTAGTACGGGTTGTGCGACGCGCTGATCACCACGCCCGCGGCGAGCCGCAGCGCGCGCGTCAGATAGGCGATGCCCGGCGTCGGCATCGGGCCGGCCAGCATCACGTCGACACCGGCGGCGGAAAATCCCGATTCGAGCGCGGCTTCGAGCATATAACCCGAGACGCGGGTGTCTTTGCCGATCAGCACCGTGGGTCGCGCGCCCGTCCTGGCCCAGCGGTCCGCGCCCGCGAGCACCTTGCCGGCCGCATAGCCGAGCCGCAATACAAATTCCGGCGTGATGGGCCCTTCGCCGACCTTGCCCCGAATCCCGTCCGTTCCGAAATAACGACGTGCCATCTTTTATGTTCCTCCTTGGCTTTTGGGCTCAGCCACGCGCGCGGCTGCGATTCGCCGCGTCGCGCATGGCTGCCCATACTTTCAATGCATCTATTGTTTGCGCGACATCATGCACGCGCAGGATTGCGGCGCCGCGTTCGGCAGCGCACACCGCTGCGGCTATGCTGCCCGCGACACGCTCAGGCGCCGGACGCCCGACCACCGCGCCGACCATCGACTTGCGCGACATACCTGCAAGGATCGGGAACGGCGGTTCCGCACGCGGCGCTGTGTCCGGCAGATGCGCGAGCATCGCGTAATTATGTTCGACCACCGCCTTGCCGAAGCCAAAACCCGGATCGACGCTGATCCGCGCACGGGCGACGCCCGCTTGCATCAGCGTCGCTACGCGCTCTTCGAGAAAGCTGCGGACCTCGGCGACCACATCGCCATAGGCTGGCTCGCCGAGCTGCATGGTCTGCGGCTCACCGAGCATATGCATCACGCACAGACCGCATTGACTGTCGCGCACGGCGTCGATCGCGCCGGGCATCCGGAAGCCCCAGATGTCGTTGATCAGATCGGCACCCGCTGCCAGTGCGTGACGCATGACTTCCGGCTTGTACGTATCGACCGACAGCGGCATATTCGCGCCGCGCAGTTGCTCGACCAGCGGGATGACCCGCTCCAGTTCTTCGTCGAGCGGCACCGGCGGCGCTCCGGGGCGGGTCGACTCGCCACCGATGTCGATGATGTCCGCGCCATCGAGTAGCATGCGCTCGGCCTGGCGCAGCGCGTCGCCGCGCATTGCGTACTTGCCACCGTCGGAGAAGGAATCGGGCGTGACGTTCAGGATGCCCATCACCAGGGGGCGCTCAAAGGTCAGTTTGAAGCGGCCGCACTGCAGCGGCTCGGGAATGGGAAGAGAAGGGAATTCGACTTTCGACACGTAGCGGTCATTCATATAAAACGGATAAATGCAAAACGGGCCGGTGTGAATCACACCGGCCCGCACTTTCCTCTTGTCGCCTATCAGGCCGGCGCGGTCGCGCTGCCCGGCTTGACCTCGGTGCCCGGGCT
Organism: Paraburkholderia sp. IMGN_8; assembly: GCF_038050405.1. Classification (NCBI taxonomy): domain Bacteria; kingdom Pseudomonadati; phylum Pseudomonadota; class Betaproteobacteria; order Burkholderiales; family Burkholderiaceae; genus Paraburkholderia; species Paraburkholderia sp. IMGN_8. Next base: position 1,173,695 of record NZ_CP150900.1, on the reverse strand, counting down.
GCCGCCCGACGATGCGTCGCTTGCCGACGGCGTCGAGCTCTTCGGCGAGCGCGGCGGACGGCCTGCCATGATGTCGTTGATCTGATCGGCGTCGATCGTTTCCCACTCCATCAGCGCGGCGGTCATGGCTTCGACCTTGTCGCGGTTCTCGTCCAGCAAGCGCTTCGCGAGAGTGTACTGTTCATCCAGCACGCGGCGGATTTCCGCATCGACCTTCTGCTGCGTCGCTTCCGAAATGGTCCGCGTGAAGCCGCGGCCAAACGGCGTAGCGTCGTTTTCGTCGTCGACGTAGACCATCGGTCCGAGCGCGTCCGTCATACCGAAGCGAGCCACCATGGCGCGGGCCGTAGCCGTTGCCTTGTTGAAGTCGTCCGATGCGCCGGTGCTGATCAGGTTCAGGAACAGCTCTTCCGCGACACGGCCACCGAACAGGATCGCCAGGCGATCCAGCAGGTAGTCTTTCGAATACGTTTCGTTGTCATGCTCCGGCAACTGCCACGTGACGCCCAGCGCACGGCCACGCGGAATGATCGTGACCTTGTGCACCGGATCGGCCTTCGGCAACAGCTTGGCGATCACGGCGTGACCCGACTCGTGATACGCGGTGGCACGCTTCGATTCTTCGCGGATCACGGCCGACTTGCGCTCCGGGCCCATGAAGATCTTGTCTTTCGCGTCTTCGAAATCGACCATTTCGACGATGCGCTTGCCGCGGCGAGCCGCGAACAGCGCTGCTTCGTTCACGAGGTTCGCCAGATCGGCGCCCGAGAAGCCCGGCGTGCCGCGTGCGATGACCGCAGCGTCCACGTCGTTCGAAATCGGCACCTTGCGCAAGTGAACCTTCATGATGTGCTCGCGGCCGCGGATGTCCGGCAGACCGACATACACCTGACGGTCGAAACGGCCCGGACGCAGCAGCGCCTTGTCGAGCACGTCCGAACGGTTCGTTGCAGCGATCACGATCACACCCGAGTTCGCCTCGAAGCCGTCCATCTCGACCAGCATCTGATTCAAGGTCTGTTCGCGTTCGTCGTTACCGCCGCCCATGCCGGCGCCGCGATGACGGCCGACCGCGTCGATTTCGTCGATGAACACGATACACGGCGCATGCTTCTTCGCCTGTTCGAACATGTCGCGCACACGAGCCGCGCCGACACCGACGAACATTTCGACGAAGTCCGAACCCGAGATGCTGAAGAACGGCACCTTCGCTTCGCCGGCAATGGCACGAGCCAGCAGCGTCTTACCGGTTCCCGGCGGGCCGACCAGCAGCACGCCGCGGGGAATACGGCCACCCAGCTTCTGGAACTTCTGCGGATCGCGCAGGAAGTCGACCAGTTCGGAAACTTCTTCCTTGGCTTCGTCGCAACCGGCGACGTCGGTGAAATTGATTGCGTTGTTGTTTTCGTCGATCAGACGTGCACGGGATTTACCGAACGAGAACGCACCGCCTTTCCCGCCCCCCTGCATCTGTCGCATCATGTAGAACCAGAAACCGATGATCAGGATCGTCGGCCCGAGGTAGTACAGCGCGGACACCAGCGCATTCGGTTCGTCATCAGCCTTGCCGCTCACCTGAACGCCATACTTCATCAGATCGCCGACCATCCAGATGTCGCCCGGCGACACGATCTGGTACTTCTGGCCGTCTGCTGGAGTGACCGTGAGGTTCCGCCCCTGAACGATGACAGTCTTGACTTTGCCGTTCTTTGCGTCGTCCATGAACTGCGAATAGGAAACGCCTTCCTGGACACGGGGCTTGTCGAACTGCTTGAACACCGTAAACAGCACCAGTGCGATAACCAGCCACACTGCTGCCTTCGAAAACATATTGTTGTTCAAAGCACCACTCCTTCACTTAGACGGGCGCCTACATTTGCCTTGCGGCACCACGAAAGCATTCTAATCCAGTCCGCAGACCCCTGCCATAAGGTTTCACTACCACAGAAATAGCGTAGTGGGCAGTCGTAGCGCCGTTTTCCGGCGCCACCGGGCCTTTATCGGCTCATGCGGAACTCTATGCTGCTGCGCCCCTTTTTATGCAGGCCGCTTCAGATGCTTACCCAAAATAAACGTTTCTGACGATTTGTCCCGCGACGCTTTCGGCTTGCGGGCCGCCACCACCTTGAACTGATGCTTGAACTTTTCGACAATCTGGCTGTAACCGCTGCCGTGAAAACATTTGACTAAAAGGGCACCATCCGGCTTCAGGTGATTCTGCGAGAATTCCAGCGCGAGATCGCATAGATGCTCGATTCGCGCGGCATCCGCCACCGCCACTCCCGACAGGTTGGGCGCCATATCCGAAATTACAAGATCAACCTGACGCTCTCCGACTAATTCTTCGAGTTGGGCGAGAACAGTATCTTCGCGGAAGTCGCCCTGGATGAAGTGGACGTCGGCGATCGGCTCCATCGGCAGGATGTCCAGCGCGATGATTGTGCCGTCGATGCCGCCCTCGCGTTCCGCGTCGCGCTGCGAGCCCTTGGCCAGTTTGTTGCGGACGTACTGGCTCCAGCTGCCCGGCACCGAGCCGAGGTCGACGATCACCTGGCCTGGCCGGATCAGCTTGTCCTGCTCATCGATTTCCTTGAGCTTGTAGGCTGCGCGGGCGCGATAGCCCTCCCGCTGCGCCATTTTTACGTACGGGTCGTTGATGTGATCGTGCAACCACGCCGTGTTGAACTTGTTTTTTGCCATTAAACGTTGAACTCTTGCTGCGTTATGTTGCGCTTTAGGGGATAATACGCGGTTAATTCGCGCGGGCACCGCCAAAACTGGCGGTCATCCGCGATTCTGTTGTTCTGACGCGCCGCCCTGCGCAATTGGCCGAATCCATCGGAAATGCAGGTGCCGCCATTTTAGTCGAGTCTCCCACTTTCCATGCCAGCCCTTAAAGTCTCTTCCGATCAACGCGCCGAATTGCGCTCCCAGGCACATGCGCTCAAACCGGTCGTGCTCGTCGGCGCCGAAGGGTTGACCGACGCTGTGCTCGCCGAAATCAAGGTCCACCTTGGCGCTCATCAGCTGATCAAAATCCGCGTGTTCGGCGACGAACGCGAAGAGCGCATCGCCATCTACGAACAAATCTGCGACAAGCTGAACGCCGCGCCAATTCAGCATATCGGCAAGCTGCTGGTGATCTGGAAGCCGGAAGCATCGCAACCGGCCGTGAAAACCAGGCGCGGCGCCCTGCCGAGCGCCCGCGAAGCAGCTGTCGACGCCAAACCGGGTAAAGGCCGCGCGCCTCGCGTGGTGACGGTCGTGAAGCCCAGCGAGATCCCGATGCGTAAGCCGAAGGCGAAAGCTGTCGTGGTGCGCGGCAATGAACGCGTGACCCAAGGCGGCAACATCAAGCGGGCCAAGAAACGCCAGACCAGCGCGAAGCGCTCGTATCAGTCGTCGAAGTAAGCGAATGATGATGGTGTGGGCGAGGTCCCGCACCTTGGCGTGTGCTGCCTGGGCAAATCCCTTAAGTAAGGTAAGCCGGAGCCGCACTCCACTCAGCCGGCTGCTTTCCCCGCAGTACCACGAGCACCCTGCTCCGCCGCCGTTAAGCCGACGCTTGCCGGCAGCTTCCACACCAGCGCCACGCCCAGCAGGCTTTCGATCAGATAGAACAGACTCGACACACCATGCAGGATGCCGAAGCGCGCCGCATAAGCCGAATGCCCGACATCGCTGCCCGCTTCGAGCGCGGCAACGCGCATGGCATTCATGAACGGCTGCAACGCGAAGTAACCGACCAGCACGCACACCAGCATTCCGGCGATCAGCCAGCGCAAACGGCGATAGGCATCGCTCCCGCGGCGAATCAGCACATTGGCCAACCCCAGCAGCAAGATGCCGCACACCGCGCCCAGCACGCCTTCGATGCGAAACAGTTGCGCCGCGACTGCGCCCGCCGTCATCCGGTCGAGCGATGTGAACAGTACGGGCGCGACGGCATAGCCGATAGTCAACAGACTACCGACCCAGACCACCGTCAACAGACGGAACAGTCGATGCGGCATCAAGGACACCGGAGCCGCCTTCAAACGTAGCTAACCGCGATGATTTCGTATTCGCGCACGCCGCCCGGTGCCTGCACCGATGCAACGTCGCCTTCCGACTTGCCGATCAAGGCGCGCGCGATCGGCGAGCTGATCGAGATCAGGCCGTGGTCGATGTCCGCTTCGTCGTCGCCGACGATCTGGTATTTGACCTTTGCACCCGAATCGAGGTCTTCGAGGTCGAGCGTCGCGCCGAACACCACGCGGCCGTCCGCGTCCACCTTGGACGGGTCGATGACCTGCGCACCCGCCAGCTTCGATTCGATTTCGGCAATACGGCCCTCGATGAAGCCTTGCTTTTCCTTCGCAGCGTCGTATTCCGCGTTTTCCGACAGATCGCCCTGGGCACGCGCTTCCGCGATCGAATTGATCACCGAGGGACGCTCAACCGATTTAAGGCGCTGCAGTTCATCGCGCAACATTTCCGCGCCGCGCTTCGTCAATGGAACAGTGCTCATAAACAACTCTATGCAAAAAACATCCGTAAAAAAAATCACCGCGGTTAAGTGCATTTCGCGAGGGCCGGAGCACCGGGGAAAACCCGGGCCCAAAGCACCTGCGAAACGCCGCTTAACCGCGGCACTTACATCCTGGACAGGTATTCGAGCCTTAGTTTAGGCGAGCGTGAAGACCTTGTAAATCATAGACTTCCAGGTCCTTCAAATAGCGCAAACCTTCCACTGCGGCCCGTGCGCCGGACATCGTCGTGTAGTACGTGACCTTGTTCGCCTGCGCGCTCATGCGAATCGAACGCGAATCGGCGATCGCGGCACGGGTTTCGTCGACCGTCGTGAAGACCAGCGCAATCTCGCCGTTCTTGATCATGTCGACGATGTGCGGACGACCGTCCTTCACCTTGTTGACGACCTTGACCGGCACGCCCGCCGCTTCGATCGCGGCAGCCGTACCCTTGGTCGCGACGATCGGATAACCGAGCTCGTGCAACATGTGCGCGACTTCGACGGCCTTCGGCTTGTCGGCGTCCATCACGGTCAACAGCACCGTGCCCGACTCCGGCAGACGCGAACCTGCAGCAAGCTGCGATTTAAACAGCGCTTCGCCGAAAGTCTCGCCCACGCCCATCACTTCGCCGGTCGAACGCATTTCCGGTCCGAGCACCGGATCGACTGCCGGGAACTTGACGAACGGGAACACCGCTTCCTTCACGCTGAAGTACGGCGGATCGATTTCCTTGGTCACGCCCTGCGCGGCGAGCTTCTGGCCGACCATCGCACGTGCTGCGATCTTCGCGAGCGGCAGGCTGGTCGCCTTTGACACGTACGGCACCGTACGCGATGCACGCGGGTTCACTTCGAGCACGTAGATCACGTCCTCTTTCGAACCGTCCGGCTGCGGCACTTGCTGGATCGCGAATTGCACGTTCATCAGGCCGATCACGTTCAATGCCTTCGCCATTGCACCGGTCTGGCGCTTCAGCTCGGCAACGGTTTCCTTCGACAGCGAGTACGGCGGCAGCGAGCAAGCGGAGTCGCCTGAGTGCACACCCGCCTGTTCGATGTGCTCCATCACGCCGCCGATGAAGACGGCTTCGCCATCGGAGATGCAATCCACGTCGCATTCGATCGCGTCGTTCAGGAAGCGGTCGAGCAGCACCGGCGAATCGTTCGACACCTTCACGGCCTCGCGCATATAGCGCTCGAGGTCGCGCGGCTCGTGGACAATTTCCATCGCGCGGCCGCCGAGCACATACGACGGACGCACCACCAGCGGATAGCCGATTTCGTCGGCAAGCTTCAGCGCTTCGTCTTCGGCGCGCGCGGTGCGGTTCGGCGGCTGACGCAGACCGAGGTCCTGCAGCAGCTTCTGGAAACGCTCGCGGTCTTCTGCGGCGTCGATCATGTCCGGCGACGTACCGATGATCGGCACACCGTTCGCTTCGAGATCGAGCGCGAGCTTCAGCGGCGTTTGACCGCCATACTGAACGATCACGCCAACCGGCTTTTCCTTGTCGACGATTTCGAGCACGTCTTCGAGCGTCAGCGATTCGAAGTACAAACGATCGGATGTGTCGTAGTCGGTCGAAACGGTTTCAGGGTTGCAGTTGACCATGATCGTTTCGTAGCCGTCTTCGCGCATCGCAAGCGCAGCGTGCACGCAGCAGTAGTCGAACTCGATACCCTGGCCGATCCGGTTCGGACCGCCGCCCAGCACCATGATCTTCTTGTTGCTGGTCGGGTTCGCTTCGCACTCGTCTTCGTACGTGGAGTACATGTACGCGGTTTTCGTTGCGAACTCCGCGGCGCAGGTGTCGACGCGCTTGTACACCGGGCGCACGTTCAACTCGATACGACGTTGACGCACTTCCGCCGGCTTCGCGCCGAGCAGTTTGGCGAGGCGGCGATCCGAGAAACCGCTTTGCTTCAGGTAACGCAGTTCGTCATAGGAGAGGCTTGCCAGCGTGCGGCCTTGCAGCGCCTTTTCCTTCAGGATGATCTGTTCGATCTGCGCGAGGAACCACGGATCGATCGCAGTCTCTTCGAAGATTTCCTGCGCCGTCATGCCGACACGGAACGCGTCGCCGACATACCAGATGCGATCCGGACCGGCTTCGCCGATCTCGCGGATGATCTCGTCGCGGTTATCGGTCTTTTCATCCAGACCGTCGACGCCGACTTCCAGACCGCGCAGCGCCTTCTGGAACGACTCCTGAAAGGTGCGGCCAATTGCCATCACTTCGCCGACCGACTTCATCTGCGTGGTCAGACGCGAATCGGCTTCGCGGAATTTTTCGAACGCGAAACGCGGGATCTTCGTGACGACGTAGTCGATCGTCGGTTCGAACGAGGCCGGAGTCTGGCCGCCGGTGATTTCGTTCTTCAGCTCGTCGAGCGTGTAGCCGACGGCGAGCTTCGCCGCGACCTTGGCGATCGGGAAGCCGGTGGCCTTCGACGCCAGCGCCGACGAACGCGACACACGCGGATTCATTTCGATCACGATCATCCGGCCGTCTTTCGGATTGATCGAGAACTGCACGTTCGACCCGCCGGTATCGACGCCGATCTCGCGCAGCACCGCGAGCGACGCGTTACGCAGGATCTGATATTCCTTATCGGTGAGCGTTTGCGCCGGCGCGACGGTGATCGAGTCGCCGGTGTGGATGCCCATCGGGTCCAGGTTTTCGATCGAGCAGACGATGATGCAGTTGTCCTTCTTATCGCGGACCACTTCCATCTCGTACTCTTTCCAGCCGAGCAGCGATTCTTCGATCAGCAATTCGCGCGTGGGCGACAGATCGAGACCGCGCTTGCAGATCTCTTCGAATTCGTCGCGGTTGTAGGCGATGCCACCACCCGAGCCGCCCAGCGTGAACGACGGACGGATCACGACCGGATAACCGCCGCTGCCGGTTTCCCCGGCAATACGCGCCTGCACCTGCAGCGCTTCTTCCATCGAATGCGCGGTGCCCGACTTGGCCGAACCGAGGCCGATCCTGGTCATCGCGTCCTTGAACTTCTGGCGATCTTCCGCCTTGTCGATCGCTTCCGGCGACGCGCCGATCAGCTCGACCTTGTACTTGTCCAGCACGCCGTGCGCGTGGAGATCCAGCGCGCAGTTCAGCGCGGTCTGGCCGCCCATCGTCGGCAGGATCGCGTCCGGGCGCTCCTTGGCGATGATGCGCTCAACCACTTCCCACGTGATCGGCTCGATGTAGGTCACGTCGGCCGTGTTCGGGTCGGTCATGATCGTCGCCGGATTGCTGTTGACGAGAATGACCTTGTAGCCTTCCTCACGTAGCGCCTTGCATGCCTGCGCGCCCGAGTAATCGAACTCACACGCCTGGCCGATGATGATCGGACCCGCGCCGATGATGAGGATGCTCTTGATGTCTGTCCGCTTGGGCATAACGCTCTCGCTAATGTATTCCTGAATTCTTTCCGTCGGCGCGCGTCATTTCTACGTTGCGCGCGCTCTGTTCCTGGCGGCTCTGCTCGCGCATGGCGAGCAGAGCCGCACCCATGCTTATGCCGCTGCGGTCTTGTCGCCCTTCTTCGCGTCCATCAACGCGGTGAAGCGGTCGAACAGATAGGCGATGTCATGCGGGCCGGGCGACGCTTCCGGGTGACCCTGGAAGCAGAAGGCCGGCTTGTCGGTCAGCGCGAAGCCTTGCAGCGTGCCGTCGAACAGCGAAATGTGCGTGACGCGGGCGTTGGCCGGCAGCGTGTCGGCATCGACCGCGAAGCCGTGATTCTGCGACGTGATGACCACGCGGCCGTCGCCGAGATCCTTCACCGGATGGTTCGCGCCGTGGTGGCCCGTCTTCATCTTCATGGTCTTTGCACCGACCGCGAGGCCCATGATCTGGTGGCCAAGGCAGATGCCGAAGGTCGGGATGCCGCGCTCGATCAGTTCCCTGGTAGCCGCGATCGCGTAGTCGCACGGTTCCGGGTCGCCCGGGCCATTCGACAGGAAGATGCCGTCGGGGTTAAGCGCGAGCGCGTCGGCCGCGCTGGCTTGTGCGGGCAGCACGGTGACGTGGCAGCCACGTTCAGCCAGCATGCGCAGGATGTTGTATTTAACGCCGTAATCGAATGCGACCACGCGGTACTTCGGTGCGCTCTGATTGCCGTAGCCGGTGCCCAGACGCCATTCGGTCTGGGTCCATTCGTAGGTTTCTTTCGTCGACACGACCTTCGCGAGGTCCATGCCCGACAAACCCGGGAACGAGCGCGCGAGTTCGATTGCCTTCGCTTCGTCATCAGAGCCGGCCAGAATGGCGCCGTTCTGCGCGCCCTTGTCGCGCAGAACGCGGGTCAGCTTGCGGGTATCGAGGCCGGCGATGGCGACCACGCCTTCGTCCTGCAGGTATTGCGGGAGCGTGCGCTCCATGCGGAAGTTCGACGCGAGAACCGGCAGATCGCGAATGATCAGGCCAGCGGCATGGACTTTGGTGGCTTCGACGTCTTCGGCATTCACACCGACGTTACCGATGTGCGGATACGTGAGGGTCACGATCTGGCGCGCGTAGCTCGGGTCAGTCAGGATTTCCTGATAGCCGGTGATAGCAGTGTTGAACACGACTTCGCCGATCGTATGCCCGGGGGCGCCGATCGAGTAACCACGAAAGACCGTGCCGTCGGCGAGCGCGAGCAGAGCGGGAGAAAATGACGGCAACACGGGAGACTCCTTGGGGAACACCCTGTTGCCGACCTGTCTATCCGACTGCGAGCCGCAGCAAGGCGCATCGGCGAAGATGCGCGCGCAGGCTCGCTCGCGGTCTGCTGCCAAGGTTGCAAGGGGCGCGATGGGTCCATCGTATGGACGGATCGGCTGGGTGCGGGGCCCTTTGCTACGTTGGCGGCGCGCGGCGGATGAACGGTATGGGAGAGGTAGGCGCTAGGGTGCGGGTTGATAAGCTCAAACCTTGAAATTATAGCTTGAAACTGCCCCTCCCTCCAAATCCGAGATGGCGAGCAGGCGTGAGCCGGGTTCACTCGCAATAGTCTGCAGAATGAAAAACGCCGTCACCACTGGTGACGGCGCTGGAAACAACACGGTGTGATCGGAGCGCAATTCACGCGCTGCCCCCGCAGCGCATGTGGTCACTCCCGTGGGAGCCGCTTTTTGGTCTACTTTCCCTTCTTCGCGTTGGCCGCGGTCTTCGGGCGGCTGTCTGCCGCGGCCTTCGACGCCTTGCCGGACGTGGAAGCCGACACCTTCGTCACTTTGCCCTTGCTGGCGCCGGACGCTGTCGGCTTGCTGGCTTTGCCTACCGGTTCCGATACTTTCACTACGCTGGAGCGGCCACGACCCTTCTTCCTATCGTAGCGTGAATCGTTCTTCGTGTCTGCGACACGGGTGCCGATCTTCTCGACACCGCCGCCTTGCACGTCGGTGGAGATGCGTTCCGGACCGGGTTCGCTCGGCATCGCCTTGCCGACCGGCACGTGCAGAACGATTACCTGGCCACGCGAGACCTGATCGCGATGCGTACGATTCCATGCCTTCAGCTGGCCGATCGAGACGCCGTAGCGCACGGCGATGGCCGCCATCGTCTGATTGCGGCGCACGCGGATCAGCATCTTGCGGGTATCGGGGACGTCGGGCTCCATTGCCAGCACGGCGCTTTCGGCGACGTCCGCGCTGATGTCCTCGTCGTCGTCCGAGCCGCGCGGCACGACGATCGTCGAGCCAGGCTTCAACCGCATGCCGGCCGGAATCTTGTTCACTTCCATCAACGTGTCGGCATCGACGCCGATCTTTTGCGCAATTGCCGCCGGCGCGGAACGCTCCGTGACCGTGTAGGTGGTCCAGGATGACAGCGAACCGGAGTAGGCTTTCAGATTGCGCTCGAAGGCGCTGGCGTTGTCGAACGGCAGCAGAATTTGCGGCTGTGTCGCGCCGAGAATCACCGGCTTTCTGAACGACGGATTCAGCGAACGGAATTCATCGAGAGAAAGATTCGCGAGTTTCGCCGCCATTTCCACGTCGATATCGTGCGAGGTGGTCACCGTCACGAAATACGGGTGGTTCGGAATCGACGGCAGCGCGAGCCCGTACATCTGCGGGTTCGTCACGATGTTCTTTACTGCCTGCAGCTTCGGCACGTAGTTACGCGTCTCGTTCGGCATGCGCAGGCTGAGGTAGTCGGTGGGCAGACCCGCCGCTTCGTTGCGCGCGATCGCGCGCTGTACGTTGCCCTCACCCCAGTTGTACGCGGCGAGCGCCAGTTGCCAGTCCCCGAACATGTCATGCAGACGCGACAGATAATCGAGCGCGGCGCTGGTCGAGGCCAGCACGTCGCGACGCTCGTCCTGCCACATGTTCTGCTTGAGGTTGTAGGTGCGGCCGGTGCCCGGCATGAACTGCCACATGCCGGCCGCCTTCGCCACCGACAACGCTTGCGGGCTATACGCCGATTCGATGAACGGCAGCAGCGCGAGCTCGGTCGGCATATGGCGCGCCTCGAGCTCTTCGACAATGTGATACAGGTATTTCTGCGACCGCTCCGTCATGCGCTGCACGTAGTCGGGGCGCTGCGCGTACCAGTTGACCTGCATGTCGACGAGGTCGGTTTGCAGATCCGGCATTTGAAAACCACGGCGAATACGGCCCCAAAGATCGGCGTCCGCGCTTGTCAGTTGAGTGACCGAGCCTTGGTCGACGTTGATGGTCTCTTTAGCGGTGGCTGTCTTGCGAAGGGCGTCGGCTACGGCTTCCTGACTGGCGGGGTTTGTTGCGGTGGTCGGGCTATTCGTCGCTGGTCCCTGACTCGCGCAGGCGGCGAGCGTCAGAACCAACAACGCACTTAAGATAAATCGCATGAACGTCTCGGCTTCCACAAGGGCTGGAATTTGCAGCCGATAGTACGAAACGGCAACGTTTACGTCAATCGGTAAATGACGAAAAAACCAAGCAAATCTTAGGCTTGGCGAATTTTCGCGATTCTTCGCGTGAGGAACACCCTGATGCCAAACTGGTTAACGGAAGCGGTTTTTCCATTCGCGCATTAGCGTGAATGCCGTCAACCGATCGGACACTTTTTCGTGCAACTGCTCCTGCAAGGTCGTTTGAATGGCCGGATGGCCGGCGCGCAAAAACGGGTTCACCGCGCGCTCGTGGGCGATGGTGGTCGGCAGCGTCGGCACGTGACGCGCCCGCAGTGCGCTCGCTTCGTCACGCCAGGCTTGCAGTTCGGCGTTGCCCGGCTCGCACGCCAGCGCGAAGCGAATGTTCGATAGCGTGTACTCGTGAGCGCAGTGGACCTCGGTGGCGCCGGGCAGCGCGGCCAGCGAATCCAGCGACGCAAGCATCTGCGCAGGCGTACCTTCGAACAGCCGGCCGCAGCCGCAGGCGAACAGCGTGTCGCCGCAAAACACGTGCGGCGTGCCGCGCGGGTCGGCGGCCTGAAAATACGCAATGTGACCGCTCGTATGCCCCGGCACCTCGAGTACGCTGAATTCGAGCGCGGGCGCCTCAATATTCACGCGATCGCCATTTTTGAGACGATGCGTGAGATGCTCGATCGCTTCACCGGCGGGGCCGTACACGGGCACCACCTGGCCGTTCAGCAGATCGGCCACCCCGCCGACGTGGTCTTGATGATGGTGGGTGAGTAAAATAGCGCTCAGCTGCCACCCCCTTTTCGCCAGATAAGCGCGAATGGGCGCGGCCTCACCCGGATCGACGACCACCGCATGGTGCCCGTCGGACACGAGCCAGATGTAATTGTCTTCAAACGCCGGGACCGGTACGTACTCGAGCGCATTCATAGGCGACGCATTCTTTGATATGACTGACCGATCGATTATAGACTGGCCCGCGTGGACCGATTCGCCCCCCGGACGCTACGTGCTCGACTGGGAACAAACCCAGCTCGACCGGGTGGTGTCGGACGTGTTCGGTTACCATGCGCTGCAACTCGGCCTGCCGCAGCTCGATGCCTTGCGCGAAAACCGCATGCCGTGCCGCGGCCTTGTGCTCGACGCCGCGAGCGGCGCCAGCGCGCCCTACACTTTTCCGCGCGGCGTAGGGCGCAACGGCTTTGGCAGCGGCGCCCCGCAAGGTTTGCCCGCGCCGGCCGGGCGCAGCGCTGTGTGGTGCGATCTGCTCGACTTGCCGTTCGAAGCACAAAGCGTCGATCTGATCGTGATGCCGCACACGCTGGAATTCACCAGTGACCCGCACCGGCTATTGCGCGAAGCCGAGCGCGTGCTGATGCCCGAAGGGCAACTGATCATTCTCGGCTTCAATTCGCTGTCGCTGTGGGGCGCGCGGCAGTCGGTCGGCAAGATGACCGGCCGGCCGTTCGTACCCGCTGCAGTCGATCTGATTGCGTTCACGCGCCTGAAAGACTGGATCAAGCTGCTTGGCTTCGACCTTGAACGCGGGCGCTTCGGCTGTTATCGTCCGCCGCTTGCGAGCGATCAGTGGCTCTCGCGCTACGGCTTCATGGAAGCCGCTGGCGACCGCTGGTGGCCGATTTTCGGCGCTACATACATGATCAAGGCGATCAAGCGCGTGCGCGGCATGCGCCTCGTCGGCCCGCTGAAAGTGAAAAAACCCGTCCTCGCCGCGGGCCTCGCGCCCGCCGCCACACCGAACACACGTAACCACACCCAATGACTTCCGATCTCATCGACATTTATACCGACGGCGCCTGCAAGGGCAACCCTGGCCCCGGCGGCTGGGGCGCGCTGCTGCGCTTCGGCGACCAGGAAAAAGAGCTGTTCGGCGGCGAAGCCAATACCACCAACAACCGCATGGAACTGATGGGCGTGATCGCCGCGCTCGAAGCGCTGAAGCGCCCATGCAAAGCGGTCGTGCACACCGACTCGCAATACGTGCAGAAAGGCATCAGCGAGTGGATTCACGGCTGGAAAAAGAAAGGCTGGATGACCGCGGCGAAAACGCCGGTGAAGAACGCCGATCTGTGGAAGCGGCTCGATGCGCTGGTCGCGCAACACGAAATCGAATGGCGCTGGGTGCGCGGTCACAACGGCCACCCGGAAAACGAGCGCGCCGATCAACTGGCCAATCGCGGCGTCGCGTCACTTGCAGAGATGTGATGCCCGCCTCGATGCCCGCGGCGCCACACGCACGCGCGCCCTTCTTTTTTGCTGATTTTTTTCGCGCAGGCTAATCCGACATGCGTCAACTCATCCTCGATACCGAGACCACCGGCCTGAATCCACGCACCGGCGACCGGATTCTCGAACTCGGTTGCGTCGAACTGCTGAACCGCCGGCTCACAGGCAACAACCTGCACTTCTACATCAACCCGGAACGCGACAGCGATCCAGGCGCATTGGCCGTCCACGGGCTGACCACTGAGTTCCTCAGCGACAAACCGAAGTTCGCCGAGATCGCCGACCAGTTTCGCGACTTCATTCAAGGCGCGGACCTGATCATTCACAACGCGCCGTTCGACATCGGCTTTCTCGACGTCGAATTCGCGCTGCTCGGTTTGCCGCCGGTCAGCACCTACTGCGGCGAGATCATCGACACGCTGGCGCGCGCCAAGCAGATGTTCCCGGGCAAGCGCAATTCACTCGATGCGCTGTGCGACCGCTTCGGCATCAGCAATGCGCACCGTACGCTGCACGGCGCCCTGCTCGACTCGGAACTGCTCGCGGAAGTCTATCTGGCGATGACGCGTGGCCAGGAAAGCCTCGTCATCGACATGCTCGGCGACGCGCACGCCGGCGGCGATGCGCACGCGCCGCGCGTCGCGCTCGACTCGCTGGAGCTGGTGGTGATCGCCGCCAGCGACGACGAACTCGCCGCGCATCAGGCCGTGCTCGACGGCCTCGACAAGGCGGTCAAGGGTAAGAGCGTGTGGAGGCTGGAACCCGCGCCGGCCGCGGATGAGCAAACTACTTAAAAAGTACTTTACGAGTGGGTAAATCCCTGACATAATTCGGCTCTCTTCGGGTGGTTAGCTCAGCGGTAGAGCACTGCCTTCACACGGCAGGGGTCACTGGTTCGATCCCAGTACTACCCACCAGAATCTTGGTGTGTCGATCACCGAAGAATAAAGGGCTTACGTAGAAATACGTGAGCCCTTTTCTTTTTGCGGGATTTCGCATCCTATGCCGCGGTGATCACGTCAGCACATAGCAACGCGAGAGCACTGTCCCAGTTCGAAGTCAACAGCGAATCTTCGTACGATTGCGACCGCTTAAGAGTGCTGCTATAGTCAGCTTTCGGGCACTCGCCCCGTCTTACATCCTCTTCACCTCATCGACTACAGGGAGGCGTCACATGTTCGCAGTGCATATCGCCGTCCCTGGCATGGTCGTCTCGTGGCCATTCTCGCGACGTTAAATCGCCGCACACGCGGTTCTGCCTGAACAGGCTCCCGCGCAATTCCCAGACAGTCCGCAGTCTTTTTGCCAGTACTTTCTGGCGCCCTCCGACTGTCTCGTCCTTTCGCTTCTGACTGGAACCTCGGTGCGCTCATGCGCCACCGGGTCGTGGCAAATGACCAGAAAAAAACTCGACTTTCGCGGACAAGCCTTCAAGGACGTCCTCGGCTTCACCTTCCGTCACTGGGTCCGGCAGCCTTGGCGCATCTTCGCCATTACGGTGCTGGTGCTGTTCTCGGCATTGGCCGACGTGCTCACGCCGATGTTCGCCGGGCGGCTCGTCGACGCGATCGCGTCAGGCTCGGCCGGCAACGACAACGTCTGGCACGCGGCGCTCACGGACTTCTGCGTGCTGAGCGCACTCGGGCTCGGCGCCACCCTGCTTCGTCAGGGCGTTTTCTTCAACATCATCAAGCTGACGCTCAAGATGATGAGCGAGATCGCCGCGAATGCGTTTCATCGGGTGCAGCGCTTTTCGACCGACTGGCACGCCAACAGCTTCGCCGGATCCACGGTGCGCAAAATCACGCGCGGTATGTGGGCGCTCGATTTGCTCAACGACACGCTGCTGATCGCACTGTTCCCGTCGCTGGTCATGCTGGTCGGCGCGACGGTGTTGCTGGGCATGCGCTGGCCCTTGATGGGCGCGGTCGTCGGTGTCGGCTCTGTCTTGTATATCGCGGTGACGGTTGCGCTGTCGCTCGGCTTCGTCGCGCCCGCCGCGCGCCTTGCGAACGCATGGGATACGCGCATGGGCGGCGCGCTCGCCGATGCGGTCAGTTGCAACGGCGTGGTGAAGGCATTCGGCGCCGAAGACCGCGAAGAACGCCTGCTTGCCCGTGTGATCGGCAAATGGCGTCATCGCACGCGCCGCACGTGGATGCGCGGCACGATCAATGGCGGCGTACAGGGCGGCATGCTGGTGGCAATTCAATCCGCGATCCTCGGCGCGGCGCTGCTGCTGTGGGCGCGTGGCGAGGCAAGCGTCGGCGACATCACGTTCGCGCTAACGATGTTCTTCATGCTGCAGGGCTATCTGCGCGAAGTGGGCATGCATATCCGCAACCTTCAGCGCTCGGTCAACGACATGGAAGAACTGGTGTCGCTGGAGAGCCAACCGCTCGGCATCGAAGACCGACCCGGCGCGGGTCCGATCTCGATCGGCCGGGGCGAGATCCGCTTCGAACATGTCGCCTTCCACTATGGCGCGAACGCGACGCCGCTCTATGACGATTTCTCCGTGCGCATTGCCCCGGGCGAACGCGTGGGGCTGGTCGGGCATTCAGGGTCCGGCAAGACGACGTTCATCAAGCTGATCCAGCGGCTATACGACATCTCGGAAGGCCGGATCACGATCGACGGCCAGGACATCGCCCGTGTGCAGCAAGCATCGTTGCGCAGCCAGATTGCAATCGTTCAGCAGGAGCCCGTGCTGTTTCATCGGTCGCTTGCCGAGAACATCGCGTATGCGCGGCCCGGCGCGAGCCGTGCCGAGATCGAACGCGCGGCAAGGCTCGCCAGCGCTCATGGCTTCATCGCGGCGCTGCCCGACGGGTACGACACGCTGGTGGGTGAGCGTGGCATCAAACTCTCGGGCGGCGAACGTCAGCGGGTCGCTATCGCGCGGGCGTTCCTTGCTGACGCGCCGATCCTGATTCTGGACGAAGCGACGTCGAGCCTCGACAGCGAAAGCGAAGTACTGATCCAGCAGGCGATGGAGCGGCTGATGACGGGCCGCACGACGCTGGTGGTGGCGCACCGTCTTTCCACTGTGCGAGCGCTCGACAGGCTGCTGGTGCTGGACAAGGGCAAGATCATCGAGGAAGGCGACCACGAGACGCTGATCAAGCTCGAGAACGGCCTGTACCGCCGCTTGTTCGAACGTCAGGCGCTGGAGCTGATCAAGGGACTGGCCGATTCGGAGGTCATGCACAAAACCACTGGCGCGAAGGCAAATCGGACGGACGATTCGACGTTGCTGGTGGGGAAGTAAATTGCTTTAGTTGTGCGAGACGGAGGCGCCGGTGAGCAGCAGGCTACGACACGCTTTGCACGCCGGCGCTCCCGCTTTGAGACTCGCGTCGGTCGTATCTGCATCCTCATCCACTAATGCTCTAACAACAAGCGTGCCCGAGATTAGACCACGCCCACCGGCAACCCGATGCCGCGCGCCATCCCCGATGCGGCGAACACCATCGCGATCAGCAACACCGTCTGGATCACGCTGATATGGGCGAACCTGCGCGCTCGCCGCAGATCCGGCGGACTGCCTTTGCGAAGTGCGGCACGCCAACGCATTAGGGCGAGCATCGGCGGGACTTCGAGGATGAGAATCAGCACGAGCAGCGTCATCTTGACGTGAAACAGCGGCTCATGAAGATAGTAGTCGGCGCCCTTTTCGAAGCCGCCGAAGGCGCGCATCAAACCGGTTACGATCAGGAACAGTGCCGAGATGCCCCACCCAGTGTCGGCACGGAAAACGGACCGTAACGCGGCAGGGACAGTGGCGCGGCGCAGCGCCCAGGTGCGCCGGAGAATCGACGCGAGCGCAAAGCCATAAGCAAGCAGGTGAACGGCGGCAAACAACCAGCGAACCAGCATAGCGACTCCTGTAAAAGGACGCGACACGATCGATGTATTTCTCACTCGCCCGCATTCGCGCTGGACGCGCCGGGCGGCGTTGCCTCATTGATGCTCAGTATGGGCTTTCTACGCTATGCATGCTTCGGACCGCAGGCGCCGTCGATTTGCTCGAACTGCCCGATTCAAACTTGCCGCAACGACATATCGAGCGCCCGAGCGGCGACCCGATCGCCTTCAGTAGCGAGCGCGGCGCGGAACACGGTTTGCCGGTTGTGACCCGCCGCAGCCGGCGAATCCCATAGCAATTCGATTTTCGGCCGCCGGCCGAAGCCGTCGCGAGCAAGCGAAGCCGTAGCAGCCGCCCTAACCGGCGCCGAAGTCACGCCCGGCTCACCGACAGTGCCGCCGAAAGCCACTGCAGGCGTTGGCGTCGGCGGGCTCGTCATACCCTGCCCTGCCGGCCAACGCACGGACAACTCACGTGCATCGTACTGACCGACCTTACGACGCTCGGCCCACACGACCACGGTACGCGTCGCCGGATCGAGCGCGACCGCGTAGCGGCCAATTGCGAAGCGTCGTGCGGCAATATTGGTGCGCCACAGCGCGCGCGGCCGGCAGATCCACATGACGGCCGCGTACAACGCCGGCGCGGCCAGTAGCCAGCCATTGGTGGCCGCCACCGCTTGCGCGGCGCGCCGCCAACCCGCGCTTGCCGCAAAGGCGCCGACCGACCACGCTGCGAACAGGAACCCGAGGAAAGCAAACAGACGCAGCGCCTGCCGCAGCCATTGCGGCAACGGATGAAACGGCCGCTCGGCCAACGCGCGGGCGCCCGGCAGAAAAATCAGCAGGAACAGGAAGACAAGATTGATGCACGCCCACGGCGACGACACCATCGCCGCCAGCGAGGCGCCCAGATCCATCTGCGCCATCGAAAAAAGCCAGCGAGTCAGAAGCACGAGACCGATGGCGCGCAACGCGAAAATCGTTCCGGCGCCGGGCGCCGCGTTCGCACGCGTCTCTTTCGTTCTCGCCAAGGCATCCTCCTTTTCGTCAGCGCGCCGCAGCCAAATTTGCGGCTCGGCCATTATAGGGATATTACGGAGGGAGACTCACGCTTGCCGGCCCGAAAACCGTACTT
Organism: Paraburkholderia sp. IMGN_8; assembly: GCF_038050405.1. Classification (NCBI taxonomy): domain Bacteria; kingdom Pseudomonadati; phylum Pseudomonadota; class Betaproteobacteria; order Burkholderiales; family Burkholderiaceae; genus Paraburkholderia; species Paraburkholderia sp. IMGN_8. The sequence continues at coordinate 1,155,090 of NZ_CP150900.1, read as the reverse complement.
TCTGCCGCTGGCGCGAAAAAACGCGGCGCGCATGCAACAACGCCCCGCGGGCATGACGCACGCGGGGCGTTGCTGGCAGCTGGCGGAAGCACTCCGCAAGCCGGCTTCTACTGCTTTTTACCGTGTTTTTACCACGCCTTGACCAACCAGGTATTAGCCGGCGTTGACTTCGCGCAGCACCGTACGGTGCTTCTGACGCAGCAGCTCCTCGTAAGTGGCGACGTAGTTCTGCGCCATCACCTTCGACGAGAAGCGCGATTCGAACGCCTTGCGCACCGTGGCGCGCGGCAGCGTGTGCAGACGCTTCACGGCAGCGACCGCGCTGATTTCGTCTTCGACGACAAAGCCCGACACGCCGTTTTCGATCACTTCCGGCACCGAACCGCGATTGAACGCGATCACCGGCGTACCGCAAGCCATTGCCTCGATCATCACCAGACCGAAGGGCTCCGGCCAGTCGATCGGGAACAGCAGCGCGTGCGCATTGCCGAGGAATTCGGTTTTTTCGGCTTCGCTGATTTCGCCGATGTATTCGACGTGCGGCAGCGCCATCAGCGGCTTGATCACTTCGTCGTAATACGCGCGGTCAGCCTTGTCGAGCTTGGCAGCAACCTTGATCTTCATGCCAGCCTGTTCAGCGATACGGATCGCCGTGTCCAGGCGCTTTTCCGGCGAGATGCGGCCGAGGAACGCGAGGTAGCCCGGCTCGACGTCCTTGATCGGCGTGAGCAGGTTTTCCGGCAGACCGTGATAGACGGTTTGCAGCCAGTTCGCCTGTTGCAGCGGGATGCGCTGGTTGTCCGAAATCGACACCACCGGCACGTCGCTGAACGTATTGAAGATGGGTTGCAATTCCGGCAGATCGAGACGGCCATGCAGCGTGGTCAGGAACGGCACCGGCTGACGGGCGAACAGCGAGAACGGGTAGTAATCGATGTGGAAATGCAGCACGTCGAATTCATCCGCACGGCGGCGCACTTCTTCGAGAAGCAGCATGTGCGGCGCCATCACGTCGCGAATCGTCGGGTCGAGGCGTAGCGCCTGCGGCCAGAAAGCTTCGAGTTTCGCCGAGGTCTGCGAATCGCCGCTCGCAAAAAGCGTCACGTCATGGCCCTGTTCGACCAGTGCTTCGGTCAGGTAGGACACCACACGTTCCGTGCCGCCATACAGCTTGGGAGGAACCGCCTCGTGCAACGGAGCGATTTGAGCGATTCGCATAATGGAGAACTCCTCGTAAAAAATCAGGCAAAAGTACTGCGTTTGGTTAAAAGCGACTCGCTTGCTCGCCAGGGCAGTCTTGCCGGTTGATCCCGGCACGGGCCTGTTTCTTTCGAGAAATCCTGCGATGGATCGCTTGGGTAGTGAGCCCAGATCGATGTCGTCACCGTCTGCGCATGTGCCGGTAAACGCACACGCAACACCTACGTTGACAAACTGTCAGATATTTCGCTGGGCCAACAGAGGCTGCATTATCGGTGCCGGAATTTGCGCTGCAGCACAACATTTCAAAGTCTTTACGTTGTTACAAACGCGAAACACTTTGCAAACCCTTGTTTTCTAAGACAGTTCTACATTAGCGACTGGCTCGCGGCGCGCAGATCGAACGCGGCGCATGCAGAGCCACCGCGAACTTTGCCGGCATCCGTTGAAGAAACGCACCGGCAAAATTGAATGCAATTTGTAATTATATCCCGAAATATTCCGCAGCCTGCGTGAACCAGCGCCCCGTCGGCTGGTCGAGCAATGGTAGGTCGCGGATGTCTATCGCGAAATCAGTCGCGTCAACGCGCCGGATACACAGGGCGCAATCGCTTTTGCATGTTTACAATGCGAAGCATCGGCTTCGCGGCGAGCAACTTGCCGTGGCCCGTGCCTTGCATGCACAACCTGAAACACTCCGACCTCACGATCAATTGGAACACTCAACCGTCGCCCAGCGTAATGCCCACAACGCAAAGCTCGCGAGCTATGCGCATCGGCCGCTTGCGTTTCTCTTCCGCTTTATCCGCCGCCACCCGCTCGCGCATGCGATCGTCCTGTGCAGCGTGATCGCGGCCGTCGGCTGTGCGCTCGCTTCGCAATACGCGATCAAACATCTGATCGACGTGCTCGGCGAAGGCCGGCATCATCCCGGCCCGCTGTGGGGGGCATTTGCCATCCTCGTCGGTTTGATCGCCGCCGACAACCTGCTGTGGCGGGTCGGCGGCTGGGTCGCCGCGCATACCTTCGTTGCTGTTACCGGCGACTTGCGGCGCGACCTGTTCCAGTATCTGAGCGGCCATTCGCCCACCTACTACGCCGAGAAACAGCCCGGCATGCTCGCGAGCCGCATCACGGCAACCTCGAACGCGGTTTACACCGCCGAGAACACCACCGCGTGGAACGTGCTGCCGCCCTGTATAGCGGTGCTCGGCGCGATCGTGATGATCATCGCGGTGAATCCGCTGATGGCAGCCGGCCTGATGCTGTGCTCGGCAATTCTGTCGGTCGTGCTTTACAAACTTGCCGGCCGCGGTTCGGCACGGCATCACCACTTCGCGACCAAAGCGGCGTCGGTGGACGGCGAGCTGGTCGACGTAATCAGCAACATGGGCCTCGTGCGCGCCTTCGGCATGACGTTTCGCGAACAGCAGCGTTTCGGCGCGACGGTCAAAGCGGAAATGGATGCCCGCCAGCAGAGCCTGCTGTATCTGGAAAAGCTGCGCCTGCTGCACGCGGTGATCACCGCGCTGCTGTCGGCCGGCTTGCTGGGCTGGGCGCTGTGGCTGTGGGATCAAGGCAAGGCGACCTCCGGCGACATCGTGCTGGTCAGCTCGCTCGGCTTCACGATCCTGCACGGCACGCGCGATCTGGCCGTGGCGCTCGTCGACGTGACGCAGCACGTCGCGCGGCTCGCGGAAGCGGTGCGCACGCTGCTCGAACCGCACGGCATGCCGGACCGCGGCGACGCGACCGAGCTCGTGCCGCAAGGCGGCCGGGTCCATTTCGAAGGCGTGACGTTCGCCTATCCGCACCGCCGGCCGATTCTCGATCACTTCGATCTGCATATCGAACCGGGCCAACGGGTCGGCCTGATCGGCAAGTCGGGCGCGGGCAAATCCACCGTGCTCGCGCTGCTGCAGCGCTTCTACGAAACGCAAGGCGGCGCGATCAGGATCGACGGCCAGGACATCGCCGCGATCACCCAGGACAGCCTGCGCCACGCGATCGCACTGGTGCCGCAGGATATCTCGCTGTTCCATCGCACGGTGTACGAGAATATCGCGTACGGCCGGCCTGAGGCGACCCGCGAAGAAGTGCTCGCCGCCGCGCGCGAGGCGCGCTGCACGGATTTCATCGAGGCGATGCCGGAAGGTTTCGATACGATCGTCGGCGATCGCGGTGTAAAGCTGTCCGGCGGTCAGCGTCAGCGGATCGCGATTGCACGGGCGATTCTGAAGAACGCGCCGATCCTCTTGCTCGACGAAGCCACCTCGGCACTCGACAGCGCGTCGGAGGAAGCGATCCAGAAGGCGCTCGACCGGCTGATGGTGGGTCGCACGGTAATTGCGATCGCGCACCGGCTGTCGACGCTGAACAACTTCGACCGGATCATTGTGATGAGCACGGGCAAAGTTATTGATGACGGCAGTCCAGAAGAACTGCGCTCGCGTCCGGGCTTATATCGCGACCTGCTTTCGAAGCAATATGGCAAGGGCACCACGCTGCATGTCGGCGGCAAGAAGGTCGACGAACAGCACGTGGCTTGAAGTGCGTAGCGCCCGGCGCTACCCAGAAAGAAGCAATCAAAAAGCAACCAAAAAGCCGCTTTCGAGCGGCTTTTTTGTTTTCCGGACCAGCCGCGAACGGCCTTTATAGCGGCCTATTCGGCCAATGTTTCGCGCGCTGCCCGCTTGCCCGAAGCTGCACGCGCTTTCACGCTCCTGGTGCTCTTTGCACCATCGACGCTCTGCAGATCGCGCATGAAGTTATCGCGCCACACCGACACATTGTTCTCGCGCAACTGCACCATCATGTCGCGGTGACGCGCCTGGCGTTCCGCGAGCGGCATCTGCAGCGCCCTGGCCAGCGCGTCGGCCATGCCGTCGATATCGACCGGATTGACGATCAGCGCGCCGTCCAGCTCCTGCGCCGCGCCGGCAAAGCGCGACAGCACCAGCACGCCGGGATTTTCGGGATCCTGCGCCGACACGTACTCCTTGGCGACGAGGTTCATGCCATCGCGCAACGGCGTAACGTAGCCGACGTGCGCGGTGCGAAACAGCGCGGCCAGCACCGAGCGCTCGTACTGCTTATGGATGTAGAGAATCGGCGTCCAGTCCAGCTCGGCAAAGCGGCCGTTGATACGGCCCGACTCGCCTTCGAGCTGCAGGCGGATGTCCTGGTACGCGTTCATGTCGGCACGCGTCGGCGGGGCGATTTGCAGGAACGAAACCTTGTTGCGCTGCGCCGTCGCATGTTCGAGCAGCCGCTCGAACGCGCGGAAACGCTCGACCAGCCCCTTCGAATAATCGAGCCGGTCCACGCTCATGATCAGCTTGCGCGAATGCAGCGTCGCCTTCATCGTGCGCACCGGTTTGCCGCGCTCGCCCGCTTTCGCGAGCTCGGCGATCTCGTCCGGATAGACACCGATCGGGTAAGCCGCCGCACGCAGCGTGCGGCCGAACGCGTGGATGGTCAGCGGGCCCGTAGTTGATACATCGATCGTGCCGTTCGCCTCGTTGACGATGTAGTCGCAGAACGCGCGCAGATCCGGTGCGGTCTGGAACCCGAGCAGATCGAACGAACACAACGCTTCGACCAGTTCGCGATGCGGCGGCACCGCAAGCAGGACCTGTGAAGCCGGAAACGGAATATGCAGAAAAAACCCGATGCGATTCTTCACGCCGGCCGCGCGCAACGCTTGCGCAAACGGAATCAGGTGATAGTCGTGGACCCAGATCACATCGTCCTCGCGCAACAGTGGCACGAGTTGCTGCGCGAGCCATGCATTGACGCGGCAATAGCCCTCGAAATCGTGCCGATCGTATTGCAGCAGATCGGCGCGATAGTGGAACGCGGGCCACAGCGTCGCGTTCGAGAAACCGCGGTAGTACTGGTCGTAGTCGCGGCGCATCAGCGCGATAGTCGCGAAGGTCACCGGCCCGCGCTCTTCGACCTTGATCTGCGGCTGGCCCGAGCTGAGCACGTCGCCGCTCCAGCCGAACCACATGCCGCCGGTTTCCTTCAGCGCGTCGTACACGCCGACCGCCAGGCCCCCTGCCGCCGGCCCTCCCTCCGAGATCGGCGCGACCCGGTTCGATACGATGATCAGTCGGCTCATGAAGCGCGATTCCCGATGCAGTACTTGAAATACGTTATGTACGTTGAGCGATGCAGCGCGGTCATCATGCTCCGCGCACCGCCGCGACAATCGACGCCAGCCATTCGAGCAATGCCGCCACCGACTCGAGGCGCGTATGCGCCATCGTATCGCCCGCACCGACCTTGATCGACAGGCCGCCGCGCTCATTGACGACAGCAAAGCCTTTCTCGTCGGTCAGATCGTCGCCGGCAAATACCGGAAAACGGCCGACGAACGGCGGCTCGTCGAGAAACGCGCGCAGCGCGCGGCCTTTGTCGACGTCTTTCGGCTTGATCTCATAGACCATTTTGCCGGGCTGCAATACATAGGAGCCGGCGTAATCGGCGACCAGCCGCTCGGTTGCCGCACGCGCCGCCGGCTCGCGATCCGGCGCATTGCGATAGTGCAGCGCGAGCGCCGCGCCCTTGATCTCGAGCAGCATGCCGGGATTCGAGTTGACGACCTGCGCGAGCACCTGCTCCATGCGCAACAGGCGCTCGTCGTGAAAGCCGATACGCTGCGTGTCGCCATTCGCGTCGCGCCGCTCGGCGCCGTGCAGACCGGCGATCGGCAGATCGGGCATGCCAAGAAAAGCGTCGATACTATCGATGCCGCGACCCGACACGATCGCCACTGCGCCATTCGTCAGACGCCGCAACTCGGTCAACAGAACGATGACCTCGGGTTGCACCAGCACGCCGTCCGGCGTGGGCGCGAGTTCGACGAGCGTGCCGTCGAAGTCGAAGAAAAATGCCGTCTCGCTCGGAGACAGAACTGCCGGAAGTGCTTGCATCGGTTAGTTTTGCCTTTCAGCCTTCTGCGGCCGGAAAAGTGTGCGCATCTTACCGCGCATCCAACCATTTTTCGAGAAAGTAAGCCAGGACACAAGCCCGGCCGCGGCGTGCGAGCCGACGCCAGCGTGGATTGCGTTCAAAAAGAGAACAATCCGGCTTCATCCAGCTTTCAGCCGCCTGCGTCAAATTGCCTCGCAAGCCGCGCGCCAACGGGCGCTGCGCCACGCCGCCGGCTAATTTGCGATACAGTCGCAGCCACGCAGACCACTCCGGTTACGGCCATATTTGCACACTATGAAGGGCCGCGCGCTTTGTGCGAAGCGCACTGTGTCCGCTGAGGTATCGGCTCGTGTGCCACCTCATGTGTCACCCTTCAATCGAGTCATTGAACCCTGCTTTGTTCCCGAACATCTCATCTCGACGCCAGCAACCGAACCTTGCATCACCACGCCGGGCGTGGTCCAGGCGCCTGTTCGCGCTGACCGTCATGGTGGGCGCGCTGGCTACGCTAGCCGGCTGCACGCATCGCGCCGAGCCGTGGCAGTTGACCGACGTGACCGGCCACTTGCCGGATCTGGATTTCTCGCTGACCGGCGACGAAGGGCGCCCCGTCACCGGCGATTCATTCAAAGGCCGCACGTCGCTCGTCTACTTCGGCTACACGCATTGTCCGGATGTCTGTCCCGAGACCATGGCCCGTCTGATGCAGGTGCTGGGCAAGCTGGGCCCGGACGCGCAAAAAGCGCGCATCCTGTTCATCACCGTCGATCCGGCGCGCGACACGGCCAAGGCATTGCACGATTACGTCGGCGCCTTCGACTCGCAACACGCCGAAGGGCTGACCGGCACCGACTGGCAAATCGAATCGCTCGCCAAGCGTTACCGGGTCGCCTATCAGATGGAAAAGCGCGACCCCAACGACAACTATGAAGTCACGCATAGCTCCGCCGTCTACGTGTTCGACCCGCAAGGCCATGCGCGCCTGCTGGCCACCGATTACGACACGCCCGACGCGATCGCGCAGGACCTGCGCCGTATCATTGAAGACCGCTCCTGACCTTTCCCGAGTCCACCCATGTCGATCAAGATCAAGACGTTTGCCGCATTGAGTTGTGCCCTCGCCCTTTCGTTCGGTTTCGCCCCAGGCGCGCAAGCGGGCGGCGCTCAAGCGATCAGCGCCAGGGAGGCGTGGGTTCGCTGGCTGCCGAACAATCTGCCCGCCGCGGGCTACGTGACGCTGGTGAACGCGAGCGACAAGCCGATCGACCTCGTCGATATTTCCAGTAACGACTATGGCGACGCGATGCTGCATCAAACCGTGTCGAACGGCTCGACGCAAAAGATGGTGATGGTCGACAAGCTGACGGTGCCCGCGCACGGCCAGGTCGCGATTGCGCCGGGCGGCTACCACGTGATGCTCGAAGACGCGAAGCACACGGTGAAGCCGGGCGACACCGTGCATCTGACGCTGAAGTTCTCCGACGGCGAAACGCTCGACACGCCGTTCACCGTCAAATCGCCCGCACAGACCAAGTAACAACCACAACGACGCACGATGAACCTGCTCTACTGGCTCGATCCCTGGGAGTTCTCGCCGACCGTCGTGATCGCATTGCTGGTGCCCGCGATCCTGTTTGTGCGTGGCGCACGCAAGGCGAAGGTATCGATCGCCCGGCGCATTTCCTTCTGGCTCGGGCTGGCCGCGTTGTATGTCGCGCTGCATACGCGGCTCGATTACTTCTTCGAGCATGAGTTCTTCATGCATCGCGCGCAGCATCTGGTGCTGCATCATCTTGGGCCCTTCTTCATCGCGCTGTCGTATCCGGGCGCCGCATTGCGTGCGGGCATTCCGTTCAGCTGGCGCCAAGGCTTCGTGCGGCCCGCGTTGCAAACCCGCGTGGTGCGCAAAGTGCTCGACGTGGTGATGCATCCGGTGGTTGCAGTCACATTGTTCGTTGGGCTGATTTATTTCTGGCTGATGTCGCCGATTCATTTCGTGGCGATGCTCGACTGGCGGCTCTACCGCGTGATGAACTGGAGCATGGTGATCGACGGCCTGCTGTTCTGGTGGCTCGTGCTCGATCCGCGCCCGGCGCCGCCGGCGCGGCTGTCGCCCGGCAAGCGCGTGCTGGTGGTGATCGCCGCGATTCCGCCGCAGATCATCCTCGGCGCATTCATTTTCTTTTCGCCGCGCGAGTTGTATCCGATCTATTCGATCTGCGGACGCGCCTTCACGTGGCTGAGCCCGATGCGCGATCAGCAGATCGGCGGACTGCTGCTGTGGATTCCGGGTTCGATGATGAGCGTAATCGGCGCCCTGCTGGCATTGCGTCACTGGATGCGGCTATCGGCGCGCGGACGCCTGCGTGGCGAACGCGGCGCCGGCGCGCCACGCCTGACGCAAGCTCCCTCGGTGGCCGCGAGCGCGCGACGCTGACGCTGAAACGTTCAAAGCGTTGAATGCGGCCGGCGCGCCTGCGCCGGGCTTCGTCGAAGCTTAGAGCGAACGCATCCACACGTGCGGGATGCCGTCCTCTTCGTGAATGTCCGAGATTGGCGCAAAGCCGAAAGCGCCATAGAAAGCCTGCAGATGCGCCTGCGCATGCAAACGGATCGGCGTGCCGGGCCACTGCGCGCGGATGTGAGCCAGCGCGCGTTCGAGCATCGCGTTGCCGAGTCCGATGCCGCGGAACTCCGCCGTCGTCAATACGCGGCCGATGCGGATATCGGTATCTCCCGCGTCCGGCAGCAGCACGCGGAGATAACCTGCCAGCGGCGGACGGCGCTCGCCGGGACCGAAGGCGAACAGGTGCCAGGCCTCCGTGTCGAGCCCGTCGATATCGGCATAAAGGCAGTTCTGCTCGACGACGAACACCGCGCTGCGAGCGGCCAGCATTGCATAGACCTCGGCGGTGGTAAGGTCGTCGAAGGCTTTCCAGTGCCATTCGAGTTGCGCCAGCGGCGTGGCGGCGGTGTGCTGCGGTTCGGTCATGAAAAGGCTTCAAAAAGGGGGCGCACCGGGGCGGCGGCGGCGATGCGGAATTATGCCGCGCCAGGCGGGCTTAGGCTATGCCGCGCAAATCTCGTGGGTCAGGCTACGCCGCGCCAATCTCGCGGAATTACGCGGTGCATCGCTTGCACGCGCGGCCTGGCTTCGGTGGCGCTCAGCCGCCACGGCCGGAGCGCGCCCGGTTCTCACACGTCGCGTGTATTCCGTGTGCTTTTCGCCACGTTCGGCTCGTGCGCCCGCCCGTAGCAAACTCACTATGCGCCGAGGAAAACAGGCTCGACGGGGCGCGCGAGACGCTCGATCAGATTTCCTGGACCGCACAAATGCAGCGCGCCGACGACCACCAGCGTCCGCTCCGGCCGCTCGAGCATTGCCGTCACACGCGCCGCCCACGCGTGATTGCGCGCATCGAGAATCGCGTGGCGAATGCCGGGCAGGTTGAACATCGGTGACTCGATCGCGATCTCGTGCACGGCTTGCAGATCGCCATGCAGCCAGGCCGCGTGCATGCGTTCGAGCGTGCGTTGCGGCTCCTTCGGATCGGAGATCAGCAAGCCGAGCGCGGCTGAGACGGCTTCCAGCGGAATCGACTCGAGCGACGCCGCCACTTCCTCCGCAGTCTCGAGATACCGATACGGTTTGCCTTGCACGATCGCCGAACGCAGCATGCGCGGCTCGACGCCTTCGACGACCTGCTGAAACAGCGTCGGCGCGACAATCAGCGCGGCCCACGGCCGCAAATCGGTGAGCGGCGCCAGCGGGCCGTCGACGGGCCATACGGCCTGGAGCTGATTCCAGACGTCGGCGGAGAGCAAAGGACGCAGTTGATCCGCATCGCTTCGCGAATGCGCTTTCAGAAACGGCAGGATGGTCGGCGGATCGGATTCGAAGACCAGTTCCTCGGCCCAGTCATAGGCCTCGGCAATCCATGGCGGCGTCCGGCGGTTCGTTGCAGGGAATAGATGCATCGAGCCAAGCAGGCGTACGTCGGTGCCGGTGAGTTGTAGATACATGCGGTCTCGGTATTGGCGGGCAAGCAGGCGATTGGACAGTTGGACAATTCAATCGGCAATGCGCGGCGCGGTGCGTCGGCGAACGGCGCCACGCCACGCTGTACGCACCGTGAGTGCAACGAACAGCAGAAACACGATCTGCGAAAGGTACAGGTCGATCCGGATCGGATGATGTAGTGCGAACCACGAATTGTGCACCACGTCCGTCACGATGACAGCCACGCAGAGGATCAGTCCGGCTCGCGGGATTAGCAGCAGGAGCAGCGCCGTCAATGGATCGATGAACAGCAGCGAGGTCCAGTAGATTCGCGTGCCGGACGCGACGCCGCCGTAGTCCCACCAGAGGCCGTGGGCCAAGGCCACTTGCAGGTGCGTCCAGGTGGCGCCGACGAGGCATAAAGCGTAGATCACGCGCAGGTAGAAAGAGCGGCGTTCAGTATCGTGGATGCGCATGTCGGTGTCGGAGTGCCGGGCTTGGGCGTCTGCGCACTATAGCGGCGTGAGCAGCAAAGCGTGCGGACACGTGCAAGGCAATGCCGTGACCGGCGACCTTGAACGGGAAGCGCGATGAAGGCGAGAGGCACGATGAGCGATGAGGCGTAGAAAAAAGAAAAGCCCCGACACGTCGGATTTTATCGCTGCCTTGTGCCGGTCCAGTCTCACCGTGCTCCAGCCAGACTTTCGGCCTGTTGCCGAATCCGGGCAAGCATACGCTGCCGGATGTGACCACTGACCGGAAGGATGACGTACCAGTAAGGGGCAAATCTGCGACGAACTGCCGGAGTCGGACAAAACACGCGAGTCTCGGTACTCAAGACAGATCTGCCGGACGAGGTGGTTTCGACTGCGAAGCCCATGACAAGCTGGCAGACATCCGTCCTGTCATTCGCCTTGAACGCTCCGGGCGACCCGATGTCGAGCAAACCGTAATCCGGCTGCCAGAAGGCGCCGGTCAACCCGAACGCCAGTCCGCGGTCTCCGTCGCGGCCGAGAAACGTGAAATCGCCGAAATCCAGGAGGCGTCGGTGCGACCGATTCATGAGCCGCGATGGCAGCTCCCGCAAACTGATGGCCAGCCGCACGATTGGGTCGTCCTGCGCCCGTTGGCGGGTGACGCAATCCAGAATGACGTTTGCTGGCGCGTGTATGAGCGTGGCGTGTTGCTCCCGGAAATCGTAACGGGGCAAAAATTCGTCGATCAGCGTCATTAGGTGTTGGTCAGGATCACGATCCAGCGATATATCTGGATGTAGGATGGACTATGCCACGGATGCAGAAGCCGACAGCGATGACAGTACGAGCTGCTGCGGGCGAATGCTCGTTTCATCGGCTTAGCTCCCGACTCTGGTTAAATTCACCAGGAAGTTATCAACTGTACACAAGAGACTATAAGCGACAACTTCGAACCGAATGTCGTACCGGGTGGTGAATCAGCGGGACTGTTTGATGCTGCATGCAACACCGTCCGCGACATAACTCAAGCACGCTGCGCAGCCGTGATCGTTGTCGACCGCGCGGCTGGGTCCGGATATTCGGTGATCGGCCCTCTTGATGCGCAGGTATTGCTACGGACATCTTGCAGCAGATAGCTGATGCATTGCGCAGACAACTAACGAAGAGCTTGCAGTAGCCGGCCCAATATCTGCTCAACGATTCGCGTTAGCCCCCGGTCATTTGGGTGCTTATAGCCAACCATTGCGCACAAGTTCCATAGTCGAATAAAGCCGATTTTCAAGATTGCGGCGATTAATTGTCTCAATAATTCGCGACACACCATCCGCGTAGGGTGACGAACCGTAGACTCGGGATTCCAAGTGGAGGCTGCATTCGCCGTCCTCTATGGTGATCCGATGATACGCATGACGAGCAAGCTGGCCGTCAGGAATCTGGAGCTCATTTCGTTGGACGTCTGGATCTCGCACAGAACGAATTCCGTTAGTCGGAAAGCCTATGGACTGAGCGATTTCGACAGCAGTGCCCGGCACTGAGGTTTTTGTTCCCTGGTGCGACTCGACCAAGCTGATTTGGCAATCTCGGAAAAGATGGCCACTCATCTCCAGCATGCACATAAACTTGAGCATCAGGATATTGGCGTTCGAGCATAGGACAACCGGAAAGCTGTGCGACTTTTCCCCTATCTCAGAACCTGTGGACAACTCGATAAGTGGCGACGCCGTAATCTGACAGAAATCGGCCACGCGAGCAAGTTCTCGGCCCGATCCTGCATGGACCACAACTGACTTGACATCAATGCGTTCCTTGTCGAACCACGGTTTTACTTCATAGCTACTGTCCAGCTTGTGCGAGTTCAGCAGCTCGGTTGCGAGTTTTCCAGAACCGACGACGATCACCTGCATATCTTAGGAATACTGAAAGGGAGGAGGTTTGAGTATTATACGTGTGCCTCTCGCGATAGTGCGATTCGCAGCCTAGAAGGTTTTTCAAGACGTCCATATGCAAATGGCATATTCATGCCAAAAAACTTTCGCTCCCACCAATAGGCTAGACAGCGCCCGCCCACAAGATTACAATCACCCAACAAATTGTTAACTATCCAGTTAGTCATCAATATAAACAGTGTTTTCCAATTCAATACAGGCAGATATCCTATATGACCAATTAACCGTCGATGATCCATTATTTTCAACCGACCAAATTCATTACAATACAGGACTAGAAATTTAAAATGCCTTCCTTTATCTCCAACGATTGCAGAATATATTACGAAACACACGGAAAAGGACAGCCAGTCATTTTAATAAATGGACTAATTGCAGACCACAATGCTTGGCGAGCCGTCCTGCCGGTTTTGTCGGAGAAATACCACACAATCACACTCGATAATAGGGGGACCGGACAGAGCGACGCGCCACTAGGGGACTACTCCGTGGAACAGATGGCACAAGATGTTCTGAACCTTATGGAGCATCTGTCCATAAAATATCCCATAATTGTGGGCCATTCATTGGGCGGATGCATCGCGCAGCATATTATGCGAAACTTTCCTGAAAAATCCGGGCAGGCGTGATTAGCAGCTCATTCTTCAAGATCAATACGGCATTTTCGCATTTCTCACAAGTAAGAAAATCGCTTTATAAATTAGATGAGCCACGACATCTCTTGGCCGAAAGCATTATTCCGTGGGCATTCGGATCCAAACATCTTTCTCGGCCGGGCATGTACCAAGCCATTATGAGAGCACACCTCGAAAACCCTCATTATCAAACAGAGCAGGGCTATCATGGTCAATGCGCTGCCATGCTGAATTTTGATTCACGCCCTTGGATCTCTGAGATAAGGGTTCCGACGCTTGTTCTGGTCGGCTCACATGATATCGTTTCACTCCCGGAAGAAAGCTTCGAAATCGCAAGACTCATTCCGAATGCTCAAATCAAAATCATCCAGAATGCTGGGCACAATCCGGAATCGGAAGAAGCCGAAATATTTACCCAAGAACTATCTAAATTTATTGCAAGCCTAGGGATGGTGTTCAAAACTCAGTCAACGTGGAATGTTCAGGACTGAGGTTGCCTGGCACAATGAGCGCATGAAACAGACCGACCTGAATCTTGACCTGACGAACCGGCGCACGCGCAAGCGCGCGCTCCTGGATGAGATGGAGCGCGTGGTGCCATGGAACGAATTCGTGGCGCTGATAGAACCGCACGCGCCGACCAAGGCGACGGGTCGCCGGCCATTTCCGATTGAAGCAATGTTGCGCATCCACTTCCTGCAACAATGGTTTGGCCTGAGCGATGTCGCGATGGAAGAGGCGCTGTACGACGTACCGCTGTATCGCGAATTTGCCGAGCTGGGCGGCATGAGCCGATTGCCGGATCGGGTCAGTATCCTGCGCTTTCGGCATCTGCTGGAACAACACCGGTTGGCCGAGCAATTTCTGGTGACCGTCAACGCCCAGCTCAGTGCGAAGGGCTACATGCTTAAGGAAGGGACGGCGGTTGATGCCACACTGATTGCCGCGCCGAGTTCGACCAAGAACAAGGGCGGTGAGCGCGATCCCGAAATGCATCAGACCAAGAAGGGAAATGAATGGCACTTTGGCATGAAGTGTCATATCGGCGTGGACGCCGACTCGGGTCTCGTGCACACGGTAGTGGGGACGGCTGCCAACGTCAACGATGTGACGCAAGCGCATGCGCTCGTGCATGGTGACGAACGCGAGGTGTTTGGCGATGCGGGTTACCAAGGCGTGCAAAAGCGCGAGGAAATGCAAGACGTCAAGGTCAACTGGCACATCGCCATGCGTCCAGGTAAGCGTCGTGCCTTGAACAAGGACACACCGCTGGGCCAACTGCTTGACGAACGCGAAAGGCTGAAGGCACGTATTCGTGCCAAGGTGGAGCATCCGTTTCGCGTTATCAAGCGCCAGTTCGGCCATCTCAAGGTGCGTTATCGTGGATTGGCGAAGAACACGCAGCAATTGCAAACGCTGTTCGCCTTGAGCAATCTTTGGATGGTACGCCGCCGAATTCTGCAGGAATTCGTGGTATGAGTGCGTCCGGATTCGGCTCAGACGAGCCGAAGCACAGACCGCGCGACTCCATCTATGCTGAATAGAACACGGAATTCGCACGTTTCGTCTCATTGATTTCACTTGGCGATACTTACGTTGTCAGGTCGGTGTCGCCGAGCGTGTTTTGAACACTATCCCTAGCTTCCGAGATCTTTAAGATGCCGCATCTCTATCGGTCACTGTAAATTCTGGGCTTCTCCTATTTGTCCTTGCTGCCGTGAGGGTTCAGGCGATAGTTCGCCCATTCAGGGCATGCAGCCAACGCCGCTCAATCCTTCCTCGCCGCTTCTCGTGGTCCGACTGATTCTGGGTTCGTGAGCGTCGCCGGCATCCGAGGTAACTATGGGACTTGCCTTCGATGATCGGGGCCCTCAATCGAGAGCTCCGACGTCGCGGTTAAAAGAGCCCGGACGGTTGCGCAGCATCATCCCAGCTAAAAATAATCACTTCCCTGCGAGACGTCTCCCTGCCGCCACCGCCCACTGTGTACTTTGATGTCGATCGTCTCAATGTGAAAATCCTCGAATGCCTGCCGAATCGCCAGATGATCGTTCAGGCTGGTGATTGCTTTACCTTTCAAGCTGCGCAACCGGGCCGCCATGGCAACGAATTCTTCATAGGGGAACGGGACGCCGGAGCCTTCCGTCTTCCAATACGGCGGATCCAGAAAAAACAGCGTGCGGGTTCGATCATATGGGTCCACACACGTTTTCCAGTCCAGGTGCTCAACGAACGTATTGGAAAGCGCAATAGATTGGTCGCCAGTGCCGGCGTGCCGGATCGCTCGCCGCAATCGAAGCATCGTGCGAGCGACGCAATGACGGATGGTCGACGGCGCCATCACGTCTTTGCGCTTCATGCTCTTGACTCAGCTCTCAGCCCACTAATAGTCGATGCCCGTCAATGCCTGCCCCGTCCATCGGCCTATCAGCGTGTTGAGCAATGAGACATTCGAATCGGGCAGCGATACCTTGGTCATGTAAGAGCGGATTACATCGTCAACCGTCACCAGATCGCTACGGCGAGTAACGAGGTCGTCCGGATATATGCCGGCGTCGAGCATCTGCTCAAGCCTCCTGACGTACGCGTCGCCCTCCTCCTCTGTATCGACGGTCAGAGAAAGTGGCTTTGGCAGAGTGCCTTTGCGCCGGATGATGTATTCCCACGTCCCGGACGGACGCATTCTTTTTGTAGACATAACCCCGTCGCGAAACTGACGCAAACGGCCAATGAGCCAGTATGCGAGTGGTTTCGCGTTTTTTTCGAGTGGTTAGAGAGGGCTTTGTACCGCTTTGGACAGCACATTTCCACACATGGAAAGATGTAGATCGGCATAGGGGACGGCCATGAGGCCGTACCCCTGCCACACCACCCGGCATGCGGGTCCGCACCGGGCGGTTCGGGAAGTTGAGGTTATGAGAGTCGGGGTACACCCAGCCGGTCGAAGTAGGCGATGGTCAACACGCTCTTGAGTAACCGGTCACTATTGCGCCACCAGCAGCGGCTGTTGGCCGCCACCTGTCGCGCAACGTCATCGGGTGCACCCAGCGCTGTTCCCGGTAGATGGTGGTGCCACGGCGCCAGTGTTCAAGCTGGATCGCACGCAACCGGTGACGCAGCCACTTGTCCAGTTCCAGCCAGACACGAGGCGTTTGCGCCAGACGGAAGTACGCCTTCCAGCCCTGCACATAAGACCGTAACCGTTCCACCACTTCGGGCATGCTGCGCCCGCCAGAACGACGGGTCAGTTCACGAATGCGATGCTTGAACGCCAGCAGCGGTTTGGCCGCCACCTTGCGCTTGACCGCACCGCCCGCAGCCACCCACAGGCTATAGCCCAGAAACTTGCGACCAAACACACTGGCCACTGCGCTTTTGGTCTCGTTGACCTTCAGCTGCAGTCGCCCGTACAGGCGTCGCAGCAGCGCCATCACCCGCTCGCCCGCGCGACGGCTACGAACATAAACATTCGCATCGTCGGGATAGCGCACGAAGCAATGACCGCGCCGCTCCAGTTCCCTGTCCACCTCATCGAGCAGCACGTTGGCCAGCAGTGGGGATAGCGGCCCGCCCTGCGGCGTGCCCTGATCCCGCTGCTGGACCACCCCGCCATCCATGATGCCGCTGTTCAGATACGCCCGGATCAGCCGGATCACGCCGGTGTCGCCAATGCGTTTCTGCACACGGTCGATCAGGATGTCGTGGTTGACCCGGTCAAAGAACTTCTCCAGATCAACGTCCACCACGACCCGCCGTCCCGACTGCACGTACGACTGCGCGGCAAGTACCGCGTCATGTGCACGCCGTCCGGGCCGGAAGCCGTAGCTGTGCTCGCTGAAGGTCGGGTCCAGAACTGGCTGCAGCACCTGCAGCAGTGCCTGCTGGATCAGCCGGTCCGTCACCGTCGTCACGGTCAATCCGAACAGCACAGTCCCCCAACGAAGCATCGGGATGGGTAGAGATTCGACACCCGTTCCATCCGCTCAGGGGGCAACGCTTTCGAGTCCTCAAGCAGCGGCGTGTCGGCGGCATTGACACGCTAATCCTGCGCGAAGCCTCCCGCGGGAGCTTTGCTGTGCCCGTGCAGTGGACCGATCGCGCAACGCCTGAAGCCTATGAGCGGCTCGGCACGCCGAGGCGGCTGAACCTGGATACGCTGTGCGACCTGATCGAGTTGATTGAGCTGCTCTCGGGGCATTCTCGATGAGGACTTGCCAGGTGACCTTTCATGTACTATCTTCGGACCAGTTATTTGTGTGGTCCGCCCCAGATGACAGAACTCTCCCCCGCCTCACTCAGGCGTCGCCGCAAACAGCTGCTGCGCAAGCTGCCGCCGCTGGAGACGGTGCTGCGCGGTTCATTGATCGAGCGCTACAAACGCTGTGGCAACCCGCGCTGCCGATGCGCCAACGGCCCGGGGCATGGGCCCAAGTTTTACCTGTCGGTCAGCCACCCTGGCGAGTCGCCGCATATGGAGTACGTTCCCCAGGCAGAGCTTGCCGTGGTCAGCGAATACCTAGCCAACTACGCTCGCGTGCGCGAGATTCTGGAAGAGATCTCGCAAATCAACCACGAGCTGTTGCGCCGGCGGCAGCCGCTGTGAGGCACAGCGGTGAGCCAGCCCTCCGCTTCGCTCACTGCCCACTTCGACATACGCGACGGCGCCACCTTGCTCGCGAACATGCTCATCGCCCTGGTCGACAACGATTCCGCACTCGTGACCATGGAGACCACCGATGAGCACCCTGATCACCGACGCACACTTGAACAAGCCGGCGTACATCTATGTGCGCCAGTCGACCCTGGCGCAGGTACGGCACAACCAGGAGAGCACCGAACGACAATACGCCTTGCGGGACAAGGCCTTGGCCCTGGGCTGGCCGCAGAGATCGGTGCGCGTGCTGGACCGGGATCTGGGCCAATCGGGTGCGCAGACGAGCGGGCGCGAGGACTTCAAGACCCTGGTATCGGATGTGGCGATGGGCCAGGTGGGCGCGGTGTTTGCACTGGAGGTGTCGCGCCTGGCGCGCTCGAATCTGGACTGGCACCGCCTGCTCGAACTGTGCGCGTTGACCCACACGTTGGTCATCGATGCGGATGGCATGTACGACCCTGGCGACTTCAACGATGGGTTGCTCCTGGGGCTCAAGGGCACGATGGCGCAGGCCGAGCTGCATTTCCTGCGCGGGCGCCTCCAGGGCGGCAAGCTGAACAAGGCACGCAAGGGTGAACTGCGGTTCCCGTTGCCCGTGGGTTTTTGCTACGATGACCAGGGCCGCATTGTCCCCGATGCCGATGATGAAGTTCGCGGGGCTGTTCAGCTAGTGTTCACGTTGTTTCGCGAAACGGGTAGTGCCTATGCCGTAGTCAGGCGCTTTGCGCAGTCCGGACTTCGCTTTCCCAGGCGTGCCTACGGCGGCGCCTGGGCCGGCAAGCTCATCTGGGGCCGACTGACGCATTCGCGCGTACTTGGGCTGCTGAAGAATCCCTCGTACGCCGGCACCTATGTCTTCGGCCGCTACCAGTACACCAAGAGCATCACCGCCGACGGCGAGGTGCGCAAGAACATGCGGGCCATGCCCACGCCGGACTGGCGTGTCCACTTGCCTGACCACCACGAGGGCTACATCACCGTGGAGGAATTCGAGCAGAACCAGCAACGCCTCGCGCGCAACCGTACAAACGGCGAGGGCACCGTGCTCAGCGGCGCCGCACGCGAGGGTCTTGCCCTGCTGCAAGGGCTGCTGATCTGCGGCAGTTGCGGCCGCGCGCTGACCGTACGCTATCGTGGCAACGGCGGCCTCTATCCAATCTACGAGTGCAACTGGGCGCATCGTGAGGCGCTGGCCAGCGTGAGCTGCTTCAGCGTCCGCACAGACTCGCTGGACGAGGCGATCTGCGAGGAGATGTTCAAGGCACTGAAGCCCGCGGAACTCGAGCTGGCCTTGGCCGCCGTCGATGAACTCGAGCAGCGCGACCAGGCCGTAATGCGCCAGTGGCAAATGCGCATCGAGCGCGCCGAATACGAGTGTGCCCTGGCCGAGCGCCGCTATGAGGAGGTCGATCCCGCCAACCGTCTCGTGGCCGCCAGCCTCGAACGCCGATGGAACGAGGCTCTGACTCGCGTCGACGAGGTCAGGGCCGAGGCGGCGAAGTTCCAGGCACAGAAGACTCGCGTCCTGACGGCGGAGCAACGAAGCAAGGTCCTGGCCTTGGCGCGCGACCTGCCGCGCCTGTGGCGCGCACCCACCACCGAGACGAAGGATCGCAAGCGCATGCTGCGACTGCTCATCGCCGACATCACCGTCGAGGACCTACGCGCGTTGCGGCAGGTCGTTTTGCATATCCGCTGGCACGGTGGCACCTGCAGCGACGTCACGGTCACGCGGTGCGTCCCCATCGCCGATCGCTTGCGCTATCCTGCCGAAACTGTCGAGCGTGTTCGAGCGCTGTCGCATACCCTGCCGGACGAACAGATTGCCCAGACGTTAAACACGCAAGGTGTTCCGAGCTCCAGGGGCAAGCCGTTCACAGCAACCATGGTCAAGTGGATTCGTTATCGCTACGCCATACCTGCCGCTCGCCTGCAACGGCTCGACGAAGTCACCGTCAAGCAACTCGCCGGCGAGCTCGGCGTGAGCATCCATTTCGTTCACTACTGGATCAAGCAGGGGAAGATCGCCGCCCGTCAGATCGACGGCCGCGGCCCTTGGTGGATCACCATTAATGCCCAGCAGCGCAGCAATCTCCACGATCAAATCCGCAATTCCGTGCACTTCAAGAACCATCTTTGCGAAGCTAAACTGTAAGGTGTGCGCTATGAAGTCACCGTCGTGATGCCAAGCTCGCGCTCGCCACCGTCCGGTTTCGGAATCGTCACCCGACGTACCGGACTGGGCCGGTACGTCCCCTTCAGCAGTTGTTCACGGATCACAGGCCACGCCGTCACCAGATCCTTCACTGCACAACCGCCGGATCTACGTCGTCCGCCCTGAATAACCCGGAGAGCCTCGTGCGACGGAGCTTTTAGGCCGAAATGGTGTTGTGAGATTTGCAGGAACCTGGCACATTAACGCGAGAATCCTGCATTTTTCGACGAGGTGCAGATGGGCCCGAAGACACCTATGCCGGAACAAGATTTCTTCCGGCATCCGCTGCGCGAACAGATCAACCTGAAGCATCCGCTGGTGCGGTTGGCCGAGCTGATCAACTGGGAGCGGCTGGGCGCGTTAATGAGCGAGAGCTTCGTGTCGGGCAAAGGTCGACCGGCGAGCTCGCCGCGCCTGATTGCGGGGCTGCTGTATTTGCAGCACACATTCGATCTGTCCGACGAAGAGGTCGTCTGGCAATGGGTGGAGAACCCGTACTGGCAGGTGTTCACCGGTGAGACCTATTTGCAGACCGAACCGCCGATCGACCCGTCGAGCCTGACGCGCTGGCGCAAACGACTGGGCGAAGCCGGCGTTGAAGAGCTGCTGGCCGAGACGATCGAGGCGGCCAAACGTGCCGGTGTGATCAAGGCCGCGAGCGTGAAGCGGGTGATCGTCGACACCACGGTGATGGAAAAGGCGATCTCCCATCCAACCGATTCACGCCTGCTCGAGCGGTGTCGCGAACATCTGGTGAAGGCGGCCGCGCGGCATGGCCTGAAGCTGCGGCAGAACTACAACCGCGAGGCGCCGCGTCTGGGGCTGCAGATTGGCCGCTACGCTCACGCGAAGCAGTACAAGCGCATGAGGAAAGCACTGCGCACGCTGCGTTCACGCGTTGGACGGGTGATGCGCGATGTGGAGCGACAGGTCGCCCAGGTGGCAGACCCCGGCCGTGCTGCATTGATGGAGCTGATTGGCCGCACGAAGCGCATCCTGGCGCAGAAGCCGAAGGACAAGAACAAGCTGTACGCGCTGCATGCGCCGGAAGTCGAGTGTCTGGCCAAAGGCAAGGCGCGCAAGCCATACGAATTCGGCGTGAAGGTGTCGATCACGACGACTCACAGGGAAGGACTGGTAGTTGGCATGCGCTCGATGCCGGGCAATCCGTATGACGGTCATACGCTGGCTGAAGCGCTGGAGCAGGCGGCAATCCTGAGCGACGTCACGCCGGAAGTCGCCATCGTCGACCGTGGATACAAGGGTGTCGCCGTCGACGGCGTGAAGATCTACCACCCGGGCCTGCGGCGGGGTATCACACGCGGACTACGCGCGATGATCAGACGGCGCAGCGCAATCGAGCCAGCCATCGGTCACATGAAGACAGACGGAAAACTCGATCGGAACTGGCTCAAAGGTGCGCTGGGCGACGCGATGCACGCGGTGCTGTGCGGCGCTGGCCACAACCTCCGGATGATCCTGAGGAAGCTACGGCTTCTTTGCGTCTTTATTCTGGCTGCCATGCTTAACCGCCGCAATGCTGCGGTCCCATCGCCGTAACGCCGGTGGTCGGCAAAACGAATTGTTCAGGACGGACTACGTCACCGCCCCTTGATCACGAGAGCTTTGCGGCTTCTTGCCCGCTCGCCCTGGTCGGTAACGCCTTCTATCCGGTTCTTGTTCATCGGCTCGCAGTTTCGCTCCGCGCTTCCTCCCCACGCTCGGTCACCCTCACGCAGCTGCGCTTCGCTTCGCTCGCTGTGATCAACTTGCGGTGGGACTTGCACCCACTAGAGTGCGCCCATGCTGGGCGCACAAAAAAGAAAAGCCCCGACAAGTCGGGGCTTTTCTTTTCATCAACTACTGGAGGCGCGAGCCGGAGTCGAACCGGCCTAAACGGCTTTGCAGGCCGCTGCATAACCGCTTTGCTATCGCGCCGCAAGCGGACTGGAACCTAGCTACAGATTCTCAGGTTAGTCTGGTGGCCGACCGGGACAACCGGGCCACCAAACAAAAAGGGAAGCGTTGCTTCCCCTAATGTGTGGAGCGGGAGACGAGGCTCGAACTCGCGACCTCAACCTTGGCAAGGTTGCGCTCTACCAACTGAGCTACTCCCGCATGGTACTGCTTCACAACGCCTTGCATTTTTACTTCGCCAAACAATGCGTTGCTTCGAAAACTGGAGCGGGAGACGAGGCTCGAACTCGCGACCTCAACCTTGGCAAGGTTGCGCTCTACCAACTGAGCTACTCCCGCGTATTACTACTTAACTACCGCCTACTTACTGCAACTACTACCTTGCTGCCACCGACGTTTCGAACTGCGTGCATCGGAGAAACGAGATTATGGAGAAACGACCGAAACGTGTCAACCCCTTTTGCGAATGTCTTTAACTGAACAGATTTCACTCACGCTCCGGTTGCCGTTCGATTGCTGATCCGTCGCCATTCACTCAGGTAGCACCGCCCCGCTCGCGAATCTGCGGCCACGCGAGCTTCATGTAGTAGAGCATCGACCAGATCGTCAGGAAGGCGGCCAGATAGATCAGCCACAGCCCCCACACACGCGTGTCGACAGAGACGCCGCCGAACGGCAGCGGACCGTAGAACAGCAGCATCGGAATCGCGACCATCTGGCACGCGGTCTTGAACTTGCCGAGCGAATTCACCGCGACGCTCTTCGACGCGCCGATCTGCGCCATCCATTCGCGCAGCGCCGAGATTGCGATTTCTCGTCCGACGATCACCAGCGCGATCGCCGAGTCGATCCGCGCGAGTTGCACCAGCACCAGCAGCGCGGCGGTCACCATCAGCTTGTCGGCGACGGGATCGAGAAAAGCGCCGAATGCCGAGGTCTGATTCCATTTGCGCGCCAGGAAGCCGTCGAACCAGTCAGTCAGGGCCGCCAGAATGAAGATCGTCGCGGCCGCCATATTGCGGTGCGCAAGGCTCATCATCATGTCGGGCAGATAAAACACCCCGACGACGAGCGGAATCAGGACGATTCGCAGCCAAGTCAGGAAAATCGGAAAGTTAAACGGCATGGGCAGGCGCAGCGTCTGACAAGGGAGATGCAATTGTGCCGTGTCACAAGGCCTGCCACAAGCAAAGCGGCGCGCTGGGCTTGCCACGCGCGCCGCCGTCGTGCTGCTTCGCGGCGGCTTTATGGGCAGCCAACCGCATCAGGATCAGTGCAATTGCCGATAGATTTGCTCGGCGAGCGCCTGCGAAATCCCCTCGACGCTCGCGAGATCTTCGACACTTGCCGCGACCACGCCTCGCAGTCCGCCGAAGCGCGCGAGCAGCCGCTGACGGCGCTTCGCGCCCACGCCTTCGAGTTCTTCTAGCCGCGAGGTCTGCCGCGTCCTGGCGCGCTTCGCGCGCATGCCAGTGATGGCAAAGCGATGCGCCTCGTCGCGGATTTGCGCGACCAGCATCAGCGCCGCGCTCTCCTTACCGAGTTCGAGCGGCGCGCGGCCGTCCGCGAAAATCAGTGTCTCGAGACCGACTTTGCGCCCCTCGCCTTTCGCGACGCCGACCAGCATGCCCGTATCGAGACCCAGTTCCGTGAACACCTGGCGCGCGATTTCGACCTGGCCCTTGCCGCCGTCGATCAGCACGATGGTCGGCAAGATGCCGCCTGCCGCGACCGGCTCGGCTGCATCGGGCATGAGCGCCGGGTCGCCGGCCGCCGGGTCGCCTGTCGCGTCGGTTGGCAACTCGGCCGCTTCGTCGGCGGCATTCGCGGCGGCTTGCGCGACCATCTTTTCGTAGCGGCGGGTGAGCACCTGACGCATCGCCGCGTAGTCGTCGCCGGGTGTGATGCCGGCGATGTTGTAGCGCCGGTACTCGGAGGACTGCATCTTGTGGTGGTGATACACCACGCACGACGCCTGCGTCGCCTCGCCCATCGTGTGGCTGATGTCGAAGCATTCGATACGCAAATGCGCGAGATCGTCGCACTCCACGCCGAGCGTGTCCGTGAGCGCGCGCGTGCGGGCCTGCTGCGAACCTTGTTCCGACAGCAGGCGTGCGAGCGCGAGCCGTGCGTTCTGCTCGGCCATCGCGAGCCATGCTCGCCGTTGACCTTGCGGCTGGCGCAACACAGTCACCTTGTGGCCGGCCTGCTCGATCAGCACATCGACCAGCTCGCGCGTGGCCGGCGCGTGGCTGACCACCAGCACCGGCGGCACGCGATTGCCCAGGTAATGCTGCGCGATGAATGCTTCGAGAACTTCGGATTCGATGCCGCCGGCGGCGCGGCCTTTGCGTGGCTTCGAGGGAAGATCTGCGTCGTCCGCGTCGACGCCGGCTTGCACGACTGTATCTTCTTCATCATCTTCCGACGGCATCTCTTGCGCGATAGCGAGGGCGTCGGCGGCGTCTGAAGAATCAACCGCGCGGGTTTCAGCGCCGGCTTGCGCCTCGTCCGACGTCGAGCCCGCGCCGCCGGCGGCAACGGCCAGTATTTCGGCGCCTGTTTCGAGACCGCCCTCGTCCGCAGTCAACGCGCTTTCCACATGCGCCGGAAAGTACGCCTTGTCGCCCAGGTGCCGCCCACCGCGCACCATCGCGAGATTCACGCACACGCGTCCGCCGAGCGCGACCACCGCGAGAATATCGACGTCGCTATTGCTGCCGACTTCGATCGCCTGCTGATGCAACACCGTCGACAGCGAACTCATCTGGTTACGCACCGCCGCCGCCTGCTCGAACTTCAACTCGCTCGCGAATGCGTGCATTTTCTGCTCGAGCTCGTTCATCACCTCGCCCTGCCGACCGAGCAGGAAGCGCGACGCATTGGTCACATCGCGTGCGTAATCCTCTTCGCTGATCGCTCGGACGCACGGCGCCGTGCAGCGGCCGATCTGATGCAGCAGACAGGGCCGCGTGCGGTTGTTGAACACCGAGTCTTCGCATGTGCGCAGCTGGAATACGCGTTGCAGGATCTGGATGCTCTCGCGCACTGCCCACGCGCTCGGGAAGGGTCCGAAGTACTGATTCTTGCGATCCACCGAGCCGCGGTAATACGCCATGCGCGGAAACTGATGGCCGGTTAGCTTCAGATACGGATACGACTTGTCGTCGCGAAACAGGATGTTGTAGCGCGGCGTCAGCGCCTTGATCAGATTGTTTTCGAGCAGCAGCGCTTCGGCCTCGGAGCGCGTCACTGTGGTCTCGATGCGCGCAATGCGCGTCACCATCATCGCGATGCGCGGCGACAGTTGCGTCTTCGTGAAGTAGCTCGAGACGCGCTTTTTGAGGTCGCGTGCCTTGCCCACGTAGAGCACCGCGCCGTGCGTATCGTAATAGCGATAGACGCCGGGCAGATGCGGCAATTGGGCGAGCACTTTTTTCGGCTCGAAAGCGTCGGTGACTTCGGGTTCGGTCATGCAGAATCGGTTGGATGGGACAGTGTCGCGAAGCCTTGGTCCGGGTGCTGCGTGCTTAGGGGTCACTTAGTGGCCACTTAGTGGTCACTTAGGCGCGGAACCGCGGACGAGTGCTTTAGAATCGCCAGTTTAGAACATTCCGCGTGCGTTCGAACCCCGCTGCATCGAATGGCGCAACGCTTCGGCATAAGCCGATGGCCGAAGCCAGCCGCGCTGCTCGATCGCACGATTAAACCGCACGACTAAACCGCGAACCGCGCGCTCGCCCGTTCGAACCCGCGACCCAGGCCACCATGTCCTCCGCTACGTCCCTTCCCGAACAATCGACCACCGCGCCGACTGCGATCGCCTGCGATATCTTTTGCGCGGTGATCGACAATTTCGGCGACATCGGCGTGTGCTGGCGCCTCGCGCGTCAACTGGCGAGCGAGCACGGCTGGCAAGTGCGCGTGTTCGTCGACGACCTGCACGCGTTTCACAAGCTCTGCCCGTCGCTCTCGCTCGATCGCGCGCGCCAGGTGATCAGCGGCATTGTCATCGAACACTGGCACGCGCCGACGCACGCAGGCGAGACGCTCGACGTGGCCGATGTCGTGATCGAGGCGTTCGCATGCGAGCTGCCGCCGATCTACGTCGCCGCGATGGCGCGGCGCGAGAACACGCCGGTGTGGCTCAACCTCGAATACCTGAGCGCGGAAGATTGGGTCGCGGATTTTCATCTGCGGCCATCGCCGCATCCACGCTACCCACTGACGAAAACGTTCTTTTTCCCGGGACTGGGCCCCGGCACCGGCGGCGTGCTGAAGGAACGGCATCTCGACGCCACGCGGGCGGCCTTCGATGCATCGCAACCCGCCCGCGAAGCCTGGTGGCTGACAGCCACCGGCTGTGCGCCGCCACCCGCCGCGGCCACAGTCGTCTCCCTGTTCGCCTATGAGAACCCCGCCGTCGACAGCCTGCTCGAACAATGGCGAGATAGCGCCGAACCGGTCGTGCTGCTGGTGCCGGAAGGCCGTATCTCGGGCGCGGTCGCGCACTTTTTCGGGCTGCCGTCGTTTGCCGCCGGCGCGCACGCCGAGCGTGGCAGCCTCACCGCACGCGCGCTTGCTTTTACCGAGCAAGCCGGCTACGACGCGCTGCTATGGGCCAGCGACGTTAATTTCGTCCGCGGCGAGGATTCGTTCGTGCGCGCACAATGGGCCGCGAAGCCTTTCGTGTGGCACATCTACCCGCAAGCCGACGACGCCCATCTGCCGAAGCTCGACGCCGCGCTCGCCCATTACGCCCGCACCCTGCCCGCCGACGCGCGCAACGCGCTCGCGCGCTTCTGGCACGCATGGAACGGCGCCGGTCAGCCGGACTGGGCGGATTTCCAGCGCCACCGTGCCGTCCTGAAGCAACGCGCGGCCGAATGGGCGCGTGAATTGGCGCAGGTGGGCGACCTCGCCGGAAATCTGGCCTTGTTCGCAAAAAGTCAGTTAAAATAAGCGGTTATCCAACGGCCGACGACGCAAGCTCGGCCCGATCGCAGCAGCAAAACCCGGCGAACTCCGGCATCGGACGATGCATCATCTGCACTTGGCTGGCTAATTGAGCGGCAGATGAGTGACAGAGAAGCGGCAGAAATGTCAAAAAGGGACGCATGCTGCGTATCGGCGCCACTCGTGTGCACGCCCGCACAGGGTAAAAGCAGGTAACGGATTGCAGGATAGAAGAACCGCCGCGGGCAACCGCGGCAAGCCGGCCACGCTTCACGCACTACTCCCGGCCCAGCCGCTCCTAACGGGCGCGGCGCCGAAGTGCGAGAAACGCCGAAGCCGCTTGCGCCGTATGCCGTTGAGCAAAAGTTGAAGCTACTTATTTCGTACAGGACTGTTTTATGAAGACCGCACAGGAACTCCGCACCGGCAACGTAGTGATGATCGGCGCAGACGCGATGGTCGTGCAAAAGGCCGAATACAACAAATCGGGCCGCAACTCCGCCGTCGTGAAGATGAAATTCAAAAACCTGCTGACCGGCGCAGGTATGGAAAGCGTGTACAAGGCAGACGACAAGTTCGACGTCGTCGTGCTGGAACGCAAGGAAGTGACGTACTCGTACTTCGCTGACCCGATGTACGTGTTCATGGACGCTGACTACAACCAGTTCGAAGTCGAAGGCGAAATGATGGGCGACGCCCTTCATTACCTCGAAGACGGCATGGCTTGCGAAGTCGTGTTCTACAACGAGAAAGCCATTTCGGTCGAACTGCCGACCACGTTGGTCCGCGAAATCATCTACACGGAACCGGCTGTCAAGGGCGATACGTCGTCGGGCAAGGTGTTGAAGAACGCCAAGCTGAACACCGGTTTCGAATTGCAAGTGCCGCTCTTCTGCAACATCGGCGACAAGATCGAAATCGACACGCGTACGCACGAGTACCGCAGCCGCGCCTGAACGCGGTCAGACGGCTGAATCCTGCGCCGGCGCCACGCCGGCGTGGCGATAAAAAAATGCGACAAAAAAAAGCGCCCACTTTGGGCGCTTTTTCTTTTTTGCGCCGCCGTGTATGGTTGAGGAAAACTTTACCGGTAACCTTCTCGAAAATGCCTGTTCGCTGATCTCGTCTTCCCGCCTCGCATCCCTCAGACCATTGATAAGCTTAAGTAAATGACTGTGGCACAGTCCCTGCTACCTTGGAGTTACAGACCTACCCGGATTTATTTTCCTCAACTCCGGAGATGCGGTATGAATAACGACAAAAGCCGGGATATCTGACCGGCCGAATGAAAGAAGTACAGGCGCCCTGCCCATGCGTTGTCGAAAGCCAGGCACCTGACCAAATTGCAAAGGACCAAAACTACATGAGTCGAATCGCCGTCGCACGTATCACGCCACGCCCATGCCCGCCGGTCGGCCGCAATTGTGCCGCCCTGGCAGACACTGCTCGCGCGGCGCGGCGTTCGACCGACCGTTCGACCGACAGTACCGGCCAGCCATCGCGCCTGTGCCGCACGCCGGAGTATCGGCTGTGCGAAGCGGGTATTCCGTCCATCTAAAAATTGCGCTCGCTATGCCACATGCACTGATTGTTGAAGACGATCCCAATAGCCTGTCAGGCCTGTCCGCCATCCTCGCTGCCGACGGCTTCTCCGTCGACACCGCGACTACGATCGCCGAGGCCCGGGCCGCGCTGACGCGCTTCATTCCCGACGTCGTGCTGGTCGACCTGAATCTGCCGGACGGCAGCGGGCTCGATCTGCTGCAGCACCTGCCCGCGCATCCGCCCGGTGGCGCCTTGCCCGTGATCGTGATGACCGGCAATGCGACGGTCGAGAGCGCGATCGAGGGCTTACGGCACGGTATCTGGGACTACCTGCTCAAACCGGTCAACATTCCGCGCCTGCGCAGCCTGCTCGCGCGGATTCCGCGTCCGTACGAACTGACCGAGGAAGTACAGACGCTGCGCGCTTCGCTGCGTCAGCTTGGGCGTTTCGGCGCGATGCTTGGCAGAAGCGGTGCGATTCAGCACGTGTACGACACGATCGAACATATCGCGCCGACCGAAGCCGCCGTGCTGATCGCCGGCGAAACCGGCACCGGCAAGCAGGTCGCCGCGCGCACGCTGCACGACATGAGCCGGCGCCGCAAAGGCCCGTTCGTGACGTTCGATTGCCGTGCCGCGACCAGCGTCGCAGCGCACCGTTCGCTCGACAGCCTGATGTTCGGCCACGAGCATGGTGCATTCAGCGGTGGCGCAGAGCAGCGCGAGCCGGGTCTGTTCGAGCAGGCGAGCGGCGGCACGCTGTTCATCGACGAAATCGCCGAACTGCCGCGTGCACAACAGGAAGCGCTGCTCCGCGCGCTCGATTCGCAAACCTTCATGCGGGTCGGCGGTACGCATCAGGTGGTGACGGACTTCCGGCTGATCGCGTCGACGCGCAAGATGCCGCGTGCGGCAGTCGCCGACGGCAGCCTGCACGCAGACCTCGCGTTGCGCCTCGAAGCCGCTGCGGTGACGCTGCCGCCGCTGCGCGAACGCGCCGACGACGCGGCGCTGATCGCGCAAGCCGTCGTCGACGAGTTGAATCAGGAAGCGACCGCGCGCGGCACCGTGGAAGTCGCCAAGCAGGTCGGACCGAATTTCCTGCGCGAGTGTCTCGCCTATGAATGGCCGGGCAATGTGCGCGAATTGCAGGACCGCGTGCGGCGTGCTTATCACGCGTCGGGCGATGTGCTGGAATCGTTGCGCGCCGACGAAGCCGGTTCGGTCAACGGCCGCGATCTGAGCGGCAGCCGCGTGCAGGTGACGGTCGGCACACCGCTCGCCGACGTCGAGGAAATGCTGATTCGCGCGACGCTCGATGCGGTCGGCGGTACGCGCCATCGCGCGGCGTCGCTGCTGGGGATCAGTCCGAAGACGCTTTACAACAAGCTGCAACGGATGCGGTTGAACTGAATTCTGCCGGTCTCGCCGGAGAGCTTGAAAAACTTGAATAGAAAACGGCGCCTCGAAGGCGCCGTTTTTTGTCTGACTCTGTTTCCGCTCAGCTCATTATATAAATTTAGGCAAACGCGCTACGCAGCAATGCCTGCGCTTGCAGATATTGCGGATCGGCCACCAGCTTGCTCCACTTGAGCGCCTTGCCGCGCGGCCGCATGCGCGCGAGACGCCGCTGCGATTCCTTCGACGGCGTGAAGCGCAGCGCGTCGAGCACCTTCTCCGCTTCGTCCGGCTGATTGCAGATCAGCACCATGTCGCAACCGGCCTGCAATGCGGCGCTCGCGCCTTCAGTCAACGTACCGCCTTGACGCGCGGCTTCCATCGACAAATCGTCGCTGAAAATCGCGCCTTCGAAGCGCAGCTTCTTACGCAAAATGTCCTGCAGCCAGACGCGCGAGAAACCGGCTGGCTTCGAGTCGACTTGCGGGTAGACCACGTGCGCCGGAAGCACCGAACCGAGCGACAAATCGAGCCAGTCATACGGCGCCACGTCGTCGCGCAGGATCTCGTCCAGCGTTCGATCGTCGACCGGCATGGCGACGTGCGAGTCCGCATGCGCGAAGCCATGCCCAGGGAAGTGCTTGCCGCAATTGCTCATGCCCGCCAGCGCGAGACCGTGATTGAGACTCTTCGCCAGCAAGGTCACGACGCGCGGATCGCGATGAAACGAGCGATCGCCGATCACCTGCGACTGGCCATAGTTCAGATCGAGCACCGGCGTGAAACTCATATCGATGCCGCACGCGCGCAACTCCGTGGCGAGGATATAACCGACCGCCGTCGTCACTTTGGTGGCATGCAGCACGTCGCTGTCCCACAACGCGCCGAGCTTGCCCATTGCCGGCAGCACGGTGAAGCCGTCGGTGCGAAAGCGCTGCACGCGGCCGCCTTCGTGATCGACAGCGATCAGCAGATCTTCGCGAATCGCGCGGATCGAATCGATCAGCGCGATCAGTTGCGCGCGGCTTTCGTAGTGGCGCGCGAACAGGATCACGCCGCCGGTCATCGGATGGGCAAGGCGGCGCTTGTCGTCGTCGTTCAGCGTTGTGCCGACCACGTCGAGCATCACCGGTCCGGGAATGGTTTTCATCGAATTCCGCTAGAAGAAAAGCTAGGACAAAGAGAAACGCGGCCGGCGTGCGCCGCGTTCAAAGTATTTAACGGACGTCAGAATCCGGCGCGCTCGTTGCGTCCTCCGCTTGCACTGTTTCCGCGATCACGAACGACACCGCGTAGTCGCGTTCGTCGCTGATCGTCACGCGTGCCGTGATTCCGCGCGCGTCGAGCCATTCGGCCAGTTCGCCGGAAGCCACCACCATCGGCTCGCCGCTCGGCTTGTTGAGCGTTTGCAGCGCGCGCCAGGTCATCGGCCAGTGCATGCCCAGGCCAATCGCCTTCGAGAACGCTTCTTTGGCCGAGAAACGCGTGGCGAGAAACGCTAAACCACGCGCCGCCGAACGGGCCTGGCGCGCGTGATAGATGCGCAGTTCGTCCGGGCCGAGCACCTTCTCGGCGAAGCGGCCATTGGTGCGCGTCATCACCGCGGCCACGCGGCTGACCTGAACGATGTCCGTGCCGATACCGTAGATCGCCATGCGCGGCGCCGCGGCGTTAAGCGCGTGCGGCGAGACGCGCGGCGACCATGATCGCCTTCATCTCGCGCACTGCGTTGTCCCAGCCGGCGAAGATCGCATGCGCGACGATCGCGTGGCCGATATTCAGCTCGACGATGCCTTCGATCGCGGCGATCTGCTGGACGTTGGTGTAGTGCAGACCGTGGCCCGCATTCACCTTGATGCCGAGCGTTGCGCCGAATTCGACGGCGCGCACCACCCGCTCGTATTCGCGTTGCTGTTCTGCGGGATCGTGCGCTTCGGCGTAACGGCCCGTGTGCAGCTCGATCACCGGCGCGCCGGCTTCGTGCGCGGCGCGGATCTGCGTTTCGTCCGGATCGATGAACAGCGACACGCGCGAGTTCACGGCGGCGAGCTGCTTGCACGCGGCGCGCACGGCTTCGAACTGGCCGGCGACGTCGAGGCCGCCTTCGGTCGTCAGTTCCTGGCGCTTTTCCGGCACGAGGCAAACGTCGTGAGGCTGCACTTCGCACGCGATGTCGAGCATCTCTTGCGTAACCGCGCATTCCAGATTCATCCGCGTCTTGAGCAGCGGACGCAGCGCGCGCACGTCGGCGTCGACGATATGGCGGCGGTCTTCACGCAAGTGCAGCGTGATCACATCGGCGCCGGCCTCTTCGGCCTGCAACGCGGCGCGGATCGGATCGGGATAAGTCGTGCCGCGCGCGTTGCGCAGCGTGGCGACGTGATCGATGTTCACGCCCAGGTCAATCACATTCGACGACGTAAGAAAGAAGCTCATAAGTTCTGCAAGTCGATCAGGATCTGGCGCGTCGCGAGCGGCGTGCCGCCAAGGTAGGTGTTGAGCAGAAAGCGCATCAGCGTTTTGCTTTGCGCCACCGTCTGCGCTCGATGGTAATCGTCCTGCTCCATATCGAGCAAGGTTTGTCCGGAAACCACCGGCCATTGCACGGGCAGATCGTCGGAGGCCTCGCGTACGCCACGCTCCGGATCGAACACGTAGCGACCGTCCGCTTGCACGGCTTTACGCGCGACAGTGCGGTCGAGCGCCATCGCGTAACCGGTTTCGCGCAACAGCACGCGCTCGAACGAACGCAGCACCTGCACGGGCGGCTCATCGTGCGCGAGACGCGTCATGGTGACGACGTAGTGATGGAACAGTTGCGGATGCGGATCTTCGCGCGCGCAGAATTTGACCAACAGTTCATTGACGTAGAAGCCGCAGAGCAGCGCGTCGCCGGCCAGCGGCAACATGCCGCCGACCCATTCGGCGCCGGTCAGCGTGCGCACTTCGGATTTGCCCGACCACGACAACGCGAGCGGCTGGAAGGTCTGCAGCACGCCGCGCAGTGCGGAGTGGGGACGCTTCGCGCCCTTCGCGACGAGCGC
Source organism: Paraburkholderia sp. IMGN_8 (assembly GCF_038050405.1). NCBI lineage: Bacteria > Pseudomonadati > Pseudomonadota > Betaproteobacteria > Burkholderiales > Burkholderiaceae > Paraburkholderia > Paraburkholderia sp. IMGN_8. The sequence goes on along the minus strand of NZ_CP150900.1, from coordinate 1,122,166 downwards.
GAGACGGCCGTGATCGCGCGAGAGCACGTCGATGATCAGACTGGTCTCTCGATACGGATAGCTGTGCAGGACAAAAGCGGGTTGCTCCGCGATCCGGTACTCGGACGCGGAGGTGCGGGGGGCACGGCGTGCCGGCGCTTTGCGCGGCTCGCCTTCGGCGCCCTGAGCGCCTTTAGCGCTCGAGGAAGATTTTTTGGCGGTGCGGGCGGGTTTGGACGGCTCACGCGCCGGCGCGGCCGGCTCCGGTTCGTCCGGGTCAGCGTCGGAATTCAGCGTCATCCATGCGTCATTCGTACCCATACGCACGGAGTCCGGCTTCATTGTCGGCCCAGCCACTCTTCACCTTGATAAAGGTTTCCAGATACACCGGGCCGTCGAACAGCTTTTCCATGTCGAGGCGCGCTTCGGTGCTAATCTGCTTCAGCTTCGCGCCCTTCTGGCCGATGATCATCGCCTTGTGCGTATCGCGCTCGACCATGATGGTCGCGAAAATGCGGCGCAGACGCCCTTCGGTTTCGAACTTGTCGATCAGTACGGTGCTCGTGTACGGCAGTTCGTCGCCGGTCCAGCGGAACACCTTTTCGCGCAGGATTTCGGCGGCAAGGAAGCGCTCGCTGCGATCGGTCAGGTCGTCTTCGCCGTAGATCGGCGCGCCTTCCGGCAGGAACGGCTTGACGGTCGCCATCAAACGCTTGATGTCGTCCGGATTTTTCGCCGACAGCGGCACGATCTCGTTGAACTGGCGCAGCGCGCTCACCTGCTGCATGAACGGGAACAGCGAATCCTTATCCGACACGCGATCGAGCTTGTTCGCGATCAGCAGCGTGGGCACCGACGGCGGGATCAGGTCGAGCACCTTCTGATCGTCCACGCCGAAGCGGCCGGCCTCGATCACGAACAGGATCGCGTCGACCGAAGTCAGTGTGGACGTGACCGCGCGGTTGAGCGAACGGTTTAGCGCGCCGCTGTGCTTGGTCTGGAACCCCGGCGTATCGACGAAGATGTACTGCGCGTCTTCGAGCGTGTGAATGCCGGTGATGCGGTGACGCGTAGTCTGCGCCTTGCGCGACGTGATACTGACTTTCTGGCCGACCAGCGCGTTCATCAGCGTGGACTTGCCTACGTTCGGGCGGCCGACGATCGCGACCATGCCGCAGCGAAAACCAGTGGGAGTGGGAGCGTTCATATTCGGGCTACGGCAAGTTCAGATCGACACGCGGAAGCCGCGCGCCGATGGCAATCAATGGCCCGCGTCGGCGACGCGCGTTTGCACCGCGTCGGCTACACCGGGTTCGTGGTCGGTTGGTGCCGGCGCACTGGGCGTGGGCACGGCTGCGCCGGGTGTGGTTTCGCGGCTGCGGTGTTTGTCGGCGCTGCGGACGGTGGCGCTTTCAGGCTTGGCGTCGGCGGGTTTTGCATCCGCCGGTTTTGCGTCTAATTTCTCGGCGGGTTTATCCGCCGCGGCCTTATCAGCAGACTTTTCGCTCGCGTGGGCGACCGCTTTATCCGCCTTTTCCGCCTTGTCGGCGCGCTCGGATCTGTCCTGCCCGCTGTACTCGACGTGCGCCGCGCGAATCACCGCCAGCGGTGCGGGCGCGGGCGTGGCCGTCAGCGTGGGCCGCTCAGCTGTGGATTCAGCTGCCGCTGCTGCAGCGGCACGGCTCTCACCGCGCCCCACCCCACGTTCATTCTTGCGATCCGGGCTGCGCAAATCGAGCGCGGTCTGCACACCGGTCACGCCGGGCACGATCTCCGGCTCGGCATGCTTCGCCGCACGGGCACCCTTCGAACGCTTCGGCTTGGCGACCACGGCAGGCGCCGCGGCCATCACTTCGTCGAGCGCCTTCTTGGCCGCGGCCTGTTCGGCCGCGCGACGGCTTGCACCCGAACCGGACACTTTCACATCCAGTTTCGGCACCGTGCATTCGACTTCGAACTGCTGATTGTGCGCCGCACCATGAGTTGCAACGACCGTGTAGGTGGGCAACGCGATCTTGTGACCCTGTAAATATTCCTGCAATAGGGTCTTCGCGTCTTTGCCAAGCGTGCGCGGGTCGATGTGATCGAGAATCGGCACATAGAGGCGCTTAATGACCGTTTGGGCGGCATCGAAGCCACCGTCGAGGAACACTGCACCCAACACCGCTTCGAGCGTGTCAGCAAGGATTGAGGGCCGCCGGAAGCCGCCGCTGCGCAGTTCGCCCTCGCCGAGGCGCAGGCCTTCTGAAATATTCAGGGCCTGAGCAATTTCGTAAAGCGATTGCTGTTTGACCAGATTGGCACGGACGCGCGACAGATCGCCTTCGTCCAGCTTGCCGAAACGTTGGAACAAAAGCGCAGCCACCGCGCAATTCAGAACGGAGTCGCCGAGAAACTCGAGCCGTTCGTTATGCGTGGCGCTATGACTGCGGTGCGTTAAAGCCTGGCGCAACAATTCCGCATTGCGAAATTCGTAGCGCAAACGGCTTTCCAACGGAGATAGGGGCATGGGCAGAGTATAACGCGGGCGCCTGCCCCGGCGAAAACGCGGGACGGCCAGCGGAAAAAGCGTAGTGAAGCGACGTTACCGCAGGTTCTTAAAGTAGCGTGATAACACGCCGCGGCCGATGCGTGGCATCTGCGCGGCGTGTCGAGCAATCAATGCATACGCGCTCAGTTGAATGAGCCGATGCGTTTCAGATTGCTGAAGTTCATCCAGATGAAAAACGCGCGGCCGACGATATTCTTGTCCGGCGCAAAACCCCAGTAACGGCTATCGGCGCTGTTATCGCGGTTGTCGCCCATCATGAAGTAATTGCCCGGCGGCACTTTGCAGATCACGCCCCGTGCGTTGTACGTGCAGTTATCGCGATACGGATAATCTTCCGCGCCGACGATGAACGGCGGCACGGCCGGATTGTTCAGAATCGCATTCTTGCGGTCACCAAGATCTTCTTCGAACTGCTTCGCGTAACCGAGGCGCTCTTCGTCGAGGTAATCAGGCAGCGGCGTTTCCGGCACCGGCTTGCCGTTGATCGTCAGTTGCTTGTCCTGATAGGCGACGGTGTCGCCCGGCAGACCGATCACGCGCTTGATGTAGTCGACCGATTCGTCTTTCGGGTAGCGGAACACCACCACGTCGCCGCGTTCGAGCGGACGGCCTTCAGTGATCTTCGTATTGCTGATCGGCAGACGGATGCCGTAGTCGAATTTATTGACGAGGATGAAGTCGCCCACCAGCAGCGTCGGCACCATCGAACCCGACGGAATCTTGAACGGCTCGACCACAAACGAGCGCACCACGAACACCACCAGAATCACCGGGAAGAAGCTCGCCGAATACTCGAGCCACCACGGTTGACGCAGCTTGTCGTCACGCAGACGGGCGCGCGTTTGTGCCGCGTTTTCGTCGGCGAAACGCTCGCCGATACGTGCTTGCTGACGGTCGAACTCAGCGACCGCAGATTCCGCCGCGAGCCGCCGTTGCGGCATAAAAACCAGTTTGTCTGCGACCCATGCGACGCCCGTCAAAATGACGAGCACAAAAAGAATCAGCGCAAAATTCATAGGGTTCCGATGTTCGTCTTATTTGTCTTCGACACGCAGGATCGCGAGGAAAGCCTCTTGTGGAATCTCGACCGATCCGACCTGCTTCATTCGCTTCTTGCCTGCCTTTTGCTTCTCGAGCAGTTTCTTCTTACGGCTAATATCGCCGCCGTAGCATTTTGCCAGCACGTTCTTACGCAACGCTTTAATGTTTTCGCGCGCAATAATGTTCGAGCCGATGGTGGCCTGAATCGCAACGTCGTACATTTGACGCGGAATCAGCTCACGCATTTTCGCCGCCACTTCGCGGCCGCGATACTGGCTTTGCGAACGGTGCACGATCACGGACAATGCATCCACCTTGTCGCCGTTGATCAGCATGTCGACCTTCACGACATCAGCCGCGCGATACTCCTTGAACTCGTAATCCATCGACGCGTAGCCGCGCGAGATCGACTTCAGACGATCGAAGAAATCGAGCACGACTTCGCCCATCGGAATTTCGTAGGTCAATTGCACCTGACGACCGTGATATTGCATGTTGATCTGCGTGCCGCGCTTTTGCGTGCACAGCGTGATCACCGAGCCGACGTAGTCTTGCGGCATGTACAGATTGACGGTGACGATCGGCTCGCGCACTTCTTCGATCTTCGAGGGCTCCGGCATCTTGGCCGGATTCTCGACCATGATGGTCGTGCCGTCGCGCTGCAGGACCTCGTACACCACGGTCGGCGCCGTGGTGATCAGATCCATGTCGAACTCGCGTTCAAGACGCTCCTGCACGATCTCCATGTGCAGCAGACCGAGGAAGCCGCAACGGAAACCGAAGCCGAGCGCCTGCGAGACTTCAGGCTCGTACTGCAGCGAGGCGTCGTTCAGCTTCAGCTTTTCCAGCGAGTCACGCAGCGCGTCGTACTGGTTCGCTTCGACCGGATAGAGACCGGCGAACACCTGCGGCTTCACTTCCTTGAAGCCCGGCAGCGGCTCGGTAGCGGGACGATTCACCAGCGTGACGGTGTCACCCACCTTCGCGGCGGCCAATTCCTTGATGCCGGCGATGATGAAGCCCACCTGCCCAGCGGACAGCGATTCGAGGTTCTTCGACTTCGGCGTGAATACGCCGATATGCTCGACCGGGTACTGTGCGCCGGTCGCCATCATGCGGATCTTGTCTTTCGGACGCACCGTGCCATTGACGATACGCACCAGCATCACGACACCCACGTAGTTGTCGAACCACGAGTCGATGATCAGCGCTTGCAGCGGTGCTTCCGGATCGCCCTTGGGCGGCGGCACCTTGGCAATCAGCGCTTCGAGCACGTCTTCCACGCCGAGGCCGGTCTTCGCGCTGCAATGCGTGGCGTCGGTTGCGTCGATGCCGATCACGTCTTCGATTTCGGAAATCGCGTTTTCCGGGTTCGCAGCCGGCAAGTCGATCTTGTTGAGCACCGGAATCACGTCGACGCCGAGCTCGATCGCCGTGTAGCAGTTGGCGACGGTTTGTGCTTCCACGCCCTGGCTTGCGTCGACGACCAGCAACGCGCCTTCACACGCGGACAGCGAGCGGCTGACTTCGTACGAGAAGTCGACGTGACCCGGCGTGTCGATCATGTTCAGGTTGTAGATCTGCCCGTCACGGGCCTTATACGTCAGTGCGGCGGTTTGTGCCTTGATGGTGATGCCGCGCTCGCGCTCGAGATCCATCGAGTCGAGCACTTGAGCTTCCATCTCGCGGTCGGACAAGCCGCCGCAGATCTGGATGATGCGATCGGCGAGCGTCGACTTGCCATGGTCGATGTGCGCAATGATCGAAAAGTTACGAATATGATCCATTCAGTGCCGATCAAGCGAAAAAGGCGCGCTCGGACAATAGCGGAGCACGCCTTGTAAGTAGGTGAAAAACCTGTCTATTTTAGCCGAAAAGGCTATCGCCCGGCGCATCTTGCGAGGTCCGGGCGGAAAAGACGGCTCAGGAGAGGTGTAAAACTTGAGGTGAAAAGCGCGCGCGTTTATGCATCCAAGGCGCCTAAGGCGCCGCCGCAATACATGCAGCGCGTGCGGCGAGCGCGTTACGAACCCGCGCCGCGTCCAGGTGATAGTGACACAGCTCAACGCCGTCGCAGACCAAAACCGGCACCAACTCGTTGTAACGCGCTTCCAGCAAGGGATCGGCGTCGACGTCGACCACCTCTACCTGCACGCCGAATTCGGCCAGCAGCGGCTCGAGTGCGGCGCGCATGTCGTCGCACAAGTGGCACCACGCGCGCCCGTAGAGCGTAAGCGGCGGCGCCACTTTTATTTCGCGCCGCCGCTGCGCGGGCGAATCGGCACGAACTGCGTGTTCTCGCCGCGGCGAACCAGCAGCGCAACCATTTTCTGCGGATCGAGGTGCGAGACCACATCGTCGAACTGCTTCGCGCTCGTGATATCCGTGTCGCCGACACGCAGTACGATGTCGCCCTTTTGCAGCCCCACGCGCACCGCCGGACCGTCAACCGCATCGATCTGCACGCCGTTGCGCAGTTTCAGCGCCTTCAGCTGATCGGCGGGAATATCGCTGACCGCGAGACCCAGCATGTTCGTCGCACGCTGTTTAGGCACCGGCGCCTTCTTCTGATCCGCCTTGGTGATCTTGTCCGGCTGCATCTCTGCAATCGTGACCGGCAGATCGCGCGTCTGACCCTTGCGCCAGATCGTAATCGTCGATTTGGTGCCCGGCTTCGTGTCGCCGACCATGCGCGGCAAGTCCGTTGCAGTGTCGACCGAGTGACCGTTGAACTTCAGGATGATGTCGCCCGGCTGCACGCCGGCCTTATCAGCCGGACCGCCCGGTTCGACGCTGCTCACGAGCGCACCCTGCGCCTTTGGCAAACCGAGCGAATCGGCCACGTCCTTCGTCACTTCGCCGATCGCCACGGCAATCCGGCCGCGTACGACCTTGCCCGAGGCCTTCAACTGGTCGGCCACGCGCATCGCTTCGTCGATCGGAATCGCGAACGAAATACCCATGAACCCGCCTGTACGGCTGTAGATCTGCGAGTTGATGCCGATCACTTCGCCTTGCATATTGATCAGCGGACCACCCGAATTGCCCGGATTGACGGCCACGTCGGTCTGGATGAACGGCAGGTAATCGCCCGTATCGCGCCCCTTGGCGCTGACGATACCGGCGGTCACGGTGTTCTCGAGACCGAACGGCGAGCCGATCGCGACCACCCACTCGCCTACGCGGACCTTGTTGGAGTCGCCGATCGTGATGGTCGGCAGATTGGCCGCGCTGATCTTGACGACGGCAACGTCGGTCCGGTCGTCGACACCAATGAGCTTCGCCTTGAATTCGCGCTTGTCGGTCAGGGTGACGTAAATGGTGTCCGCGTCGTCGACGACGTGCGCGTTGGTCATCACGTAGCCGTCCGCCGACAGGATGAAACCGGAGCCGACGCCGCTGTTCTGTTCGGCATCATTGCTATCCGGTGTGTCCTGGCTGCCGCCGCTGCCACCGTTATCGCCGCCACGCGGCGAACCAGGCGATTGAGGCGATTGCGGCAAAGGGATGCCGAAGAAGCGACGGAAAAACTCCGACATGTCGCCGTCGTCCATGCCCGGAGGCAGACCGCCGCGCGCGCCGCCGCTCGACACGCGCGTAGTGGTGCGAATGTTGACGACGGCCGGGCCGACTTTGTCGACCAGATCGGTGAAGTCGGGCAGATTGGCGGCGGGAGCCGCCGACGCCGTATGCGGCAAAAGCGGCAAACACGCCACTACCACCGCGGCCGCGAGGAATTTGCGCACCGAGAAAGTCGTCATATCGTACCAAGCCGAGGGATTCGAGGGATTCGGAAGATTACTTCGGAGCTTTGTATTCTATGGCAGACGCAAATTGCTGCAATGTGGTCTGGGGCACTTCACCAAGCAGAGTAATCCAGAAGTCGCCGCGCCGCTTGACCAGCACGTGCGTCGCGCCGCTACTGCCTGCGCCTTCCTTGCGGGTGTTATTTTCGACCGGCTCGACGAATACCGAAATGGCCGCGAGACCGTCCGAGAACACCGCCTGGTCGACCGGAATGGTAGGCTGACCGGCCTCGCGCGCAGCCATTGGGCGGCGTAGTTCGCGGATCTTGCGGAAGCCGGGCACCGTCGGCGTGATCTGCCAACCTTGCGCTTGCATATCGACAGGCTCGACCGGCGGACGCACGACGGTCCAACCCGCCGTATTACGAATACCGTTGACGATGGCGGACTTGTCGACCGGCACACCGACGCGAACCTGAGAAAACGACAATTGCTCGAGCACCTGGCCATTCGGGTCGAGCGTCTGCGCACGCAGCAGCAAGCCGGTCTTCTTGTCGGCCCACAGTTTGTACGCGAAGCGATAGGCGTCTTTCGGATCGAGTTCGATCACCTGGCTGTCGACGCCCGCGACGCGGTCGTCGCCGAGCAGCTTCGGCTCGTACACCGCCAGCACCTGCTCGCCACTGACCGCCAGCAACGCCGGGAACGAGTCTTTGTTCTGGCGCTTCTCGACCACGCACAGATGCCGCTCCGGCACGAATGTGTAGAGCTCTTCGTTGTGACGCAGCATTTTGCGCGGCTTGCCGTCGAGGCTTTCGAGTTGCTCGTATTCGCCGTCCGTGCGGGTCGCGTAGTGCACGATCCGCGACGTCTGAACGTAATTGCCGCGCTGATAGACGAAGGCGCCCTCGTAATTCTGCTGCTGCGCGGCCTGATGGATCCGGTCGAGCAGATCCGCGGCCGTGCGACGGGCGACGAGCGGATCGTCGGTTTGTGCAAAGACCCGCGGCGTAGCGGACAACAACACAGCTGCGCAGAACAGAAAAGCCGGCAGCCGCCCCCAGATAGTCGTTTTATTCAACCGCGGAGTCTGCATCAAACTATTGGCCTTGCGTAGAGACGGCGGCAGCGCGAATCAGCGGCATCGAACCCGGCATGACCGGTTGTTGCGCGAATTGCTGATGGGCCTCCAGATACTGATCGAGACTCGCGTCACGAATGATATTGGCGTCTTGTGCAACCGGCACAACGGTAGCGGCGGGCACCGAAGCCATTGCCACGCGCTGCAGCGAATCGCCGTGCGACTGGACCGATGCGACCTGCGTCATGCCCGGCACGCCTTGCAGTTGCGGCACGACGATCCAGGTGAGCGTGGCAGCGGCGGCCGCGACGGCAAATGCCGGCACGACACGGCGGCGCAACGCCAGCAGACGGCGCGCGACCGGCATCGCGGCAGGCGCGAGCACGTGCGGCTCATTTTCGAAGCGCGCGGCGAAACCGCTCAGGAACGCGCTGCTCGCCGCCGGGCTGACCGCCAGATCGTCGGAACGCAGCGCGTCGCCGATCAGGTGATAGCTCGACCAGGCGGCACGATCTTCGCCGTCCAGCTCGGAAAGAAACTTGTTCGGATGCTCTTCGCCGAACAGCTCACCGTCGACAAAAGCGGACAGACGCTCGCTGCGCGAGCTGGCTTGCGATTGCATCGAGACCGACCCCATGATGCTCCCCATCTTACAAACACCCCGTAGTGACACCGCTAATCCAGATATTGCACCCGTGCTCCCGTCCTGCCGGCTGGTCGATTACCAGCGCTTGCCTTCAGGTGTGTCAAGCAACGGACGCAATTTTGCCGCAATGGCTTCGCGAGCGCGGAAAATTCGTGATCTGACTGTGCCAATTGGGCAACCCATCATCTCAGCGATTTCCTCGTAGCTCAAACCTTCTATTTCACGAAGAGTAATGGCGGTGCGCAACTCTTCCGGTAAAACCGCCATCGCAGCATTGACCGTCTCAGCGATCTGCTTGCTCATCAACATCGACTCAGGCGTGTTGATATCCCTTAGTTGGTCAGCGTCCGAGAAAGTTTCAGCTTCTTCAGCATCTGCTTCGGTCGAAGTCGGTGCGCGCCGCCCTTGGGTCGCAAGGTAGTTCTTTGCCGTATTGACCGCAATCCGGTACAACCACGTATAAAACGCCGATTCCCCGCGAAATTGCGGCAATGCCCGGTACGCCTTGATAAAGGCGTCCTGGGCGACGTCTTCCACTTCGGCGGGGTCGCGCACGAGGCGCGAGATCAGCCGGAGAATCTTGCGGTGGTATTTGGAGACCAGAAGCTCGAACGCGGCCTTGTCGCCCTTCTGGACGCGCTCGACCAGCACCTGATCAATTTCTTTTTCGCTCACCTGATAAATCCGTTAACTATAGGGCGCATGGCGGGGCACCATTGTAGCGTCCCCACCATTGCGGCACGTTACTACGGTAACCGCGGTTACAGTCGTTACAGTCACGCGCCTGCGCCGCGCCGGCCCAGCACGGCCAGTTCCCGGAAGACCGGCTCAGGGAATGCGTCGGCGGCGACCAATAGCGTGCGGGAGCACCCATGATCCGGCGCGAGGGCCAGAACAAGCAAGCGGTCGCTCCATTGCGAACAGCCGGCAATGCGGCCCTGTGCCAGCAGATTCCCTGCACGCCCCCACGCCGACAACCCGTCCGGCCCGAGTTTGAGCGCGACAGGCTGCGCACGCTCGTGCTTCGCCGCGCACAGCGTCAGCAACGCCAATACGGCGAACGTCAACGGAAGAGCCTGCCAGGCGCCCAGATGCGACGCAAAGCAGGTATAGACAGCCAATGTGGCGATCAGGACGAAAAGCCCCAACGCGGCGCGCATGGCGACGGAGCGCCGCAACGTAATCCGTTGCGACGCTCCGTCGGGCGTTGCCGGTTCGAGGGAAGCCGCCGGCTGAGCCGGCGTCGTCGACTGGCGCGTCACCAAGCGGTCAAGCGCTCAGGCGCGCTTGAAAACCAGCGTGCCGTTCGTGCCACCGAACCCGAACGAGTTCTTCAGCGCGACGTCGATCTTCATCTCCCGCGCCGTGTTCGCGCAGTAATCGAGATCGCAGGCCGGATCCTGATTGAAGATGTTGATCGTCGGCGGCGACACCTGATGATGCACGGCCAGCACCGTAAACACGGACTCCAGACCGCCGGCGCCGCCCAGCAGGTGACCCGTCATCGACTTGGTCGAATTCACGACCATGTCTTTGGCGTGGTCGCCAAAAGCGCGCTTGATGCCGGTGGTTTCGGCCAGGTCGCCGAGCGGCGTGGACGTGCCATGCGCGTTCAGGTAGTTCACCTGATCTGAATTGATGCCCGCGTTCTTCATGGCGGCCAGCATGCAGCGGCGCGCGCCGTCGCCATCTTCCAGCGGAGCGGTCATGTGATAGGCGTCCCCGCTCATCCCATAGCCCGCGACTTCGGCGTAAATCTTCGCGCCGCGCGCCTTCGCGTGTTCGTACTCTTCGAGCACCATGACACCGGCGCCCTCGCCCAGCACGAAACCATCGCGATCCTTGTCCCACGGACGGCTCGCCGTGGCCGGATCGTCATTGCGTTGCGACAGCGCACGCGCCGCCGCAAAACCGCCGACACCGAGCGGCGACACGGTCGATTCGGCGCCGCCAGCGATCATCACGTCGGCGTCGCCGTATTCGATCAGGCGCGAAGCCTCGCCGATACAATGCAAACCCGTCGTACACGCGGTAACGATGGCGAGATTCGGACCCTTGATGCCGAACTTGATCGACAGATGGCCGGCGATCATGTTGATGATCGATGCAGGCACGAAGAACGGCGAAATACGGCGCGGGCCGCGATTGAGAAGCTCGGTTTGCGTCGCTTCGATCATCGGCAAGCCGCCGATGCCGGAACCGACCACCACGCCGATGCGCTCCGAATTCTCATCGGTGACTTCGAGGCCACTGTCCTGCATCGCCTGGATGCCGGCCGCGACGCCGTAATGGATGAACGTATCCATGTGGCGCGCTTCTTTACCGGGGATGTAGTCCTCGATATTGAAGCCCTTCACCTCGCCGGCGAAGCGAGTCGAGAAGTTCGATGCATCGAACTTCGTGATATTGGCAATACCCGACTTGCCCGCGACCAGATTGGCCCAGCCGTCGGCAACATTATTGCCAACAGGCGAAATCAGCCCCAGGCCTGTAACAACAACACGACGGCGGCTCACGGTAACCCCTTTTTCATAGATGACAAAAGCAAAAGCCACAGCGGCCACAGGAACTTGCCCTGTGTGCCCTGTGGCTGTTAAGTCGGCAATCGCGCGGACAACTGCGCTGTCAACATCGCTGGCTCCTGCACGGCAAAAAGCGCCAGCCCCGCTGGCGTCGGCAATCGACACGGCAGGGCGTCATACGCCGCCAACGCAGAAACGCAGGCGCGAATGACGTTAGGCCTTGACGTTCGCGCGAGCGTAGTCGATCGCTTGCTGAACGGTCGTGATCTTCTCGGCTTCTTCATCCGGAATTTCCATGCCGAATTCGTCTTCGAGGGCCATCACGAGTTCGACGGTGTCGAGCGAGTCAGCGCCGAGGTCGTTCACGAACGAAGCTTCGTTCTTGATTTCCGCTTCGGCAACGCCCAGTTGTTCTGCGACGATCTTCTTGACGCGCTGTTCGATATTGTCCATTACCCCTCCAAGGGAAAAGAAGTTCAAAAATACAGGTGCGCGCATTTTATCAGGTTTGACCCGGCAAAAAAGCGGCGCATCGGGTTGCTGTCAAGGCATGCGTCTTACGCTTTTGCAAACGCATCAAGGCGCGGATAGTAACCGAATTTGGTTACGACATGTACATTCCGCCGTTCACATGCAGTGTCGTGCCGGTGATATAACCCGCGTGCGGCGACGCGAGGAACGCGACGGCGTGCGCGATATCTTCCGGGCTGCCGAGGCGGCCGAGCGGAATCTGCGTCTTCAGCGCCGTCTGCTGCTCTTCCGGCAGGGTCTTGGTCATGTCGGTATCGATGAAGCCCGGCGCGACGCAATTGACGGTGATGCCGCGGCTGCCGATCTCACGCGCGAGCGCCCGCGTCATACCCGCCACGCCCGCTTTCGCGGCGGCGTAGTTGACCTGCCCCGGGTTGCCGGCCGAGCCGACCACCGACGTGATATTGATGATGCGGCCGCCCTTCGCCTTCATCATCGGACGAAGCACGGCGCGCGACAGACGAAACACCGACTTGAGGTTGGTGTCGATCACCGCGTCCCAGTCGTCGTCCTTCATGCGCATGGCCAGTTGGTCTTGCGTGATGCCGGCGTTGTTCACGAGCACGTGCAGCGCGCCGAATTCCTTCACCGTGCCGTCGATCAGCGCTTCCGCTGCGGCAGCGTCGTTGACGTTGAGCACCGCGCCGCGGCCGGTCACGCCTGCCGCGCCAAACGCTTCAGTGATCGCGGTTGCACCGCTTTCGCTGGTCGCCGTGCCGATCACTGTCGCGCCCTGGCGCGCCAGTTCCAGCGCGATCGCACGGCCGATGCCGCGCGAGGCGCCCGTCACGATTGCGATCTGCTTATCGAGAGTCTTTTCCATCTGTCAGTCCGGATGCCCTTCGGAGGGTTGATTGATTCTTGAAACGACACTTGGTGCCGCGTCCTGATGCCGCGCCTTGATGCCTATCACGCGGCCCTCACGCCGTCGTCACGAGCTTGAGCACTTCTTCGAGCGAAGCCGGATCGAACACCGAGGCACCGATCAGATTGCCGTCGATACGCTTGGTCAAACCCGCGAGGACCTTGCCCGGCCCGCATTCGATCACGTGCGTGACGCCCTGCCCCGCCATCGCCTGTACGCTTTCGACCCAGCGCACCGCGCCGGCCGCCTGACGCACCAGCGCATCCTTGATCCGCGCGGGTTCGTTGACCACGGCAACATCGACGTTGTTGATCACCGGAATGGAAGGCACCTGCACGTCGACGCTAGCCAGGTATTCGCGCAATTGATCTGACGCGGGCTTGAGCAGCGACGAGTGGAACGGCGCCGACACCGGCAGCGGCAACGCGCGCTTCGCGCCCTTCGCCTTTGCGACTTCGCAAGCCTTTTCGACCGCGGCCTTGTGGCCGGCGATCACGACTTGCGCCGGCGCATTGAAATTCACCGCTTCGACGACACCCGCAACCGACGCTTCCGCGCAAACCGCGCGCACGGTGTCGTCGTCCAGGCCGAGAATCGCGGCCATGCCGCCAACGCCTACCGGCACCGCCGTTTGCATCGCCTGCGCGCGAAAACGCACAAGTGGCACGGCATCGCGAAACGCGAGCGCGCCGGCCGCGACCAGCGCGGTGTATTCGCCGAGGCTATGACCGGCGACGACCGCCGGCTTCGGGCCGCCCGTTGCCTGCCACGCGCGATAGATCGCGTACGCGGCGGTCAGCATGACCGGCTGGGTGTTGGTGGTGAGGTTCAGATCTTCGACAGGGCCTTCGGCGATCAACTTGGCGAGGTCCTGATTGAGCGCGTCGGACGCTTCCTGAACCGTCTCACGCACGACAGCATGATCGGCCAATGCATTGAGCATGCCGACCGACTGCGAGCCTTGCCCAGGAAAAACGAACGCAAATTTCATATCGTCCCCAAATTCGATGTAGTCAGATGTGGGTGGCGCGCTTTCGACCACTCTCCAGCGCGCTCGAGCGCCGCAAGCAGCGCCCGTTGTACCGTCGCCGCTCCTGGCGGCTATGCGCTATCAGTAGCGGATAACCGAGGCGCCCCACGTGAAGCCGCCGCCGACGCCTTCGATCAGCACGTTCTGGCCGCGCTTGATGCGGCCGTCGCGCACCGCGACGTCAAATGCGAGCGGAATGGACGCAGCCGACGTATTGCCGTGCTCACCCACTGTGACGACCATGCGCTCCTGCGGCAAACCGAGCTTGCGGCAGGTGCTCTGCATGATGCGGATATTGGCCTGGTGCGGGATCAGCCAGTCGATCTGCCCGGCCGACAGATCGGCCTTCGCGAGTGCTTCGACCGCGACCTTTTCGAGCACGTTGACGGCGAGCTTGAACACGGCTTGCCCGTCCATATGCAGGAATGCGCTGCCGGCGACCACGCCGCCGTTCACATTGCCCGGCGTGCACAAAATGTTCGAATGGCTGCCGTCGGCGTGCAATGCGCTTGCCAGCACGCCCGGTTCTTCGGACGCCGACAGGATCACCGCGCCCGCGCCGTCGCCGAACAGCACGCAGGTGGTGCGGTCATTGAAATCGAGAATGCGTGAGAAGGTTTCTGCGCCGATCACGAGCGCTGTGCGATGCTGGCCGCCGCGAATCAGGCTGTCCGCCATCGCCACCGCGTAAGCAAAGCCGGAACAGACGGCCTGCACGTCGAACGCCGCGCCGTTGTTCTTGATGCCGAGCTTGTTCTGCAACAGGCACGCGGTACTCGGAAACACGAAGTCCGGCGTGGAGGTTGCAACGATGATCAGATCGATGGATTGCGGATCGATATCGGCCGCTTCGATCGCGCGTTGCGAAGCGATCAACGCCAGATCGCTGGTAGTGACATCAGGTTCGGCGAAGTGGCGCGCATGGATGCCCGTGCGGGCGACGATCCATTCGTCGCTCGTCTCGACGCCCTGCCTGGCGAGACGATCAGCCAGATCCTGATTGGTGACGCGCCCGGGCGGCAGATAGCTGCCGGTGCCCAGCACGCGGGAATAAATTGTCGATTGAGCCATTATGCCTTCGAGGATTGCGCAGCGTAGGGCTCGGCCGGCTGGCCTGCGAGCGGGCTTGCGTGACCCGCGCCGCTTGCGTCGCGCGCTGCCTGTTCGAGAGAACCCGCGTTCTCTTCCATCGCTCGCGCAAGGCGCTCCAGCACGCCGTTTTTGACGGCATCATACCCGCGTTTGATAGCCCACTCAAACGCGTAGGCATCCGCCGAACCGTGGCTTTTGATCACCAGTCCGCGCAGGCCGAGCAGCGCCGCGCCGTTATATTGCCGATGATCGACGCGTTTCTTGAAGCGCATCAATACCGGCAAGGCGAGCACCGCCATCACCTTGGTGAGCCACGAACGGCCGAACTCGTCCCTTATGATGTTGGAGAGCATCTGCGCGAGGCCTTCTGACGTCTTCAGCGCAACATTACCGACAAAACCGTCGCAGACGATCACGTCGACCGTGCCCTTGAAAATGTCGTTGCCTTCAACGTTGCCGTGAAAGTTAAGTGTACTCGCGCGCAGCAGTTCGCCGGCACGTTTGATGGTGTCGTTACCCTTGATGACTTCTTCGCCGATGTTGAGCAGGCCGATGGTAGGCCGCTCGCGGCCTTCGAGCGCGGACACGAGCGCGTGCCCCATCTCCGCGAACTGCAGCAGATGCTGCGGTTCGCAATCGACGTTGGCGCCCAGGTCGAGCATCATCGTATAGCCATTGGGATTGGGCAGTGCGGACGCGATGGCCGGGCGTTCGATGCCCGACAGCGTTTTCAGCACGTACCGCGAGACCGCCATCAGCGCGCCGGTGTTGCCGGCGGAAATGCAGGCTTGCGCCTCGCCTTCCTTGACACGGTTCAGCGCCACGCGCATGGACGAATCTTTTTTCTTGCGTAGCGCGACTTCGACCGGATCGTCCATGGCGACGATCTCGGAAGCGGGTACGACGGTCAGCGCCGGCAAAGTCTGAGCCTTCAACTTCTTCAGCTGCGCACGAATCGCACTTTCAATGCCGACGAGCAGCAGCTCAGCATCGGGATGCGAACGAACGAAGTTGACGGCAGCGGGAACGGTCACGGACGGGCCGTGGTCGCCTCCCATGCAATCTATCGTGAGCTTTACTGTCATGGAGTGCGACGAATTTCAGGCGCCCTGCATGGGATCGCTGTAAGCGCTATAGCGCCAACTGCGATCGACACAAAAAAGCGGCAATTGAATGCCGCCTTTTTGCCGAGCCGGGAAAATGTCAAGCGAGCCGATCGTCACGCGAAACGCCAAGGGGCGCAACGCAGTGAAACGATTAGTCGTTCTTCGTCTTGACGACTTTCTTGCCGCGATAGTAGCCGTTCGGGCTAACGTGGTGACGCAGATGCACTTCGCCCGTGCTCGGTTCCACGGCCAGCGGCGCCGCCGTCAGGAAATCGTGCGAACGGTGCATGCCGCGCTTCGACGGCGACTTCTTATTTTGTTGAACTGCCATGACTAACTCCTAAAAATTTTCCGAATTCTAACACAGCCCGATACCGCAATCGCCACTGACCGGATGGCCAATGCGCCCGCATCGCGCTCCCATGCAACTGTTCAGCGCTTCTTGTCGTCCGGCTCACCGCGCTTGAGACTTTCGAGCGCCGCAAACGGATTGGGCCGCTCGGGCTCGCCGCCCTCACCAGCTTCATCCGGTGCGCCCTCGTCGCCCTCGCCCTCTGTACCTGCCACGCCAGAGACGAGACTCTCGTGCACTTCGGGACAAACCTCGTGCTTGGGCACGAGCGGCAAGGAAAGCAGCAACTCTTCTTCGATCAAGCCGACGAGATCGAACTGGCGCGAGCCCACGATCACTTCGACTTCATCCTCGTCGAGCGGAAACTCTTCGGCTTCCGCCTCAGTGTTGACGATCCGGTAAGTTGCGTCGACGTTGAACGCCTGCGAATACGGCGCCATGCACCGCTGACATTCGAGCCATGCAGCGCCGTGAATCGCGAGCCTCAGATAAGGCTGCGGACCCTCGGTGCCGTCGTCCTGCAATTCCGGCTGCGTCGCCCCTTCGGCTTGCCAGGTGAACGCGGTATCGCGGTCTGGCGCTTCTGCCGGGACTTCGTTTAACATGCGCGGCAGTTGCGAGACGCGCACGACACCCGCGGCCTGACGCCCACTCCGCGCAAATTCGAATAGATCGAGCTCATGCGGGTCGGTCAGACCAGCAGGGTTGCCAGGATGTTGAGTCATGTGCGCTCCTGCGTCGGCAAGGATTTCGCCGGGGATAAATCGATCTGTACTGCAGCCCGCGAAATCCTTTAAGGGATCCGCTTGCGCAATAGCATACCGATGAAAAGCCCGAAATCATATCCGTTTTGTCTTTTCGAGTCAAACACTTAAGCCCGTACGCGCGCGCTGCCCGCGCAAGCCCGTACGCCCCGCCTCTCTAGCCGTTGGTCGACCATGCCAGACTCCCCCAATCGCCCGCCACGCCTGATTCTGGCGTCGAGTTCGCCTTATCGCCGCGAGTTGCTCGAGCGCCTGCGCACGCCGTTCGATGTCGTCGTGCCCGCGATCGACGAGACGCGCCTTATCGGCGAAACGCCGGAAGTGACCGCGCTGCGGCTCGCCGAAGCGAAAGCCCGCGCGGTGGCCGCAGGCCTCGGCGCCGGTGAACCCGTGCTCGTGATCGGTTCCGATCAGGTCGCCACTTATGACGGCCTGCAGATCGGCAAGCCCGGCTCGCATGACAAGGCGCTCGCCCAGTTGCAGGCGATGCGCGGCCGCGAAGTGCTGTTTCATAGTGCATTGTGCCTGTTCGACAGCCGCTCGGGCACGGCGCAATCCGTCGACGTGATTACGCGCGTGCTGTTCCGCAATCTGCCGGACGCAGCACTGGAAGCCTATCTGCGCGCCGAAACGCCCTACGACGTCGCGGGCAGCGCCAAATCCGAAGGCCTCGGCATCGCGTTGCTCGAGGCCATCCACTCGGACGATCCGACCGCGCTGGTCGGGCTGCCGTTGATCGCCCTGTCGCGCATGCTGTTGGCGGCTGGGTATCCACTATTGGGGGCGCAATGAGCGGCACACTGTATCTGATCCCCAATACGCTAGGTGAAGGCGATGCCGACGCGCTCGACGCCGTCCTGCCCGCGCCAGTACGCGCCCGTGCGGCCTCGCTGCACTATTACATCGGCGAAAACGCGAAAACCACGCGTGCATTTCTGAAAAAAGTCGGCACCGAACGGCCGATCCAGGAAATCGAGATTCGCGAACTTAACGTCAACACACCGGCGGGCGAGATCGATAAACTGCTCGCGCCGTTGCTGGCCGGCACCGACGCCGGCCTGGTATCCGAAGCCGGTTGCCCCGCGGTCGCCGATCCGGGCGCCCTGCTGGTGCGCCGCGCACATGAGCGCGGCGTCAAGGTCGTGCCGTTTGTCGGACCGAGTTCAATATTGCTGGCGTTGATGGCTTCCGGCCTGAATGGCCAGAGCTTTGCTTTCCACGGCTATCTGCCGGTGGACGCCACCGAACGGGCCAAGCGCCTACGGGATCTGGAACAGCAATCGCGCAAGGCCAGGCAGACGCAGATTTTTATCGAGACGCCTTATCGGAATCGCGCGTTGCTCGACACGTTGCTGGCGACCTGCGCGCCATCGACGCTAGTGTGCGTCGCAGTGGATCTGACACTGGAAACGGAGACCATCGCGAGCCGCACTGTGGCCGACTGGAAGAAGAAACCGGCTATCGATCTGCACAAACGGCCAGCGATTTTCCTGATACTCGCCGTCTGATCCCCGCCTCGCGGAACGAAAAAGCCCCGCGCGGTCGAGCAACGACCACGCGGGGCTTTTTGCAACCAATCAACGCAAATTAAACTTCCCGCCAAGCGCCATCGCGCGCACGGCGCCACTGCCGACCGCCGCGCCGAACTTGCGCGCAACACGCTCCGTAATGCTCTCCTTCACCGTGTAATCGACGATATCCGGCGCCTTGATGATGTCGCGCGCGACGTAATCCGCATCGCCGAAACCGTCGGCCAGACCGAGTTCCACACTCTTCTGGCCAGTCCAGAACAGGCCGGAGAACATATCCGGCGTTTCGTGCAGCCGTTTGCCACGGCCTTGACGAACCGCCTCGATGAACTGCGCGTGGATCTGGTCGAGCATGTCTTGCGCATGTTCGTCCATCTTCGGCGTTTCCGGCGAGAAAGGATCGAAAAAGCCCTTGTTCTCACCCGACGTGTGCAAGCGGCGCTGTACGCCCAGTTTGTCCATCAGGCCGGTAAAACCAAAACTGTCCATCAGCACGCCAATCGAACCGACGATGCTCGCCTTGTCCACGTAGATCTTGTCGGCGGCCGCGGCCGCGTAATAGCCGCCTGATGCGCACATATCGCCGACCACGACGTACAACGGAATCGACGGGTACTTGGCCCGAAAACGGTGAATCTCGTTATAGATAATGCCCGCCTGCACCGGGCTGCCACCGGGGCTATTGCAACGCAGGATCACACCGGCGGTACCGGAGTCGTCGAACGCGCTTTGCAGCGCCGTGTTGATATCTTCAGCGTTCGCGTTCGTATCGGCGGCGATCTCGCCGTTAAGCGTAATCACTGCCGTATGGCGGCCGGTGGCCGCGACCTTGTCGCCGGAGAAATCGAATGCGGCCCACAACGCCAGCAGAAATACGATCAGGAACAGAAAGCGGAAGAAGATTTTCCACCGCCGCGCCGCGCGCTGTTCGTTAATGGCCGCGAGCGCGATGCGCTCGAGCGCTGCGCGCTCCCAGCCCGGCTCATCGGCAGGCGTGCGGGAGCGGCCTGTCAGGGACGGTTCTTTCGGTTCGGGAGTCAAGTTGTCGGACATGCGTTGAAGTGGAAAAATCGAAGAAGAAAGGTCAGAGACCAACCGGGCGCAGTTCGCCGTCCGGCAGCCAGAATACGGCGCGGCCTTCGGGCGTATCCCGCTCGTCCACCTGAACGGGGCGCAGCCTGCCGCCACGGCATGGACCACCGACACATTTACCCGTATCCGGCGCGTAAATCGCGCCGTGCGTGGCGCACATCAAGTATAAACCGGAGGACTCGAAGAACCGCCCCTCGGCCCAGTCCAGTTCCATCGGCACGTGGGCACAGCGGTTCAGATAGCCGTACGCACGGCCATCATAGCGAACAAAAAACACCACCACTTCCGAGCCGCCGAGGGTAGCCGCGTGCCGCACGCCGGCGCCGCCGTCGATCAGTTCCCCGGCCGCGCAAATCCGCACCGGTTCCACGGCCGCGCCGCACAGGCGCTCGTTCATGTGCTCACTCATGCGCCCACTCATGCGTTCTCGCGCAGCCAGCCGGACAGCGCGCCAACGCTCGAAGCGACGAATTTCGGCGCCAGCGCGGTCAACGAGCCCGCCGGATGCGCGCCATATGTCACGCCAATGCCGGCGACACCCGCATTGATCGCCATCTGCAGATCGTGCGTCGTATCGCCGACCATCACGGTGCGCGCGAGATCCTGCCCCAGTTCGCGCGTGAGTTCGTGCAGCATGGCCGGATGGGGCTTCGAGAACGTCTCGTCCGCACAGCGGGTGCCGTCGAACAGGCTCGTCAGACGCGACTGGTCGAGCGCACGGTTCAGACCAACGCGGCTTTTGCCCGTTGCCACCGCCAGCAGATAACCCTGATCGCGCAATTCCTGCAGCATCTCGCGCACGCCGGCGAACAGTTCGGTGGTCTGATCCTTCACTAAATAGTGGAAGCGGTAGCGCTCGGCCAGACGCGGGTAGTCGGCTGGATCAAGCGTCGGCGCGGCGATTTGCAGGGCGTCGCGCAGGCCGAGTCCGATAACATAACTGGCGGCCTCGTCGGCGGGCACCGGCAGGCCGAGGTCGCGGCACGCCGCCTGGATGCTGCGCGTAATGTGCGCGGTCGAATCCATCAGCGTCCCGTCCCAATCGAAGACGATCAGATCAAACTGCTCTCTAGCCATGCGGTGTCGTCTCCGGGTGTGACCCATTTCGTAATTCGTTGAGCTGCGCGATGAAACTGCGGCATTCGGCCGGCAACGGCGCCTCGAACTGCAGCGGCGCACCGGTTGCCGGGTGCGTCAGCTTGAGCCGGTACGCATGCAGGAACATGCGCTTGAGGCCCGGCTTCGCGTTGGCACGCGCCAGCGCCTTGTTCAGCGCGAAGTCGCCGTATTTGGCATCGCCGACGATCGGCAGTTCCAGATGCTGCAAATGGACGCGAATCTGATGCGTGCGGCCGGTCTTCAGTTCCGCTTCGAGCAGCGCGTACTCCGGCCAGCGGTCGATCAGATTGAATACCGTATGCGAAGCCAGTCCGTCCGGCTGCACGCGCACACGCCGTTCGCCGTCGGCGGTCAGATACTTGTGCAGCGGTTCCTTGACCGCCCGGCGGCGGCCCCAGTCGCTCGCCCATTCGCCGTGGACGCACGCATAGTAGCGCTTATCCATCTTGTTCTCGCGAATCTGCTCATGCAGGCCGACCAGCGCGGCGCGCTTCTTCGCCAGCATCAGGATGCCGGAGGTCTCGCGGTCGAGCCGGTGCACCAATTCGAGGAATTTCGCCTGCGGCCGCGCTTCGCGCATCTGCTCGATCACGCCGAACGCGACCCCGCTGCCGCCATGGACCGCGACGCCGGCCGGTTTGTCGATGACGAGCAGGTGCTCATCTTCAAAAATAATCTTGAAATGGGCGGCCGGCACCGGTGTCTGAGCGATCGCTTCGTTCGGTTGAGCGACGCGGATCGGCGGCACGCGCACCAGATCGCCGAGTTCGAGACGATGCTGCGCATCGACCCGGCCCTTATTTACCCGCACTTCCCCGCTGCGCAGGATACGGTAAATATGGCTTTTCGGCACGCCCTTACAGACGCGCAACAGGAAGTTATCAATGCGCTGTCCGGCCGCACTGTCGTCGATCTCGATGATCGAGACCTGGTCACTTGCGACCGATTTCTGGGATATTTTGCCTAACTCTTTCATTCTGAATATAATTTGCCCAGCAGTCTGCGGCGGCCGGCGCAGTGTCCGGAATTCGGGCGGATTGCGCAGGTGCAAGCGATAAACCGTTATTTTACTTGCGCCGGGGTCTGGTTGCTCACCCTGAAAATGAGATGCAACAAGTTGCACGCACGAAGTCAGTGCCCGGCAGGGACGGCGCCCACAGGCGCGTTCGGTCAAGGTCGGCTTCGACGGTAACGGAATTTTGGTAAAAAAGAATTTAACTTTCAGCTTCGGTGTCGGGCGGTCTGACGCTTGTTGTCCGAAGCTGCCGGTTGCGAAAATACGGCGTGCGCCCGAGGCGTCTTGTAGAAAGTACAAGACATGGCGACGTCAAAATGAGGCGAGACACCCCCGGCGAGAAAAGACGCGCCTCCTGCGCGAACTTCTCGCTGCGGCACGACCGCAGCCTTCGACCCTCCGGTCACGCGCCCAGTTGGCGCACCGGCGCGAGTGGATGAAGGCGTATGAAGGTCTGCCGGCAGAACCCGCGGCGTGTCGGGCCGTTATTTGAAGCCGTGTTCGCATGTGCCCTGCGGCACCGTGTCCTTTTGATCGGACCGGGCCCTCTCAGGCAATTCTCCCGCCATTTTTCCCGCTCCAGCGTGCTTGTGAAAACACAATAAAGCGCGGCATGCCGCTGCCCTCTACGCTCTCGCGACTGACAACCGCGCAGCCAGGGGCAGGCAAAGCCGCTCTGGAGCCGTTCAATGAAACGCATGTTGTTTAATGCGACGCAGCAGGAAGAACTGCGCGTCGCCATCGTCGATGGGCAAAAACTCATCGATATCGACATCGAAACCGCCGGGCGCGAACAGCGCAAAGGCAATATTTACAAGGGCATCATTACCCGCATCGAGCCGTCGCTCGAAGCCTGTTTCGTCAACTACGGCGAAGATCGCCACGGTTTTCTGCCGTTCAAGGAAGTCGCCCGCCAGTATTTCCGTGACGGCGTCGACATGCGCTCCGCGCGCATCCAGGACGCCCTGAAAGAAGGTCAGGAACTGATCGTTCAGGTCGAAAAGGAAGAGCGCGGCAACAAGGGCGCGGCCCTCACCACTTTCATTTCGCTGGCAGGCCGGTATCTCGTTTTGATGCCGAACAACCCGCGCGGCGGCGGCGTGTCGCGCCGGATCGAAGGCGACGACCGTCAGGAATTGCGCGAAACCATGGCGCAACTGCAACTGCCGGAAGGCATGAGCATCATCGCGCGCACGGCCGGCATCGGCCGTTCCGCCGAAGAGCTGCAGTGGGACCTGAACTACCTGATGCAACTGTGGCGCGCGATCGAAGCGGCGTCGCAAAGCGGTTCGGCCGGCCAGCCGATGCTGATTTATCTCGAATCGAGCCTGGTGATCCGCGCGATTCGCGACTATTTCCAGCCGGACATCGGCGAAATCCTGATCGACACCACTGAAATCCATGACCAGGCCCGCGCCTTCATGGATATCGTGATGCCGGACAACGTCGGCAAGGTGAAGCGCTACCACGACGACGTGCCGCTGTTCTCGCGCTTCCAGATCGAGCACCAGATCGAAACCGCGTACTCGCGCACGGTTCCGCTGCCATCCGGCGGCGCCATCGTGATCGACCACACGGAAGCACTGGTCGCGATCGACGTGAACTCGGCGCGCGCCACCAAGGGCGCCGACATCGAGGAAACGGCTGCACGCACCAACCTCGAAGCCGCTGACGAAGTGGCCCGCCAGTTGCGCCTGCGCGACCTGGGCGGTCTGATCGTGATCGACTTCATCGACATGGAATCGGCCAAGAGCCAGCGCGAAGTCGAACAGCGCCTGAAAGACGCTTTGAAGCACGACCGTGCGCGCGTCCAGATGGGCAAGATCTCGCGTTTCGGCCTGATGGAACTGTCGCGTCAACGTCTGCGTCCGGCTCTGTCGGAAGGCAGCCACGTGACCTGCCCGCGCTGCAACGGCACGGGCCACATCCGCGATACAGAATCGTCCGCGCTGCAAGTGCTGCGGATCATTCAGGAAGAAGCGATGAAGGAAAACACCGCGGCGATCCACTGCCAGGTGCCGGTCGAAGTGACCGCCTTCCTGTTGAACGAAAAGCGCGCGGAAATCAACAAGATCGAATCGCGTTTCAAGGTCAACGTCGTTCTGATCCCGAACAAGCACCTCGACACGCCGCATTACAAGCTCGAGCGCCTGCGTCACGACGACGCGCGCCTCGACGAACCGCGTGCATCGTGGAAGATGGCCGAAGAAGCGGCCCGCGAACTGGAATCGGAAACCGGTTACAGCAAGCGCACCGAAGAAGTGAAGCCGAAGCAGGAAGCGGCGGTCAAGGGCATCACGCCTGAAAAACCGGCGCCGAGCGCACCGGTTCGTCCGGCAACAACCCCGGCTCCGGTGGCGGTCACGCCGGCTGGCGGCGGCTTCATCGGCTGGTTGAAGAATCTGTTCGGCATGCAGCCGGCAGCGCCGGCGCCTGTCGTACCGGCTACGACCGAAAAGCAGGCACGTCCGCAGCGCGGCGAACGCACGGAGCGCGGTGAGCGCACCGGCGAACGCGGCGGCGATCGCAACCGCAATCGCCGTGGCGGCGCAGGCGGCCGCGATGCAGCGGGCCGCGGCGAAGGCGCGACGGGTGGCCGTCAGGCTCAAGGTCAGCAGCCGTCGCAGCGTCGCGAAGAACGCGAACCGCGTGAAGGTCGTGAGACACGCGAAGGCCGTGAACCGCGTGGTAATCGTGAGCCGCGCGAAGCACGTGAAGGCCGCGAACCGCGCGAGAGCCGCGAGCCGCGTGAAGGCCGCGAGGGTCGCGAAAGCCGTGACAATCGCGGCATTGAGCGTGCCGAAACCGTGGAAAGCGCAGCGCGTGGCGAACGTCAGGAACGTGGCGAACGCCGTGAGCGTGGTGAACGCGGCGAGCGCCGCAAGCAGCAACCGGAAACCGCTGATGCACTGACGCAAAACGAAGCGCAAGCGGCGGAAGAACTGGCGCAAAACCAGGCCGCGTTGGGCGAAAACGGTGCGCCGGTCGATCAGGAAGCGGTGGCGCGTGAAGGTGAAGAGCGCCGTCGCCGCCGTCGCGGCCGTCGCGGTGGCCGTCGCGAGCGTGAAGAAGATGGCGTGAACGGCAATCTGGCTGCGGACGTCGCGGAAGCCGAAGGCGGCAACGTGGCCGACGAAGCGCCGGTACGTACGCCGCATCAACTGGTCGAGCGCAAGGTCGAGGTCAATGAAGTGAAGGCAGTGACCCCGGCGGAAGTGGCGGTCGCGGCTGTAGCGACTGAAACCGCTGTCGTCACCGAGCTGCACGCTGCAACTGAAACGCCGGCTCCGGCCGTCGAGGCGGCTGCGAAGGCGGAAACGGTTGCGCCGGTCGCTGAAGCGCCGGTGGCATCGGCTGCAGTCGAGCCGGTTGTGCAGGCGGCGGCTGTCGCGCCTGTCGAAGCAGCGCAGGCCACGCAAGTCGCCAGCGAGACCGTTTCGCTGGTCGAACCGGCCCATGTTGACGCGCCCGTTGCAGCGCCGGTCGAAACCCGCGTTGAAGCGCCGGTCGCGGCTCCGGTCGTCGAGGCTCAAGCCGCACCGGCGCCGGTCGTTGCACCGGCCCCGGCTGCTGTCGTCGAAGCAGTCGAAGCACCGGCAGTTCAGCCGGCGCCGCAAGCGGAGATCGTAGAGCCGCAGCCGGTCGTTGCAGCGGTTGCACCGGCAGCAGAGCCGGCAGTCGTTGAGCCTGCGCCTGTTGCCGCAGCGCCGCAAGCGCCGCGCAAGAGCTATGTATCCGAGGAGTCCCTGCAACCGGTGCTGGAACAGGCCGGCCTCGTTTGGGTGAACACGGACGCCAACAAGCTGCGGGCCGCGCAAGAAGCTGCTGCGCAAACCACCAAGCCGGCTCGCGTCGTGCGCGAGCGCAAACCGTTGCCGCCGCTCGACAGCGCGCCGATGCAACAAGTGGAAACAGGTAAGCACTCGCAGTAAGCTGCCCGTCGCCATGCGAAAGGCCCGCCCTAACCGGCGGGCTTTTTGTTTATGGGGCCGGAACACCATGCATTGGACGCTTTATGTCCGCCCCGGTATACCCGAAGAGCGCCCGGGGTGCGGCGGCGGCTCAATGCATTTCCGCTAGAATGAAGATCCAGGTTCCAAACCAAGCTCCAATCGAAGCAATTCATGTCCCGACGCATCATCCCTGTTGCCGATTTCAGTGCGGTGCCGGTCATCTCCGGCCCTGCGCAAGCGCCCAGCGGTGTACTGCACGACACGCTGGCGCGCCCGCTGCGTGACCTGCGCATCTCGGTGACGGATCGCTGCAATTTCCGCTGCGTCTACTGTATGCCGCGCGCGGTGTTCGACAAGGACTATGCCTTTTTGCCGCATAGCGCGCTGTTGAGCTTCGAGGAAATCGAGCGCCTGACGCGGCTCTTCGTCGCACATGGCGTTGAGAAAATCCGGCTGACAGGCGGCGAGCCGCTGCTGCGCAAGAATCTGGAATTCCTGATCGAGCGGCTCGCGCAACTGACCACGCCAGAGGGTCGCCCGCTCGATCTGACGCTGACCACCAACGGCTCGCTACTGGAACGCAAGGCGCGCAGCCTGAAAGATGCCGGCTTGACCCGTGTCACGGTCAGCCTCGACGCACTGGACGACAACCTGTTTCGCCGCATGAACGACGCCGACTTCGCAGTCGGCGACGTGCTGGACGGCATCGCCGCAGCCCAGACAGTCGGGCTTGCGCCGATCAAGATCAACATGGTCGTCAAGCGCGGCACCAACGACAGCGAAATCGTGCCGATGGCGCGCCACTTCAAAGGCTCCGGCGCGGTGCTGCGCTTTATCGAATACATGGACGTCGGCACGTCAAATGGCTGGAACATGGCTGAAGTGCTGCCGTCCGCCGACGTCGTGACGCGTGTCGCCGAGTATTTCCCACTCGTGCCGCTCGAAGCGCATAGCGCCGGCGAGACCGCACAGCGCTGGGGTTACGTGGACGGTGGCGGCGAGATCGGCGTGATTTCGAGTGTCACGCGCGCGTTTTGCGGCAGTTGCACGCGAGCGCGGCTGTCGACTGAGGGCAAGCTGTATCTGTGCCTGTTCGCGTCGTCGGGCCATGATCTGCGCGCACTGTTGCGCGGCGGCGCGAGCGATGCGGCTATCGCCACCGCCGTCGCCGAAATCTGGCAAGGCCGCACCGACCGCTATTCGGAATTGCGCGGCAGTAATACAGCAGAGGCGCACGCGCAGGATGGCCGCCGTGTCGAAATGTCGTACATCGGCGGCTAAGCGGCCGGACGCATGAGTCCAGCGCGCGAACACATCACCGGTCTGGTCCTCGCGGGCGGACGCGGCATGCGTATGGGCGGCGTCGACAAGGGGCTGCAACTGCTGCACGGCGAGCCGCTCGCTTCTCATGTGCTGAAACGAATCGCGCCGCAGACTGGCGCCCTGCTCATCAGCGCCAATCGCCACGCCGACGCCTACACCGCACTCGGTGCAGCGTTCGGCGCCAAGGTCGTTGCCGATACCCTGCCCGGCTTTCCGGGACCCCTGGCAGGCCTGCTCGCCGGGTTGCGCGCGGCCAACACTCCGTATGTTCTGAGCGCACCGTGCGACACGCCGGGGTTGCCCGCCGACCTCGCCGCCCGCCTCGCGCACGCCCTCGACACCAACCAGGCCGACCTGGCCACCGTCACCACCGCGGATGCCGAGGGCAACGTCTCGCTCCATCCGGTGTTCGCGTTGTTGCGCACGAGTCTGGCCGACGACCTGTCGGCCTTTCTGGAAGCCGGTGAACGGAAGGTTCGCGCGTGGTACGCGCGCCACAAGACGGTGGAAGTCGCCTTTACCGACGAGCGCGCGTTTTACAATATCAATTCGTTACAAGAACTCGCCGACCTCGAACGTTGTTGAGGCCCCGGTTGAAATCCTGCTCCGGCCGTATGGCAAATACCGGTCCCGCCTCCGGTCGCGACGTCTAGCTCTTCATGACTACGCTTAACGAATTTTCCCGCTGCGTCGCGCAGTACGATCCCCACGCGCTACCCGTTTCGGCCGCCCAGGCGATCGTCCGCGAGTGGGCCACGCCGGTCACGGCAATCGAACGCGTGCCGCTGCGCGACGCACTCGACCGCGTGCTGGCCGCCGACATCGTGTCGCCGATCAACGTCCCCGCGCACGACAACTCGGCAATGGACGGCTACGCGTTCAACCGCGCGGCGCTGGCAACCGGTGCGTCCACGGTCGACCTGACCATCGTTGGCAAGGCCTTGGCGGGCCATCCGTTCGCGGGCCGCGTCGAGGCGGCGCAATGCGTGCACGTGATGACAGGCGCCTGCATGCCGGCCGATTGCGATACCGTCGTGCCGCAGGAGCTCGTCGAGCGCGGCAGCGGCACCGCGACCATCCGTTTCGCTGCGAACGCCCTGTCAGCCGGCGCCAACCGGCGCCTCGCAGGTGAAGACCTTGCTCGCGGTCATGCGGCGCTGCGAGCCGGCCGTATCATGCGCGCATCGGATCTCGGCTTGCTGGCGTCGCTCGGTATCGGCGAGCTCAGCGTGCGGCGGCGTTTGCGTGTCGCCTTCTTCTCGACCGGCGACGAATTGCGCTCGCTCGGCGAGCCGCTCGACCCGGGCTCGGTGTACGACAGCAATCGCTACACGCTGTATGCGATGCTCCGGCGCCTGAACGTGGACACGCTCGATCTGGGCGTGGTGCGCGACCAGCCTGCCGCGCTCGAAGCCGCGTTACGCAGCGCCGCTGCCAGCGCGGACGTGGTGCTGACCTCCGGCGGCGTCTCGGTCGGCGAAGCGGATTTCACCAAGCAGTTGCTGCAGACATTCGGCGATGTCGCCTTCTGGAGTCTGGCGATGCGTCCGGGCCGGCCGCTCGCTTTCGGCCGCGTCTGGTCCGGCGCGCATCCGGGTCTCGGGCTGCCTGCGCTATTCTTCGGCTTACCGGGCAATCCGGTCGCGGTCATGGTGACGTTCTATCAAATCGTGCGCGAGGCGCTGCTGCGGATGTCCGGCGCGACGCCGCAAGCGCTGCCGCTCATTCATGCTGCGAGCCGCCGGGCAATCCGTAAACGCGCGGGCCGCACTGAATACCAGCGCGGCGTGGCCGAACAGGGCGCGAACGGTCAATGGCACGTCACGCCGACCGGCTCGCAAAGCTCCGGCGTGCTGAGCTCGATGAGCGAAGCGAATTGTTTCATCGTACTTGGGCACGACGAAGCGGATATTGCCGAGGGTGAACGCGTCGATATCATGCTGTTCGATGGTCTTATCTAACGCCTGATTTGCCTCGCATTAGCCACATTACCCACCACTACTACGACATACGGGTTTGACATACATGAAAAAACAGATCTCGTTCATTGCACCGGGACAGACGGCCAAAGCACTCATCCTCGTGTACCTGACGTTCTCGGTGCCGATCGTGCTGCTCGGCGTGCTGGTCGCGTTCGTGCGCTACGGCAAGGTTGAACTGAGCACGGTGTTCAGCGCGCTGCTGCTGAACGCGATCCTCGGTTTCATCCTGTTGTGGATTGCGTGCCACGCGTACAACTGGGTCGCATCGCGCTTCGGTGGCATTGAAATCCAGCTGACCGACGCGCCGGAAGAAGCGTAATGACCGCGACGATTCGCAGCGCGACGCCAGCGGACGCCGGCGCGATCTTCGCGCTGACGTACGAGCTGGCAGAATTCGAAAGCCTCACGCACGTATTTGTCGCGACCGAAGACGGTCTGCGCGATGCGCTATTCGGCGTGCGGCCATCGATCGAAGCGCTGGTTGCGGAAGACGAAGGACGCATCGTCGGCTATGCGCTGTTCTTCCACAATTACTCGAGTTTCGTCGGCAAGCGTGGCCTGTATCTCGAGGACCTCTACGTGCAACCGAGCCAACGCGGCAGCGGCCTCGGCACTGCGCTGCTCGCCCGGCTGGCAGCGCTGGCAGTCGAGCGGCAGTGCGGACGCTTTGAATGGACCGTGCTCGACTGGAACCAGCAGGCCATCAGCTTCTACGAGAAGATGGGTGCGATGGTCATGCCGGATTGGCGCGTCGTACGGCTGGCGGGCGATGCGCTCGAACAATTGGCCGCCACCTCTGCGGCAGGCACCGGCACTGCCTCGAACTAAGTCACTGAACCAAGCCACTCTACTGCTCGTCGGGATCCACGCCTGACAGCGCATCGCCGAGCACCCCGCTCGCCTCTTCACCCGGCAACGCCTCGACGTCGCGCAGCTTGCGGTTCATCGCACGGGTACGCGTTTCCGCGGCTTCAATCGAACGGGTGACGGTTTCCAGCTGCGCCTTGGTCTTTGCCAGCACGTCGCCGAATTTGCCGAACTCCGTCTTGACCGCGCCGAGCACCTGCCACACCTCGCTCGAACGCTTCTCGATCGCGAGCGTGCGGAAGCCCATCTGCAAGCTGTTGAGCAACGCGGTCAGCGTGGTCGGACCGGCAATCGTCACGCGATAGTCGCGTTGCAGCAGGTCGGTCAGGCCCGGCCGCCGCAGGATTTCCGCGTATAGGCCTTCGGTTGGCAGGAACAGCAGCGCGAAATCGGTGGTGTGCGGC
Source organism: Paraburkholderia sp. IMGN_8 (assembly GCF_038050405.1). Classification (NCBI taxonomy): domain Bacteria; kingdom Pseudomonadati; phylum Pseudomonadota; class Betaproteobacteria; order Burkholderiales; family Burkholderiaceae; genus Paraburkholderia; species Paraburkholderia sp. IMGN_8. Next base: position 1,091,576 of record NZ_CP150900.1, on the reverse strand, counting down.
GGCGACACATACTTCTCCGCAATCGTGCGCGCCTCGGCGCGAATCCGTGCTTCGAGCGCGCGCGACGCATCCTCCACCGCGACCGGATCGGCGCGTTCCTGCGCTTCGATCAAGCGCTCGTAGTCTTCGCGTGGGAACTTGGCGTCGATCGGCAACCAGACCGGCGTGGCCGCGCCGCCCGTCTCAGCGCGGCCCGGCAACTTGATCGCGAATTCGACGCGATCGGCGCTCTTCGGCACGGTCGCGACATTCTTCGCGTATTGATCCGCGGTGAGCAGTTGTTCGAGCAACGCTTCGAGCTGCACCTCGCCCCATGTGCCGCGCGTCTTGACGTTGGTCAGCACCTTCTTCAGATCGCCGACGCCGGCAGCCAGCGTCTGCATTTCACCCAGGCCGCGATGCACCTGCTCCAACCGGTCGGACACCTGCTTGAACGATTCGCCGAGGCGCTGCTCCAGCGTTGCGTGCAACTTTTCGTCGACGGTGCGGCGCATTTCTTCGAGCTTGGTCGAATTGTTCGCCTCGATGTCTTTCAGCCGCTGCTCGATGGTGGCGCGCACTTCGGCGAAGCGGCGATCGTTTGCCTCCGTGAGCTGACCCAATTGCAAGGTCAGTGTCTCGCCGAACTGCTTGAGCGTTCGGCCTTGTTCGTCGCGCGCCTGTTGCGCCTGCTGTTGCAGGCTGTGACGCACCGCGTCGAGCTGCTGCGCGAAGCCGTCGATCTTGCTGCCTTGCACCGTCGTCATACTGCTGAACTGCGACGCCAGCGTTTGTTGAAACTGCGCGAAGCCGCTGCCCAACTCGGTACGCGACACGCGCGCCGTCTCGGTGATGTCATTGCGCAGTTGCCGTTCGAGCCGCTCGTAAGCGTGCGACTGCGTTGCTGCCGCGGCGTCGATGCGCTCGCCGAGCACCTCGAACTGCTCATTTTCATCAGCGCGGCTATTGCCGCGCATCAGCAACGCCAACGCGATGACCAATGCGACCGCCAGCACTGCCACGGCCGCCGCCAGAATCATTGTCATGAACGCGCCTTGCCGATCACCTCGGGGTTGATCGGATTCGGCGGACGTCCGGCGCGCGGGCCCTCACCCAGCGCCGCGATCAGGTTGTCGGCGGCGAGGTTCGCCATGGCGCGGCGCGTCGCTTCGGTCGCGCTGGCAATGTGCGGCGTCAGCACGACATTCGGCACGGTCAGCAAAGCGGGATTCAGATTCGGCTCGCCTTCATAGACATCCAGACCAGCCGCAGCAATCTGCCTGGTGCGTAGCGCCTCGACCAGCGCCGCGTCGTCGACAATGCCGCCGCGCGCGATGTTGGTGAGCGTTGCAGTCGGCTTCATCTGCGCGAGTTCGGCCGCGCCGATGGTGTGATGGTTTTCCTTCGTATAGGGCAATACGAGCACCACGTGATCGGCGCGCCGCAGCAGGTCTTGCTTGGACACGTATTCCGCGCTCAACTCCGCTTCGATCTCCGGCGCGACACGCGAACGGTTGTGGTAGATCACCTGCATGTTGAAGCCTTTCGCGCGACGGGCCAGCGCCTGGCCGATCCGGCCCATACCGACCACGCCGAGCGTCGAGCCGTACAGATCCGTGCCGAGAAAGCCGTCGTACGCCCACTTCTGCCATTTGCCCGCGCGCAACCAGTGTTCCGATTCGGCGATGCGGCGCGCCGCCGCCATCATCAGCGCCCAGCCGAAATCGGCGGTCGATTCGTTCAGCACGTCCGGCGTGTTGGTGCCGAGCACGTTGGCCGCGTTGAACGCCGCCATGTCGAAGTTGTTGTAGCCCACCGCCATGTTCGACACCGCCCGCAGACGCGGCGCCGCAGCGAGTTCTGCCGGGCCGACCGGATCGCCTGCAGTCAGCGCGCCGTCTTTATCCGCGAGACGGCGCGTCAACTCGTCGGCGGACAACACGTCGCCCTGGTTCCAGTCGACGTCGAAATACTGTTTGAGCCGTTCGATCACATCGGGAAAGATCGGACGGGCGACAAGGATCTTCTGCATTGCAATTCTCCGAATAGCGCGTCGAGTTCAATTGCCTCGGCGTCAAAAACAACGTCAGAAAAACAGCCAGCCGGTGACGAGAAAGAGCGGCATCAGCACCGCGCCGGACCAGCCAAGATACGCAAAAAAACTCGGCATGCGAACGCCGCGCGATTCCGCAATCGCTTTCACCATGAAGTTCGGCGCGTTGCCGATATAGCTGTTCGCACCCATGAACACCGCGCCGGCCGAAATCGCCGCGAGCGTCGTGGCGCCGGTGGTCATCAACGTCTGCGCGTCGCCGCCGGCCAGGTTGAAGAACACCAGGTAGGTCGGCGCATTGTCGAGAAACGACGATAGCAGGCCGGTCGCCCAGAAGTACATCGCGTCGTGTGGCTGGCCGGCGGAATCGTTGAGCAGATGGACGATGCCCGCGAACGCGCCCGCCTCGCCGGCACGCAAAATCGTGATGACCGGCGCGATCGTCACGAAGATGCCGGCGAACAGTTTGGCGACCTCTTTGATCGGCGCCCAATTGAAGTCATTGCCCGCGCGCGCCGCACGCGGTGTCAACGCCAGCGAGAGCAAGGTGATGCCGATCAGCGCGGCGTCGCGCACGGCATTCTGCAAGGCGACGTGCGTGCCGAACACGTCGAACTCGACGCCCGGCTTCCAGAGCCCGCTCATCAGCACCAACGCGATCACCGCGGCGAGAAGCAGGAAATTGACCTTGCCGTCTATGCCGAGAGGCGGCGAATCAGGCGTCGGGTCGAGAAAGCGTGAACGCTCTTCCTCGACCCGATGAAAATAGTACGAGTCGAGCGCATAGAACGCCACGAGCAGCACGGCGCAAACGAACAGCATTGGCAACGCCAGATGCGTGGTGGTCCAGAAGAAGCTGACGCCCTGCAGGAAGCCGAGAAAGAGCGGCGGGTCGCCGAGCGGCGATAGCGAGCCGCCCGCGTTCGCCACCAGAAAGATGAAGAACACCACCACGTGCACGACGTGCTTGCGGTTGTCGTTGGCGCGCAGCAATGGGCGGATCAGCAGCATCGCCGCGCCGGTCGTGCCCATGATGCTGGCGAGCACGGTGCCGAGCGCGAGAATCGCCGTGTTCAAACGCGGCGTGCCATGCAGATTGCCGCGCACGCAGATACCGCCCGCCACCGTGTAGAGCGCGGCCAGCAGCACGATGAACGGCACGTATTCTTCGAGAAGCGCGTGCACCAGCGTGCCAAATGCGACGCCCGCGCCGAACGTCAGCGCAAACGGCACCAGAAACACCAGCGCCCACGCCGCCGCGATCTTGCCGAAATGGTGATGCCAGAAGGCCGGCACGATCAGCGGAAACACCGCGATCGACAGCAGCACGCCGGCAAACGGCAAACCCCACAGCGCCGACAACGTCGCGCCGTCGAGCGTAGCCGCCGACGCCAGTTGAGGCCACCCCGCCAGCGCCAGTGCAGCGGCGAGCACCATGCTCGCCCACACGGCATGTCGTTTCATATCAGCAAGTCCTTGTTATTGATGGCGGCCGCGCGCGCAACGACAGTGAAGCGTGAGACGCCGACGCTCGCGCCGCTCAGGCGCCACGTACGACGATCACATGCACCCGATAAGGTCCATGCGCACCGAGCACGATGGTCTGTTCGATATCGCCGGTGCGCGACGGCCCCGAGACGAAATTGACCGCACGCGGCAGTTCGCCGCGCTCGCTGCGAATCAGGTTGAACGCCTCTTCATGTCCTGAGACGATCCGCGAAGCCGGCACGATCGCAATGTGCGTTTCGGGCAGCAAACCTGCCGAAGCATAGGTTTGCGGCCCGGACAACAGGACCAGCGTGCCGGTCTCGGCGGTTGCACAGAAGCAGCCGGTGAGGCCGACCACGTCGCCGTCTTTCGGCTTGCGAAATTCGACGGTGAGACCGGCTTCGGTCCATAGCAGGTCTTGCAGCGTTTGCCATGCAATCGCCTGCGTGGGCAATGCGTGTTGCGTGAGGTAGCGATGCGCGGCGGCGGGCACCTCGCTCAGTGTTTCGACCGTATCGACGGTGGTCGCCATCTTCTGCGCTTCTTCGATGAAGCGCTCGGTCAGATCGGCCGGCATCTCCGGACGCGGGCCTTGCGGATGCCGCGCGAGATAATCGGCGGCCGCCTCGCGCTCGGACGCAGACGGTTCAGGCTCACGCCCTTGCGCCGCGCGGATACGCGCCAGGATGTTGCGGCGGGCAATCGATGTGTCCATATGCGAGATCCTCGTGTCGACAGCCGTGCGATGTGACGAGGATTATACCGGCCGCCCTGCGCGCGAACACCCTGGCCGAGCGGCCAATCCCAGCGTATCGCATGCGTTAGTCACGCTGTTAGCCGTGTTACTTCGCGGCCTCTTCGTCAGGCTGCGCAATGCCGAACACCTGACGCAAATACGCGAGATACGCCTTGTCGTCGCACATGTTCTTGCCCGGCGAATCCGACAGCTTGGCCACCGGCTGACCATTGCAACGGACCATCTTGATGACGATCTGCAAAGGGTTATAGCCAAGGTCGTTGGTAAGATTGGTTCCTACGCCGAATGCCAGCTTGCAGCGGCCACGAAAACGCTCGTACAGTTGCAACACCTTAGGAATGTCGAGCGCGTCGGAGAACACGAGGATCTTGGTGCGCGGGTCGCACCGGTTCGCCTCGTAGTGCTTGAGCAGGCGCTCGCCCCAGTCGAACGGATCGCCGGAATCGTGGCGCGCGCCGTCGAACAGCTTGCAGAAGTACATGTCGAAGTCGCGCAGAAAGGCCTGCATACCGTACACGTCCGAGAGCGCAATCCCCAGGTCGCCGCGATACTCCTTCGCCCACATTTCGAAGCCGAAGGTCTGCGAATCGCGCAGCCGCGGTCCAAGTGCCTGGCACGCCTGCAGGTATTCATGCGCCATCGTGCCGAGCGGCGTGAGGCCGTGCTTCATCGCATAGAAGACGTTGCTGGTACCGGCGAATTGCTCGCCCAAACCGTCTTTCAGCGTGAGGATCACTTCTTCGTGCCACTGCTTGGAGAAGCGGCGGCGCGTGCCGTAGTCGGCGATCTTGCAGTCGGCGAATTCCGGGCGCGCGCCCAGCAGCTTGATCTTTTCGACGAGACGGCCACGCCCTTCGCTGTAGTCTGGCTTTTGCTGCGTGTTGCGGAAATAGACCTCGTTGACGATCGCGAGCATCGGGATCTCGAACAGGATCGTGTGCAGCCACGGCCCCTTGATCTCGATGTCGATTTCACCATTACCCTTCGGCGACGGTTCGATCGAAATGTATTTCTCGTTCAGATGAAACAGCGCGAGAAACTCGATGAAGTCACCCTTGATGAAGCGCATGCGCCGCAGGTAATCGAGCTCGTCGTCGGTAAAGCGCAGTTCGCAGAGCTTGCTCACTTCATCGCGAATCTCGCCGATATACGGTACGAGGTCGACGTTCGGCGTGCGGCAGCGGAACCGATACTCCACGTTCGCCGCGGGAAAGTGATGCAACACCACTTGCATCATCGTGAACTTGTACAGATCGGTATCGAGCAACGAAGTAATAATCATGATGGTGCGAACTGGACTGCAGAAAAAACGGAAGGCCTGACTCAACCCCACGCCCGTGCGGCGCACCCCGTGCGCACCGACCTGACGCATGTTACCCGAATGCGCCCGGATTCAGCGCGCCGGCGGGCCGTTGCGCCGGACGCCATAAACTAATCACGAAAACATATAAACGCCATTGCTCGATGCCGTATGCGCCTCTTGACGTTACGTTACAATATCGCTTTTGGCGTTTCCGCCTTCCCTGATTCCGCATGCAGGAGCTGCTTGAATGACTCACGTTGTGACCGAAAGCTGCATCAAGTGCCGCTATACCGACTGCGTCGATGTGTGCCCGGTGGACTGCTTTCGCGAAGGTCCCAACTTCCTCGCGATTGACCCCGACGAATGCATCGACTGCGCTGTGTGCGTTGCCGAATGCCCGGTGAACGCCATTTATGCCGAAGAAGACGTGCCGGGCGACCAGCAGAATTTCATCGAGCTGAATGCCGATCTGGCGAAGAACTGGCCGAGCATCACCAAGACCAAGGCGCCACTGCCGGAAGCCGACGAATTCAAGGACGTGAAGGAAAAGCTCGCCCTGCTCGCACGCTGAGCGGCGCGGCCCGTCCCCCCGCCGTTGCATTCGAATCAAATCGAGATGAACGCAGGGTATTGACAGGCGCTTTGTCACCTCCTACAATTTCGCTTCTCTGCTGTTGTTGTTCTGTTCCTCGATAGCTCAGTCGGTAGAGCGCCGGACTGTTAATCCGTAGGTCCCTGGTTCGAGCCCAGGTCGAGGAGCCAAGAATTGCAAAAGCCCGTTAACCAAGACGGGCTTTTTTATGTAGATCAAGTTGTACTGCTGTTCCTCGATAGCTCAGTCGGTAGAGCGCCGGACTGTTAATCCGTAGGTCCCTGGTTCGAGCCCAGGTCGAGGAGCCAAAATTTCGAAGGCCCGCATCCGTGCGGGCCTTTTTATTTTGGTTCGCCGGATCGAATGTCCCGGGAGGACGGTTACTCGCTTAAGTCTTGATGCAAGGGCGGCGAACGGCCTATATCGTTCGCCCCCGCCCTCTGACCGGCACGCCGTTATACGATGGCGTTTCTCCGTGCGCGTCTCGTGTCTAGCCCGCGCACCTAACTCTCGCGTTCATTCCTGGCAATCCGATGAAATCCACCTTGTTGCGTGTCTCGCTTGCGGCCACCGCCTGCGCCCTGTTATTGCCGCTCGCACACAGCGAAGAAGTCGGCAGCGTCAATACCAACTTTCGCGTGACGGGCTCAGATCGCGTGGTCGTCGAAGCCTATGACGACCCGGTCGTGACCGGCGTGACCTGCTATGTGTCGCGGGCGCGCACCGGCGGCATCAAGGGCACGCTTGGCATCGCCGAAGATCCGACCGAAGCGTCGATCGCCTGCCGGCAGGTCGGCACGATTCGCTTTACCGGACCCGTGAAGCAGCAATCCGATGTGTTCTCCGTGAGCATGTCGCTGATTTTCAAGTCGCTGCACGTGGTGCGCGTGGTCGACGCGAAGCGCAATACGCTTGTCTATCTGACCTACAGCGATCGTATCGCTACCGGCAGCGCGAAAAACAGCGTGACCGCCGTGCCGATGCCGGCCGGCACCACGATTCCGCTGAAGTGATCGCCGCTCTACGGCAAAGCGCACCGGGCGGACGCATTGGCAAACGCACCGGCAGCGGCCACAGCGCGCTAAACTGACTGGTCCCGTTGGACTTCGATCATGACCGCCCATCGCTTCCAGGATTCCGCACGCTACTGGCGCACGCCGCTTTTGCCCGGCGCGGACCTGCTCACGGCCGAATATCACGATCACGAGTTCACGCCGCATTGGCACGACGCATACACGATTCCGGTGATCGTCGCGGGTGCCGAGGGCTATCGATATCGCGGCGCGGATTATGTCGCCGAAGCGGGCAGCGTGCCGATCATCAATCCTGGCGAGTTGCACACCGGTTCGAAGGCGGTCGAGGCGGGCTGGCGATATCGCGTGATGTACGCGCCGGTCGAGTTCATTCACGCGCTCGCCAATGAAGTTGCCGGCCGGCCGCAAGCCTTGCCGTGGTTTGCGCCGGGCGTGATCCGCGATCCCGATCTGGCGCAGCGGCTGGCGCGCGCACATCGTTTGCTGGAGGCCGGCGACGATCCGCTTGCCGCCGAAGCCGCGATGCTCGACGCTTTGTCCACGCTGCTGGTCCGCTACTCGCAAACGCAGCCGGAACCGTCGCGCGTCGCTACGGACGACGCCCGCGTGGCGACCATGAAAGAGTGCTTGACCGGCGACCTTGCGGTACCGGTCACACTCGCCGAAGTCGCGCAGGCGGCGGGACTCTCGCCATTTCACGCGGCGCGCCTTTTTGCGCAGACTACCGGCCTGCCGCCGCATGCGTGGCGCAACCAGGTGCGCTTGCAACGTGCGCTGGCGCCGTTGCGCGCCGGCGTTTCCGTCACGGATGTCGCCGCGGCCAGCGGCTTCACGGACCAGAGCCATTTCACGCGGCATTTCCGGCGCATGTTCGGCGTGCCGCCCGGACGCTGGCAGGGAACTTGAGGCAACACCGGCTGGCGCGGCGAAATGCCTGTCACAGCTGGTTTGCCATGCCGTCGACCCGCGTAGCCACCGTTAGCTTTGGACGCGCTTCTGGCTCCCCTACCGTGCGTCTTCGCTTCTGACTGCCTTACCGCAAGAACGTACAAGCCCGGATCGGAACCGCTCGCTATGCTTCCCGAATCAAGGAGGCAAGATTGACCCATCCCAACCCAGGCCAGCCCTCGAGCGCAGGCCACTTAAAAGAATTCTCCGCCGGCGCGCGCGACATCATCCCGATGATGGTCGGCGCGGCGCCGTTCGGCGTGATCTTCGGCACACTGGTCGCATCCGGCCCGCTACATCTATGGCATGGCCAGTTGATGTCGCTGGTCGTGTTTGCCGGCTCCGCCCAGTTCATCGCGCTCGGCCTGATCGCCGGCCACGCCAGCTTTGCGGTGATCTGGGCGACCACCCTGGTCGTCAATTTGCGTCATGTACTGTACAGCGCGACGCTCGCGCCGCACGTCGCGCATCTGCCGGTACGCTGGCGCTGGGCGCTCGGCGCGCTGCTCACCGACGAAGTCTTTGCGGTCGCGTGGGAGCACTACCGGCATCGCACGCCGGGCACGGTCGGCCCGCACTATTTCTTTGGCGCGGGTCTGGCCATGTATCTGAACTGGCAGCTCTGGACCGTCGCCGGCCTGCTGTTCGGCGCGGCCTTTCCGGGCTTGCAATCGCTCGGGCTCGATTTCGCGATGGTCGCCACTTTCATCGCAATCGTCGTGCCGCAACTCGTCGCGCTGCGCTATATCGCGGCGGCCGTTACTGCCGGCACGCTGGCCTTCTTCTGGCAAGCGTGGCCGTACAAGCTCGGCTTGCTCGGCGCGGTGTTCGCGGGCGTGGCAATCGGTGTCTTGCTGTCGGCGCCGCGACTTGTGCGAGGCACGCGGGGTAATCGCGAAAATCCGCGCGAAACCTCGCGGGAAGTCCCGCGGAAAATCTCGCAAGGAGCCTCGCAGGAAACCGCGGAGGCGTCGCAATGAACTACGTCGTTCTGATCCTCGGTATGGCGGTCATCACGTGGGTGATCCGCGCCGCCGTCTTCGTGCTCGGCGACCGGCTGGTGTTTCCGCCGCTCCTGCGCACCGCGCTCGGTTTCGTGCCGGTCACCGTGCTGACGGCGATCATCGTGCCGATGGCCGTCTCGCCGCACGCCAACGGCGCCGAGTTGACCTGGCGCAATCCGCAACTGGTCGGGGCGCTGGCCGCCATCATCGTCAGCGCGCTGACGCGGCGGCCGCTTCTGACCATCGCAGTCGGCCTGACGGTCTTTTTTGTCTGGCAGTGCGTCGTGCTTAAATAAGCGCACAGGGCGTCGAAGGCGGCATAGGCGCCAGCGCCCCGCGCGCGGTAGCGACGCATCCCTCTAAAGCCGCCGCCGATCGTCCCCGCACCCTTAAGTTTTCCCTGAATCCGCCGTTATAAAGTCGAGGTCCGCTCGTCGGGATGCGTCCCGCTGGTTACGCGGCAACAGGCAGGAATCAACCGCGCCGGCATTGGCGTCGCGTCTCACGGGGTCCGTGTGCGAACGGACGGCATGACGATGCAGCGCGGCAGGACCAAACGGGATAACACATGGGTCAAATCACCCTCACACTCAAAGACGAGACCATTGCGACGCTGCGCAAGGACTTCGACGCTTTTCTGCGGGTGTCGCTAAAGCTCGATCCGCAGTTCGCGACGCCGTCGTTTGAGGACTTTTTGCGCGCCAAGCTGCTCGACAATATGGTGCCGCTGACCGAACACGCGGTGCAGCGGATGTTGCAGGGTGGACAGTACGCGTGGGCAAAACGCACGCTCGACAAGGAATTCCCGGACGTCGTCGCGATCCTGATGCGGCAGGCGGGCGAGTTCGGCTTCGGCTTTGCGGCACGTTCGGAATGGACGCCGGAAGAGCTGGCAAAGCAGTGCCGCGACTGGGCGGCCGCGATCGTCAAGGAAGCGGAAGGCGACGCCGTGCTGATCGATCCGCTGGCGGCGCAGATCAAGAGCGCCGCGCAGGACATTCAGGCGCTCGAGGAAATCATGCAGACGCCGGCCTGGCGGCTGGTGGAATCGCTGCGGCAGCGCGTGTACGAAGCCAAGGTGGCGTGCGAAACGAGCGTGGGCAGCACTGCGCGCGAAAAGCTCGGCGAACTGCGCGGGCTGCTGCGCCTGGGCATTTCACACGGCTCGTTCCAGAAGCAGGAAGCGCAGCAGATCATGGAGTATCTGCGTTTGCTGAAGCCGGAAATCTTCGTCGAAGAGCCGTACGACGTGTTCTCGCGCCTCGCCGCATGGCTGCGCAATTTCTTCGTGCCGCCGCATCCGGCGCCGCAACAGCAGCAGCAAAGGCAGTCGCGCTAACGGCCGCCAGGGTGGCCGGAGTGGCTTTAGCAGCCGGGAGGCCGCACAACGTGCGGCTTCGAACGCCGCCGAACCGCGTCAGTCCCACATCTTCCTGAGTTTCGCCCCAATCTCGATCTTCGCCTGCGCAGCCGCGGCCAGCCCCGCCGCTGTCGGCGCGCTCGGCACCGGCACACGCGGCCATGCGTAGGCGTCGAACAGCGGCATCAAATGCGCCGGAATAAAGCGTGTACGCGATGCCCACACATGACGGTCACCCATATGCGTCTGGTTGTGCACGTAAAAACGCTGCGGCACGACGATATGCAGGTCTTCCTTCGCGCGCGTCATCGCCACGTATAACAGGCGACGCTCCTCGTCGATTTCCTCTTCGCTGCCGGTGCCGAGATCGGACGGAATGCAACCGTCGACGCCGTTCAGCACGAACACGTTGCGCCACTCCTGCCCCTTCGCCGAATGGATTGTCGACAGGATCAGGTAGTCCTCGTCGATCAGCGGCACGCCGGATTCGTCGCTGGTGGCATCGGGCGGATCGAGCGTCAATTCGGTCAGAAAGCGTTCGCGCGACGGGTACGTGCCCGCGATGCTTTCCATCTGCAACACGTCCGCGTGACGGATCGCCGCGTCCTCGTGGTTGCGCTCGAGATGCGGCTCGTACCAGCGCCGCACCATGTCGAACTCGGCCGGCCAGGGTGTCTGCCGACCGTACACGCTCGACATGAGCTTCACGAACGAATGCCAGTCTTCCTGCGCGCGAGCGGGCGGCGCGAACGCAGCCAGCGCACCGCCGGCGGTATCCACCGGATTGCCGGCGCCGGCGCGCGCGACAACCTCGTCGAGCACCTTCGCCGCAGTGGCCGGCCCGACGCCCGGCAGCAATTGCACGACGCGAAAACCAGCGACGCGGTCGCGCGGATTCTCCGCCCAGCGCAGCACCGCCAGCACATCCTTGACGTGCACCGAATCGAGAAACTTCAGGCCGCCGAATTTCACGAACGGAATATTACGCCGGGTCAGTTCGATTTCGAGCGCGGCGCTGTGATGCGCGGCACGAAACAGCACCGCCTGCGTCTTGAGCTTCATGCCCTGCTCGCGCGCTTCGAGCACCTGTTCGACGATGTAGCGGGCCTGATCCGCTTCGTCGGCGACCGTCACCAGACGCGGGCGCTGAGCCGAGGCCTTGTCGGTCCAAAGATTCTTCGTGTAGCGCTCGCTGGCGAGTTCGATCACCGCGTTCGACGCCGCCAGAATCGGCCCGGTCGAACGGTAATTGCGCTCGAGCGTGACCTGTTTGGCGGGCGGATTGAAGTGCGCGGGGAAATCGAGAATGTTGCGTACCGTCGCGCCGCGAAACGAATAGATCGACTGGGCGTCGTCGCCGACCACCGTCAGCCCGCGGCCATCGGGCTTCAAGGCGAGCAGGATCGACGCCTGCAAGCGGTTGGTGTCCTGATACTCGTCGACCAGCACGTGATCGAAGCGCGCCGACAGATCCGCCGCGATCGACGGCTCGGCGGCCATATGCGACCAGTAGAGCAGCAAATCGTCGTAGTCGAGCACGCTCTGCTTCTGCTTGGCATCGACGTAGGCGGCGAACAGCATGCGCAGATCGGCTTCCCACTCCCGGCACCAGGCAAACGCGTGGTTGAGCACGTCGCTGAGCGACGCGCCGGTGTTCACGACGCGCGAGTAGATCGCGAAGCACGTGCCCTTCGCCGGGAAGCGCCGCTCTTTCGCCGACAAGCCGAGTTCGTGGCGCACGAGATTCATCAGGTCGGCTGAATCCTCGCGGTCGTTGATCGTGAAGGCCGGCGCGAGGCCGATCAGATCCGCGTACTCGCGCAACAGCCGCGCGCCGACGCTGTGAAAGGTGCCGGACCACGTCAGCCCCTGCGCCAGCGCGGCGCGCGTGCCAAGCGCCGCACCGGCGATGCGCGTAACGCGGCGGGTCATTTCGAGCGCGGCGCGGCGTGAGAACGTCAGCAGGAGGATGCGGCGCGGATCGGCGCCCTTGACCACCAGATTGGCGACCCGGTGCGCCAGCGTATTGGTCTTGCCCGAGCCCGCGCCCGCTATCACCAGCAACGCGCCCGGCGGCTCGTTGGGCGTGCCGGCGCCGTACTCGACTGCTTCGCGTTGCGCGTCGTTGAGCTTGGCCAGCCAGGCGGCGGCATCGAACGGCGGCGGGGATTCGGCGACGGTGGGCACAGTGGATTGGGCGCAGGTGTGGTGGCGTGAAACCAGTTAAAGAACAGGCGACGCATACTGTATATCCATACAACCCAGGCCGGCAAGCGACCCTTTTTTTGCGGCTACTCCTCGGCCGCGGCGCCGCGCTAGAACGCAAGGGACGGCGCAAAAAAATGGCCCGGGCGCGGGCGCGCACCGGACCATTTTTTGCAGCGAGGGTACAAGACGCTCGCCCCCTTCGACTGATGCCTATCGCTTCTGCGGCGCAAGCGTCTTCTTGAGGCGCGGCGCCAGACCGTCAGAGCCTCAGCACAGCGTGCCTGGCGCTTCGTTAGTGCTTCACATCTGCGCCGTTATCCTGATCGGCTGCCTGGCCTTGCATGTTCATCTTCATTTCGTTGTTGGCGGCCTGCTTGTCCGCCTTCTGGTTGATCTTGGCATTACGCACCTGTTGGTTGTATTGCGACCTGGCAGCCTTTTGCTGTTCCTTCAGCTCGGCCTTCGACGACTTCTTCTGCGCCCGGTATTCGGCATTAGCCTGCGCATCGGCGTCGCGCTTCTGAACCAGCGGATCGGTCGAACCCGGCGCCGTCACACGGGTGGGCGCCGGCGTTGCCGGCTGCACGCCCTGCGCGGCAGGCGCTGCGGGCGCGAGATCGGCGCCTTGGGTCTGGACCTGTGCCTGGCCGGACATGCCGGCGGCCGGTTGCGCGGCGGTTTGCGCGACAGCGGCGGTCGCGGCAAAGGCAGTGAGGGCGGTACCGATCAGGAGCGTACGAATCTGGGTCATGATTATTCCTCTCTAAGGTTGTCAGGACACGGGCGTCGTGTCTGGCGTGACGCGTCGATGCATGCCTCGCCCGGTCTGCTGGCCACTGGAAAAATGCGGGAAAAATCCAGCAGGTTTTTCTACAGACCTGCCCTTTCAGAGTGAAGTTCGTGAAAAACACCCAGTGTTACGGAACGTTTCATTTTCTGACAGGTGCATAACATCTGCTTGCAATTGCCTGCGCGCGACTGGATGTGCGCATGGACTTCGATCCAGGGCAAGCTTCTGGCTTATGATGCGAACCCTTTGCCTGAAGGCGCAAACGCCATGCCCAACCTCGATTTCACACTGACCGGCGACTACGTCGAACTGCACAGTCTCCTGAAGATAACGGGCCTTGCGGACAGCGGCGGCTCGGCAAAAATGATGGTCGCGGATGGCGCGGTGACCGTCGACGGCCGGGTCGAAACGCGTAAAACCTGCAAAATTCGCGCGGGTCAGGTGGTGCTGCTCGGCGATACGCGGATCGCGGTGCACGAAGCTTGATGCGTGGGGAGCGCGGCACCCCGAGAATCCGGAGTCCGCGTGCGCACCAAAATCGTGCCTGCTCCATCGACATTGCCGCGCTCAGGCAATAAGCTGTGGGTTTCGACAGACAAACAGTTAGCTGACAGCGACCCTGCGCGCCCGGTGACCATCCCGTGTGGCGCCGCGGTCATCGCCCCGGTCGCGCTCACCGTCGGTCCGTCGCCACTTCCGCCGTTAAGCGCTCAATGAATCAATCCGGCTTCTCCCGGGTGGCCGCCCGGCCGCCGACCCTGACCCGTCACGCCGCCGACACCGCCCGTCTCGCCGCACCGCTCGCCATCGCACAGCTCTCGCAAATGGCGATGGGCGTGACCGACACGATCCTGCTCGGCTCGCTCGGTCCCGACGCGCTCGCCGCCGGCGGCCTCGGCGCCAACCTCTTCTTTGTCGTGGTCACACTGCTGCAAGGCGTGCTGACCTCGGTCAGCGTGAGCGTGTCGCACGCGCGCGGCGCGCAGGACGAGGGCCGCGTACCGCATATCTACTGGACCGGCTTCGTACTGTCGGTGCTGTTGTCGGTGCCGGCGTTCTTCCTGCTGTCGTTCGCCAAGCCGATCCTGCTGGCGTTCGGCGAGCCCGCGCTGCTCGCGCACAACGTCGGCGAATACGCGGCGGTCCTGCGCTGGGGCTCGCTCGGCAGTCTGATCGGCGTCGGCTTGATGCGCTCGTTCCTGCCTGCGATCGGCGCGGCCAGGCGGCTGCTGGGGGTGTCGCTCGCGAGCGTATTCGTGAACGGCTTTCTCAACTACGGGCTGATCCACGGCGCCTATGGCCTGCCGCGCCTCGGCTTTCTTGGCTCGGCGGCGGCCACCACGATCACGGTCTGGCTGAGCGCGCTGGTGTTGATGGCGCTGCTGCATCTGCGGCCACGCTATAAACATTTCGTCGTCGCGACGCGGCCGAACGTGCCGTTGATGGGCGAACTATTCGGCATCGGCTGGCCGGTGGCGATCACCTACGGTGTCGAATCGACGTTGTTCCTCGCAACCGGCTTGATGGTCGGGTTGCTCGGCGAATCGCAACTGGCCGCGCATCAGATCGCGTTGAACGTTGCCTCCGTGGCCTTCATGGTGCCGCTCGCGATCGGCCAGGCGGCCAATGTGCGGGTCGGTTTCTGGTCCGGCGCCGGCCAGCCGCTCGCCGCGCGGCATGCGGGTTTTGTCGCGCTGGCGCTCGGCG
This sequence comes from Paraburkholderia sp. IMGN_8, assembly GCF_038050405.1. Lineage (NCBI taxonomy): Bacteria > Pseudomonadati > Pseudomonadota > Betaproteobacteria > Burkholderiales > Burkholderiaceae > Paraburkholderia > Paraburkholderia sp. IMGN_8. The sequence continues at coordinate 1,076,353 of NZ_CP150900.1, read as the reverse complement.
TCGGCTTCATGACGCTGTCGGGCATCGTGCTGATCGCAGCGCCGCACTGGATCGTCGGCCTGTATCTGCATCTCGACGACCCGGCCAACGCCGCGACGGTCGCACTTGCCAGTTCGCTGCTCGGCGTGGCTGCGATCTTCCAGATCGTCGACGGCATGCAGACGGTCGGCTCCGGCTGCCTGCGCGGCTTGAAGGACACGCGCGTGCCGATGATCGCCGCGTCGTTCGGTTATTGGGTGATCGGCTTTCCGACCGGCTACACGCTGGCGTTTCACTTCGGCCTCGGCGCACGCGGCCTGTGGTGGGGACTCGCGGCGGGCCTCGCCAGTGTCGCGCTATTGATGACGCTGCGCTTTCACAAGCTGAGCTTGCGGCGCGTGCCGGCCACGCCTGCCGCGCCGCCCGCCCAGTCTGCGTGAGCTAACAGAACCAGGGAGCCACCCGTCGTGCTTGCCCGCGTTATCCGTTTATTTCCGCTCTGGGAGGTTGAACGCTGAATGCGGGTGATGGGGGAAGGTTTTTTTGCCCTCCCGGCGGGTTGTGTCTGTGTGCCTGCGGTGTTGGCCTTTCCTTGATTTGTTAGTGGTCTATTAGCTTCGCCCCTGTGCGGGGCAGGCACTTACTTTCTTTGCCCACCAAGTGGACTTCCTTCGGGGCGCCGCCGCAAAGAAAGTAAGCAAAGAAAGCGGCTTCACACCGCTAACCCTTAAGCGGGTCCCCTGGCTTGGAGGAGGCAGTGGAGCATCTGGAATCGGTGTTCTCGCACATTCGGCGCTGGTGACAAGGCAGTCATTCTTCCGGCGGCGCTGCGCGCGCCGACGCGGTACTTCATCAAACCGCTCGCCAATTTCGCGTCAACGTTTTGCGCGGCGCGGTGGCTCGCCCTTGCGTCCCCCCATGCCTCGCCGAGGCGCTCGCGTTTTGTCTGGCGCGGTGACCCACCGTTGCAACGCCAATCCTCACTGTCGCACCGGCTCCTCGCTCCGTCAGATGGCCCACACTCGCACATTCGCGTACTTCGCCGAGGCGAAGCCGATGGCCCCCACCGCCCGCAAACGAAGTCACTGGTTTCCCTTGCAGACAGTTCCCGCGAGCACGCAGTGCGAGGCGGGAAGGATGATGCCGAAGGCGCACACGCCCCATCGGTGTTGGGAAGTACCGCTACGGCGCGCGCAGCGCCGCCGGAAGTATGACTGCCTTGTCACTCACGCAAAATGTGCGAGAACACTGATTCCAGATGCTCCACTACCTCCTCCAAGCCGAGGGACCCGCTTAAGAATTAGCGGTGTGAAGCCGCTTTCTTTGCTTACTTTCTTTGCGGCGGCAAAGAAAGTAAGTGCCTGCCCCGCACAGGGGCGACGCTAATAGACGACTAAGAAATCAAGGAAAGGCCAACGCCGCAGGCACACAAACAAATAGAGCGCCGCGAAGGCAAACAAGGAAGCCCCCATCGTGCCGCAGCATCAAAACCAAAACCAAACAACGCAGCACCACAGCGGGTTTTTACGGGAATGCGCCAACGGGACTATTCTCCTTATTGCCTGTCAACGCACAACTTTGAGAAGCGGAGTTGAACCATGACTGAAGACGTACGATTGGAGCGCGACACGTTCGGCGAAATCGCCGTACCAAACGCTCGGCTTTGGGGCGCACAAACGCAGCGCTCGTTGCAGAATTTCCGCATTTCGACCGAGAAGCAATCCCCCGAACTGATCACCGCTCTGGCCGTGATCAAGCGCGCCGCCGCCGAAGTGAACCTGGACCTCGGCGTGCTCGACGAGAGCAAAGCAAAGGCGATCATGCAGGCCGCCGACGAAATCATCGACGGCAAGCATCCGGACGAATTCCCGCTCGCGGTCTGGCAAACCGGCTCCGGCACGCAGACCAACATGAACCTCAACGAGGTGATCGCGAATCGCGCGAGTGAGCTGCTCGGCGGCGAGCGCGGCGAAGCGCGCAAAGTGCATCCGAACGACGACGTGAATCGCGGCCAGTCGTCGAACGACGTGTTTCCAACCGCCATGCACGTGGCCGCCGCCTATGGAATCGTCAAACATCTGCTGCCCGCGCTTAAAGTCCTGCGCGACACGCTCGACGGTAAAGCGAACGCGTTCGCCGACATCGTCAAGATCGGCCGCACCCACTTGCAGGACGCGACGCCGCTCACGCTCGGCCAGGAGTTTTCAGGGTATGTCGCGCAACTCGATCAGGGCATCCGTCATGTCGAATCGGCATTGCCGCATCTGTACGAACTCGCGCAGGGCGGCACGGCGGTCGGCACCGGTTTGAACGCGCATCCGCAGTTCGCGGACAAGGTCGCCGCAGCGATCGCCAGGCTGACCGGCGTGCCGTTCATATCGGCGGCGAACAAATTCGAAGTGATGGCCGCAGCCGACGCGCTGGTGTTCGCGCACGGCGCGTTGAAAACGGTGGCCACGAGCCTGAACAAGATCGCCAACGATATCCGCTGGCTCTCGAGCGGCCCGCGTTGCGGCCTCGGCGAGCTGTCGATTCCGGAGAACGAACCGGGCAGCTCGATCATGCCTGGCAAGGTCAATCCGACCCAGTCCGAAGCATTGACGATGCTATGCGCGCAAGTGTTCGGCAACGACGTCGCGGTGAATATCGGCGGCGCGAGCGGCAACTTCGAGTTGAACGTATTCAGGCCGATGATCGCGCACAACGTGCTGCAATCGATCCGTTTGCTTGCCGACGGCGCACACAGTTTCAACGACAACTGCGCGGTGGGGATCGAGCCGAATCGCGAGCGTATCGATACTTTGCTTAACGAATCGCTGATGCTGGTGACGGCGCTCAATCCGCACATCGGCTACGACAAAGCCGCGAAGATTGCAAAGAAAGCGCACAAGGAAGGCACGACGCTGAAGGCGGCGGCGCTTGCGCTCGGCTTCGTCACCGAGCAGCAGTTCGACGAATGGGTGCGGCCGAAAGATATGGTCGGGCACCCGGCGGCCTGATCGAGTCGAATGCCGCTGTGAGCTTGCTGGCGGGCTGCGCGAACAGACTCATCGCGCGGCCTGCCCGTGACGCCTGTAATGCCTGTGATATCCGAAGCGACGCTTAAACCTTCCCCTGTGCCACTTCTTCCGGCTTGAGTTCGACGATCGCGTCGAGCGCTTCCTTCACGTCCATCGCGTACTTCGCCAGACGCTTCTGTTCATCTGTCTCCGGCACGAACGCGGGCACCGGCACGGGGTGGCCGTTTTCGTTGACGGCGACCATGACGACGAGGCAATCCGTGGTTTGCAGCAGCTCGCCGCCCTTCGGATCGCCCGCTTGCACGGACACGTGGATATGCATGCTGGTGCGGCCCGTCGCGACAACCCGGGCGCGCAGTTCGACCAGATTGCCGACCAGAATCGGTCGGCGAAACCGGATGTTGCCGACGCTGACCGTCACGCAATAGCGCCCCGACCACACCGCCGAGCACGCATACGCAGTCTCGTCGATCCACTTCATCAAGGCGCCGCCGTGCACCTTGCCGCCGAAGTTAACCGAGCTGGGCTCGGCGAGAAAGCGGAAGGTGGTTTCGGAACGGTCCAACGGCGCTAAGGCAGGGGTGCTCATCTTGACTCCGGTCAATCGGATGCATTGAAAGGAGCCGATTATACGAGCGCAATATTGACTTCGTCGCGAGATGGGCGGACTTGCTGCGCGTGGGTGGCTGCTTTGGGTCCTGCCTCTTCGACGCGATGCTTTCGGTCAGCTTTCGCCTGATCCGGCTCACGTTGCGGCCTGAATCGTCACCCGCATCGCCGCTCAACTCGTCGTTCGCATCGCCGCCGAAGCCTGCGCGCGCGGCGGCACGACCACCGACGCAAAGCGCTCCCGGTAATCGAGCGGCAGCACGCCGAAACGCCGCACAAACGCGCGCCGCAAGTTCTGTTCGCTGCCGAAGCCACAGTCGAGCGCGATCCGCTTGAGCGGCCGGCGCGACTCCGCCAGCGCTTGCGAGGCCGCCTCCAGCCGCAGCGCTGACACGGTTTTGGCCGGCGTGCGGCCGACCTCGTCGACGTAGCGCCGCGCGAAAGTGCGCGGACTCATCTGCGCGAGATCGGCCAGCCGCTCGACCGACAGATCATCGCGCAAATGCGCCGCCATCCAGCTATGCAGCGCCTCGAACGGGCCGCCCGCCGATGCCTGCGCCGCCAGCGCCGCGCTGAATTGCGACTGGCCGCCAGGCCGCTTCATGAACACGACGAGACGCCGCGCCGCCTGCATCGCGACCGCATGGCCCACGTCTTCTTCGATCAGCGCGAGAGCCAGATCGATGCCTGCCGTGACGCCCGCCGACGTCCAGATCACGCCGCCCACACCCTGATCCGTGCTTTCACGCTCGTCGCGAATGAAGATCGGATCGGCATCGACGTGAACTTTGGGGAAGCGGCGCGCGAGGTTTGCCGCGTTGCGCCAATGGGTGGTCGCGCGGCGGCCGTCGAGCAGGCCCGCTGCCGCGAGATAGAAGGCGCCGGTGCACACCGAGCAGACGCGGCGCACCTGCGGCGCGCGGCGCTTGATCCACGCGACGAGTTCCGGTTGCAAGGTGCTGTGTTCGTCGATCGGGATGCCGGGGACGATCAGCGTGTCGATAACCTGGTCGTCGAGCGAGTCGAGGCGCTCGGTGACGACCGGCAAGCCGGGAAAGGTTTGCAGCACGCCGCCGTCGATCGACGCGACGGTGGTGCGGTAGGCCACCGGCGCCGCGGGCTTGCCGCCCGATTCGGCAGAGACGGCTGCGGCAACGGTCAGTTCGGCGCGGCAGAACGCTTCGAGCGGTCCGCTCGCGTCGAGCAGCACGAGCTCAGGCGCGACCGCAAAGACAATGTGGCGAACGGGCATCATGAAAGCACCGCCGCCGAGCGCTTACACGACCACGCATACCCAAGCGTCGCGAGCGCCGCCAGACCCAGTAGCGGAAAAATCGCCGCGTTGATCGTCGCCCAGCCGAAGTGCGCGAGCAATTGCCCGGCGGATAGCGAACCCAGCGCGGAAAACGCAAAGGTCGTGAATTCGCTGGTCGCCTGCGTCTTGGCGCGCTCGGACGGACGATACGATTGGGCGAGCAGCGTCGTGCCGCCGACAAACATGAAATTCCAGCCCACGCCGAGGCACGCGAGTGCCACATAGAAGTGCGGCAGATCGGTCGAACGCAACGCGAACACCCCGCACAGCGCCGACAGCGCGATCCCCGCGCCGATCACCGGCAGCACGCCGAAGCGCTTGATCAGTCGCGCGGAAAACAGCGACGGCGCGAACATGCCGACCAGATGCCATTGAATGATCGCCGCGCCGTCGCCGATCGTGTGGCCACACGCGACCGCGGCAATCGGCGTCGCGGTCATCACGAACATCATGACCGCGTAGCCGAGCGCATTGTTGGCGAGCGCTGCGGCGAAGATCGGCTGACGGACGATCTCGCGGAGCGGCCGCGCGGGCTCGTGAGTCATCGTCGCACTCACGGACGGCGCGGCGTCGCGATATAGCAGCGCCAGCAACACAATCGACGCAAGGCCGAAGCCGGTGACGAGCGCATAGGAGCCTGCGAACGCGACTGGCGCAAGCCAGTCCTTACTCCACGCCGCCAGCAGCGGCCCGCAGACGGCGGCCACCACGCCGCCGGTGAGCACCGTCGAAATCGCACGGCTTTTACCGTCGATGCCGACGGCATCGGCGGCCGCCAGCCGGTAGTACTGCGCGAACGCCTGAAACACGCCGACCGTTGCCGTACCGGCGCAGAACGCCCAGAAACTGTGATGAAAGATCGCCCACACCGAAACCATGCCGCCCAGCGCGCCGACGCCCGCGCCAAGCATGAAGCCCGCGCGCCGGCCAATACGCGCCATCAGGAACGACGCGAAGATCGTGGTCAGCGCGGCGGCGACGGTGATCAGCGAAAACGGCAGCGTCGCGAACGCCTTGTCGTCGGCGAGCGTATAGCCGACGAGGCCGGTCAAGGTCAGATCGATTGAAACGGATGAGGTGTACAGCGCCTGGCAAACCGCCAGCACGCGCGCGGCGCGCCGGCCGTGCGGATCGGAATGACGGGAGCCGGCGTCAGCGGCGAAAAAAGTGGCAGCGGATGGCGGCATCGGTCGAGCCTCGGGCGGCGGAAGTGGCGATGCCTGAATCGTCACACGGCCGGTGGTGGCAGAAATGACAATGATGCATCAATTCCAGCCAGCCATCCCCATGACCCGCCGCAAACCGCAAACCGCGATCGCGGCCGTAGCGCTTACTTATGGAAGGTGACGCCTTCGTCGATGGTGCCGTACATGGTGATGCTGCCCGAACCCGCACCCGGCGAACCCGAACCGCCCTGCGCGCACGCACTGAGCAGCAAGGCCGCGGCAACGAAAGCAAGAAGAAGTTTCATGACAGCGTGTTCCTGCAAAGACAGGCTTCGATTCTAGCCTGGCGGCCCGGCGCCGCTCAGCAGGCCGCCCTGGCTGCCCGCGCCCACCGTCTTTTCGTAGCTGCTGCATTCCATCATTCACGCTAAGCTGAAACATCGAATACCGCAGACAGATACAGTGGACTACATGGCGCCGTGCCCGCGCCGCCCACCGGAGACACCCGATGCCCGCCCCCCTCGCAGATGAACAGAATCACTTTCCGGGCTTGAGCCGGATCGGCGCGTTGCTCGGCGACCCGGGCCGCGCCGCGATGCTATGGGCGCTGATGGACGGCAGCGCCCGCCCGGCCGGCGAGCTGACGATGATCGCCGGACTGTCGCCGTCGGCGGCCAGCGCCCATCTTGCGCGCTTGACCGACGGCGGCCTGCTCGCGCTCGAAGTGCGCGGCCGGCATCGCTATTTCCGGATCGCGTCGCCGGATATCGCGGCGTCGATCGAAGCGCTCGCCAATGTCGCGCAAGTCAGCGCGCAGCAGCGGCCCGTGCCGCGCCCGATTCGGACCGTGCCGGTCGACATGCGCTATGCGCGCACCTGCTACGACCATATGGCGGGCGAATTGTCGGTGCGCGTGTTCGAACGGCTGGTCGAGCGTGGCTTGTTGACGCTGCACGGCACGTCGCTCGAGGCGACCGCCGAGGGCGCCGCCCGCTTCGCCGAATGGGGTATCGACATAGGCGCCCAACGGACCCGTCGGCGCCGCTTTGCCTGCACCTGCCCCGACTGGAGCGAGCGGCGTCCGCATCTGGGCGGTGCACTCGGCGCGGCGCTGCTCGACTCGTGGTCGGCCCACGGCTGGGTCGAGCGTACGGAGCGGCCGCGCATTTTGCGCATCACACCAGCCGGTCATCGGCATTTCGATGCGTTTTTGGCCGCCTAAAGCAGCATATCGAGCTCGTTTCAATTACAGAAATGCCTCAGTTGCCTTACAAATAAAGGCATTGAGACCTTTTGTTACACGCTGGTGAGGTGGCCTTACAAAACTGGGGGCCTTGAAACAAACCGGACGGGTAGAGTTAATTCACGGATGCAGCAAAATGCGGCGTCCGCTGGAGATAACTCATGAGAACAGTCACCGCACACCCCCATTCCACGCCGCGCGTCACCGGCTACACGCTGATCGCTGCCGCCGCCTTCATGTTCGCGGCGCAAGCCACGCTCGCGCAGGAAATCCAGCAGGCGCCGCCGGGTGCCGCGGCACAGGTGGCTGCCAGCCAGAACACCGATCCGCCCGGACGCGTCGCGCGGCTGAACTACACGGCCGGCACCGTAACCACCGAACCGGCCGGCGCGACCGACTGGTCGTATGCGCAGATCAATCGCCCGCTCACGACCGGCGACCAGTTGTGGAACGACCAGAACGCGCGCTCCGAATTGCACATCGGCTCGACCGCGGTACGCCTCGGCCAGTCCACGAGCCTCAACCTGCTGAATCTCGACGACAACAGCGCGCAACTGAAAGTCGCGCAGGGTACGTTGTCGGCCCGGGTGCGCGAACTCGCACCGGGCTCGTCGTATGAAATCGACACACCGAATCTGGCGCTCGGCCTGAACGGCCCCGGCGACTATCGCGTCGACGTCGCGCCGGACGGCAGCACCACCACCGTCACCGTACGCAGCGGCAACGCAACCGTGTACGGCGACAGCGGCCAGGTGCCGATCGCCGCCGGCCAGCAAATCAGCTTTGCCGGCACCAACCTGCAACAGGTCGCCGACAACGGCGCGCCCGGACTCGACGGCTTCGATCAATGGGCCGCGAGCCGCAACGCCGCGGAAGACCGCTCGGTGTCGGCGCGCTACGTGTCGCGCGAGATCCCGGGCTACCAGGATCTCGATGCCAACGGCACGTGGCGCAGCAGTCCGCAATACGGCGAGGTGTGGGTGCCGCGTGCAACGCCCGCCGGCTGGGCGCCGTATCACGACGGTCACTGGGTATGGCAGGCGCCGTGGGGCTGGACCTGGGTCGACGACGCACCGTGGGGCTTCGCGCCCTACCACTATGGCCGCTGGGCCTATGAAGACGACGAGTGGGCATGGGTGCCGGGCCCGATCGTGGTCAGCGAACCGCCCGTGTACGCGCCGGCGTTGGTCGCCTTCGTGGGCGGCCGTGGCGACGGAGTCAACTGGGGCGTGAGCCTCGCGATCGGCGGCGCGGTTGCGGCCGGCTGCGCATGGTTCCCGCTCGGCCCAGGCGAGCCGTGGCATCCGCACTGGGGCGATCACGATCACTGGAGCCCGCGTTACTACGATCGCGTCAATCAGACGACGATCGTCAACAACTACAACCACAACGTCAACGTGACGAACGTGAATGTGAACAACATTCACAACACGTACATCAACTATCGCGCGCCGGGTGCCGTGACCGCGGTGCCGGCGACCGCTTTCGTGCACGGTCAGCCGGTTGCGCGCTTTGCGCAGAAGGTCGATCCGCAGCAATGGCGCAACGCGCAGATCAATCCGGGGGCCCCGGGGATCGCGCCGGTGCGGCAAAGCTTCGGGCCGGGGCTGCGTAATGCGAACTACCGGCCGCCTGCTGAAGTGGCGTCGCGCGCGGTAGTGGCGACGCGCAATCCGGCGATACCGGCGGCGTACCACGATAACCTCGCGCAACGTTTTGCGCAGAGCGGCGGACGGGTGCCGGGCGCGGGTGAGCCGATCGTGCGGACTTCCGTGCCGGCGCACTTCGCGGGCGGTCCGGGCGTGATGCCGGTGCAGAACGTGCGGGTCGTGCAGTCGCATATCGCCGGCCGGACGCCGGGCGCGGCGCCGGGTGCGCCGGGTGTGCCCGGTACACCTGGTACGCCGGGCGCGCCTAACGCAATGCAACAGGCTGGACAGCGGCCGGGTGAGGCGCCGTTCAACGGTCAGCCGCAGCATGGCGGCGAAGCGCAAGCGCGGCCTGGCATGCCGCCGCAAATGGCTAATGAGCGGCCACAACCCGGCCAGGCCATTCATCCGTCCAACGGCGTGCCGCGTCCGCCGCAAGCGGGCGGCGGCAATCCGAACGGCTTTGCGCAGCAGCAGCAGCAGCAACACGGGATGCCGGGTCAAGCGAACCTGCCAGCCGCCCAGCAGCCCGGCGCGAACGTGCCGAACGTGCGTCACGAGCCGGCATGGACGCAGCCGCACACGCCGATGGCTCAGCAGGCGCAGCAGCATGGCGGCCCGCAGCAGCAGGCAGGACAGCCGGGTTTCGCGCCGCAACCCGGCGCGCAAGCTAACGCGGGGATGCAACAGCGTGGCGCGCCGCGTCCGCCGGAGAACCCTGCCATGACGACCCAGCAACAGCACGGCCAGCCGCGCCCAGCGGACAACCCTGCAGTTGCACAGCAAGCGCGCCAGCCGGAAGTCCGTCCACAGTCGCAACCGCAACCGCAGCAGGTACAGCGTCAGCCGCAGCCGCAGGCACCGCGCCCGCCGGAAGTCCACGCCCAGCCGCAAGCGCCGCGGCAACAGGAGTTCCGTCCGCAACCGGTACAACAGGTGCAGCAGCCCCAACCGCGTCAGGAGTTCCATCCGCAACCGGCGCCGCAGCCGCGCCCTCAACCGGTGCAGCAACCGCGTCCGCAGCCGGTGCAACAGGTGCAGCAGCAACCGCGTCCGGAATTCCATCCGCAGCCGGCGCCACAGCCGCAGCCGCGTCCGCAGCAGGTGCAGCAGCAACCGCACCCGCAACCGGCGCCGCAGCAGGTGCAGCAGCATTCGGGTGGCGGCAACCGTGACGAGCATCACAAGGGCTAAGCGCGGTCGAACCTCATCGTTTGACGGCAGCAAGAAAAAACCCCCGCGATTCACATCGCGGGGGTTTTTCTTTGCGACAGGCGGCAGACGCTTAGATCGCCATCGGCGCCGTCAGCGGCTCGTGATGGCGGTAACCGACCAGCGAGAAATCCGACGGCTCGATCTTCTCGAGCCATTCCGGCGCGTACACGCCGGTTTGCGCGTAGTCCGGCACCCGGTCCGCGATCGCGAAGGCCGGGCTCTCGTACGGCTCGCGCGTGAGCTGTTGCTGCAACATATCGAGCTGATTCTCGTAGATGTGCGCATCGCCGATGAAGTAGGTAAACCAGCGCGGCGTATAGCCCGTCAACCGGCCAACCAGATGCAGCAAAGCGGCGCCTTCGGTCAGATTGAACGGCGTGCCGAGCCCGACATCGTTGCTGCGAATGTACAGACACAGCGAAATTTCACGGCGCGCCACGTTCGGCAGGAACTGATAAAGCAGATGGCAAGCCGGCAACGCGATCTGGTCCAGCACAGCGGGGTTCCACGCATGAAACAGGATGCGCCGGTCGGCGGGATTCTGCATGATCGTGTCGAGACACTGGCGCAACTGGTCGATCGCTTTGTACAGCAGCACTTTGCGGCTGCCGTTTTCGTCGAATTCGGTGACCACCTGAAAGCCGCGCGCGGTGGCGTCGGCCAGCTGCGCGCTCGCGGTGGCGTCCAGTACCTTGTAGGCGGGCCATTGGCGCCACTGCACGCCGTACACGTCGCCGAGGTCGTCCGGGCCTTCGCGATACGGATTCGCGAGCCATTGCGGATTCTGGTTGGCATTGGCGTCCCACACCTTGCAGCCGAGATCGCGAAAATCCGCCGCGCTGCGCGACGCGCGCAGAAATCCGACCAGCTCGCCCACCGCCGACTTGAACGCCAGCTTCTTGGTCGTGACCGCGGGGAAGCCCTGCTGGAGGTCGAAGCGCAACATCGCGCCCGGCATGCTGATGGTGCGGATGCCGGTGCGGTTCTCCTGCCACGTGCCGGTGTCGAGAATCGTGCGGACGAGGTCGAGGTATTGTTTCATGCGGGTTCCTTCAGCCGGCGCGTAAGCGCGCCGCGGAGATGAGCGGAAAACCCGATTTTAACAAGCGTAGCCGGGCCGCGCCCGGTCGCGGCTTGCGGAAAGCGGAAATGCCGGTGGCAAAGCCCGGCGAGCGGGACTTGCGCGGCCCTGTCAGAGATGCGGCACCGAAGCCGGCAATTCGCCGTGCGGCGTGACCAGCGGCTCGCCTTCCATATGGCGCATGCCGTGTGCGCAGAGCAGGCGGTACAAGGTCACGCGCGAGATGCCCAGTTCCTGCGCGGCATCGCCCAGACGCCCGCGATGACGCAGCAGCGCCAACTCGATCGCCTGACGCTCGGCCGCTTCGCGCGCCTGCGCGAGCGATACGGGCACGATCTCGACATACTCTGCCAGTTCCAGATCGCGTGCCGTGATCGCGCGCCCTTCCGACATCACGATCGCGCGCCGCACCCGGTTGATCAATTCGCGCACATTGCCCGGCCAGCCGTAGTTATGCAGCGCCGCGATCGCATCGGGCGCGAAGCCGCGCAAACGGCGGCTTGCATCTTTCTTGAAACGTTCCAGCATGTGCCGCGCAAGCAATTCGATATCCTTGCCACGTGCGCGCAGCGGCGGCTCATCGATTTGCAGCACGCACAGGCGGTGATACAGGTCGGAACGGAACCGCCCTTCGATCATCGCGGCGGTCATATCCACGTGAGTGGCCGAAATGATGCGCACGTCGACGTCGATCGAACCATGGCCGCCTAGCCGCTCCACCTTGCGTTCCTGCAAGAAACGCAACAGGCTCGCCTGGCTTTCGAGCGGCAAGTCGCCGATTTCGTCGAGAAACAGCGTGCCACCGTTGGCCGCTTCCACGCGGCCGATCTTGCGCTGATTGGCGCCGGTAAACGCGCCGCGCTCATAGCCGAACAGTTCGGATTGCAATAGATGCGGCGGAATCGCGCCGCAATTGATCGGCACGAAAGGCGCGCTGCGGCGCGCCGAGCGTTCGTGGATCGCTACCGCGGTCAATTCCTTGCCAGTGCCCGATTCGCCCGAGATAAACACCGGCGCGTCGGTCATCGCCACTTTGCGGATTGAGCGGAACAGCGCGAGCATTGCATCGCACGAGCCGACCATTTCGCCTTCGGCGCCTTGCGACCCGTCGTTCGAAGCCGGTTCGCCCAGCGAGATCATGCCGTACGCGTGACCGACCGAATCGACGATTCTGTCGCCCGAATACGGCACCGTTACATAGTCGAAACAATAGTCGCGCACAAGCCGGCGCAAGGCGGCGTCCTGCAGTTGTCCCGGCATGGTGGCCGCGACCCAGCCGACGTTCGGCATGGTCAGGCAAGACTCGAATGCGGCGATTTCGTGTGACTGAAAATGGCTGGACAGATCGAGCAGTCCGCCCGCTGCCATTCCGGCGCGAACGGCGCGGCGCACATCGCGTGCGGACCCAACGACTTCGACATGCCAGCCGCGCTGATGAAAGCAAGTATTCAGTTCCGCGCTCGGATCGCGTGAAACGTAAATTAGTTGCCGCGTTGCGGGTTCCATTATTCAGATCCTCTCGTCAACGAACGTTAAGGATGACGCACGCACCTGAACCCAGGTTCAGACACGCTGACTCATCCGGGATTCGCGAATCGCAAAAACCGAACGGCCATTCCATTCCGTGCGGACAGCTGATCCCCAAGAAAGCGGCGTGTGTGTTTGAGACGGCCCGTTAGCGGGCTTTTTTAAATGTATAGCTCTTTTTCGAGAGCTTACTATACGCGCGCCGCCTGGAAAACAATTATGCGAATTTAATCGGGGACTCCTTACCCCACAAGGCTGAGCGGGTAATACACAGGTATTAAGCTTACGAATAAAAGCCTGTGGAAGCGCTTTTCCTGGCGTTCACCCCGAGGTAGTACGTACCTATGCGATTTACGAATCACAGGTATTTTCTGCCTGCCGTTTCAGCACTGAAACGTTTTGGTTCGATTTCTCAATTGTTACTCCACGGTTTGCGGGTCGCATCCTGACGCATCAATGGATTGCGACCCATGGCACACGTTTCGCTAAATGCCATGCACCAAGGAGACACATCATGCGCCTCGCTTTCCGCATCGAGATGAGCCGAATTGCGCCTTGCGCCGCACTTTGCGCAGCGCTTTGCACCGCTGGGGCGCTTATTGCACTGCCCGCAGGCGTCAATGCCCAGGAATCCGTACTAGCTCAATCCGTCAATACGCCCGATACCGCCGATGCCGGCCCCGTCACCCTCGCGAGCACGATGCCCGCAGCGGCGGGCTCGCCGGACGCAACGGCTGCCATCGCCGCTACGGTGCTTGAAAGCCGTCAGCTTGCCGGCGAGGTACTGAATGTTCCGGCCGATGCTACATCCGTGAACGATATTTCGCTCGACGACCAGGTGCTGTCGCGGCAACGCGGCGGCGCGGTCGGCATGGTGATGGTGGCGGCGACGCCGCAGCTGATGGGCGGCAACGGCAACAGCGGCGGCAACAGCGTGACGCTCTGGGACGAGATCGCCCCACCCTCGCCGCTGCCGATTCCGATCGACGCCGCGCGTGCTGCGCAAGGCAACGTCGCCAGTTACCAAAGAAAGTAGCCGGACAAAACCAGCAACGCAATTCAGCGGCCGGCGCGTTCCCGACCGCTCATTCGACAAAGCAAGGACGGACATGATCCCCCCAACCCAGACGTCGCGCGCATGCAGCCCGGTGGCGGCGCTACCTGCCCTGCTGCCGGCCACATTGGCAGCCGTCGTCGTCCTGCTCACCGCCGGTTTCAGCGTCGATGCCGCCGCGCAACAGGTCACCAACCCGGGCGACATCATCGTCGAGCGCACGATCACCCCGCGCGACGCTTTCGTGCCGGTGCCGAAGAGCCAGGATCCGGTCGCGGTGCAAGCCACCACCTTCCCGGCCACCTCATTCAATCCGGCCATGGCCCAGGTAGTCGGCGATACAGATCTGACGAATGCGCATGGCTCGAGCGGCGTCGCCGACGGCGGCGTGCTCGGCAGCAGCGGCATGCAGGCAGTCGCACAGATTTTGAGCGGCAAGGCGACCGGCAACAACGTCGCGCTGAACGCCGGCACCATCGGCATGCCGGCTCCGGGCATCGGCGGCACCATCACCACATCGGTGACGGGCGCGTTGGCACCGCTGTCGAACGCTCTGAGCGGCACGCTCGGGGGTCTGAAATGAATCCGGCCCAATCTCTGCGGCTGCGCGCGGCCCTGCTCGCCTGCCTGAGCGGTGCGGCGCTCGTAGCCGGCGCGGCCCACGCGCAATCGGTGCCCAGGATCGGCGCCGACTCGACGATCGGCAACGGTGCGGCAGCCGGCGTCACCGGCGCGCTCACGGTCAATGAAACCGCCGGTGTCAATAACGCGCAGCTCAATCAGATCACGATCTCGACCGGCAACGCGGTCGCCAACGACAACGCCAGCGTGCAAAGCGCCTCGGTGGCGGCAAGGGTCACGAACGCGCGTGCGTCGATCGAGGCCAATGCATTTTCGAATTCATCCGGTGCGGTGCTGGTGAACCAGTCCGCCGGAGCAGGAAATCTGCAGCGCAACAGCGCCCAGCTGGGTACCGCGGCGCTCGGAGTCGAGATCGTCTCGGATGGAGAGCTATCCGCGACGGCCCCGAAAAACGGAGGTCCGGGTCAATCCATCGCGGTTCATAGCGTACGCGAGGCAAACATCTCCAGCGATGCCTTCAGGAACGTCAATGGGATCGTACAGATCAACCAGACAGCCGGCGCCGGTAACGCCACGGCAAACAGTTTTGTGCTCCGTCCCCCGGCGGGCACTCTTTTTAACTGACCACACTTAAAGTATCGGAGCGAAATCATGAAGCGCACTCTTATCGCCGCAGCCGTACTCGCAGCAGCATCGGGCAGCGTATTCGCACAGGGGTTCGATGTCTCGTACAACCCGTTCATCTTCAACGCCACGCTGGTCGGAGAAGAAGTCGGCATCGAAGGCTTTGTCACGCTGTTTGGCTGCGTGCAGGTCTCGGGCACGGCCGGCGCCGTCGTCAACAACACGCAAAACGTGATGACGAACGCGACGCTCAACCCGAACGCACAGACCTACACGTCGGGCCACATCACGACCACCATCAACAATAGCTACGATTCGGTCAAGGGCGGCGGCACTGCGTTCGCGACGGCCACGCGCTCGAGTTCGTCGTCCTCGTCGTTCTCCGAAGGATTCGGCGAAACGTCCGGCTACGCGTATGGCCATCAAAGCAGCTCGATTTCGGGCGGCGGCTATGAGTACAGCCAGAAGAGCGCGGCAATCGAAGGCAGCTTCAGCCACAGCAGCCAGAACCAGGGCGGCCATATCTCGGCCGGCGGCCAGATCGGCGGCAGCTACAACTATTCCGTCGACAACGATCCGAGTCACGGGCAAGGCTCGTTCCACGCACAAGGCGGCTACTCTGCCGGCTACCACGCGTCCAGCTACAGCAACTCGAAAAACCTGTCCGGCGAATTCGAAGCGGCGTCCGGCTCGGGTCAGGGCGCGGCCTGGAACTTCCATGCCGACCAGGGTTCGGGCTACCACGCCTTTGCCGAACAGGAAGGCGGCTATAGCAACCATTCGTCGACCGAGACCGACAGCGTTTCCGCCGCATGGGGCGTCGACGCCTATCTGAACAAAACCGACGTGGATGTGACCGGCAGGGTCACGGAACACATCAACACGCAAAAAGCCGGCCACCTGACGGCGACCACGGGCACCGGTGTCGGTAACGGCGTATCGGGCAACGTCGGTATCAACATCGCGGAAGGGGTCGACAACGCGCAAAGCAACGACGCATCGCTCGCATCGGTCGATGTGGGCAACGTGTTCGGCAATGCGCAAGTCTTCAACTCCCAGACGTCGGCCGGTACTGCCAAGATCAACAACTTCATGGTCAACGCATCGATTGGCGACAATTCGTTGCAAGGCGCGTCAGGCAACATCGGCGTGAACGTGGCAGCCGGCATCGGCAATGCACAGAACAACAGCCTTGCCGCTTCCACGACAACCGTCGAGGCGTATCACTCGTCGGATGTCGCGATGGTTGCGACCGACCAGAGCAGCCAGATGGCTAACCTGAGCTTTAACGGCTCGTTCGAAGGCACCGCGATGCTGGGCAACAACACGCTGCAATACTCGAGCGGCAACATCGGCGTGAACATCGCCGGCGGCGCGGGCAACCTGCAGCACAACGGCTTGGCGATCGCGGCGTTGAACGTGAGCAGATAAGCAGGCGTATCGGGGAGGGTAGCGCCGGCGGCCTTGCGGCCGCCGGCGCCAATAAAAGCAGGAGACCAGCATGTCCGGGTTCAAGGGGTTCCCGGCGCTACGGTTCGCCGTGGCGCTGGCAGGGTGTGCTCTAGGCGCGGGCAATGGCTACGCGCAGGCGAGCATCGACACGTCCACGCTGGCGGGCGTTCCGCTGACCAAGACGGTTCGTTCGATGAAGGACATCCGTTACAACCACATCGTCAATCAGCAATTCGACTACAGCTGTGGTGCAGCGGCGCTCGCGACCCTCCTCAAGTTCGGCTACGGCATCGATATTCCGGAAACCGAACTGATCCGCCGGATGATGGTGTTCTCCACGCCCGAAGTCGTTGTCAAGAACGGCTTCTCGATGCTCGACATGAAGAAATTCGTCGAGACCATCGGCTTGCGCGGCCGCGGCTTCCGGGTCAACGCCGAAGCGCTCCAACACCTTCAAATCCCCGTGATGGTTCTGATGAACATCGACGGGTATGAGCATTTCGTGATCGTCAAGCATGTCCAGGATGGCCGCGTGTTCATTGCGGACCCGGCGCTCGGCAATCGCATCGTGCTCGGTGAGGACTTCGCCAGGACCTGGAACGGCCTTGTGTTCGCAGTCCTCGGCAAACCCTTCAGGGAGGATTCACCGCTGTTGCAGGACAACGAGTCGCTCGCTCTCAAGCTGCGCGCAAGCGCGCTTGCCAACGGCACCGCGGCGACGCCCTTTGTCGAGTACGGCTTGATCAAGGCAGACCTGTTCTGACCCAACCATGAAGCGTCTCTCACAGTTAGGCCTGGCGATCTGCACCATAATGTGCGGCCTGACCAGCAGCGCCTACGCGTCACAAAGCGCCGGCTTGCCACCGGTGCCCGAATTTCTCGCGTCGCGCGATATCGACTCCGCCGCTATCAAGGTGCAGATGGTGGACGACGAGGTCCTCGCCAATCAGACCGGCAAATATGCCGGCGGCACCATGATTTCCGGCTTCGTTCTGAATGTGATTTCGCAATGGCAACTGCCCAACGGCGCGAACGCCCTCGCCCAAGGCACGCTGACTGCCGTGCAGAACGCGGCCGGCCAGTTAGCCAGCACCGTCAACACGCTTGCGCGCGTGACCGACGGCGGCTTCGGCAATGCAGGAGCCAACTCGGGGGCCAATCCCAATGCTCAAGCGAGCGGCGGACAGAGCATATCGGTCAACGGCGTCTCGCAAGTGACCCAAGTGGCAGGCGATCGAAACATCGGCGCCAACTCGGCACTCATCGATTTCAACAATAACGCCGTGTCGCCGGCAAGCACCGCCAACGCACCGTCAGCGGCGGCCGGCAATTCGGCCGGCTCGATCAAAGCCGGCATTTCCTTCGGCAGCAACGGCGTAAGCGTCGCGCTGCAAACACCCGCAGGGCTCGCCACCCAGACCATCACGACGAGCAACGGGCAAATCGCCCAGTTGCTCCAGATTGCAGGCAATAACCAGCAAGTCGCCAACCAGTTGCAGTTGCATTTGCAGACGCAGCAAATGTCGGCCGCAATGATCCGTCAGCTTGGCGTACTACAAGCCCTGCAAAACGGCAGGAGATAACGATGCGGGCCGCCACCCGCTATTGCAGCAAATGCAGTACTGATACGGCGGCGCAATGCCAGCAGACAGGCGGCGCGCTACCGGAACACCGGGGGAACACAAAATGAACAACATGAGATCGACAAAGGTGCCGCGAATGGCACTCGCGGCCATTCCGGCCGCCGTCATGTTATTCGCACTGTCGCAAGGGGCGGGGGCGCAAGCACTCGCCGGGCAGTCGGTTGAAGAACGGCTGAACACGCTGATGCGTGTGGTCGACGAGCAGCAGCGGCAGATTCGCTCACTCGAACGACAGGTTACCAACCTCGAAATGGCGCAACGCGGCCGCGGCGCGCCGGGCTACGGTGCGCCCGCGGGCAGCGAAGCCGTGGCCGAGCAACCCGGCGCCGACGGCCTGCCCATGCCGCTGCCGCCGCTCGCGCAGATCAATCCGGGCACGCCCGCGACGGGCGGCAACACCGGCACGGCGACCGGCGTGCCGGTCTATCCGCCGGTACCCGAGGGCAATACCGCGGGTGGCTTGCCGGCCGCCACCGACGGCAGCGGCGCGATCGGCCAGACCCAGAAGGCCGCCGAACCGGTGCGCACGCAAGCCGAGCAAGCGGTCGTGCAGCGCGAACATGCGCCGCTCTTCGATCACAAGCTGACGATGGACTGGGGCATCAGCGACACTTACTACGATCGCCGCCAGTTGCAGCTGTCGGGCTTCCTCGCGCTCGACGCGATTTTCCTCGGCAACATCAACCTGGGCGAGACCAAATCGCACCAGGTGATGGCCGATCTCGATACGCGCTACGGCCTGACCGACCGCATCAGTATCGACGTGGACGTGCCGTACATCTACCGGCATAGCAACTTTATCGTCGGCGGGGCGGGCGGCGCAGCGAATACGCTGTCGGACGCGTCGCTGAACGGCAGCAATATCGGCGACGTCAACTTCGGGATCTACTACCAGTTCCTGAAAGAGACCAACAGCCTGCCTGACGTAGTGGGCAGTCTGCGCGTCAAGGCGCCGACCGGCACGTCGCCGTTCGGCGAGAAGCTGGTGCAGCTCGACAGCAACAACACCAACCTCGTTGCGCCCACCAAGCTGCCCACCGGCACCGGCTTCTGGAACATTACGGCCGGCGTCTCGCTGTTGAAAACCTATGACCCGGTGGTGCTGTTCGGCAGTCTTTCGTACACCTACAACGTCGCGCGGTCGTTTGCGGACATTTCATCGGTGCAGGGGCAAACCCAGCCGGCGACAGTCAAGCTCGGCGACATCGTGCAGTTCGGGGGCGGCGTAGCGCTGGCGTTCTCCGATAAGGACTCGGCCAGCATCTCGTACACGATGGCGCTGGAACCCGAATCGAAGACCCGTGCACCGGGCGGCTCATACGAAAAAGTGCCGGGCAGCGAAACCACAGCCGCGGCGCTGAATTTTGGCCTGAACCACGTCGTGAACAAGCACTTGACCATCAACGGCTCGGTGTCGGTCGGCTTGACGCCCGATGCGCCGAACTTCGTGGTCGGCCTGCGGTTTCCCTATACCTTCTGACGTGTCAACGATACGAGGTCGAACGTGCGTGAATCACCTCATCTGACTAGTGTGACGCCGGGTGCCGGAGCGGGAGCGGGATCGCATATGACGCTTGCCCTGCCGAAGGACATGCCTGTGGGCCGTCCTGTCGAAGCCGTGACGAACCG
This sequence comes from Paraburkholderia sp. IMGN_8, assembly GCF_038050405.1. NCBI lineage: Bacteria > Pseudomonadati > Pseudomonadota > Betaproteobacteria > Burkholderiales > Burkholderiaceae > Paraburkholderia > Paraburkholderia sp. IMGN_8. Next base: position 1,056,565 of record NZ_CP150900.1, on the reverse strand, counting down.
TGCCGCTGTTGCACCGGTTACGCCGGCTACTGCGGTTACGGCGATTGCCGGCGCGACGGCTGCCCGTGCACAAACGGAACGCATGCTGCTGTACGTCGCACGTACGCCGGACGAAACCCTCACCGCGCATCTGAAAAGCCGTGGCTGGCACGTCGCCGTGGCGCGTTCGGCGCACGAGCTCAGCAGGCTCGTGAAACCGGACGTGGCGTGTGCCGGCATCGCCGATCTGGCGAGCTTTCCGCTACGCGATCTCGGCGGACTCGAAGCGAGTTTGCGCCAGCAGCAGGTCGGCTGGGTCGCGCTCGCCACCAGCGAACGCCTGACCGATCCGGAGGTGCGGCGGCTCGTGCGCCACTACTGTTTCGACTACGTGAAGATGCCAGTGGCGAACGCAACAATCGACTATCTGGTGAGCCACGCGTTCGGCATGGTGACGTTGTGCGAGCCGGAACTCACCCTGCCCGTCGCCGAGTCAGGCGACGACGAAATGGTCGGCACCTGCGAAGCGATGCAGCAGCTCTTTCGCACCATCCGCAAGGTAGCGAACACCGATGCGAGCGTGTTCATCTCCGGCGAGTCGGGCACCGGCAAGGAGCTCACCGCGCTGGCGATCCACGAACGCTCGCCGCGCCGCAAGGCACCGTTCATCGCGATCAATTGCGGCGCGATCCCGCACCATCTGTTGCAGTCCGAACTATTCGGCTACGAGCGCGGCGCATTCACGGGCGCCAATCAGCGCAAGATCGGCCGGGTCGAAGCGGCGGACGGCGGCACGCTGCTGCTCGACGAAATCGGCGATCTGCCGCTCGAAAGCCAGGCGAGCCTGTTGCGCTTCCTGCAGGAAGGCAAGATCGAGCGGCTCGGCGGCCGCGAGTCGATTCCGGTCGACGTGCGGATCATTTCGGCCACGCACGTCGATCTGGAAAACGCGATGCGCGACGGACAGTTCCGCGCCGACCTGTTCCACCGTCTGTGCGTGTTGCGCGTCGACGAACCGCCGTTGCGCGCGCGCGGCAAAGACATCGAAATCCTCGCGCACCACATTCTGCGCAAGTTCAAGGTCGACAGTGCGCGCAAGATTCGCGGCTTCGCGCCGTCGGCGATCGAAGCGATGTACAACTACAACTGGCCGGGCAATGTGCGCGAACTGATCAACCGCGTGCGCCGCGCGATCGTGATGGCGGAGGACAAGCTGATTTCCGCAAACGACCTCGACCTCGCCCACTTCACCGAGCAGCAGACCATGAGCCTGTCGCAAGCGCGCGATGCCGCCGAGAAGCGCGCGATCGAAGCGGCGCTGCTGCGCCATCGTCACCGCCTGAACGAGGCGGCGGTGGATCTGAATATTTCGCGCGTCACGCTGTACCGCTTGATGGGCCACCACGGGTTGCGCGAGATGAGCGCGCCCGACGAGCCCACGCAGGAATGACGCCGCGCCGGTCAGGGTTCGTCCGCCTCCCGGCGCGGCGTTGCTGCTCGCAGTCCGGCAGAAGCAGCGGACCCGGCTTGCGCGTCAGGTAGAATCAGTCCGGTTACGTTCCCCTTTCCATTCGATGACGACGCTCACCCTGATCGTCGCTCGCGCCAATAACGGCGTGATCGGCCGCGACAACCAGTTGCCCTGGCGACTTCCCGAAGACCTCGCGTTCTTCAAGCGCACCACGATGGGCGCGCCCATCATCATGGGCCGTAAGACGCATGAATCGATCGGCCGGCCGCTGCCGGGACGCCGCAACATCGTCGTGACACGGGATGCCACGCGGCGTTTTCAGGGCTGCGATACCGCAACCACCCTGAAAGACGCGCTCAAGCTGGCCGCGCAGGATCAGGCGCCGGAAGCGTTTCTGATCGGCGGCGCGCAGTTATATACCGAGGGTCTGCGTCAGGCGGACAAGCTGATCATCACCGAGATTTCGGCGGACTTCGAGGGCGACGCCACTTTCCCCGAACTCGACGAAAACGAATGGGAAGAAGTTGCGCACGAAACGCATCGCGCGCACGCACCGAACGATTTCGATTACGCGTTCGTCACCTATCGGCGCAAGGGCGCTTGAGGTTGTTGGCCAGCGTTTGACGCATCGAGCACGACTCGCACACGGATGAGAAAACGCCACGCGATGGCTTGCGTGGCGTTTTGTTTGTGGAGCCCGCGGTTAAAACCAGCGGCTAAAACCGGCGCTTACTGCCCAGCGATCGTCATCCGTTCGATCAGCACCGAACCGGTCTGCTTGGTGCCGCGCGTAATCGTATCCGCACCGATCGCGACGATATGGCGGAACATTTCCTGCAATGTGCTCGCCACCGTGATTTCCTCGACCGGATACTGGATTTTGCCGTTCTCGACCCAGAAGCCCGACGCGCCGCGCGAATAGTCGCCCGTCACGTAGTTCACGCCCTGCCCCATCAGCTCGGTCAGCAACAGGCCCGTGCCGAGCTTCCTCAGCATTTCCTCGAAGTCGTCTTCAGGACGCGTGTTCGAGCTGCGCAGCGACAGGTTGTGCGAACCGCCTGCGTTGCCGGTGGTCTGCATGCCGAGCTTGCGCGCCGAGTAGGTGGACAGGAAATAGCCTTGCACCACGCCGTCTTTCACCACCGGGCGCTGTTTGGTGCGCACGCCCTCTTCGTCGAACGGCGCGCTGCCCATCGCACGCGCGACGTGCGGATCTTCGACCACCTGCACGTGCGGCGCGAACACCGGCTTGCCGAGGCTGTCGACGAGGAACGAGGTCTTGCGGTACAACGCGCCGCCACTGGTCGCCTGCACGAACGCGCCGAGAATACCGGCGGCGAGCGGCGCTTCGAACAGCACCGGCACCTTGCGGGTGTCGAGACCGCGCGCACCGATGCGCGCCAGCGCGCGTTGCGCCGCGTAACGGCCGACCGCTTCCGGATCGGCGAGCTCATCCGCGCTGCGGGTCGACGTGTACCAGTCGTCGCGCTGCATGTTGCGGGCGCTGCCGGCGATCGGTGCGCACGCGATGTAGTGGCGCGAATACGGATAGCCCGCGAGGAAACCGCGCGAGGTGGCCAGCACGAACTGCGAGTGCTGCGCCGAGACGCTCGCGCCTTCCGAGTTCCTGATCTGCGGATCGGTCGCGAATGCGGCATCTTCCGCGCGACGGGCGATTTCCACCGCCTCGTCGGCAGAAAGGTTCCACGGGTGATACAGATCGAGATCGCGCGGCGCGGTTTCGAGCAACTCGGCTTCGGCGAGACCCGCGCAGTCGTCTTCGGCGGTAAAGCGCGCGATGTTGTACGCCGCCGCGACCGTGTCCTTCAAGGCTTGCGACGAAAAGTCCGAAGTACTCGCGTTGCCGCGCTTGTTGCCGATGAACACCGTCACGCCGACCATCTTGTCGCGGTTATGTTCGATCGTCTCGACTTCGCCGCGCCGCACGGAGACGGACAGGCCGTCGCCTTCGGAGATTTCGGTCGCGGCGTCGGTGCCGCCGAGCGACTTCGCGTGACGAAGGATGTCCGAGGCGATTTCCTTCAGTTCATCCTGGGTGTGCGGAAAAAAGCGCTGCTTGACGTCCATGTCTGCTGCCATTGTCGTTGCCGTCCTGTTCGGGGCCGAGCGGCCCTGTGTGTTCGCACATGCTGCGCACCTGCGTGCTCATTTACGTAGTGACGCATCCCGCGATCATAGCAAGGTACGCGACGCCGTACCTGGCATTCGCTGGACTGCGGATGGCCGCGGCTTCGCAACGTGCGATGCCTTGTGCACGGCAGCACCTCGGGTTCGGCGGGCGCGGCACGCTACAATATCGGTATGACACGCAAAACCCGCATTCAACCCATTGAACCCGTCGAGCCCGAAGTCGACGAGAACGGCTACGACCGTCCCAGCAAGTCCCAGCTCAAGCGCGAAATGCACGAGTTGCAGGAACTCGGCTCAGCGCTGATCGCGCTGCCGAAAGACGCGCTCAAGCGCATGCCGATGCCCGAAAAGCTCGACGACGCGGTGCGCGAAGCACGCCGCATCACCGACCACGAAGGCAAGCGCCGCCAGGTGCAGTACGTCGGCCGCGTAATGCGCTCGCTCCTCGACGAGGAAACCGCCGCGCTGCGCACCGCGCTCGACACTTACAACGGCGTCAACAAGGCGGAAACCGCCAAGCTGCACTGGATCGAGCGCACCCGCGAAAAACTGCTCGCCGACGACGCCGCGCTGACCGAGTTCATCCGCCAGCACCCCAACGCCGACCCGCAGCAGGGCCGCACGCTGATCCGCAACGCCCGCAAGGAAGCGCAGCAAAGCAAGCCGCCGCGCTACTTCCGCGAGCTGTTCCAGTGGATCAAGAATGCGGACGGCCCGTCCGCCGACACCGATTCCGACGCTGAAGAAGGCCTGGAAGACGACGATGACGACCGCGACGCATAAGCCGACGCATCAGCACCCCGACGAAATCCTGATCGGCCTCGTGTCGATCAGCGACCGCGCATCCACCGGCGTCTACGAGGACAAAGGCATTCCGGCCTTGCAGGAGTGGCTCGGCGCGGCGCTGACCTCGCCGTGGCAGGTCGTCACGCGCCTGATTCAGGACGACGCGCCGACCATTTCCGCGACGCTGATCGAACTAGTGGACGAAGTGGGCTGCGATCTGGTGCTGACGACCGGCGGCACCGGCCCGTCGCGCCGCGACGTGACGCCCGAAGCGACTTTGGCGGTGGCCACGAAGGAAATGCCGGGTTTCGGTGAGCAAATGCGGCAGATCAGCCTGAATTTCGTGCCGACGGCGATTCTGTCGCGCCAGGTGGCGGTGATCCGCGAAACGGCGGAGCACGCGGCGCTGATCGTCAACTTGCCGGGTCAGCCGAAGTCGATCAGGGAAACGCTGGAAGGTCTGCGCGACGGCGAAAGCGGCACGGTGAAAGTGCCGGGCATTTTCGCCGCGGTGCCCTATTGCATCGACCTGATCGGCGGCCCGTACGTGGAAACCAACGCCGACGTGGTGAAGGCGTTCCGGCCGAAGAACGCGCAGCGCGCACCCCGGCAGGATTGAATCCGAAACCGCAGACGATTTATTCCACTGCCGGCGCTTCGGGGGCCGGTGCTTCCGGCGCCGACGGAATCAGGAAGTGCTCGCGGTAGTACTTCAGTTCGTCGATCGATTCATGAATGTCGGCCAGCGCGGTGTGCATCGCGCGCTTCTGGAAGCCCTTGTAGATGGCCGGCTGCCAGCGGCGGCACAGTTCCTTCAAGGTGCTGACGTCGAGATTGCGGTAGTGGAAGAAGCGCTCGAGGTCCGGCATCCAGCGCGCCATGAAACGGCGGTCCTGGCAGATCGAGTTGCCGCACATCGGCGATTTGCCCGGCGGTACATAGACGCTCAGAAAATCGCGAATCTGTTCGGTAGCGTCGGCCTCGCTGACGGTCGACGCCTTCACGCGGTCGATCAGGCCCGAGCGGCCATGCGTGTTCTGGTTCCACTGGTCCATTTTGGCGAGCGTCTCGTCGGCCTGATGAATCGCCAGCACGGGACCTTCGACCATCCTGTCGAGCGTCGAATTCGTCACCACCACCGCGATTTCGATGATGCGGTCGGTGTCGGGTTCGAGCCCGGTCATTTCCATGTCCAGCCAGATGAGGTTCATGTCGCTGCGCACGAGCGGCGGCTGTTCGGTGGAAGCGAGGATGTCAGTCATGAAAGCAACCTTGATGGCCGGGCAACAGGCTTGCTGGAAGCACTGGCGCCACGGCGAATGTTCGTTTGAGATTGGTTTGAGAGTGTCCCCGCCGGCAGGCGGGAAGAAACATATAATTCTCGCATAGATACCACGGAATCCCCGGATGCCTACCCTGTACTTCACCGTTCTGTTCGTCGTCGCCGTCGTGGCGATGGTCGGCACCAAACTGTGGCTCGCGTCGCGGCAGATCCGCTTCGTCGCCGGCCACCGCGAGCAGGTGCCGAGCCAGTTTGCCGGCACCATCGCGCTCACCGCGCACCAGCGCGCCGCGGACTACACCGTCGAACGCACGCGACTGACGATGATCGAGATCGTCGTCAGCGCCGCCGTGCTGATCGGCCTGACGCTGCTTGGCGGCGTGCAGGCGCTCGACCTGGCGATCTCCGACTGGCTCGGCCGCGGCTACGCCGGCCAGATCGCGCTGGTCGCCTCGGTGATCGCGATCACCAGCGTAATCGACCTGCCGTTCGACTACTACCGTCAGTTCGTGATCGAGCAACGCTTCGGCTTCAACCGGATGAGCAAGGGCATTTTCTTCCTCGACCGCATCAAAGGCGTGCTGCTCGGCGCCGCGTTCGGCCTGCCGCTGCTGTTTGTCGTGCTGTGGCTGATGAACCAGGCCGGCAGCCTGTGGTGGCTGTGGACGTGGATCGTGTGGGTCGCGTTCCAGATGCTCGTGCTGGTGCTGTATCCGACCTTTATCGCGCCGCTTTTCAACAAGTTCGAGCCGCTCAAGGACGAAGCGCTGAAAAGCCGTATCGAAGCGCTGATGCAGCGCTGCGGTTTCGCCGCGAAGGGCCTGTTCGTCATGGACGGCAGCCGCCGTTCGGCGCACGGCAACGCGTATTTCACCGGCTTCGGCGCGGCCAAGCGGATCGTGTTCTTCGATACGCTGCTGGCGCGCCTGTCTGGCAACGAGATCGAAGCGGTGCTCGCGCACGAACTCGGGCACTTCAAGCGCCGTCACGTGATCAAGCGGATGCTCGTGACGTTTGCGCTCAGCCTCGTGACGCTCGCCCTGCTCGGCTGGCTCAACGAAAGCGTCTGGTTCTACGAAGGGCTGGGCGTGCGGCCGTCGCTGATCGGCGGCAATAGCGGCCTTGCGCTGGTGCTGTTCTTCCTCGCCCTGCCGGTGTTCGTGTTCTTCGTCACGCCGCTCGGCAGCCTCAGCTCGCGCAAGCACGAGTTCGAAGCCGACGCCTTCGCCGCGACGCAAACCGATGCGCAAGATCTCGTCAACGCGCTCGTGAAGCTGTACGAGGACAACGCGTCCACCCTGACGCCGGATCCGCTTTACACCGCGTTCTACTATTCGCATCCGCCGGCGTCGCAGCGGATCGACCGTCTGCTGCGGCACGCATGAGCGGCCGCTCCCCGAAAGCGCCGCGCGCGCCGTCCAGCACGCGTGTAGGCGGCCTGGTGGTCGCCGCCCACGGGCGACACTACCTGGTCGCCCCCGAAGACGGCGGCGCGATGCTTCAATGCTTCCCGCGCGGCAAGCGCAGCGAAGTGGCAGTCGGCGATCGCGTGATCTACGAGCCGACCTCGGCGGACCAAGGCGTGATCGTCGAGATCGGCGAACGGCGCAATCTGCTGTATCGCTCGGATCAGTACAAGTCGAAGCTATTCGCCGCGAATCTCGATCAGTTGCTGATCGTGCTCGCGACCGAACCGCATTTCAGCGAAGACCTGCTCGGCCGCGCCCTAGTCGCCGCCGAAGCGAACGAACTGAAGCCGTTGATCGTGCTGAACAAGATCGATGTTGTCGCGGAACTGGAAGGCGCGCGGGCGCGGCTCGAACGCTATCGCGCGCTGGGCTATACAGTGGTCGAAGTGTCGATCAAGACGCAGCCTGACGCCGCCCGTGCCGCTTTGATCGAGCATCTGCATGGCCACTCCACGCTGCTGCTCGGCCAGTCCGGGATGGGCAAATCGACGCTGGTGAATCTACTGATTCCAGACGCCGAAGTCGCGACCCGCGAAATTTCGACCGCGTTGAACAGCGGGCGTCATACCACGACCTTCACGCGGCTCTATCCGTTGCCGGACGGTCCAGACGGCGATGGCGGCGCGTTGATCGACTCGCCGGGTTTCCAGGAATTCGGCCTGCATCACCTGACCGAAGGCCGGCTCGAACGCGCGTTTCTCGAGTTTCGTCCGCTGCTGGCGAACTGCCGCTTCTACAACTGCCATCACTTGCACGAGCCGGGCTGCGCGATTCTTGAAGCGGTCGCCGATGGCCGCATCCGGCGCGAACGGCATGCGCTTTACGCGCAACTCGTGCACGAAGCCAATCAGATCGTGCGCTGAAATGAAATTGATGCGCGCGCCGAATCTGATCATCGGACAGCATTGGGTCAACGTGCTGGCGGCGGCGGGCATCGCCTGCGAGTTGCACAACCGTTATCTGAACGGTGCGCTCGGCGATATCCCAGCGGATCAGTGCGCGCCGGAGTTGTGGCTCGTCGACGAGCGCGATGAGGCGCTGGCCCGGCAGTTGATCGAAGCAGCTTCGCATGGACCGGCGGCGGGTTCGCCAACCTGGCGCTGCGGTCATTGTGGCGAGACGCTCGAAGCGCAGTTCACGGTGTGCTGGCAATGTGGGACGGCGCGCGACCCGTTAGATGGGTGAAGCAGAGTTACCGAGGTGACAAAAAGAAAGGCCGGGCTTTTGCCCGGCCTTTCTTTTTGCGGCAGCGCGAGCGTTGGCTTGCGCTCAAGCGAGCCACACCGCGATCGTCAGCATCAACAGCAAGATCATCCACAGCACCACCGCGCGCCACACCAAGCCGACTGCAGATTGCAGCGTGCGCGGCGTGCAGTCGTCGCCGACCTGCATCGGGCCGCCGTCGCCGGTGGCGAGCGCATCGAGACTCGACGGCTCGGCCAGCGGGCCGCTCAGACGCGCACCCAGCGCCCCGCTGCCCGCGGCGAGCAACACACCGTCGTTCACATCCGGCCACTGACGCGCGTGGTTGCGCCATGCATAAATCGCGTCTTCGAAATTGCCGACGATCGCAAAACCAAGCGACGTCAGCCGCGAAGGCACCCAGTCGATCACGAAGAACGCCCGCTGCGCAAAGCTCGAAAACGCGACGGTACGGTCCTCGACCGGCCGTGCCCACGTGCGCGCCAGATATTCGGCGATCCGATACAGCACCGCGCCCGCCGGCCCAACCGGAATCAGGAACCAGAAGAACACACCGAACACATGCCGATGTGATGCGACGACTGCATGGATCAGCGTATGACGCACGATCTCGCTGACCGGCATATCAACCGTATCGAGGCCGGTCCATTCGTTGAGAATTTCACGCGCGCGCGGCACATCGTCGTTATTCAACGCGAGGTGGATATCGGTGAAGTAGTGGCTGAACTGCCGGAAGCCGAGCGTGAAGTAGAGAACCGCAACGTTCCACAGGAACGCCAGCGCAAAGTGAATGTGGTACAGCACGTAGTAGACGAGCGCGACGGCCAGCGTCCACGGCACCACCACCACCAGCCATGCGAGCAAGCCATGCTTGGGCTTGCCGGCATCGAATCCGTGCGCCGCAGACTCCGCATGGTATTGAAGCAACGCCGACGCCGGATTGTTCGGCGACAGCGCGCGCACCTGTTCGATGATCAAAGCCAGCAATACGGAGAAAAAAGTCATGCGATGCGCCGTGCTTTTCGAGTTTTTACGATTATTTTATAACGATAGCACAGGGTCGGATGAGACTGAGCGCAGACGTTGACAAACAGCCAACAACTGCACAGCCCCTAGTGCGGCTCAGGCGTGAATCAAGCCGCGAGGAAACGATAGAAGTTGCGCAGCATCGCGGCTGTCGCGCCCCAGATGAAATGATGGCCACCCGCCTGATTCTCAAGATCCGCCGATGCCGTACGCGGATACGGCATCGCGAAAAAGCGGCGCTCGCCGCCTTCCCAACGGAACACGCGCTCTTCGTGATGCGCGGGGTCCATCAGAAAACCAAGCGGTACTTCGAAGACTTCGGCCACTTCGAACGAATCGGCTTTCAAAGTGAACGGCGGATGCACGAGGCCAATCACAGGCGTCACGCGAAAACCGGTGCCCGTCAGATAGTCAGGCAACGCACCGAGAATCTCGACGCGCGAAGGATCGAGACCGACCTCTTCCTGTGCTTCGCGCAGCGCGGTGGCGATGGCGTCGGCATCGAATGGTTCGTGGCGGCCGCCTGGAAAACTCACCTGGCCCGCGTGATCGTTCAGATGGTCGGCGCGCTGCGTCAGCAGCACGGTCAAGCCGTTATCGCGGACTACCAACGGCACCAGTACCGCGGCGACTCGCGGATCGGCATGAATATCGCGCCAGGGCACTTCGATAACCGGCTCGGGCGTCCAGGAGAGACGCTGCTCGAACCGCGCGCGCAGGCCATCGGGCGTCAGACGCCCGGCAGCCACCGGTGGCAGATCGGCGCCCGTCGCTTCGACAGGCAAAGTTTCAGGCTCAAAGACAGGGCGGGTCAACGGGTCTCTCGGAACGAGCGGATAGGGGACATGCCTCTATTTTGACCTGGCAAACAAAAAAGCACCCGCGAGGGGTGCTTTTTCTTACGGCATTTACGCTTGGGAAGCAGCGCGGTCTTTCGAGACCAGCTTTTCCTTGATCCGGGCCGACTTGCCCGAACGGTCGCGCAGGTAGTACAGCTTCGCACGACGCACATCGCCACGACGCTTCACGACGATGCTTGCCAGCAGCGGCGAGTACGTCTGGAACGTACGCTCGACGCCTTCGCCCGACGAGATCTTGCGGACGATGAACGACGAATTCAGACCACGGTTACGCTTGGCGATCACGACGCCTTCGTAGGCCTGAACACGCTTACGCGTACCTTCAACCACATTCACGCTGACGATCACCGTGTCGCCGGGGGCGAATTCGGGGATGGTCTTCTCGCCGAGGGCGCGCGCGATTTCTTCCTGCTCGAGTTTTGCAATCAGATTCATCACTGACTCCTAAGTCCATCTTGTCGGCGTTCGTACCTGCCTTGCGGCTACGGCCCCGATAGAGGATGGGTTCACATCAGGCGCCGTACACGCATGTGCGGCGCCGCCTATGTCCGCTCGAAAGACCAAGGCTTTACGCCTTCGACTCTTCCTTCGCGAGACTCGCAAGCCATGCCTCGTCGGCACGGCTCAACATCTTGTTCTTTCTGGCCTTCACGATCAGATCGGGCCGTTTGTTCAACGTGTTGCGCAAGGCTTCACGTCGGCGCCACGCTTCGATTTCCGCATGATGGCCGCCGAGCAGCACATCGGGCACACGCACGCCAGCATATTCTTCAGGGCGCGTGTAATGCGGGCAATCCAGCAGCCCGTCGACGAAACTGTCCTGCACCGCCGATTGCGAGTCGTTCAACACGCCGGGCAACTGGCGCACGACGGCGTCCATCAACGCCATGGCAGGCAACTCGCCGCCTGACAGCACGAAGTCGCCGAGGCTGACTTCTTCGTCGACGGCGCGGTCGAGCAAACGCTGATCGATCGCTTCATAGCGCCCGCACAACAGAATCAGTCCGGGCTCGGCAGCAAACTGCATGACACGATCGTGATTCAGCGTAGCGCCTTGCGGTGACATCATCACGACGCGCGAGGCGCCGATGCCCTGCTCCGCCTGCGCCGCTTTCGCCGCGCCGATCGCGTCTTCCAGTGGCTTGGCCAGCATCACCATGCCGGGGCCGCCGCCGTACGGGCGATCGTCGATTGTGCGGTAGTTATCCGTAGTGAAATCACGTGGATTCCACGTACGCAACCCGTAGCGCTCCTGCTTCGCCGCACGGCTGGTGATACCCCAGTCGGTCAGCGCACGAAACATATCAGGAAAGAGCGTAACGACATCGAACTGCATCGCTCTCTCCGGTCAGCGACTCATTTAGTAATCGGCTTCCCAGTCGACGATGATCTGCTTCGCCGCCTGATCCACCGTTTTGACAAAGACGCCGACGAACGGGATCAAACGCTCGCCGGTGACCGGCTTACCGCTTTTATCGGTGGCCGGGTATTCGATGCGCAACACCGAGTGCGCGCCGTTGTCGATCATGTCTGCAACCTTGCCGAGTGCGACCCCGGCAACGTTCACCACATCCAGACCGAGCAGGTCGACCCAATAGAATTCGTCGGCCTCGAGGACTGGGAATTCGCTGCGGCTGATATAGACGCGGGAGCCACGCAGTGCCAGCGCCACATCGCGGTCAGCGACGCCACCCAGATGTGCAACCACACTGTCGCTATGCTTTTTCGCCTGCAGAGACGGCGCCGACTTGCGCTCGTGGCCTTTCATGAGCCACCAGCGCTTCGCGCTCAGCAACGCATCGCCGCCGTGGCCGGCATCCGCATGCGCGACTACCTTGACCCAGCCTTTGAGGCCATAAGCGTCGACGATTGCGCCGACCTCGATCGCATCGGCCGGCCAGCTTTCCGCTGTTTCCGCGCGCATTTCTGCTGCGTTGGAACCGGCGCTTGCAACATTGGCTTTCGCCTTGCCCTCGGCCCGTTCGACCGACTTGCGGACGAATGCACCGAATGGCGCCTGATCAGACGTCTTCGCGCGCGGTGCCGTCCTGGCGCGACCTGAACTGCCGGAATCACGCTCAGACATAAGAGAACCTCGCTGCCAACTTCGACGCCTGCTTCAGCACGAACTGCAAAATAACTCGCGCATCGGACTGCTCACGCAAGCTGCGCGAGCCGCCGGCCGAACCGACGACGATACGCACGCTAGCTACCATTAAGCAGCCGGCTGCGCCTTTTGCGCTTCTTTCACGAGACGCTCGACGGTCGGCGACAGTTGTGCGCCAACGCCTTGCCAGTACGTCAGGCGGTCTTGAGCGATACGCAGCGACTCACCCTTGGTAGCGACGGGGTTGTAGAAGCCAACGCGCTCGATGAAGCGGCCGTCACGACGGTTACGCGAATCAGTTGCGACGATGTTGTAGAACGGGCGCTTCTTGGAGCCGCCACGAGCCAAGCGGATGATGACCATATTAGAATCCTTGAAAACCGGGGTGCGGAACGACTGAAACACGCGATTATAGCGGGAAACCGACGCCATAACAAACACTTACCGGGATAAACTGAGCGGCGGGGTTGCGCCGGCCATACAGACGGGCGCGCCAGGCAACGTGGAAACGCCCGAATTACCTGACGGAACGCCCGTGGAACTCCTGCTACTGCCTGCGTTTTTGTTCGCTGCGCTTGCGCTGTTTGCGCTGTTCACCCCTTTTGCCGTTTTTACCCTATTAGCTCCGCCGACCGGCTTCACACGCGCCGCGAGCGTGCGATCCCTACGCACCGTGGCAGCGCTGTGGTTTGCCGCCACCGCCCTGCCGGCGCTGGCCGCGTTGCCGGTCGAGCGCATCAAACTGCCGCCCGGCTTCCACATCGAGGTATTGTCGGACGCTGTGCCGAGCGCGCGAGGGATGGCGCTCTCGCCGAAGGGCACGCTCTATATAGGTAGCCTCGACGGCCATGTCTACGCGCTCGAATTGCAGAACGGGCGCGTAACGGCTCGCCATGTGATCGCTTCCGGGCTGCAGACGCCGGCAGGCGTCGCGTGGCGGGACGGCGCGCTGTATGTGTCCGCGGTGTCGAAAATTCTACGCTTCGACGCAATCGATACCCACCTGAACGATCCGCCGACGCCGGTCGTCGTCACCGACAAATTGCCTACAGAGACTCATCATGGCTGGAAATTCATCGCTTTCGGGCCCGACGGCAAACTGTACGTGCCGCAAGGCGCACCCTGCAACGTCTGCCTGAAAGATCGCAATCGCTTCGCAATGATCGGACGAATGGACCCGGACGGCAGCCATTATGAGGTGGTAGCGCGCGGCGTACGCAATACGGTCGGCTTCGCGTGGCACCCGGTCACACACGAGCTGTGGTTCACCGACAACGGCCGCGACCTGATGGGCGACGACGTGCCGGACGACAAGCTGAACCACGCGCCGCGCGCCGGCATGGATTTCGGCTTTCCGTTCTGCCACGGCGGCGACACGCCCGACCCCGAATTCGGCAAAGACCACCCGTGCAGCTCATTTACCCCGCCAGTGGTCAAACTCGGCGCCCACGTCGCTTCGCTCGGCATGCGGTTTTACAGCGGTCCAATGTTTCCGGCCGCTTATCGCGACAATATTTTCATCGCCGAGCACGGTTCGTGGAATCGCAGCACGAAGGTCGGTTACCGCGTCGTGCGGGTGATCACCAGTCCGGACGGCAGCAACGCGCGCCAGGAAGTATTTGCCGAAGGCTGGCTTCAACCAGGCGAAGCAGTCTGGGGCCGCCCTGTTGACGTACTGCCGATGCCAGACGGGTCGCTTCTGATCAGCGACGATTACGCGGGCGCGGTCTATCGCGTTACGTATAAAGCACCGTGAGCCGTGCCCTGACCTCCTCGCCGGGCAGACAAGCGCCGAAGCAGGCACCAATAGGCGCCGACCAATCACCCGCGCCGCGGATGTGGCCGCACGTCGCGTGACCGCCGACGCGCGGCGGGCGTAGAATGCGCGTCGGTCCGCGTCCACCAGCGCGCCGCTCCTTTCGACCGCCTGTCACTCTGCTCTTGCCTACATGTCCACCCTTGCTTCGACTTCCCCGCGCTTCAGATCCAAGACGATTACAGCCGCGCTGGCGTTCTTCTTCGGCAGCCTCGGCGCACATCGCTTCTATCTCTATGGACTGCGCGACATCTACGGCTGGGCACATCTGATCGGCACACTGATCGGCATTCCGGGCGCCATGCTGGTGGTGGCAAGCGAGCGGACCTCGATGCTCGGCTGGGTGCTGGCATTTCCCGGTGCAGTTTCGCTGCTTGCGGCGTTTCTCGCCGCGATCGTCTATGGCCTGCGTCCTGACGAAAAATGGGACGCGCAGTTCAACGCGCAAACCCAGCGCAAGAGCCGCTCTGGCTGGACGGTCATTTTCGTCGTGATCTTTTCGCTGCTGATCGGCGCGTTCCTGCTGATGACGGGCCTCGCAATCTTGTTCCAGACATACTTCGAAAGCCAGGTGCAAGCGGCCAAAGCGCTGTCGCAATAACGCGGCGCCGCTGCGCTAAAAAAGATCGAGTTGCGGATCGTCGCGCGCCGGGTGGGCCGGGCGCGACGGCTCCATACGGCGAAAGTGCGACATATCCAGGATCCCACGATCTCGCTCGTTCAGACCAAGACGGCGCACCGCTTTGTGGAACCGCTGCTTGAGCAGATCCGCCCACAAGCCCTCGCCCTTCATTCGATGCGCGAACGACGAGTCGTAGTCCTTCCCGCCCCGCATATCGCGCACGCGACTCATCACCCGATCCGCACGATCGGGAAAATGCGCCGCAAGCCAATCCTTGAATAGCGGCGCGACTTCCCACGGCAAGCGCAGCACGATATAGCTCGCATTGCTTGCTCCAGCCTCCGCACAGGCTTCCAGCACGCGCTCCATGTCCGGTTCGGTGACGAACGGAATCACCGGCGCGATGCTCACGCCCACCGGAATCCCTGCCTCGCTCAAAGTACGAATCGTGCGCAGGCGGCGCGACGGCGTGGCCGCTCGCGGTTCGAGCGTGCGGGCGACGTCCGCGTCCAGCGTGGTGATCGTGATCGCCGCCATGAACTGCCCGCGCGCCGCCATCGGCGCGAGCAGATCGATATCGCGCTCGATCAGCGATGATTTGGTGATCGCCGCAAACGGTTGGCCGCGCTCGCTGAGCACCTCGATCACCCGCCGCGTGAGGCGCAAGTCGCGTTCGGTGGGCTGCCATGCGTCTGTATTAACGCCTAGAGCAATCGGCTCCGGCACATAGGACTTCTTCGACAGTTCGCGCTCGAGCAATTCCGGCGCATTGACCTTCGCATAGATACGGCTTTCGAAATCGAGCCCGGGCGACAGACCTAAATAACTATGCGTGGGCCGCGCGAAACAATATATACAGCCGTGTTCACAGCCGCGATACGGATTCAGCGACACGCTAAACGGGATATCCGGCGACGCATTGCGGGTGAGAATGGTCTTGGCCTGCTCTTCGAATACCTGGGTACGCAAGACCTTCGACCCCTCGTCATCCTCGCTGGACGGCAGCCAGCCGTCGTCCACCGCTTCGCGCTGGTCGACTTCATAGCGGCCCTGCAGGTTCGTCACCGCACCGCGCCCTTTGCGAGGCGCGGGCGGAGCGATCGGAAATTCGGTGTCGGGATGGGTCACGGCTCGAGCGGGCAAAAACAAAGACGGCAAACAAAAACGTCGCAGAACACCTGTATAAATATACAGTGTTTACGCCGTTTGTCGAGCCCAGCCTCACCCTACCGCGCCGCTTGATCACCGACCGCGATGGTCAGCGTTTCCTTGATCTCTTCCATCACCACATAGCTCTTCGACTGCACCGCGCCGGGCAGTTGCAGCAGGATGTCGCCCAGCAGCTTCCGGTAGTCGGCCATTTCGCCGATACGCGCCTTGATCAGATAGTCGAAATCGCCCGAGACGAGGTGGCACTCCAGCACCTCTGGGATCTTCTGCACCTCGCGGCGGAACTGGTCGAACATGTTGCCGCTTTTGTGATCGAGCGTGATTTCGACGAACACCAGCAACGCCGCGCCCAATTCCGCCGGATTCACGCGCGCGTGATAGCCGGTGATCACGCCGTCACGCTCCATGCGCTTGACACGCTCAATGCACGGCGTTACCGACAGCCCGACCTGCTCGGCGAGGTCTTTCATCGCCATGCGGCCGTCCTCCTGCAGCAGCCGCAGGATCCTGTGATCGAGTTTGTCGAGGGCGCGAACCGGGTGGCGCTGTGTACGCATGATGTTTTTTCTGAAAATCCTGAAAATACAATAACAAAACCTACCTGACTGTTAATAGTATAGCGGTTAACACTGGGCGAACCGCATTACACCTCGTGAATCGAACGAATCCAAACGAATCGACGAACACACCGCCCTCAAATCTTTTCGGAGCAACTATGCGAGTCGTCGTTTTGGGCAGTGGCGTCGTCGGGGTGACGAGTGCTTATTATCTGGCGCGTGCGGGTCATGACGTGACCGTGATCGATCGCGAGGCCGGCCCGGCGCTCGAAACCAGTTTTGCCAACGCCGGCCAGATTTCACCGGGGTATGCATCACCGTGGGCGGCGCCTGGCGTGCCGCTGAAGGCGGTCAAGTGGATGTTCCAGAAGCATGCCCCGCTGGCGATCCGCCTCGACGGCACGCAATTCCAGCTGCAGTGGATGTGGCAGATGCTGCAGAACTGCACGGAGTCGCGTTATGCGGTGAACAAGGGCCGCATGGTCCGCCTTGCCGAATACAGCCGCGATTGTCTGCAGGCGCTGCGCGCCGACACCGGTATCCAGTACGAAGGCCGCACCGGCGGCACGTTGCAGGTGTTCCGCACGCAACAACAATTCGACGGCGCCGCGAAAGATATCGCGGTGCTGAAAGACGCCAATGTGCCGTACGAACTGCTGTCGGCCGCCGAACTCGCTCAAGCCGAACCGGCGCTCGCCGCGGTCTCGCACAAGCTGACGGGCGGCCTGCGTCTGCCGGGCGACGAAACCGGCGACTGCCAGATGTTCACCACGCGCCTCGCCGCGCTGGCCGAGCGACTGGGCGTCAAATTCCGCTACAACACGCCGATCGATGCACTCGCGATGGCGGGCGACCGCATCGCCGGCGTGCAATGCGGTAGCGAACTGGTGCGCGCGGATTCGTTCGTCGTCGCGCTCGGTTCGTACTCGACCCAATTCCTGTCCGGCCTCGTGAAGATTCCGGTCTATCCGCTCAAGGGTTATTCGATCACCGCGCCGATCGTCAACGCGGCGGCGGCGCCGGTGTCGACCGTGCTCGACGAAACCTACAAGATCGCGATCACGCGTTTCGACGACCGGATTCGCGTCGGCGGCATGGCGGAGATCGTCGGCTTCGACAAGTCGTTGCGCCAGGCGCGCCGCGAAACGCTTGAGCTCTGCGTGAACGATCTGTTCCCGGGCGGCGGCGATACGTCGAAGGCCACCTTCTGGACCGGCCTGCGCCCGATGACGCCGGACGGCACGCCGATCGTCGGCCGCACGCCCGTGCCGAACCTGTTCCTGAACACGGGCCACGGCACGCTCGGCTGGACGATGTCGTGCGGCTCGGGTCAGTTGCTGGCCGACGTGATGTCGGGCAAGCAACCGGCGATCAAGGCGGACGACCTGTCGGCGCACCGCTATCTCGGCGAGAGCGCCGAAGCGCATCGTCCGGCTTATGCTTAAGCTTTAACGCTTCGCGAGCGGTTGAGCCGGTCTGCGCAGGATTGTTATTGCAGACGGACCAGCCTGACAAAAACAAACGGCGCCTCACAAGGCGCCGTTTGTTTTTTTACGCCCGAGCTTTCGCTACGTCGCTCGAGATAGGTGAAGCATCAGAACTGATCTTCCGACAACGCCAGCACACCCTCGCCGCCCTTAGCGCTAACGATAGAAGCTTCAAGTGCCGACGCTTGCGGTAACACGTGCTCGGCATAGAACTGCGCGGTGGCGATCTTAGCGCCGTAGAACGACGGATCTTCGGCGCGCTTTTCAGCAGCCACGAGCAACGCGCGCGCCATCTGCCAACCGCCCAGCACGATGCCCGCGAGCTTCAGATACGGCACGCCGCCGGCGAACACCGCATTGGGATCCGATTTCGTGTGAGCGACAACGAAATCGACCGCGGCGCTCAGCGACCGATGTCCTTGCGCCAGATACTTCTTCATCGATTCAAACGCAGGGCCTTGCTGTGCGCCGAGCGCGTCGACGGTTTCAGCTACGTCAGCCAGCAGCGACTTCGCCACCGCGCCACCGTCTCGCACCGTCTTGCGGCCGATCAGATCATTCGCCTGGATCGCGGTCGTGCCTTCGTAGATCGGCAGGATGCGCGCGTCGCGGTAGTACTGCGCAGCGCCCGTTTCCTCGATGAAACCCATGCCGCCGTGCACCTGCACGCCAAGACTCGTCACGTCGATCGACAACTCTGTGCTCCACCCCTTCACGATCGGCACGAGGTATTCGTAGATCGCCTGATGCTCGGCGCGTTTTGCTTCGTCCGGATGACGATGCGCGATATCGCAGTGGGCGGCGGCAACGTAGGCCAATGCACGCGACGCTTCGGTCAGGCCACGCATCGTCGACAGCATGCGGCGCACGTCCGGGTGCTGAATGATCGCAACAGATTGCTTCGCGGAGCCATCCACTGGACGGCTCTGCACGCGATCCTTCGCGTACGCGACGGCCTTCTGATACGCGCGGTCCGACACGCCGACGCCCTGCATGCCCACGGCGAAACGTGCCGCGTTCATCATGATGAACATGTATTCGAGGCCGCGATTTTCTTCGCCGATCAGGTGACCGATCGCGCCGCCGTGATCGCCGAATTGCAGCACCGCGGTCGGGCTCGCCTTGATGCCGAGCTTGTGCTCGATCGACACGCAATGCACGTCATTGCGCTCACCGAGCGAGCCGTCTTCGTTGACGAGAAACTTCGGCACGATGAAAAGCGAAATGCCCTTCACGCCTTCCGGCGCGTTCGGCGTGCGCGCCAGCACGAGATGGGCAATGTTCTTCGCCATATCGTGCTCGCCCCACGTGATGAAAATCTTCGTGCCGAACAGCTTGAACGAACCGTCTCCTTGCGGCTCGGCGCGCGTGCGCACCAGCGCGAGATCGGAGCCGGCCTGCGGCTCGGTCAGGTTCATCGTGCCGGTCCACTCGCCGGAAATCAGCTTGGGCACATAGGTTTGTTTTTGCGCTTCAGTGCCGGCGGTGAGCAGCGCTTCGATCGCGCCGTCGGTCAGCAGCGGACACAGCGCGAACGACAGGTTCGACGCATTGAGCATCTCGACGCACGGCGTGGCGATCAGCTTCGGCAGCCCCTGGCCCTCATAGTCGACCGGGTGTTGCACGCCTTGCCAGCCGCCTTCCGCGAACTGGCGGAACGCGTCCTTGAACCCGGGCGTCGCTGTCACCACGCCATCCTTCCAACTGCTCGGGTTGCGGTCGCCTTCGACGTTCAGCGGCGCCAGCACTTCGCCGCACAGTTTCGCCGACTCTTCGAGGACGGCTTGAGCCGTGTCGAGATTCGCGTCTTCGAAGCCGGGCAATTTAGCGATCTCTTCGAGACCGGCCAGCTCTTTCATCGCGAACAGCATGTCCTTGATGGGCGCGTTATACATGTCAGTTCTCCTCCTGCCTTGATATAAAAAGGGCGCTGGACTTGATAGGTCCTGCGCCCTTCATTCGCTGCCAGACGCCTTTTTACAGGACGCCGCGGTGGTTAGCCGAGCTCGCTAACGAGTTCCGGCACGACCGTGAACAGGTCGCCCACCAGACCATAATCGGCGACGCTGAAAATCGGCGCTTCCGGGTCCTTGTTGAT
Source organism: Paraburkholderia sp. IMGN_8 (assembly GCF_038050405.1). Classification (NCBI taxonomy): domain Bacteria; kingdom Pseudomonadati; phylum Pseudomonadota; class Betaproteobacteria; order Burkholderiales; family Burkholderiaceae; genus Paraburkholderia; species Paraburkholderia sp. IMGN_8. The sequence continues at coordinate 1,036,481 of NZ_CP150900.1, read as the reverse complement.
CGCCACGATCACCTTCGAGTCCTTCATGCCGGCCAGATGCTGGATCGCACCCGAGATGCCGACTGCAACATACAGTTGCGGCGCGACGATCTTGCCGGTCTGGCCCACCTGATAGTCGTTCGGCACGAAGCCCGCGTCCACTGCCGCGCGCGATGCGCCGAGCGCTGCGCCCAGCTTGTCCGCCAGCGGCTCCAGAACCTTGGTGTAGTTCTCGCCGTTGCCGAGCCCCCGGCCACCCGACACGATGATCTTCGCCGAGGTCAGTTCCGGACGGTCCAGCTTCGTCACTTCACGGCTCACGAATTGCGACAGGCCGCTGTCGGCTGCCGCTTCGATCTTCTCGACCGATGCGCTGCCACCAACGGCCGCAACCGGGTCGAAGCCGGTCGAACGAACCGTGATGACCTTGATCGGATCAGCGGATTGAACCGTTGCGATGGCGTTACCTGCGTAGATCGGGCGCTCGAACGTGTCGGCGCTGTCCACTGCCGTGATGTCGCTGATCTGGGCGACGTCCAGCTTCGCGGCGATACGCGGCGCGATGTTCTTGCCGTAGGCGGTGGCCGGCGCGAGGATGTGCGAATAGTCCTTCGCAATGTTCAGCACCGTCGCTTCGACGTTTTCTGCGAGGCCCGCTTCGAGTTGCGGCGCGTCAGCGAGCAGCACCTTCGAAACACCTGCAATCTTCGCCGCAGCATCGGCCGCCGCTTGCGCGTTGTGACCCGCCACCAGCACGTGAATATCACCGCCAATCTTCTGCGCGGCTGCAATCGTGTTCAGCGTCGCGGCCTTGATCGACGCGTTGTCGTGTTCAGCAATTACCAGATTCGTCATTTGCTCTGTCTCCCTCACAGCACCTTGGCTTCGGTCTTCAGCTTCTCGACCAGCGTCTTCACATCCGGCACCATCACACCGGCGGAGCGCTTCGGCGGCTCGGCGACTTTCAGCGTCTTCAGGCGCGGCGTCACGTCAACGCCCAGGTCTTCCGGCTTGATCGTTTCCAGCGGCTTCTTCTTCGCCTTCATGATGTTCGGCAGCGTCACATAGCGCGGCTCGTTCAGACGCAGGTCGGTCGTGACCACGGCGGGCAGGTTCAAAGACAGCGTTTCCGCGCCACCGTCAACTTCACGCGACACCGTCGCCTTACCGTCAGCCACCACGACCCTGGAAGCAAACGTCGCTTGCGGCAGGCCAGCCAACGCGGCGAGCATCTGGCCGGTCTGGTTCGAATCGTCGTCGATGGCCTGCTTGCCGAGGATGATCAGCTGCGGCTGTTCCCTGTCGACCAGCGCCTTCAGCAGCTTGGCGACCGCCAGCGGCTGCAGCTCTTCGTTCGATTCGATCAGGATCGCGCGGTCCGCGCCGATCGCCAGCGCCGTGCGCAGCGTTTCCTGCGATTGCGTCACGCCTGCCGACACGGCGATCACTTCGGTCGCCACGCCCGCTTCCTTCAGACGAACGGCTTCTTCAACCGCGATTTCGTCGAACGGATTCATCGACATCTTCACGTTCGCGATGTCGACGCCCGTGCCGTCCGACTTGACCCGGACTTTCACGTTGTAATCGACCACTCTCTTGACTGGCACCAGGATTTTCATGCACACGCTCCAAAGTTACGAATACGTCAACCCAACGAACATTATAGCGACTGCCCTTACGGCAGCCGCGTCGCGGGCGCTTTAGCAGGAGGATATCGCTCCTCAGCGGCGTGACGGCAATATCGAACGATCGTTCTATTTTAATCTCTAAAAAACCCGGGCGGCAACCCCGGGTTAAGACTTACGACTCTAATTTTGCTTTGCCGCCATGTCTTGCTACGTCGAATGGCCGTCAGATCACCAGGCGGCGATCACCGACCCGCCGAATTTGCTTTCGACAAACTGCTTCACTTCCGGCGAGTGATACGCCGCGACCAGCTTGGCGACCCACGGCTTGTTCCGGTCGGCTTCGCGGATCGCGATGATGTTCACGTACGGGCCCTTCGGGTCCTCGATCGCGATGGCGTCCTGCTTCGGCTTCAGGCCCGCTTCCATCGCGAAGTTGGTGTTGATCGCGGCGGCGTCCACGTCGTTCAGCGAGCGCGGGATTTGCGCGGCGTCGAGTTCGACGATCTTCAGCTTCTTCGGGTTGTCGACGATGTCGAGCGGCGTCGCCTTCAGGCCGGCATCCGCCTTCAGTTTTAGCAGACCCTGCTTTTGCAGCAGCAACAGTGCGCGGCCGCCATTGGTCGGATCGTTCGGCACGGCGATCTTCGCGCCCGGCTGCAACTCGGCCAGCGACTTCACCTTCTTCGAATAGATGCCCATCGGGTATGTGACCGTGTCGGCGACGCGGATCAGCTTGTAGCCGCGATCCTTCACCTGCGCCTGCAAGTACGGGTCATGCTGGTAGCTGTTGGCATCCAGGTCGCCGCCGGCCAGTGCCGCGTTCGGCTGCACGTAGTCGGAGAACTCGACGATCTTGATGTTCAGACCGTTCTTCGCCGCGACCGTCTTCACGACTTCCATGATCTGCGCGTGCGGACCGCCGGTCACGCCGACCTTGATCGAATCGTCCGCCTGAGCAGCCGAAGCAACAGCGAACAGCGACGCGGCGCCGAGCGTGGCGGCCAGCTTGAGAATGAAACGACGTTGCATGATCGACCTTTTCCGAATTTATTGATTCTGTTGAGAGCGTCCCCAGACCTGCCGCTTCGCGCCAGGCCCCGCGAGGGGGCGATCCCCCAATCCCCCAAGGGGACTTCCTTCGGGGCGGAGGACTCCCCGCGGAGCGGAAAACTTGGGGCGGCCCGGCGTTTTCTCGAGGGGTTCCGATGACCCTTGTTTACTTGTGACTCAAACGACGTACGAGCCAATCCCCGAACGACTGCACCAGTTGTACGAAGACGATCAGAATCACCACGACCGTCAACATCACTTCCGGCAAGAAACGCTGATATCCATAACGGATGCCCAGATCGCCGAGCCCGCCGCCGCCGATCGCACCGGCCATCGCCGAATAGCCAACCAGCGACACGAATGTAATCGTCAAACCGGCCACCACGCCCGGCAACGACTCCGGCAACAGCACCTTGAAGACGATCTGACTGGTGGTCGCGCCCATCGCCTGCGCGGCTTCGATCAGACCGCGATCGACTTCACGCAAAGCGGTCTCGACCAGACGCGCGATGAACGGCGCGGCGGCGATCGTCAGCGGCACCACGGCCGCGGCGGTACCGATCGACGAACCCACCACCAGCCGCGTAAACGGAATCACCGCGACCAGCAAGATGATGAACGGCGTCGAACGCACGGCGTTGACGACCACGCCCATTACGCGGTTCACGGCGATGTTCTGCAACACGCCCTGATGGTCCGTCAAATACAACAGCACGCCGAGCGGCAAACCGACCGCCGCGCCGACCAGTCCGGAAATGCCCACCATCACGAGCGTTTCCCAGAACGACTGGACGAACATATCGAACATTTCACTCAACATATGACAGCTCCTCTACCACCACACCCTGTTCACGCAGATACGTCAGCGCCTGTGCGACTTTGGTCGGTTCGCCGCCCGCGAGCACGGCGAGCGAGCCGAACGCCTGCCCCTGGATCTCGTCGATCTGGCCATGCAGGATGTTGAAGTCGAGTTCATAGCGGCGAATCGTCTCGGACAGAATCGGCTGATCGACGCCCGAGCCAGTAAATGCGAGACGCAGCAAGTGGCCGCTGCCGGTCTTCAGGCGCTCTGCGACGCGCGCTTTCATCGCGGGCGGCAGCTCTTGCGCGATCACGTCGCCGATCAGCGCGCGCGTGACTTCGTGATGCGGTTGCAGGAACACGTCGATGACCTTGCCCTGCTCGACGACACGGCCCGCGTCCAGCACCGCGACGCGGTCGCAGACCTGCTTGATCACGTCCATCTGGTGCGTGATCAGCACGACGGTGAGGTTGAGCTCGCGATTGATGCGCTTGAGCAGATCGAGAATCGCGCGGGTCGTCTCGGGATCGAGCGCGGAGGTTGCCTCGTCGGAGAGCAACACCTTCGGTTTGCTCGCCAGCGCACGCGCGATGCCGACGCGCTGCTTCTGCCCGCCGCTGATCTGCGCCGGATAGCGATCCTTCTGCGCCGACAACCCGACCAGATCGAGCAAAGGCAGCACGTTCGCCTCGATCTCGTCGCGCTTCATGCCGGCCAGTTCGAGCGGCAACGCGACGTTGTCGAACACCGTGCGCGACGACAGCAGGTTGAAGTGCTGGAAGATCATGCCGATCTCGCGGCGCGCCTCGCGCAATTGCGCGGCGGGCAGCGTCGTCAGATCGCGGCCGTTGACGACGATGTTGCCTTCGGTCGGGCGCGTCAGCAGGTTGAGGGTGCGCACGAGCGTACTCTTGCCCGCGCCGCTGCGGCCGATAATGCCGAACACCTCACCCGCCGGAATCGACAGATTGACGTTGTGCAGCGCCTCGACCCAGCCCCGGGGCCCCGCGAAGCGCTGAGAAATATTGCGTATTTCGATCATGGAAAAACGAAACGGCGGAGTTTGCCAGCGAGCGTTTCGCGCTCCCGACAAGCGGCCGCCGTTGCTTTTATTGGGATTTGAGCCCGCAATTCTACCGCAGCGTCGACATACCCTTTAATAATCAATTACGATCTTTTCATAACCAAAGAGAATTAGAGGCGCACCCGGTAAGCAATTCTCGCGTACGCTCAACCGCTGCGACTATGATCGGGCGGATCAAAAACAGGACAAATGGCGGCTATGGAGACAACCCAACCCGGCAATGCGCGTCCCGCCAAAGGCATCCGCAGCGGCGCCCCGCTGCTCGCGACAGTCACGACGAGCGACGGCTTCGAACTGCCCTTATATCGCTGGGCCGCAACCGCGCCGCTGCGCGCCACGGTTGCGCTGGTGCACGGGCTCGTGGAGCACGCGGGGCGCTACGCCGCGCTGGCCGCGCGTCTGAATGCGGCCGGCATCGAACTGGTCGCGATCGATTTGCGCGGGCATGGGCATGCGCCCGGCAAACGCGCCTACGTGAGGCGTTTCGACGACTATCTGCTGGATGCGCAAGCCTTGCTCGACGCCGCGGCGCAGAGTTGCGCCCCGCTCTTCCTGATGGGGCACAGCATGGGCGGCGCAGTGGCCGCGCTCTACGCGATCGAGCGCCTTGACGCGACTGGCCGGCGACTGAGCGGTCTGATCCTGTCGAGCCCCGCACTCGCGCCCGGCCACGACGTGCCGCGCTGGATGCTCAAGCTGAGCCAGGTGATCAGCCGCCTCTGGCCGAGCTTCCCGGCAATGAAGATCGACGCGGCTTTGCTGTCGCGCCTTCCATCAGTGGTGAACGCCAATCGCAATGACCCGCTGGTTCATCACGGTGCGATCCCCGCGCGCACCGGCGCGGAGCTTCTGCAGGCGATGGCGCGCATCGAACGCGGCCGCGCGGGCTTGCGTGTGCCGCTGCTGGTGTACCACGGCACCGCGGACAAGCTCACCGAACCCGATGGCAGCCGCGATTTCGGCCAGCACGCCGGCTCGCCGGACAAGACGCTCACGCTGTACGAGGACAGCTATCACGAGACAATGAACGATCTGGACCGCGACCGCGTGATCGGAGAGTTGATTGCGTGGATCGAGGCGCGGGCTTCTAAAGTCTGAGCGCTCCGGCGAAGGCCCGGCACGAACGGCGGCGCGCGCCTAGCGCTGCCAGTCGGGCGGCCGTTTGTCGATGAATGCCTGCACGCCTTCGAGCGCGGAGTCGTCCATCATGTTGCAGGCCATTGTCTGGCCAGCGAGCTGATAAGCCGCTTCAATGCCCATTTCGAGCTGACGGTAGAACAGGCCCTTGCCGGCGCTGACTGCTTCGACCTGTTTCGCGCAGATGCTGGTGGCGAGCTTCGCGACCTCGGCGTCGAGCGCGTCCGCCGGCACGACGCGGTTCACAAGCCCCTGACGCTTCGCCTCAGGTGCGTCGATGAAATCGCCAGTCAGCAGCATTTCGAGCGCCGCTTTGCGCGACAGGTTGCGCGACAGCGGCACCGAAGGCGTCGCGCAAAACAGGCCCAGGTTGACGCCCGAGACGGCAAACCGCGCCGTATCGGCGGCGATCGCGAGATCGCACATTGCGACAAGCTGGCAACCGGCTGCCGTGGCAATGCCGTGCACGCGCGCGATGACCGGTTGCGGTAAGCGCTGAATCGTCAGCATCAGCTTCGTACAGCGTGCGAACAATGCCTGGTAATACGCAAGCGATGGCGCCGCGCGCATTTCCTTCAGATCGTGCCCTGCGCAGAAGGCGCGGCCAGCACCGGCGATGACGACCACCCGTGCTTCGGATTGCGCGAGTTCCGCCAATACGGTCTGCAGTTCGTCGAGCAAGGCCTCCGACAGCGCATTGAACGCGTCCGGCCGGTTCATCGTCACCAGCACGACGCCCGCCACACCATAAGCGTCGTGTTCGATCTGCAGCAGTGAAGCGTTGCGAACATCCGCATTCATGGCTTACTCCTCATTGAAGTTCGCTTTCGCGCCGCGCCTCAGATCCCGGCCAGCGCGCGCACATGCGCGACCACGCTGCGCCCGAGCGCCGACAGGTTGTACCCGCCTTCCAGGCAACTGACGATACGCCCGCGCGCATAGCGGTTCGCGATCCCGCGCACCTGATCGGTGATCCACGCGTAGTCGTCCTCGACGAGGCCCATGTTGCCGAGATCGTCCTCGCGATGCGCGTCGAAGCCGGCCGAGATGAAGATCATCTCCGGCTTGAATTCGTGCAGACGCGGCAGCCACAGCATATCGACCGCCTCGCGCACCGCCATGCCCTTCGAACGCGCCGGCATCGGCACGTTGCACATGTTGGGCGCCTGATTGTCGGCGCCGGTGAACGGGTAGAACGGATGCTGGAAGATGCTGCACATCAGCACGCGCGAATCGCCCGAGAATGCGGCCTCGGTGCCGTTGCCGTGATGGACGTCGAAGTCGACGATCGCGACGCGCTGCATGCCGTGCACGTCGAGCGCATGGCGTGCGGCAATCGCAACGTTGTTGAAGAAACAGAAGCCCATCGCACGCGCCGGCTCGGCATGGTGGCCGGGCGGGCGCACGCTGCAAAACGCGTTGTCGTAACGGCCTTCGATGACGGCGTCGGTGGCGGCTACCGCGGCGCCCGCGGCACGCAACGCGGCCTGCAAGGTGTGCGGGTTCATCGACGTGTCGGGGTCGATTTCGGCAAGGCCTTCGGCGGGCGAGCGGCTGCGGATGTAATCGATGTGCGCCTGGGTATGCACGCGCAATAACGAGGCTTCGTCAGCCAGCGGCGGCGACTCGCGTTCGATCAGCGAGTCGATGCGGCTTGCGATCAGTTGATCTTCGATTGCCTGCAGGCGCGCCGGGCATTCGGGATGCCATTGCCCCATATCGTGCAGCAGACAGTCGGCGTGAGTATAAAAGCCTGTTGCCATGATTCTCTTCTGCGGCGCGGCGCCTTCGAGGCGTGCGCGGCGTGTCTCCGTCCAAGGGCGCGCGCCCTCGGCGCGCCAACTATCGTCAAGTTACCACACGATGCGGCTGTGACGCGTGCTGGGCGCAGTTTTGCAGAAGGCGTCGGGTATACTGCCCCGATCCGTTTTTCCCCTGTCTTTTTTGCACTGCGCCCTAGCTCACTATGACCGTCAAGCTTGCTCTGTCTGCACGAAACCGGCTACGCACAACGCGCGTCGCCACCGCACTGTCCGTCGCATGGTGCGTGTTCACAGCAGCCAGTCCGGCAATGGCGCAAAGCACCGCGCCAAAGCCGCCGCTGCAGGTCACGCAAAGCCAGCCGCAACAGGCGGTGCCGCAGGAGCAAACCTTCGAAGAAGAAATCATCCCGCAGCGCTATGCGAATAATCCGAATGTCGATGCGTTCATCAACGACATGTCAGCGCGCTACGACTTCGACCAGGCCGCGCTGCACGCGCTGTTCGCACGCGTGAGCTATTCGGCGACCGCGGTCAAGCTCGTCACGCCGTCGCCCTCGCCGTCGGTCAAGAACTGGCGCGTGTATCAGTCGCGCTTTCTCGACCAGATTCGCATCAACGCCGGCGTGCGCTTCTGGCGCGCCAACCAGGCAACGCTGCAACGTGCTTATGAAGAGTTCGGCGTGCCGCCGGAGGTGGTCGTCGGCATTATCGGTGTGGAGACGATCTACGGCCGCTTCATGGGCAACTTCCGCGTGCTCGACGCGCTGACCACGCTCAGCTTCGACTACCCGAACACCGCCAATCGCGCGGATCGCCAGGCGACCTTCCGCAAGAATCTCGAAGACTATCTGGTGTGGACGCGCGAATCGCAGATCGATCCGACCACGGTACTCGGCTCGTACACCGGCGCGATCGGCATTCCGCAATTCCTGCCGAGCAGCATCGTGCAATACGCGGTGAGCTACGACGGCAACAAGCAGATCGATCTGCGCACGAGCCAGGCGGATGCGATCGGCAGCGTGGCGAACTATCTGCGTCAGAACGGTTGGGAAAACGGCCGGCCCGTGGTGTGGAAGATCGGCACGGACGCGGGCAGCCTCGGCGTTGCACAAGCCGCCGCCGACGGTCAGCCGGAACCGCACTGGCCGTTGCAGCAACTGCTGCGCGCCGGGCTGCTTGTGAACGAGCCGGGGATCGACATCGCGTCGGAAGCGGGTACGCCGGTGACGGTGGTCGATCTGCCCTCGCCGGGGCGGGGCACCGAGTACATGCTGGGCTTGAAGAACTTCTATGTATTGACGCGCTATAACCGCAGCTTCTTTTATGCGCTCGCGGTTTATCAGTTAGGCGAGCGGGTCAAAGCGCAGATGGCGACAAGCGATGCGGTGAACGGCAACAATGCGGCGGCGCCAAGTGCGGCTTCGCAGTAAGCTGCGCCGCGACACCTGGAAAAAGTGAAACAAAAAGCGCCGGCTGGACCGGCGCTTTTTTATGGCTAAAACGACTTAACGCCAGCTACGCGCGCTCAAGCCGGAAACACACCGGTCGACAGGTAACGGTCGCCGCGATCGCAGACGATAAACACGATCGTCGCGTTTTCGACCTGGCGCGCGACCCGCAGCGCCACTTCGCACGCCCCGCCTGACGAAATGCCGGCGAAGATCCCTTCAACCGACGCCATACGCCGCGCCATCGCTTCGGCTGCGGCCTGACTCACGTTCTCGACGCGGTCCACGCGGCTGCGATCGAAAATCTTCGGCAGATACGCTTCCGGCCACTTGCGGATGCCGGGAATGCGCGAGCCCTCCTCCGGTTGCGCACCGATGATTTCGATCGCCTGATTCTTTTCCTTCAAATACGCCGACACGCCCATGATCGTGCCGGTGGTGCCCATCGACGACACGAAGTGCGTGATGCGCCCTTCGGTGTCTCGCCAGATTTCCGGCCCGGTTCCTTCGACGTGCGCGGCCGGATTGTCCGGGTTCGCGAACTGGTCGAGGATGATGCCCTTGCCTTCGCGCTGCATCTGCTCGGCGAGATCACGGGCGTATTCCATGCCGCCCGTCACCGGCGTCAGCACGATCTGCGCGCCGTAGGCGGCCATGCTCTGACGCCGCTCCACCGACAGATCTTCCGGCATGATCAGCACCATCTTGTAGCCGCGGATCGCCGCTGCCATCGCCAACGCGATGCCGGTGTTGCCGCTGGTCGGTTCGATCAGCGTGTCACCCGGTTTGATGCGGCCGCGCGCTTCCGCTTTCTTGATCATCGACAGCGCCGGACGGTCTTTCACCGAACCCGCAGGGTTGTTGCCCTCGAGTTTCGCGAGGATCACATTGTTGCGGTTGCGGATATCGTCGTCAGGGAGGCGGACGAGTTGCACGAGCGGCGTATTGCCGATCGTGTCTTCAATCGTTTTGTAAGCCATATCGGTTCTAGTGCTGTCGATGCGTGGAGTCTTTAATCCATCAATTCTAAACCACCGTGTGCGCGGCTGCCGCGCGGCCCTTCTGCCCGCATGGATGCAGCGATGCCGGGCGGCTGGTGCATCGCGCTCATTCGACGCTCGTCGGGCACGCAAAAACAGCGCAGAGAACCACGCAAAAAGCCCGCGGCTGAGAACCGCGGGAGCCAGTCATCTGCATGACAGCTGAAGGAGTGTTCCTGCCAACTCCGACCATAAAGGGAAACTACGTTAGCAGACGCTGCGCGCAGATGACCCGCCCCGCGCGCAAGGCCCGCGTCAGGCTATTTCTTCACCGCGACAGTGGCATCGCTCTTTTGCGTATTGCCCGCAACGGCCGCGCCTTTGGTCTGGAGAGGCGCCGCAGCCTGCGCGCCAGCAGCCGCGCCAGCCGGACCGACAGCGAGACCCTCCGCCTGCAGGCGCTCGACGGTATGCCCGCCCATGCCTTTGACGCGCTTGCCGAGATCGGCCGGGTCCTTGAATGGACCATGCGCTGAACGCTCTTCGAGAATGGCTTTCGCTTTGGCAGCACCGATGCCCTTGATGCCGCGCAGCGCATCCTCGTTAGCCGTGTTGACGTCGACCGCCGCATACGCGTGGCCGAAAGCGGCGAGCATGGCCGCGGTAACCAGAGTTTTTCGAAACATATGGAATCTCCCTCGTACAACCGGTTGGCGACCATCACCAACCGGGAGATTCCAGTTTAAAGAGGGATGCGAAAGATTTACACCTGGCCGAATAGCCAACGTACGTAACGATCGACGCCTTCCTGCACGCTCAAAAACGGCGCGTCGTAGCCCGCCGAGCGCAGCTTCGACTGGTCCGCTTGCGTGAAGCATTGGTACTTGCCACGCAATGCATCGGGGAACGGAATGTATTCGATCAGCCCGCGCTGCACCTGATCAGCGAGCGACAACGGCGCTTCGTTGTTCAGCGAGCGCAGCGTGTTGACCACCGTGCTCGCGATGTCGTTGAATGGCTGCGCGCGGCCGCTGCCCAGGTTGAAGATGCCCGACTTGTCCGGGTTGTCGAAGAAGAACAGGTTGACCTTCGCCACGTCTTCGACGGAAACGAAATCGCGCGTCTGTTCGCCCGCGGCATAACCGTTGTACTCGCCGAACAGCTTGACCTTGCCTTCGGCGCGGAACTGGTTGAAGTTGTGGAATGCCACCGACGCCATGCGCGCCTTATGCGTTTCGCGCGGACCGTACACGTTGAAGTAACGGAAGCCCGCGATCTGGCTCTTCGCGGTAGGCAGCACGCGGCGGATCACCTGGTCGAACAGGAACTTCGAATAGCCGTATACGTTCAGCGGCTGCTCGACTTCGCGCTCTTCGACGAAACGGCTCGAACCGCCATACGTCGCCGCCGAAGACGCATACAGAAACTGAATGTTCTGCGCGAGACACACGTCGAGCACGTCGCGGCTATAGCGGAAGTTATTGTCCATCATGTAGCGGCCGTCGGTTTCCATCGTGTCCGAGCAGGCGCCTTCGTGGAAAATCGCGCGCACCTTGCCGAAGTCGCCGCGCCTGAAGCGTTCGACGAATTCGGTCTTGTCGAGATAGTCGTCGATTTCGCAGTCGACGAGATTCTTGAATTTGTCCGCGCGCGTGAGGTTGTCGACCGCGATGATGCGTTGCTCGCCGCGATCGTTGAGCGCCTTCACGAGATTGCTGCCGATAAAGCCGGCCGCGCCGGTGACGATGAGGGTCATGATGGTCCTGCGCTAGTGAGCTTTGCATGGGATCGGAGTAAGCGCTAAAGCGTTAACTCCAATTGACAGGTTCAGTTGACGCCCCGCGGCTCACCTGTTTCGCGCCGCAACCGGGCGTAAAACTGGAGGCCGGGCGGGCCGCATCAATGAAAGAGTTCGTCGTAGTCGACGGTAGCAGTGCCGAGTTTGCCGACCACGATGCCGGCCGCGCGGTTCGCGAGCCCAACCGCCTCGACCAGCGTCAGGCCCGCGCCGAGCATCGCGGCGAGTGTGGCGATCACGGTGTCGCCCGCGCCCGATACATCATACACTTCGCGTGCTACGGCCGAAGCGTGCAGGATGCCGTCGTCGGAGAAGAGCGTCATACCCTCTTCCGAACGCGTCAACAGCAGCGCCTTGAAGTCGAGATCGGCGCGCAGTCTGGTCACGCGCGCGATCAGATCTTCTTCGGATTTCCATTGGCCGACCACTTCGCGCAACTCGGCGCGATTCGGCGTGATCAGCGTCGCCCCGCGATAGCGCTCCCAGTCGTCGCCCTTCGGATCGACCAGCACCGGCTTGCCCGCCGCATGCGCCTTCGCGATCATCTGCGTAACGTGCGTGAGGCCGCCCTTCGCGTAGTCCGACATCAGGATCACGTCATGCGACGGCAGCAAGTCGTCGAAACGGGCGAGACCCGCGAGCAGCACTTCGTGCGTCGGCGTGTTTTCGAAGTCGACACGCAGCAGCTGTTGCTGACGCGACAGTACGCGCAACTTGATCGTGGTGAGCAGCGCGGGGTCACGTTCGAGATGCGGCGTCACACCGCTTTCGCTGAGCAACTGCACGATACGCTCGCCGGGTTCGTCATGGCCGACTACACACAACAAACCCGCTTGCGCGCCCAGCGCAACCGCATTGCGTGCCACGTTTGCGGCGCCACCGAGCCGGTCTTCCTGGCGCTGCACGTGCACGACCGGCACCGGCGCTTCCGGCGAGATGCGGTTCACATCGCCGAACCAGTAGCGATCGAGCATCACATCGCCGACCACCAGCACACGCGCGGCGCCGAGCTGCGCACGCGGTACCACGGTGAGCTCGGCCGTGGACCTGGACTGAGCGGCCTCAGGCATGGTTTGCGGCATCGGCCGGAAGTTCGAAGGGTTGGGCATAAGGTCGTCCAATCGAGTGATAGTCGAAGCCGAGCTCGGTCATCGCGTCCGGTTCGTACAGGTTACGGCCGTCGAAAATCAGCGGTGACTTCAGCACCGATTTCAGATGCACGAAATCCGGGCTCTTGAATTCCTTCCATTCGGTGACGATCACAAGCGCGTCGGCGCCGGTGAGCGTTTCGTCCTGGGTGCTGGCGAAATGCAGACGCGTGAGCTGCTCCGGCGCTTCGTGCAAATCGATCGCGAACACGCGGCGCGCTTCGGTCACAGCGACCGGATCGTACGCGCGCACCTGCGCGCCGCGCGCCAGCAACTCGGCGATCACGCGGCGGCTCGGCGCTTCGCGCATGTCGTCGGTATTCGGCTTGAACGCGAGCCCCCAAACGGCGAAGGTGCGGCCGCTCAGATCTTCGCCGAGCTTGTGCGTGATCTTGCGCACAAGCACGTCCTTCTGCTTGTAGTTCACTTCCTCGACGGCTTCGAGGATGCGCAGGTTGTGGCCGCTTTCACTCGCGGTACGAATCAGCGCCTGCACGTCCTTCGGGAAGCACGATCCGCCGTAGCCGCAACCGGCATACAGGAAGTGATAGCCGATACGCGGATCCGAACCGATACCGCGACGCACTGCTTCAATATCCGCGCCGACGCGATCCGCCAGATTCGACATCTCGTTCATGAACGAAATGCGCGTGGCGAGCATCGCATTGGCTGCGTATTTCGTGAACTCGGCCGAGCGCACGTCCATATACAGCGTGCGTTCGTGATTGCGGTTGAACGGCGCGTACAGACGCTTCATCAGTTCGCGCGCGCGCAGGCCGGCTTCGTCTTCGTCGCTGCCGATCACGATGCGATCGGGGCGCATGAAATCGTCCACCGCTGCGCCTTCTTTCAGAAACTCAGGATTGGAGACTACCGAGAAGCGGTGCTTCTCGCTGTTGGCGAGACCACGCCGGGCCAGTTCCTCTTCGACCACCGCGCGCACGCGCTGCGCGGTGCCGACCGGCACCGTCGATTTGTCGACGATCACCTTGAAGCCGTTCATTGTGCGGCCGATACTGCGCGCAGCTTCAAGCACGTATTGCAGATCGGCCGAGCCGTCTTCGTCGGGCGGCGTGCCGACGGCGATGAACTGCACGTCGCCGTGCGCGACGCTCGCTTCGATATCCGTCGAAAACGTGATGCGGCGAGCCGCGCGCGTGCGAGCGATGATCTCCTGCAAACCCGGCTCGTGAATCGGCACGCCGCCGTTGTTGAGGATTTCGATCTTGCGCGGATCGACGTCGAGACAGAAGACGTCGTGGCCGATTTCGGCGAGACACGCGCCAGTGACGAGGCCGACATAGCCTGTGCCGATAATGGTGATTTTCATACGCTTTCCGGTAGAGGGTTCCGGTGATGATTCCCGGTGATGAAGCCGGTTATGAACACGTTGCGAGGTCCGCCCACGCATGCGCTGTTGCCATCCGCGTGGCGAGGCAGCCGCGCGGCCGGTGCCGGCGCGGTCGCAGTGGCGTCAATTCGACGCCGCGATCGGTTCGACGCGACGCGGCGCATAGGTTTCCCAACCGCTGCAACCCGGGCACTGCCAATAGAAAAGCCGCGCCCGAAAACCGCAATTCTGGCACGTATACCGTGGCAGATTTTTGGTGCGCTGACGGATCAGCGTGCGCATCAGTTCGAGCTCGCTGCGCCGCGGCTCTTCCGCGACGGCTTGCTGCGCTTCCAGAAGACGCGTCATACCTGCCAGATTAGGTGACTTCTGCATCTGCGAACGCGCCAGTGCATGCGCGGCGTCGGGACCGCGCAACACCGCGACGTGCTGATACGCGACGTCGAGCAGATCGTTCGACGGATAGCGATCCACCCACGTGGTCAGCAGATCGGCACCCTCTTGCGGGCGGCCGAGCGTTTCGTAGGCCTTCATCAGCTTTTCGGCGACGAGCGGCAGATACGCCGGATTCTGTTCCTCGACGCGCCGCCATTGGGTAATGGCGGCCTCTTGCGCATCGCCTGCCGCATCGACGTCGCCGAACAGGATCGTGGCGCGCACGTTAGTCGGGTTGGCTTTCAACGCAAAACCAAGCTGACGGCGCGCTTCATCCGGGTTCTTCTGTTGCAGCGCTTCCTGGGCCAGTTCGCAATGGAATTGCGCGATTTCCTTATCGAGCGATTCAGCGCCCATCGTTTCCAGATGGCGCGCGGTGTCGATCGACTTGACCCAGTCTTTCTCGATTTCGTAGATCGTCAGCAGCGCGCGTTGCGCGCCCAACGCATAGTCGCCCGTTTCGAGCGCGCGGAAGGTTTCCTCCGCGCGATCGAGCAAGCCCGCCTTCAGGAAGTCCTGGCCTAATTCGTACAGCGCGTGATCGCGCTCGGTGACAGGCAGATCGGCTCGGCTCAGCAGGTTCTGATGCACGCGAATCGCGCGGTCGGTCTCGCCGCGGCGCCGGAACAGATTGCCCAACGCGAAGTGCAACTCGACCGTTTCGGGGTCGAGCTTGACCACTTCGATGAACGCATCGATCGCCTGATCCGGCTGCTCATTGAGCAGGAAATTCAGGCCACGGAAATACGAACGCGGGAGGTTGGCGCTTTCAGACAGCAGCGTCTTGAGGTCGTAGCGCGCGGCCATCCAGCCGAACGCGAAAGCGACGGGTACGGCAAGCAGCCACCAGAAGTCTAGATCCATGCGATTAATGCAAACGAGCGGGAAGGCAAAAACGGAAAGCCGCGCGCACGGTCAGCACGCGAGGCGGAAGAAAACTTAGATCAGCGGCGGCATCGGCGGTTGTTCGACCACCACCGGAGTTTCGCGCGCTACCCGCAACTCGCGCTTGAGCCGGCCGTTCTCCATGCGCAAGCGCACCATGGCCGGCATCCACGACACCAGCCCGGCCAGCAGCCCAGCCACAAAGAAGGCAAGGCCGATCAGGATCAACGGAGCCGACCAGGCGTAGCCAGCGAGGAAATTCAGCGTAGCAGGTTGCGTATTGGAGAGCGCGAGCACCAGCAGCAGCACGAACACCAGTACACGGATCAGCCAGACGATAAATTTCATGAATAGGTCTCTTGACGGCAGTTGCGGGGTGACGCCGGCTTGATGACGCGTCGCGCCACGGTGTTGCCCGCGCCGAAGTGACCCGTATTGTAATTGAAGCCCTCGCGGCTGGGCAGGAACTGGCTGATTGCGGACTTACGCGAGTTTTATTTTGCCGCCGGCGAATGTATTGGCCAGTGCGTTTGATTTCAGGATGCGCCACGCGCCTCTACATGCCGTATCCAGCGTACAAACGCAGTACGGAAAAAAAAAGCGCCCGAAGGCGCTTTTTCTGGTCTTTTGCCGTCTGGCTTTGGCCGCTGACGCTACCGATGCCACGCTACGAACCGCACAGCGAGGTTTTACAGATCGTCATCCGGCTCTTCGGCCTTCAACGGCTCGCCCGCACGCCGATCGACCCGCTCGCGCAATTCCTTGCCAGGCTTGAAGTGCGGTACGTACTTCTCGGGTACCAGCACCTTCTCGCCCGACTTCGGATTACGACCGACGCGGGAAGGACGACGATTGAGGCCGAAGCTGCCGAAGCCGCGAATTTCGATGCGATGACCGTTGGCAAGCGCCTCCGACATCGCATCAAGCATCGTCTTCACCGCGAAATCCGCATCCTTGAGGACAAGTTGCGGAAATCGCGTAGCCAGCTGGGCGACCAATTCCGATTTGGTCATACTGCAGCAGACCTCTCAGAGCTTACTGGTTCTGGCCGTCGAGCTTGGCCTTCAACAGCGCGCCGAGGTTCGTCGTGCCGGTTGCAGCCGAGCTGTTGTCCGACGCGAGGCCACGAATCGCTTCCTGCTGTTCGGCCGAGTCCTTGGCCTTGATCGACAGGTTGATGCCGCGCGACTTGCGATCGATGTTGATGATCATCGCGTTGACCTTGTCGCCTTCCTTCAGCACGTTGCGAGCATCTTCCACGCGGTCCTGGGCGATTTCCGAAGCGCGCAGGTAGCCTTCGACTTCCGCCGACAGCTGAACCACCGCACCCTTCGCGTCCACCGTCTTGACCACGCCGTCGACGATCGCGCCCTTGTCGTTCATTGCAACGAAGTTGCTGAACGGGTCGCCTTCGAGCTGCTTGATGCCCAGCGAAATGCGTTCCTTCTCGACGTCGATGCCGAGAACGATTGCTTCCACTTCGTCGCCCTTCTTGTACTTGCGAACCGCTTCTTCGCCCGTTTCGCTCCACGACAGGTCCGACAGGTGAACCAGACCGTCGATGCCGCCCGGCAGACCGATGAAGACGCCGAAGTCGGTGATCGACTTGATTGCGCCTTGCAGCTTGTCGCCCTTCTTGAAGTTGCGGCTGAAGTCGTCCCACGGGTTCGGCTTGCATTGCTTCATGCCGAGGCTGATACGGCGACGGTCTTCGTCGATTTCAAGAACCATGACTTCGACTTCGTCGCCCAGCTGAACAACCTTCGACGGTGCAACGTTCTTGTTCGTCCAGTCCATTTCCGACACGTGGACGAGGCCTTCGATGCCCGATTCCACTTCGACGAATGCGCCGTAGTCGGTGATGTTGGTGACCTTACCGAACAGGCGCGTGCCCGACGGGTAGCGGCGGGAAATGCCTTCCCACGGATCGTCGCCCAGTTGCTTGATGCCCAGCGAAACGCGGTTCTTCTCTTGATCGAACTTGAGAATCTTCGCGGTGACTTCCTGGCCAACCGACAACACTTCGCTCGGGTGACGCACACGACGCCATGCGATGTCGGTGATGTGCAGCAGGCCGTCGATACCGCCGAGGTCCACGAATGCGCCGTAATCGGTGATGTTCTTCACCACGCCTTCGACGATCGCGCCTTCCTTCAGCGTTTCGAGCAGCTTTGCGCGCTCTTCGCCCTGGGTCGCTTCGATCACAGCGCGGCGCGACAGCACGACGTTGTTACGCTTGCGGTCGAGCTTGATGACGCGGAATTCGAGGGTCTTGCCTTCGTACGGGGTCGTGTCCTTGACCGGACGCGTGTCAACCAGCGAACCCGGCAGGAACGCGCGGATGCCGTTGACCATGACGGTCATGCCGCCCTTGACCTTGCCCGTGATCGTGCCGGTCACGAGTTCGTTGTTGTCGAGCGCCTTTTCCAGCGACAGCCACGAAGCCAGACGCTTCGCCTTGTCGCGCGACAGGATGGTGTCGCCATAGCCGTTTTCCAGCGCGTCGATCGCGACGGAAACGAAGTCGCCCGCCTGCACTTCTACCTCGCCCGCGTCGTTCAGGAACTCTTCGAGCGGGATGTAGGCTTCGGACTTGAGACCAGCGTTGACGACCACGAAGTTGTGGTCAACACGCACGACTTCGGCGGAGATCACTTCGCCGGCGCGCATGTCTTGCTTGGTCAGCGACTCTTCGAACAGAGCCGCAAAAGATTCGGTATTCGGGGTAGAGGTTTGCAGGTCGGACATAAAAATCAAAATTTGCACGGTTCTCGCGGTGCCCGGCTGGCCGGACGGTCAGCAACGGCCAAGAATGCGAATGCCACGCGGGGTTAAGGGGTTAATACACGCTCCACGACACACGCGGAGCACCTACTGACAACACTACTTCTACTGCGCCCGCGGCTTATGCACAATTCGTACATTCATCAAGCATGCGGGACTAAAGCTTCATACCACTGCACCACCTGTTCGACCGCCTGGTCGACCGACAATGCGGAGGTATCAAGCAGCTTTGCATCTGCCGCGGGCTTGAGCGGCGCGGCTGCGCGCTGACTGTCACGCTCATCGCGCTCACGCAAATCCCGGAGCAAGTCATGTATATTAGCAGAAAATCCTTTTTGGATCAATTGCTTATGCCGGCGCGCGGCACGGGCCTCGACGCTGGCCGTGAGGAACACCTTCAGAATCGCGTCCTGGAAGATCACAGTGCCCATGTCGCGGCCGTCGGCGACCAGCCCCGGTTCCTTGCGGAAAGCCCGCTGACGCGCCACCAGCGCGGCGCGCACGGGCGCGTGCACGGCGATCGCCGAGGCGCGACTGCCGACCTCCTCCGCGCGAATCTCGGCGGATACGTCGACGCCGTCAAGCTGCGCGAGGCCCTCGCGAAACGTGATGTGCAGGTCGTCGATCAGTGCTGCGAGCGCATCGGCATCGTCCGGCGCAATGTCGTAGCGCATGCTGGCGAGCGCGGCGAGCCGGTACAGCGCGCCGCTATCCAGCAAGTGAAAACCGAGGCTCGCGGCAACCAGCGCGGCCACGGTGCCTTTGCCGGAGGCACTCGGGCCGTCGATCGTAATGACGGGCGTCTGGTGAAAGGGACGGGTCGGTTTCATCGAAAAAGTCGCACGTCAGTCGATTCGGGGACGAATCAGGGTTGAGCGAGCGCGATAAAGCGCTCGAAATAATCGGGGAACGTCTTGCCGACGCATTTGGGGTCGTTGATCCGGATCGGCACGCCGCCGAGACTCACCAACGAGAAGCACATCGCCATGCGGTGATCGTCGTAAGTGTCGATCGAGGCGTTCGGAATCAATTTTTCAGGCGGCGTGACGACGAGGAAATCCTCGCCCTCCTGCACCTTCGCGCCGACCTTGCGCAGTTCCGTTGCCATCGCGGCGATCCGGTCGGTTTCCTTCACGCGCCAGCTGGCAATGTTGCGCAACGTGGTCGTGCCGTCGGCGAACAGCGCGGCGACGGCGATGGTCATCGCTGCGTCGGGAATCAGGTTGAAGTCCATGTCGATCGGCTCGAGCTTGCCGCTGTCATGGCCGACGCCGCGCACTTCGATCCAGTCGTCGCCCATCTGCAGGTTCGCACCCATCTTGATCAGCGCATCGGCAAAACCGACGTCGCCCTGGATGCTGGCCCGGCCGACACCTTCCACCCGCAGCGGCCCGCCGCCGAGCGCGCCGGCCGCCAGAAAATACGACGCCGACGACGCATCGCCTTCCACCATGATCGTGCCCGGCGACTGATAGCGCTGGCCGGCCGGCACCACGAATTGATGCCAGCCGTTGCGCTCGACCTTGATGCCGAAGCGCTCCATCAGCTTGATCGTGATCTCGATGTACGGCTTCGAGATCAGTTCGCCGTCAACCTGCACGGTCGTTACGCCGCTTTCGGTGCGCAACAGCGGCAGCGTCATCAACAGCGAGGTGAGGAACTGGCTCGACACGTCGCCGCGCACGCGGATCGGCGCGTCCGCAGAAATCTGCGCTGGGCGAATCCGCAGCGGCGGATAGCCTTCATTCGCTTCGTAGTCGATCTTCGCGCCGATCTGACGCAGGCCGTCGACCAGATCGCCGATCGGCCGCTCGTGCATGCGCGGCACGCCGTGCACGCGATAGTCGCCGCCATTGACCGCGAGCGCCGCCGTCAACGGGCGCACCGCCGTGCCCGCGTTGCC
This sequence comes from Paraburkholderia sp. IMGN_8, assembly GCF_038050405.1. Classification (NCBI taxonomy): domain Bacteria; kingdom Pseudomonadati; phylum Pseudomonadota; class Betaproteobacteria; order Burkholderiales; family Burkholderiaceae; genus Paraburkholderia; species Paraburkholderia sp. IMGN_8. The sequence goes on along the minus strand of NZ_CP150900.1, from coordinate 1,016,306 downwards.
GAGGAACAGGTCGGCGGTACGAGCGGTGAACGCGCCACGCGTGCCGGTTACGACGCAGGTGTCGCCGTCGCGCTTCAGGCGCACGCCGAGCTTTTCGAGCGCGTCGAGCATCACGCGCGTGTCGTCCGAATCGAGCAGATTCGTAATGGTCGTTTCGCCTTCGGCGAGCGCTGCGAGCAGCAGCACCCGGTTCGAAATGCTCTTCGAGCCTGGCAGGCGAACCGTGCCGGACGCACGGGAAAATGGTCCGAGATCGAGGAATTCCATGATTGAGTCCAGTTTCCGGTTATTTCGAGGCGTCGCTGGGCGCGACAGCCGCACCGCGCTGCTCCTGCCACTCGGTGCGCGCGACACGCGAGCGCGCGAACACGGCTTCGAGCGCGGCGCCGTCGGCTGCCTCGATCGCCGCCCGCAAGCGCGCAAGCACCGTCGTGTAAGCATCGAGTTCGTCGAGCAGCGCGACGCGATTCGCGACGCACACGTCGCGCCACATTTCCGGGCTCGACGCTGCGATCCGCGTGAAATCGCGGAAGCCGCCGGCAGCAAATGAAAATTTCAGCGCAGCGTCAGGCGAGTTGAGAATCTGCTCGACCAGCGCGAACGACAACACGTGCGGCAAATGGCTGACCGACGCGAACACGCGGTCATGCTGCTCCGGCGTCATCTCGTGCACAGCGGCGCCGGTGGCAGCCCACATCGCGGCAACCCGCGCGACGGCCTCGGGCGCGTTCTCCGGCAGCGCGCACAACACGACGTTGCGGTTCACATACAGGTCGGGCAAGGCGGCATCCACCCCGCTCGACTCACGCCCGGCAATCGGATGGCCCGGAACGAATTGGCCGATCCGCGCACCGAGCGCCGCTCGGGCGGCGGCGACCACGTCGGATTTGGTGCTGCCTGCGTCCGTGACGATCGTGTCCGCGTCGAGAAACAGCGCGATTCGTTCGAGCAGCGACTGAGTCTGCGCGACTGGCGCGGCAAGCAGCACGAGATCCGCGCCGGACAATGCTGCGCGCAATGCAGCATCGTCATTTAGCGCCGCAGTACCGTCGATTACACCCAACACCAGCGCACGCTCGGTCGACGCGGGCGAACGCCCGACACCGATCACCGTGCGCGCGCCTGCCGCCTCGCCGCGCTCTCGCAACGCGCGCGCGAGCGATCCGCCGATCAGGCCGACACCGAAAATCACCAGCTTGTTAAAAGAGAACGCGGCCACGTCGATCACAGAAAAAAGCGCGCCACAGATCGATCCAGGCGCGCGGGTCAAGGTCTACCGCTTAAGCGGTGGCGAGCGTCTTTTCAAGCGCCGCGAGGAACGCTTCGTTTTCTTCCGGCAGGCCGATCGTGATGCGCAGCCATTGCGGCAAACCGTAATTGCCGACCGGTCGGACGATCACGCCCTGCTTCAACAATTCGAGGTTGACGCGATTGCCGGCTGCGTCGTCGTTGCCGACACGCACCAGTACGAAGTTGCCGTCCGACGGCACATATTCGAGGCCGAGCTTGTCGAATGCTTCGGTCAGGCGACGGTAGCCTTGCGCATTCAACGCGGCGCTCTTTTCCAGAAACGCCTTGTCGTTCAGCGCCGCGATCGCCGCCGCTTGCGCCAGCGTGTTCACGTTGAACGGCTGACGCAGACGGTTCAGCAAATCGGTCAATTCGGGCTGGGCGATCGCGAAACCGACGCGCAAGCCGGCCAGACCAAACGCCTTCGAGAATGTGCGCGACACCAGCAGATTCGGATAACGGCGCACCCACGCGATCGAGTCGTAGCGCTTTTCTTCCGGCAGATATTCGGTGTATGCCTCATCCAGCACGACGACCACGCTACGCGGCACCTTGTCGAGAAACGCTTCGAGTTTCGGGCCTTCGATGAACGTGCCGGTCGGGTTGTTCGGGTTCGCGACGAAGATCAGGCGCGTATCGTCGGTAATCGCGGCGAGCATCGCGTCGAGGTCGTGGCCGTACTTGACGGCCGGCACGACGATCGCGCGTGCGCCCACGCCTTGCGTGGCCAGTGCGTACACGGCGAACGAATACTGCGCGTATACGATCGACTGACCCTTCTCCACCAACGCGTGCGCGGCGATTTCGAGGATATCGTTGCTGCCGTTGCCAAGCGTGACCCAGTCAGCCGGCACACCGTAGCGCTCGCTCAACGCGGCCTTCAGTTCGAACGCATTCGCGTCCGGATAGCGGCCGAGTTCGGTGGCGGCCTGCGCCATGGCGCGCTGCGCCGACTCCGGCATGCCAAGCGGATTTTCATTCGACGCCAGCTTCACGATGGTCGCTTCGTCGAGGCCGAACTCGCGTGCGACTTCCGAAATCGGTTTGCCGGCGATGTAAGGCGCAATCGCGCGCACATAAGAAGGACCGAAGGACGTTGTCATGAAATCTCCGAACGACTATTTAGTAAATGAATGCGCAGCTGGCGCGCTCGAGTGCCACTAGCGAGGCATTAGCGGGCGCGCGGATACGAGCCGAGGATCTTCAGGAACTCGGCCTTCTGGCCGAGTTCGGCGAGCGCGGCGGCGACCGCCGGATCGTCGCGATGGCCCTCGACGTCGATGTAGAAGTAGTACTCCCACGTGCCGACGCGCGCCGGACGCGATTCGAAACGCGTCATCGATACGCTGTGGCGCGCGAGTGGCTCGAGCAGCTTGAATACCGCGCCCGGCTCGTTCGCCACCGAAACGATCAGCGACGTCTGGTCGTGCCCGCTGACGCCGGTCCGCTCCCTGCCGATCATCACGAAGCGCGTGCGGTTATGCGGATCGTCCTGGATCAGCGCGTATGCGACCTGCAAACCGTAGTGCGTCGCGGCGCGATCGCCGGCGATGGCCGCGACTGTCGGATCGTCCGCAGCCATGCGTGCTGCTTCCGCGTTGCTCGACACCGCCTGGCGCTCCAGATGCGGCGCGTTCGTGGAAAGCCAGCGCTGGCATTGAGCGAGCGCCTGCGCATGCGCGCACACGCGCGTCACGCCGGTGAGGCCGCCGTTCAGGGTCAACAGGTTGTGGTGAATCGGCAGCGCCAGTTCGCCGCCGATCGTGAGCTGCGTTTGCAGCAGCAGATCGAGCGTGCGCGACACTGCGCCTTCGGTCGAATTCTCGACCGGCACGACGCCGAATTCCGCGGCGCCTGCTTCGACCGCGCGAAACACTTCGTCGATCGACGGACACGGCAGGCCTTCGATCGACTGACCGAAGTACTCGTGCATCGCCTGCTCGCTATAGGTGCCGACCGGGCCGAGATACGCGGCCTTGATGGGTTTTTCGAGCGCGCGGCTCGCGGCCATGATCTCGCGCCAGATCGCGCTGATATGTTCGCTCGCGAGCGGCCCTTCGCTCATGTCTTGCAAGCGCGCGATCACCTGCTGTTCGCGCTCAGGGCGGAACACCGGCGCGTTGAAATACTTCTTGACCTCGCCCACTTCGAGCGCGACCGCCGCCCGCTGATTGAGCAGCGCGATCAGCTGCGCGTCGAGCGCGTCGATGCGCTCGCGAAGGGGTTTGAGTCGGGTATTGAGTTCGTCGTCCATGCGTGAAAACGGCCCTGCCGGGAAACTACTGGAAAGGATGCGCGCGCCTGAATGTCTGAAACATCAGGCGCTGCGCTGTTCGAATTCCTTCATGTATTCGACAAGCGCTTTGACGCCTTCGAGCGGGACGGCGTTATAAATCGACGCCCGCATGCCGCCGACGGACTTGTGGCCCTTTAGCTGCACCATTCCCCGCGCTTTCGCGCCGGCCAGGAAATCTTCGTTGCGCGACTCGTCGACGAGGAAAAACGGTACGTTCATCCGCGAGCGCGAGCCACGCTCGACCTTGTTCAGATAGAAGCGGCTCGAATCGATCGCGTCGTACAACAGCTTCGACTTTTCGAGGTTACGCGCTTCCATCGCGGCAAGGCCGCCCTGCTTCTTCAACCACTTGAACACCAGCCCGGCGACGTAGATCGCGTAGGTGGGCGGCGTGTTGTACATCGAATTGTTCTCGGCGACGGTCTTCCATTCGAACGCCGACGGGCAGATCGACTGCGCGCGATCCAGCATATCTTCGCGCACGATCACGACCGTCACGCCCGCCATGCCGATGTTCTTCTGCGCGCCGCCGTACAGCACGCCGTATTTGGCGATGTCCATCGGGCGCGACAGGATGTGCGACGACACGTCCGCGACCAGCGGAATATCGCCCATATCGGGGATTTCGAAGGTCTCGACACCGTGGATCGTCTCGTTGGTGCACAGATGCACGTAAGCCGGATCGTCCGACAGTTGCCATTCGGAGCGCGCCGGCGCGCGCGTGAAGCCGTCCGCCGTCTGGCCGCTCGCCGCCAGATGCACGGTGCCGTACTTTTGCGCTTCTTTGAACGACTTCTGCGACCACGAACCCGTTACGACAAAGTCGGCACGCGGTTTCGCGCCGAGCAGATTCATCGGCACGATCGCGTTTTCGCCCAAACCGCCGCCTTGCAGGAACAGGATACGGTGGCTGGCCGGCACCGAGAGTAACTCGCGCAAATCGACGAGTGCTTCCTCGTGGATCGACATGAACTCTTTGCCGCGATGGCTCATTTCCATCACGCTCATGCCGCTGCCTTGCCAATCGAGCATCTCGTCGGCTGCCTGGCGCAGCACTTCTTCTGGCATGGCCGCAGGGCCGGCGGAGAAATTAAAGACGCGCATCGTGGGGTCCCCGGAAGCAGGCGCGAAAAACGTAAATCGCGTAAAAATCGGCGAAGTTGGCAACCGCGAAGCTCAACATCGAGAAGGTGGCATCGCGAATCTGACAACGCGAGTTTGACGACGATTTCGCACCCAAAAAGAAAATGGCCGTCTGCGCGCGTGCGCAAACGACCATTATCGCATTGTCACCGCCAACCCGCCAAACCCGGACGCTGTGAAGCGTGCCGACCGGCGGCTAGCGCGATGTCAGCGCAGCCTTTCGACCTGAGCTTACTTAGCCGGCTTGACCGACGCGACTTCCTTGTCGGCCTGGTCACGCGTTGCCTTGATCGATTGCGGCATGTACTTTTGCATCAAGCCGTTCACGACGTCGCGGCCAACCTGGTCTTGCACCTGGATGAACTTGCGGCCGGTCGGGCTCTTGTAGAACGTGGTCAGGTCCTTGATTTCCGACGTGCTGTAGTACTTCGCGTATGCGTCGTACTGAGCTTGCATTGCGTCTTGACGGAAACCGTCCGTTGCGAACACCTGGCCCGCGCCGTCAACCAGCTTCGGCACTGCGTTCTTTTGCAGCGTCGGGACGGAAGCCTGCTTCTGCTTGTCCGTCATCGTCTTGTTTTCGCTCAGAGCGTCCGACAGGATGGCCGGAACCAGTTGCTTGGCTTGCATTTGCGCGCTGTTGCCGATGGCGCCGACGAGCTTCTGTGCGTCGATTGCGTCCAGCAGGTCCTTGATGGCAGCCTGCTTGGCCGGATCAACCGGTGCCGCGGCAGCAGCCGGAGCCGCCGGAGCCTGGCCCTGAAGCGCTTGAGCCATAGCAAAGGTCGGCACGAGTGCAGCCAGCAACATCAGTTGTTTGAATCGTTTTTGCATCATTACTCCCTAAGAGAAATTAACTTGAACTGCCAGCTGCGCGGGATACGTATCGGCCCGATACGCCATTTTTTCCCTGCGCAGCTTTCACCCAATAACTGAGACTGAGAGCCGCCGACGCGGATCAGGCTGCACCACCGTCTTCACCGCCGTTGTCGCTTTCAGCGGGACCTTCGGCGTCACCTTCGACATCCACATCCGCTTCCGCCTCAGCAACCTGTTGCAGACCTGAAAGCTTGGTCCCTTCGTCAAGGCTGATGAGTGTAACACCTTGGGTTGCGCGCCCCATTTCTCGAATTTCCGACACGCGCGTGCGGATCAGCACGCCCGTATTGGTGATCAGCATGATCTGCGCTTCCGGATCCACCAGCGTGGCGGCGACCACCTTGCCGTTACGCTCCGATGTCTGGATCGCGATCATCCCCTTCGTACCGCGACCGTGGCGCGTGTACTCAGTGATCGGCGTGCGCTTGCCGAAGCCGTTTTCGGTTGCGGTGAGCACCGACTGCTGCTCGTCGCCAGCCACCAGCAGCGCAATGACGTTCTGACCGTCTTCAAGCTGCATACCGCGCACACCGCGCGCCTCGCGGCCCATCGGACGCACGTCGTTCTCGTCGAAGCGCACTGCCTTGCCCGAATCCGAAAACAACATCACGTCATGCTGGCCGTCAGTGATGGCGGCGCCGATCAGATAATCGCCGTCATCCAGACCGACCGCAATAATACCCTTGCGCAACGGCCGGCTGAAGGCTTCCAGCGGCGTCTTCTTTACCGTTCCTAACGCGGTGGCCATGAACACGAACTTGTCGGCCGAGAATTCCTTGACCGGCAACACGACCGTGATCTTCTCGCCGTCCTGCAACGGGAACATATTGACGATCGGACGGCCACGAGAGTTCCGCGAACCTTGCGGCACTTCATAAACCTTGACCCAATACACGCGGCCGCGGTTCGAGAAGCACAAGATGTGATCGTGCGTGTTCGCGATGAAGAGCGTGTCGATCCAGTCGTCTTCCTTCATGGAAGTCGCCTGTTTGCCGCGACCGCCGCGCTTTTGTGCGCGATATTCGGACAACGGCTGCGATTTCACATAGCCGGTGTGCGACATGGTCACAACCATCTCTTGCGGCGTGATCAGGTCTTCGGTATTCAGCTCGGTCGCGTTCAGCTCGATCTTCGAGCGGCGCGCGTCGCCGAATTCGGCCTTGATCGACGTCAGTTCGTCGACGATGATCGCGGTAATGCGCTCCGGGCGGGCCAGAATGTCCAGCAGGTCGGCGATTTGCGCCATCACTTCGCGATACTCACCGATGATCTTGTCCTGCTCCAGACCGGTCAGGCGTTGCAGACGCATCTGCAAAATTTCCTGAGCCTGGGTGTCGGACAAGCGGTAGAGGCCGTCGGCCTGCATGCCGAACGCCGGATTCAAACCATCAGGGCGATACGCTTCGCGGCCGCCGGCCGAGGCGTTTTCCGTCTCCGCGCGCGCCAACATCTCCCGCACCAGCGACGAATCCCACGGACGCGCCATCAATTCCTGCTTGGCAATCGGCGGAGTCGGCGCGGCCTTGATGATCGCGATGAAATCGTCGATGTTGGCGAGTGCGACCGCCAGACCTTCGAGCACATGACCGCGTTCACGCGCCTTGCGCAGTTCGTATACAGTGCGCCGCGTCAGCACTTCCCGGCGATGCGACAGGAAGCACGACAGCATTTCCTTCAGGTTGAGCAGCTTCGGCTGGCCGTCGACCAGCGCGACCATGTTCATGCCGAAGGTATCCTGAAGCTGGGTCGCCTTATACAGATTGTTGAGAATGACCTCAGGCACCTCGCCGCGCTTGAGTTCGATCACGACGCGCATACCGCTCTTGTCGGATTCGTCGCGGATATCGGAGATGCCTTCGAGCTTCTTCTCGTTGACCAGTTCGGCGATACGCTCCAGCAGCGAGCGCTTGTTCACCTGATACGGCAACTCGTCCACGATGATCGCCATGCGCTGGCCGCGGTCGATTTCCTCGAAGTGCGTGAGCGCGCGCATCACCACGCGGCCACGGCCGGTGCGATAGCCATCGCGCACGCCGGCCACGCCGTAGATGATGCCGGCGGTCGGGAAATCGGGCGCCGGGACGATCTCGATCAGCTCGTCGATCGTCGCTTCCGGGTTTTTCAGCAGATGCTGACACGCATCGACGACTTCGTTGAGATTGTGCGGCGGGATATTGGTCGCCATGCCGACTGCAATACCGGACGAGCCATTGATCAGCAGATTGGGAATGCGCGCCGGCAGAATGGCCGGCTCGTTTTCGCTGCCGTCGTAGTTCGGCGTGAAGTCGACCGTTTCCTTGTCGATGTCGGCCAGCAGTTCGTGGCCGATCTTCGCCATGCGGATTTCGGTGTACCGCATGGCCGCGGCATTGTCGCCGTCGACCGAGCCGAAGTTGCCCTGACCGTCCACCAGCATGTAGCGCAGCGAGAAATCCTGCGCCATCCGGACGATCGTGTCGTAGACAGCCGTGTCGCCGTGCGGGTGATATTTACCGATGACATCGCCGACAATACGCGCCGACTTCTTGTAAGCCCGGTTCCAGTCGTTGTTCAGTTCGTGCATCGCGTACAGCACGCGCCGGTGCACCGGCTTCAGGCCATCGCGAACATCGGGAAGCGCACGCCCCACAATCACGCTCATCGCGTAATCGAGATACGAACGGCGCATTTCCTCCTCTAGGGAGATTGGCAAAGTCTCTTTGGCGAATTGATCCATTATCCGTATCTTTTACGTGCGAAGACGACGACAACACCGCGCCTTCGCGTAAGCATTGCAGGCGCAACGCATCACGCGATTCTAACATGCCGCGCATCCGTCCCCGACGAGGGTACGTATACCTATTAGCAGGCGCACGCGAAAGGCACCTGGGCGACCTGCTATCGAGCCGGGGCAGGCCCGATTTGTGCATGGGCCAATCCGCCGCTCAGCCATGACTGGCGGCGCCTTCCGGGGATTGCTTCTGTTGCGCATGCACCACAATTGGAGGGCGATTTGATCGGGGGCAGATTTTTTTATCGTTGGAAGGGAACGATATGGCAAAATGCCAACGCACAAAGAGTTAGACACTGCTCGAAGTCTACACAGCACGTTTTTTGTTCTACACCGATGTTATACTTCGAGCAATGTATGACTTGTCTTCGTCAACAGGCTCGCAGTAAACCTGCGGTAATCTCAATTTCGAGAGGAGAAATATGAATAAACTTTCAAAGCTCGCGTTCATTGCAGCTACCGCAGTTATGGCTGCATCCGCCATGGCGCAATCGGTGCCGGCGTCGCGACAAGCTACGAACGACAACTGGGTGAATGGCACCGGCGAATACGTGTGGATGAACGGCACGAACGAGCTTTGCTGGCGCGATGCATTCTGGACGCCGGCAACGGCCAACGCTAAGTGTGATGGCGCCCTGGTTGCCCAGGCTCCGACGCCGCCGGCTCCGGTCGCACCTGCTGCACCGGCTATCACGAGCCAAAAGATTACGTATCAAGCTGATGCGCTGTTCGACTTCGACAAGGCTGTCCTGAAGCCGGCTGGCAAGGAAAAGCTGGACGACCTCGCATCGAAGGTCCAAGGCCTGAACCTGGAAGTTATCGTTGCAACGGGTTACACGGACCGCATCGGTTCGGACAAGTACAACGACCGTCTGTCGCTGCGCCGCGCTCAAGCTGTGAAGTCGTACCTGGTCAGCAAGGGCATCGAAGCCAACCGCATCTACACGGAAGGCAAGGGCAAGCGTAACCCGGTCACGACCGGCTGCAACCAGAAGAACCACAAGCAACTCGTCGCCTGCCTCGCACCGGATCGTCGCGTGGAAGTCGAAGTTGTCGGTACTTCGAAGCAGTAAGCTACAAATTACCGCAGTATCAAAGCCCCGCTTCGGCGGGGCTTTTTTTATGCCGTTGTTCTTTGCGTTGCACGGCTCCCGCCTGCGTCGCACGACGAAAAGCGCAATGCAATGGAATCGAATGCTCTAGCTGGCCGCGCAGCGCGGCGCGGCATTTTGCCGCCCCGTCCGCCGGCCTATATACTCAGGGTTTATCCTCGAGCGCCCGCTCACCGCTCTCATCGAGGCAGCTTCCCCATGACCAATGCCGATCCCCACGAACTGCAGAAATTTAGCGATCTCGCGCATCGTTGGTGGGACCCCAACGCCGAATTCAAGCCGCTGCACGAACTCAACCCAATCCGCCTTAGCTGGATCGACACGCATGCGCATCTGGCCGGCAAACGCGTTCTGGATATCGGCTGCGGCGGCGGCATTCTGTCGGAATCGATGGCGGGACTGGGCGCGCATGTGAAGGGAATCGACCTGTCGAGCCAGGCGCTCGGCGTGGCAGATCTTCACAGCCTTGAAAGTGGTGTAACCGTTAGTTACGAGGAAATCGCCGCCGAGGCGCTCGCCACCCGCGAACCGGGCACATACGACGTCGTGACCTGCATGGAAATGCTCGAGCACGTGCCCGAACCGGCCGCCATCGTCGCCGCCTGCAAGACATTGGTGAAACCCGGTGGCTGGGTGTTTTTCTCCACGCTGAACCGCAACGTGAAGTCTTACCTGTTCGCGGTGATCGGCGCCGAATATATCGCGCGGATGCTGCCCAAGGGCACCCACGACTACGCGCGCTTCATCCGTCCTTCGGAATTGGCGGGCTTCGTGCGCGCCGCCGACCTGCGTACGGTCGACATCAAAGGTATCGTGTACAACCCGCTCAGCAAGCATTTCGCGCTGTCCGCCGACACGAGCGTGAACTATATTCTCGCTTGCCGCCGCGACGTCTGATCCGCCCCGACCTCTTTCCAATCAATGAGCGATCCCACGCCCCTGCCCCAACGCGAAGATGACGACGCCGACCTCGGCCTTTTCCAGGCTGTGTTGTTCGACCTTGACGGCACCCTGGCCGACACGGCGCCCGATCTCGCCGCCGCCGTCAACAAAATGCGCCACGACCGCGGCCTCGAGATGGTGCCGCTCGAAGACCTGCGGCCACTCGCCTCCGCGGGCGCGCGCGGACTGATCGGCGGCGCCTTCGGCATCGGCCCCGACAACCACGAGTTCACGTCGATGCGCGAGGAGTTTCTCGCCAATTACGAAGCGGACTTGTGCATCGAGACCACCCTGTTTCCCGGCATCCCCGAATTGCTCGACGAGCTCGACGAACGCGGCGTGCGCTGGGGCATCGTGACAAACAAGGCGGCCCGGCTGACTGAGCCGCTGGTGGCGCAACTGGGCCTCGAAGAACGCGCAGGCTGCGTGGTGAGCGGCGATACGACACCGCATTCGAAGCCGCATCCCGCGCCGTTGCTGCACGCCGCGCGCGAGCTGGATCTGGCGCCGGAACGCATTATCTATGTCGGCGACGACCTGCGCGACGTGCAGGCGGGCTTCGCGGCCGGCATGAAGACGGTGGCCGCTGCGTACGGCTACTGCGGCAACGATATCCCGCCGACGCAATGGCATGCACAGCACGTTGTGCAGTCGCCGGCTGAATTGCAGAAGCTGCTGCGCGAGATCGGCTGAACCTTGCCTGATACACCGCCGCCGCAGCAGCACAGCAATCCGCGATCGGCCAGGCAATCAGCAAAGACGTCGCTGTCAAACTATTGTAAAATCTACGTTGGCCCAGAATTTTGGGCAACGAACCGCGGGGGCGACCTGGTTTCGACAGGGGTTGCGAAGCGGCTAGGGCATACCGAGGACCCGTCACCTCGTTAATCAATGGGAAAAACGTAACTGCAAACGACGAAACGTTCGCACTGGCAGCCTAAGGGCCGCCGTCCTCTGCCTGGCTCACTGACGGGTTAGAGTCGCAAGACCGGTAGCAATACCGACAGAGGTCATATACGTCAGTTAAGCCTTGGCGGCGTCACGACGCCCGGGTCGAAAATCTAGTGAATCGCCGTCACGCAGCGTGTTCGTCCGCGTCGTGGTGGTTAAATCAAAAGACAGAACTAAGTATGTAGAACTAGTCGTAGAGTGCTTCTGGACGCGGGTTCGATTCCCGCCGCCTCCACCAAACACCTTGCAAGTGGCTGCAATGTTTTACAAAAAACCCCGCCAGGCCGACGCTTCGCGGGGTTTTTTGCTGCCCGTCATTCCCATGCATCACGATCGACCGCCAGAGTGCGCTCGACCCGCCGATGTTCGACCTACTGCCCATCAAACAGGACCCTGCTCTGCTCATCCTGTTCGATCCAGAGCCGACTGTCGGGAAACCAGAACGCATCCGGACGCGGGGGCGACGCGAGCCTCACCGGAAGTGACGGATTGAATATTTTGGACCATGCGGACAAATAAGACGGCGTTTTCACGAGAAACCCGCAACTCGAAAGCAGCAGGCTGGAAACCAGCGCCTCACGGCCGATTTCAAGTCCTGGATAGCCGCTGAAATGAATGGGTGTGCTGCCGTTTGCGAGTAATTTTGCGGGCGCTACCTTGATTGGTTTGCTGAATGGCCACGCGACGAAATAGTCGATAAACGCCTGTTCGTCGCTCGATACGAAGATGCTGGTTAAATGCGGATTTTCCGCAAGCGTCGATTCCACCAGCCGGCAAAAGTTTCCCCATGAAACCGGCATGGCTTCCAGGTTCTTATCCGTGCCTCTGAAATGCGCGCCGAGGGTTGATGCGCCGATCTCGAGCCGTTCACAGATGGAGTTGACCTCGGCGAAGATGTGCGCGGCCGGTCGATAATGCGCGTGAAAGAGTTCGCTCGCGCTCTTGAGTTGAAGCCGGTGTTCATACCGTTGGCGAAAGCCCAACTGAACCAGATCGCGAACCGTCGACGTCCTCACATTTTGCGTCGGCGTTGCGCCCGACGGCGTCCGCACCGTCTCGAAGAAAGCTGAGAACCAGTCCAATTTTCCTTCGGGGTCACCATATATTCCCCCGCGGGCTGAAATGCGCGGAGTCAGATTTTTTTCGTCGCAATACATCAGAATAAACAGGACCATCTGCATCGCGGAGAAAAAACCGGAATTCTCCCGAATCTCGATTGCAAATACGCCCTTGTTCAAACGCTGTTTGGCATGGAGCGACATTCGGCTGGGCATGGCCACGGAATGCTTGAACCCCTCGCTGCGCCGGATCTGTTTTGCGCGATCGACTACCTTTCTCAGCATGCCTAACTCCGGGTTAATTAGGTATTCTTTGAAAACGGTACCTGCCGGTTTTGCGCCTCAGCATAGCATCGCGGCGCCGTTTATTGAGTAAATTTGGCTCACGTCAGTGATCCAGCATACAAACTCCGGCAACGTTTTCCTGGCGCACCAGGTCCGATTCGCAGGCTCGCGCAGATGCCAGCATCCGGCAAACGGCGTGCGCGAGGTTCACCTCGGTACCGCACCAGGCACAGCGCGGCGCACGGAAAACGCCTATAAAACAGAAGGCCCGCTCAATGCTTCATCGAGCGTGTCTTTTTGCTGGCAAGCATCAGCGCGGCGAACCAGGCCGCGAATGGAATAAACGCACACATTCAATCGTTTATTCGCCACGCGCGCCTGCACGCCATGTGCCGCGCGAGACCAACACCAAAATCAGGAGCCGACATCATGCGCAAGACTCTCTTCTGCCTCTCCACGCTCACGCTGCTCGCGCTGCAACAAGCTGCTTTCGCCGAGGCGCCGAAAGTCGTCGATGGCCGTTTCGTTACCGCGGACGGCATGACGCTCTACACCTTCGACAAAGACACCACGCCCGGCGCGAGCGCCTGCACCGGCGGCTGCATGAGCTACTGGCCTGCTGCGGTAGCGAGCCCTTCGGACAAGCCGTCAGGCGACTGGACGCTAATCCCTTCCGCCGACGGCAAACAGCAATGGGCGTACAAAGGCCATCCGCTGTATCGCTACGCAGCCGACAAGCAGGCGGGAGACATGAAAGGGGACGGCTTCAAGGACATGTGGCATACGGCGAAGCCCTAACCGATAGCCGCCACGCAAGGAACACCAAACGAAGACGCCGGCAGAACGCCGGCGTCGCGCGAACGAAAGCAAAAACGAAAACGCTTGTTCGTCTGCTTATTTGTCCACTCACTAGTCTTTAGGACACTGCAGATTGCAGCCGTTCGGATCGCCCAAATCGCCCCGCTTGCGCATGGCTGATTTTTTGCCAGACTGATATTTATCCGAAGGCGCTGACGCAGCAAACGGCATTTGCGGATGTTCGGCAAGACGGAACTCGTCTTGCAGGATGCCACCCGGCACGCCAGGCGCATTCTGTGCGAAAGCAACGGAAACGGTGGCGAGAAGCACCCCTGCCGTCGCAACGGCAGCACACGCGTGAAGAAGAACTTTCATATCGGATTCGGCGCGGCACAGCGCGCGGTTAAGGCGGAAGCGGAAGTTGAGAGAGTATCCCAAACGGACGCCCCACGCAGCGCCAAAGGCACCTTGATGTTTACAGCCGCTTACAGCGCTGCTTCGCCGAGCCCCACATCGAGATCGAGCAGCTTGCCGCAGTCGTGCGGATCGTAGCCTTCGAGCTGTTCGACGCTGTGGCGAAATGCATCGCCGCGCAGCAGTTCGATCACCGTCGCGAGCGGCGCGCGCTCCAGCCGCGCGCGGTCGCAGGCGAAGTAATAGTCTTCGTCGACGATCGGAATGAAGTCGAGCCCGAAGTGATGCGCCGCCGGCTCGACGCCGAAGCCCACGTCCGCCATGCCGCTCGCCACAAACGCGGCGATCGCCGAATGCGTCAGCTCCGTCGACGCATAGCCGTTGACCCGATCCGGATCTACGCCGACTTGCCTCAACGCAAGATCGAGCAGCATCCGCGTACCGGAACCGGGCTGACGATTGACGAAGCGGATATCGCCGCGCGCGAGATCGCTCAGACCACTGATTCGTTTCGGATTGCCCTTACCGAGAAACAGGCCCTGCTTGCGCCGCGTCAGATGGACGAGCACGTGGCGTTGCGGATCGAGCCAGCGTCGATATGTGTCGGCGCACGCCGCGCGAAACTCGCCGAGCGGCAAATGGAAACCGGCCAGATCGCATTCGCTACGCGCCAGTGCACTGACAGCGTCCGCGCTATCGCGGTACTTGATGTCGACCGGCAGATCGTTCGCGACCAGCGCCGTCACCAGCGCAGCGACGGCATAGCCGTGCGACGCGTGAATCCGCACGTCGTCGGCGGGTGGTGCCAGCCAGCGGTTCAGATCGCTCGCGACCTCGCTGGCGAGCGCCTGCATATTGCCGTCCAGCCGCTCGCCGCACAGACGCTGCGCACGCAGCACCGCTTGCCCGAGTTCGGACAGCACCGAGCCGCGGCCACGCTCCTTCGCGATCAACGGACCGCCCAAACGCTCCTCGATGCTGCGCAGCAAACCCCACGCGTGCCGGTAGGACAAACCCTTAAGCGTCGCCGCCTGCGCGATGCTGCCGGACTCGTCCACCAGCGCAAGCAGCGGCACCACGTCCGACAGGCTTGCCTCACGGCCGTCCGGACCTCTCACGACCAGCTGCGCCTGGCACTCGATCCTGATCATATATGATCTTCTCTTTCCTATTGCACGAGGCGTTTCACACGCCTATTGTTCCGCTATCCCGTATCTAATATACAAAGCATAGGTGCACTCATTATGAATGACAAGTGCATATATGACTTTGGAGGAGCCCCCACTTGGACGATTCCCTCGCCATCGCGCCGGATCAACTCGTGCAACGTCACGCCCAGCCGGGCATGTCGCTGCTTGCGGTACTGCACGCGATTCAGGATGAACTCGGCTACGTGCCGCCAGACACGGTTGCGCCGCTCGCGCGCGCAATGAACCTGTCGCGCGCGGAAGTCCACGGCGTCATCACCTACTACCACTACTTCCGCACGCAGCCCGCCGCGCCCGTCACGGTGCAGTTGTGCCGCGCGGAGGCGTGCCGCAGCATGGGCACCGAAGCGCTCGCGCAACATATCGAGGCGCACACCAGCTGCCGTTTCGATGCGGAGCATCGGCATGACGCGACGGTGGAACTGGAATCGGTGTATTGCCTCGGCCAATGTGCGCTCTCGCCGGCAATGATGCTCAACGGCACGCTGCACGCGAAAGTCACGCCGCAAAAGTTCGACGCGCTCTTCGCCGCCGCCAGTAAATGCGTGGAGGTAACGGCATGACGCGCGTTTACGTTCCCCGTGATTCGTCGGCGCTCGCGCTCGGCGCGGACGCACTGGCGCAGGCGATCGAAACCGAAGCCGCGCGCCGCGGTATTGAAATCGAATTGGTCCGCAACGGTTCGCGCGGCCTGTTGTGGCTCGAACCGCTTGTCGAAGTCGCAACGGCCGAAGGCCGCATCGGCTATGCGAATGTGGAAGAGACCGACATCGCCTCGCTGTTCGACGCCGGTTTCATCGAAGGCGGCGAGCATGCGCGCCGCGCGGGCGTTGTCGATGAGATTCCGTATCTGAAGAAACAGCAGCGTCTGACCTTCGCGCGCATCGGCATCACCGATCCGCTGTCCATCGACGACTACGTCGCGCACGGCGGCCTCGAAGGCTTGCAGCGAGCCCTGAACACCGACGGCGACGCCGCCTGCGAAGCCTTGATCGAATCGGGCCTGCGCGGCCGCGGCGGCGCGGCGTTCCCGGCCGGCATCAAATGGCGCACGGTGCGCGGCGCGCAAGCGGCGCAGAAATACATCGTCTGCAATGCGGACGAAGGCGATTCCGGCACCTTCTCCGACCGCCTCGTGATGGAGAGCGATCCGTACGTGCTGATCGAAGGAATGATCATCGCGGGCGTCGTGACCGGCGCGACGGTCGGCTATATCTACGTGCGCAGCGAGTATCCGCACTCGATCGCGACGCTCGAAGCCGCGATCGCCAAGGCGCGCGCCGCGGGCTGGCTCGGCGACAGCGTGCTCGGCTCGGCGCACCGCTTCGAGCTGTTCGTCGCGAAAGGCGCGGGCGCCTACGTATGCGGCGAGGAAACCGCGCTGCTCGAATCGCTCGAAGGCAAGCGCGGCATCGTCCGCGCGAAGCCGCCGGTGCCGGCGCTGGTCGGCTTGTTCGGCCAGCCGACCGTGATCAACAACGTCATCACGCTCGCAACGGTGCCGATCATCTTCGCGCGCGGCGCCGCGTTCTACAAGGACTTCGGCATGGGCCGCTCGCGCGGCACGCTGCCGTTCCAGCTCGCGGGCAATGTGAAGCAAGGCGGCCTCGTCGAGCTCGCGTTCGGCGTGACGCTGCGCGAACTGCTCTACGACTACGGCGGCGGCACGGCAAGCGGGCGGCCGGCGCGCGCCGCGCAAGTCGGCGGTCCGCTTGGCACCTATCTGCCGGAAAGCCAGTGGGACATTCCGATGGACTACGAGGCGTATGCGGCCGTCGGCGCGGTGGTCGGCCACGGCGGCATCGTCGTGCATGACGACACCTCGAATCTCGCCGAACTCGCGCAGTATGCGATGCACTTCTGCGCGCTGGAATCGTGCGGCAAATGCACGCCGTGCCGGATCGGCTCGACGCGCGGCGTCGAAGTCATCGGACGGATTCGCAACGGCGACACCTCGACGCGGCAAGTGCAGCTGCTGCGTGACCTGTGCGACACGATGGTGTCCGGCTCGCTGTGCGCGATGGGCGGCATGACGCCGTTCCCGGTGCTGTCCGCGCTCGACCATTTCCCCGAAGATTTCGGCCTCGATCACGCGCCCAAAGCGGCCGCGGCCTGACCCAGGAGCCTCATATGTCCGACGTGCCCAACTCCCCTGCCGGTGGCTGCGGTTCCGGCAACTGCGCGTGCAAATCGCAAGCACTGCAGACACAACAACAACGCGCGCCCCGCTCGTTCTTCGACGACACCGACTACGGCACGCCGCTCCGTCATGCCGACATCGACGTCACGCTCGAAATCGACGGCCAGGCGGTGACGGTGCCGGCCGGCACGTCGGTGATGCGCGCCGCCGTGGAAGCCGGCGTGAACGTGCCGAAGCTTTGCGCGACCGACTCGCTCGAACCGTTCGGTTCATGCCGCTTGTGCCTGGTCGAAATCGAAGGCAAGCGCGGCTATCCGGCCTCGTGCACGACGCCGGTCGAAGCCGGCATGAAAGTGCGCACGCAAACCGATCGCCTGCAATCGCTGCGGCGCAACGTGATGGAGCTGTACATCTCCGATCACCCGCTCGACTGCCTGACCTGCCCCGCCAACGGCGACTGTGAACTGCAGGACATGGCGGGCGTGACCGGCTTGCGCGAAGTGCGCTACGGCTTCGATGGCGCAAATCACCTGAAGGACAAGAAGGACGAATCGAATCCGTACTTCACATACGACCCGTCGAAGTGCATCGTCTGCAATCGCTGCGTGCGCGCCTGTGAAGAGACACAAGGCACGTTCGCGCTGACCATCGCCGGGCGCGGCTTCGAGTCGCGCGTCGCGGCCAGCGAAAACCAGCCGTTCATGGAATCGGAGTGCGTGTCGTGCGGCGCGTGCGTCGCCGCGTGCCCGACCGCGACCTTGCAGGAAAAATCCGTCATCATGCTCGGCCAGTCCGAGCATTCGGTGGTCACGACGTGCGCGTATTGCGGCGTCGGCTGCTCGTTCAAGGCGGAGATGAAGGGCAACCAGGTCGTGCGGATGGTGCCGCACAAGAACGGCCGGGCCAACGAAGGCCACGCCTGCGTGAAGGGCCGCTTCGCATGGGGTTACGCGACCCACAAGGACCGCATCACCAGGCCGATGATCCGCGCGAAGATCACCGATCCGTGGCGCGAAGTCAGCTGGGAAGAAGCGCTCAGTTACGCGGCCTCGGAGTTCCGCCGCATCCAGGCGAAGCACGGCCGCGATTCGATCGGCGGCATTACGTCGTCGCGTTGCACGAACGAAGAAACGTATCTCGTGCAGAAGCTCGTGCGCGCCGCGTTCGGCAACAACAACGTCGACACCTGCGCGCGCGTGTGCCACTCGCCGACCGGCTACGGCCTGAAGACGACGCTCGGCGAATCGGCCGGCACGCAGACTTTCGCGTCAGTCGATAAAGCCGACGTGATCATGGTGATCGGCGCGAATCCGACCGACGGCCATCCGGTGTTCGGCTCGCGGATGAAGCGCCGCATACGCGAAGGCGCGAAGCTGATCGTGGTCGATCCGCGCCGCATCGATATCGTCGATACGCCGCACGTGAAGGCGTCGCATCATCTGCAACTGCGTCCGGGCACCAACGTCGCGATCATCAACGCGCTCGCGCATGTGATCGTCACCGAAGGCCTGCTCGACGAAGCCTTCATCGCCGGGCGCTGCGAAACGCGTGCGTTCGAGCAATGGCGGGCATTCGTCGCGCTGCCTGAAAATGCGCCGGAAGCCACCGCGGAGCTCACCGGCGTGCCGGCCGAAGAAGTGCGCGCCGCCGCCCGCATTTACGCCACCGGCCACAACGCCGCGATCTACTACGGCCTCGGCGTCACCGAGCACGCGCAAGGTTCGACGATGGTGATGGGCATCGCCAACCTCGCGATGGCGACCGGCAACATCGGGCGCGAAGGCGTCGGCGTGAATCCGCTGCGCGGCCAGAACAACGTGCAGGGTTCGTGCGACATGGGCTCGTTCCCGCACGAACTGCCCGGCTATCGTCACATCAGCGATCCGATCACGCGCGCGCTGTTCGAAGAAGCATGGAACGTCACGTTGCAACCGGAACCGGGCCTGCGCATTCCCAACATGTTCGACGCCGCGGTGCATGGCACCTTCAAGGGCCTGTACTGCCAGGGCGAGGATATCGTGCAGTCCGATCCGAACACACATCATGTGTCGGCGGCGCTGTCGTCGATGGAATGCATCGTCGTGCAGGACATTTTCCTCAACGAGACCGCGAAGTATGCGCACGTGCTGTTGCCGGGTTCGTCGTTCCTCGAAAAGGACGGCACCTTCACCAACGCGGAACGCCGCATCTCGCGCGTGCGCAAGGTGATGCCGCCGGTGCCGGGCTACGCCGACTGGGAAGTCACGGTGCTGCTCGCGCGCGCGCTCGGCTATGAGATGGACTATGCGCACCCGTCCGAAATCATGGACGAGATCGCCCGTCTCACGCCGACCTTCCACGGCGTTTCGTACAAAAAGCTCGACGAGCTCGGCAGCATCCAGTGGCCCTGCAACGAGAACGCGCCCGACGGCACGCCGACCATGCACATCGACACCTTCGTGCGCGGCAAGGGCAAGTTCGTGATTACGAAGTTCATCGCAACGCCTGAAAAGGTCACGCGCAAGTTCCCGCTGCTGCTCACCACGGGCCGCATCCTGTCGCAGTACAACGTCGGCGCGCAGACGCGCCGCACCGAAAACTCGCGCTGGCACGACGAAGACCGTCTGGAACTGCATCCGCACGACGCGGAAGAACGCGGCATCAAGACCGACGACTGGGTCGGCATCGAATCGCGCGCGGGCCAGACCGTGTTGCGCGCGAAGGTGACCGAGCGGATGCAGCCGGGTGTCGTCTACACGACGTTCCACTTCCCCGAATCGGGTGCGAACGTGATCACCACCGATAGCTCGGACTGGGCCACCAACTGCCCGGAATACAAGGTTACCGCGGTGCAGGTGATGCCGGTCGAACAGCCGTCGCAGTGGCAGCAGGAGTATTCGCGCTTCAACACCGAGCAGCTCGATCTGCTGAAGCAGCGTGAGTTGGCCAATGCAACGTCGGGTAAGTGAGGCAAGCCATGGATGACCAGAACCTGATCGACATGGCGAACCGGATCGGCGAGTTCTTCGAGTCGATGCCGGACCGCGAAGAGGCGCTGGCCGGCATCGCCGATCATATTCACCGCTTCTGGGAGCCGCGCATGCGGCGCGCGTTGCTGGCGACGCTCGACCAACCGGATGCGAACGGCATCGCGATGTCGGACATCGTCAGAGAGGCGCTCGTCAAACATCGCGATCAACTGATGCCGGCGGCTTCTTCTTTCGCGTAAGCGTAAGGCGTAAGGCAACGCACAAGGCGGTCCCGGCGGCTTTACCGGTCGTTGCGCGACAGAGCCGGCCGGCTCAAAGGGCCGCCTGCTCCGGTACTACTCCGCCGACGGTAAACCACGCCTCGCAGTGCCGCAGCAAGCCTTGCAAATCCGAGCCGGTGCGGCCGCGTGCACTGACGTAGCCGTCCGGCCGCACCAGATAGAACGATGGCCGCGTGCGGCCATACGATTCGGCCAGCGGCGGGCCACCCTCACCCGTCGTATCCGTCACGCGCCAGATACGCACTGCGCCCGGCAACAATTTCTCGACCTCGGCGACAAGCCGCTCCAGTTCCGCATCCGGCGGCGGCTCGTGTTTGGCGGCCGGATCGAGCGGCGTTTCGTCGGCGGGGACCGGCGGCACCAGCAGGAACAGCGAAAAGAACGCCGGGTCGTGCAGATCGAAAATGCAGCCGACGCCGGGCGCGCGCCCCAGCGGCCCGTCTACCACATGCACCAGCGCATCCGGCGCCCGTTCGCCGGCGCGCGGCCCGCCGTCGAGTACGCGCTCGAACGTCAGCGGACTGCGCCGATACTGGATCGACAATTCGCTGATCGTCAGACGCGCCGCATCGCGTAGCGGACCGAGCGCGGCCAGCACCGGCATCACCCGCTCGCGCAGCAGCTTCAGCGGTCCGTGATCGGCTTCGGCCATCTGGGTGATGAAGCCGGTTTGCCGCAGCACGTCACGCTCGATCGGATAGCGCTCCAGATGGTAGGTATCGAGCAGGCGGTCCGGCGCCGCGCCGTTGAGCACCCGCGCGATCTTCCAGCCGAGGTTGAAGGCTTCCTGAATGCCCGTGTTCATCCCTTGCGCGCCGGCCGGGCTGTGCACATGGGCGGCGTCGCCGGCAAGGAATACGCGCCCGACGCGCAGCTTCTCCACCATCCGGCTGTTCAGATGGAAGTACGACGACCACGCCAGGTCCGACACCTCGACCCGGTGATTGACGCGCCGCGCGATCAACGCCCGGCATTCGTCGAGCGGCGGCGGAGGCACGATGTTGAGCGGCGGCTCGCCGAGCACTGCGGGCGTGGCGGGCGCAGCGGTAGCGGCGGGCTCGGCCGGATGATCGGCAATCAGACGATGGCGGCCGTGGCCCATCGGAAACAGCGCGACCAGACCTTCGCTTGAAGCGAAGATATGGAACTCGTCTTCGGGCCAATCGGTTTCAGCGTGCAAGTCGGCGAGCAGGAAACTTTGCTCGAAAGTCTTGCCGGTAAAGTTCAAACCGAGCCGGTGACGGATCACGCTATGCGCGCCGTCGGCGGCGATCATGTACGACGGATGCAGGGTCTCCGTGTGACCGTCCGCGCGACGCAGCGTCGCCTGAATGCCGGTCACGCCTTGCGAGAATATCGTCAGCTCGACGCCCCGTTCGATCGTCACGCCGAACGTCGCCAGATGCTCGGTCAGCAGACGTTCGGTGATCGCCTGATCGAGAAACAGCAGATAGGGATAGCGCGTGTGCAGCGGATCGAAATCGAGCCGCGCGAGGCGCTGCCCATTTGAAAAGAGATTGGCGATTCGCGCCCGATGACCGAGCTCGAGAAACGGCTCGATCAGCCGATGCTGCTCGAACAGTTCGAGCGTGCGCGCCTGAATGCCGATGGCCCGCGAGTGCGGGTTCGGCCGCATCGCCTTGTCGATCAGACGCACGGGGATGTGCGCACGCGCCAGACTCATGGCCGCGGCGAGTCCGGTCGGACCCGCGCCGACGATCAGCACCGGCGACGCGTCGCTTCGAGCAGCGTCCATGCGGAACTCCGGAGGCAGCAGTGCGTTCTAGTGTACGCCGCCCGTACGCCAATCGACGGTGCGCTGCATCAATCGCGGCGCCGGCGCCGATGCCGCGGGGCTTTAGTGCGCGTGCGGCGGATGATCCATCGCGCAGCGGTGCTCGGTGGTGCCGAGGTCGACTTGCAGCGTCGCATGCTGCATCGAAAAACGTTCGCGCAGCGTGACGACCATGCCGTCGAGCGACTCGTCGCCGG
Organism: Paraburkholderia sp. IMGN_8; assembly: GCF_038050405.1. NCBI lineage: Bacteria > Pseudomonadati > Pseudomonadota > Betaproteobacteria > Burkholderiales > Burkholderiaceae > Paraburkholderia > Paraburkholderia sp. IMGN_8. Next base: position 993,778 of record NZ_CP150900.1, on the reverse strand, counting down.
GATGTCCCCCCGGCATCACCAGATGCGCGCTGAGCGCATTGCCGGTGGTCGACAGCGCCCAGACGTGCAGGTCGTGTACCTCGGTGACGCCCGGCTGGCCGGCGAGATACTCGTGGATGTGTTGCAGATCGACGCCGGCCGGCACCCCGTCGAGCGCGAGCCGCACCGAATCACGCAGCAGGCCCCAGGTGCCGTACACGACCACAGCGACCACGAGCAGGCTCATCACCGGATCGAGCCACGTCCAGTTGGTGTAGAGAATCACCAGACCGCTGATCGCGACCGCCGCCGAGATGCCTGCGTCCGCCGCCATATGCAGAAAGGCGCCGCGAATGTTCAGGTCTTCCTTCTGGCCGCGCATGAAAAGCCACGCGGAGATACCGTTAACAACGATGCCGACCGTCGCGACGACGAACACGGTGAGCCCCGCGACCGGCGCCGGGTTCATCAATCGCCCGACCGCCTCGGCGACGATCACGCCGCACGCGAACAGCAGCAGTCCGGCATTGATGAGCGACGCGAGGATGGACGAGCCGCCGTAGCCGAACGTATAGCGAGCTGACGGCCGACGCGTGGTGAGCCATACGGCGCCCCAGGCAAGCAGCAGGCCGAGCACGTCGGAGAGATTGTGGCCGGCGTCGGCGAGCAGCGCGGTGGAATGCGCGATCACGCCGTAGATGCCCTGAATCACCACGATCGCGACGTTCAGCGCGACGGCGAGCGCGAAGGCGCGGCCGTGGCCTTCGACAGGTGCGTGAGCGTGGTGATGGTGGCCGGAGTGACTGTGGTGGTGACCGGCGTGGCTTTCACCGCCGTGGCTGTGCTGATGGCCAGGCTCCGCGTGATCGCCCGCCCCCTGTGAATCGGCCGGATGTGCGCGGGCCGCGCCGTGCTCATGACCGTGTTCGTGCTCATGTCCGGCATGAGCGGGGTCGGCACCGGCCTCGCCATCGATTCGCGCATCTTCGCTATCGCCCCCATCAAGTGCCCCATCGAGCCACACCGGTACGTGGTCGTCGTCGCGCTCTTCGGCGGCCGGGTTCGGAGTGGTGGTTTTCTTCATGACGGATCCAGAGGTAATTCGGCGAGCGGTTCGGCCACATGCTCGAGCATGCCGGCCAGCATCGCGCTGATGTGACGGTCTGCGGCGAGATAGAACACCTGCTTGCCCTGGCGCTCCGCGCGCACGATACGCGCCGCGCGCAACAGGCGCAGATGGTGGCTCACCAGCGACGGCGACAAGCCCAGCGCCTCGGCAATCGCACCGACCGCGCGCCGCTCGTCGACGCACGCGAGCACGATGCGCAGGCGCGTTGGGTCTCCCAGCAAGCGGAACAGATCGGCCAGCGGCACGATGGTGTCTACCGAACGGTCTTCTAAGCTGAAAGGCAGTGTGATGGAAGCCATAGCGAGCGGTACGTCAACGTACATATGAACATGTATTCACATGTTATAGATGTTGACGCGCGAGGTCAAATCCGGGGCAGCGTCGGCGAGTGTGGGAAAATGCGGCGTTCGCCTCACCCGAAAGACCATCCCTCCGTCATGCAACCTGTATTTGACCGCGCTTTCGCGGCGCATCGTGACGGCCGGCTCGACGACGCCGAGCGCGGCTATCGCGCGACGCTCGACGGCAATCCCGCGCACGTCGATGCGTTGCACCTGCTGGGCGTACTGCGCCACCAGCAGGGCCAGCACGCCGTAGCTGCCGAGCTCGTGCGGCGCGCGGTGAACCTGCGCCCGGAAGACGCCGCGCTGCAACTGAACCTCGGCAACGCGCTGAAGGCGCTCGGCAAACTGGACGACGCGATCGAGCAATTTCGCAATGCGCTGACGCTCGCGCCTTCCTTCCCGATGGCGCACTACAACCTCGGCAACGCGTACGCGGCGGCGGGCCGCCACGAAGACGCCGCCGACGCATTCGAGAAATCGTTGCGCCTGCAGCCGGAGGACGCGTCGTCGCATAACAACCTCGGCAATGCGTTGCATGCACTCGGACGTCACACGGAAGCGATCGCGTCGTTCCAGCGCGCGCTCGAATTGCGCCCCGGGCATGCGGGCGCGTTCAACAACATGGGCATGTCGCTGAACGCGCTCGGCCGCGCGGATGAAGCGATCCCGTGCTTTCGCGCCGCGCTGGCCGCCGAGCCGCGCTTCGTCGCCGCGCATTTCAACCTCGCCAATACGCTCGACGCCACCGGCCGCCACGCGGAAGCGGTCACCTCGTTCCAGGCGGCGCTCGCCTTCCAGCCGAACCTGCCGCCCGCGATCTTCGGCCTCGGCAACGCGCTCGCGGCATTGGGCCGCCATGCGCAGGCGCTACCGTATCTCGAGCGCGCGGTCGGGCTCGATCCCCAATTCGCGCTCGCGTGGCTGAGCCTGGGCACCGCGCACCAGGCACTGGGTGCACACGCCGCGGCTGTACGCGCATTCGATCAGGCGCTGCGCTTGCGCCCCGACCTCGCCTCCGCGCACATGAACCGCGCGCTTGCGTGGCTCACGCTGCGTGATTTCGCGCGTGGACTGCCTGAATACGAATGGCGGCTGCAAACAATGGCGCAACCGGTCATGCAGACGCTGCCGCGCTGGCACGGCGAACCGATCGAGCAACGCACGCTGTTCGTGCACGCCGAACAGGGTTTCGGCGATACCTTGCAGTTCGTGCGCTTCGTGCCGCTGGCCGCGCAACGCGCGGCGCGCGTCGTGCTCGAAGTGCAGCCGCAGTTGCTGCCGCTGCTTGCGCCGGCCGCGCAAGCCTGGCGCGTGACGCTGATCGCCCAGGGCGCACCGCGCCCGGCCGCGGATCTGCAATGTCCGTTGCTGAGCTTGCCGCTCGCGCTCGGCACGACCTACGACACACTTCCCTTCCGCACGCCCTACCTTAGCGCGCCGCCGGCTTATCGCCGCAAATGGCGCGGCTCGCTCGGCGGCCACGCGAAACGCAAGATCGGCATCGCGTGGTCGGGACGCATCCAGCAAAACGAAAGCCGTTCGATGCCGCTTGCCGCGCTCGACCCGCTCTTCACACTCGACGGGATCGACTGGATCGTGTTGCAACCTGCACTGAGCGCCGACGAACGCGCCGCGCTCGACGCGCATCCGCGTGCCACATCGATTCATCGCTTCGACGAGCGGATCGGCGACTTTGCGGACACCGCGGCGATCATCGAGCGGCTCGACGCGGTGGTGTCGATCGATACGTCGATCGCTCACCTGGCCGGCGCGCTGAAGAAGCCGCTGTGGCTGATGCTGCCGTTCTCGGCGGATTGGCGCTGGTTCGTCGGCGAAACGCTCAGCCCGTGGTATCCGGGCACGACACTGTTGCGCCAGCCGCAGCCAGGCGTATGGGGCGACGTGGTCGAGGCGGTGGCTAACGAATTGCGTCTGGGCTAACGGCCTGCGTGCTGCGGCTGGTCAAAACACGCCGCCGTTGCAACACCCGACAAAAAACCCCGCGCTCTCACGAGTGCGGGGTTTCTGTTTTTTTCTACCGGCCTAAGGCAAGCAGCCGCTACGCAGTCCGGTACTGATTACGCGACTCCGGCGTGCGATACAACGCCAGCGTTGCGATCAAGCCGCAGATCGCCGCAACGCCGAGGAACAGGCCAGGCGCGGCCTTATTGTTGGTGGTGTGAATCAGCAGCGTCGAAATGGCCGGCGTGAAGCCGCCGATCGTCGTCGCGAGACTGTAGGCCAGCGAGAAGCCGGCGGTGCGCACCTCGACCGGCATCACTTCGGTCAGCGCCACCACCATCGCGCCGTTATAGCTGCCGTACAGGAACGACAGCCACAATTCGACCGCCAGCAAGCGCGCAAACGACGGTTCCGCGACCAGCCATTGCAACGCCGGATAGGCGGTGAGGATCGTCAGAATCGTGAACGCCAGCAACACCGGACGGCGGCCGATGCGGTCCGACAGCGCGCCCGCGAGCGGCAGCCAGACCAGATTCGACAGGCCGATACAGACGGTGACGACCAGCGTATCGATCGACGACAGCTTCAGCACTTCCTTGCCGAAGGTCGGCGTGTACGCGGTGATCATGTAGAACGATACGGTGGTCATGATCACCATGCCCATGCCGCCCAGCACGATGCCCCAGTTCGCGGCCATCGTCTTCATGATCTCGCCCATGCCCGGATGATGCTTGCGCGCCGCGAACTCCTCGGTTTCCTGCAGCGAACGGCGGATCAGGAACAGGAACGGCACGATCAGGCAGCCGATCAGGAACGGCACGCGCCAGCCCCAGGCAGTCATCTGGTCAGCCGGCAAAAATTTGTTGAGTGCCACGCCGATCAGCGCGGCGAACACCACGGCGACCTGCTGGCTGCCCGACTGCCAGGCGCAATAAAAGCCCTTGTTGCCCTTGGTAGCGATCTCCGACAGATACACCGAGACGCCGCCCAGTTCGACCCCGGCGGAGAAGCCCTGCAACAACCGGCCGCCGAGCACGAGCACCGGCGCGAGCACACCGATCGTCGCGTAACCTGGAATCGACGCGACCGTGAGCGTGCCGAGCGCCATCAGGCCGAGTGTGAGGATCAGGCCTTTACGCCGGCCGTGATGGTCGATGTACGCGCCGAGCACGATTGCGCCCAGCGGGCGCATCAGGAAGCCCGCGCCGAACACGGACAGGGAAAGCATCAGCGAGGCGAACTCGTTGCCGCTCGGGAAGTAGGTCTTGGCGATCGCGGACGCGTAATATCCGTAGACCATGAAGTCGTACATTTCAAGAAAGTTGCCGCTGACGACGCGGAAAACTGTCTTGACCTTGGATTCTCGGGACGAAGATAGGGTGGCTGGTGACGCAGTAGACATGACACTCTCTGATGAGCCTGTCGCCACAGGGACCAGCGGCGATCAGGCAGTTGAAACGATTCACTGCGGTCGGCAAGCGGCCGCCGCGGCAAAAATGAGACGCGCCGGGGGCGCTGCATTTTATATCGAATGCATTGCGCCGTATCAGGGTAAACGTTGTGAAACATACGGAGCCCGCTGCACATAATGTTTCCGTTCCCGGTGCTGTCGCGTATTTCATACATTTTCATTACAGGCTCCGCCTTCCGACCCGCGCAGTACACTTAGCAACTGAGCACTTCCGTTGACTACCATCCCGATGCAGCCCACCCACGCTATTTCGTTGCGCCCCGCGACCCTCGCGGACGCCGCGCTGATTGCTTCGATCCACAGCACCAGTTGGCAGGCCACTTACCGGGGTCTGCTGCCTGATGCGTTTCTGGACGGCGAAGTCAACGGAGAGCGCGCCGCCTATTGGGAAGCGCGTCTGAGCGCGCCGGGCGGCGAGCGCCGCAGCGTGCTGATCGCTGAACTCGCTGGCGAGCCGATCGGCTTTGTGTGCGTCGAACAGCAACCGGAGTCGGCGTGGGGCGTGCTGCTCGATAACCTGCATACGCTACCGGAACATCAGGGCATCGGCGTGGGCAAACTGCTGATGCGCGCTGCCAAAGACTGGGCGCGCGCGCAAGGCGAAACGCAGCTTTACCTGTACGTGCTCGAAGGCAATACGGCGGCGATCGGCTTTTATGAACGTCAAGGCTGGCAGTTCGTCGGCGCTGAACCGGATCAGATGGGCGGCGTGGATATAACTGCGCTGCGCTATGTGTACCGGTTGGATCGATAAAACGAGCGCGCCGGGTTTGATCGTTGTCCAGAACAATGCGATCCGGCACACACCTTTGCCATATCGCGCCGCCTTCGCGCCCTGCTCCGGCGGCCAGCGAGACCGGACTCAGCGGGACCGACTGGATGAACCATCTGTCGCAACGTCGCGTAACCGACGTTACCGATCCATTCGCGAAGTAAGCGCTCCGCGATCTCAAGATCGCGGCGTAAAAAGCCCGGCAATTCTGTTGCCGGGCTTTTTTATGCGCTTCTCGCCTACTTCTGCGCCGGCAACCCCAACTCGGTCTGCCGCTGCAACTGCATCACCTCGCCTTGCACCTGACGCAACTGCGCTTGTGCCCGTTCCTTTTCCGCGTACAGCGCCGCCGCTTCACCCTGCGTTTGCCGTTGATAGTCGTTGACCTTGGCCTGCTGCGTACGAGCGACGTCGAGATCGGCCTGCAGCCGTTTCGCGCGATCTTCAGACAGTGCGATGACGTCCTCGATATAAGCCTTCTGCGCCTGCAATTGCGTGCGGCGAATCTCCACATCCGCGAGTTGCTCGGTTTGCTTGACAAAGCCGGCGTAAACCGCCTCGGCTCGTGCCACGTCTTGCGAATTGATCACACGCCAGAAATGCTTATCCTGAAATAACGCGACGTAATACGTCATCTCCTGCGGATAGAAAAGCAGACTCGCGCCATAACTGCCGTTATAGGTGGTGCGCAGTTCACTCAGCTTCGCATCGTGAATCATCTGCATCAATTCGGCGACGTTGCCTTGTGCATCGCCGGCCGTGGCCGACGCGCCCGATGCCGGTATGCCCGAAGCCGGTATGCCCGATGCAGGTACGCCCGATGCCGCGCTGCGCAGCACGGCGGCGACCGGCTGCGGCGTGAGCGTATTCATGGCCGGCCGAGTGTCGACCAAAGGCGCGGCTTCACCGTTCGACGCTGCCAGCACGAGGCCACCATGCTGCAACAGCGCACACGAGGTCGCGAGCAGCATGGTGCGACGTACTATTAAGGGGTACTTCATACGTGCGTGCTCCATGCGAATCCAAAATAGCCGTGGATTATCGCGCGGATTAGCCGTTAAGCGAAGCATTCAAGTGTCGCGTGGCCGCACTTTAAATCGAGATAAATCGATAGCGAACGATTTGGCCAAGTGAATCCATCAATCGCGCAATAAACGCTTTCATCCAGACCAAAAACGCAACGATCCGACTCCTGAGAATGCGCACCGTCCACGTTGAATTCGCACGAATCCAACGCCAATCGTGAACCGCATTTTGGAGATAACGCAATAGATTGATTCGCGCGTTATCTCGCATACCTGACTATCTTATTAAAGCGGACGCGAGTGACCGGAAAATCGAACGTCTGCCGGCGAGATGTCCGAGAAGTCAGCGAGAAAGAAGCGAAACGAACACCGCTGCACGAGGGGCCGCGCCCAACAACAGAGCGGCGCCTCGCGTGTATCGGCTTTAACAGCGCGGCTTTAAAAACGCGTTTCGCGCGCTACCCGCAGGAACGTATCGAGCAACGGCGTGCAATCGAGCAACTCAGCGCCGCCCGCGCGATGAAACTCCGGGTGCCACTGCACGCCCATCACGAACGGTGCGCGCCGATAGCGCACGGCTTCGATGATGCCGTCCGACGCCGATACCGCCTCGATATTCAGATCGCGACCCAGTGTCTTGACCGCCTGGTGGTGGATCGAGTTGACGATCGCGTCGCGTTGGCCCGGAAACATATTCGTCAGCGTCGAGCCGTCCGGGAAGTGAATGCCGTGCCGATGCTGATCGTAGTTTTCGTTGACGTGCGCGCCGGCAGTCGGCACTTCGGTGGCGATGTCCTGGTACAAGGTGCCGCCGAACGCCACGTTGATTAGCTGACAGCCGCGGCAAACGCCGAGCACCGGCTTGCCCGACTCGATGAACTCGTGCAGCAGTTCGAGTTCGTACATGTCGCGCACCCGGTCGCCCGGCCACTCGTGGCTGGTCGCGGCTTCAGCGTACGACTGCGGCGAGACGTCCGCGCCGCCTTGCAGCAGCAGGCCGTCGAGATGTTTCGCATAGTCGCGCAAACGGATATTGCTCGGGTGCAGCATGCCTTGGTGCCCGACCGTCGGAATCATGAACACCAGCACATCGCGCGACATCACCCAGTGCGCAATCGACTCCTCGAGGTATTGCAGCGTCTTGCCGCGCAGCCCCTTCGCACCCGGCTCCGGATGGAAGATACGCGCCGACACGCCGATGCGCAGCGTGCGCTGCGTGATCCGCTGACCCGCGCGATCGAACAATTGACGCGCGCGCGCCGCGACGATGCGGCCGAACACGGTCCACGCCGAATCGTTGTGCTTCAGGTAACGCGGCGGCGACGGCGGCAAAGCGTTCGGCGGCGGTGGATTCGACGCGGTGAAGTCGGGCGCGGCGCCGAACCCGGGCGGCGGCGAGCCTGCCCGGCGCGCGGACGAGGCTGTCGCCTTTTCCGCCGCGGCGACCTCATCCGCCGGCACGGTCACTTCTCCAGTAATCGGCTCACTGCCCACAAGCGTAGTGGGACGCACAGCGGCATATCGCACGTCGCGTGCTTCGCGCTCATGGACGGCGGCCTCCTGTTGCGCCGTTGAAGCCGCGGCCGAGCTGCGCGCTTCAGCCGCGTCACGTTGCCGCGCCGTTTGCGGATCGGCGCGGGTGACTGCTGACGCGCTATCGGGATCGTCGGTCGAAGTCTCATGCGGCTTCACCACGTCCTTGATTGGAGATTGGATGGAATCTTCGTGGGAGATAGGCAGTGAGGCCGCTGGCTCATCCAGCGTGATGTCGGGTTTCGACGCGCTCGGCGTTTCGCCGGACGGCGACGCCGATGGCGACGGGGGGGTGCCGGGCTTGCCGGCATTGTCAGGTTTGTTTTCGCTCATGACAGTCAGACAGGCGCCTTCCACGCGAACGAATGAATATGCCCTGATTATCCGCCAGCGGGGCACGCCCGGCAAACCTGCACACAATTGCTCACATTGTTCGGCGCCACGGCGCAAGTCCGACTTAGGGATCCGGCTGTTCGTCGAAGGTCTCGCGCAACGCGATCTGCATCGCCGCATGGATTTTCACGCACCAGCGCCAGAGCAGCGCCAGCAGCAGTGCGGCGCAGATCAGCACTGCGGTCAGCAGGCCGGTCGGCGGCAGGATGCTGCTCGATAGCGCCGCGACCAGCAGAAACACGCCGACCATCGAAACCACCGGGACGAGGTCGGAAATCGCGTAGCGGATCGCACTTGTGAAGCGCCCCGCTATCGCGGGCTGCACGCTCACCTCGGCGAGCAGCAACGCAAGCGACTTGGTCTTGCGATAGACGGCCACCAGAAACGGCATCGAAACGATTAGCGCGATGCTCCACAGCACGACGCGCTGCATCGGCTCGGAGGTCAGCCAATGCGCGAGCAGGTTGCCGGTGTAAGGCGCGCTATACGACACGATCAGAAAAATCGCCGCGACCAGCGCGAGATTCACCGCAATCTGCAGGATGATCCGCCGCGTCATGCTGAACAGCGTCGGCTCGCCGCTCCCGGTGCTCAAGCTGCGCAGCCACTGCCCGTACATGCCGAACACGTTGGCAAACGTGCGCGGCATCGCGCGGCCAATGCGCTGGGTCAGCGGGTCGGCGGCGCGAATCAGGTACGGCGTGAAGAGCGTGGTCAATGCGGAAACGGCGACCGCGATCGGATACAGAAACGCGCTCGTCACTTTCAGCGTCAGTCCGAGCGAGGCGATGATGAACGAGAACTCGCCGATCTGCGAGACGGTCATGCCGACCCGCATCGCCGTGCGTCCGTCCTTGCCGGCCAGAAAGGTGCCCAGCCCGCACGAGACGATCTTGCCGACGATCACCGCCACCGTAATCACCGCGATCGGCCACGCATAGTCGACCAGCACGGCCGGGTTGAGCATCAAGCCGATCGTCACGAAGAAGATCGCCGAGAACGCGTCGCGCAACGGCGCGATCAAATGCTCGATCCGGTGCAGATGGCGCGATTCGGCCATGATCGCGCCGATCAGAAACGCGCCGAGTGCAATGCTGTAATTGAGCTTCACCACCAGCAGACAAAAGCCGAAGCAGAAGCCGAGCACCGACACCAGCAGCATTTCGTCACTCCTCGCGCGCGCCACGTAATTGAGCGCACGCGGCACCACCAGAATGCCGACCACCAGCGACACCGTCATGAACAGCAGCAGCTTGCCGAGCGTGACCACGGCCACACCCGCGCTGAGCTGCCCAGTCTGCGCGATGCCGGACAGCAGCACCAGCATCGCGATGGCCAGAATGTCCTCGACGATCAGAATCCCGAACACCAGTTGCGCGAAGCTCTCGCGTTTCAACCCGAGCTCCGAGAGTGCCTTGACGATGATGGTGGTCGACGAGATCGCCAGAATCGCGCCGAGAAACAGCGAATCCATCGAACTCCAGCCAAACGCGCTGCCGATTTCGTAGCCGATCCACAGCATCAGCACGATTTCGGAGAGCGCCGCGACGATCGCCGTCGCGCCGACCTTGAAAAGCTTGCGCAGACTGAATTCGAGCCCGAGCGAAAACATCAGGAATACCACGCCCAATTCACCGAGCGTCTGGATGGTCTGCTCGTCGTGGATCAGCTGGAACGGCGGCGTGTACGGTCCGAGGATCACTCCCGCGGCGATGTAGCCCAGCACCACCGGCTGTTTCAGGCGATGGAACAGCACGGTGACGACGCCGGCGAGCGCCATCACGACCGCCAGATCCTGAATAAAGCCGATGCCGTGATGCATGAATGCGTTCCTTACAAAAAGTAATGTCAGAAAGACCGCAGTGTACCGCACCCAAGCGACGCGCCGAAAACGCGCAAACGCCGGGAGGACCGTGGATTGGCATGCAAAAGGACCGCGGGGAATCACAGGGAATCACCCACGCAGAATGTTTTTGACACGCTGGACGCCTGTGAAATATCACAATAATATTTGTAGAATATTTTCTTGGGAGTCGGGTGATGCAGCGGGTGTCCTTCAATGTTGTAGACCGATCCGGCGGCAGTAGCGCCGATATTGTCGAAGTCAATCGTCTGACCATCGCCGGTTGGGCCGGGCGTGACCAGGCCGCCATCGAGCATCACATCGCCGAACTGGCCGAACTCGGCGTGAAACGGCCATCGACCACACCATGCTTCTACCGCCTCGGCGCCGAACTGTTGACGCAAGCCGAACAGATCGACGTGGTCGGCGTGAAGTCCAGCGGCGAAGCGGAGTGCGTGTTGGTGCGCTCGAACGCGGGACTGCTCGTCACCGTCGGCTCCGACCACACCGACCGCGAAGTCGAGGCCTATGGCGTCACCGTATCCAAGCAGGTCTGCCCGAAGCCGGTCGCCCGCGACGCATGGCGTTTCGATGACGTCGCCGGACATTGGGATCAACTGGAATTGCGCGCGTATGCCATTGCGAACGGCGAGCGGCGCGTCTATCAGCAAGGCAGCGTCGCATCGCTGCTGCCGGCCGCCGATCTGCTGGAGCGCGCGCCCCTCGCACAAGGCGCCGCGATGTTCTGCGGCACGCTGGCGGTGCAAGGCGGTATCGTCGGGATGGCCGACGGCGACGCGCTCGAACTCGAACTCCACGACCCCATCCTGAACCGCACGCTGCGCCACGCCTATCGCGTGCGAGCGCTACCCATCGTCGAATGAGGCACCCATGAGCACCCCTTCGCTATCCGCTACCGCCGACGCGTCTTCCGACGCGTGGCTCGAGGCCGGCGCCTTGCGCAAGATCACCTGGCGCATCATGCCGTTCCTGTTTCTCGTCTACGTGCTGTCGTACCTGGACCGCGTCAACATCGGTTACGCGAAGCTGCAGTTCACCGGCGATCTTGGGCTATCGAACGCGGCGTACGGACTCGGCGCGGGGATCTTTTTCTTCGGCTATTTCGTGTTCGAAGTGCCGAGCAATCTGCTGCTGAAGAAGTTCGGCGCGCGCGCCACCATCGCCCGCATCACGATGCTGTGGGGCCTGCTGTCGTGCCTGATGATGTTCGTGCGCTCGGAAACGATGTTCTACGTGCTGCGCTTCTTCCTCGGCGTCGCCGAAGCCGGGCTGGTGCCGGGCGTGGTGCTGTATCTGACCTTCTGGTTTCCGTCCGACCGGCGCGCGCGGATGGTCGCCGTGTTCATGGCGGCGATTCCGGTAGCGGGGATCATCGGCGCGCCGTTGTCCGGTTTCCTGATGTCGGCGTTGCATGAAGCGCACGGCTTGCGCGGCTGGCAATGGATGTTCCTGATCGAAGGCATTCCGTCGATCCTCGCCGGTTTCTGGGCTTTGGCCGTGCTGCGCAACACGCCTGCCGAAGCCGCCTGGCTCACCGACGACGAAAAGCGTGTGATCCTCAACCGCCTCTCGCGCGAAAACACCGCCGCGGCGGCGGCCGGCGCCGAGCATAGTCTGGCGGTCGCATTGCGCTCGGGCCGCTTCTGGCTGCTGACGCTGATCTACTTCTGCCTCGTCACCGGCAACGCGGGTTTCTCGTTCTGGCTGCCGCAGATTGTCAAGGATCTCGGCGTCACGAACCTCGTCACCAATGGCTTTGTCACCGCGATTCCCTATCTGGCGGCGGGCATCGGCATGATCCTGATCGGCCGCTCGTCGGATATCACGGGCGAACGCCGCTGGCATTACGCGGTGTGCTGCTTCATCGGCGCGGTGGGACTGCTCGGCAGCGCCTCGGTGACGAACTCGATTCCGCTGGCCGTCACCGGTTTGTCGATCGCGTATATCGGCATTCTGGCGGGCTTCGGCATCTTCTGGTCGATGTCGACGACGTTCCTGCAAGGCACTGCGGCGGTCGCGGGTATCGCGGTGATCAACTCGATTGCGAACCTCGCCGGCTATGTGAGCCCGTATGTGCTCGGCATCGTCAAGGATGCGACGCATAGCGTGACCTTCGGGCTGGTGCTGATCGCGGGGGCGCTGATCGTCGGCGGGCTGGTCACGCTGATGATGCCGCGCGTCAAGGTGCAGCATGCGGCGGCGGTCACGGCGAGCAGCGCCTGACATGCAACGGCGGCGCACGTGGTCCACTCATGATCCACGCACACTCGCGCCGTCCGCGCAAAACCTTGTTCTACAATGCGTGCGACATTGCCCGCTCTCTCTTTACATGACGCTTCTGCAGACTGCCCGCCCTTCCAGCCCCACCCGCGAGACCGCCGGCGCGAGCCTCGCTGAACAGGCCTATGCGTTCGTCAAGCGCGAGATCATCACGATGCGCCTGCGGCCGAGCGAGGTGCTCAACGAAGCGGAATTAATGGCGCTGACCGGCATCGGCCGCACGCCCGTTCATCAGGCATTGCACCGGCTGGTGCACGAAGGCATGCTGACCATCATGCCGCGCAAGGGCATCATGGTGCGCCCGGTCTCGCTCGACGACGTGCTGGCGATCATCGACGTGCGGCTGGTGAACGAAAGCTACTGCGTCGAACTGGCCGCGCGCCACGCGCAGCAGCACGATTACGATGCGATGCAGGCCTTGCTGGAGCGCTCGGCGGTCTGCGCCGCGGCGCACGATATCGAAGGCATGATGGATATCGACCGAGCGTTTCATCTGGCGATTTCGGCGGCCTCGCGTAATCCGGTGCTGGCCGACATTCTGCGCGGGCTGCACGAACGCTCGCTGCGCTTCTGGTTCATTTCGCTGTCCGAGCCGCATCATCTCGAAGACGTCCACGAAGAACATCTCGAACTGTTTCGCCTGTTGCGCGAACGCGATGCAGAAGGCGCCCGCCAATCGGTGCAAAAGCATATCGAAGCGTTCCGCGCGACCCTGTTCAACCGTATGTAACCGAATTAACCGGATCCGGACGACCATCATGGCCACTGAATTCACGCCCTTCCCGCCGCTTGCCCAGCTTGCCGCCGATCTCGCCGCCGGCCGCACCACGAGCCGCGCGCTCGTCGAAACCGCGCTCGAACGGATCGCCGATCCCGCCGGCCAGGGCGCGGTTGCCTTCATGCACGTCGATGCCGACAGCGCCCGCGCCGCCGCCGATGCGCACGACCGCCTACGCGCCGCCGGCACGGTGCTCTCGCCGCTCGCCGGGATTCCGGTGTCGGTCAAAGACCTGTTCGATATTCAGGGGCAGGTGACGCGCGCCGGTTCGGTCGTGCTGGCCGACGCCCCCGCCGCCACTGCGGATGCGGTCGCCGTCGCGCGTTTGAAACGGGCGGGCGCGGTGATCGTCGGGCGGACCAATATGAGCGAGTTCGCGTTTTCCGGACTGGGCCTGAACCCGCATTACGGCCACCCGCTGTCGCCTTACCAGCGCGGCGTGAAAGGCGACGAGCGGATTTCGGGCGGCTCGTCGTCCGGTGCGGCGGCCTCGGTGGCGGACGGCATGGCCGCGGTCGCGCTCGGCACGGATACCGGCGGCTCGATCCGCATTCCGGCCGCGTTGTGCGGCCTGACCGGCTTCAAGCCGACCGCCGGGCGCATCCCGAAGCATGGCGGCGTGCCGCTTTCGCCGACGCTCGATTCGTTCGGGCCGATCGGCGTGTCGGTGGCGTGCTGCGCGCTGGTCGACCGGATGCTGGCCGGCCTCGAGCCGCGCATCCCGGCGGCCCGGCCGCTCGAAGGCGTGCGCCTTGGCGTGCTCACCCATTTCGTCACTGACGGGGTAGAACCGGCAGTCGCCGCGGCGATCGACACGGCGCTCAAGCATCTGGAAGCGGCCGGTGCGATCGTCACCGAAGTGCGTTTCGCGCCGCTCGACCGTTTGCCCGAGATCAACCGCTTCGGCTTTGCGCCGATCGAAGCGTACGCATGGCACCGTCCGCTGCTGGAGAAACACCGCGAACAATACGATCCGCGCGTGCTGGTCCGTATTCTGAAGGGCCAGCCCGCCAGCGCTGCGGACTATCTGGACCTGCTCGCCGAACGCCAGGCGCTGCTCGATGAAGCCGCGCGCACGCTGTGGCAGCGTTTCGACGCGGTTGTCGCGCCGACCGTGCCGGTCGTGCCGCCGCGCGTGGCCGATCTGGCACACGACGACGACGCCTTTGGCCGCACCAATGCGCTGATCCTGCGCAACCCGAGCGTCTTCAATTTCCTCGATACCTGCGCGCTGTCGCTGCCCTGCCATCTGCGCGGCGACGCGCCGGTCGGCCTGATGCTGGCAGGCGCGCCGCACGCCGACGACGCCTTACTGGCCATCGGCCGCGGCGCCGAAGCAGTGCTCAACGCGATCCGCTGATCGGGATGACGGCGTAAAAGTGCGATAAGCGTCAGGGCGGAGGTTCGCGCTAGAATCGCGGGCACCCGCCCTTTCTCGACTTTTTCCGTCCATCGACAGCCACACGATCCATGAATAACGACAATGCAATGCTGCGCCGCGAGCGCTCCCTGCTGGTTCTGCTTGGCCTGATCTGCATCGGGCTGGTGGCCGGTGCACTGTATCTGCAGTACTTCAAGCATGAAGACCCGTGTCCGCTGTGCATCATCCAGCGTTACTTCTTCTTGCTGATCGCGATTTTTGCGTTCCTCGGCGCGCGCTTCAATAGCTGGCGCGGCGTGCGTCTGCTGGAGGTGCTGGCAGCGCTGTCGGCGCTGGCCGGCATCGTAACCGCCGCGCGGCATGTGTATGTTCAGGCGAATCCGGGCTTCAGCTGCGGCTTCGACGCGCTGCAACCGCTGGTCGACAGCTTGCCGCCCGCACAGTGGCTGCCGGGCGTGTTCAAGGTCGCCGGACTGTGCGAAACACCGTATCCGCCGATTCTCGGTCTTTCACTGCCGGCGTGGTCGCTGGTCGCGTTTGTGGTGGCTTTCGTACCGCTGGCGCTGAGCCTGTACCGCAATCGCGGCCGGATCGCCTGATTCTTTGGATTCGCACCGGCCTTTGCACCGTCCCGTTCGCGGCGGGTCGAAGGCCGGCAAAGCCCTCCCGGCAACTCCATTCCCCCGCCGCACCCCGCCCCGCATGGCTTTGCGCCATCCGCCCCGCCTCACGCAACTCCCCGGCTTGTCACGAATCGTACTTATTTCATGACCGCTGCCGAATAAGCTTCATGCGAAACGGGAAATATTTTCGGGACAAGGTGGTGATATCTTCGGATATGGATGGCGATCTACGTGCGCGAGGCCGGTTTTGGCACGACCCCATGCGTAACGCGCGCCCGGTCCGCAATGTCTTTCGGATTCGCCATGACAACGCAAACCATCCGTTTTTATCACCAGGGGTCCGTCCGTGAGGTCGCGGGCGTCCCCGCGTCGCGCACCGTGCTTCAGCACCTGCGCGAGGATTTGCATTGCACCGGCACCAAGGAAGGCTGCGCGGAAGGCGACTGCGGCGCCTGCACCGTCGTGGTCGGCGAGCTGGACACGCAAGGCGGCCTCGCGCTGAAAGCGGTCAACGCGTGCATCCAGTTCCTGCCAACGCTGGATGGCAAAGCCCTCTTCACCGTCGAAGACCTGCGCGCCGCCGATGGCATCCTCCACCCCGTGCAACAGGCCATGGTCGATTGCCACGGCTCGCAATGCGGTTTCTGCACGCCCGGCTTCGTGATGTCGATGTGGGCGCTGTACGAGAACCAGCCGGCCGCCGCGGGCTTGCCCACCCGCGATGAAATCAACGCCGCTTTGTCCGGCAATCTGTGCCGCTGCACCGGCTACCGGCCGATCGTCGACGCGACGCAGAAGATGTTCGACTATTCGCAATATCCGCGCGTCGCGCTGGACCGGGCAGCCGTCGTGGAAAAATTGCGCGCGATCCAGCGCCGCGACACCTTCGAATACACCGCGCCCGATACGCGCGGCGCCGCCTTCGGCACACCCACCTTCCACGCGCCGGTCACGCTCGATGCGTTCGCCACACTGCGTGCCGCTCATCCTCACGCACGCCTGCTGGCGGGCAGCACCGACGTCGGCCTGTGGGTCACCAAGCAGTTCCGCGATCTCGGCGACATTCTGTACATCGGCAACGTTGCCGAATTGAAAACGATCGAGCGCGACGCGCAAACGCTGACGATCGGCGCCGCTGTCACGCTCGAGGATGGCTACGCGGCGCTCGCCGTCGATTACCCGGAACTGGCCGAACTGTGGACGCGCTTTGCGTCGCTGCCGATCCGCAATGCCGGCACGCTCGGCGGCAACGTCGCAAACGGCTCGCCGATCGGCGACTCGATGCCGGCGCTGCTCGCGCTCGGCGCCGAAGTCGTGCTGCGGCACGGCCCGAAAACCCGCACCCTGCCGCTCGACGCGTTCTATCTCGGCTATCAGAAGAGCGCGCTCGCGGCCGGCGAATTCGTCGCGGCGCTGCGCGTGCCGCGTCCGGCGCGCGATTTGCGCTTCCGCACGTACAAGGTCTCGAAGCGCTACGATCAGGACATCTCGTCGGTGTGCGCCGCGTTCGCGCTGCACATCGGCGAAAACGGCGTGATCGCGCAAGCGCGCATCGCGTTCGGCGGCATGGCCGCGACGCCCAGGCGCGCCGCACAAACCGAAGCCGTGCTGAATGGCGCGACGTGGAACGAAAGCACCGCGCGGCAAGCGATGAACGCACTCGTCGCCGATTATCAGCCGCTGACCGACATGCGCGCCTCGAGCGCCTATCGACTGAAGGTGGCGCGCAACCTGTTGTGGCGCTTCCACCTCGAAACGCGCGATGACGCGCCGCTCGCCCTCTTCGACGTGAATGCGTTCGCGTTCGAAGGCGGCGTGCCGGACGCGGCCGTCGCGAAGGAGTCGTCGTGATGAACCGGACCGATGCTTTCGTCGAACACGTTGAGAAGCACGCTGAAAAGCACGCCGCCGCTGACGACAGCGAGACGGCGATCGGCGCGTCGCTGCCGCATGAATCCGCCGCGCTGCACGTGAGCGGCGAGGCCACCTACACCGACGACGTCCCCGAACTGCAAGGTACGCTGCACGCGGCGCTTGGGCTTTCGCGCCATGCGCATGCGCGGATCGTATCGATCGATCTGGAGGCGGTGAAGAAAGCACCGGGCGTGATCGCCGTGCTGACCGCCGAAGACATCCCCGGCGAGAACAATTGCGGCCCGGTGCTGCACGACGACCCGATTCTCGCCGTCGACGAAGTGCTGTACCTCGGTCAGCCGGTGTTCGCGGTGATCGCCGAAAGCCACGACCTCGCGCGCCGCGCCGCCGCGCTCGCCAGGAGCGACGACGTGATTCGTTACGAGCCGCTCGAAGCCATCCTCACGCCCGCCGAAGCGAAAGCCAACAAGCAATTCGTGCTGCCGCCGCTGCATCTGAAACGCGGCGAGCCCGACGCGAAAATCGCCGCCGCGCCGCATCGAATCAGCGGCACCTTTGAAGTAGGCGGCCAGGAACAGTTTTATCTCGAAGGCCAGGTCGCGTACGCGGTGCCCAAAGAAATGGACGGCATGCTCGTCTACAGTTCGACGCAGCATCCGAGCGAAATGCAGCAGGTGGTCGCGCATATGCTCGGCTGGCCGGCGCATAACGTCGTGTGCGAATGCCGGCGGATGGGCGGCGGCTTCGGCGGCAAGGAATCGCAATCCGCGCTGTTCGCGTGCGTCGCATCGCTGGCGGCGAAACTGCTGCGCCGTCCGGTCAAACTGCGCGCCGACCGCGACGACGATTTCATGATCACCGGCAAGCGGCACGACGCGGTCTACGAGTACGAAGCCGGTTTCGACGCTAGCGGACGGATTCTCGGCGCGCGCGTCGAAATCGCTTTGCGAGCGGGATATTCCGCCGATCTGTCCGGCGCGGTCGCGACCCGCGCGGTCTGCCACTTCGACAACGCGTACTACCTGTCCGACGTCGATATCGTCGCGTTGTGCTGCAAGACCAATACGCAATCGAACACCGCGTTTCGCGGCTTCGGCGGACCGCAAGGTGCGCTGGTGATGGAAGTGATGCTCGACAGCATCGCGCGTCAATTGAAGTGCGATCCGCTCGACGTGCGGCTTGCGAATTACTACGGTATCGGCGAACGCAATACGACGCCGTACGGACAACCCGTCGAAGACAACATCATTGCACCGCTTACGGACAAACTGCTTGAAACCAGCGACTATCGCGCGCGCCGCGATGCGATCGCCGCGTTCAACGCGAAGAGTCCAGTGCTCAAACGCGGCATCGCGTTCTCGCCGGTGAAGTTCGGCATCTCGTTCAACGTGCCGTTTCTGAATCAGGCCGGCGCGCTGGTGCATGTGTATAAAGACGGTTCGGTGCTCGTCAATCACGGCGGCACCGAGATGGGCCAGGGGCTCAACACGAAGGTCGCACAAGTGGTGGCGAGCGAACTCGGCTTGCCGCTCTCGCGTGTGCGCGTGACGGCGACCGATACGTCGAAGGTCGCGAATACCTCGGCGACCGCCGCCTCCACCGGCAGCGACCTGAACGGCAAAGCTGCCGAAGCCGCCGCGCGCACCATTCGCGGACGTCTCGCCGAACTGGCCGCGAAGCAACTCGGCGGCACCGCGGACGCGGTTGAGTTTGCCAACGGCGAAGTGTCGGTGAACGGCGGTGCGATGCCGTTCGAACAACTGGTGGGCGCCGCGTATCTGGCGCGCGTGCAGTTGTGGTCCGACGGTTTCTATACGACGCCGAAAGTGCATTGGGATGCGAAAACGCTGACCGGTCACCCGTTTTATTACTTTGCCTACGGCGCGGCGGTGTCAGAAGTCGTGATCGACACGCTGACCGGCGAATGGAAACTGATGCGCGCAGACGTACTGCACGACGCCGGTCAATCGATCAATCCGGCGATCGATATCGGTCAGGTGGAAGGCGGTTTTATTCAGGGCATGGGCTGGCTCACCACCGAAGAATTGTGGTGGAGCCGCGATGGCCGCCTGATGACGCACGCGCCGTCGACGTACAAGATTCCTGCCGTGAGCGATACGCCTGCGGCGTTCCACGTGCAGTTGTATCGCAATCAGAACGCCGAGCCGACCGTGTTCCGTTCGAAGGCCGTGGGCGAGCCGCCTCTGCTGCTGCCGTTTTCGGTGTTTCTCGCGATTCGCGACGCGGTTGCGGCCGCGGTGCCGGACGCGGACAACGCGCCGCCGCTACGCGCGCCCGCCACGCCGGAAGCGATTCTCGACGCGCTGGACGCATTGCAACCGCCTACGACTACCGCGGCAGCAACCGAACCGGCCACCACCGACACAACTGTTTAAGCACGTGAGCAAAGCAACAAGCAACGGCCTGAAGCGACACGAACGCTTCACGCCACACTCAACCGGCCGCACGGACACCCCGCGTGGCCACGTATGGAGAACCGCCGGATGCAAGCCTGGCTACCCGATCTGCAACAACTGCTCGCGCACGGCGACGCCGCCGTGCTGGTGACGGTCGCGCGCGTCGAAGGTTCGGCGCCCCGCGAAGCCGGCACCAAGATGATCGTCACGCGCGATTCGGCCAAGCACACGATTGGCGGCGGACACCTCGAATGGAAAGCCATCGAGACGGCACGCCAGGTGCTGCGCGACGGCATGCGCTCGCCGCATATGCGCCGCCTCGAACGCTTCGCGCTTGGGCCCAGCCTCGGTCAATGCTGCGGCGGCGCGGTGATTCTCGCGTTCGAGCGCCTCGACATCGGCGACCTCGGCTGGATCACGTCGCTCGCGAAACGCGTGGCCGCAGGTCTTTCGACGGTACGTAGCGTATCATTCGGCCCCGCACCGGATGCGGTGATGCTGTCCGACCCCGAGCCGGGCGTCGATGCCGCCGACTGTCTGCTGTGGGACGGCGCCGGCTTCGACGACAGCAGCGCGCTGCTCACCGAGACCATCGCGCCAGGCGACTTCCCCGTCGTGCTGTTCGGCGCCGGTCACGTGGGCGCGGCGCTGGTTCGCGTGCTCGCCACACTGCCCTGCCGCGTGCGCTGGGTCGATGAACGCGACGCGCAGTTTCCGCCCCCGCAAACGCTGCATGCGCCGAACGTGCAGATCGATCCGAACGACGCCCCGGACGAAGCCATCGACCAGGCCGTGCCGAACACGTACTTCATCGTGATGACGCACAACCATGCGCTCGATCTCGAGTTGGCCGAGCGTATCCTGCGGCGCGGCGACTTCGCGTTCTTCGGCATGATCGGTTCGCACAGCAAGCGCAAGCAGTTCGAGCATCGGCTCGCCGCGCGCGGCATCGATCCGTCGCAGATCGCGCGGATGAAGTGCCCGCTCGGCGTCGACGGCATCGTCGACAAGTCACCGGAGATCATCGCGATCTCGGCGGCCGCGCAGGTGCTGCAGGCAGTCGAGGCGAACGCGCGCACGCATGCGGCGCAGACGGCCTGACCGCTCTGACCTGAGGCTTATTGCATTCCGGCGCGAACGACTCCAACGAACTCCAGAAGAATCGCTTATGACTACCACTACCGCTACGCCACTTGCCGAGAAAACAGCGCTCGCACCGAAGGCCGAGTTGCACATCCATATCGAAGGCTCGCTCGAACCCGAGCTGATCTTCGCGCTCGCCGAACGCAACGGCGTGAAGCTCGCCTACGACTCGATCGAAGCCTTGCGTGCCGCGTATGCGTTCACCGATCTGCAATCGTTTCTCGACATCTATTACGCCGGCGCGAGCGTGCTGCTGCACGAGCAGGATTTCTACGACATGACGACGGCGTATGTCGAACGATGCCTCGCCGATAACGTGATTCACAGCGAAATCTTCTTCGACCCGCAGACGCACACCGAACGCGGCGTGCCGATTGCCACCGTGGTGGCGGGCATCGAACGCGCGTTGGCCGACGCGGAAAAGCGCGGCATGACGAGCAAGCTGATTCTGTGTTTCCTGCGCCATCTGTCTGAGGAAGATGCGCTCGCCACGTTCGAAGAAGCATTGCCGTTGTTCGAGCAATACAGGCATCGTCTGATCGGCGTCGGGCTGGATTCGTCGGAACGCGGTCATCCGCCTTCGAAGTTCGAGCGCGTGTTCGCCAGGGCGCGCGCGCTCGGTCTGAAGCTGGTCGCGCATGCGGGCGAGGAAGGTCCGCCGTCGTATATCTACGAAGCGCTCGATCTGCTGAAAGTGGATCGCGTCGACCACGGCGTGCGCAGCATTGAAGATCCGGCGCTGGTCACGCGCCTCGCCGACACACGCGTCGCGCTGACCGTGTGTCCGTTGTCGAACCTGAAGCTCTGCGTGTTCGACGACATGACCAAGCACACGCTGAAGGACCTGCTCGATCGCGGCGTCGCCGTCACGGTGAATTCCGACGATCCGGCCTACTTCGGCGGCTACGTGAACGCCAACTATTTCGCCACCATCGACGCGTTGAAGCTCAACGATGCCGAGGTCTACACGATCATCCGCAACAGCTTCGAAGCGTCGTTCGTCACGCCCGAGGAACGCAGCGAACTGATCGCGAAGCTCGACGCGCACTGGCATCCAGGCGGCCCGCACTGACGGGCCGGACAAAGGCAGCCGGCGGCGGCATAGGTTCGCTTCAGAACCTGAGGTGAAGCCGCCGTCTGCGCTGTTTAGCTCCCCACAAAAACGGAGACGGTTTTTCCCATGACTCAATCGGCACAATCAGCATTCCGCGCGCAACTGCTGACTTTCAACGGCGATCCCGCGCAATCGTCCAATGCGGCAGTCTTCAACGAGGACGGCCTGCTGATCGTCGAAGACGGCCATGTCGTCGCGGCCGGCGCCTATGCGGCTCTCGCGCCGCAACTCGCGCCCGGCACCCAGGTGCAGGAGCTGCGCGACAAGCTGATCGTGCCGGGCTTCATCGATACGCACATCCACTATCCGCAGACCGACATGATCGCGTCGCCGGCGCCGGGGCTCTTGCCGTGGCTCGACACGTACACGTTTCCGACCGAGCGCCGCTTCACCGATCCGGCCTACGCGCGGGACACGGCAAGCTTTTTCGTCGAAGAACTGCTGGCATGCGGCACGACTACCGCGCTGGTGTATTGCACGGTCCACAAGGAATCGGCCGATGCGCTCTTTACCGAAAGCGAAGCGCGCAATCTGCGGATGGTGGCCGGCAAGGTGCTGATGGACCGCAACTGCCCCGAGTTTCTGCGCGATACCGCGCAATCGGGCTATGACGACAGCGCCGAACTGATCGGCCGCTGGCACAACCGCGGCCGCCAGATGTACGCGCTCACGCCGCGTTTCGCGCCGACCTCGACCGAAGCGCAACTTGAAGCGTGCAGCGTGCTGGCTGGCAAGCATCCGGACATCTTCATCCAGAGCCACGTTGCGGAAAACACCGACGAAGTGAAATGGGTCGCCGATCTCTTTCCCGGCCACCGCAGCTATCTGGACATCTACGATCATTACGGCCTGCTGCGCCGCCGCGCGGTGTACGGCCACTGCATCTACCTCGATGAGGAAGACCGCAAGCGCATGGCGCAAACCGGCACGGTGGCATCTCACTGCCCGACCTCGAACCTGTTCCTGGGCAGCGGCCTGTTCGACTTCGACAAGGCCGACGAAGCCGGCATGCCGATCGCGCTCGCCACCGACGTCGGCGGCGGCACGTCGTTCTCGATGCTGCAAACGATGAACGAGGCGCACAAGGTCGCGCGTCTGACCGGCCATCATCTGACGGCCACACGGATGTTCTATCTCGCCACCGCAGGCGCGGCCGAAGCACTCGATCTGGCGGACAAGGTCGGCACGTTGAAGGCGAACTCGGAAGCGGACTTCGTCGTGCTCGATCCGCAAGCGACGCCGCTGCTCGCGCGCCGCACCGCGCGCACCGAGTCGCTCGAAGAACTGCTGTTCGCGTTCGCGCTGCTCGGCGACGATCGCGCGATCTACGAAACGTACGCAGCGGGCAAGCGCGTGCATCGTCGCGACGACGTGCGCCGGCATGCGCCGCGTGCGGCGCAAATCGCGGCCTGATTCGATTCAGGCAATGAATAAAAAACGGCGCTTCGGAAACGAAGCGCCGTTTTTTTTGCTCATGCCACGCCGCTCGATCGCGGCTGCATGCAAACCTCATGCAACGCGTTCAGCCGCCGTACCGGATCGGCGACATAGGGATTCGTCTCGTCCCACGCGTAACCTGCCAGCACGGCGCTGATCATCCGCCGAATCGAAGGCATCTGATCCGGGTAAAAGATGATGTCCTGCAACTCGCCGGTGTACCAGCGTTCGACGAACGCGCGGAACGTATCGATGCCCTTGCGCAACGGCACATCGTAAGCGCCTGACCAGTCGACCTGCTCGCCGTCAAGTTGCCGGTTCAACGTCTGCACCGCCAGATGCGCCGAGCGCAGCGCAATTGTCACACCGGACGAGAACACTGGATCGAGAAACTCGCCCGCGTTGCCAAGCAGCGCATAGCCCGGCCCATGCAAACGCTCGACGTTCGCCGCGTAACCGCCGATGTGGCGCACCGGCATCAGAAACGGCGCACGGCCGATCAACGCCCCAAGCGTCGGCTCCTGCTGGATCAGCGCGCGCAGTTTCTCCTCGCGCTCCGCTTCCGGCACCTCGAGAAAACTCGCTTCGGCCACACAGCCGACCGACGAGCGCCCGCCCGCGAGCGGAATCATCCAGAACCACACGTCGCGACGCTCGGGATGCGTGGCCACGCAAATCTTGTTGCGATCGGTTGCGCCCGTCGGAATACCGTCACGCACGTGCGTGAAAATTGCCGCGCGTGTCGGCATCCGGGTCGGCGCTTCGAGGTTCAGCAAACGCGGCAGCACACGGCCGAAACCGCTCGCATCGAACACGAAGCGCGCCTCGACTTCATACGCGTTCTGCGCTTCGTCGAGCACGTCGAGCACCGGCCTGTCACCCGTTTGCAGCGCCCGGACCGTGTGGCCGAAACGCACATCGGCGCCCTGCCCGGCCGCGCAGCGAATCAGCAGATCGTCGAACACCGCGCGCTCGACCTGATACGTGGTGCCCCAACCCTGCGAATGTTTGTCGCGGAAATCGAACGCCGACGATTGATCCCGGTAGACGAAATGCGCGCCGTTCTTGTACTGGAAGCCGGCTTCGACCACCGCTTGCAGCATGCCGGCCTCTTCGAGGTACGCCATGCTTTGCGGCAACAAACTTTCGCCGATCGAAAAGCGCGGGAAATGCTGGCGCTCCAATACCAGCACCGAGCGGCCCGCTTTGCGCAATAAGGCCGCCGCAACGGCGCCCGCCGGACCCGCGCCGATAATCGCCACGTCGACGGCGGTGCGCTTTGACGAATATGTACTCAAATTTGCCTCAATCGTTTGCTTGCTCGTAACGGCGTTACGCTGCAGGCTTACTTCTAGTTACAATCACGCGTGTCGCTGCAAGAACAAAACAATATTCCGCCGGAGAGCCCAGCGTGTCGCCATCCGAAACATCCAGCGTGCCTTTCGTGCCGGAAACGGCATTCGGGATATGGTTCCTGCGCACCCATACCTGGGAACATCATGTACTGCGGGTCGCCATCAACGATCTCAAACGCCTGATCGATGCGCCGTTGCCTACCGCGCCGGTGATCGTCGACGTCGGCTGCGGGCAAGGCATTGCATTCCGCCTGCTCGCCGATGCGTTCAGGCCGCGCCGCATTGTCGGCGTCGATTTTCACGAGCCGTCGCTGAAACTCGCTGCCAACGCCGCCAATGCCTGCCGCGATAAAGTCGCGGATATCGAGCTGCTGCACGCCGACTGCGCGACACTGCCGCTGCCCGATGCCTGCGCCGACATCGTGTTCTGCCATCAAACCTTCCATCATCTCGTCGAGCAGGACCGCGCGCTCGCCGAGTTTCGCCGCGTGCTCAAACCGGGCGGCGTCCTGCTGTTCGCCGAATCCACCGACGCGTATATCAAGTCATGGGTGATCCGCCTGCTGTTTCGCCACCCGATGCAGGTGCAAAAGAGCGCTGACGGCTACCTCGACATGATCCGCGGCGCCGGTTTCGGGTTCGGCCCGCGCAACGTCTCGCTCCCCTATCTCTGGTGGAGCCGCGCGAAAGACTTCGGCCTGCTCGAACGCATCGGCCTGTCCCATCCGCAACCTGGCAAGCGCCGCGAAACGCTGGTCAATGTCGCGGCGATGAAGACCGAATAGACGTGCTCAGGCGGTGGCATGCACCGCCTGTCATGAGTCGCTTGATGGTCACTTCAGGCCCTTCCAGGCGTCGAACACCAGGCTCGCGCAACTGCCGCCGAACCCGAATGAAACCGACATGGCCGTGTCGATGCGCGCGTCGCGCGATGTACGCACCAGCGGCATTTCGCCAAGGCTCGCATCCGGCGTCTCGATACCCGCCGTCCCGGCGATGAAACCGTCGCGCATCATCAGCAAGGTATAGATCGCCTCGTGCGCACCGCATGCCCCCAGTGGATGACCGCTCAGGCCTTTGGTCGAAGAAAACGGCGGCACGTCGCTGCCGAATACCGCGCTCAACGCGTGTAGTTCTTCGACGTCGCCAAGCGGCGTGGACGGTGCATGCGTGTTGATGTAATCGGGGCGCTTGCCGGCTTCTTTCAACGCGCCACGCATCGCGCGAGCGATGCCGGCCGCATGAGGCGTGACCATGCCGGCCCCGTCGGTGCTGTCGCCGAAACCGGTCAGCTCCGCGTAAATGCGCGCGCCGCGCGCCAACGCGTGATCGAGCGACTCGAGCAACAGCACGCCGCCGCCCGATGCGATCACGAAGCCGTCGCGCGCCGAATCGTAGGGACGCGACGCATGCTGCGGCGTGTCGTTGAAACGCCGCGACAACGCACCCATCGCGTCGAACAGCAGCGTCACGTTGTCGTGCAGCGCTTCGCCGCCGCCGGCCAGCACGATCTGCTGGCGGCCGGTCTGGATCAACTGCATGGCCTGGCCGATCGCGAGCGCCGAGCTCGTGCACGCGGACGAGGGCGAATAGCTCGCGCCCTCGAGCCCGAACACCTGGGCGACATTCGCCGACGCGGTGCTGCTCATCGCCTGCGGCACCGCATAGGGCGGCACTTTATCGACGCCGCGCGCGGCGACGATCGCGAGCGCCGCATCGTAGCTCGCCAGAGAGCCGACGCCCGAACCGATCACCGCGCCCGCGAGCGGCGAGCGCAACGCGGCCGCGTCGAGCCCGGCGTCGTCGATCGCCTTGCGGGCGGCGTGGCACGCGAAGCGCGCCGTATCGCCCATGAAGCGTTCGAACTTACGCTCGAACGGCGGCTCGTGCGCCACCGACGCCACGCCCGCCACCTGGGTCGCGAAACCGCGCTCGCGCCACGCGTCGATCCGTTCGATGCGTGAGCGGCCCGCGCGCAACGCGGCGGACACTTCGTCGAGCGTATTGCCGAGACACGACACGATGCCCATGCCGGTGACAACCACGCGTTGCAGCGCCACGCTCATCGGACGCGCCTGAAAATCAGCGACGTGTTGATGCCGCCGAACGCGAAGTTGTTGCTCATCACGTGTTCGGCGTCGATTGTGCGTCCGCTGCCGACGATGTAGTCGAGCGGCGCACAGGCCGGATCGACGTCGGTCAGATTCAACGTCGGCGCATACCAGTTGCGCTTCATCATCTCGATGGTCCACCACGCTTCGAGCGCGCCGCACGCGCCGAGCGTATGGCCGACGTAGCTCTTCAACGAACTGATCGGCATGCGTTCGCCGAACGTTTGCGCGGTCGCATGGCTTTCGGCGACGTCGCCGCGATCCGTAGAGGTGCCGTGGGCGTTCACATAGGCGATCGCCTGCGGCTGCAATTGCGCATCGCTGAGCGCGAGTTGCATCGCGAGCGCCATGGTTTCGGCGGTCGGCTGTGTCATGTGCGCGCCGTCCGAGTTGCAGCCGAAGCCGACGATTTCCGCGTGAATTCGCGCGCCGCGCGCCACAGCGTGTTCGTATTCTTCGAGCACCAGCGTAGCCGCGCCTTCGCCGACCACGAGACCGTCGCGGGCGGCATCGAACGGACGCGGCGTCAGATGCGGCTCGTCGTTGCGCGTGCTGGTCGCGTACAGCGTGTCGAACACGGCGACCGCCGGGCCCGACAATTCCTCCGCGCCGCCCGCCAGCATCAACGTCTGCTTGCCCGCCTGAATCGCCTCAAACGCGTAGCCGATCGCCTGGCTGCCCGATGCGCACGCACACGAGGTCGGCACGATGCGCCCTTTGAGATCCCAGAACAGGCCGACGTTGACCGCCGTGGTGTGCGGCATCATCTGTACGTAGCTGTTCGACGTGACATCGCTCATCGAGCCCGTTTCGAGCATTGTGCCGAACGCGCGAATCGGCTGGATCGATCCCGACGACGAACCGTACGCAACGCCCATGCAGCCGTCCTTGATGCGCTCATCGTCGGCGAGGCCGGCGTCCGCCAACGCCAGTTCGCTCGCGCGCACCGCGTACAGCGACACCGGCCCCATCGAGCGCGTTTTCTTGCGCGGATAATGCGCGGGTGTCGTGAAGCCCGGCAGCGGGCACGCGAGCCGCGTATGCAGCGACTCGAAGTAATCCCACTCGGGCATGCGCCGCACCGCGTTCACGCCGCTCTTCAGGCGCGCTTCGATTTCGTCCCAGCGGTCGCCGAACGCCGTGACGCCGCCCATGCCGGTAATGACGACGCGTTTCATCACACCATCCCGCCGTTGACGCCGATCACCTGGCGCGTGACGTACGAGGCCGCATCCGACATCAGGAAGCTGACCACGGACGCCACTTCGGCAGGCTGGCCGACGCGGTTCATCGGTACCGTCCTCAATGCGTGTTCGAGCGGCACGTCGTCGAGCATGCCGGTTTCGATCAAACCGGGCGCGACGCAATTGACGGTGATATTGCGCGTCGCCAGTTCGACGGCGAGCGCCTTGGTCGCGCCGATCAGGCCGGCCTTCGCGGCGCTGTAGTTGACCTGGCCGCGATTGCCGGTCACGCCGGACACCGACGCGATCGTGACGATGCGCCCGCCCTTCTTCGCACGCACCATCGGCATGGTCAACGGATGGACGACGTTGTAGAACGAGTCGAGACCGGTTTCGATCACGATGTCCCAGTCTTCTTCGGTGAGCGCCGGGAAGGCGGCGTCGCGGGTCACGCCGGCGCTGCACACGATGCCGTAATACGGCCCGTTCGCGGCAACATCCGCTTCGAGCACTTCGCGGCACACCGCGCGCTCGCGCACGTCGAATTGCAGCACGCGCGCCGCGCCGCCTTGCGCGGCGATGCCCGTCGCGACCGCTTCGGCTTCGCTGCGGCCCGTGCGGCAGTGCACGGACACCGCGAAACCGTCGGCGGCCAACTTGTACGCAATCGCGCGGCCGATGCCGCGGCTTGCGCCGGTAACGAGAACACGCCGGCTCATGAACTGAAACTCCCTTCGATGAATGACCGAAAATCGGGCGGTTGAAACACCTTGACGACCGCTTCAGCGCAACACACCTCGCCGTGGTGGATGGTGCATTCGTAGGCGCCGTGGCCTTCTTCGCTGCGCAGCAATTCTGTCACACCGATCCGCAATTGCGCGCCGCTTGTGAAGGCCGGCATGAGCGCTTTGTAGCTGCGCGAGCCGAGCAGCACGCCCGGACGCGCGCCGCCGCCCGCGCGCATCGCCAGCAGCGCGACATGCGCGGCGATCGCCTGCGCCATCAGTTCGATGCCGATCCATGCGGGCATCGCGCCGTCGGCATCCGCATACCACGCGTCGGCACGCACGGTGGCGAGCGCGGTCAGCGCCTCTTCGCTGAATGTGCTCACCGCGTCGATCAGCAACATGGTGCCGCGATGCGGCAGGATCGTTTCGATCGGTCGCCGCACGAGGTCCTGGATCGAGAGCGTCTGAGTCATTGCGCGCATCACCGGCCGAGGATCAAGCTGACATTGCTGCCGCCGAAGGCAAACGAATTGCTCATCACATACTGCGCGCCTGCGCCGCGCGGCAAAAACCGTTCGCTAACGACGAGATCGAGCGCGGGCAGCGCCGGATCGGCTTCGCCGTCCCACAGATGACGCGGCAAGGCCGCACCTTCGCGCGCCAGCGTCAGCCATGCGAAGCCGAGTTCGGTCGCCCCCGCTGCGCCGAGTTGATGACCGGTCAGCGGCTTGGTGCCGCTGGTCGCGACGCCGTCGGCGAAGACACGCGCCATCAGGTTGGCTTCCATTGCGTCGTTCTTGCGCGTGGCGGTGGCGTGCAGATTCACATAGCCGATCGCTGAAGGCGCGACGCCCGCATCAGCCAGCGCCTCGCGCAACGCGAGTTCGCCGCCGACGCCGCGCGGGTCCGGTGAGGAAATATGATGCGCGTCGCTCGATTCACCGGCGCCCGCGAGTCTCACCGCGGCTTCGTCCCGGCTCATCAGGAACACGGCGGCGCCTTCGCCAATATTGATCCCGCAGCGATTGCGGCTCATCGGATTGGTGCGCACCGCGCTGGTCGACTCGAGCGAAGCAAAGCCCTGCACCGTCAGCTCGCACAACGAATCGACACCGCCCACCACCACCGCATCGCATAGCTGCAATTGCAACAGCCGGCGCGCCGATACGAAGGCCTTCGCGCTCGACGTGCAGGCGGTCGAGATCGTATACGCCGGTCCACACACCCCGAGCGCGGCGGCGGCGAACGGCGCCGCTGTACCGATTTCCATCTGCCGGTAATTGAAGTTGGGCGGCAAGTCGCCCGCTTGCGCCTGATAGACGAACGCGGCCTCGGCCGCTTCGATACCGGACGTGCTGGTGCCGAGCACCACGCCGATTCGATGCGCGCCGTAACGCTCGCGGGCCGCTTCGATTTCGGGTGCGATCTGTGCGAGCGCGGCGAGGAGCAGCCGGTTATTGCGGCAGTCGTAACGTGCGAGTGAGGCAGGCGGTGCGAGGTCGAGCGGCGCGAAGACGCTGCCGACAAACGCCTCGCCGATGCCGGTATGCACATTCGCCATGCCCGGCGCATGCGCCGCGACCAGCGCGGGAACGATCGCCTCGAGGTCGTCGCCGAGCGCGTTGATCATGCCGAGCGCGTGCAAATAAACTGATGGCGCGTTCATGCGGCCCTCCTTGATTCCGATGGCATGCCGATCGGCGCGAGCAGCACCGACACCGCAATGCCGAGCGCGAGCGTGGCGCCGAAGCTCTTCAGCGCAGGCATCGCGCTCATGCCGAGCATGCCGAACGACAGCAAGGTCGTCGCCGCCGACAGCAGCACGCCCGTCCAGACCGCGCCGAGATCGGCGTCCGCGCGCAGACAGCCTTCGCGCAGAAACACGGCATAGTTTGCGCCGACGCCGAGCACCAGCATCAGCGCGAGCCAGTTGAAGAGATTGAGCGGCACGTGGACGTAGCCGAATACAGCAAGTGTGACGCCGACCGCGAGCAGTACCGGCAGCGTCACGGCGATGCCGCCGCGCACGCTGTCCCCCAATCCCTCAATCCCCCAATCCCCCAATCCCCCAAGGGGACTTCCTTCGGGGCGGAGGACCTCCTTCGGAGCGCCCCCCAATCCCCCAAGGGGACTTCCTCCGGGGCGGGGGACTTCCTTCGGGGCGTAACGCAGCATCAACAACACCAGCACCAACGCCAATGCACCCGCGAGCCACCAGCCGCTATCCTCACGATACGCGCCGAACAGCTTCGACACGCTCGCTGCCTTATCGACAAAAGCAACGCCTGGCAGCGCCTGTGCAGTGGCGATCAGCGTCGGCTCGTTCTGCGGCGTCACGCCTTGTGGAATCACAACCGCGGCATAGGCTCTGGTGCCCGAATCGACAACACCCAGCCACAGATGTTTGTACGGCTGCGACCACGGCGCGGCGAGCCACTGGTCAACCGTGAGCACCGGCTGCGGTTTGGCGTACGCGGCGAGCCACGCGTCGGCGACTTCGTCTTTAAAGCCGGCCTGCAACAACGTTGCGCGCAACGCCGCCGGATCGTTGAACACGTGCTGCGCGAGCAGCGCGCGATCTTCGTTCTGCTGTTTCGCGGACGGCACGAACGCCGTCACCGATTGATAGCTGCCGACCTTGTTCGCTGTGCCGTTCAGCGCGTCCAGTTTCGCGCCCAACGCTTCGGCACGTTGCAGCACGATTTCCGGTGTCTCGCCGCGCACGACAAAAAACTGCGCGCTGTTATCGACGCCGACCGCGTCGCGCACCTTATTTTCCTGCGCGACCAGCGACGGATCGCGCTGGATCAGCAGATGGATATCGTCATCGCTTGTCAGCCGCAACCAGCCCGGAACCGCAACGATCAACAACAACGCGGCGACGAACCACGCGCGCTTGCCGCCGATCACGCGATGCCACACCGTCAACATGCGCGCAGCCCCGGCGAATAGGCGCTGCGGGCTGCGCTTCGCCGCACGCACCAGCAGTGCGGGCAACAACCACAGCACCGACGCGAACGCCGTCACGATGCCTACAATCGCGAAGCAGGCGATCTGCTTGAGCGCGGGAAACGGCACCCACGTCAGGATCGCGTAACCGAGCAGGCTGGTGACGAGCGCAACGGTCAACGCCGGACGCACCGCGCGCGCGCCGCGGCGCGCATCCCAATCGCGTCCGCCGCCGAGATAGATCACGAAGTACTGAATCGAATAATCGACCGCCTCGCCGATCAGGCTGGCGCCGAACACCAGCGTCAACAGATGCAGCTTGCCGAACACCAGCATCGTCACGGCCAGCGCGCAGACGATGCCGAGCGCCGTCGAAACAAAGCCGAACAACAGCAAGCGCGGCGAGCGGAATACCCACAGCATCAGCAATGCAATCCCACACAACGATGCAACGCCGATCAGATGCACTTCATGTTCGGACGCGCTGCGCGCCGATTCCGCATAGAACACCGCGCCGGTTCTCGCGACCGACACGTCGGGGAACGACTGTTTCAACGCGCTTTCGCCGCGTGCAAGCGCATCGAGCACCGCGTGCTGCGTCTTCGATTCGTATGCGGAGCCCGGCAGCGTCGCGACGATCAGCACGCTGGTGGCGGCGCCGCGATGCGCAACCAGCAGGTTGTCTTCGAGTTCGAGATTCGATGTTGCCAGCGGCAGGCCCCCGAGCCAATGTTCGAGCCAGCCGAAGGGATCGTCGGCGAGCGGCGTTGTCAGGCCGCCGCGTAACGGGCTGTAGATGCGTTGAGCGAGCGCGTCCTCCAATCCCCCAAGCGGACTTCCTTCGGGGCGGGGGACTTCCTTCGGGGCGTCGTGCAATGACGTGGCCGAACCGCTTGCTAGCGCAGTGCGGTCAGCCGGCGCCAGCAAGCCGAAGCGATACGGCATGTACAACGCGGCGATCTGCGACAGATTGAACGGCGGCAATTCCGCCGTCACCGATCCGAACGCACCGCTCTTCCGCAGTGAAGCGCCAAGTTGTTTCGCCGCCGCTTTCGCGTGCGCATCGTCGTTGCTGGTGACGAGAAAAACCGTGCGGTCGCCAAGCGCGCTCGCCAGCGCATCGACCGCTTTTTCGGCGACCGGATCCGCTTCGGTAGCAGGCAACAACGCGAGCAGATTGGTCTGCAACGGCGACGGCCCGGCGAAACGCCAGCCGCAGTACAGCGCCGCGACGAGCGCGAGCAGCAGCCACGCGGCGCGCATGCCCCACGCCTGTTTCGCGGACCGCCGTTGCAGCACCTGCATTACGGCACCCCGAGCAAAGTGCGCTCAGCAGGCGTCGGCTCGGTAACGGCCGCGCTCTTTGCGAAGTCGAGCTTCGTGATGTCACCGTTCGCCAGCGTGATGCGCAGGCTTTGCAGATAGTCGCCGCCATTCATCTGCAAGCCTTTGATCGACTGCGCGATTTGCGGCTGATTCGGCGTCAGTTGCATGCGCCATTGCGCGGCGCTGCCTTCGGCTTGCACGTCGAATTGCGAGTACAGCGCCGACAGATCTCCGCCGAGCATCGCGCGCATCATCTTCGAAACTTGCGCGACGCCGCGGGTGCCTTGCGCGCCGCGTGCCGTCACGCGCTGGCCGTTGGCGTTGACCTCGGCGACACCCGCATCGGTGATCACGTAGGTGGCTTTGTACGGCGTGTCGATCTGCCAGATCACGCCGCGCTCGCGGAAGAACAACAGCGAACCGGTGCTCACGAGCGGCTGCTTCATCGCGGCGAGCGTTTGCGTCTGCGTGAATTGCGCGCGAACGCCCTTCGCCTGGGCGAGGTGCGAGGCGATCTGCGAGACGAGTGCGGGGTTGCCCGCGTCAGGCGTGGTTGCCGCCGCTAACGCGGGTAATGCTGCCGCCATGTTTAACGCGAGCAACGCGCCCGCAACCATGCCGCGGAAGTTCATCGGGCCCATGCGCGCTCCAGTTTGTCGAACACAACCGGCGGCGACACGAACTGCAATTCCTGCGTCGCGGCGTCGACGGCGACCTGGATCGTATAGCCCTGCGTCAGCCGCGTGCCGGATGCGCAATCGACGATTTCATAGCCTATTTTCAGGCGGTTTTCGTGTTCGAGCAGTTGCGCGCGCACTTCGATCTTCTGACCGTAGGTGGCCGGCCGCACATACTTCAGATGCGCCTCGACGATCGGCCACAGATAGCCTGATGCCTGCATCTCGCGATAGTCGTAGTCGAACGTGCGCAGCAGCGCGGCGCGGCCGATCTCGAAGTACTTCAGATAGTGGCCGTGCCAGCACACGTTCATCGCATCGACATCGTGAAACGGCACTTCGACCGTCGCGCTCGCCGCCAGCACCTTGCGGGATTCAGTCATGCGCCGGCGCCTCCGCGATAATCTTCGACCAGATCGCAATCGGCAATCCGCGCGGTCAGCGCGCGCAGCTCGCTTTCCAAAGCGCGGTCTTCGTCGACGAATGGCGATTGCGCCGTCACGCTATCGATGAACGCTTGCAGCGGCGCGGGGACCGGCGTCGTGCCGTCGATGCGCAAACGCAGCCGCGCCGCCTGCACCGTCGCCAGTGTATGGGCGGCGGCGACCTGCTCGGTCAATTCCAGTACGCGCAAACAGTCGCGCGCGGCGATCGTGCCCATGCTCACTTTGTCCTGATTGTGCGCTTCCGTCGAACGCGAAAACACGCTTGCGGGCATCGTGTTCTTCAACGCTTCGGCGGTCCATGCTGACGATGAAATCTGCACCGCCTTGAAACCGTGATTGATCGCGGCGCGCGCGGGCACGGCACCCGACAGATTGCGCGGCAGGCCGTTGTTGAAATTCACATCGACCAGCAGCGCGAGTTGCCGGTCCATCAGATCGGCTAGATTGGCGACCGCCACTTTCAGCGAGTCCATCGCGAACGCGATATGGCCGCCGTAGAAGTTGCCGCCGTGCAGCACGCGTTCGTTGTCCGGATCGATCAGCGGGTTGTCGTTGGCGCTGTTCAGTTCGTTCTCGACATCGCGGCGCACCCACGACAAGGCATCGCGTGCGACACCGATCACATGCGGCGCGCAGCGAATCGAGTAACGGTCTTGCAGACGATGCCCCGGCGTATCTTCGCGTCCTGCCAGATCGGCGCGAATCCACGCGGCGGCTTCGGCCTGGCCCGCGTGCGGCTTCACTTCGAACAGCATCGCGTCGAAATGCGCGGCGCGGCCGTCGAGCGCGACGGTCGAGAGCGCCGTGAGGCGCGCGCTCAGCCGCGTCAGATGATCGGCTCGCGCGAAGGCAAGACAGGCGAGACCCGTCATCACCGCGGTGCCGTTCATCAGCGCGAGGCCCTCCTTCGGCGCAAGCGTCAACGGGGCGTGGCCGAGTTCGGCCCACACTTCGCGCGCGTCGCGCAATCGGCCTTCGAACAGCACGTCGCGCTCGCCGGCCAAGGCCGCGGCCACATACGAGAGCGGCGTCAGATCGCCGCTCGCGCCGACCGAACCTTCGGACGGAATGCGCGGCAACACGCGATGATTGATCAGATCGGCAAGGCGTTCGAGCAACACGGTGCGCACGCCGGAAAAACCATAGGCCAGCGAGTTGAGTCGCGCGGCGATCACCGCGAGTGTCTGCGCGTCGTCGAGATAGGCGCCCATGCCGCAGCCGTGATAGCGCGTCAGTAGCAACGGCAACGCTTCGACGAGTTCCATCGGCACGTCGACCACGCACGCGTCGCCATAACCGGTGTTGACGCCATACACGGTGGCGCCCGCCGCGAGATGCCGCCGCAGGAAATCCGCGCCGCGTTCGATGCGCTCGCGCCACGCCGGATCGGCGCTCAACGCAACCGGCGCACGATGCCGTGCGATCGCGACGACCTCTTCGATCGTCAGCTTGCGACCGCCCACAACCACCTGCGCCACCGGCGCCACCTGAGCGGCCGCATTTGCACCGTCGATCAAATCATGTTCGGCCATTTGCGCCTCGCTTGGGGCTGGCCCAGAAATCGAAAAAATTGAACCATTGATATGGCGCCTTGCGGCAATAGTGTTCGAGACGCGCCGCGTAACGCTGCGCCCACGCCGCCAGATGCTGGGCGCGTTCGCGGCGCGGCAACTCGATGCGCTCGGCGAACGGCTCGAAGTAAAGACGGTAACCGTCGCGCTCTTTCAGGCAGAAAAACAGATAGACCGGACAGCCTAGCGCATGCGCGAGCACATACGGGCCCTGCGCGAACGGCGCGGTCGAGCCGAGAAATTGCGCTTCGGTCGTGCGACCCAATTCGTGCGCGGGCACACGGTCGCCGACGATCACCAGCAACTCGCCCGCGTCGACGCGCTCCTGCATCATCATCGCGGTCTGTGGCCCGAAGTCGCTGACTTCGAGCAGATGCCGCGCGAACTCGCTGTTCGCCGACGCCAGCACGCTATTGAAGCGCCGCGCGTGTTCGGTGTAGACAACCGCCGTGACCTTCGCGTGCGCGCCTTGCGCGGCGAGCGCGCGGGTCATCTCCAGATTGCCGAGATGCGCGCCGATCACGAGCGCGCCCTTGCCGCTCGCGACCAACGCCTCGAAGGCAGACGGATCTTCGAATTCGACGTCCGCATTGCTGACGCGGCCGGACCATGCGGCGAGCTTGTCGAAGCCGGATTGCGCGAACGCCAGCATGTGCCGATAGGCGGACAGCCAACCTGGACGCGGCGTGCGCTCCTGCGGCGCGGCCTGGCTGAGGTGCGTGAAGTAGTTGCTCGACGCTTCGCGCGCGGCGCGTCCCGTCAGCAGAAAATACGCGACGATCGGATGCAGCCACAGCGCGGTGAAACGGCGGCCGAAGAGCTTGCAGCTGAGCGCGAGCAAGGACATGCCCAAATGACTGCCGCGTTCTGCGATACGCCACCAGTCCTGCTCTTCCTGATCGCTTGTCATGGCGGAGCGCCGCGGCATCACTTTGTGCGCGAGCAGCATCGGCAGACGCCACAGCATGCCGAACACGAGCCGGGTATGACTGCGGCTGATACGCACGTTGTCCCACAGCACGTCGAAATGCGACACGCCATCGGTGGCGTAGGTGACACGCGTGGGGATCGAGCGGAACGCCGCGCGCCGCCAATGGAGACGCACGAGAATCTCGATGTCGAAGTCCATCCGCGTCGGCAATTGCACGCTGTCGATCAACTCGCAGACCAACGCAAGCGGATACAGGCGGAAGCCGCACATCGAATCGCGAATCGTCAGCGAGAGCGTTTCGATCCATACCCACACGTGCGTCAGATAACGGCCGTAGAGGCGCGACTTCGGCACGCTGTCGTCGTAGACGGGGCGGCCCAGAATCACCGCGCCTGGCTCGGCTTGCGCGGCTTCGATGAAGCGCGGCACGTCCGTAGCGTCGTGCTGGCCGTCGGCGTCGATTTGCAGCGCGTGCGTGTAGCCCGCCTCGCGCGCGGCTCGCAACCCCGCCATCACCGCCGCGCCTTTGCCGCCGTTGACCGGCAGCCGTAACAGCGTGAGTTGGCCAGCGTATCGTTGAGCGAGCGCGGCGAGCACCTGCTGCGTCGCCTCATCGCTGCCGTCATCGACGACGAAGAGCGGCAACCCATGCACCGCCAGATTGGCGACGGTCGCGCCGATCGCGTCCTTGTGGTTATAGATCGGAATAACAATGCACGGGACAAGGCTCATCACGCAGACTCCCGATACACGATCACGCCGGATGCGCATTCGCGCCCGTCGAGCCGGTATGCGAACTGCACGCGCTGCCGTGCGGCATCGTGTGCGAGCGTGAGATTCAACAGCGCGCCCGGCAGCACCGGCGCCATGAACTTGAGCCGGTCGATCGACGCAAGCTTGCGCACAGCCGGCACGTGCTCGGCGGCCAGACGCATCGCCCAGTCGACCTGCACGACGCCCGGCAGAATCGGCAAACCGGGAAAATGGCCCGCGAAATGCACGAGCGTCGGCGGCACGCGCAGTTCGTAGTGCAGCGTCCCGGCGCAGCGCGCTTCGGCGAGCACTTCGACGCCGTCCGCGCGTGCGTCGAAAGCGCCAGCGACGGCGGCAACGGGCAGCTTGCCGCGTGCATCGAACGGCAACGTGATGCGAAAGCGCCAATGTCGCGGCAGCACCACTACGTCGAAATACGCGGCCAGATGACGGCGCAAGGTTTGCGCGAGCAGCACGCGGCCCTCGCCGCGCAATGCTTCGCTGCCCGCTCCGGTCAGCGCGACCACAGCGCCGACGCGCTCGCGCGAGGCGCCTTCCAACGGCACGACCGCCGCTTGCGCGACATACGGATGCTGCGCGAGACGCGCTTCGAGTTCCGGCAGCGACACGCGCTTGCCGTCGAGCTTGAGCACGCGATCGAGACGGCCTTGCAGGCGGAAGCGGCCATCGGCATCGAAGGCGATTCTGTCGTCGGTACGATGCCAGCCGCGGTGATCGAGATGGGGCGAGCGAACGTTCAACGCACCGTCTTCGTCGCGGCGCACTTCGATGCCCGCCACCGGTTGCCACGCATCGCTCTGATCCTGGCGCCGCCACGCGATGCCACCGGTTTCCGTGCTGCCGTAGATTTCGAGCGGCGCGGCGCCGTAGGCGGCGGCGTATTCCTGTGCGGCTTCCAGTGCGAGCGGGCCGCCGGATGAGAAGAAGGCACGCGGCGCGGGCGTCAACGCTGCGAAGCCGGGCAACGCAGGCCAACGGGACAATTGCGCGGGCGTCGAA
Organism: Paraburkholderia sp. IMGN_8; assembly: GCF_038050405.1. Lineage (NCBI taxonomy): Bacteria > Pseudomonadati > Pseudomonadota > Betaproteobacteria > Burkholderiales > Burkholderiaceae > Paraburkholderia > Paraburkholderia sp. IMGN_8. The sequence continues at coordinate 955,207 of NZ_CP150900.1, read as the reverse complement.
ACGATCACCGTCGCGCCGCATTGCTCGATTTGCGTTTGCAAATGCAGCGGCTCGACGCTGATCGCACGGTCGAACGCGCGGCCCGCGGCGAGCGGCCACAACACGCGAAACAGCAAGCCGTAGATATGGTGATGCGGCACGCTGGCCAGCATCGTCGCGTCGCCGATCAAAGCGCCCCACTGCTTTTCGAGCGTATGCACTTCGGCATTGAACTGCGCGAGCGTCTTGCGGATCGGCTTAGGGGTGCCGCTGCTGCCCGAGGTGTAGAGCGTCAACGGGGCGTGCGGATCGATGGTGTGATCGGTGGTTGTTTGCGCATCGGTCGGCGTCAGCGCGAACGCCGCCAGGTCCGCGTCGGTCAACACGGCATCGTAGGCTTCGGCAAGATCGGCAAGATAACCGGGGGTCGCATTCGCCGGGATCACCGGCTCCTTGCCGCAAGCGAGCAACGCGAACAGCGCGCAGGCGAAGTCGAACGGATCGTCGATGCATAGCGCGTAGCGTTTCGCGTCCTGCTCGCGCAACCTCGCAACGAGGCTCGACACGCGCGCGCGAAACGCCGCGCGGTCGAACACCGCGCCGCCATCGCGGCATACCGGCGCATTGCCGGCCACGGCGTCATGCGTTGCCGACAGCAGATCGTGCAACGCGATCATGCGGCCTCCCGCCGGGCCGCCCCAAGGGAGGCCGCGGCCCCCTTGGGGGGCAGCGAACGAATGTGAGCGTGGGGGTAGTTCATCATGCCTCCGAACGCGCGGCTCGCGGCAGCACGACCAGATAACGCCAGAGCACTTCGGCCACCAGCAGCACGCCGATCAGCCCGTACGCGATCGCACCGTTATAGAGCGACCAGCTCGCGCGGCTCCAGTACAAAGCGGTGTAAACGGAAAATGCGCCGTTCAGCACGAAGAACACACACCACACCTGCGTCACGCGGCGCGTATGGCGCACGGCGGCCGGCGGCAGATCCGGATTGCCCAGCCGGGCGAATTTTTCGATTATCGACGGGCCGCGCACGAGCGTCGCGCCGAACGCGATCAACAGGCCCAGATTGACGAGCGACGGATAGAGGCGCAACAGCAGCTCGCTATTGGTCAGCACGATCGCCGCGGATGCACAGCTCAGCAGCAAGGCCACGGCCCAATCGATCGCGGAGAGCCGCCGCAGCGACGTCGCGACCGCGCCGCTGCCCGCCCAGCGTTGCAGCCACAAAATAGCGAACAGCATGCAGCCGACATAGCGCGGCGTGTCCCAACGCCACGCGCACAGAATCAGCGCGGGATACGCGAGTTTCAACGCGACCTGCACAACGGTCCCGGCCCAGCGGCGCTCGGCGCCGGGGGCAGCCTCGCCGCGAGGGCCGGCTGCCGCTTGCATGCGCGAGCGCACGGACGGCATCAGCCCTGCGCCGCCAGCAGCGATTCGACCGCACCGATCACATCACCGACCGTGCGCACCGACTTGAACTCTTCCGGCTTGATGCGGCGGCCGGTCATTTCCTGCAATTTGATCGCGAGATCGACTGCATCGATGCTGTCGAGATCGAGGTCTTCGAACAGGTTCGCCTCGGGCGTCACGCGTTCCGGCTCGATCGCGAAGTTCTCTTTGAAGATGGCGCGGATGCGCTCAAGAATATCTGCCTCGGACACGATTTATTCCCCCTTCTTTGTGGTTTCGCTCACAGCGTGCGCCGCTGCGCGCTGACTGGCGACCAGCGCGGCCAGTGTACTGATCGAACGGAAGTATTCGCGCGTGCGTTCATCGTTCGCTGCGATGGTCAGTTGGTATTGTTTGCGCAGCACGATGCCGATTTCGAGCGCGTCGATCGAGTCGAGACCGATGCCGTCCGTATCGAACAACGGGGCGTCGTCGTCGATATCGGCGGGGCTCAGGTCTTCCAGATCGAGCGCTTCGATCAGAAGCTGTTTAATTTCCAGTTTTAAAGAATCCATAATCGAACAGGTGCTGAGTAATGTGTGCTTCGATGGCGCTCGTCACGCTGCGCGCCGCGAGAGACGGTGAAGTGTCGTGGGCCGCAAGCTGCTCGACGCCAAGCGGCTCGAGCACGTTCACGCGCATCCGGAAAGCACGCGCCGGCACGTCGTACCAGCGCATCTGCTTGGTGAACGCCGGCGGATCGCAATCCATCAGCACCGGCACGATCGGCGCGCCGGCTTTCAGCGCCATATGCGCGAAACCGCGTGAAAACGCGTGCAGCCGGTTCGGCGCGGGGCTGCGCGTGCCTTCGGGAAAAATGATCATCGTATAGCCTGCCTCAAGCTGCCGCGCGCCGGCTTCGACGAGCGCCGACGGATCGGCGTTGCTCACATATTCAGCCGAGCGCACGATCCCCCAGAAACACGGGTTGCTCCAATGCGCGTTTTTCACCACGCAACAGGCACGCGGCGTCAACGACAGCAGCACCATCACGTCGAGATAAGTCGGATGATTGGCGACGACGATCGCCGGCCCGGCCGCGCGCAACACCTGTGCACCCGACACCTCGAACTCCATCACGCCGATACGCTGCAACACCGCGACCAGCGCGCGGAAAAACCAATGGATCACGCTCGTCACCGCACGCTGACGCGACACCCGATGCGGCCATAGCCACGCGAACGGGAACACCAGCACCGAGAACAGCACGCCGCAGATGCCAAACACCACGAACGCCATGCCTGTCGCGCAGAACCGCCAGCCATAATCAAGCCGCGCAGTCATGCCAGCTCCAATGCCATGTGACGCCTGTGCCTTGCCACGCAGCGGATTTGCGAGTGTCGAGACAGTGTTGCAGCGCCTGGCTCTGGGTCGCAAACCGCTCGTCCGCGTCTGTTTCTGCACCTGCTTCCGCCGGGTTTGCTTGCGCAGATCCAGAGCCAGATGCCGCCGCATCCGCGCCGGACAGCGTGCAGACGAGTTGCCCCACCGCCGTTTCCTTGTTCAGCAGGATCGCGATCGCACCACCCTGCACTTCATCTTCAATGGTGCCGTACCTGGGATCGGCCGGTTCGTCGGCGTACACCAGCAGCACCGGCGATGCAGGCTGCGTCGCATATTGTGCGTACGCTTCGAGCAGCGCATAGCCGAGCGTTTCGGCGCCAGCGGAGATTGCACTTGCGGCGGAGCGATCGCCGCGCGCAATGCCGAACACGCCGGTCATCGCGTTCAGCACGGACAGACTGAAAGCGGTCGGCGACACCGGCTCGCCCGCGCTGATGGAGCGCAATATGTCGGTGGTGCGCCGCAATTCGCCGTGGCGCGAGGCGAACACGACCCGCACGTCATCTTGCGCCACGCAATCATGCGCCACCTTCAGGGCGATCCTGGACAAAGTGCTCAGGCGACGCCGCACGATCGGCTCGATGAAGCCGATATCGGGTGCGGCAGATGCGGCAGCAGGCCAGCTAGACCAGCGAGCGACCGGAATGGTCCAGTGCAGATCGGGCATATCGGTGTTCGCGCGTAGAAGCGAGGAGAGGCTGAGGACGCCTGACGGGAAACACAGCCGTCACAGCATGTGCGCGCCGCGCGGATCGGCAATCTCCAAACGGGGCTCAATCCAATCTTCTTATAAGGTTCAGCGAGTTAACGGAACACGACCCCAATTATTGAGTCGCCATTGCCGCTTTTACGGTGGATTGTTCAAGGCTCCCTGTGGTCGCCGGAATCATACTGAATATTCTGGATTAAATCAGCCACAAAAGACGTATCCATCTGTATCCGTATTGCGGGTGCGACGGGCGGCTTGACGTCAGCCATCCGCTACTCCCGCGGCACTTCTGCGCGCGCGATTGCGCTGTAAAGCCGCTTGCGCCGGGCTGTCCTGCTGAGAGCGCCCGGCAAACGTGGCCGCACATGCTTTCATTTATCTTTCTATACATCTGTTTCAGTTCGGCACACTTCGACGATTCCGCTCGCCGCGATGGCAATGCTTCACAGGTGCTTCGGCTCGCGCAAACGGACTGTTACGGCGTTTTATTGGTGGCGGCAGTGCCGGATTCGGGCGTCGCGCATTCTGGCCTGTTATACTCCGTCCCTCATTGGGGAGTAGCCGCCCCGCGACACGTCTGCGCCGCTGTGATCTGGGTGCGTCGAGCGTGCGATTCGCGGGGGCGCCTGTCAACAGACTTGGCCTGTACGGCCATGGCAGCCGCAGCCTCTGGCCTGGCGAGACCGATGATCCACACGCGCCGTAAGAGGGCCCGGCGTGTCGTGGGTCGTCGCTCGTTCATATCTCGGCCCGGGGACAATCAAAACGTGGATCACGCTTTTCTCATTTCGACCGGAGCGGTCGCGCTCGCCGAAATCGGCGACAAGACGCAATTGCTCTCGCTCGTCCTTGCCGCCCGTTATCGCAAGCCGCTGCCGATCATTCTCGGCGTGCTGGCCGCCACCCTCGTCAATCATGCCTGCGCCGGCGCCCTCGGCGCGTGGCTCGGCTCGCTTCTCACGCCAACCATCATGCGCTGGGCGCTGGCTGCGTCATTCATCGCGATGGGCCTGTGGATTCTGGTGCCCGACAAACTCGACGACGAAGAAGCCAACACCAGCCGCACGCACTTCGGCGTGTTCGGCGCGACCGTGGTGACTTTCTTTCTCGCGGAAATGGGCGACAAGACGCAGATCGCGACCGTCGCGCTCGCGGCGCGCTTTCACGATTTCTTCGGCGTGGTGGCGGGCACGACGCTCGGCATGATGATCGCCAACGTGCCGGCAATCCTGCTCGGCGACCGCTTCGCCCATAAGCTGCCGACCAAGCTCGTGCATGGCATCGCCGCCGTGATGTTCGTGATTCTGGGGACGATGGCGTTGTTCGGTGTCGGCGTTTAAGCGGGGCGGCCGTGAGTGACTGTGGCGGTGGCCGCTAGCCTCACAGGCAAGCTGCAAAACAAAGCGGCCCGGCAAGGATGACCTGCCGGGCCGCTTTTTTTGTTGCGCCGCAGCGCGCGTAGGTAAGCGAGGCGCTCGCTTACTGCACGACCTTCGCGCCTGACGCCGGCGCTGCGGCAGGCGCGGCGCCCGTTCCGGCAACCTCGTTCGATGCCCCGCCGTCCTTGTCCAGCGGAATCTTCACCGTGTGCACGACGCCGTTGCCGAGCGGGAAGTCGGCCAGCGCACTGCGCGCCAGATAAGGCATGGCCCGCACCAACGACGATTCGCCGCCGGAGTTGCGCGCGGTCACGTTATAGACCTCCTTGCCGGTTGTACGCTCGGTGATCCGCACGCCGAGCAGATGCGTATAGATCGGGTAGCTCTGATTCACGTACCCGGCCGGGTACGGCCCCCACGGTCCCCACGGGTCGAACGGCCGGCCCCAATAAGGCGCCGGCCAAGGGTTGTAGTAGACCGGCTCGGCCACCGTCACCATGTCCGAGCGAATGCCATACGACAGCCCAACCAGATAACGCGCCTGCGATGCGTCGACCAGACGGAACGCATACGGCGCGAGTTCATTGGCGACAATGCGCTCGTAGGTGGAGAGTTCGAGGTTGTTCTTTTGATCCGCCGCCCGGGTGAACGCATAGGTCCGCGTGGCGTCGTTGCCGCTCCAGTCGGAGAAGGCCGTGACCTGGGTGGTCACGTAGGTCGTGCAGCCGGACAGCAGCACCGTCAGCGTCGCTAGCAGCAGCGTGGCGCGGCGGGTCCATCGATCGATGTTCATGGTCTACCTCGTGTTGCCTGTTATCGCCAGTCTTGACCGGGTTCGTGCGTTCGCATGCTTTCGCGCGCTAAAGCGCGCGCCCCGCGAAGGCGCGACCGATAATACGCTGACCTGGCGATTCGGTAAAAAGTTCGCCCCGCACGATCCGCCGAGGCTTTGTACAATGGCTCGACAAGCCCGGCTCGCGTGCCCTTCTCGCGCGTGACGGCTCGAGTCCCATCACTACAGAACGCCATGGCCGATACCGCAACGCCCAATGTGATCCGCCGCGCCGATTACGCGCCGCCCGCCTTCCTGATCGACACCGTCGCACTGGAGTTCGATCTGGTCCCCGAACGCACCGTCGTCAAGAACACGATGCGCGTGCGCCGCAATCCGGACGCCCCCCGCGCCGCGCATTTCGAATTGATGGGCGAACAACTCGAGTTCGTCAGCGCCGCGATCGACGGTACGCCCTTTACCAGTACGCATGCGCACGAGCACGGTTTGATCCTCGACAACGTGCCCGACGCTTTCGAACTGACGCTCACTAGCATTTGCAATCCGGCGGAGAACACCACGCTGTCGGGCCTGTATGTGTCGGGCGGCAACTTCTTCACGCAGTGCGAGGCCGAGGGCTTTCGCCGCATTACCTATTTCCTCGACCGCCCGGACGTCATGGCGACCTTCACGGTCACGCTGCGCGCCAACAAGACCGACTATCCGGTGCTGCTGTCGAACGGCAATCTGCTCGAAGAAGGCGATCTGCCGGACGGCCGCCATTTCGCCCGCTGGGAAGATCCGTTCAGGAAGCCGAGCTACCTGTTCGCCTTGGTCGCGGGCAAGCTGGTCGCGCTCGAAGAACGCGTGAAGAGCGGCTCGGGCAAGGACAAGCTGTTACAAGTATGGGTCGAACCGCACGACCTGGACAAGACCCGTCACGCGATGGATTCGTTGACCCACTCGATCCGCTGGGACGAGGAGCGCTTCGGGCTCGAACTCGATCTGGACCGCTTCATGATCGTCGCGGTGAGCGACTTCAACATGGGCGCGATGGAAAACAAAGGGCTCAACATCTTCAACACGAAGTACGTGCTGGCGAATCCTGAAACGGCAACGGACACCGACTTCGCGAACATCGAGGCAGTGGTCGGCCATGAATACTTCCACAACTGGACCGGCAACCGCGTGACCTGCCGCGACTGGTTCCAGTTGAGCCTGAAAGAAGGCCTGACGGTGTTCCGCGATCAGGAATTCTCGGCCGACATGGCCGGCGGTGCGACGGATGAAGCCGCGCGCGCCACCAAACGCATCGAGGACGTGCGCGTGCTGCGCCAGATGCAGTTCGCCGAAGATGCCGGTCCGATGGCGCATCCGGTACGCCCGGAAAGCTACGTCGAGATCAACAACTTCTACACGATGACGGTCTACGAGAAAGGCTCGGAAGTCGTGCGGATGTATCAGACGCTGTTCGGCCGCGACGGTTTTCGCAAGGGCATGGACCTGTACTTCAAGCGCCACGACGGGCAGGCCGTGACCTGCGACGATTTCCGTCACGCGCTTGCCGATGCGAATGGCCGCGATCTCGCGCAATTCGAGCGCTGGTACAGCCAGGCCGGCACGCCACGCGTGTCCGTTCGGACCAGGTACGACGCCGCGCAGCAACGCTACAGCGTGACGCTCACGCAAGGTTATGGCGAGGCCGCGCCGGCCGCGCGCGAAACGCAAAAAGGACCGCTGCTGATCCCGTTCGCGATTGGCCTGATCGGCAAGGATGGCGCGGATCTGCCGCTGCAAATGGAAGGTGAAGCCCAAGCCGGCCCCTCCACCACGCGGGTGCTCGAATTCACGCAGACCGAACAGACCTTCACGTTCGTCAACGTCGCGCAAGAACCGCTACCCTCGTTGCTGCGCAATTTCTCGGCGCCGGTGATCGTCGAGTACGACTATTCGGTCGACCAGTTGGCGTTCCTGCTCGCGCATGACAGTGATCCATTCAACCGTTGGGAAGCCGGTCAACGGCTCGCCACGCGCGAATTGCTGGCGCTGGCCGGGCGCGCGGCGGCCGGCGCGCCGCTGCAACTCGACGATTCGGTGGTCGCCGCGTTCGCCCGCGTACTGACCGACGAGACGCTCTCGCCGGCGTTCCGCGAATTGGCGCTGATGCTGCCGTCGGAAGCGTATCTGGCCGAACAGATGGCCGAATCGAATCCGGCGGCGGTTCACGCGGCACGCCAGTTCGTGCGCAAGCGTCTCGCGAACGCGCTGAAGAAAGACTGGCTGACGGTGTACGAGCAACATGGCACGCCGGGCGAATACGAGGCGACGCCTACCGCTTCAGGTCACCGCGTGTTGAAGAATCTCGCGCTGTCGTATCTCGCGGAACTGGACGATCCGGCAGAAGCCGTGCGCCTCGCGTCCGCGCAGTACGCCGTGGCCAACAACATGACCGACCGCTCGGCGGCGTTGTCGTCACTGCTCAATGCGTCGGCGGCCAACGGCGGCAGCGTGGAGGCGCAGCAGGCGCTGGACGACTTCTACCGGCGCTTCGAAAAGGAGCCGCTCGTCATCGACAAGTGGTTCGCTTTGCAAGCAACACAACGCGGCAGCCCGCAGCGGCCGGTGATCGACGTCGTGCGCAAGCTGATGGCGCATCCGGCGTTCAACCTGAAGAACCCGAATCGCGCGCGCTCGCTGATTTTCAGCTTCTGCGCGGCGAATCCGGCGCAGTTCCATGCTGAAGATGGCTCGGGCTACGCGTTCTGGGCAGACCAGGTGATCGCGCTCGACGCACTCAATCCACAAGTGGCCGCCCGCCTCGCCCGCTCGCTGGAATTGTGGCGCCGCTTTACGCCGACGCTGCGCGACGGCATGCGCGCGGCGTTGGAAAAAGTCGCTTCGCAGGTGAAGTCGCGCGACGTGCGGGAGATTGTGGAGAAGGCGTTGGCGTGATGACTATCTGAAAGCACTTTTGGCATGCAAAGAGCCGGCACGTGTTGCCGGCTTTTTTTCGTCCTGACGCGGCGGCTTGACGGCAACGTTAGCCATCTGGACGACTGTTCGTATCGTATCGGCAGGGCGAAAGTAAACGCATTCATTTAACGGTTTACGTTTAACGCTATGCGTTATATCATCCCATGATCACGACATTCGGCGACAAAGCTACGGCGAGAATCTTTCAGGGCAGGTTCGTGCATTCACTGCCGCTTCACATGCAGGCACTCGCACGGCGCAAGCTGCTGATGATCGACGCAGCCAATTCGATCCACAGCTTGCACACGCCGCCCGGTAACAGGCTCGAAGCCTTACAGGGTCAGCGCAGCGGGCAATGGAGCATTCGCATCAACGCACAGTGGCGCATCTGTTTTCATTTTGTCGACGGCGAGGCGCTGAATGTCGAGATTGTCGACTATCACTGATTATTGGGAGACCGGCATGGTCATCAAACGCTCCGATCTGGAGAGCATCGATTTCTCCGACATCGACACCGGCGAACGCATCCCGGAAATCCATCCGGGCGAGATTCTGCGCTGCGAGTTCCTTGAACCGCTCGGCATGTCCGTCAATGCGCTCGCGCTTGCGCTGCGCGTACCGGCGCCGCGCATCAACGACATCGTGCGCGGCAAGCGTGCCATCTCGGCCGATACCGCGCTGCGACTCGAGCGTTACTTCGGCGCGAGCGCGCAGTTCTGGCTGAACCTGCAGATCGGCTACGACCTGCGCGTCGCCACCGCGGCGGCCGGCGAGCAGATCGAACGCGAGATCGAGCCGATGCCGAAGGCGAACCGGCCGAAAATGCCGAAAATCACGCCCGAGCATGCCCGTGCAGCAGCGCTCGCCGCCAGCCTCACCGGCCATGTCACGGCCATCAAGGCACGCCGCAAAGCCTGAATTTCGCCGCGCAATACAGCGCTCGGCGACGTCACCGCACACCCTTACATCTCAAAAGCACGGAGTAGACACAACCAGCGGTTAAAATCGAGATATTCCTCAAGCCTCCCCGGAGTACAGCAATGGCTTTGCAACGTCGTACCACTCTCACGAAGTACCTGATCGAGCAGCAGCGCGAGACCAACAACCTGCCGGCCGACCTGCGCCTTTTGATCGAAGTCGTTGCGCGCGCGTGCAAGGCGATCAGCTACCACGTCAGCAAGGGCGCGCTGGGCGATGCGCTCGGCACGGCGGGCAGCGAGAATGTCCAGGGCGAAGTGCAGAAGAAGCTCGACATCCTGTCGAACGAAATCCTGCTCGAAGCGAATGAATGGGGCGGCAACCTGGCCGGCATGGCATCGGAGGAAATGGAACAGTTCTTCCCGATCCCAGCCAACTACCCGAAGGGCGAATACCTGCTTGTGTTCGATCCGCTCGACGGCTCGTCGAACATCGACGTCAATGTATCGATCGGCACGATCTTCTCGGTGCTGCGCTGCCCGGACGGCCAGCAGCCCACCGAACAGTCGTTCCTGCAACCGGGCACGCAGCAAGTGGCGGCCGGTTATGCGGTGTACGGTCCGCAAACCGTGCTGGTGCTGACCACCGGCAACGGCGTGAACTGCTTCACGCTCGACCGCGAGCTCGGCTCGTGGGTGCTTACGCAAAGCGACATGCGTATTCCGGTGGAAACGCGTGAATATGCGATCAACGCGTCGAACGCGCGCCACTGGTACGAACCGGTCCAGCAATACGTCGGCGAACTGAACGCCGGCAAGGACGGTCCGCGCCAAAGCGACTTCAACATGCGCTGGGTCGCGTCGATGGTGGCCGACGTGCACCGTATCCTGAATCGCGGCGGCGTCTTCATGTACCCGGCCGACAAGCGCACGCCGGACAAGCCGGGCAAGCTGCGCCTGATGTACGAGGCAAACCCGATGGCGTTCATCGTCGAGCAGGCGGGCGGTGCGGCTACCAATGGCGAGAAGCGCATTCTGGACATTATCCCGAAAAGCCTGCACGAACGTGTGGCCGTGTTCCTCGGCTCGAAGAACGAAGTCGACCGCGTCACGCGCTACCACCTCGAAGCAAAAAAGTGAGCATAGGGGCTTGCCAAGCTCGTAAAGAAGTCCCTATAATCTCGGTTCTCCTGATGCCGGAATAGCTCAGACGGTAGAGCAGCGCATTCGTAATGCGAAGGTCGGGGGTTCGATTCCTCTTTCCGGCACCATCAAGATTCAAGCAAAAAGCCCAGTCATCGCGACTGGGCTTTTTGCTTTCTGCAGAACGCGAGACCGCTTCGCAATCAGGTTCAATCAATCAGCGTTGCTTCAGTGCCTGGCGCAGACTTTCTCAAAGAAAGGCAACGCACCAGTCAATCATGGATTCAAAAACCCAGCCTGTCGCATCGGGCGATCACGACTAGGTTGCGAGCCACGACGACATCTTCGGTGATGGCTTTGTCTTTCGTGGTCTGCTGAGTGCCGTACGCAGCGATCGCCTCCTTCGGCGCCGACGAAAACCATAAGATCCGGCCGGCGCACTCGATTCCGACCTGGCGTCCATTCCAGTAGACCGCGTTTTCCATGATGAACCCTCCGAAGGGCAAAGATAGCCATCTTCCGTGCTGGTTCCTGGGCGTCCGTTATCCACCGCACTCTAGGCCACGGATAGATGTCCCAATAATGGACCGGGTCGTCTGCGCTTACCAGGCGGTCATCTACCTATGTTGCAAAATGAGATCATCGTGCGTCGGCAGCCGCGCTGCCGCGTATCTGCAGCAGCGGTTACTGGCCTGAAGGAAGTGCGTGCTCAGCCGGCGCCGCGTTTTTCCTTCAGGAAATCGATTAGCGCGCGCAGCTTGAGCGGCATCTGCGCGCGGCTCGCCGTGTACAGATAGAACCCCGGAAAGCTCGGACACCACCCACCCAGCACGCGCACGAGCCGGCCGTCTTCGAGTTGCTCGCGTATGTAATCGTCGATCACGTGCAGCAGACCGACGCCCTGCTCCGCCGCTTGCACCATCGTGCGCAGATCGTTCGTCACGAAACTGCCGTGCGTCTCGACTTCGAACACGCGCGCCGGGTCGTCAGGCGGCGCAAACTCCCATCGATAGATACCGCCACTGGTCGAGAAGCGATAGCGCAGGCAATCGTGAGCGGCGAGATCGGCGGGCGTTGCGGGCGGCGTGTAGCGTTCGAAATAAGCCGGCGAGCCTGCCACGACAATGCGAATCTCGCCGCCCAGCGACACCGCCACCATGTCTTGCGCCACCCGCTCGCCGAGCCGGATGCCCGCGTCGAAGCCTTCGCCGACCACGTCGGCAAACCCGTCGTCGAGCGTCATGTCCAGGCGGATCTGCGGATAGCGGCGTGTGAATTCAGCCAGATGCGGCAGCACCAGCAACTCGCTCGCGACCCTCGGCAGATTGATGCGCAGCGTTCCGGCGGGCTGGTCACGGGTTTCGTCGAGCGCTTCGAAAGCGGCCTCAAGCGCGGCCAGCGCAGGTTCCACGTCCGCGAGGAACTGCGCGCCGGCCTCGGTCAGCGCCACACGCCGGGTGGTCCGGTTGAACAGACGCACGTTCAGCTGCGTCTCGAGCGCGCGGATGGTTTGCGACAGCGCGGACGCCGTCACACCGGTTTCGCCGGCCGCATGCGTAAAGCTGCCGTGACGCGCCACAGAGGCGAACGCCATCAGCGCCGGCAACTGAGCAGGATCCATCGCACCTCCTATTATTAAGTCCAGCTTCATAATTTTTGCAGACAAGCGGCATTTTTTCACGAAACGAATCGGCGCACGATAGCCACATCGACGCGATTCGTTTCGCGTCACTGTTCAAGGAGACTGACATGACGATGAACCGCTATAACCTGCTCGGCCGCTCGGGTCTGCGCGTGAGCCCGATCGCACTCGGCACGATGACCTTCGGCACCGAATGGGGCTGGGGTGCCGAGGAAAAATCGGCTCAACGTCTCTTCGATCTGTACCTGGATGCCGGCGGCAACTTTGTCGATACCGCCGACCTGTACACCGAAGGCACCAGCGAAAAATGGCTAGGCAAATTCGTTGCGGCGCGCGGCCTGCGCGACCGTTTGGTGATCGCGACCAAATACGGCTACAACGCCGAGACCGGCAATCCGAACGCGGGCGGCAACCACCGCAAGAATCTGCTGCGCGCGCTCGACGGCTCGCTCAAGCGTCTCGGTACCGACTACATCGACTTGTACTATCTGCACACGTGGGACCGCGTGACGCCGGTAGACGAAGTGATGCGCGCCATGGACGACGCAGTGCGCGCCGGCAAGATCCGCTATGTCGGTCTGTCGGATACGCCAGCGTGGTTCGCCGGGCGCGCGCAGACCCTCGCCGACTGGCGCGGCTTCGAGCCGGTCGCGGCGATGCAGCTCGAATACTCGATGATCGAGCGTAACGCGGAAAACGAGTTCGCCGATCTCGCCGCCAATCTGGGTATGGGGCTCGTGCCGTGGAGTCCGCTCGGCATGGGTGTGCTGTCAGGGAAATATCGGCCTTCACAAAGCGGCGCTTCTGCCAGCGTCTCAGGCAGTGGACGGCTGGCGAGCGTGGCAAGCGCGCCGCCGCCGGGCTTCGACAAACTGACCGAGCGCAACTTTCAGATCGTCGCGGAACTGGAGGCCGTCGCGAACCTGGCAGGCAGGCCGATGGCACAGGTCGCGCTCAACTGGCTGCATCAGAAGCGCGGCGTGTCGAGCATCATCGTCGGCGCGACCAAGCCGGAGCAATTGCAGGAGTCGCTCGGCTCGCTCGACTTCACGCTCGCGCCGGAACTGATCGCCCGGCTCGACGCGGTATCGGAACCGGCCCGCCCCTTCCCGTATTACATGTTCGCCGACGGCCACCAGGCGCGAATTCACGGCCAAGTCGAAGTCAGCGACAAATCGGCGGCCTACTCCGCGCCGGTGAAGATTCCCGCCCCTCGCGCATAAGAGTTCGCCCATTGCGAGCGCCACTCACCGCGTTGCGTTCCGCCGGGGACGTGGCGCGTATTTATTTGCGGAGAATGACTTAAAAAGTATTCTCGCTCGTCAACGAACGAGCTGAATCGTTCGTTAACAAAAAGATTAGGGGCTGATTGAACGGATCGGTAATTAACGACCGCTCGGACTCACCGCAAGAAAATCCTGCCGATGCGGCAGCGCACAAAAAATGAGTTGTTTTGTTCATGTCAGCACATATGAACGATTGACGCACGGACGTACGAAAGTTAATCCGTTGAAGGCACGCGGGGCAAGGCTGGGAAGGGTGTAGCAAGGAATAACGAACTTGTTGGATTGGCAGCATCAAGAGCTGGAAGATGCGCAGCCAACCGATAAATTCTATTCAAACATTCCGCGCCCAGGTTGGCGTGTGCCGTTAAAGCAACAAACGTCATGCGAGCCGCATCAGATACTGGTGCAAAACGGGGACCGAGGCAGATAATCGGTTTGTAAAGGAGAGAGATCATGGATGCCAAACCACCGAAGATTCCGACCCCGGATAAAGTTTTTAGCCCGGATCCGGAACCCGCTGGCGTCGAGTTCCTGGGTGCAGAACTGCCTGAGCACGTTCGCGCCTTTTTCGACGAACAACGCAAGTCGTGCGACTCGAAGTAATCATGCGGTGGCGCGATGCAGCATCGGCGTCCGCGCGGCCGGCGCGCGGCGAGGGTTTGCGCGCGTCTGGACAATCGTTTTGCATCCGCTTCGGGGCGGTGACTACGGCTGTTTGATCGCGGCGCTGGGCCGTGCGGCCCAGTGTCAGTTCATGCACATCTTCTAAACAGATGTCCGCTTGAATATTTCAGGCACTTGTTTTTGAGCGGTCAACACGCCGCTTGATTGACGCATCGTCTATTCTTCTGTTTTTTCTTCCGCGGCTGTTCGGCCAATCCTGCTTTCCATGAATCGTTCGCATCGCTTTGGCACGTCATGCGCGCTCGCGTTATTCACCGCGCTTGCGCTCGCGCCTGCCCCCGCCGTCGCGGACGGCGACGACACCGCGCTCACCAATCTGATCGCGCTGGCTTCGCAACGTCTGGCGCTGGCAGAACCCGTTGCGCGCTGGAAGTGGGCGAACCATCAGGCGATCACCGATACGCCGCGCGAAAACGCGTTGCTCGCCGACGTCGAGAAGCGCGCCGTTGCGGCGAACGTCGATCCGGCGTTTGCTCATGCCTTCTTCCAGGATCAGATCGACGCGAGCAAGGACGTGCAGAACGCGCTGTTTGACAGCTGGCGCAGCACGCGGCCGCCGGAAGGGCCGGCGCCCGACCTCGCGAGCAGCACGAGGCCGCAACTGGACCGGCTGACGCAGTCGCTGGTGGCTGGGCTCGCGCGCGTACAACCGCTGCGCGCGGCGCCGGATTGTCCGTCACGCGTGGCGCAATCGCTTGCTAACTGGAAATCGTTGACCCGTTACGACTCGACCCGCTCGAGCGCACTGACGCGCGCACTTGGCCATGTTTGCGAAACCGGAGGGGTCGGCGCGACCGGCTAATCGGTTTGCCGCACGGTCAAACGTGCGGCAGAACCCGCGTCAAGCTACCGGTTAAGCGAGGCTCGGCGCGCCCAGCGGCGCTGCTGCGCCGGCCGGGATACTCAACGGCATCACACGCAAGCCGCGCGCAAGATGAGTTTGCAGAATGCGATAGGTCGACAGTTCGAACGGCCCGGCGCCACTGGACGCATGCAGCGTCGCCGCCTGTGCGAGCGACGGCGCATGGCCGATGTAGCGCCATCTATCGACAACGTGAAAGGTTCGGGCGTGCGAAGCCTCTTCACGCTCCTCGAAAACAATCGGGCCGTCGAAAGGCCAAGGCGCGTCCGCCGGATCGCTCTTCGCGATACGCGGCACGCGGTTGTGCCCTGGACGGAGCGCCGCGATCCATTGAGCCTCCGTGAGCAAGGCGCCCAATTCGCCGCCCGTTGCGCGCCACTCAACCCGCCGCACCTGCTGCGCGAGCCGCACATCCTTCGACGAACGCCGCTCGCCGGTCAAATGCGAGCGCAACCTCTGACGGACACGCACGCTGCGCCCGACATACAGTGGCAGGTCCTCTTCTCCATAGAATGCATAAACACCGCATCCGGCCGGCGCGGTATCGAGCAAATCTTCAGTGATGTCGCCGGCGAGCCGGTAGCGCCGCGTGGTGCGCTCGATCTGCGCCCGCAATACGTCGAGTGGCACGAGGCCATGCAGACGCTGCCAGAACTGCCAGATCAGATCGGCATCAGCGAGCGCGCGGTGGCGATCGGACGGCACCAGCGCGTGACGTTCGACCAGCGCGTCGAGCCCATGGCGCTTTTCCGCAGGAAACAACGCGCGCGACAAACGCACGGTACACAGCACGTCCGGATCGAATGCAAGCCCAACCCGGCGAAACTCGCTGCGCAGAAAACCGCGATCGAAACTTGCGTTGTGCGCCACGAACAATTTGCCGCTCAGGCGCTCAAAAAGGGCCGGCGCGATAGCGTCGAACGTCGGCGCGCCGTGCACCATCGCATTGGTGATGCCGGTGAGCTGCTGAATGAAGGACGGAATCGGTTGCTGAGGATCGACCAGACTGCTCCAGCGCGACACGCCGGCCGACCCTACTTCGACTACGCCGACTTCGGTGATGCGATGCTCGCTGGTCGTGCCGCCCGTGGTTTCAAGGTCGACGAAGACGATCGGCACATCGAGAGCCGGTTCCGGCAAAAACTGTTCAGACATGGAAAGGGATACTTTGGATGCGTGGCTTTGCGGCAAGTATGCACCAGTTGGCCGCTCCGCACCCGGACAGCATCGCATTCTCATAGCGGCCATGCCGTGCAAAGACGGCTTTGCTGCTGGGCCTCGATCCGCAAACCAACCGTCGAATTATTATGGCTTTATGGCGGTTATTTAAAACACTCGGCGTGTTTTCATGCTTTCCCTATCTTTTGCGCGGCCCGTTCGAACCGGATAGTTAATGGCGTAAGTCGCGCTACAAAAAATAGCGTGTCATCAATTAAAAAGCCCTCGCCAATGCGAGGGCTCTTCGACGAACTGGCTGCGCGGCGGCAGACGCCGGTCAGCGCGGCGCGACTTACAGCGGCTGAATGTTAGCCGCTTGCTTGCCTTTCGGGCCCGTCTTCACGTCGAAGGACACGCGCTGATTTTCCTTCAGCGACTTGAAACCTTCGCTGCGAATTTCCGAAAAGTGTGCGAACAGATCTTCGCCGCCCGAATCCGACGTGATGAAGCCAAAACCCTTAGCATCGTTGAACCATTTGACGATACCAGTTTCCATGTTCCAGTTTCCCTCGATATTTTATAAAAGCGGGCATAGCCCTCAAACCGAACCTTTTGCCATTCAATCCATTACTGGATATCGCTGACGGCTTCCTGGCCATCAGACCTGGCAATTGAAATTCAGAATTGCCGTTATACGGGGAACGAAGAGTGGCCGTCAAGCGAATTTTTCATATGCGCTTAGCACGTCGCGCGATAAATCAATGCCAAATGAATCGGAAAAATACGAAGGATATTTTCAGTAACTACTGAATGGGTTACGCGTCATTATTACTCATTGAATTCGCGGCACGACCAATATCGGGAAAAATTTCAGCATTGAAGTCTAAAATATGTAACAAAACATGTTTTTCGTAAGTGTTTGTCCGAGTTGTTAAGTCAGATAGTTCACAGCAAGATGAAAAGCGGTAGTGAGTAGTAGCGCGTATCAGGAGATTGCCATGCTGTTCAACGAATTCCGCCGTTTCATCGCCTGGCTCACCCAATCGCACACACAGACTGTTACCGATCACCAGCCGGTCGCCGAATCGGCCGCCACCTTCGAGTTCGATCCCGATCCCATGTGGCACGGCGATCACTGGCAGAACCTGCTGTCTTCCCCAATGGACGCGCGTCACTATGTAATGGAAGATTGGAGCGTCTCGATTGAGCCTGAGTGGGCAACAGCGAACGCGGCGGCGCCGGCCCGCTAGGGTCCCGGAACGACAGGCAAAAAAAAAGCGCGACTGGAAGGTCGCGCCGACAAAGGTTTGGAGATCTTTTTCGTCAACGAAAAAGTCTGCTTCGGAAAGCAGAGGTTTCAGTATAGCCGCTCCGTCACTATCGATTATTCGCACAATCAACAATCATCTATTGCGATAGCGACAACAATCTGTTTTTAAGATTTATCGCGTTGTTTTTTACGTCGATTACTGTCGCAAATGAGCAACGCCATTCGGTTGACACGTCTTTCATATCCCCTCAAAAACGCCGCAAGCCTTTAGCAGCAAGGCTTGAACGTCACCCGCCCATCGTTTCTGATCGCGTAATACTTTATTGCGCAATTCGGAACGCCCACTTTCCAAGCGCCTCTCTACACTCTGCCTAACCGGAAACCGGTGCGCTTGGATCACAGCGCGCTTCTCACGCGGATTTCGCCTCTCGCAGCGCCCGCGTGAAAGGTCTCCTTAAAGCCTGGGTTGTAAAACCCACTCTTGCTCTCTCGGAGTTACAAAGATGAAAAAGACACTCATGGTCGCGGCCCTCACGGGCGTTTTTGCAACGGCGGCGCACGCGCAAAGCAGCGTCACGCTGTACGGCTTGATCGATGCCGGCATCACCTATACGAATAACCAGCACGGCCACAGCAACTGGCAAGAAACGAGCGGCTCGGTGAACGGCAGCCGTTGGGGCCTGCGCGGCGCAGAAGATCTGGGCGGCGGTCTGAAGGCCATCTTCACATTGGAAAACGGCTTCGGCATCAACAACGGCACGCTGAAGCAAGGTGGCCGTGAATTCGGCCGTCAAGCGTTCGTCGGCCTGTCGAGCGACCAGTTCGGCGCCGTGACCCTCGGCCGTCAATACGACAGCATGGTGGACTTCGTCGGCCCGCTCTCCTTGACGGGCACGCAATACGGCGGCACGCAGTTCGCCCATCCGTTCGATAACGACAACCTGAACAACTCGTTCCGCGTCAACAACTCGATCAAGTACACCAGCGCGAACTACGGCGGCTTCAAGGGCGGCGCCATGTACGGCTTCTCGAACCAGGCCGGCGGATTTGCGAACAACCGCGCATACAGCGTTGGTGGAACGTATAACTGGGGCGGCCTGAACGTCGCAGCTGCGTTCATGCAGTTGAACGGCAGCGGCACGGCGAATTCCGGCGGCGCAGTGTCGGACGACTTCACGTTCGGAGCAAAGCGTCAGCAAACCTGGGGGGTAGGCGCGAACTACACGTTCGGCCCCGCAACGGCTGGCCTCCTCTACACCCAAACCAACCTGACGGGCCTGACAGGCCTCAGCGCAGCTGCATCAGGCTTCTCCAATGGCGTCGCGCTGCCGAGCAACAGCGCCCACTTCCAGAACTTCGAAGTGAACGGCCGCTACGCCCTCACGCCGGCACTGAGCCTCGCAGGTTCGTACACCTACACGCGCGCAAGCCTCAATGGCGTGCGTCCGAACTACAACCAGTTCAACCTGCAAACGGACTACGCGCTGTCGAAGCGTACGGACGTGTACCTGCAAGGTGTGTACCAGCGCGTGAACGAAGGTTCGGGCCTGGTTGCGAACATCAACGGCTTGGGCGCTGCGTCGTCGACGAACAGCCAGGTCGCTGTTACCGCAGGTCTGCGTCACCGCTTCTAAAGCGGCTGGCAATACCCGCAGCATGGAAAGGCGCCGTTCGCGGCGCCTTTTTTTATGCTGAAGAACACTGGCTTTTGAAGAGGAGAAAGACAATGGACCGGCTGTCAGACGCCGAATGGGAACGCGTCAGTCATCTGTTTCCAACGGCAGGCGCCAAAAAAATCATTGGCCGACCGACTGCCGATTCGCGCGCCGTGCTCGAGGCGATCCTGTGGATCGAACGCACGGGCGAGCGCTGGATGTATCTGCCCGCGCATTTTCCGCCGCAGCAGACCTGCTACGCCAGATATCTGCAATGGAAACGCAGCGGCACACTGGATAAGGTTCGCGCACTGCTCGGAAGCGGCATACGCAACTGCGCCGAGCCGGGCGCCGGTAATTGCATCGAAACGAACTGAACCGCACGCCCTCGCCCGCCAATTTGACGCCCACTTGACGCCCTGGTGGCCGGCCTAGCCGCCGGTATCAGGTTGCGGATACTTGACATCCAGGACGTCGATGGGCTGCGGGCCAGCCGGCGTGTGCAGCGTGACCGTATCGCCGATCTTCGCCTTGAGCAACGCACGCGCGATCGGCGAGATCCAGCTCACGTGACCGATATCCAGATCGACCTCGTCGACGCCGACGATCGTAACGGCATGCACCTCGCCGTCTTCCGTTGCGTATTCGACGGTTGCGCCGAAGAAAACCTGATCGACGTTTTCCTGTTTGCTGCTATCGACCACTTCCGCAAGGTCGAGGCGCTTGGTCAGAAAGCGAATCCGCCGGTCTATTTCGCGCAGACGGCGCTTGCCGTAGATATAGTCGCCGTTTTCGGAGCGGTCGCCGTTCGACGCCGCCCACGACACCAGTTTGACCACCTCCGGCCGCTCATTGTCGATCAGATGCAGTAGTTCATCGCGCATGCGCCGGTAACCGGCGGGCGTGACGTAGTTTTTTGCACCCGCGGGAATCTCGGGTTGCGTGACGTCGAGGTCGTCGTCATTCTCTTCACTCGACTCTTTGACAAAGGCCTTGTTCATGATGGTCCGTTAACTGCAGCAAACGACTGCATATCAAGGGTACACGATCAGGGCAATGAGACAAATCGCAGTTACACGCTTCCCTTTTTTAAAAGCTTTGCTATAATCTCGTTTCTGCGTGCGGCTGTAGCTCAGTTGGATAGAGTACTTGGCTACGAACCAAGGGGTCGTGGGTTCGAATCCTGCCAGCCGCACCACTTATTTGAGGGCCTCCCTCTGGGGAGGCCCTTTCGTTTCACCCCAGTTTCATCGTAGTAAAGCGCGATTTACCGTTTTTAGCGTGCGGCTGTAGCTCAGTTGGATAGAGTACTTGGCTACGAACCAAGGGGTCGTGGGTTCGAATCCTGCCAGCCGCACCACCTATGAAGGGCCTTCCGATCGGAAGGCCCTTTGTTTTTTCAGGCCGGTTTTTGTCAGACCGCATCCGCCCGAATGCCACGTCAACGCCGCAGCCATGCCTATCGCGGCGCCGATTTGATATCGCCTATCTGCGCATCGGGCCTCGGTATGTCCTCGAATGACGCCCCGGCACTTTGCTCATCGATCGGCTCCGCCCTCGTGCCAAACAGCGCCTGCGCCTGATGCATCACGTCGTCGACGCGGTCGCCGAACCGGCTTTCGACAAACGCCCGCAGCAGCGCGACCCGCAGCGATTCCCCTCGCCCCTCCACCGTCCGATCTCCGCCTTCGAATTCAGCGACGCAATGCGCCGGGCCGTGATCGGGCCGCTCGCGCACCTCCAGCCGCTGCGCGCGCTCCAGCACCGCTGCTGCCGCTTCCCATGACGTCGAGGGCGTAAAGCGGCCGTCCCATGGCCGGCCGCGGTCGTTGCCGCGGATCGAGACGGTTTCGCCGCTGTCGGTAAAGTGGATTTCGCGCACGAAGTCGTGCAGGCTGCGGGCGACCCAATAGTCGAGCGCCACGCCGGTGAGGTCGGCTACGTGCATATGCGTTCTCCCTGAAGTTCAGGTGAGACTCGCGAGTGCCCCGGGCGTTCAGATTCGAACCGGGCCGCCTGAAACAACCTGAAGCACCTCGAGGCAGCCTGGCGCAGCCGTCAGATTAGTAGTCCGCCCGCTCGCGATCGATCCGCATGCCGCCGTCGTGACGGTGATGCCCTTCCTCGCTCGGCCGTTCGCGGGCGATGCGCATCACGTCCGGATTGGTCCGCACACGGCGCATCACGTTCGCGAGATGGACGCGATCGCTGACCTGAATCACGAAGCGCAGCACCGTCGATTCCTGCGACAGGTCTTCGTCCATCGCGATGTGGACGATGTTCGCATCCGCCGACGTGATGTCGGCTGCAACGCGGGCAAACACGCCCTTGGTATTCTTGACGAGCACCTTGACGGCGACGTCGAAGAGACGCCCAGGCTGCGGCGCCCAGGCGACGTCGATCCAGCGGCCCGGATCGCGCCGGTGAATCCGTTGCGCGACGCGGCAGTCGGTGGTGTGGATCGCCATGCCGAGGCCGATGCCGATGTAGCCCATGATGTCGTCGCCCGGAATAGGACGGCAGCAAGCGGACAACTGTACGGACATCCCTTCGGTGCCGGTGATGACGACCGGCGGCGCATGTGATGCTGTGCCGTCGCGCGAGCCGTCGTCGTCGGCGTCGCGGCCGCTCATCAGCACTTCGATACGCTTGGCCATGACCGCGGCGACACGCCGGCCGAGACCGATATCCGCGAAGATTTCCTGACGGTTCTTGTTACCCGTCCACTGCACCAGCTTTTCCCACGCTTCCGGCGTCACGTCCGACAGCGCCAGCCCGTAGCCCTTCAGCGCCTGATCGACCAGGCGCTCGCCGAGCTGCACGGACTCGTTCAGTCGCATCGTCTTGAGGTAATGGCGGATCGCCGAACGCGCCTTGCCGGTACGCACGAAACCCAGCCACGCCGGATTCGGCTTCGAATACGGCGCCGTGATCACTTCGACGATATCGCCGCTCTTCAGCTCGGTGCGCAGCGGCAGCAGTTCGTTGTTGATCTTCACCGCGACACACTGGTTACCCAGGTCGCTGTGGATCGAATATGCGAAGTCGAGTGCGGTGGCGCCGCGCGGCAGCGCCATGATCTTCGACTTAGGCGTAAACACGTAGACCGCATCCGGGAACAGATCGATCTTCACGTGTTCGAGGAATTCGCTCGAATCGCCCGCTTCGCTCTGAATGTCGAGCAGCGACTTCAGCCACTGATGCGCGCGCTTCTGCACATCGTTCAGATCCGCGCCGCCATTCTTGTACAGCCAGTGCGCGGCCACACCCGCTTCGGCAATCTCGTGCATCTTGCGCGTACGCACCTGGAACTCGATCGGCGCGCCGAACGGGCCGACCAGCGTGGTGTGCAGCGACTGATAGCCGTTGACCTTCGGGATCGCGATGTAATCCTTGAACTTGCCCGGCACCGGCTTGTAGAGCGCATGCAGCGCGCCGATGCAGGTGTAGCACTCCAGCGCGCTTTCGACCACCACGCGGAAGCCATACACGTCGAGCACCTGCGAGAACGACAACTGCTTGTCGCGCATCTTCTTGTAGATACTGAAGATGGTTTTCTCACGGCCGGTGACTTCGGCGTCGAGCTTCGCGTCGGCAATCGCGCGCTGCACCGACTCGAGAATCTTGCCGACCACTTCACGACGGTTGCCGCGCGCCGCCTTCACCGCTTTTTCAAGCGTGGCGTAGCGATGCGGGTTGAAGTTCGCGAAGCTCAGGTCCTGCAACTCGCGATACGTATTGTTCAGGCCGAGCCGGTGCGCGATCGGCGCGTAGATATCCAGCGTTTCGCGCGCCACGCGGCGGCGCTTTTCATGCGGCACCGCTCCCAGCGTGCGCATGTTGTGCAGCCGGTCGGCGAGCTTCACCAGAATGACGCGGACGTCGCGCGCCATCGCGAGCAGCATCTTGCGGAAATTTTCCGCCTGTGCCTCTTCGCGATTACGAAACTCCATCTTGTCCAGCTTCGACAACCCGTCGACCAGCTCCGCGACCTTCGCGCCGAATCGCTCGGCGAGTTCGGCTTTGGTCACGCCCTGGTCTTCCATCACGTCATGCAGCAGCGCCGCCATGATCGCCTGGGCGTCGAGATTCCAGCCGGCGCAAATTTCCGCGACGGCGACAGGATGCGTGATGTAGGGTTCGCCGCTCTGGCGATACTGGCCGAGGTGGGCTTCGTCGCTGAAATGGAACGCCGCCTTGATCTCTTTGATCTCTTCCGGCTGGAGGTAGCCGGACAGGACGGAGGTCAGCTTGGCGATCGAAACGACATCATGCCGGCGCGGTTGCTCCGGCGTGGCGGTCGGACCGAACAGATGGCGAAACGACTGTTCGAGGACCGCCTCGATGTACTTCCGTGCAGACGAGGGCGAGTCGGCGTCGTGTTCCACTTCCGTGGCGGCGGGCGGGGTAGCACTCATTTTCGCCTCCGTAGCGGTTAGGGTTAGACGCCGGTCTGCACGTTGATGCAATTACATGGCAATCGAAAACGGAACAGTGCGCCTTAAACAGGCACCTTCTTCAGCATTTCGACGCCGACCTGGCCAGCTGCGATTTCACGCAATGCGACGACCGTGGGCTTGTCGCGGCTTTCGATCTTCGGCGTGTGGCCTTGAGCGAGCTGACGCGCGCGATAGGTTGCGGCAAGCGCGAGTTCGAAACGATTCGGGATCTGTTTGAGACAGTCTTCGACGGTAATGCGGGCCATGTTGGGTTCCTTCTCAGTATGTTGCTTATTCTACCTTATGTGCTCGGTACACCGCCGCGCTCACGCGTGCGGCAAGTGAATGCCGAGCTGCACGAAAAGCTGCGTGTGGCGCGCGTATTGCGAGGCGAAGCGCGAACGCGTCGCGGCCACGAGGCACCGCAGTTCAGCGAGCGCGCGATCGAAGGTGTCGTTGATCACGACATACTCCGCTTCGGCCGCGTGCGCCATCTCGCTACCGGCGGCAAGCAGACGCCGCGTAATCACATTCGGCTCGTCCTGGCCGCGCTTTTTCAAACGCTCTTCGAGCGCGTCGAGCGACGGCGGCAAGATGAAGATTTCGACCGCGTTGTGAAACTGCTTCTTCACCTGCTGCGCGCCCTGCCAGTCGATTTCGAGCAGCACGTCGTGGCCGCTTTTCATCTGCTCTTCGATCCACACGCGCGAGGTCGCGTAGTAGTTGCCGTGCACTTCCGCGCTTTCCAGAAACTCGCCGGCGGCATGACGCGTCAGAAAATCGTCGACGGTCGTGAAGTGATAGTGCTCGCCATCCTGCTCCTTCGGACGCGGCGGGCGCGTCGTGTACGAGATCGACAGACGGATCGCCTGGTCGCCGGCGAGCAGCGCGTTCACGAGCGTCGACTTGCCCGCGCCCGAAGGCGCGACCACCATGAACAGGTTGCCGGGATAGGCACCGGCGTAAGGATTGCGCGGTGCGCTGGTTTCGCGTGTGTGGTCGGTCATATTGTCGGTGCTCCAGCCTTACTCCAGATTTTGTACCTGCTCGCGCATCTGTTCGATGAGCAGCTTCAAGGTCATCGACGAATCCGCCAGTTCCTTCGCGGCCGCCTTCGAGCCGAGCGTGTTCGCTTCGCGATTCAGCTCCTGCATCATGAAGTCCAGGCGCTTGCCGACCTTGCCGCCCTTCTCGATCACGTGACGCGTTTCGTTCAGGTGAGCCGTAAGGCGCGACAGTTCCTCGGCGATGTCGATGCGGATGCCGTACATCGTGACTTCTTGGCGAATCCGTTCGTTGATTTCTTCGCGCGAGACCGTTGTCGCGGCCGTATCAGGCGCGGCGATACCGAGCGCTTCCTGCAAGCGTTCGACGATCTTCTGCTGATGCCTCGCGATCAACTCCGGCACGAGCGGCGTGATCTTCGTGACGATCGCTTCCATTTCGGTGACGTTGGCGAGCAGCATCGTCGCGAGTTGCGCACCTTCGCGGGCACGCACGTCGATCAGATCGGTAATCGCCTGCTTGCCGCACGCCAGCACCGCATCGCGCAGCACTTCCGGCGCAACGCCGGTTTCGGCCAGCACGCCCGGCCAGCGCAGAATTTCGCCTGTGCGCAGACGCCCTGCTTCCGGGAACATCGACAGTACGGTGCGCTCAAGCAACGCGAGTTGCGTCAGCGCATCGCGATTGACCGAGCCGGCGTTGGCCGACTGCTCGCTGCGTTGCAGGTTGATACGGATATCGACCTTGCCGCGCGAAAGCTTGTTCATCAGCATTTCGCGCAGCGTCGGTTCGCAGACGCGCACGTCTTCCGGCATGCGGAAGTTCAGATCGAGAAAGCGCGAGTTCACCGTGCGCAGTTCGACCGATACGCTCACGCCACCTGTGCCTGAGGCCGCAACGAGTTCGCGCGTGGCGCTCGCATAGCCAGTCATGCTGTATATCATCGTATTTCTCGCGATTGTGGCCACGCGTTTGACGATGGCCGTAGAGTTGAATCGCCCGGCGTGTACGAGACGCGGGGCGGAGAATCGGCATTATCCCATTTTTGACGGTAAGACCCCTTGGGGAGCCCCGGCACATGCGGGCAGTTGCCCGGCGGATGGCCGCCCCCGCGATCGGCGGTAAAATTGTGTTTTCCCTCCCGCTTTTGTTCCAGACCATTCCCAACATGACCAACGACACTCAACGCCCCAGCGGCCGCCAGGCCGATCAGCTGCGCGACGTGCGCATCACGCGCCACTACACGAAGCATGCGGAGGGCTCGGTGCTGGTCGAATTCGGCGACACCAAGGTCATCTGCACGGCCAGCATCGCTGAAACGGTGCCGTCGTTCCTGCGCGATCGCGGTCAGGGCTGGCTGACCGCCGAATACGGCATGCTGCCGCGCGCCACTCACACGCGCAGCGACCGCGAAGCGGCGCGCGGCAAACAGACCGGTCGCACGCAGGAAATCCAGCGCTTGATCGGCCGCGCGTTGCGCTCGGTGTTCGATCTCGAGAAGCTCGGTGCGCGCACGCTGCATATCGACTGCGACGTAATCCAGGCCGATGGCGGCACACGCACCGCCGCCATCACCGGCGCGTTCGTCGCCGCGCATGACGCCGTGTCGAAACTGCTGGCGGCCGGCCGCATCGAGAGTTCGCCGATCAGCGATTACGTCGCGGCGATTTCGGTCGGCGTGTACGACGGTCTGCCGGTGCTCGATCTCGACTACGACGAAGACTCGCAATGCGACACCGACATGAACGTCGTGATGACAGGCGCCGGCGGTTTTGTCGAAATTCAGGGCACCGCCGAAGGCGTGCCGTTCTCGCGCGACGAAATGAATTCGCTGCTCGATCTCGCGAGCGACGGCATCAACACGCTGATCGCGAAGCAGAAGGCAGCGTTGGAGCACAAGGGTGAGTGAGGTTCATCAAACCAACGGCGGCGTTGCTTCAGGCTCACCGTTGCGGAAAGTCGTGCTGGCGTCGAACAACGCGGGCAAGCTGCGCGAGTTCGCGGCGCTGCTCGGCGCGGCCAGCATCGAGCTGATTCCGCAAGGCGTGTTGAACGTGCCCGAGGCGGACGAGCCGCATCCAACCTTCGTCGAAAACGCGCTGGCCAAGGCGCGTCATGCGGCGAAGCTCACCGGCCTGCCCGCACTTGCCGACGATTCCGGCCTGTGCGTGCACGCGCTGCGCGGCGCGCCGGGCGTTTATTCGGCGCGTTACGCACAGCTTGCCGGCGGCGAGAAAAGCGACGCGGCGAATAACGCGCGCCTCGTCTCGGCGCTGCAAGGCGAGGCCGATCGCCGCGCCTACTACTACTGCGTGCTGGCGCTGGTGCGTCATGCGGACGATCCCGAACCGTTGATCGCCGAAGGCCGCTGGCAAGGCGAGATTCTCGATACGCCGCGTGGCGCCAACGGCTTCGGCTACGACCCGCACTTTTTCTTGCCGTCGCTGAACGCGAGCGCCGCTGAGCTCGAACCCTCAGTGAAAAACGCCAGCAGCCATCGCGCGATTGCTTTGCGGCATCTGCTCGCGCGTTTGACGGAGGAAGCGTGATTCCGATCAAACCGGCCCCTGCCGATATCGGCAATGGCGTCATCAAGGCATTTACGTCGCCGGGCAGCATTCGTCTGACGTCGCTGCCTCCATTGGCGCTGTACGTGCATTTTCCGTGGTGTGTGCGCAAGTGCCCGTATTGCGATTTCAATTCGCACGAGTGGAAAGGCGACACGTTTCCCGAGACCGAATACCTCGATGCGTTGCGCGCCGATCTCGAGATGGCCTTGCCGCTCGTGTGGGGCCGTCAGGTGCATACGGTGTTCATCGGCGGCGGCACGCCCAGCTTGCTGTCGGCGGCCGGGCTCGACCGGATGCTGTCCGACGTGCGCGCGCTGTTGCCGCTCGATGCCGACGCGGAAATCACGCTCGAGGCCAATCCCGGCACCTTCGAAGCGGCGAAGTTCGCGCAGTTTCGCGCGAGCGGTGTGAATCGATTGTCGGTGGGCATCCAGAGTTTCAACGAGGCGCACCTGAAAGCGCTCGGCCGGATTCACGACGCGACGCAAGCAAGCCATGCAGTCGAAGTGGCAGCGACCACTTTCGACAACTTCAATCTCGACCTGATGTTCGCGCTGCCGCAGCAGACGCTTGCCGAATGTCAGGCCGACGTTGAAACGGCGTTGTCGTTCGCGCCGCCGCACTTGTCGCTGTATCACCTGACGCTCGAGCCGAACACGCTGTTTGCGAAATTCCCGCCCGCGCTGCCCGACGACGACGCCTCCGCCGACATGCAGGACTGGATTCACGAGCGTACGACGGCGGCCGGTTACACCCGCTACGAGGTATCGGCGTATGCGCAGCCGCACCGGCAAAGCAGGCACAATCTGAACTACTGGCGCTTCGGCGACTATCTCGGCATTGGGGCTGGCGCGCATACCAAACTGTCGTTTCCGAACCGCGTGCTGCGTCAGGCGCGCTACAAGCATCCGACCACCTTCATCGAGCAGGCCAAGGCCGGCACGGCGGTGCAGGAAGAACACGAGGTCGGGCCGCGCGATCTGCCGTTCGAGTTCATGCTGAACGCGCTGCGGCTGGTGGAAGGGTTTCCGGTGCATCGGTTTATCGAGCGCACGGGGCTGCCGATGACGTCGATCGAGCCGGCTTTGCAGGAGGCGGAACGGCGCAAGCTGATTACGCGCGATCACGAAAAGATCGCACCGACGCCGCTCGGTCAGGCCTTTCTGAACGATCTGCAGGCGTTGTTTCTGAAAGATCCGCAGTGATTGCGGATCTTCCAAACGACGCAGCGGGGATTTTTCAGGTTACAATTTCCGGCTTGGAGGTGTGGCCGAGTGGTTTAAGGCACCGGTCTTGAAAACCGGCGAAGGAGTGATCCTTCCGTGAGTTCGAATCTCACCGCCTCCGCCAGACAATCAGTGAAGACGGGCCTTTCGGCCCGTTTTTCATTTGTGCCCGGCAAAGAACCCGCCAATACCGAGTCATCGGCATCTGCCGCGGGCACCTCCGTTGCACGATCACGGTTGACAGTCCTGGTCAGCGCCCTGCGATGCCACGATAGGTCACCGCCACGTACGCAATCGCGCTCGAGGACAACGCCGGCAGCACTACGTCGAGCACCTTATACCTATCCCACTGCCACGGAAACCATCCGACCGCCCAGACCGTAGTGTCGGATGCGCCTGGCGCCTTGGTCGCGCTTTCCATCTCTAACTTCTTGCGTGACCAGTACCAAACGACCACGGCCAGCGCGCCGACGCGGAAATCGAACAGCAGGCCGAGCGGGATTTGAATCAGCAGCCCTTCAACGCAGTGAGACAGCGAGAGCCGCCAGCGTTGGGCAGCAAACCATGCGAGCAGTCGCCTCATCGGCTTCCTGCCAGCGCAGTCGCCTCGACCTCGATCTTCAAGCCGTAATGCAATTGGGGGACCGGCACGACCGCACGCGCCGGCCGTGCTTCGCCTGCCCAGCGCGCGTAGATCTGATTGAAGCTCGCCCAGTGCTCGACATCGACGATATAGACCCGCACCTGCACCAGTTGCGCGATGCTGCTGCCCGCTCCTTCGAGCGCAGCCTGCACATTAGCCAGCACCTGTTCGGCCTGGACCTCGAACGTAGCACCGGAGAGCTTCTCACCCTGCGCGTCGATCGGCAACTGTCCTGAGACGAACACAAATCCATTTGCGATCGCGACGTGGCTATAGTGGCCGCCCGGCTTCGCGAGACCAGCGGGGTTATCCGTGTGCGGCAGATGCGTGCCGTGCTGGGTACCAGCCATGAAACAGCTCCAAAGGTGACAGCGCGTGGCTATGCGCATGTCGCTCCACGCGACTTACCGACGCGGCCGCGCATCTTTCGCAAAAGCAATGAAGGCGTCAGGCGAGACTTTACCGCTGCGGACAATGCAGCGCCTCGCGCGAGTCACCGAACAAACCCGTCCAAACCACGCGCCGCACGCGTCAAACGCTAAGCAGATCCAGCTTTTCGCGCGCGTCCGCGCAACGGCGATTCAGGTCACGGTGCATCAATTGACTATCGAGCAGTGTCGATACATCAGACAAACCGTAATCAAAGCGCAAGACATATTCGATGTCCGTGTAATCGTGATATGCGCCGCTGTCTGCCAGCTTCTGCGCTTCGGCGAAGGCAGCATGTTGCCGTTCGCCGTTCATCAAATCTCTGATCGCCATGATTGCCGCTCCGAGGAACAGTGTCTCCATCATAGCAACGCAAATTGAACCGCACGGTCGCGCGCACGCAACACCTGGTGTTTTCCGTAGTACACGCAGGGCGGGCTGGCAGCAGCTCGCTGCGTGCAGGTTCAGCAGCCGTTGCGCGGTTCCATTCAGGCAAACGAGATCGCCGCCGCCGAGTAGGGCGCCATCAAGCAGCAACCACGGGCACTTTCTTTCCGTGCCACTTGACCACCAGAATCCGGCCGACGTAACACAGCGTGCCCGCGACGCCGATCACGATGCCCATCCCCTTGGGCGAGCCGTCCTGCCAGAGCCCAACGGCCAGACTCGACAGCGCGCCAAGCGCCAACTGCACCGCGCCGAACACGGCGGCCGCTGCACCGGCATTCATCGGATAGCGATGCATCAGATCGGTGGTGCAATTGGCGGACAGCAGCCCCACCACGCCGACCACAAAGAACAGGCCGAACACGATCGACCACAAGCCGCCCCAGCCGGTCAACGACACGAGACAGACAAACAACGAGCCGACGCAACTGACGGTAGCCGCAAACGAAATGATCGGCAGCGAGCCGAGCCGGCCGACCAGACGGGTATTCATCAAGTTGCCGAACATGATGCCGACGATATTCAGCGCGAACAGAAATCCGTAATGCTGTGCCGACACATGGAAGTACTCGATGTACACGAACGGCGTCGCCGTGATGTAGGCGAACATCGATGCGAACGCCATTCCGCCGCACAGCATATGCCCCCACGCGACCGGATCGCGCAGTAACTTGCCGTAGGCGCCGAACGATTGCAGCAACGCCGACTGTGCACGCTTTTCGCGCGGCCACGTTTCCGGCACCTTGAGGAACGCGGTGACGGCGCACACCGCACCGAACAGTGTCAGGACGGCAAAGACCACGCGCCAGCCGCCGAGCAGCAGCAACTGCCCGCCGATCAGCGGCGCGAGTAACGGCCCGATCGACGTCACGATGGCGAGCATCGACAGCACGCGCGCGGCGTCGGACGGCCCGTGCGCATCGCGGGCAATCGCACGCGCCAGCACCGAGGCCGCGCCCGCGCCCAGCGCCTGCACGAAACGGAACATCACTAGCGACCCGATCGAGAACGACAGCGCGCACGCGACGCTCGCCAATGCATACATGACGATGCCGCCGAGCAGCACGGGGCGTCGACCGTACGTATCCGACAGCGGACCGTACAGCAGCATGCCGATCGAAAAACCGAACATGAAACTGGTGAGCGTCGTCTGCGCGGTACCGGTGCCCACCGCGAAGGCCTGTGCAATGGTCGGCAGACTGGGCAGATACATGTCGATGGAAATCGGCCCGCACGCGGCAAGCGCGCCGAGCAACAGAATCAGCCGGCCATCGGGCCGGCGTCTGGTGACGTGAGACATGGGAATCCAGATGAAGCGCTCCGCCGTCATTGGCAGCGAAACACGATGAAACGGGGAAAACAGCAGCTTGACGGCGTCAATTGTACGCGACGGATACAACGTTCACCTTGTCCCGGCGCCATCGAGCGGGACGTCCGAGCGCTGCGACAAGCACGGCGCCGATTGGTTAAGCTGCCGCCTGAACGATTCTTGCGCAATGCAAACGTGCGCCGTTGCGCCTTCCTCATCGCTTTCTCCCGACCTTGTCATGACTGCATTCCTGCTGATCTGGAGCCCCAAGAAATGGCCGTGGCCCGAGTTACCTGACGTGGCGAAGCGTGTCGCCGCGGGCGTAGCGGTAGCGGACGTGTGGGGTTGCGGGTTTGCGCGCGGCATCCTGCCTGGCGACCGCGTGTTCCTGCACCGCGTCGCCCAGGAACCCAAGGGCGTCTTCGGCTCCGGCTATGTGACGCGAGCCCCGTACGAGGTCCCCGACCCGGCGACCAGACGTGGCTACCGCTTATGCATCGACTTCGTGTACGACTGGCTTGTCGACGCACACGAGGGGGTTGTAATCCCGCGCGAGATGTTGCGCACGCATCCGTTTTCGGTACAGACGTGGGACGCACAGAGCTCAGGCACGGTCATCAAGCCAATCGCTGAAGGTGCGCTGGAAAAGCGCTGGGCCGAGCTAACCGGCAAGCGCAAACCACCGAAGCTCGACGCCCCGACGGGACCCACGCGCTCAAGCAAGGCAACGGCCCACGCGGCAGCGGCCGAGAAGACCGCGGCGAAAAGCCACACCGAGCCAAGGCTCAAAGCGCCGGCGACGAAACAAACGCGCAAGACCTGATCGACGGCAAGCGGCAGCAAGGCCAGCCGACCGATGGTTTATGAAGTACCGCTGCGGCGCGCGCAGCGCCGCCGGAAGTATGACTGCCTTGTCACCAGCGCGGAGTGTGCGAGGGCACGGATTCCAGATGTTCCACTACCGTGACTGCGCGAGGAACCCGCTTAGCATTAGCGGTTTGAGCCGCTTTCTTTTGCCTACTTTTCTTTGCGGCAGGCAAAGAAAAGTAGGTGCCGCCCCGCACAGGGGCAACACTAATAAACCAATATCAAAGCAAGGAAAGGCAACGCCGCAGGCAAACAGAGATAAAGCGCTGCGAAGGCAGAGAAAATCAAGAAAAAGCACAGGAAACAGCCCCCCACCCCGGAGGGGCAAACACAAAACCTCTTCACGCTGACTCCGGTACAATTTCCCCACCAACCCCAGCCCTGCGCGAAGCGAAAAGCCCCATCCTCCCGCGCCGCTGCGCTATCCCGAGTCCAAAGGCATCGCCACCACCCATGTCCAAAAACCAGACCCTCTTCGACCGCGCGCAGCGCACCATCCCAGGCGGCGTGAACTCGCCGGTAAGAGCATTCCGCTCAGTAGGCGGCACCCCCCGCTTCATCGAACGCGCCGAAGGCCCCTACTTCTGGGACGCCGACAAAACCCGCTATATCGACTACATCGGCTCGTGGGGCCCGATGATCCTCGGCCACGTCCACCCGGAAGTACTCGAAGCGGTCCAGCGTGCGCTGGTGAACGGCTTCTCCTTCGGCGCCCCGACCGAATCGGAAGTGGAAATCGCCGAAGAAATCTGCAAACTGGTGCCGTCGATCGAGCAGGTCCGCATGGTATCGAGCGGCACTGAAGCGACCATGAGCGCGCTGCGTCTCGCGCGCGGCTTCACGAACCGCAGCCGCATCGTCAAGTTCGAAGGCTGCTATCACGGCCACGCGGATAGTTTGCTCGTCAAAGCCGGCTCGGGCCTGCTCACGTTCGGCAATCCGACGTCAGCCGGCGTGCCGGCCGATATCGCCAGGCACACCACGGTGCTCGAATACAACAACGTCGCCGAACTCGAAGAAGCGTTCAAGGCGTTCGGCAACGAGATCGCGTCGGTGATCGTCGAACCGGTCGCGGGCAACATGAACCTTGTGCGCGCCACGCCCGAATTCCTGCAAGCATTGCGGCGTCTGTGCACCCAGTACGGCTCGGTGCTGATTTTCGACGAAGTGATGTGCGGTTTCCGCGTCGCCCTGGGTGGCGCGCAAGAGGTCTACGGCATCACGCCTGATCTCACGTGTCTCGGCAAGGTAATCGGCGGCGGCATGCCGGCGGCAGCCTTCGGCGGACGGCGCGACATCATGGCTCACCTTGCGCCGCTCGGTGGCGTCTACCAGGCGGGCACGCTATCGGGTAATCCGATCGCGGTGGCCGCGGGCCTGAAAACGCTGCAACTGATTCAGGCGCCGGGCTTCTATGACACGCTCGCCGCGCGCACCACGCGTCTCGTGCAAGGTCTGGCGAATGTCGCGCGCGAGGCGAAGGTGCCGTTCGCGGCTGATTCGCTCGGCGGCATGTTCGGCCTGTACTTCACCGAGTCGATCCCGACCAGCTTCGCCGAAGTCACGAAGAGCGACGTGCCGCGCTTCAATGCGTTCTTCCACAAGATGCTCGACGCTGGCGTGTACTTCGCGCCGTCGGCATATGAAGCCGGCTTCGTGTCGATCGCGCACGACGACGCGATCGTCGACGCCACGATCGACGCAGCGCGTGGCGCGTTCGCCGCGCTTGCGGCCTGAGACCGGCGACAACACGAACGCGAACCCGACACTCAACGACGCAGCCTAGCCACCATACCCGACCGGACTCCGATGTTTTCGCAAACCGATTTCGTCCATATGGAACGCGCGCTCGCGTTGGCCAAGCGCGGTATGTACACGACCGACCCGAATCCGCGCGTCGGTTGCGTGCTGGTCAAGAACGGCGAAGTGATCGGCGAAGGCTTTACGCAACCGGCCGGCCAGGACCACGCCGAGGTTCGCGCGTTGAAAGACGCGCGTTCGCGCGGCCATGACCTGCGCGGCGCGACGGCCTACGTGACGCTCGAGCCGTGCAGCCACTTCGGCCGCACGCCGCCGTGCGCGAATGCGTTGATCGACGCGCAGGTCGAGCGCGTGGTCGCGGCGATGGAAGACCCGAATCCGCAGGTCTCCGGGCGCGGTCTCGCCATGCTGCGTGACGTCGGCATCGAAGTGCGTTGCGGGCTGCTCGCCAACGAAGCGCACGAACTGAACATCGGCTTCGTGTCGCGCATGACGCGCGGCCGCCCGTGGGTACGCATGAAAGTGGCGGCGTCGCTGGACGGCCGCACCGGTTTGCCGTCGGGCGCCAGTCAATGGATTACCGGCGAAGCGGCGCGCGCCGACGGTCACGCGTGGCGCGCCCGTGCGTCGGCGATTCTGACCGGAATCGGCACCGTCAGGGGAGACGATCCGCGCATGACCGTGCGCGCCGTCGACACGCCGCGCCAGCCGCAACGCATCCTGATCGACAGCCAGCTCGACGTGCCGCCTGAAGCGCAGATTCTGGCGGGCGCGCCGACCTTGATCTTCTGCGGCAATCTCGATCAGCGTCATACCGAACGCGCTAACGCGCTGCGCGATCGCGGCGCGGAGATCGTGCAACTGGCAAATGCGGCCGGCAAGGTCGACCTGCCCGCGATGCTGAAAGTACTCGGCGAACGCAGCGTCAACGAACTGCATGTCGAGGCGGGCTACAAGCTGAACGGCTCGCTGTTGCGCGAAGGCTGTGTCGACGAAC
Organism: Paraburkholderia sp. IMGN_8; assembly: GCF_038050405.1. Classification (NCBI taxonomy): domain Bacteria; kingdom Pseudomonadati; phylum Pseudomonadota; class Betaproteobacteria; order Burkholderiales; family Burkholderiaceae; genus Paraburkholderia; species Paraburkholderia sp. IMGN_8. The sequence goes on along the minus strand of NZ_CP150900.1, from coordinate 920,283 downwards.
TGCTGGTTTATCTCGCCCCAAGTCTGCTCGGCGCGGACTCGATGAGCATGTTCAATCTGCTCGCGCCCGACACGCTCGAGGGCCGCGTGCAACTGAACTTCCATGCGGTCGACCGGATCGGCGAAGATCTGCGGATTCTCGCGCGCTTCGTGCCTCGTCCCGCCCCCGAAGCCGAGCCCGGACCCGCACCTCAACCTACTTCGAATTGATCAAGGAACCAGCACGATGTTTACAGGAATCGTCGCGGCGGTCGGCCGCATCGCATCAGTCAAACCCCTCGCTGACGACGGCAAGACGGACGGCGACGCGGGCGTGCGCCTGAACGTCGAAGCCGGCGGCCTCGATCTCGACGACGTGCAACTGGGCGACAGCATCACGATCCAGGGCGCCTGCATGACGGTCGTTGCAAAAACCGCGCATTCGTTCGAAGTCGACGTCTCGCGCGAAAGCCTGAACTGCACGGTCGGCTTGGGCGAGCCCGGCGAGGTGAATCTCGAGAAGGCGCTGCGCGCGCATGACCGGCTCGGTGGCCATATCGTGTCCGGGCACGTGGACGGCCTCGGCACAGTCACGCATTTCGCGCCGGTCGGAGAGTCGCATGAACTGCGCGTTTTGGCACCGCGTGAGATCGGTCGCTATCTGGCGTACAAAGGCTCGATTACCGTCAACGGCGTGAGCCTGACCGTCAACTCGGTTAAAGATCGCGACGACGGTTGCGAGTTTTCGATCAATCTGATTCCTCACACGGTTCAGGTGACCTCGCTGAAAAATCTGCACGAAGGTTCGCAGGTAAATCTGGAGATCGATCTGATTGCGCGGTACGTGGAGCGGATGCTCAGCGCGTCTCAGGACGGCTACAAGCCGTTGAAGTAATCCAGTTTTTGGCGAATCGACTGTCTACCGTATTTTCACCAAAACCAGCTGAATCTACGCTTTGGTGACGGTATACCTGACAAAACGATCTCTGTTCATCCGCAGGGGCGCTTCAAGGCCGACAGCGGCATAGCTCTCGCCGCCGCCGCCGTCGCGGGACTAGGCATCGCCTGGCTTCCGGCGAGCCTCGTCGAGCCCTATTTGGCGTCCGGCGCCCTTGTTTCTTTGATGACACGCTATCCTCCACCGACGGCCGGCATGTTTGTCGTCTGGCCGCCAGGATCGCATCCTGCGCGAAAGGTTCGAGTCCTCACTGAACTGCTGATCGAGCATTTCGGATAGTTGCCAGGTCTCGGACAAGCCCGCAGAGGAACTACTGCTCAAAGATGCGCGCCGTCGCGTACTTGCACATCCGTGCCAGGCAATCGGTGGCTTCCACTTTACAGTGCGGGCGGCAGGAGCTTCCGGTCTATGAAAGACTGGAGCGCGTCGCAAAATGCATCCCGGGTGTCGACGGCCGCATTGAATCCCGCTTTGCGAAGCTTGATGGTGCTGACGAAAGCAACCGGGCCCGCCGGTGCGCCGTATGCAAACGCAAAGTCCGCATGCTGATCGCCCTGTCCGACGAACGCATGGAGATCGCCACTCGCAAGGCCGTACTTGTCGACGATCTTCGCCCACACGTCGGCGTTGTCGCGAATGTACTGCGCGATACTGACAGGCTCATCTGCTCCGACGTTCACGCCCAGCGTCTTCGCCATCGCCGGCCACACGCTCCGCCATTCGAAGACATCGCCGTTGGTGACGTTGAAGATCTCGTTCGCCGCTTGTGGAGATTGCGCCGCCCAAACCATCACCTGGCCGACGAGATCGGCGTCGGCCATTTCCCACACGAACGATGGGCCGCCTGGAAAGCCGAATGCTTCGCCCTTTTCGCGGCGGATAGCTGCGTAGACGCCAATGGCCGGCAGCACGTTAAGCGCGCCAGCTGTCTTCCCGGTGACGAGTTGCGGGCGCAGCACGGTGTAGGTGAAGCCGTGCTTTTCACCCGCGTCGTGGACGTAATCCTGTTGGTCGAAGAAGAAGTTCGCGTGATTGTCGCGGGGATCGCTCTCGCGTGCAGGGATAGCGATAGGGTGAAGGTGGACGCCGTATGCCTTCGTCCCCTGCAGGATGGACACGTGCTTAAGTGTCGACTTCCCTGAGACGAGAGGCTCGATGACGTTACGCAGCATCGCATTGTTGATCTCGATCTGATCGGCGTTCGACCAGCCGCTCACCAGATCATCCGCGTTCTCGTAGATTGCTGCATACGCAACATGCGTGATGCCGTCAAGCGCAGACAGCGCTTCACGGGCGGCGTTCTCGTTGCGCAAGTCCACCGGGATAAATTCGAAGTCGCGGCCGCTCGGCAGCTTCGGCTTGCGCCTGGAAATGCCGACAACATCCCAACCTGCTGAGAGAAAGCCTTCGATAGCGGCTACGCCAATGAGTCCGCTCGCACCCGCCACCAGAACCTTGCTGCTCTTGCCCATTCCATTTCTCCAATTCGATTATTTCTGTACCAGCTCAAAGCTTTCGCGCCGCATATCGCGCGATATATTTGAGTGACCTTCCGACGTCCCAGTCGGTTGAACGAAATTTAGTCTCTAACAGGAGTTGGCAGTAGTAGATGGCGCGGAATTCCGGTTATTCCATTGAGTAATGGGTTCGGCCGATACGACTCGCTATTACGCCCGAGCGAGTGCCTCTTCGACGAATTCGACGAATGCGCGCGCTCTCGCCGTTACCAGACCGCCCTGATGGAAAGACGGCCCACAGATCGAGCGCGGGCAAAGTCCAGTCGGTCAACACAGCCTTGATCTTGCCCGACGCCAGTTCGGGAGAAAACATCCAGCGCGACGCAACGGCGAGCCCCATCCCGCTGAGGACCGCCGTCCGCATTCCTTCGGCCGCGCTCACGCGCAGCTTGCCGGACAGGGGACGACCTGCTCGGCCTCGTCGGCCTCCCTGATCGCGAGCTTCGCATGTTCGTAGAAACGCTGACCGGCGTCCGTCAGCGTCAGACCTCGCGTCGAACGCAAGATGAGCCGCGCACCAAGGCGCTCTTCGAGCTGCGCAACGGATTTCGAAATGGCGGGCTGCCCGACATTCATCCGCTTCGCGGCTGCCGAAAACGAACCCGCCTCGGCGACGCTGACGAAAATTTCCATTGCAGCCACTCGATCCATACTGCGCGTCTCCCGCTTTGTTCGAGGTAGTCATTTCGCGGTCGCCGGCATGCGCAACGACGATTCAGTCGCCGAAAAACTCGATCGCCTGCCCGTTCAGCCGAGGATGATCGACGACCACACCGAGGCAGCGCCCGCTTTCATAGTCGAATGCGATCACGCCATCCTGCGCCGTGCAGTACAGATGGCCGTCCGGTCCAAACCGCAATCCGCGCGGACGGCGAAACGGCACGCCGTCCGGAGGAGAGAAGACGCGCACCAGCGTCCCGCTGCTTGCGTCGTATTCTCTAACCGATGTCGCGGCTGCGGGTGAACCGAACGGAAACTCGCTCGACACCAGCACATTGCCCCCGGGCGCGATAGCGAGATCCAGCGGACTCATTGTGTCGTCGGCTGCGAACGTGCTGTTCCTGAGTACGCCGCTCAACGTGAACTGCAGAATCGCATTTTCGCCCCGCCCATCCGGTCCGACGCCTGACGCGAGAAACAGCCCGCCATCATCGGCGAACGCGAAGCCGCGCGGAAACGGGGCGATGCCGCGCTGCAGTATGGGCGTGCCGATGCCATCGAGATCGGGCGGGAATGCGGCGATGGTCCTTTCCGTCCGCAATCCCACGTAGTAGCGTCCGTCCGGTCCGAGGTTGCCGCCGCCGGCATTCAGGCCCGGGATATGGCACGTGTCGTATTGAACTTCGCCCCGCGAGTCGAGCGCGAGAATGCGGTCGTCGCCGCTGTTGACGTAGAGCAACTGCTGGTTCGCGCTCACGCGAAGTCCGCGCGGATCGACGATACGCAAGTCGTTGCTGAAAGCGCCTTGCGCCGTCCCATCCATCGAGAACGCCAGTAGCTGGCCGTATCCATCGCCGTTCGCCCCGCTGGCGCTCGTCACCAGTATCTTCATGTCGCCGTCCCCTTTGCTGATTGGCCGTCGAGACGCGATGGAGGTTCAGCGTCGATTGCGGACATCCGGCCCCTGTTCCGTTCGATGACCCGACGTGCCGATCATGTCTGCATATCCCGCTTTGCAACAGACGCGTATCGGGCATAGCTGACATTCCGCTCAGGCATGGTGGTCTGGTCGCGGTTCGCGACATGCCCGCACGGAATGACAGTTATCGCTGGCAGCCCTCTTCTGCACCGCCGCTATGGCGGCCATGATTCGCTCATCGTCAACGCGCCCCAGAGGGATGAACGAATGAACAAGCTCTTCAGCCGTACCCATGTCGGACCATTCGAACTCAATCACCGCGTCGTGCTCGCCCCGCTCACGCGGATGCGTACCGAGGAAGGCAATGTCCCCGGCGACCTGATGGTCGACTACTATGCGCAGCGCGCTTCCGAAGGCGGCCTGCTGATTACCGATGCAACCGCCGTCTCGCCGCTTGGCATTGCATACGTCGACGCGCCCGGCATTTACACGGACGCTCAGGTGAAGGGTTGGAAACGCGTGATCGATGCCGTCCATGCGAAGGGCGCCCGCATTTTCCTTCAGATGTGGCACGCCGGACGCCAGGCGCACCCGGCCAACACGGGAGGAATGACGCCCGTTGCCCCTTCCGCGTTGCGCTCGCTCGAACACGCAGCCATTCGCGACGGGGACGGCAACGTCACCGAAGCTGAACTGGTCGTGCCGCGCGCGCTCGAGCTGAACGAAATTGCGGGCATCGTCGAGCAGTTCCGCCGCAGTGCCGTGCTTGCGAACGAAGCGGGCTTCGACGGTGTCGAGCTGCACGGCGCAAACGGATATCTCTTCGAACAGTTCCTGCTGGATGGAACGAACCACCGCACTGACGCGTACGGCGGTCCGATCGAAAACCGTGCGCGATTCCTGTTCGAAACGCTCGACGCAGTCGTCTCAGTGTGGGGCCGCGGTCGTGTCGCCCTTCGCCTGTCACCCAGTGGCACATACGGCACGATGTCCGACAGCGATCCGCATGCCACGTTTGGTTATGTGGCCGAGCATTTGAACAGCTATGACCTCGCGTATCTGCATGTGATTGAGCCACGCATTCGCGGCATCGTCGAGCAGGAGACGAGCGCATCGGACGTGACGTCCAAGGACATGCGCCGCATTTACCAAGGCACGATTATCGCCGCGGGTGGCTTTACGGGGGAAAGCGCCGAACAGATCGTTGTCGACGGCCATGCGGACCTCGTCGCGTTTGGGCGCATGTTTATTTCGAACCCCGACCTGCCCGAACGTCTGCGCGCCGGCAAGCCACTCACTCACTATGATCGCTCAACGTTCTACGGCGGCGATGCACATGGCTATACGGACTACGCCTCTCATTCCGAGGTCGTTGCTGCGTAACCGCGCTTCGAAAAGTGCAGGCCAAAACGGGCTCAAGCGCCGTCTTGGCCGACTGGCCTTTCACATCACGCTCATCTCTTTGCCAAACACTCGTTGGAGAGCATCATGGATCGACTCACGAACAAGACGGCCGTCATTACGGGCGGTAGCAGCGGCATCGGCCTTGCCACCGCGCAACGGTTTGTCGACGAGGGCGCTTATGTGTTCATCGTTGGCAGGCGGCAATCGGAACTCGACAAGGCGGTGCAGCAGATCGGCCGCAATGTGACGGCCGTGCAGGCCGACGTGACCAAGCTTGACGACCTTGATCGCCTGTTCTCCGTCGTCAGGCAGGAGCGTGGCAAGATCGACGTGCTTTTCGCCAATTCAGGTTCGATTGAACACCGGACGCTTGACGAGATCTCGCCCGAACACTACGACGCAACCTTCAACGTCAACGTGCGTGGACTCATTTTCACCGTGCAGAAGGCGTTACCGCTGATGTCCGCCGGAAGCAGCATCATCCTGACCAGTTCCATCGCAGGAGTCAAAGGCCTACCAGCCCACGACACCTACAGCGCGGCAAAAGCAGCCGTTCGCTCACTCGCTCGCACATGGACCATCGAATTGAAGGACCGTGGCATCCGCGTCAATGCCGTCAGCCCGGGCGCCATCGACACGCCGATTATCGAAAGTCAGGTTTCCACCGCCGCCGAAGCGGACGAGTTGCGCGCCCAGTTCGCCGCCGCAACGCCGTTGGGACGCGTCGGTCGCCCCGAAGAAATCGCGGCCGCTGTATTGTTCCTTGCATCCGAGGACAGCAGCTTCGTCACAGGTATCGATCTGTTCGTCGACGGTGGCCTCGCACAGGTGTGAATCCTCATTCAGGGGGTGACGAACCTCTCTAGAGGGTCGACATCTGCCTGTCGGTACGACACTGCGGCTGCGACTTTCTCCCGCTCGCAGCCGTCCACTGACGTCTCGATACAGACACCGCCGCGTGACGGTATTTTTGACGGTATACCGGCGACTCTTTGATACCATCGCCTTGCGGGACAAGGTCGTTCCGATCGATTCAATGTAATTGCGCGGAGCGCATGCTGTCGACGCTGCAGAATGCGGGGTAATGGTCGACTTGCGCAGTAAGTAACGGCGCTGGATTAAACCGCCCTATCGACCGCGGCGAGCGCCCTCGCCGGCGGCGTACATCGAGAATCAAGCGCCCGCTAGTCAGCCGAACGGCCTATGCCATCCGGCACAGGCGACTTGGAGGCGCGCGTGGCGTAAAATACGCGCTTTCTTCGAAAATCTCGCCAACATGACGCTCGCCTCCACTCCAGAGATCATTGCCGAACTGAAAGCAGGCCGGATGGTGATCCTCGTCGACGAAGAAGACCGCGAAAACGAGGGCGACCTCGTGATCGCCGCCGAATTCGTCACACCGGAAGCGATCAACTTCATGGCCCGTTACGGCCGCGGCTTGATCTGCCTCACGCTCACGCAGGAACGCTGCAAGCTGCTGAACCTGCCGTTGATGACCTACCGCAACGGCACGCAGTACGGCACTGCGTTCACCGTCAGCATCGAAGCAGCCGAAGGTGTGACCACCGGCATTTCGGCGGCCGACCGCGCCCGCACGATCGCCACCGCGGTCGCGCCGGACGCGAAAGCCGAGCACATCGTGCAACCGGGTCACGTGTTCCCGATCATGGCGCAGCCCGGCGGCGTGCTGGTGCGCGCCGGCCACACCGAGGCCGGCTGCGACTTCACCGCGCTGGCAGGCCTCACACCGGCCGCGGTAATCTGCGAAGTCATCAAGGACGACGGCACGATGGCGCGCCTGCCGGACCTGATGGAATTCGCCAAAGAGCACGATCTGAAGATCGGCACGATCGCGGATCTGATTCACTATCGCAGCCGCACCGAATCGATCGTCGAGCGCATTTGCGAACGCACCATGCAGACCGCGCACGGCGCGTTTCGCGCGGTGATGTATCTCGACCAGCCAAGCGGCCAGCCGCATATCGCACTGGTGCGCGGCACGCCGACCCCGGAGCAGGACACGCCGGTGCGGGTGCATGAGCCGCTGTCGGTGCTGGACCTGCTCGAAGTCGGCGAATCGACCCACTCGTGGACGCTGGATGCGGCGATGAAAGAGATCGCCCAGCGCGACCTCGGCGTGATCGTGCTGCTGAACTGCGGCGATTCGAAAGACCACCTGATCGACGTTTTCAAGGCGTTCGACTCGAAAGAAAAAGCCGAGGCGCTCAAACGCCGGCCGGTCGACTTCAAGACTTACGGTATCGGCGCGCAGATTCTGCGCGAACTCGGGGTCGGCAAGATGCAGGTGCTGTCAAACCCGCGCAAGCTGGGCAGCATGTCGGGCTACGGCCTCGAAGTCACCGGCTTCGTGCCAATGCCGGGCAGCACCGCGCCGGTTCCGCATCAAGGCTGATCCGACCATTCACGCGCTTAGCGCTCACTCAAAACACTACGGAATTCACATGGAAATCGGACAATACCAACCGAATCTCGACGGCGACGGACTGCGCATCGGCATCGTGCAGGCGCGCTTTAACGAACCCGTCTGCAACGGCCTCGCCGATTCTTGCATCGAAGAACTCGAACGCCTTGGCGTCACCGGCGAAGACGTGCTGCTGGTCACCGTGCCGGGCGCGCTGGAAATCCCGCTGGCGCTGCAAAAGCTCGCCGAAAGCGCGCAATTCGACGCGCTGATCGCGCTGGGCGCCGTGATTCGCGGCGAGACGTACCACTTCGAACTGGTGTCGAACGAGAGCGGCGCGGGCATCACGCGCATCGGCCTCGATTTTGGCATTCCGGTCGCCAACGCCGTGCTGACCACCGAAACCGACGAGCAAGCTGTCGCACGCATGACAGAAAAGGGTCGTGACGCGGCGCGCGTGGCCGTCGAAATGGCAAATCTCGCTGTCGCGCTCGAGCAACTCGGCGGCGATGACGAAGAAGAAGATGAAGAAGAGGAAGAGGCATGAAGAGCGCACGCCGACGCTCCCGCGAACTGGCCACGCAGGGGCTTTACCAGTGGCTGCTGTCGGGCGCGCCCGGCGGTGAAATCGACGCGCAACTGCGCGGCGCGCAGGGCTTCGACAAGGCCGACCACGAACATCTGGACGCCATCCTGCACGGCGTGATCCGTGACTCGGAAGCGCTCTCCGCCGCTATCGCGCCGTGCCTCGACCGTCCGATCGACCAGCTCTCGCCGGTCGAACGCGCGGTGCTGCTGGTCGCCGCATTCGAGCTGAAGAATCACGTCGATATCCCCTATCGCGTGGTCATCAACGAGGCGGTCGAGCTGGCCAAGACGTTTGGCGGCGCGGACGGCTACAAATACGTGAACGGCGTACTGGACAAGCTGTCGGCGCAACTGCGCGCCGCTGAAACACAGGCGGCTCGCAAGCATTGAGCGTGATGCCGCGAGCCATGCGCCTCGCTGGAAACGCCGGACCGCCGGCAACTGAACCGCTCGACCGTTCGCAAGGACGCCGCTGCGCGCATGAACGCATGCGCGCGGCGCCGTCCCGCCTTAGCTTCTGAATTGGATTGGATCGTATGAACTCCGTGACCGAACCCTTGGTGCGGCTTGCTGCCCGCGTCGACGCCATCCAGCCTTTCTACGTGATGGAACTGGCCAAGGAAGCCGCGCTGCTGGAGCGCGATGGGCGCGACATCATTCACATGGGAATCGGCGAACCCGATTTCACCGCCCCTGAGCCGGTCATCGAGGCCGCCGCCAGCGCGCTGCGCCGCGGCGTCACGCAATACACCAATGCACTCGGCCTGCACGCGCTGCGCGAGGCGATTTCGGCGCATTACGCCGAGGCCTACGGCGTCAGCGTCGATCCGGCGCGGATCGTCGTCACGGCGGGCGCGTCCGCTGCGTTGCTGTTAGCGTGCGCGGCACTGGTCGACCGCGACGACGAAGTGCTGATGCCCGACCCGTGCTATCCGTGCAACCGGCATTTCGTGATCGCCGCCGAAGGCAAGCCGGTCATGGTGCCGAGCGGCCCGGCCGAACGTTTCCAACTGACCGCCGCCGATGTCGAGCGTCTGTGGAACGAACGCACGCGCGGCGTGCTACTGGCGTCGCCGTCGAACCCCACCGGCACGTCGATCGAACCGGCCGAACTCGAGCGCATCGTCAAGGCCGTACGCGCACGCGGCGGTTTTACGATCGTCGATGAAATCTACCAGGGCCTGAGCTACGACGCAAAACCCGTCTCGGCGCTCTCCTTCGGCGACGACGTCATCACCGTCAACAGCTTCTCGAAGTACTTCAACATGACTGGCTGGCGTTTGGGCTGGCTGGTGGTGCCGCCGGCGATGGTCGGCGCATTCGAAAAGCTCGCGCAGAATCTGTTCATCTGCGCGTCGGCGCTCGCGCAGCACGCGGCGCTGGCCTGCTTTGAACCGGAAACGATCGCGATCTACGAAGCGCGCCGCCTCGAATTCAAACGCCGCCGTGACTTCATTGCACCGGCGCTGGAATCGCTGGGCTTCTCGGTGCCGGTCATGCCTGACGGCGCGTTCTACGTGTACGCCGATTGCGGCACGGTCGCGCATCCGGCAGCCGGCGACAGCGCAGCGCTGACCAAGGCAATGTTGCACGATGCGGGCGTGGTGCTGGTCCCGGGTATGGACTTCGGCACGCATGCGCCGAAGGAGTACATCCGGCTCTCGTATGCGACCGCCTATCCGAAGCTGGAAGAAGCGGTCGAGCGATTGGCAAAGCTGTTCGGGCGGCATTGATCGAAGGCATGGAACGGCACAGCAAGGTCTGATGAGACTGACTGCCGCGCGGCGCAGCGCCAAACGAAAAAAGGACACCATCTCGGGTGTCCTTTTTCTTATTGGAGCCGCCTCTCGCGCCACGCCAACCGGGGCCGGCAACCTCAGGCGCCCAACTCCGAAGCCGACGCCACATGCTTGGCAGCGTTGGAGCTAGCGTCGTCCTGCTCCGGAACTGGCGCCTTCACCGGTGCTGCCGCGCTCAACGGATGACTATTATCGAGCGTTACCTGCACGCGCTTGCCGTTACCCGCTGCGGTAGCCGTGGTCGTGGTCGACGCGGTCAGAGCCGGCGCCTGCGGAGCGTTGACCGGCACTTTGCGGCCACGCGCCACATCGCGCAGACGGCCACGCTCGGCCATGACCTTGGCGCCGTAACCGCCGTCGTCCGGCGAGGTCGAACCGACGTACAGACGCAAGCCGCCAGGCAGCGAACCGCCGCGTGCGATGCAATCCTTCAGCACCAGCGCGCCCACCTTGATGTTCGCGACCGGTTCGAGCGCCGCACGCTGGCCACCGAAATACTGGAATTTGTCCGAATGCACCTTGGACATCACCTGCATCAGGCCCTGCGCGCCCACGCCGCTCTCGGCGTACGGGTTGAAGCCCGATTCGATCGCCATCACGGAGAGCAGCAGGAGCGGATCGAGACCGACTTCGCGGCCAGTGTCGAACGCCGCTTTCACGAGCTCGCCGACCGGTTCCTGAGCGACGCGATAGCGCCGCGCCAAGTACGACGAGACCAGATCCTGCTCGCGGGTCGAAACCAGCGCGCGATCGTCGCGTGCGTCGGCCGAGACGCGTTGCTGCGGAATCAGCCGCGCCAGCGCGCTGACGCTGTGCATGGTACGCGGGTCGAGCCCGTTCAGCGCCGCCACGCCCATACCGGCCGTGCCGTTACCGTCGAAAGCGCCGTCGAAGCTGGTGTTGCTGGCGGTCACGCCATTGTTGCCGTTGTTCGAGCCGCTAGCGGCGTCGTTGCTGGTCGAATTCGCGGACAGCGAGTCTTCAGAGGACGCGCCGCCGGGCGGCCCGAACGCCGGCAGCGGGTTGCCCTGCAGCAGGCGGGCGGGACCGGCTTGCACAGCGGCCGAAATGACCGGCATCAACTTGGCGGCGAGTGTTCCGCGCCAGGCCGGCATCAGCCACAGCGCGAGTGCCAGCACGACAGCGAAACCGCCGACGATGCTGAACAGGTGATGACTCATTCGCGTCCCTCGACGCAACGCACCACGCACAACTTGCGCGATACGCTCATCGGGACGCCACGATAACCAGGCGTTCATTCAGATCTCCCATGTTGCATGATCCGCGAACTCCGCCAGTTGAACAGGCGGTAACGCACATTCGCAGAGTCAAGACGTCGCGCGCTCTGTCTGGTTAGGGCAGCTGCGACGTCGGGAAAACGGCAAATACCGTTTGTGGGGAGCCATCTTGCAAAGAGACCGCGGCATGCCAAAAAAACATGCAGGCGGAGGCTCCCACGCGAAAAACCAGCGTCAACAGGCGCTGGCGAGGACTTCAATAAGACCGTCAAATACCGTGCAGGGGGGCGGTAAACGGTGACGCGTTGCGTCTGAAGGGACCGGGGGCGGTGGTAAAAAGGTTCACGCCCTGCAACCAATGTGGACGGATTCTATGCAGGGTTTTATAGATCGTCAACACTATAGATATGCAAATGTATAACTAATTGTAATAATGAACAGTGTTCAGCGCGCGGAAAACCGCGCCGTGCGCGCCTCTTCGGCTATCTCGATTAGTGCCCGCAAGTTGGATCATTTGGCTGATCTACGTGCCCCAGTCAACACAGGTAAAATCGACAATCGTTTTGGCGTTGCAAAGACCTGCTGCGCCCTTCATTCCAGCCGCTCGCGCGGCACTGAACCGGACCAGATGAAATACAAAGACCTGCGCGACTTCGTCGGCCGTCTCGAAACGATCGGGGAACTGCGCCGTATCCCGCAAAACGTCTCGCCAATCCTGGAAATGACCGAGCTGTGCGATCGCGTGCTACGCGCCGGCGGTCCAGCTTTGCTGTTTGAGAGCAAGCGGGAGCATGCGTTCCCGGTGCTCGGCAACCTGTTCGGCACGCCGCGCCGCGTCGCGCTCGGCATGGGTGTCGACGCACAAGCCGGTGAAGGGGATGGCGCCGCGCTGGAGTCGTTGCGCGACGTCGGACGCCTGCTGTCGGCACTCAAGGAACCGGAGCCGCCCAAGGGGCTCAAGGACGCCGGCAAACTGTTTTCGCTTGCGAAGGCTGTTTGGGACATGGCGCCGAAAACAGTGAGCGCGCCGCCCTGCCAGGAAATCGTCTGGGAGGGCAACAATGTCGACCTCGCGAAGCTGCCGATTCAGACCTGCTGGCCGGGCGATGCGGGACCGCTGATCACATGGGGTCTGACCGTCACAAAGGGTCCAAATAAGAGCCGCCAAAACTTAGGCATCTACCGCCAGCAACTGATCGGCCGTAACAAATTGATCATGCGGTGGCTCGCCCATCGCGGCGGCGCGCTCGATTTCCGCGAATTCGCGCTGCAGAATCCGGGCAAACCGTATCCCGTGGCCGTGGTGCTCGGCGCCGATCCGGCAACCATCCTCGGCGCGGTCACACCGGTGCCCGACACGCTGTCCGAATACCAGTTCGCCGGACTGCTGCGCGGCGGGCGCACCGAGCTCGCCAGGTGCATTACGCCGGGTGTCGACACTTTGCAGGTGCCGGCGCGCGCCGAGATCGTGCTCGAAGGCTTCATCTATCCTCAGGAAGGCGCGCCCTCGCCTGTCCCGTCCGGCGCGCCGCCGCGTCCGTCCAAGGGTGCCTCGGCCGGGTACGAACACGCGCTGGAAGGTCCGTATGGCGACCACACCGGGTATTACAACGAGCAGGAGTGGTTCCCCGTCTTCACGGTCGAGCGCATCACGATGCGGCGCGACGCGATCTATCACTCCACCTATACCGGCAAGCCGCCCGATGAACCCGCCGTGCTCGGCGTCGCGCTCAACGAAGTGTTCGTGCCACTGTTGCAGAAGCAGTTCACCGAGATCACCGATTTTTACCTGCCGCCTGAAGGATGCAGCTACCGGATGGCGATCGTGCAGATGAAGAAGAGCTACCCAGGCCACGCCAAACGGGTGATGTTTGGCGTGTGGAGCTTCCTGCGGCAATTCATGTACACGAAGTTCATCGTCGTGGTTGACGAGGACGTGAACATTCGCGACTGGAAGGAAGTGATCTGGGCGATCACCACGCGCATCGATCCGGCGCGCGACACCGTGCTGGTCGACCGCACGCCGATCGACTATCTGGATTTCGCGTCGCCGGTGGCGGGGCTCGGTTCGAAGATGGGACTCGACGCGACCAACAAATGGCCCGGCGAGACCGATCGCGAATGGGGCCGCCCGATTGTGATGGACGACGCGGTCAAACAGCGCATCGACACGCTTTGGAACGAGTTGGGTCTGTAACGCGAGCCTGCAAAACAGAACAAGTCTGAATAACAAAACTGATGGAGCAGTTGCGCGGATGCATGCCTTTTCAATGATGTCGGATGGCTTTTTTCTGTCGTTGTCGTTGTGCCTGGATATCGGTCTCGTCAACGTCGCGATGATTTCGCTGACGCTCTCGCATGGCTTCAAACCAGGCTTCTGGCTGGGTCTCGGTTCCTGCATCGGCGATCTGATTTACGCAGCACTCGCGCTCGCGGGCATGGCGGCGCTGTTGCAGTTCGAATCGGTCCGCTGGGTCGTGTGGATCGGCGGTGCGGCGATTCTGCTGTTTCTCACCTGGAAGATGGCGCGCGAAGCGATGTTCCCGGCATCGGCGCCGCCGGTTGCAGGCGAAGCGGACCCGAATGCGCCGCATCTGTCCGCTTGGCGCGGTTTTCTGCGCGGCGTGTTGCTGGCGGTGTCGTCGCCGTCCGCGATTCTGTGGTTCGCGGCAGTCGGCGGTGCGCTGATCGCGAAAGCGGGTGCGGCCAGCGTGAGCACTGCGCCGGTGTTCCTCGGCGGCTTCTTTCTCGGCGGCCTGTGCTGGACGATCTTTATCTGCGGACTCGGCAGCCACGGACGCAAACGCGCCGGCACCGGTCTGCTGCGCGCCTGTCACGTGCTGTCGGCGCTGCTGTTCGCGTACTTCTCGTATAGCGTGATCGTCAACGGGTATCGCGATCTGATCGTGCAGACCGCGCACGCAGCGAGCTAAAAAAACGGCTCGCGTCGACGAGCCGTCTTCCGTCATTCCAAAATCGCAGCGTAATACGTAACAAGCACGTAGCAAGCACGTACCAAGCGACGTATCAGGCGAGATACTGCGCCAGCTTCGCCAGATCGACGTTGCCGCCGCTGACCACCACGCCTACGCGCTTGCCCTTCACCGGCACGATGCCGTTGAGCACCGCGGCCGCGGCAAGGCAGCCCGTCGGCTCGACCACGATCTTCATGCGCTGCGCGAAAAAGCGCATCGTCTCGATCAACTGCTCGTCGCTGACCGTTTCGATTTGCGCGACCAGCTTCCGGATGATCGCGAACGTATAGTCGCCGAGATGGGTGGAAGCAGCGCCGTCCGCGATCGTACGCGGCGCGTCGATATGCACAACCTCGCCGCGCGCGAGCGACTGCTGGCCGTCGTTACCCGCTTCGGGCTCGACGCCGATCACCGTGCACGCCGGGCTCAATGCCGCCGCCGATAATGCGCTGCCGCCAATCAGGCCGCCGCCGCCGAGGCAAACGAACAGCATGTCGAGCGGCCCGGTTTCTTCGATCAATTCCTTGACCGCCGTGCCCTGCCCCGCGATCACATGCGGATGGTCGTACGGTGGAATCAACGTCATACCGCGCTCTTCGGCGAGCCGCCGGCCGATCTCTTCGCGATTTTCCGTGTAGCGGTTGTAGCTGATCACTTCGCCGCCGTAGCCCTTGGTCGCCGCGACTTTGGCAGCGGGCGCGTCGTGCGGCATGATAATCGTCGCGCGGATGCCTGCAAGGCGCGCCGACAACGCAATCGCCTGCGCATGATTGCCCGACGAATACGTCAGCACACCCGCCGCGCGCTGCGTCGCATCGAAGTGCGAGATCGCGTTGTAGGCGCCGCGAAACTTGAACGCGCCCATGCGCTGAAAATTTTCACACTTGAAGAACACTGACGCGCCCGTGCGCTCATTGAATGTGCTCGACGTCAGAACGGGGGTGCGGTGCGCGACGCCTGCAAGACGCGCAGCGGCGTCGAGTACATCGTCGAAAGTGGGGGCGGGAAGCACTTGCATCGGCGAAACTCTCCAGAGCGGTGGCTAAACAGCCATTCTCCCAGCTTCGACAATGCTTTGGAATGTTACCCGTGCGATGGCCCTCTGCCCTCAGGACGAACGCGGCCTCGCAAAACACCAACGGCGTAACCCGGCGATCAAGCCGGCGTTACGCCGTCAACAACTCATCGAGCATTCGCTCTGCCGTGATTAGCGGCGATAGTAACCGCGCCCGTAATAACCGCGACCGTAATAGCCATGGTGGTAGTAAGGACCGCCGTAACCGTAATAACCACCCACCACGACGGGCGGTGCATAGTAGACCGGCGGCGGTGCATAGTAGACCGGCGGTGGCGGTGCGTAATAGACCGGCGGCGGCGCGGCATAAACCGGATACGCCGGCGCGAACGGAATCCCTATACCGATACCGACAGAAACGTGCGCCTGCGCAGCAGTCGCGAGCCCCACGCCGAGCGCAGCGGCAACAACAAACGGAATGACCTTTTTCACTTTTGTTCTCCTGGCGCGGCCCACTAAGGTCGCCGACTTGCATGCTTTGCATGCTACAAAATCAATGTATCGAAAAAGCCATCGCATATCTGTTCACATTTGTTGCAAATTGCAATCGGTGGCAATGAGTCGCAAGCGGCGTTCGTATGGCGCGCCGCGGTCCGGTGGCGTAGCGCGCTGAAAACCAAGGGGTTAAGCGAGTCCGAGAGTCGAGAATAGGCCGCCTCACCGATCCCGGCGCGCAATGCGCTGACTTGTCAGTAATCTTTAATTACAAATTAGCTTCAATCCTGACGGCCCAAACGAAAAATGCCCGGCACAAACGCGCCGGGCATTTCTTACCCTCAGGCAGGCGAAGCTTTCAACCTACTTTCACATAGGTGAATTCTCTGGAGACGTTAGGTGGAACGTATGCGCCACTGATGCGCACGCGAGGGGTCAAGCGCTTCCTCTGATCCCACCAGCGACGGCGCTGCGAATGCGTCAAGAACCGCAAGTGTTTTCGGTAAGAAAAAATATTCATTGTTACCTCCCGAATCTGACTGCGAGACGAACAACCCAGAACTGCAACTGCCAAACCGGCTCATCAGAAAATTGTGGGCAATTTTTGAGCCCACTGGACGCGCGCCGCCGGATGACCGGCCGGGCGCGCCATATCGCGCGCACATCGACCTGAGGAAAGCGGGCGTCAAGGCCGCGCCACCGGCGGGCGGATGCGCGATACTTCTGCTTTCCCGTTCAACTGTCCCGTCTGGAGCAGGCAACCATGTCCCAGCCCTCTCTGCCGCGTCTCGGTTTCATCGGTGCGGGCCGGCTCGCGCGGTGTCTCGCGCACGGCTTCTCTCGCGCCGGCTATCCGGTCACGGCGGTGGCGAGCCGCACGGCAACCTCGGCCAACCGGCTCGCCAGTCAAATCCAGCATTGCGCGGCATTCGACGATCCACAACAGGCCGTCGACGCCGCCGATATCGTCTTTTTAGCCGTTCCCGATGACAGTATCGGTACGACAGCACACACACTGCGCTTCGCCCCGGACGCTGCGGGCGGTCCGCACGCCAAGGCGCTCGTGCATTGCAGCGGCGCCTCGCCGGTCGAATTGCTGGCACCGGCGCGCGACCAGGGCGCATCGATCGGCGGTTTTCATCCACTTTACCTGTTTAGCGGCGATCCCGCCGACATCGAACGGATCGCCGGCTGCTCGGTCACGATCGAGGCCGACGGCGCGCTTAAAGAGGCGCTGACGGCGCTGGCCGTCGCGTTGCGCTGCCATCCGCTGTCGATCCCGGCGGGCGGCCGCATGCTGTATCACGCTGCCGCGCACTACGCCGCCAGTTTCGCGCTGTGCAGCCTCGCCGAATGCGTCGCGCTGTGGCGCACGCTGGGCTTTGCCGAAGACGACGCGCTGCGCGCGCTGCTGCCGATGCTGGCCGGCACCATCGAAACCGCCCGCGACAAAGGCTTGCCCAATGCGCTGGCCGGCCCGGTGTCACGCGGCGACACTGGCGTCGTGGAGAAGCAGTTGGCGCTGCTGGAAGGTCTGGGCGGCGATCATGCCGCGCTGTACGGTTTGCTGTCGCGGCGCGCAGTGGGGCTGGCCGAGCGCCGCGACAAGCCACCCGCTGCGATCGACGCGATCGCCGAGGCCGTCGAAGAATCGCTTAACCGTTCGCTGAATCAGGCGGCAGCAGGTGCAAGCGTCAAGTAAGCCGTGATAATGTGACGACCGGCGCCGCGCGCAATCCGCCAGCGCCGCGCTTCGGGACCAACAGACGAGAACGCACAATGATCAAGGTCAGCATCCTTTATCCATACCGGGAAAACGGCCACTTCGACGTGGAGTATTACTGCGTCACGCACATGCCGCTTGCGGCCAAGCTGTTCGGGCCGTCGCTCAAGGGCTGGTCGGTCGACGTCGGCATCAACGCCGGGCCGCCGGGCACGCCACCGCCGTATGTTGCAGCAGGACACTTCCTGTTCGACAGCGCGGACGACTTCTACAAGGTCTTCAAGCCAGCTTCGGAGCAGTTGGTCGCCGACATCCCCAATTACACCGACGGCGGCAACGGTACGATTCTGATCAGTGAGATCAAGATTTCGCAGTGATTTGTGGTGAGCCAGGACGGCTCGGCGGTGTCGGACTCGCCGATTCGGCTTGCCCGAATACCGTGGTATTGAATCACAGCGCCACCGCTTGAGACACGCAGTCCCGCGGGCACGGCGCATGGAATCCAAATGAACCTGCTGGCGCACCGATTGATCAGCGTCAGCGCCCTGCGGCCGATCGACGGCCGTCATTCGAAGGATAAGGACACGAGATGTTTGGCGATATCGCCCGTTTTCTGCTCAATACCGTCTTTACGCTGTTTGGCGCCGCACTGCTGCTGCGCGCCTGGCTGCAGGTCGTGCGCATGCCGCCGTACAACCCGGTCACGAACGCGGTACTGCAAGCCACCAACTGGCTCGTGCTGCCGCTGCGGCACATCCTGCCGAGTACGCGCAATATCGACTGGGCGAGCATCGTCGCGGCCCTGATCGCCGCGATCGTCTACGTGGTGCTGATGGTGTTGCTCACCGGCGCCGATCCGCTCACGCTCTTGCCGACCCTGCTGATCGTTGCGGTGCTGACCCTCGTCAAATGGGCGCTCAATCTGATCATCTGGCTGACGATCCTCATGGCGCTGCTGTCGTGGCTCAATCCGCGCTCGCCTGCCATGCCGATCCTGTATCAGCTGACAGCGCCGTTTTTGAATCCGCTGCGCCGTGTGGTGCCGCAGCTCGGCGGCATCGACCTGTCGCCGATTCTGCTGTTCGTAATCGTGCAGGTGCTGTTGATGGTGGTGACGCGCGCGGCTGTTCAGCTGACTTACTTCGTGATCTGAACGGCGCTCGATGCGCCGTATGGGAAAGGGTGGTAGTAGCGCGATTTGCGCAAACTACCCTTTTTCGAGTAAAATCATGCGCTCTGCGGGCGTCGTATAATGGTAATACCCTAGCTTCCCAAGCTGCAACGGCTTGAGCAAACCCACTATTCATGCGGGTTTAAGACGTGGTTTTCCAGCGGGCACCATTAGAAACCACGTGTCATGCGGGTTTGACGGCGACGCCAGTTTTCATCCCAGCACATCAAGTTAAAAGCTAATAATCTGGATGGCATATTGTCGGCCATCCTGTTTCGCATCGGCCTAATAGCGCTGAGCGGCTCCGTGCGGCCATGAATACATTTCTCGAACTCATATCGAGTTTCCGCTTGCACCAAGTCAATCGACGATATCTAGCTTGGTATCGGTCGGCCACCACGCAGGGGGCCAGGTCGTCCACGATGGAACAGTAACGCATCGGGACAAAATCTCGTCTGCCGGATTTCGAGCAGCGAGTTCATTCCTGACAACCTTCAGCCATATCTTCACCCGGTCGTCATAGGGAGGCTGAAAATCGTCGGCTCTCTGTTCTAGCCGATCCAGAAAGCTCTTTAACTGCTGAACACGTGCGTCCGCCTCCATCATGAGGAAAGCCTGCTTCAGCTGTTCCGCTTGGGCATCGCTTCGTCGCTGCTCTCGCGCTCGCGCCTCCGCTGCGCGTTGTTGATCGGCCTCGGTAGCTTTTCGCTCTGTTCGCAACCGCATCTGCAGCGCGGGCAACAGCAATGCTGTTCGCACGATCTCATCGAGAAGCCCTTGCAGTTTTTCCTGCGTGCCCTGCCAGGTTTTACTGGCCCGATACTCTGTTCCCTGAATGCTGAAGGTGAAATTTCCGGACGGCTTCGTCTCATAATCGCTCGCCCATGACGATTCCTTCCGTTTCTCCGCTACCTCGGCCGGGGAAAGCCGAATACGGCGGTACCCCTCGGAAAACTTGAGCGAGAAAGTCTCATCTCCCAGTCTCATTTCAATTACCGCTTCACTACGACGCCGAGCGTACGTTGCTTCGGTTTTCTCCAGCCTCACGATCTTCATACCGCCGTCTGACAGGCCGCGCAAAAGCGTGGCGTGGAACAGCAGAATCCAGTCCATGGATACAAGTGATGCGTTGATGTCGAGGCATCCTTCCCGGATTAAATGGTACCGGCCATGCTGCTCAGGAGGTGGGCGATCCTCCGGCTTTGTATCTATCCAGCCCTTGCCCCGGTTGCGCATGGCGCGCTCGATCAAGCGCGGAAGGCGGTCGCAGTACCTGTGTGTAGCCCTAACTAACGGATGTGCGCTTTCGAGGTCAGTTGCGAATACAATCGGTGCTCGTTCTTTCTCCGATGCATCCGATATCGGTCGCAACTCCGCGCGCCGACTCTCATTGGCTCTTCTGCGCGCCAGTTGGTTGGGATCAAGGGTTGTGAAATGCACCTCGACATCAAGTTTCGGGTTTGGCAGCGGAGTTCGCGGGGGCTTGTGCCCAGCGGCGAGTTTGGCCCAGTAACCCCGGGGCGGGGCAGGCACGTCATGACGACGGCAAGCTTTGGCTAGACCCACGTCCGATATTCCCAACTGCTTGGCTAGCCTAGTCATCGGTGCCGACCAGACCCTTTCGTATAACTCGCTGCGCTTCATAGTTAAGTTCACCAATGTCCAATCGGCCGTGCGTCGCTGCCGCGCAGATCACCAAGGAACAGTTGACATGCCGTCAACCCCAACGGGCACTACGACGTCAATCGAGTTCTTTCTTTTTGTCACCATTGGGACGAGCTGCAATTGCTCTCGTATGAAAGCGATGCGTCGCTTCAACGCTTGTCCCTCAGTAGAATGAAAACGCGCAAGCATGCTGACCCGACCTATGACGGAGGGTAAAAGCGCTCGCGCCTCCGAGAAAGCGCCAGTCGCGAATGTCAGTTCGAGCTTGTGTACGGCAGCGCGAATCTGTCCTCGCTGCTGACCTGACAGGCTGGGATCCCCGTTGACGCCAAGCTTGGTTGCTGTGATGCGGCCGCTCGCCGTCAGGATTTTGTGTTTCGATCGTTTGGCAGAATAGCCGTGTCGTGCCAGCATTGCGTACACGACTGCGATCACTGACTGCTTATCGATATGAGCAATGCCAGTGCTGGAAGAAATACAAACATCGTCAACATATCGCGAATATCGTATTCCTCGAGACGCCATCTCCGCATGTATCGCTGGTTCGACACGCCAAAAGACGAGATTCGCGACATGCGGACTTGTGATGGCCCCTTGCGGGAGAGCGCCATCTTTGGTGCAAAGAGCTGCTAGGCACTGTGCCACGTCGGCAGAAAAACCGAAGAACTGGGACCAGACTTCCTCCACGAGATGCTGCGTAGTCGAGGGAAAGAACCCCTGTATGTCTTCGCTAATCAGGATCTTTGAATTGCGATGCAGCAGCGCGTTCGTGCGATAGTCCTGCCCTTTCACACTGCCAGTCAGGTAGTTGGGAAACCTTACTCGATCGAGAATGGCCAGCTTGATCCGCCGATGAATGTCCTTCAACACCGGCTTCGCATCAAACGTTTCGCGGAGCGTACCGTCCGCTTTTTCGATCTTGTCCGCGACTCGGTAAAGAGAGGAAGCTTTGGCGGCGACTGCAGCGAGTTGCTCGGCTGTTACACCCAGCGCTCGCGACAATGCCGCCATACTTTCTATGGGAGTAGCCGTGTACCTAGGAACCCCTGACCGGTTCATGTGTATCACTCAATATCTCCAACGCCGCGCGGGCGAGCTGACCGGAGAGTTCTTTATCCATACCTGCAAGCTCTTCTCGATCTGATCCCAGAAAGAACAGAATCTCCGTTGGGATGCGTAACGCTCCAGCAATGCTCTTCAAAGTGGATAGCGACGGATCCCTTTGATTGCTTTCCAACATGGAAAGGTAAGAAATCGAACAACCCGCAAGTCCCGCTAATTCAGCCTGTGACAACGACCTACGAGTCCGACACATCTTGATAGCCTGACCCATGTTCATAGTACTCACCCAATCAACTGTGGGGCTTGCCGTGACTTGGCTTTACTGCCAACGATCCATCAGATCCGTGATGTTAGTCACGATCCTCAAGACCATTGCGAAGATGCGAAAAACTCGGCCTTCGAGTTCTCCACGCCGAACAACTTCGAGGCGTTCGGACTGCTGTTTCAGCAATTCGAGTACATCATCGAGTTCCGCCAGTACACTAGCGTCGAGTTGGCTGTGATAGATCTCGCGCAGCTTTTGCAGCGTCGCGATTGCTACTGTTAAAGCATCTCTCTGCATTTCGCAGCTCCCAGAACGCGGCGCCACCGCCGCTGTCCCGTATCGGCGTAGCCCAACGTTCCTCACGGCGAATGAATCGAAAGGAGCCAACCGACGCGCAAGCCCAACACCAGTCCCTTCGGCTGGAGGAAGTCCCATCGGTCGTCCCACAACGGAACGACGATCCGGCTTCCTCGACGCGGCCGTACCCGACCCGCGCACCGATACCTCTCTAACCCTGGACGCTAGAGCCGCCCGTTCCGCGTTCTGCCGGACGGGCAAATGCACAACTGATTCCTCGACGTGATGGGAAAATGCCACTGCTCACCTAGGCGATACGCCTAGCCTGCGAGAAGCAGTAGACCACGAAAAATCAACACGTGCAAGGCAAATGTTCACTGTGTGTGAATATTTCGACGAGTTCACTAACTGCCCTTTTCGTCGGAACGAAAAAAAAGCTCCCGAAGGAGCCCTCTGTTCCCGCAATCCGGCCGTCACTTCTTACCCATCGGCTCGTGCTTGTCTTTGATCATCTGGTAGTAAGTGCTCGCTCCCGCCTTCGTCAGCTTCACTTCGGAGATGAACTTCTCGATGATGTCTTTCCGCGTCACGTCCTTGACGGAACGCATCCGCTTGTAGATTTCCGTCGCCAGTTCCATCTTCGTCGGCGTAGCCGGTTCAGCCTTCGCTGCGGTATCGTTCGTCGTCGCAGTACCGACATTTGCCTTCACGTCGGCGCCAACAGGCTTACCTGCTTTCTCGTCTTTACCCGCCACGCCTTGCTTCTGATCGACCATGATCGCACTCCATTCGTTGAAAGTGCGTCCAGGGTCCAGGAGATCCACCTTCAAGGCAACGGCAAGCGAACGACTACGACAAACACAACGCCGACCACCTCGAAATTCATCGAGCAACAGTGACAGTTTTCACGTCACCCTCATGCACCGGCTCTATATCTCCTTGATCCAACGGAGAATTTCGAGCCAGATTATTAGCTTAAAGGGGTTAAGCTGCGCTACCATTCGTCATTCGACTCGACGCACAATCCGCCGCTACGCCGCGGATCGCAACCGGCCACGTGCGGGCAAATTTACAGGGGTGGCGAGAATAATTAATTGAGCAATGTTCGCTGTCAGCAAAACTCCGCAACAGCTAACCAACTGCATTCTTCCACCAACGCATCCAGCACGCGCTCAATCTTACTCACGTCGTAGCGGCCGTCCCGGATCGTCTCTCGTTTCTGATCGAAGAACTCATTGGCATACGATTCTTTGTATTCCAAGGCGCCGTGGTAGACACCGCTGTCCCTCTTGTAGTTTGTCCACACGACTTTGGCCGGTCCGTACTGCGGGAGGTTCAGGTCAAGGTAGCACTCGATTGCGGCTGCTCGCCCATTGATATCCGAATTTCTAACGCCATCGGGCCCCTGCGAGGGAAACTGCCGGAACTCCTGCATGTCAGGCAAGACCAGTGTTCCCATATTAAGAGGCAACTTAAACCGGCGCACCGTTTTTAAAGCATCAACGCCTTCAGCATCATTGTCGAACACGAATACGATCTTGTTCTGGACGTCGATCTTTGCCAACCCCTCAGCGAACCTAACCAACCCTCCTGTGCCCGAGAAAGGATGTCGTTCGCTGACATCGATGAAACGGAAGAAATCGACCACCTCGGGCCGCAGTAACTGAATCGCATGCGTCAGGATATGGACATCCGATGATCCTTCAGTGACGATTAGGAAAGTTTGCCTCCGCCGCGCGCAAGGAGTGAACTCATCTACGCTTGCTCGCCCTTCTTCAACTAATGGACCGTATCTCCAATCCACGGTTAGGCGTCGGTTGGCCGGGCATTCGGCAAGTAGCCGCAACATCGAGTACGGGCCGAGAAAATCGATCAAAGCTCCAAAAAATGACCTTTCCGAATACGCCCAACTCTTGCCGTCTGAATCACCGGGAATACGCGCAAGTTGTTTTTTACCGCCGAACCGATCCCGGAATATTCGCTCACCTTCATCATTTATATCCTCGATAACTTCGCCGCTCAGGGCTTCGATCGGATAGGCTTTAATGAAGTCCAAATATTCATCGAAACTCATCGGTTCGGGGACCGCCTCCGCCTCGGCTCCGTTGGTATCGAAAGCTTCCAATAGGGCAAGTCGATCCTCCCGCCACTGCTTCGTGGCCACTTCATAGAAGTGACGAACTGTATCCAGACGAAAACCCAGCAATTCCAGACGAGGAACGATGGCGTCAAGCGACCGACTGAACGACATTTCAAACCCAGCGGGGCTTTGCCCTTCCCTTTCGAAGTATCCGTAGTCGATTCCATCGCACTCAAGGCGTTTGCGGTCCTGCTCCTGGTAGAGAGGACCGTGATCTTTACCCCTTACATTTTGACTCCAATCAACGGTCATCCCGCCGACTTCAAGAGAAATTTCAGTGCTCATGGTAGCTCTGTCGTCGTTGCTCTGATAACGGTGGTGAAGGAATTGCGTGCTTAAAGCAATCGACCTATCGTCAGCTATCAAATTGCATTGCGCTATTTTTTTGAATGGCTTCTGCCAGATCCGGCCTGTGGACCCGCAGGATCGAGTCGAACGTCTCTCGTGCGTAGGGTGCGACCCAATACTCACATCCGTCAGGAGGGGTTGATCCGCACTCCATATGATCCATGTAGTCACCCGACATCACGTAATGTTCGTTTACCGAGACCACATAGGAGAAGTGGAGAACGAAGATCGCAATCGCGTCCAACCGGATCTGTTCGAGAGCGGTACCTCGGTTGCGGTTGTACACTTCCCGATTGTTCAGCATGACGTTTTCGAAGAAATTATAGTGAGTGTTATCGTTGCATCGGTTTCGGATCTTCTTGTAGTTATCGTCCGCATGGAGAACGCTGTTGATCGTACGAAGCGTTTCACTAGACCGTATGTAATTAGACATCACGCGGTACTCGGGCAACTTCACTCGACCATGCAGCCAACCGTTGATCTGCTCAGCCAGTAGCGTCTTCGCGGTGAAATCCCATCCCTTGCGGTGCTCTCGAAGGTACAGGTCCGAATAGACGTTGATCACGGCCGAATCGTAGTATTTTCTCAACAGGGCATAGGCATCGTTGATCCGACCATCTCGTAGAACCATGCTGATGGATGCGATCGTGCCCGCAATCGCGGAGTAAACGTAAGTATCGATATTGCAGATTGCAGTCGTTCCCACAGAGACGAACTGGAAAACGCCATCGGCGAGGCTCTCGTAAAATCGGGCATACCGTTCCAGCTCGTCGAAGAGGACGTGCTTTTGATACTCTGGATCCGAAACCCTCATGAGTGTTCCCCGCAGATCGAAGCGTTTTCTATGCACGCCTCTACATGCTAAATGAATTGGCGCACATGGATCGGATTGCTGCCCAGTCGGCAGCAACGTCGATTCGTGCCCACATCGTATCAATACGATAGCTGCCACTTCAAAAATTCAGCGCGCAACAGTGACAGATTTCACGTCACCCTCACTCGAACCTGTGCCATCCCCTTGATCTGACCGGAATTTTCGAGCCACGTCATGAGCTTATTAACAGTAGGACGAACCTCCGGTTGGCCCTGTTTCATTCGCAGATGACACACCGCCTTTAGCATTAGAGAACGAATGGTGATTGCAAAGTCGAGAAGCTGGGGTTGAAGAGTCGGTTTTCCGAACACTCCGGGCGCCGTGCTCGCTGTGGACAGGCTCGATTACAGCACAAGCACTCAAGTTGAGCTACAACTTGACGATAAGATAGGCTGTTGGTTGACCACTGGCGCATGTGCAATTAAAAAATAACGGGAATCAGGAAATGACAATACTCCGTCGCTACACGAATCTACCGTCGCTGCTACACATGCTTCAAAACGGAAAGCTCACATTGCTTGACCCCAAAAAGTGGGATGACAGTAACGACTCATCGGGCATGGAGTTGTATCGCAAACGAAAGGAATTGACGTCTGTTGTTGCGCTTTGCTTCGCTTGGGGCGATGAGACATATCATCATTGGCACGTGTTCGCGGGCGGCGCCGGTGGTGCATGTATCGTATTTGACAAAGACAAGTTGCTGGCGACCTTTGATGAAAAGAAAGTGCGTCACAAGAAGGTCACCTACAAGAAGCTGGCGGACCTGGAGGAAGGGAAACTGAAGCTCGACGACTTGCCGTTCACGAAGCGTTGGGGCTACCGGCACGAGAACGAGTTTCGTGCAATCTATGAAAGCGCAGACAAGAAACACACGTATTTCGATGTCGAAATCCCGTTAGATACCATTTCACGCGTCCTTCTCAGTCCTTGGTTACCAGAGTCTATTGTTTCGACGACGCGAAACATCATAAATAACATCGAAGACTGTCAGAAGATCACCGTCGTACGTTCAACACTCACGGGCAGCAAAACTTGGAAACAGGCGTTCAAAGAAGCCGCAGACAACGCCGGTCGCAAAGCAGCCTGACGACCGTAGCACGACTCACGCCTGCACGTTCACCGCCACTGGCCACGACGCCGACTCTCCGTCGCCAGTTTCATTTTGGTCGGCGTAGCCGGTGCCGCCTTCGCTGCAGGACTATTTCCCTTCGAAATGGTTGCCGCAGTAGCCGGCCTGGCCACCTTCTCGTCCCTGCTCGTTGACCTTGCTTTCGATCAACCTCGGTCTCATCCCATTCGGTGAAAGTGCATCTAGGTCTAGCAGACCTCCCTTCAATGCAATGGTGAACAAGCAAACACGACCTACGCGACGGCGACCACAGCGAAGTCCGACGAGCAACAGTGACAGTTTTCACGCCATCCTTACGCGCCAGCGCTATATCCTCTTGATCCAACAGGGATTTTTGAGCCAGATCATTAGCTTAACTAGATTCTGCCGTAGAACCATCCCTGTCCGGTCCGCATGCTCGTGCCGTCGCCGACCGCGCAGGTGGAGGGGGTGGGACACATCACATCATTCTGATCGAAGAGCGCGGTTTTTAAACGATTAAACAATTTCTCTTGTTTTTTAAAAGTTTTTATATAGAAGAAGATGAGTGGAGAACTTTTTGAAAATCGATGAAATCGTTGAATTGTTTAATGGTGTTGCGCACATGCAACGAGTGAGGTCGGGATGAGCGGAGCCGCGAACCGGGAGGGTATCCGGACGCCGAAAAGGTGCGCTGGGCGAATCTATGGACCTGCGGTGCGTCTCACAATGACCGCTGCACGACAAACCTTCCGCGAGGATTTGTAACAGCCCTTCTCGCCCACGTATTCGGAAAACCTGCTCGCCGCGGTGGCGCCAGCCTGGGACATGCAACGTATACTAGTTTCGCTCAGGCCCTTGCTCCAGCCATCCGGCCTCGGTACAGTTCGCCTGTCGGAAGTTATGCACAGATTTCCTCGGATGACATCATTCGATGAGGTCGTAGTTACTCACTCCGCAGGGGCCATAAGGTAGTGTGAGCGCCCCGGGAAATCGCGTTCTGAGCGATCCCTGCCCAGTCACCTGGGTTGCAGTGGTACGACTTTCGATCAAAGCCCCGTTCATGACGAACGGACTTTGGTCGATGACGTCCACTGCATCAGCCTCTATCCTCATGCAGCTCGCCATCGGCCGCTAATTCACAGCGAGGCCAATTCATGGCAAACCGTAGCATCACGCCTTATCTCAACGTATTCCTCCGGAAGGGCGACATCCGTCAGTCCGCCCCTGACTATCAGATCGCTCATCTCCCCCCCGATCACCCCATTTGGCCAGCCAACGATGGTGACGGACCGTACCCCGTTTATTGCTTCCGGATCTGGGATTGCGTCCGCTGTCCCAATTACCTGACCCGGCACAATCCTGCCCGCACAATTGGAATGGATGGCGAAGCCTGCGGCATCGTCTGCAACGACTGCAATACCATCTATGCAGCTAGGGAACTCCCCCCGAACGAGTACTTTGTATGGGGCGCCTGTAATCCTCGCGACAGCGAACTGACGATTCCATAACCAACCGCTGACACCCCAAATTCCGTACTGAACTATACCCGGAGGCGGCATCCGCTACCCTCCGTCCAGATACTATGCATTCCTAACTTATGAATATCGATCCAGTCAAAAAATACTCCGTCCTTGCCGCCGAGGGTTTCGCCTGCTTCCCGATTGTTCCGAACGAAAAACGCCCCCTCACGTCAAACGGATTTAAGGACGCGAGCCTGGACCCCGAGCAACATCGGGCGTGGGCAAAGCAATTCCCCAACTCGAACATTGCATACGCTACTGGGACTCCGTCCGGACGCCTGCTCGTGATCGACGTCGATGTAAAAAACAAGAAATCCGGCGCGAAGTCATACATCGCCCTCGAAAAAGAGCTTGGCCCTTTCCCCGAAACCCGGACGGTGCTGACGCCGTCAGGGGGATTTCACAAGTTGTACACATACCCCGAAGGTATGAAAATTCGGAGCAAGGTTGGATTCCGCGAGGGCATCGACGTCCGGGGTGACGGCGCCTATTGCGTTGCTCCGCCCTCTTCCATCAACGGTGAAGAATACGATTGGGTCGATCGGAGCACCCCGATTGAACCCGCACCTGCGAAGCTGCTGGAAGAACTCGCCAAGCATGGCACTACTAGCCATAAACGCAAGTTTGCCAAGGCCAAGCCTGTCCCTGCAGGCAATCGCAACCAGTCGATCATGCTCTATGCGTTCTCCCTGCTCAACGGCGGTCTCGACCCCGATCGGCTGGAAGAGGAGTTACTTGAGTACAACGCAGATTGCTGCAACCCGCCGCTCCCCGAGTCCGAGGTCGCGCAAACCGCCGTGAACGTCATCAGGTCGCATCAGGAAAACGTCGGCAGTGTCATGCACACGACCGACCTCGGCAACGCGAAGCGTATGTCCGAACTGTACCGTGAGTCGCTTCGTTACGTGAGTGAAACCAAACAGTGGCTGGAAAAACAGAGCTCGGGGGTCTGGCGGCGCGTCGATGAACTGCATGTGCTCTTCCTCGCCCGGAAACTGATCGCCCTGATCTACGAGGAGATGTTTCGGCTGTCACCCGGCAATCGCCAGTCAATGGCTTTGCACGCACAATATACCGAGAGCAACACTGGCCTGAAGAACGCCGTCGATCTGTTCCGGTCGGAGTCCGGTATCGCGGTTTCGGCAATCGACCTTGATCAGGGCGATTGGCTGCTCCCCGTCCGGAATGGACTCATTGATTTGCAGACCGGCACCTTCATGCCGATGCGGCCAGACCTGCATATCACGTATACTGCAGCAGTGGACTACGATCCGGATGCCACCTGCCCGATATGGGAAGCCTTCCTGCTGCAGATCATGAGCGGCAATGTCGAACTGGTGGAGTACCTGCGTCGCGCCATCGGCTACACGTTGACCAGCCAGACATCGGAACACGCCTTGTTCTTCGCGTACGGCAGTGGTGCGAACGGGAAATCAACCTTTCTCAATGTGCTGCGTGCTCTGTTCGGCGATCTCGGCGCGCAGGCCAACGGCGACATGCTCCTCGAAAAAAATGGCGCAGCGGGCATGAGCCAGAACGCAGCGAGCAGCGAAGTCGCCCGCCTGATGGGAAAACGCCTCGTCGCCATGAGCGAAGTCGAAGACGGACGGCACTTTAGCGAGAAGACCGTGAAGTGGTATACCGGCGGCGAAGTCATCACGGCGCGCATGCTGTACCAGAACGCATTCGAGTTCAAGCCCCGGTTCAAGCTCTGGCTCGCTGGTAACTACAAGCCGACGGTCAAGGGCTCCGACCACGGCATCTGGCGTCGTATGAAGTTGATCCCTTTCACGGTCACGATTCCGCCTGAAGAGCGCGACCCGGACCTTGAGCGTAAGCTGTGCGCGGAACTGCCCGGCATCTTGAACTGGGCCCTGGTCGGCTGCCAGCACTGGCGGGAGAACGGGTATAAGCTCAATGAACCCCAGGTCATCACGAACGAGGTCGCCGAGTACCGCGGCGAAATGGACATCGTGAGCAGTTGGCTCTCAGAGTTCACCCGCAACGACCCGGAAGGCGAAATCCACTTCGGCGACACTTATAAGTTCTTCAAGGCATGGAGCGAGTCGCAGTACAACTTCGCGTATTCCGGCAAGCGGTTCGGCATGATATTGCAGGACAAGGGGTACAAGCCGGCATCTAGGCCCCATCGGGTCTACAAGGGCCTGAGGCTGGTCGTGGACCTCGAATTCAACGAGAACACGGGTGCCTATGTCGGCCATCGGTTCATACACGACGAGGTCCAGCAACGGCGGAAGGACTGGCAGGAGACGCTTCTTGACCGGATGTCCGGCGACGACGATCGTGTCTCGGCTTAATTTATCGTAATGTCCCTTTAGAACGGACCGTGCAGTGCACGGTCCGTTTTTTTTCGGCCACGACGTCGCCCGTTAGGCGGCTTACAAGTCGCCCGTGGCACATACCCCCCAACAGCCATTTGTAACCCGCCAGAGCGCGCGCTAAACGCCCTGTGCTCGATCGGTTCTCTTACCCCTGGCATGGGCGAAAGCTGTTGTCATACCCCGTGTCAGCCCGGATGGTGTTGCTCATTAATTACTTTTTGCAAGGAGCAACACCATGACGCTCATCCGTCGAAACAACAGCAAGAACTGGTACTACCAGTTCCAGATTCAGGGAAAGAAGTTCTTCGGTTCGACCGGGACGCCGAACAAGACGAAAGCCGCGCAGGTCGAACGCGAAGTCCGCAATCGCGCGCACAGCGAGCGGTATCTTGGCGATGCCCCAGAGATCACCGTCAAGGACGCGCTGGAGCAATACGTTGAGTCCCGCAAGGGCACCGCCTATTACAGCGGCATGTGGTCAGGCATCCGGAAAGCGATGGGGTACAAGCTTCATTCGAAGACGAAGGCGAAGCTTCCCTGTTATGGATTTTCGCCCGACATGCTGCTGCACGAACTGACAACGCGTGATTTCGAAGTCCTCGTCGCCAAACGCAAGGCCGAAGGCGACAAGCCAGCGACCATCAAGCACGAGATTGGCTTGCTGCGCGCAACCATCAACGAGATGACAAAGCTCGGCTTCAAAGTTAATCGCGAAATCGTATTTCCAGCGCTTAAGACTTCTTATAGGCTTCGATATCTGGATTCCAGCGAAGAGTCGGCGTTATTGCTCGAACTCGATCCGGAGCGGCTTAGAAACGGTTTAAAGCCGTTAGAAACGCGAACACCTGAGATGACGCGGAATGTGCAGGACAACTACGACATCACAGTTTTCCTGCTAGATACGGGGTGTCGCTATTCCGAGGTCGCAAACATTCCGTGGTCGGCGATCAGCCTCGATGCATGCACAATCAGTCTGTACCGGAGCAAAGTACGAAACGAGGATGTCTTGCACATGACCTCGCGACTCGAAGCGATTCTTCGTCGCCGGTGGGAAGAACGCAGACCCGGTCAGCGGTACGTCTTTGAAGATCGCACCGGCAATGAACGCGGCTACAGCACGAAATCGATCAAGAAGGCGATCGAGCGCGCGGGGCTAAATGATCCGGCAGTCGTCAAGGAACGCGGCGGACGCGTCACCCTTCACACGCTGCGACACACGTTCGCGAGCAAGTTAGTCAGAGCCGGCGTAAGTTTGTACGAGGTATCGGTATTGCTCGGCCACAGCGACCCGAAGATGACGCAGCGATATGCGCATCTGAGCCCGAACGATGCGAGCCGGAAGGCCGTCAGGGTCATCGATTCGCTGTTGCAACCGGCCTAATTCATTGATACGGGATCGTCCCCGGTGTATAAATCGGCAAACACATTACGCCGAGCAACGGGGACCACGCATGTTGACTGACATTGGCGAATACATCGTCGGGGCGTACCTACAATTGAAGCTCGACTGCGACGTGGTCGACTACAACGTGCGCCCGCCTGGCGGCGGACTTCAGGGCCTTGAGGAATTGGATGTCATCGGATTGAACTTGAAGACGCGGACCGCGTACCTCTGCGAGGTCACGACGCACATTCGGGGCCTTCAGTATGGCGATCACAGCACGACCATCGCGCGAATCAGGAAGAAGTTCCAGCGGCAGCAGCAATACGGCGCAAAGTATCTCAGCGATTTTTCGTGCCAGCACATGCTCTGGTCGCCTGTCGTGCCCACGGGATTCTTGACCCAAGCCTTTTCCGAAATCGATGGTCTGCAGTGCGTGATCAATGGCGATTACAAGCGCCGCATCGGCGAACTTCAGGCACTTGCCGCCGAGACGACACATGATGCCCGCAACCCGGTATTTCGCTTGTTACAGATACTGGAGCACCTGCGAGATTAGGCGCCGTTTCCGCTTCCGCTCTAGCCTGAAAATAGGGCGCGATTTTCGTCTGATGCAGCGCGTATAAATCCGGGATTCTTCGGGAGCGAAAACATATCGGGACTTGGTCTCAGTCTGCCCCCCGCATTAACCGTGCTTATCATGCTCGGGCTTCTGCATGGCCACGTCGAACATCGGGTTCCGGAACCCGGCACCGCGTAGTCGCCTCGGCCAACCACGAATTGCCAATCATGCCTCCAGTTCATGGTACGCGGCGAAGTCTATCTACGACTGATTGAGGTGCTCCTGTATCACCTCAAGGAGCCGCCGAGCATATCGTGGCTTATCGACCTTATCGACGTACCAGAACTCGTAGTGATGTAGCTCGTTGTTTTCGATTTCGGCACGAACTACGATCTCAATGCAGAACTTCCCGTCGTTGCGTTTGCCCATGCGCCCGAGCAATGCGTCATTGCCGTCCTTCGCAATGGCGATGAGGTAACCGTCCTCTTCAAGAACGAATTGCCAGATCCGATTGAGCGTATCGACCGACATGACGCCGATCCGCTCCTGCACCTCCGGCCACGACTTCCCTTCAAACAAATTCTCGAATCCCATATCAAGCCTCAATAATCACATCTGGGTGACGCCGTACCCCACGACAGCGCACACTGATCGGGCATCCCGCGCGATTAACCACAGATTTCACCGAAAATTTATTCCCCGGACCGGTATAGCATTAACCCCAACGACCGGCCATTCGATTATTTTCGATTAAACACTTGTGACCGTGGACAACGATCCATTTCTGCTCTTAGGGCAGCTTCCTCTTCTTCCCATTCTTCAACAAGAAGGTCTTGCTTCGCTTTCGACATCCCTTTCCATCCTTCCAGATTTTTAGGATGCCTGCGTTGCATCTCTTGATACTGTCGTGACAAAACCCTAAATGGCGCTTCATCTTTCTCCCACTGCTCACGACGCCTCTTGTTGATTCGAGCTGTTGGATTCCAGTTTAGGTTTGCATCATGATCCCCATTCACTTTCAACCAATCCTTGATCATGTAATACACCATCATGAGAAACATAATGATGAACGAAGCAATATCACATGAAATAAGATCGACTTCACCGCCATGAAACAATACGAACCAAAAATAACCAGGAACGCTGAAGGCTAGTTGTATCCAGTGCCGAGCTGCTTCAATGTCGTTAAACGGATACACGAGAATGTCTTGAAACATCCAAACATAGCCGAAAACACAAACATACAGTCCCGTCCATCCCAACCTTCCCTGATCTTTCCAAAACTTGATCTCGTCCCTGTCTTTCGTCTGTCGTCGTTTGCAGTACGATATTACCAATAACGACAAGGCTACTAAGGGAGCTGCTATCCAAACCACAACCCAAAACAAATTCACAACCCGGCGTAGAAAAGCTAAGAACGGATTATCCATGGTTTTATTTTCACCGTCACTCGTACCTCACCCCAGAGGCACAATAAGACCTTACCGCCGATGATCACCACCATTTTTCACATAGTTACTCGATCCGATTAGCTCCCCAAAAAACCACCACAAATCCATCATCTGCTATCATCCGATTTTTTAATTGACCATTTCCCGATCGATACACCGAAGCATTGCTAATGCCGAACCCCGAAAGGCGACTCCTTCAAGGTCCCCAATGCCCGCATCCTCCGGGTTGATTCGAATCAGCGGGATGCCAAGACTTTCAGAAAACATACGGATACTAGGCAAAGCAAGTCCGGCGCCAATCTCGATTACGACTGCCTTCCGCGCTTCCTTCTGCCACTGCTGAAAATTCATTTGCTGCTTAGACGTTCGTGATGCCAGCCAAGCCGGGTCAGAAAATAGCAGGAAATTCGGTCGCGCAACCCCACCGCAGTACGAACATCGCGGTAGATTTTCGGAAGTGAGACGATTAATATCTCCCAACGCATCCGCCATGCTCCCCGCCGCCCAGATCGAGGGACAGCACGGCTTTGTGCATTGCATAAAGTTGATCGATCCGTGGCACTCGACCACGCGTTCCTCGTCAAATCCCGCAGCGTGGAAGTGACCATCGACATTACTCGTATAGACAAATGCACCATGCGTCGCCCGTTCCGCCCAGCGAAGGAGTATCCCGTATCCTTCGTGCGGCACTGTTTGGCTACAAACCTGCAGTGCTCGCCCATAGAAACGCCACGCGGCTACCGGATCCCTCGCAAAGCAGTCTCCCTGCGTCAATGACTGGATATCGCGTTCTCGCATACCATTGGGGAGAAGAGTTGTCCACAGACCATTTGATCCACGGAAATCCGGCAACCCTGAATCGACGCTCATCCCAGCGCCTACCGCTATAATCAGCGCATCTGCGTCGTGAATCAGATTGGCGGCACGCTCTACAAGATGTGAGTTGATCATTTCAAGCTTTTGTTATCGATTGGGTCGGTGGCAGCGACAACTTGCAACTTGACCAGATGAGCACAACGATTCATACCTATGTTTTGCCGATCATGTCGCAACCCTTGAACGTCGATACCTTCCAACTTACTTGTATCCGTTCCAAACGGGGTCTGGATCGTCGTCCCATGAAGGCGCCCACTCGGTGACTTTCCATCGCGGATGGTCCAGATTAAATGGTGATCCCAGTCCCATTCTCACCCGGCATCGGTTATAGACAAAGCCGGATTTTCTGGCTTGCAGCATCTGCTGCTCAATCTCTACGAACTTCCCTGTCGATAGCAGTGGCCCCGAGCGCAGAAACTCCTCTCCTTCCAATGGAGAATCTGGCGTCCATATTTGCCACAGATATTTGAAAAGCCGTGGATTGGGATGAAGACCCGTGCTGAAGTACGTCAGCCCATCTGAACTGTAACGCTCGAAGCTCTTCCGTGTCGGAAACAGCATGACAACCCCTCCTACACGCTAATAGATCAAATGAAACCCTTTTCTGGTCAAGTAGTATTCCCACGGCTCAATACCCTCTTCCAGCATCCCTTCTTCACATAGTGAATCGAGGGCTGCACGCAGATTGTCTTTATCTTTTGGATTCAGCCAGTCCTGGATATATACCAGCCAAAATTCCTCATCCATACAACGGTCGCTTACCCCCGCTCTTTCAATTACGCTGAGAATCTTTGCTTTTGTCTTGGCGTATGGATCAACTGGCACCGACTGTTTGACAGTCGCCTCAATGCCCGTCATATGAGGTTCCAGTGACGTCAATATCTTCTGCATCAGATCTTCCAGCCGACGTACTTCGTCCTGGCCAGCCCCTGTAAGGCTGATTTCCAGCTTGATCATTCACGTCACCCCGTTTGGCTTCTGCAATTTTCTAGCGACCACCAATGGCCATAGCAACAGCAGCCACACTGAATTGTCACTTATAGTGCGTGTCACTATAGAGCGTGGATTCATAGAGGTCAAATCCATACCCTTCGTTGGTTGTTTTTGGACGCCCAACGATGGATTACGACCCGCTAGAGTTGTTCGGAAAACGAGTGGTGGAACTGCGGAAGGCAAAGGGCTGGTCGCAGGAGAAACTCGCGCTCGAATCCGGATTGGCGCGGTCTTACGTCGGCGGCATCGAGCGCGGGCAACGGAATATCGCGCTATACAACATCTGTGTGCTGGCCTCGACCTTGGAAGTCGTGCCGAGCGAGATGCTTATGTTCGATTCCGTGCCAGCCAAGTCGCACCGCCGCAAGTAACCCGTCACGGTCGATGAGCGGCATACATGGCCCATGCCGACTCGATCAGCGATGACGACGCATCGTCAGATTCATATCCCGGCACGTCCTCAAGAAACATCAGCAGCCTGTCGGTAAACTGCGCCCGAGAGAGGTTGCTTCCGAATACTTCGCGAGCGGCAACGGCGAGATCGCGAATCTGGTCGATGGTCAGCGGCTGGAGATTGCTTTGGCATCGGGTATCGTTCATGCGCAGACTATCCTCGCAGTCCCGGGCTCAACACAACGAAACCGCCTTCCCCTAAGACGGCAAACGGAAAGTTTTAACTGACTGCATTCCGCCTCTTAAGAATTTTTCTCGGAACGTTTTCCAAGCTCGAATCCGTGAAATTTCCCATGTAGACTAGCGAATGCGTCATCCAACAATCCACCTTAGGAAGACATTGATGAGTTATAACGAGGGCGATGTAGTGCGGTTGAAGTCTGGCGGTCCGCAAATGACGGTTAGTGGAATTATTGGACCTGATTCCCCATTGCGAATGCTGAAGATGCAAGGTTTTGACGACGGCGACGTCACCGTGCAGTATTTTGATGGCGGCAAACTGGTCAACGCGACGTTTAAGCAGACGGTGATCGAACTGTGCTCTGACTAGATGGTACGCTGCACGAGCACATCAATTCAGATTGGCTCGCTCGGTCTGTGAAGCATAAACCGAGTGACGCCAAAACCCGAGTCGCCGGCGTGCCCCCACTGAGCTCCGGTAGATTTTCGCACGGTCCGAGACCGTCAACGCGCTGACTACGGGCGATTGCTGACACCCCCTATCGCTCGTCCACGCAAGAATCCAAGAACCTGTGCTGTAGAATTGTCCGTGCCCTAAAGCGCAACGCGTGGAGGCTGGATGAATTCGGATGACAGCACAGATAACCCGATCGTTCCAACGGATTCGGCCGTCGATCAAATTAGGATTCAGCTCGAAAAACTTAACCCGAGCACGAAACGCCGCATCCTTGAAAAGTTTGCTTTAGCGGCGCTCGGTAGTATTCCATGGGTCGGCGGTTTCATCAGCGCGCTAGCGAGCATGAAGACCGAAGAGCCCAGTCTGCATGCATCATCCCTCCAGACGCAATGGCTCGAAGAACATCAAGCCAAGATGGAAACCCTCAGTGGGACCATGCAAGATATCGGTCGGCGATTCGAGGCAATCGGCGATGAGATCGATGAGCGGCTAGCGAGCGGCGAATATCTGGACATCGTGCGGAAGGCCTTTCGCACTTGGGACAAGGCCGACACTGAAGAAAAGCGCCGCTACGTGGCGAACCTCGTGACGAACGCCGCTGGGACCCGGCTATGCTCCGATGACGTGGTTCGCCTCTTCATCGACTGGCTGGACACTTATCACGAATCCCATCTGGCGGTAATCCGCGAAATCTTCAGCAATCCGGGCTCGACACGATTTGATATCTGGACCGAGATTTACGGCAACCTAGTTCGGGAGGACTCGGCGGAAGCTGACCTATACAAGCTGCTGATCCGCGATCTCAGTACCGGCGGTGTCATTCGACAAGCGCGTGACACAAACGCCGATGGGCAATTTCTGCGCAAGCAAGCGGTGCGTAAACCACCAAGCCCAGCCAATACCACCGTCGAGTCAGCGTTCGACGGCAACAAGCAATACGTCCTTACTGAACTGGGCAAGCAGTTCGTGCACTATTCGATGAACGAAGTGGTGCAGCGTGTCTCCCAAAATTGAACCCCAACTGACCTGCTGATGCCCAACTTAAACAATAAATCCGAGTACTTCGAGTTCTCGCGAACGCAAAAGTTACCCGCGCGCTGCCCTATCCTCAATCGTTGCGAACGCCGCGCGCACACTCTGGCCATTGCTAACGATTGGCCCTTCGAAGACTCCATTAAACTCGCCGAACTTCGAGTGCCTATTGTCCGTGTGGTTGGCGAAGGGCCATGCAGCGCGGGCGGACGGGACAACTTCATTGCGCGAGGTCTCTGTCCCGAGGTCCAGCTATTCGAATCCTCGCGTGCAATCCCGGGGCTAACAGGTGCTCCGACTACCGAGGGAGAGTACGACAAATATTGGGAAGTACAATACAGGGTCTTGGATACCGGTCATTTTTCCGAATGCTCGGAATATGTAATGGCCGAGTCGGACGACGCTGTTGGTGCCGGGGCCGAGCAAAGCGCACCGTGGTGGCGAAGCAATTTCCCATGGCTTACCGATACCGTACTCAAGATCGTCGGACTGGTGCTTCAAGTGCTGACACGCCGGTGAGTGACGCCACGGTGAGGTTGGGTGTACTGAGCCCACGCCGATTCGATCAGCGCCGACCCAACGTCGCCCGACTCGTAGCCCGACACTTCTTCGAGCGTGTGTACCAGCTTGTCGCAGAATTCGGTACGCGGTAGGCCCTCGGCCAAAATCGTCCTGAATGGCCATCGCCGGTCTGCAAATCTGGCCGGCGATACGCGACCAACTATGTCCGATCCTCAATCACCTTGACGCTTGCTCCCTCCTTCCAAACAGCGAAGCAGACAAGACGGCCGCGCAATGCAGGTGGGGAAGCCTCGACATGATTGACCGGTGATCCGACATTAACGAATATCGCAAGCGGATATTCGAGCACGTCCATAATGACGCAGAGCTTGCCGAAGTCAACAATCGCTTGCGCGCGCGTAGCCTGTAATTTGAGTTCAACCACGGCATGATTACCTTCGGCCGGGGTTCGATGTCGGGTCGGGTCAAACGGTTCGTGAATGATGATATCGGGTCGCTGCGACAAGCCGTGCACCTGCAAGCGCTTTTGGTATTCCTGCTCGATCACGGTACCAACAGGCAGTGGGACAAGTCGATGCAGTTCCGCGAGAAGTGCCCCTTGAAAGCCACGTTCTGTTTCGAAAAGTCGTGGCTCGGCTATTGAGGAAAGAGCATCGCGGAAGTTTCTTATCAACATCTCGTGTTCCATGAGGTGTCTCCAGCTTCCGTAAAAGGTGCAGAGCAACATTCATCGTCAAAGCTACTGCTCAAATCGAAAGGTAGTGAAATAGCGATGGCTCCCTACGTCGAGCGTGTGTCGTTCCCTTAAGCTTCGATCAGCTTACCTTCCGGCTTTGACCTCGGCCACACTTCGAACATCCAAAGCTTTAACACGTCACCATAGAATCCTTCGCGCAGACTTAAGCTTAAGGCAGCGGGCCCAATGGAAGGGGTCAGTCGAGTCACTTTCCCGTCTTCTGAGACCGTTAAATAGTTGTAGTAGCTTGACACCATCCCACTTAGCGTTCCGAGATGCTGGAAGTCGTGTTCCAGCGTATCGTCGCGCGGAGCTGACTCGTATTCGATGTATTCGAGCTGATCACCATTCAACACGGGCTCGGCTTTTGTCTCTGTCCATCGCGAATGCAGCATGAAATACAAAGCCCACACCTTCTCCTCCTCGGTGAGGATCTCATACCCCGCTGCATAGAACGTAATGGCTGATATGATGAAGCGTAAAGTGTTGTCAGGCTGCAGCGCCCGAGGCTTACTTTTATCTGCCCAAATTCTGCAAGTCAACGGCGGGATCGTTGACAGCATCATATCTCCGAGAAGGACGGACCAGTTATGCATCATTGCGTCCGCGAACTTCAGTTGAATCGCACCCCTACGCGTCAAAACCTCCTCTGGTTTTACAACCGTCCACATACGCAGGCTGGACCAATAAATCGCGAGTAGTAAGGGCCTTTTGAACAAATTGGCGTACGCACTCAGTCGCTCCAGATATTTTCTAGACATCGAAAACGCCTGATCAAAGCCGTGTACATGGCAATTCTTAACTTCGATCAAATACTCTGATCCGTCCTTCAATACAACCCGATAGTCCGGCGGTTGAACCCGCGGATCGAGGGAAGTTATTTCTCCCGCATCTTCCCGCTTGATGATCAACGATTTCCCGAGTGAGGCGACAACATACTCGAACATATTCTCCACTCGTTTCCCGTGAAGCAAACGTTCGTCAGTCCGGGCCGCGCCAAGCAATTCTGTGAAGGAGATGGCACTATCGACTTGAGCAAGGTCGATGTTTCTTGCTGTCCCGATACAATCAGCCAGTTCCAGTGGACCAAAACGTTCTGGATCTCTATGGATTCGTTGCATGTTCTTGAGGAACGCCCTCCAAGATCTTCGCCTAGAAGAGCTAACTATATGATTGACGACGGAGTGGTTCCTGTACCTGCACCAACTTGATCGAATAGATCGGCAGAGCGTTGGACGGGACTGAATATTGCGTCGTATAGGGCGTCAGGCTGAACCCGTAAGCGCAATCCATCCGCAAGACGCGTTAACGCAGAGAGTCCGACAATGCCCAGTCCAAACCGCTCTGCCTCCTCGGCAAATGGCGCGATTTCTGCATCTCCATGCTTCGTGACGAGGACACCATTTACCTGAACATTCCCGAGTCGCTGTGCGACAAAACTATCTCTTATTCGCAGAACACGTTGATGTAGCTTCGAAAGCTTTTCGGATGCGTTAGAAACAACTGCCGCGCACTCAACCACCGCGATCCTTCGCGTTGGAGTCTCGCAATAGATGTCCGGCGCGTCCTGCAAGTGAGACACATC
This sequence comes from Paraburkholderia sp. IMGN_8, assembly GCF_038050405.1. Classification (NCBI taxonomy): domain Bacteria; kingdom Pseudomonadati; phylum Pseudomonadota; class Betaproteobacteria; order Burkholderiales; family Burkholderiaceae; genus Paraburkholderia; species Paraburkholderia sp. IMGN_8. Next base: position 879,590 of record NZ_CP150900.1, on the reverse strand, counting down.
TCCAAGATACATGCAGTCGAAGCCAAGCTCTTCCAGAACAAGAGCAAAGACTCGTTCGAAAGGGTGGCCTCGCGACTCGCGGGACAGTAGTTCTTCGCGCAGCTTTGTAAGATCCTTGTCGAATTGAGCAAGGAATGCCGCGCGCTGACTTGGCAGTCTTGTGGAATCACCCACCCACCAACGCGAAATATGATGTCCACCATAGCTGAGAAAGACTTGGCAGACCGGGGTATCGCCAACATCTTGCTCGACTCGTGCGGCAATTAGCCCATCCTCTTGAGCGGACCACGCAAGCCTTGCCCCAGGTATCGACAACCGCGTAGCGTTCTGCTTGTCAGGGACAATTTTCACGCCGATCTTGAGCAAGGTCGGATCGACACGCGGGCTAGCGACGATCTTAGCTGAAAGCTTGCCATCGCTGATCGTCGAATCGGCCAACTTCGTCTCTGCAGGCTTTTCGAGCAAGATTTCTATGGCCGTTTCTGTACGTTGCATGACTGCAATGGGCAACAGATGCTCACTCAACAAGTCGGCCAAGCCATCGTAGGGAGTATCGAGACATCGCACCCGATGCTCAATATCTCCGAGAAATCGCGGATCCACATTCAGCGCCCGGCCGGCCGACAGCATCAGCGCTGGGGATCTCGCCTGGCTTGGTTGAGCCTGAGGATGATTGTCCGCAAAAAACGTTGCACTCAGTGAATTCCCGTCAGTTTGTGGCAGGGTGTAGACCTCCCCATTGATCTTGAGCTGCCCTGCGCAGAGGATTAGATCAAGATCGAAGTTCGCGTTCGCCAAATCGATCGGCACTCGCCCTACTACGACACCGTCGAGCCGTACAACGGAAGGTTCGAGCAAAATCGGCTGGACTGTCTCATAGACGTATCGAACTATCGCCCAGTGGAGCCACTTTGTACCTGCGGCCTCGATAGCCAAGTACGACACGATGACATGCTGCGCGGCACTCGTCCAATGCTCCGCGAGAGCCCTAAATCGATCGATTTCGGACTGTGCGTGGGTTGATATTTGGAATGGAACGCTAGTTGGCGTCATCGCCAGTCGCCTGTAGCAATAGAAGGTGTGATCATACGCCGAACTCTGAACTGGCCCCTTCACCGCGGGCGACAGATCGCTCTCCGAGCGATGCCAGCGAAAAATCCCGAAGTGCATACACTTTTCACGCCACTGAACACGATCCCGACTCCCCAAAGCGCCGAAACCCCTGTAAAATAGCGCGCTCTGCGGGCGTCGTATAATGGTAATACCCTAGCTTCCCAAGCTAGAGCCGTGGGTTCGATTCCCATCGCCCGCTCCAATGCTTTTCCAGCCTGCCTTGGCGACTTGCCAGCTCGAGCCTACTTCTTCGCGGTCTTCTCAACGGCCTTGACCAGCTTGAAGCCGCCTTTGTCCAACACGTAGTAGTAAGTCCCGCTGCCCGTTTCGTTCCTGCTACCGTGAACCACGATCAAGCGGCTATCGCGCCGGGACTCGATCGGCTCCTTCACATCCACATCCCAGCAACACACAGTGAAAGGCAGCCAGGCGACGTGACCGGTCTTCGCATCGATCGCGACGCTCGATACACAGGACGCCCCGCATCCCCAGCTTGCCAGCACATAGTGCCCGGCGAAATTCGGCCTCTGATGGCTGGCTTCGCGTATACGCGTGGCATATTCCTTATCGTCCGCGGATACGAGCCGCACTTTCGCCGCTTTACCGGTAAACGTGTCGCTGACGGCAAAATCTTCAAAGCGCGGCACGTTGACGTCAGCGGCTCGCGCCGCACCGACACAGCAAATGGCGGAAACAAAGCCCATCAACAGAAGCCTTCTCATTGCTTCAACACCAATGATTCGTTTCCCATACCACGCGCGCGGACGCGGCGGTGTAATACCGGCCGAGAATATAGCGAATTCCGCCCTGGCATTCTTCGACCGCATTACCGAACGATTTTTCGCCATTCGGATTCAGCTCATATTGGGGCGGCAATAATTGGTAAAGCCCGCGCGCCGAGGACTTCGGATTAAGCAAGTCCACTACGCCGCCAGACTCCTGCGCCATCAGCCACAGCAAGTCGTTGAATTGAGTCAGCGGCACCCCTTCAATGGACATCGCTTTACGAAGCGCATTCTGAGAGGTAGCCGGAACGGCAGTCGGACCGATAGCGACCCAACTCTCTTTGGCCGCTTTTGTCTGACGATGATTGTGTGCGTATTTGCCCATGGTTGATTTTCGTTTTGATAATCGTTGCAACGGGATGGATTACAGATCAATTAGATCATACGAATCGAAATTTCGGTAATCTGAATGTAATCTCACTCCCGATTTCAGTCCACCCGCCGTCTGGACGCACCCTTTTCGGTTGTGCTACCTTACGCGCACTTGCAACGCCCGCTCCACCTCCTGCTGAGCTTTCAGCGGAATCCAGCACGAGCCGCCTCCATGAAGGCGGCTTTTTTGTAGTGGCGGCGGTTTGGCATGGCGACCCGTGCGAGCGGCGGCCCGAGCCGCACGACCGCGCGGACCGCGCCTTACGGCACGCCACGCAGCCTCGAAGCCCTCACCCTTGTAGCAGCACCGACGATGATCCACGATCCAAACGACGCCGGCTTGCCGGACGACCTCCCGCCGAATTCCGGTGAAACTGAAGACGAACCCATCGAAGACGACGCACCCGCCGAAGCAGCACTGCATCGACGCCGCATCCGCAGCTTTGTCACACGCGCCGGCCGCGTATCGACCGGCCAGCGCCGCGCGATGGATGAACTCGGACCGCGTTTCGTCGTGCCGTTCACGCCGCAGCAGCCCGACTGGAACAGCGTATTCGGCCGCGAGGCGCCGCGCGTGCTGGAGATCGGCTTCGGGATGGGCGCGACCACCGCGGAGATCGCCTCGCATCGTCCGGACGACGATTTTCTCGGCGTCGAAGTGCACGAACCGGGCGTCGGCGCGCTGCTCAAGCTGATGGGCGAGCAAGGGTTGTCGAACATCCGCATCATCCAACACGACGCAGTCGAAGTGCTCGAACAGATGATCGCGCCGGACAGCCTCGACGGCGTGCATATCTTCTTCCCCGACCCGTGGCACAAGGCGCGTCATCACAAGCGCCGGCTGATCCAGCCGAAGTTCGTCGCGCTGCTTGTCTCGCGTCTGAAGCCGGGCGCGTATCTACATTGCGCGACCGACTGGCAGAACTACGCTGAACAAATGCTCGAAGTGCTGGGCGCTGAACCCGCGCTGGAAAACACCGCCGACGGCTACGCGCAGCGCCCCGAGTATCGCCCGGTGACTAAGTTCGAGCGCCGCGGGCTGCGGCTCGGACACGGCGTGTGGGATCTGGTGTTCAGGAAGCGCAAAGCTGCGTAAAACCGCTCCATAGCGCGTTCACCAAAAGCAAAAAAGGTCCGCATTTCTCGCGGACCTTTTTCATTTCTTTCGAGCGGCGACTAAAAAGTCCGTCCTGAACAATTCGTTTTGCCGACCACCGGCGTTACGGCGATGGGACCGCAGCATTGCGGCGGTTAAGCATGGCAGCCAGAATAAAGACGCAAAGAAGCCGTAGCTTCCTCAGGATCATCCGGAGGTTGTGGCCAGCGCCGCACAGCACCGCGTGCATCGCGTCGCCCAGCGCACCTTTGAGCCAGTTCCGATCGAGTTTTCCGTCTGTCTTCATGTGACCGATGGCTGGCTCGATTGCGCTGCGCCGTCTGATCATCGCGCGTAGTCCGCGTGTGATACCCCGCCGCAGGCCCGGGTGGTAGATCTTCACGCCGTCGACGGCGACACCCTTGTATCCACGGTCGACGATGGCGACTTCCGGCGTGACGTCGCTCAGGATTGCCGCCTGCTCCAGCGCTTCAGCCAGCGTATGACCGTCATACGGATTGCCCGGCATCGAGCGCATGCCAACTACCAGTCCTTCCCTGTGAGTCGTCGTGATCGACACCTTCACGCCGAATTCGTATGGCTTGCGCGCCTTGCCTTTGGCCAGACACTCGACTTCCGGCGCATGCAGCGCGTACAGCTTGTTCTTGTCCTTCGGCTTCTGCGCCAGGATGCGCTTCGTGCGGCCAATCAGCTCCATCAATGCAGCACGGCCGGGGTCTGCCACCTGGGCGACCTGTCGCTCCACATCGCGCATCACCCGTCCAACGCGTGAACGCAGCGTGCGCAGTGCTTTCCTCATGCGCTTGTACTGCTTCGCGTGAGCGTAGCGGCCAATCTGCAGCCCCAGACGCGGCGCCTCGCGGTTGTAGTTCTGCCGCAGCTTCAGGCCATGCCGCGCGGCCGCCTTCACCAGATGTTCGCGACACCGCTCGAGCAGGCGTGAATCGGTTGGATGGGAGATCGCCTTTTCCATCACCGTGGTGTCGACGATCACCCGCTTCACGCTCGCGGCCTTGATCACACCGGCACGTTTGGCCGCCTCGATCGTCTCGGCCAGCAGCTCTTCAACGCCGGCTTCGCCCAGTCGTTTGCGCCAGCGCGTCAGGCTCGACGGGTCGATCGGCGGTTCGGTCTGCAAATAGGTCTCACCGGTGAACACCTGCCAGTACGGGTTCTCCACCCATTGCCAGACGACCTCTTCGTCGGACAGATCGAATGTGTGCTGCAAATACAGCAGCCCCGCAATCAGGCGCGGCGAGCTCGCCGGTCGACCTTTGCCCGACACGAAGCTCTCGCTCATTAACGCGCCCAGCCGCTCCCAGTTGATCAGCTCGGCCAACCGCACCAGCGGATGCTTCAGGTTGATCTGTTCGCGCAGCGGATGCCGGAAGAAATCTTGTTCCGGCATAGGTGTCTTCGGGCCCATCTGCACCTCGTCGAAAAATGCAGGATTCTCGCGTTAATGTGCCAGGTTCCTGCAAATCTCACAACACCATTTCGGCCTAAAAGCTCCGTCGCACGAGGCTCTCCGGGTTATTCAGGGCGGACTAAAAACTCATTCCGTCCAGCTCAACGCCCCGCTGTAGCCCACCAGCAGGATCAACAGTCCGAAGCCGATGCGGTACCACGCGAACGCGGTGAAGTCGTGCGCGGCGATATAGCGCAGCAGCCAACGCACGCATATGAAGGCGCTAACGAAGGCGGCCACGAAGCCCAGCGCTAATATGCCGAGCGTGTCGACGGACAGCACTTCCCAGCCTTTGTGGAGCTCGTACGCGGTCGCGCCGAAAATGATCGGGATCGCGAGAAAGAATGAAAACTCCGTGGCGACACGCCGATCGAGACCGAACAGCATCCCGCCGATGATCGTCGAACCCGAGCGCGACGTGCCCGGGATCAGCGCGAAACATTGGGCGAGGCCGACTTTCAACGCATCCAGCGGGGTCAGATCGTCGACGCTCTGCACGCGCGGCGCGGCGTCGCCTCGCGCGCGTTGGCGCGCCTCCGCCCACAGGATCACCACGCCGCCCACCACCAGCGCGAACGCAACCGGCACCGGCGAAAACAACGCCTCCTTGATGGCTTTTTCGAACAGCAAGCCGAGCACGACTGCGGGAATCGTCGCGATGATCACGTTCAGCGTGAAACGGCGGGCGTCAGGCCGGCTCGGCAGACCCGCCACCACGCTGCCGATACGACGGCGGAATTCCCAGCAGACGGCCAGAATTGCGCCGAGCTGGATCACGACATCGAAAGTTTTCACGTGTTCGTCAGTGAAGTCGAGCAGGCTGCCCACGACGATCAGATGGCCGGTGCTCGACACCGGCAAAAACTCCGTCAACCCTTCGACAATGCCCAGAATCAGCGCCTTGCAAGCCATTAGCCAGTCCATCCGTGACCCTTATCGCTGTAGATAGTCGGAACAGGGTCAGCACGGTAGTGCGCGGCCCCGCCGGCCGCGCACGTCGTCACTTCTCGACGATTTGTACGCGTATGCCGTTTGTAAGGATGGTGATTGTACCGGGTTCGTAGTTCACACCGGCAAATTGCAGCTGTTCGGGCTTGAAGGTGTAGATCGGATAGTTGGTCAGCAACTGCGTGGCGAGCAGCGCGGCGGCGGCGTTGATCTGTTGCGTGTAAGCCTGCGCCTGACCGCTCACGCTCACGTTGTCGACGTTCGGCGACTTCAGCACGACCGACTTGCTGGCGGAGTCGTAGGCGAGTTCGCTCGACAGCGTGAATACACCGTCGACCGGCTGCGGCATGAACGGGCTCGCGAGCCGCGCGTCGAGCTTCACAGAGACCCGGTTGGCGTCCGGCAGCAAGCCCACCACTGGATTGGTCAGCGCGACCTCGAACACCTGCGAAACCGTGCGCTGATACGGGAATTTACGCTGCACCGCGTCCTGCACCTGCTGCTGCGAGAACGTGTAATGCGACGGGATGAACGGAAAAATCGACGCGGCGCAGGCTGTCAGCGACACCGTGATGCCAAACGCCGTGCAGCTTGTTAGCGCTGCAAGCAAGAAGCGGCGCCGGGTCGGCGCAGCGGGTCGAGTCATGCGAAATCTCCTGTGGAAGCCTTCTCGAGCATGCGGTTGCGTTGTGTTGGGCTGGTTTGCCGTGTTGGATTGCGTGGCGGCTCGGCGCGCGTGCTATCGGCGCAGCGCCGGTTGCGGTTGAGTTTGCGTTTCAAGTTCGATGAGCCAGGCGAGCGCTTCGCCGCGGCTCGTGCCGCACATTTCCATCTGTGGTTGCAGACCGGAACAGCAAGCCGGCCGCTCCGGCTGACCGAAGATAGCGCAGCGCAGATCGTCGCCGAGCTGCACGCAGCGCACGCCCGCCGGCTTGCCCTGCGGCATGTCTGGAATCGGGCTCGAAATCGACGGCGCGATACAGCACGCGCCGCAATCGGGGCGGCACGCGTGACCGTCCACATGAAACGGGGACTCGCGCTTCACAGCGCTCTTTACCCCGCTTGTCGCTAAATCGCTCACAGCATTTTTCCTGAAATCGAACATCGGCAACACGTCACCAGACTCGCATTGTGCCATCGCCTCACGTGCGACCTTTTTACACAATCCGGCATGCAATCGCTCACGTAAACTTGACCGATACGAAAGGCCACGCTCAAGAGGCGCCCGCGCTGTTCGATCCGGTCGTGTGACGTCGCCGGCTCCTGCCTCTTCAACGGTGGCCGTCAGACCCGAGCCCCTCATGACCACCGCCAACACGCTATTCCGCCCCGACCTGCTCGCCAAATACAGCGCGAACGGTCCACGTTATACGTCCTATCCGACCGCCCTGCAGTTCCGCGAAGAGTTCGATTCCGCCGACTATTTACGCGCCGCCGCCGACCCAGGCGCATCCGCCACGGATCTCTCGCTGTACTTCCACATTCCGTTTTGCGACACCGTGTGCTTCTATTGCGGCTGCAACAAGGTCGCCACGAAGAACCGCGCGCACGCGCGTCCATACGTCGAACGGTTGAAGCGTGAAATGGCCCTGCAGGCGGCGCATTTCGACACCCGGCGCCCGGTGTCGCAACTGCATTGGGGCGGCGGTACGCCGACCTTTTTGTCGCACGACGAAATGGCCGAACTGATGGCAGCGGCGCGCCAGCACTTCACGTTGCGGCCCGATACCGAGGGCGAATATTCGATCGAGGTAGATCCGCGCGAGGCGTCGCCCGAGACTATCGCGCATTTGCGCAAGCTCGGCTTCAATCGGCTCAGCCTCGGCGTGCAGGACTTCGATCCAGTGGTTCAACAGGCGATCAACCGGATTCAGCCGCTGGATATGACCGCTTCGGTGATGCAGGCCGCGCGTGACACGGACTTCCACTCGATCGGCGTCGATCTGATTTACGGCCTGCCGCATCAAACCGTCGACAGCTTCAGCCGCACGCTCGACACAATGCTCGAGCTCGCGCCGGATCGGTTGTCGGTGTTCGCTTATGCGCACATGCCGCAGCTCTTCAAGATGCAGCGTCAGATGGACCCTGCCACGCTGCCCTCGCCGGCGGTGCGGCTCGCGCTCCTGCAACGGGTTGTGGAGCGGCTGACGAGCGCGGGCTACGTCTACATCGGCATGGATCACTTCGCGCTGCCCACCGACGAACTCGCGCGCGCTCAGGCACAGCGCACGCTGCATCGGAATTTTCAGGGCTACAGCACGCGTGCGGAATGCGATCTGATCGGCTTCGGCGCGTCGTCGATCGGCAAGGTCGGCGATGTGTACGCGCAGAACGTCAAGGATCTGCCCGGCTATGCCGCGGCAATCGACGCTGGCCAGCTCGCGATCACGCGCGGTGTGCGGCTCACCGCGGACGATCGTCTGCGTCGCGATGTGATCACGCAACTGATGTGCAATCTCGAGCTGCGCTTCGGCGAATTCGAAGCCGCTTACGGGATTCGTTTCACCGATACGTTCGCGCCGGAACTGGAACGCTTGCGCGGCTTCGAGGAAGACGGGCTGGTGTCGGTGAACGGCAGCAAGCTCGAAGTGCAGATGGCCGGACGCATGCTGGTGCGCAACATCGCGATGGTGTTCGACCGTTACCTCGGCCAGCAGACCCTCGAGCGGTTTTCCCGCACGGTTTGAAGACCGTGGAGGCGTTGGACGTGACCGGCTTGCCCGCCGTCGAATTTTCGGCCATAATCTCGGTCTTCGCCGCGCGCCATAACCTGACGCTCGCGCTGCAAGACCTGCCCAGGTGGTGAAATTGGTAGACGCAGGGGACTCAAAATCCCCCGCCGCAAGGCGTGCCGGTTCGATTCCGGCCCTGGGCACCAAGAATTCGACTGCGTTCAACAGACACACAGTCTTCAGCTTTTCCTCGAACCCCGCCAGCGCGTTCTGCCTGCGGGGTTTGTCGTTTCTGGCGATCTCGCCCGCAGTCTACGCGTATTGCAGCAAACAGCGCAGCCAACCAGCCACTCGCGTCGGTCAGGCGGCGTGCGCACGGAAGACCGCACGCCACGCAGCCTAACGTCCCCTATCACTCCGCCACCGTCACGCCGCCACCCGCCGCCGCGCGTCGACGCTTGAACGCATAGCCGACCCACATCACGACCAGCCACGCCGGCACGAGCCACACCGATACCGACAAGCCCGGCGTCATCGCGAGAATCACGAGGACCAGCGCCATGAACGCGAGGCAGATCCAGTTGCTCACGGGAAACCAGAACGACTTGAACACCAGCGTCTCGCCCGCCGCAACCATCGCCTTGCGCGACTTCAGATGCGTCAGGCTGATCAGCGCCCAGTTCAGCACCAGCGCGGCGACGACGAGCGCCATCAGCAGGCCGAGCGCTTCGGCAGGAATCAGGTAGTTAACGATCACGCAGGTGAAGGTGGCGAGCGCCGACAGACCGATCGCCATATACGGCACGCCGCGCCGGTCGACCTTCATCAGCGCACGCGGCGCGTTGCCCTGTTCCGCCAGACCGTAGAGCATCCGGCTGTTCGCATACACGCCGCTGTTGTACACCGACAGCGCCGCGGTCAGCACCACCACGTTGAGGACATTCGCCGTCAGCGTCGAACCGATCTGCGAGAAGATCATCACAAACGGGCTGCCGCCGGCGGCCACCTGATTCCACGGATACAACGAGAGCAGCACCGTCAGCGAGCAGATGTAGAAAATCAGGATCCGGTAGATCACCTGGTTCACGGCCTTCGGAATGCTTCGCTGCGGATCGTCGGCTTCAGCCGCCGTGATACCGATCAGTTCGAGGCCGCCGAACGAAAACATGATGACCGCGAGCATCATGAACAGGCCGTGGAAACCGTGCGGGAAAAAGCCGCCATTCGCCCAGAGATTGGTGATCGAGGCCTGCGGACCGCCGTGACCGCTGATCAGCAGATAGCCGCCGAACAGGATCATGCCGATCACCGCAACCACCTTGATAATCGCAAACCAGAATTCGGTTTCGCCGTAGGCTTTGACGTTGGCGAGATTGATCGCGTTGATGCCGGCGAAGCACACCAGCGCAGACACCCATGTTGGCACACCCGGCCACCAGTAATGCACGTAGGTGCCCACTGCGGTCAGCTCGGCCATGCTCACGAGCACATACAGCACCCAGTAGTTCCAGCCGGACAGAAAGCCGGGAAAATCGCCCCAATATTTGTACGCGAAGTGGCTGAACGAACCGGCGACCGGTTCCTGCGCCACCATCTCGCCGAGCTGCCGCATGATCATGAATGCGATGATGCCGCCGATCGCGTAGCCGAGAATCATCGACGGGCCGGCTGCCTGCAACACGCTGGCGGAGCCGAGAAAGAGGCCCGTGCCGATCGCCCCGCCCAGCGCGATCAGCTGGATGTGGCGATTCTTAAGCCCGCGCTTCAGGCCATCTTGCCGCTGTGCACTATTCAAAATTGCGCCCCAGAGTATGGATATCGATCACCCGATCAGACTTATGGTCTGGCCGGGCAGAACCAAAAATTTTACCGCGGCCGATATTGCCTAAATACTGGGACCAACCCGCCCTTGGTTCTGCACCGCACCTAACCGCGACGATATCGATTGACAAGGCGTGCCGCTTCGGTATGTTGCCCTAGTCGATGTTTCAGCCTTCGGAGATTCAACATGTCGCCCAAACGTCTGCTTTGCGCTGCTGCTTTGTGTCTCTGGTTCGCTGGGGCGAGCGCCGTCGCGCAAACCGCGGCACCCACTGCCGAATCCGCCGCCGAACCGGCGTCCGCGCCAGACATGGAATCGCCGGCTCCCGAAACGCCGGCAACGCCAGCAGCAGCACCCGCACCAGTAGCGCCAGCAGCACCCGCTGCGCCGGCCGCAGCCGCCCCGCTACCCGCAGCGCCGATGACTGGCCCCGTGCGCAACGTCGTGCTGGTTCACGGTGCCTTCGTCGATGGGTCGAGCTGGAATGGCGTTATCGCGAAGCTGCAGCAGAAGGGCTATCACGTAAGTTCGGTGCAGAACCCGCTCACCTCCCTCGCCGACGACGTCGCCGCCACCCGCCGCGTGCTCGCGCGTCAGGATGGCCCGACCATGCTGGTTGGGCATTCCTGGGGCGGCGTGGTGATCACCGAAGCGAGCGCGAATGCGCCGAACGTCGCCGGCCTTGTCTACGTGGCGGCGATCGCGCCTGACCTGCATGAATCGGCGATGGATCTGATGAAACGCGCGGCGCCGATGCCCGCGGGCAAAAACATCGCCGCCGACCCGACCGGCTTTCTCTGGTTCGACCGCACCAGGTATCACGCCGACTTCGCCGCCGACGTCCCCGAAAACCTGACGCGCGTGCTCTCCGCCGCGCAACAGCCGATCGCCGCGAAGGCGTTCAGCGAAACCGTCAGCCAGGTGGGATGGAAAGAAAAACCCTCCTGGTATGTACTGACAACGAAGGATCGCGCGGTGTCGCCTGAAGTCGAAAAGTTCATGGCTGACCGGATGCGTGCGAAGGTCGTGCCGATCTCATCGAGCCATCTTGCGCCGGTGTCGCACGCCGGCGCGATCGCCGATGTGATCGATCGGGCGGCGAGAGAACTCAGCCGGCAGCAGTAGGCAACTTCGGGCGTATGCGCGAGCTTTGCCCGGCATCGTTCTTTGGTATGCGGCTAGCGCAGCATGAACGACATCGCTGACAGGCAGTTCAACATACGGACCGCATGTTCCGCCGATGCCGCACTAAAGCGCAACGTGACGGCGTCGACGCGCGTAAGCGTCGGCCATTGGCAAAACAGATCGGCAAGCGCGGTGGTTTGCACGCGCAATTCGCATTCGACGGGCTTTGCTTCAGCACGAGCGGCTTGCGGCGCATGACCGGCCTTGAGGTGCTGTTGCACCACTTCGCGCGCGGCACTTTCGATCGCGTCACGTGCGGCGGCCGGCGTTTGCGTGACGCCGCTCGCGTGACCCGTCGCGCTCTTGGTGACGACAAAACGCGCACCAGGAAAACGCGGCGACGTTTCCTCGGCGAATACATCGTCACCGGACAAGAGCGCCACACGTGCGCCATATTCTTCCGCCAGCGCGCCATACAATCCCGCCTCGCCGACTTCGACACCGTTCAGCGAAACCCGCGCGAATGCGAAGCTATTGATGGTGTGCGCGAGGATGCCACGCGTTTGCGACATGGCGTGATAGCCGATCATGAACACGAGCGCCGCGCCGTATTCGAGCCCGGCCATCATGCCGAGCGTGCGCGGCTTGCCGAGCACCAGCTGGGCGCGCGCATCGAGCAGATCGGGCAACAGATTGCGGAAACCGCCGTGCGAATCGTTGACCCATACGTGCGTCGCGCCGCCGGCGAACGCGCCTTCGATCGCGGCATTGGCTTCGAGCGTCATCCAGCGGCGCGCGGCTTCGTATTCACCGTTGCCCGCACGCGTTTGCTCAGGATGGAACACACCGGCCACGCCTTCGATGTCGGCGGAAATCAGGACTTTCATCAGGAAGATTGCTTGAGAAGTTGAGCGAGGTCGGCAGCGGTGTCGTGCAGCGATAACCGCCGATGACCGTCGCGGCCCGTCACCGAGGAGGCGCTCCACAACGCATCGACAATCGCTTGCTCGACGCTGTCCGAACAGGCACGGAATAACGGATCGAGGCGCGCGTCCGCGAGCAAAGGCGGAAGTGCGACAAAATCTGAATCGTGCGGCACGGTGTAGGCCGTTGAAAACGCCAACGCGATATCGCCGCTGCCGTGGCCATACACCGAGCCGGTTCGTGCAAGGCCGGCCGCTGCACGCAACGACAGACGTTTGAGTTGGCGCGCGTCGAGCGGCGCGTCGGTGGCGACGATCATGATGATCGAACCTTGTTCCGGCTTGCCTGCCGCCGCGGCGGCTTTGGATGTACGCTCGGCCAGCACGCGGCCGAGCGGCACGCCGTCGATCGTCAGCATCGACAGGCGGCCGAAGTTAGCCAGCACCAATGCGCCGACGGTATAGGACTGCCCCGCTACGTCGACCACGCGCGATGCATTGCCGATTCCGCCCTTCAGATCGAAGCACGACATGCCGCGCCCCGCGCCGACCGAACCGCTTGCGACGTGAGTGCTTGCCGCAGCGCAGGCCTCGTTGTAATGCTGTTCACCGACTGCCAGCGCCTGGATATCGTTCAGGTATCCGTCATTGCATTCGAACACCAACGGATTGAGCGTCGACCACTCGCGTCCGATCCGCGGATTCGCGTGGATCGCCGCGCGAATCTGCGCCTGCGCCACCGCCGCGACGCCAAAGGTGTTGGTCAGAGCGATCGGCGTTTCCAGCACGCCGAGTTCTTCGACCTGCACGAGCCCGACGCTTTTTCCAAAGCCGTTGATCACCGACGCAGCAGCCGGCACCTTGTGGAGAAACGGATCGCCATGGTGCGGATGGATCACGGTGACGCCGGTTTGCACAGCACCTTCGTCCAACGTGCAATGTCCGGCTGTCACGCCTTGCACATCGGCGATCGTGCCAAGTGAACCGCGCGGCAATATGCCGATATGCGGCGCGTTTTGAAGTTCAGTCAAACTCATGGCCGCTCGAGCTTCGGATCGAGCGCATCGCGCAAACCGTCGCCGAGCAGGTTGAACGCCAGCACGGTGAAGAAAATCGCGAGACTCGGAAACAGCGCGATATGCGGCGCGGTGACCATGTCGGCGCGTGCTTCGTTGAGCATCGCGCCCCACTCCGGCGTCGGCGGTTGCGCGCCGAGTCCGAGAAACGACAGGCTCGCCGCCGTGATGATCGACGTGCCGATACGCATCGTGAAGTACACCACCACTGACGAAATCGTCCCCGGCAGAATGTGCCGCACGATGATCGTCCAGTCCGATGCACCGATGCTGCGCGCCGCTTCGATGTAGGTCAGTTGCTTGAGCATCAGCGTATTGCCGCGCACGAGCCGCGCAAACGCGGGGATGCTGAAAATCGCCACCGCGCAGATCACGTTGATCATGCCGTTGCCGAGAATCGCCACCACGCCGATCGCCAGCAGAATGCCGGGGAATGCGAACAGCACATCGGCGACCCGCATGGTGATACGGTCCCACCAGCCTTCGTAGTAACCGGCCAGCAAGCCGAAGAACGTGCCGATCACCGCGCCGATCGCCACCGACAGAAAACCGGCCTCGAGCGAAATACGCGAGCCCGCCAGAATGCGGCTGAAAATATCGCGGCCCAGTGAATCGACGCCGAACCAGTGCGCAGCCGTTGGCCCCGCGTTCAACGCGTCATAGTCGAAAAAGTTTTCCGGATCGTACGGCACGATATGCGGTGCGACGATCGCGACCAGGATCAACAGCAACACAAAAATGCCCGCGGCGAGCGCCACGCGCTGCTTACTGAATTTGCGCCAGAATTCACTCCACGGTGTGCGGATCGTGCTTTCTACGAGGGCGGCCTTGGCCGCATTCGCCTCGGCGACTGAGATGCTCATGCGGGCCTCACTTGAAACGGATGGTCGGGTTGATGACGGCGTACAGCACGTCCACCACCAGATTGATGATGATGAATTCGAGCGAGAACAACAGCACCTCGGCTTGAATCACCGGATAGTCACGCATCGAAACCGCGTCCACCAGCAGGCGTCCGAGGCCCGGCCAGTTGAACACCACTTCGACAACGATCGAACCGCCCAGCAGAAAGCCGAACTGCAGACCCATCATCGTGATGACGGGAATCATTGCGTTGCGCAGGCAGTGTTTGACGATCACGAGCCACTCCGGCACACCTTTGGCGCGTGCGGTGCGCACAAAGTCTTCGTTCATCACTTCGACGAACGAGGCGCGCGTGAAGCGGGCCATCACCGCGGCCACCGCCGCGCCGAGCGTGAGCGACGGCAACACGTAGCTCTGCCACGAACCGTCGCCGACAATCGGCAGCCAGCCGAGCTTCACTGAAAAAATCTCCATCAGCAGCATGCCGAGCGCGAAGGCCGGAAACGAAATGCCCGACACCGCGAGCGTCATGCCGAGCCGGTCCGGCCAGCGATTGCGCCACACCGCCGAAACGATGCCGATGCCCATGCCGAGCACGACCGCCCACACCATGCTGGCAAGCGTAAGTAGCAGCGTCGGCATGAAACGCTCGCCGATTTCCTGGCTGACCGGCCGCTTGCTGCGCGTCGACGTGCCGAAGTCGCCGTGCGCGATCTTCACGAAGAAGTGAGCAAATTGCTGCGGCATCGGCTTGTCGAGGCCGAGGTCGGCGCGCACCAGCGCGACGGTCGCGTCGTCGGCATCGGGGCCGGCGGCGAGCCGCGCCGGATCGCCCGGCAACAGATGCACGAACAGGAAGACCAGCACCGAGACGATAAAGAGCGTCGGCAGCAGGCCAAAGAGACGTTTGACAAGGAAGTTCAGCATGAAACCCAATCCGGCAATGGTGCAGGCAACGATGGATCGTCAGAAAGCGGCCGTCCGGCCGGCGTGCCCTTATGGAACACGCCGCGCTCAACGGTCAGCTCATCACCTGATCGCAATCTCGTCGAAATTGAACGAGCCGTCCGGCGCCACGTAAGCACCCGACAGACGCTTGCTGCGCGCATACACGACCTTCTCCTTGACGAGGAAGATCCACGGCGCGTCGGCCCAGATACGCTTTTGCGCATCGGCGTAAAGCGCGGCCTTCTGCGTGCGATCGGTGGTTTCGAGCGCCTGTTTCAGATCGCTGTCGACGGTGTCGTTTTTGTAGTACGCGGTGTTGACCATCTTCGGCGGGAAGGACACCGACGCGAGCAGCGGCGTGATCGCCCAATCCGCTTCGCCCGTCGACGACGACCAGCCCGCGTAGTACATCCGCACCGGTGCGGTTGCCGCGTCCTGAGCGCTCTCGACCTTGGCGACACGCTGCCCCGCCTCGAGCGCTTCGACCTGCGCCTTGATGCCGACCTGCGCCAGTTGCTGCTGCACGAACTGAATCACCTTCTGCGCGGTCGAGTAGTTATAGGCCGACCACAGCGTCGTTTCGAAGCCGTTCGGATAGCCCGCTTCCTTCAGCAGTTCGCGCGCCTTCGCCGGATCGTACGGCCAGGGGCCGAGCTTCGTCGCGTAGTCGACGCCCTGCGGCACTACGCCGTCAGCCGGCGTCGCATAACCGGCGAACACGACCTTCGTCAGCGCTTCCTTGTTGACCGCGTAGTTCAGCGCTTCGCGCACCTTCGGATTGTCGAACGGCTTCTGATTCACGTTCAGGCTGATATAGCGCTGGATGATCGAGGGCGACGCGATCAGATCGACCTTCGGGCTCGACTGCAATTGCGCGGCCTGCTCGAACGGCACCTGGAACGCAAAGTCCGCTTCGCCGGTGCGCATCAACGCAGCACGCGTGTTGTTGTCGACTACCGGCTTCCAGTCGATCGCGTCGACCTTCGGGTAGCCCTTCTTCCAGTAGCCGTCGAACTTCTTCACCGTCAGATCGCCTGCCGGATCCCACTTCACCAGTTCGAACGGTCCGGTGCCGACCGGATGGAACGCAATGTCCTTGCCGTACTTCTTAAGCGCCGTCGGCGAGATCACCACCGCCGACGGATGCGCGAGCACGTTGATGAACGCCGAGAACGGCGCCTTCAGCGTGATCTTCACTGTGTACGGATCGACCACTTCGGTTTTGTCGATGCGGTTGAACATGTTGTAGCGCTTCAGCTTGTTCGCCGGATCGGTGACGCGGTCGAAGTTGGCCTTCACCGCCGCGGCGTTGAAGTCGGTGCCGTCCTGGAACTTGACACCCTGACGCAGCTTGATCGTGTAGACGCGCGCATCCGCGCTTGCTTCGTAGCTGTCGGCCAGCACGTTGACCAGCTTCATGTCCTTGTCGAAACCGAACATGCCTTGATAGAACGACTTCGCAACGGCTTGCGACAGCGTGTCGTTAGCGTCGTACGGATCGAGTGTCGTGAAGGTCGAGGCGACCGCCATCACGGCAGTCGTTTCGGCGTGCGCCACATTGCCCGCGAGCATCGCGAACACCACCGCGCCGCCGCTGACCAGCGCGCGCAAACGAAACGGAGAAGACGGGATCAGCAGGTTCATGAGGTTGGCTCCAGGCAGCGAAATGAAACGGGGTTATGTGATGCGAGTGAAGAGTCAGGTCAAAAATCAGGGTTTAATAAGCAGAATTTAGTAAGCGCCGCCGACCCGATGCCCGGCGACGAAATGGTCCGGTCCAACCGCGACCAGCGGCGCCACGATCGGGTCGTCGTCGAGCGCGCGAATCGGGCTCGGAATTTCATCGGCGGCAAGCATCCGTTTCGCATGGCGGCGCGCCGGATCGGCCACCGGCACCGCGCCCATCAGCTTCTTCGTGTACGGATGTTGCGGCGCTTCGAACACCGCGCGGCGCGGACCGATCTCGACGATCTGGCCGAGATACATCACCGCGACGCGATGACTGACGCGTTCGACCACCGCCATGTCGTGCGAAATAAACAGATACGCGACGCCGAGTTCGCGTTGCAGATCGAGCATCAGGTTGACGATCTGCGCCTGCACGGAGACGTCCAGAGCGGAAACGGATTCGTCGGCGATCACGACTTTCGGATTCAACGCCAACGCGCGCGCGATGGCGATGCGTTGCCGTTGACCGCCTGAGAACTCGTGCGGATAACGGCGCGCGGCTTCGGGCGGCAAGCCGACCTTCTCGAGCAGCCACGCGACCCGCGCTTGTGCTTCTGCGCCCTTCGCCACGCCGTGCACGAGCAAGGGCTCCATGATCGAGAAGCCCACCGTCAAACGCGGATTCAAAGAGGCGAACGGATCCTGGAAGATGAACTGGATATCGCGGCGCAACGCTTGCAGCGCAGGGCCTGTCAGCGAACTGATGTCCTTGCCGTTGAATTCGATCGAGCCGCTCTTGCTTTCGACGAGACGCAGCAATGAACGGCCCGTCGTCGATTTGCCGCAACCCGATTCGCCGACGAGAGCGAGCGTCTCGCCAGGACGCAAATCGAAGCTGACTTTCTCGACCGCATGCACGCGGCCCGTCACACGGCCGAACAAACCGCTCCTGACCGGAAAGCGCGTGATCAGATCACGCACGCGCAAGATTGGCGGCGTGCTTTCGTCGATCGACGGTTGCGCTTGTTCGGCTACAGCGGCTGCGGGTCGAACGGCTTCGTCGGTACCGGTCAAGGCCGCTTGCTCGACCGTCAGAATCGGGAACCTGGCGGGCCGATCGGTGCCGTCCATCGCGCCCAATCGCGGCACGGCTGCGAGCAGCGCTTTCGTATAGGGATGCGACGGCGCGGCGAACAGCGCGTCCGACGCGCCCTCTTCGACTTTCTCGCCGCGATACATCACCAGCACGCGATCGGCCACTTCGGCCACCACGCCCATGTCGTGCGTGATGAAGATCACGCCCATGTTCATCTCGTCCTGCAAGCCGCGGATCAGCTGCAGGATCTGCGCCTGAATCGTCACGTCGAGCGCGGTGGTCGGTTCGTCGGCGATCAGCAACGCGGGCTTGCACGACAGCGCCATCGCGATCATCACGCGTTGCCGCATGCCGCCCGACAACTGATGCGGATAGCGTGCGGCCACGCGGCGCGCTTCAGGGATGCGCACAAGTTCGAGCAGGCGCAGCGTTTCAGCATGCGCGGCGGCCCGGCTCTTGCCCTGATGCAATGCGATCGCCTCGCTGATCTGGTCGCCGACTGTGAAAACCGGATTGAGCGAGGTCATCGGCTCCTGGAAAATCATCGCGATGTCGGCGCCGCGAATCGAACGCATCGTGCCGGACGACGCTTTCGCGAGATCGAGCACGCTGCCGTCGCGGCGCCGGAAGGCGATGCTGCCGCCGGCAAGGCGCCCACCGCCGTGCTCGATCAGCCGCATCAACGCGAGCGATGTCACCGATTTGCCCGAACCCGATTCGCCGACGATCGCCAGCGTCTCGCCGCGCTCGACCGTCAGCGACAGATTGCGCACCGCGTTGAAGGTCGTCTCGCCGCTGCGAAACGCGACGGACAGATCGTCGACCGCGAGCACGCGTTGCGGCGGCAGGGTTTCGATAAGCGGGCGGGCGATGTGCGAGGAAATCGGCACGATGGATTCCTTTGAATTCGAACGCGGCTAGCGGTAGTTCATGCAGTGGCTCACGCGATGAAAGTGGCACCAGCCGTGCTTGCGCGGGACGGACTTAGCGATAGATCGCCGTCATCGGCGTCTCGCCAAGGCGGGCAAACCCGCGATACATGCCTTCGGTGTTGAAAGGCAGCGTGACATTGCCGCGCGCATCGACGGCGACCAGACCGCCGCGGCCATCGATCTTCGGCAGACGGTTCATCACTACGTCGTTCGCCGCTTCTTCGAGCGAGACGTTGCGGTACGCCATCTGCGCGGCGACGTCGTAGGCGGCGACCATGCGCATGAACATCTCGCCGGAGCCGGTGGTCGAAACCGCGCAGGTTGCGTCGTCCGCATAGCAGCCCGCGCCGATCAGCGGCGTATCGCCGACCCGGCCGACCTGCTTGTTGGTCACGCCGCCCGTCGACGTTGCAGCCGCCACATGGCCGTGCTGGTCGAGCGCGACCGCGCCGACGGTGCCGAACTTGCGATTCGGGTCGATCGGTTCGTGCGGCATCGGGTCGTCCTCACCTGCAGCGAGCGTCGCGCCGTCGTGATCGAGCATCGCGCGTTTTTGATCGCGCGCGAGCAGCCATTGACGATGACGCGCTTCGGTATGGAAATACGCCGGCTCGACGAATTCGAGACCTTGCGCGGCCGCGAACGCTTCCGCGCCTTCGCCGGTAAACAACACGTGTTCACTGCCTTCGAGCACGCGGCGCGCAGCCAGAATCGGATTGCGCACGCGCTTCACGCAGCAGATCGCGCCGGCTTCGAGCGTGCTGCCGTCCATGATGGCCGCGTCGAGTTCGTGCGTGCCGGCCGCCGTGTACACCGCACCGCGGCCCGCATTGAAGAGCGGGCAATCTTCGAGCAGACGCACGGCTTCGCTGACGGCGTCGAGTGCGCTGCCGCCGTCAGCGAGCACGCGCTGTCCGGCGCTTAACACTGTGTGTAACGCGGCGTGGTATTCGGCTTCGGCGCTGGCCGACATCGACGCGCGCAGGATGGTGCCTGCCCCGCCGTGAATGGCAATGACTGCGTTGGAGTTCATCGTTTCGCTTTGGTCGCGCGGGTGGTACGGGTAGAAGCGCGCTCCGGCTGATCCGTCGTACTGGACGGCACGGCTTGTGGATCGGTCAGCCACGGCAACACGAATTCGGTCACGCCCGCCGCCGCTTTGACGGAGCGTTTCGCGCGATACGCAACTGCGTCGCAGAGCGCTTCGATGACGGCCAGCACGGCTGCATCGGCGTTCGCCGCAAGCCGCCGTTCGGAGCGGATATAGAGCGTGAGATCGGCGAATTGCGCGAGCGGCGAGCGCGGGCTGTCGGTCAGCGCGAGCACGCGTGCACCGCGGCTTGCGGCACGGCGTGCGAGTTCGATGGTGTCTTCGACATAACGCGGGAACGCGATAGCGACGACGAGATCGCCTTCGTCCGAAGTGAACAGACGCCGCGCGGCATGCGAGGGTCCGCCGATCAGCGCGAGCGACTGTACGTTGTCGTGATACGGCATCAGGCCGTGCTCCATCAAGCCCGCGAGAAACGCGCTGGAGCCCGCGCCAAGCACGAAAACACGGCGCGCGGCAATGATTGCTTCGACGGCGGCTTCGGCGGCGGCACTATCGATCGCGGTGCGGGTGGAGTGCAGATTGGTTGCCGCCTGTTCGAGCGACGCGTCGATCAGATTGTCGCCGGGAGCGAGCGACTCTTGCGCACTACGCAGCCGTTCGACTGGCGCGAGCGTGGCTTCGAAACCGCGAACGAGCGCTTCGCGAAACTGGGGATAACCATCGAAACCGAGCGCGCGAGCAAAGCGATTCGCCGTTGCCACCGATGCGCCCACCACGCTGGCCAGTTCGTCGATACGCATGGTGGCGGAGCGAAACAGATTGGCCAGCACGTAGTCGCCCATGCGCCGATGGATCGGCGTCAAAACCGGCATCGCCGCGGTGATGCGCGCGGCGATTGCCTGCTCGGCGGGATTGGATGCAGCGGATGCGTGATGGATCATGCGAGCGAAGTGGCGCTGCCACCGTCCCCCAAGGGGACTTCCTGCAGGGCGTAGTCAAAATGCATGAAATTATATTTACATGAAAACCTCACCGAAAAAAATTCATTTTCATTTTCGCGGGTTTTTCCCGATGACCGGGCGAGACTAGCCACGCAGTCACGCTGCGCGATGAAAATCCGTTTTCATCACGCGGCTGCGGCACGCTCGGGAAGCCGCGCAAGACGCGCGGCCGGCGACATGACGATGATCAGCGCCCGCGCGGCGCTCCGCTTCTTGCGGTGTTATTCTTCGCTCGCCATGAATCTCGAAAGCATCCTCTTTACTCAAGGTTTCGGCTCGCGCCGCCAATGCCGCGCGCTGATCACCGACGCTCGCGTAACAATCGGCGGCATTGTCCTCACCGATCCCGACACCGTTTTCGCAACCGATGACGGCGTGTTCCAGTTCAGCGTCGACGGTGTCGTTTGGCCGTATCGCGAGCATGCCTATCTGCTGCTGAACAAGCCCGCCGGCTACGAATGTTCGCGCGAGCCGCAGCATCACCTGAGCGTGTTCAATTTGCTGCCGCCGCAGTTCGCCGCACGCGGCGTTCAGTGCGTGGGCAGACTCGATCAGGACACCACCGGCCTGCTGCTGCTTTCCGACGACGGCAAGTTCGTGCACGCGTTCACGTCGCCCAAACGTAAGGTGCCGAAGGTGTACGTCGCAACCACCCGCCATCCGATCGACGACACACAACTGAGCGCCTTGCGCGACGGCGTCTTGCTGCACGGCGAACCCAAACCGATCGCAGCCGTGAATGCACAGGCTCGCGGCGATCACGCGCTGGAACTCACCGTGATGGAAGGTAAATATCACCAGGTCAAGCGGATGATCGCCGCGGCAGGCAACCGCTGCGAAGCGTTGCACCGCAAGCAGATCGGCGGACTTGCATTGCCGGTCACACTCGCCGAAGGCGCGTGGCAATGGCTCGACGAAACCGACCTCGGATCTTTACGGAGCGGGTAAACAGGTAGCGCGCTTTTAAAGCCTTGAGCGGCCACGAAAAAAATGTTCGCATCCGCACAAACCCCTTGCTGGAAGCGCTGTCGCGCGCTGCATCGCAGCATGCCCTTCCTTACGACCCGCTCTATACTCGATTAAACAAAGACTACAAAGAGTTCAAGGAGGGGCGCCATGGTCATCCACGACACAGTCGAGATCTCGTACGTGATGATTGCTTTCACGTGCCTCGGGGTGGTCCTGATCGGCGGATTGCTGGCCACGATGCGGCTGCGGCACAAGTATCATCCGAACCTTATCGGCGCCTTGATCGGCGCCATGCTGTGCTTCCTGTTACTGGAGGCACTGCCGGCGTTGACGTAAGGCAGCTGGGTCACGCGCGGCCGGCGCACGGCCGGCTCGGCGCGCGTTTTTTCGGGCGATGCCTGGGGCGGTTGCTTTTTGCTCGCGGCGGAACACATTGGATCGAACTGTGGAGCTTAATCGGGCCCTTTAGCTTCGCCGGTGGTTCGAGAGTCAGTTGTGCCGCGAACCTCACACAGAAAATCTTCAACGCTTGGATAACGCAGTCGCACGCGCAATTCCTCTTTGAGGCGCCGGTTCACGAGCCGCCTCGACTCCCGCATGAACGACAGCAAAGTCGGCTCGATCTGCCGCTCGGCCGCCGCGCGCGTGATGCGTGGTGCACGCTCGAAGCCGAACGCGTCGGCCACTACATCGAAGTACTCGCCCATTTTCAGCGACGTATCGTCCGACGCGTGGATCACGCGCGCCGGCCGGCCGTGCGTGGCCATGCGCACGAGAATCGCGGCGAGATCGTCGGCGTGGATATGGTTGGTGTAGACGTCGTCGGCGTCGATCAGCGCCGGCGTGCGCTTTTCGAGCCGCGCCAGCGGCAGACGGTTGCCGGCATAGATGCCCGGAATCCGTGCAATGCTTGCCGCGATCGCGCCTTGAGCCGTCGCGCGCCGCAGTTGCCGCTCGGCGGACACGCGACGCCTGGCGCGCGGATTGGCTGCTTGCAGTGCACGCGTTTCGTCGATCCATGCGCCGCCGCAATCGCCATAGACACCCGTCGTGCTGGCATAAACCAGCCGCACGGGCGGGCGCGAGCCGGCGGTTCGCCGTACCCCGTCGGGTACAATATTGGCTGCTTCAGATTCCATCCATGCAGCACGAACGCGGCGCAGCCGCGCGACCGGCGCAACCGTGCCGCGCGCGGCACGCGGAGCACGACTCCGGCGGGCGCTCAGCGTAGCGAGTAACGCGCGGGTACGGCGGTCATCATCGCCGGTCTTTTGCGGCGGCGCGAGATGCAGCACGGTCGGCGCGAGGCCCGCGAGCCGTTTCAGGCTGCGGCGCGCGTCGAGGTCGCCGATCAGCGGCGTCACGCCAGCCGAGCGCAATTCGGCGCGGCGCCCGGCGTGGCTGGTCAGCGCGAAGACATGCGCGCGCGGCTGCAGCAGGGGCACGCAGCGCATGCCGACATCGCCGCAACCGACGATCAACACGCGAGGCCGGCGGAAGTTTCGTGTCGCTTTCATGGTGGACGCATTGTAGCCGTCAAGCGCGGCAGGTACCGCACAGTTGGCACCGCGGGTCCGACAACGATTACCGACTTTTCGATTTCGAACGAACACTCTATGGCATTTAACGTCACTCTCCGGCAAAGCGGCCGGCAGTTTCAGGTAGAACAGGACGAACCGGTGCTCAGCGCCGCCTTGCGCCAGGGCATCGGCCTGCCGTACGGCTGCAAGAACGGCGCCTGCGGTTCGTGCAAAGGCACCGTAGTCAGCGGTGAGATCGAGCAGCGTCAGCATTCGTCGTCGGCGTTGTCGAACGACGAGAAGACGCGTGGCATGGCGCTCTTCTGCTGCGCGACGGCTTGCTCCGATCTCGAAGTGGATATCCGCGAAGTAGCCGGCGTCGGCGACGTGCAGGTCAAGAAGCTGCCGTGCCGCGTCAACGCAATTGAGCGCAAGGCCGACGACGTCGTGGTGCTGAAACTGCAATTGCCCGCTAACGAACGTCTGCAGTATCTGGCCGGGCAGTACCTCGAATTCATTCTGAAGGACGGCAAACGCCGCAGCTATTCGATGGCGAATGCGCCGCACGCCGAAGGTCCGATCGAATTGCACATTCGTCACATGGCTGGCGGCGCTTTCACGGATCACGTGTTCAACACCATGAAAGAGCGCGACATCCTGCGCTTCGAGGCACCGCTCGGCACCTTCTTTCTGCGCGAAGATTCGGCCAAGCCGATCGTGCTGCTGGCCTCGGGCACCGGCTTCGCGCCGCTGAAGGCGATCGTCGAACACGCGGTGTTCAAGAACCTCGACCGGCCGATGACGCTCTACTGGGGCGCGCGCCGCAAGAAGGATCTGTATTTGCTCGAACTGGCCGAGCAATGGGCGAAAGAGATTCCGAACTTCAAGTTCGTGCCGGTGCTCTCGGAGCCGGACGCGAGCGATGCGTGGACGGGCCGCGTCGGCTTCGTGCATCGCGCGGTGATCGAGGATCTGCCCGATCTGTCGGCGTACCAGGTGTATGCGTGCGGCGCCCCGGTGATGGTCGAATCGGCGCAGCGCGATTTCACCCAGCATCATAGGCTGCCGGAAGACGAGTTCTATGCGGATTCGTTTACCAGCGCGGCGGATCTGGCGAACGCGGTTTGAGGGGGTACGCGGCCTGATCGTACGACGGTCGGGCCATTCGTGAGCAACATGTCAGCGATAAGGCGGATGCGAAGAAATCCGCCTTGATACGCATCCATGCAAATTCATGGTTTACACCATCGCACGCGTTGTCGTATTCTTTCGCGCATGAACCGCATCCAGTCCGAACTCCGACGTCGCCGCTCGCCGCTCCCCTAGGGACGCCGCTGGCTTCGTCACGGATTCGCGCCGCACAAAGGCGCAAGCTGTTCGAATCATGAAAGCCACGGCATGCCGTGGCTTTTTTGTTTGCTTTTTCGTTTCCCCTGGCCCCCGTTTCACATTTGGCCAAACCTTCATTCACCCTTCACCCCGTCGCCTGGAGCCTGCCGTCATGAATTTCAATGAGTACCCGATCGAGTCGCTGATGTACATCACGAACCGGCCCGAAATCGTTTTCACGCACGGCAAGGGCTCGTGGCTCTACGACAATAACGGCAAGCGATATCTGGACTTCATCCAGGGCTGGGCGGTCAATAGTCTCGGCCACTGCAACGACGGCATGATCGAAGCGCTGAACAAGCAGGCGCAACTGCTGCTCAATCCATCGCCCGCGTTCTACAACGCCCCGATGGCGCAACTCGCCGGTTTGCTCACGCAGCACAGCTGCTTCGACAAGGTGTTCTTCGCGAACAGCGGCGCCGAAGCGAACGAAGGCGCGATCAAGCTCGCGCGCAAGTGGGGCAAGAAATTCAAGGACGGCGCATTCGAAATCATCACGTTCGACCACAGCTTCCACGGCCGCACGCTCGCGACGATGTCGGCAAGCGGCAAGCCGGGCTGGGACACGATCTACGCGCCGCAAGTGCCGGGCTTCCCGAAGGCGGATCTGAACGACATCGCGTCGGTGGAAAAGCTCATCACCGCGAAGACCGTCGCGGTGATGCTCGAACCGATTCAAGGTGAAGGCGGCGTGATTCCGGCCACCCGCGAATTCATGCAGCAACTGCGCGCGCTGACCAAACAGCACAACGTGCTCCTGATCGTCGACGAAGTGCAAAGCGGCTGTGGCCGTGCAGGCACCTTGTTCGCGTATGAGCTGTCGGGCATCGAGCCGGACATCATGACGCTCGGCAAAGGCATCGGCGGCGGTGTGCCGCTTGCGGCACTGCTGGCAAAGGCTGAAATCGCGGTGTTCGAAGCGGGCGATCAGGGCGGCACCTACAACGGCAATCCGCTGATGACCGCGGTCGGCTACTCGGTGATCTCGCAACTGACGGCGCCTGGCTTCCTCGAAGGCGTGCGCGCGCGCGGCGAGTATCTGCGCACGAAGCTGCTCGAATTGTCGGAAGAACGCGGCTTCGCGGGCGAACGCGGTGAAGGCCTGCTGCGTGCGCTGCTGCTCGGCAAGGACATCGGCAATCAGATCGTCGAGAAAGCGCGCGTGATGCAGCCCGACGGCCTGCTGCTGAACGCGGCGCGTCCGAACCTGCTGCGCTTCATGCCGGCGCTGAACGTCACGAACGAAGAAATCGACCAGATGATGGCGATGCTGCGTTCGATTCTCGACACGCTGTAACCGTCCAGAGCGCGCGTATGACGACGGCCGCAACGCTATCGATCCGCCGCTTCGACGCGAGCGACACCGGTGCCGTGGTCGCGCTGTGGCAAGAAGCATTCCCCGAATACCGGGACATGACGAAACCGCAGCGCAATCCGCATCTGTCGATCGCCAACAAGCTGGCGACGCAACCGGAACTGTTCTTTGTCGCCGTGCTCGACGAACGAATCGTCGGCACGGTGATGGGCGGTTACGACGGGCATCGAGGATGGTTGTATTCGCTTGCCGTGGATGCTTCGCTGCGTCGGCATGGCATCGGCACGTGTCTCGTCGCGCACGTCGAAAAAACGCTGACCGAACGCGGGTGCCCGAAGCTGAATTTGCAGGTGTTGTCCGCGAAGGCCGATGTACGCGCGTTTTACGAGGCGCTCGGTTATCGCACCGATGAGGTGATCAGTCTCGGCAAGCGTCTGGGTGAAGCGGCTGCATCGGCAGCTTAAGCTCCCGGCGCGCCCAGAAGAGAAAAAGGCCGCATGCGCGATTCGCATGCGGCCTTTTTCATAGGCATGGCAAACTCAAACCGGCTTACCCACCGACTCATTCACCCAAATACGCCGCCCGTACCTTCGGATCATCCAGCATCTGCTTCGCGTCGCCGGACATTGTGACCAGACCCGAGTCCATCACGTAGCCGCGATTCGCCGCCTGCAACGCGAGACGCGCGTTCTGCTCGACCAGCAGCACGGTCATGCCTTCCGCCGAGATCGACCGCACCACTTCGAAGATCTTCTCGACCATGATCGGCGACAGACCCATCGACGGTTCGTCGAGCAACAGCAGCTTCGGCTTGCTGATGATCGCGCGCGCCATTGCCAGCATCTGCTGCTCGCCGCCCGAGAGCGTGCCCGCGTACTGCGTCGCACGTTCCTTCAGGCGCGGGAAGAAGCCGAACATGCGATCGACGTCCGCCTTGATGCCGTCCGTATCGTTACGCAGATAAGCGCCCATCTGCATGTTTTCGACGATCGACATGCGCGCGAAAATACCGCGGCCTTCCGGCACCATCGCCAGACCGCGCTTGAGCAGCTCGTGCGCGGGCATGCCCTTGATCGACTGGCCCATGTACTCGATGTCGCCTGCCGAGTAAGGCTTCAGACCCGTGATTGCCTTCATCGTCGTGGTCTTGCCCGCGCCGTTCGCGCCGATCAGCGTGACCAGTTCGCCCTGCGCGACTTCCAGATCGATGCCCTTGACTGCCTGAATGCCGCCGTAATTGACCTGCAGGCCCTTGATTTTCAACATTGCCGTAGCCATCAGTGGACCCCCGCACCCAGATAAGCCTCAATCACCTTCGGGTCCTTCTGCACGTCTTGCGGCAGACCCTGGGCAATCACCTTGCCGTAATCGAGCACTGTCATCTGATTGCACAGGCCCATCACCAGTTTCACGTCGTGTTCGATCAGCAGGATCGTACGGCCGTCGCTGCGGATCTTGTCGAGCAGCTTGGTCAGTTCGACCTTCTCGGTCGCGTTCATGCCGGCTGCCGGCTCATCCAGCGCGAGCAGCTTCGGATCGGTCGCCAAGGCACGGGCGATTTCCAGACGACGCTGGTGGCCATACGACAGGTTGCGCGACGTGTAGTCCGCGTACTGCGCAATGCCGACGTACTCCAGCAGTTCGACCGCGCGCTCCTTGATCTCGCGCTCTTCCTTGCGCTCGGACGGCGTCTGGAACACCGCGCCCAGCAGACCGTGCTTGGTACGCACGTGGCGCCCGACCATCACGTTTTCCAGCGCGGTCATGCCGCCGAACAGACGGATGTTCTGGAACGTACGGGCAATGCCCGCCTTGGCCACCTGATAGACGGCGGTCGGCGTGTATGCCGAACCGTCGAGCTTGAACTCGCCCGAATCCGGCGTGTACAGACCCGTGATCACGTTGAAGAAAGTTGTCTTGCCGGCGCCGTTCGGGCCGATCAGGCCGTAAATCTGGCCCGACTTGATCTCAAGCCCGACGTCGGACAGCGCCTGCAAGCCGCCGAAGCGCTTGTTGACGCCCTTCACCGACAGGCGAATCTGATCGCTGCCCACGTTGTTGCTTACGTTATCGCTCATATGATTTTCTCCTGTCGACCCGAGTTAGCGCTTTAGCGCTTACTCGGGTCCCATGGCCTCAGGCGCGCACCGGCTTCTTGCCAGCGCGCTTCGCCAGTTTCGCAATCTTGTCTTCGTGCTTCGGCGACGGCCACAGGCCTTCCGAGCGGTACAGCATGATCACGACCATCGCAAGGCCGTACAGCAACTGACGGATCACTTCGGTATCGACGATTTCATGGCCGAAGACCATGTTCTGCAACGGACCCATCGTCGAGCGCAGGAATTCCGGGAACACGGCGAGCAGCACCGCGCCGAGAATCACGCCAGGGATGTGGCCCATACCGCCGAGCACCACGCACGCCAGCACGACGACCGATTCCCAGAACGTGAACGACTCCGGCGACACGAAGCCCTGGAACGAACCGAACATCGCGCCCGACAGGCCGCCGAACGACGCGCCCATTGCAAAGGCCAGCAGCTTCACGTTACGGGTGTTGATGCCCATCGCCTTGGCGGCGATTTCGTCTTCGCGGATCGCGGCCCATGCACGGCCGATACGCGAGTGCTGCAAACGCGTACAGGTCCAGATCACGAACAGCGCGCACAGCACGAACAGGTAGTAATACATGTACACCGACGGGAACGAGAACCCGAGGAACGTGTGTGTCTGCGCGAGGCTGAAGCCGCCTGCCGACACCGGAGCGATACCGGTGATCCCCTTCGGCCCGTTTGTGATGTTGACCGGACGGTCGAGGTTGTTAATGAAGATCCGCACAATCTCCCCGAAGCCCAGTGTCACGATCGCGAGGTAGTCGCCACGCAGACGCAAGGTCGGCGCGCCGAGCAGGACGCCGAAGGTCGCGGCGAGCCCCATCGCAATCGGCACGATGATCCAGATCGGCGTATGCAGGCCGCCCGGGAACAGGTGCGCGATCCACTCGAACTGCGAGGTCAGGTGGGGCGAGCTCAGCAGCGCCGCGGTGTACGCGCCGATGGCGTAGAACGCGATGTAGCCCAAGTCCAGCAGGCCGGCGAAGCCGACCACCACATTGAGGCCGAGCGCGAGCATCACATACAGCATCGCGAAGTCGAGCACGCGGACCCAGTAGTTACCGCCGGCGGCACCGATGATCATCGGCGCGGCGATCACGAAGATCGCGGTGATGATGCCGACGGTCAGCGTCTTCGTCAGGTTCTTTTCAGGGATGAGCGTCGTGGACGGCTCGATCGGTTGAATTGAGGTCATGTCTGTCTACTCCTTATGCTCGATCCGCAACACGTTCGCCCAACAGGCCCGACGGACGGAACACCAGCACGACGATCAGCACGATGAATGCGAACACGTCCTGGTAGTTACTGCCGAACACACCGCCCGTCAGGTTGCCGATGTAGCCGGCGCCCAACTGTTCGATCAGGCCGAGCAGCACGCCGCCCACCATCGCCCCGCCGAGATTGCCGATCCCGCCGAGCACCGCCGCGGTAAAGGCCTTCAGACCCGGGATGAAGCCCATATAGAAGTGTGCGTTGCCGTATTCGGACGCGATCATCACGCCGGCCAGAGCGGCAAGCGCCGAGCCGATCATGAAGGTCGCCGAAATCACGAAATTCGGGTTCACGCCCATCAGGCTTGCGACACCCGGGTTCTCAGCGATCGCACGCATCGCGCGGCCCAGCTTGGTCTTGTGAACCAGCAACAGCAGACCGCCCATCACGAGGAACGCCACGACCATGATCACGATTTCGGTCATCGAGATCACGGCGCCTGGCGTCGTGTCGGTGGCCTTGATCACGTTGATCGGGTCGGTGGGCAACAGCTGCGGGAACGGCAGCGGATTGCGCGACCAGATCATCATCGCGAGGGTTTGCAGCAGGATCGACACGCCGATCGCGGTGATCAGCGGGGCGAGACGCGGTGCTTTACGCAACGGCCGGTAGGCCACGCGCTCGATCGTGTAGCCGACCAGCGAGCAAACCACTGCCGCGATGATCAACGCGATGACGAGCGTCGGCACATTGCCGAGGCCGGGGAAGTGGTTCTGCAGCACGCCTATGGCTGAAAGCGCAACCATCGCGCCCACCATCAACACATCGCCGTGCGCGAAGTTGATGATGCCCAGGATGCCGTAAACCATCGTATAGCCCAGTGCGATGATGGCGTAAACGCTGCCAAGCACCAGCCCGTTGAGGACCTGCTGGATGAAGATATCCATTTAATGCTCCTTAGCCCGTGCGACTGGATTCACGCTCTTCATCAGCCGGTGGGCGGTGATGCGTTACAGAATCTCAACAGCACTGCGGGTACTGATGTAAAAGACCGGTAAGGGTTATCCGCTGCCCGGTTCGTCTTACGACTGGGATGCAGTCGCGGACTTGCCGATAGCGGATGCAAAAACGGCACCGTTGGGTGGTTTCGGTGCCGTCAGGCTGAACGTCCCGTCATCACATCTTCACGACGTCGAGAACCGCTTTCTTGCCGTCCTTGAAGTCGTAAAGCGTAATGGCGCCCTCTTTCAAATCACCCTTGTCGTCGAACGCGATGTGGCCGATTACCCCGTTGTAATCGGTGGACGGCATCGCAGCCAGCACCTTGGGCGCCTCGATCGAATTAGCGCGCTTCATTGCATCGACAATCACGTACACAGCGTCATACGTGAACGGCGCGTAAATCTGCACCGGCGTGTGGAAGCGGGCCACGTACTTCTTTTCGAAGTCCGCTCCCTTGTTCATCTTCGAAAGCGCAAGTCCTGCCTCCGAACAGACCAGGTTCTGCACGGCGGTTCCCGCCAGCTCCCCTACCTTGTCGGTACACACGCCGTCGCCGCCAAGGATTTTTGCCCTGATACCGAGCGCCGCCGCCTGCTTCGTAAACGGCCCGCCCGTTGCGTCCATGCCGCCGAACATGATCACGTCCGGCTGAACACTCTTGATCTTCTTAAGGACCGCCTGGAACTCCGTAGCCCTGTCATTCGTGGCTTCGCGAGCGACGATCTTCGCCCCGCTCGCCTGTACTGTCTTCGCGAACTCGTCGGCCAGTCCCTTGCCGTAGACGGTCGAGTCGTCCACGATCGCGATGCGTTTCGCGCCAAGCACTTTCGTCGCGTAGTTGGCAAGCGCCGGGCCCTGCTGGGCATCGGTCACGACCACCCGATAAGTTGTCTTGAAACCTTGCTGCGTGTACCCCGGATTCGTCGACGAAGGCGAGATCTGCACAATGCCGGCATCGCTATAGATCTTCGACGCCGGAATCGACACGCCCGAATTCAGGTGCCCGACCACAGCGACGACATGATCGTCGACGAACTTTTCGGCGACCGCCGTACCCGTTTTCGGATCCGCGGCATCGTCTTGCGCATCGAGCTGCAGCTGGATCTTGTGACCGTCGATGGTCAGGCCCTGCGTATTGATTTCCTCGACCGCCAGACGCGCGCCGTTTTCATTGTCCTTGCCAAGATGCGCAATGCCGCCCGTTAATGGGGCCGCATGACCGATCTTCACGACAGTCGCTTCGCTCGCCGGTGCTGCCGCAGCCATAGCCGCCGATGCACCCGCTCCCGCCCCGCTATCCTGTTTCTTGCCGCACGCGGTCAACATCGCAACCGCGACCGCGATGGACACGGTGTAAGCAAATTTGACTCGCATTAAGTAGGTCTCCTGCGCCTTGCAAAATCCGCTGTTCGGGGCCCGGAGGCCTTGAGAACGCGCGCATTGTAACTCCAATTATGCGACGCGCAATATTGTTGAAACGGTGGGGTTTTCCTGCATTGCAACCTTATTTTGAGAGCGAAATCCGCCAAAAGGCGCAACCCGGTTGCGACTATTTTTCGTGCATCAGTTGCACCACCCTTGCGCCCAATGGCATCAAGTGTTGCAGCGATCCGGCGCGACGCCTGATTTCATGGTGGTTCGCGTTAAGTATTACGTTTCCATTGATATCAAGGCGTGCGCACTATTTTAGTGCGCCAAAAATCGATGCAACCGCTTTGATGACTTATAAACGGGGACACATCGAAGT
This sequence comes from Paraburkholderia sp. IMGN_8, assembly GCF_038050405.1. Classification (NCBI taxonomy): domain Bacteria; kingdom Pseudomonadati; phylum Pseudomonadota; class Betaproteobacteria; order Burkholderiales; family Burkholderiaceae; genus Paraburkholderia; species Paraburkholderia sp. IMGN_8. The sequence continues at coordinate 847,341 of NZ_CP150900.1, read as the reverse complement.
CGGACTCAATAAAAACGCAATCGCAATTCAAAATAATTTGCGCGCGGCGGCACCGAAATCGCCACTTTTCCATGATCTGACACTTTATTGTTGATGGAGCGGCCATCTCGCGGACGTAAAAAAAGCGCGCCCTTGGGCGCGCTTTTCTTTCAGAAGTGTTGGCAGACTGTCAGGCAGGCAGACCTAGCCCGCGCGGCAGCGGAAACGCGATGTTTTCCTCAATGCCGTCGAGCGCGCGCACGTTACGCACGCCGAGCTCGCGCAACCGGCCGATTACCGCCTGCGCCAGCGCCTCGGGTGCCGAGGCACCCGCCGTCACGCCGATCCGGCGTTTGCCCTCGACCCAGACCGGATCGATCTGATCCGGCGAGTCCACCATATAGGAGGGCACGCCGAGCTTTTCGGCCAACTCGCGCAACCGGTTCGAGTTCGAACTATTCGGGCTGCCGACCACGATCACGACGTCGCACTGCGGCGCCATGAACTTCACCGCGTCCTGGCGGTTCTGCGTGGCGTAGCAGATGTCCTGCTTCTTCGGCTCGCGGATCGCCGGGTATTTCGCCTTCAAGGCACCGATGATCTCGGCCGCATCGTCGACCGACAAGGTGGTTTGCGTAACGAACGCAATCCGCTCGGGATCGGCCAGCGTCAGTGCCTGCACGTCCGCGATGTCTTCGACCAGATGCATGCCCTCGCCGGCCTGCCCCATCGTGCCCTCCACTTCAGGGTGCCCCTTGTGGCCGATCATGACGATGTCAAACCCGTCCTGGCGCATCTTCGCGACTTCGATATGCACTTTGGTGACGAGCGGACAGGTGGCGTCGTACACCCGCAGGCCGCGCGACTCCGCCTCGGCGCGCACTGCCTTCGACACGCCATGCGCGCTGAAAATGACCGTATTGCCGGCTGGCACTTCTTCAAGCTGTTCGATGAAGATTGCGCCCTTCTTGCGCAGATCTTCGACGACATAGGCGTTATGGACGATTTCGTGGCGCACGTAGATCGGCGAGCCGTGCAACTTGATTGCACGCTCGACAATCTCGATAGCTCGATCGACACCGGCACAGAACCCGCGCGGCTGCGCCAGCAGGATCTCGGTTTCGGCAAGAGTCGTATCCGTGATGCTCATGTTTACAGAATCCCGATGATTTTCACTTCAAACGCCAGCGCCTGGCCGGCAAGCGGGTGATTGAAATCGAACAGAGCCGACGTTTCGCCGACTTCCTTCAAGACGCCGGCATAGCGGCCGCCACCCGGCGCGTTGAATTCGACCAGATCGCCCGGTGAAAAGTCCTCGCCGATCATGCTGTTTTCACGCAGCGTAGCCAGCGAAACGCGCTGGATCAACTCCGGATTGCGCGGGCCGAACGCCTGACCTGGCGTTAGCTGAAAGGTCGAATGGTGGCCGACCTTCAATCCCAGCAGAATATCTTCCAGCGGCGGCGCGAGTTGGCCGGCCCCAAGCAGAAGCGTAGCGGGCTTATCGGTAAACGTATTGATGACTTCGGCGCCATCGGCAAGGGAAAGCCGGTAGTGAAGCGTCACATGTGAACCGGGTTTCACTTCGGAAATGTCGATGATGCTCATGCAGTGCTCGCTCAGTCGAAGCGCGCGGCACGCGTGCGCCGCAGTTGCAGTCGACGCGTGTGGCAAACCGTCGGGGTGCCCGTGCGCAAAGTGCATATTGTAAGCCACATAGCGGGCGGCGGCTTGGGTCCGTCGCGCGCGCCGCCGGGAAGCTCGGGCACCGCCCGCCGCCGCAAACCCGAACCACGAGGATCAGCATATGGACGATTGCGCCTGCACGATATACGAAACGCCGCCAAAGGCGGCCATGCCCGAGGCCGGGACGCCCGCTGCGGCGAAGCGTGAACGGGTGCAGTCCGCAACGCCGCCTGGCGCGCCTTGCGCGGCGGCCGCCGCGGATGCCGGCACACCCGCGCCCCGCCCGTCTGCAAGCGTCAAATGGCACAAAAAAGACATGCCGCGGGAACGGCTATTCGATGGCGGACCGGGCGTGCTGTCGGACACCGAAATGATCGTGCTGGTGCTCGGCTCCGGCCTGCCGGGCCATAACGTGTTCGAGGTCGCGCGCACACTGCTCGACCGCTTCGGCTCGCTGCGCGCGATGCTCGACGCGAGCCATACGGACTTCGAGGGCCTGCGCGGCATCGGTCCGGCAAAAAAAGCGCAGTTGCTGGCCATCATGGAAATGGCGCGACGCTCGCTGATCGACAGAATGCGCAAGCGCTCGCTCATGGACTCGCCCGAAGCCGTGCAGGACTATCTGCGCCTTCTGATCGGCGGCCGCCCGCAGGAGGTCTTCGTGTCGCTCTTTCTCGACGCGCGGCACCGGCTGATCCGTTGCGAGGAAAGCGCGCGGGGCACGCTGACGCGTATGGCGGTCTATCCGCGTGAGATCGTGCGGCGAGCGCTAAGCCTGAATGCCGCCAGTCTGATCGTCGCGCATAATCACCCCTCCGGCGCCGTCCAGCCGAGCGCGAGCGACTGCCGTTTGACGCACACGCTGCGCGACGCGCTGGCGTTGATCGACGTGCAACTGATCGATCATCTGGTTATCGGCGCCGATCACACGTACTCGTTCGCCCGCGCCGGCTGGCCGTGACACGGCCTGAACCTGGCGTATAAAGGCACAGCGCCGTGTCCGGCATCGCAAATAAGGTTTGATTTTGCGGCTTTTTTTCTGCTAGAATTCCGGTTTGCCTATTTCCAACCCCCTGTTCCGAAGCCACCAAGGCCTTCCGGAAAGGAAAAGCGACTGAATTTCAGCGCGGTTCTTTCCGGGAAACTTTCACGGCGTTCGAACTCAGAATTAGCGTATTAGGAGTGCTCTCATGGCACGCGTATGCCAAGTAACTGGGAAAGCGCCGATGAGCGGCAACAACGTTTCCCACGCGAACAACAAAACCAAGCGCCGGTTCCTGCCGAACCTGCAAAACCGCCGTATTTGGGTGGAAAGCGAAAACCGTTGGGTGCGTCTGCGCGTTTCGAACGCCGGCCTGCGCCTGATCGACAAGAACGGTATCGACGCTGTGCTCGCAGATCTGCGCGCACGCGGTGAAGCCTAAGGAGTAAATCATGGCGAAAGGCGCACGCGACAAGATCAAGTTGGAATCGACCGCAGGTACGGGTCACTTCTACACGACGACGAAGAACAAACGCAACATGCCGGAAAAGATGCTGATCAAGAAATTTGATCCGGTCGTCCGTAAGCACGTTGAGTACAAGGAAACCAAGATCAAGTAAGTCTTGGCTCCTGCCTGACGAAGGCAAATGACATGCAAAAAAGCCTCGCATTCGTGCGAGGCTTTTTTGTTTTCAGCGCGCCGTTGTTTTAGTCTTTGTGTTCTCTTTGCCGCTCCGTTTAACCGCGCTTTGCCCCTTAAGACAGTCTTAGACCTATCAGCCAGCTTTCCCTCGTCCGCCGCGGCGCGTATCCTTTCTCGTTTATCGGCGAGCGGATAGCGCGCCGTCATGGCAAAACGAAAGACGGAGATGCAGGCGATGGAATTCGATGTGGCGATTGTCGGTAGCGGTCTGGCAGGCTTGAGCGTTGCGCTCAATCTCGCGGGGACCCGGCGGGTTGCGGTGGTCGCCAAGCGATCGATGACCGAAGGCGCGAGCGACTGGGCGCAAGGCGGCATCGCCGCCGTGCTGGATTCGACGGATAGCATTGAAAATCACGTGCGCGACACGCTGATCGCCGGCGGTGGCCTGTGCGACGAAGCGGCCACCCGCTTTATCGTCGAGCACGGACGGGCGGCAATCGAATGGCTGATCGCGCAAGGGGTGCCGTTCACCAAAGACGACGCCGCCGAACTCGGCTTTCATCTGACGCGCGAGGGCGGCCATAGCCATCGCCGAATCATTCATGCGGCGGATGCAACGGGCCATGCAGTGGTCGCCACGCTCAGCGAGCGCGTGCGCAGTCACCCGAACATCACCCTGCTCGAAGACCACTACGCGATCGACCTGATCACGTCCAACCGCCTTGGCCTGCCGGGCCGCCGCTGCCACGGTTTGTACGCGCTCGACCTGCAAAACGGCCGCACCGTCACGATCGAAGCGCCGCACACCGTGCTCGCCACCGGCGGCGCCGGCAAGGTCTATCTTTACACCACCAATCCTGACACCGCGACCGGCGACGGCATTGCGATGGCCTGGCGCGCCGGCTGCCGCGTGTCGAACATGGAGTTCATCCAGTTCCATCCAACCTGCCTGTTCCATCCATACGCCAAGTCCTTCCTGATTTCCGAAGCGGTGCGTGGCGAAGGCGGCATCCTGAAGCTGCCGGACGGCACGCGCTTCATGCCGAACCACGACGAACGCGCTGAACTCGCGCCGCGCGACATCGTCGCACGTGCGATCGACTTCGAGATCAAGAAACGCGGCATAGATTGTGTGTATCTCGACATCAGCCACCAACCGGCCGAATTCCTGCGCGAACACTTTCCGACGATTCTTGCCCGCTGCCTCGAATTCGGCATCGACATCACCAAAGAACCGATCCCGGTCGTCCCCGCCGCGCACTACACGTGCGGCGGCGTCGTGACCGATCTGGCGGGGCGCACGGATCTCACGGGACTTTACGCGGTCGGCGAGACATCGTGCACCGGCCTGCATGGCGCCAACCGGCTCGCCAGCAACTCGTTGCTCGAGTGCCTCGTGATCGGACGCTCCGCGGCGCGGGCGATCGAGGAAGAAGGCTTCAGCGCCGCCGTTCACGCACCGCTGCCGGACTGGGACGAAAGCCGGGTATCCGATCCGGACGAAGAAGTGGTGGTCGCGCACAACTGGGATGAGTTGCGCCGGTTGATGTGGAACTACGTCGGCATCGTGCGTACGGACAAGCGGCTCGCGCGCGCAAAACATCGTCTTGCGCTGCTGCGCGACGAGATCCACGAGTATTACGCGAACTTCAAGGTGAGCCGCGATCTGCTCGAACTGCGCAATCTGGTCGACGTGGCGTCGCTGATCGTCGAAGGCGCGCGCTCGCGGCGCGAAAGCCGCGGCTTGCACTTCAGCCGCGACTGGCCAGCAACCTTGCCCAAAGCGCTGCCGACGGTTCTCTCGCCGGAAAACGTGCGCAACCGCAACGTATGATTTGTCCGAACTAAGTAAAAAAGCCATCGCGGATAAATCCGCGACGGCCTTTCGTTTACTGCCGCAGCGCTTGCGTGCCGCTCAGACGATCCGCATCGAGTAGTCTGTTGCGCGCACGTCTTTGGTCAACGCACCGATCGACACGCGATCGACGCCCGTTTCCGCGATAGTCCGCACCGTGTCGAAGTTCACGCCGCCAGACACCTCCAGCACCGCGCGTCCTGCCGTGATACGGACCGCATCGCGCATCGCATCGAATGAAAAGTTGTCCAGCAGAATGGATTGCGCGCGATGCGCCAACGCGGTTTCCAATTGCGCCAGCGTCTCGACTTCAATCTGGATCGACACGCCCGCATTCAATGCAAGCGCCGCATCCATCGCCGCGCCGACGCCGCCGGCCGCCGCGATGTGGTTTTCCTTGATCAGAATGCCGTCATACAACGCAAGCCGCTGATTCGCGCCGCCGCCAACGCGCACCGCGTATTTCTGCGCGAGTCGCAATCCCGGCAAGGTCTTGCGCGTATCGAGGATGCGCGTACGCGTGTGCGCGATCGCGTCGACATAACGACGCGTTGCGCTCGCCACGCCCGACAGCAGTTGCAGGAAGTTGAGCGCGTTGCGCTCCGCAGTCAGCAACGCGCGCACCGGGCCGCGCAGCTCGCAAACCGGCGTGTCGGCCGTCATCCGGTCGCCTTCACGGTAGCGCCACCGCACATCGATGCGCGGATCGACCTCGCGCATCACCGCGTCGAACCATGGCACACCACACAGCACAGCATCTTCGCGCACGATGATGCGTGCATCGCGCACGTCGTCCGCGGGCACAAGGCGGCCGGTCTGATCGCCCGCGCCGATATCTTCGGCCAGCGCGTCGGCGACGTTGCGCGCCAACGCGGCATCGAATGCCGCGCCGTACTGCGCCCGAATTTCAGCGAACAGCGGCGACACCGCCTCGACCTGACTGCGTTCAACCGCCCCCATTACGCCGCCCCCACGTTCGAATACAGTTGCGCGTCGCGCGCGAGATCGCCGCTCGCCTGCACGCGCTTCTTGTGACGCGCGGCGAAGTCGAGCATCCGGTCGATCGGCAAACGCGCCCGCTCGCCAACCGCACGATCGACAAAAATCTCGTTGTGGCCACGCTCGAGCACGTCGGCCAGATTCGCGAGCCCGTTCATCGCCATCCACGGGCAATGCGCGCAGCTCTTGCAAGTCGCGCTGTTGCCCGCCGTCGGTGCCGCGATGAGGGTCTTTCCGGGCGCGGCGAGTTGCATCTTGTGGAGAATGCCGAGATCGGTTGCCACAATGAAATGCGTCGCGTCGAGTTTCTGCGCGGCGTCGATCAGCTGGGTTGTCGAACCGACCACGTCCGCTTGCGCGACCACATTTGCCGGCGACTCCGGATGCACCAGCACTTTGGCGCCGGGATATTCGGCGCGCAGCAGATCGAGTTCGATGCCTTTGAACTCGTCGTGCACGAGACACGAACCCTGCCACAACAACATGTCCGCGCCGGTCTTGTTCTGGATGTAGCTGCCGAGGTGCCGATCCGGCGCCCAGATGATTTTTTCGCCACGCGCATGCAGATCAGCGACGATCTCCAGACCGATCGACGACGTCACCATCCAATCCGCGCGGGCCTTGACCGCCGCGCTCGTGTTCGCGTACACGACGACCGTGCGATCCGGATGAGCATCACAGAAAGCCGAAAATTCATCGACCGGGCAGCCGAGATCGAGCGAACAGGTCGCGTCGAGATCGGGCATCAGAATGCGTTTGTCCGGACTCAGGATTTTCGCGGTCTCGCCCATGAAGCGCACGCCTGCGACCACCAGCGTTTGCGCCTCGTGATCGCGGCCGAAGCGCGCCATCTCCAGTGAATCGGCCACGCAGCCGCCGGTTTCGTCGGCGAGCTCCTGCAATTGCGCGTCGACGTAATAGTGCGCGACGAGCACGGCTTTTTCACGTGCAAGCAATGCGCGAATACGCGCCTTCAGCGCGACCTTCTCTTCCGCCGACGGCACGTCGGGCACCTTCGCCCACGCCTGCCCGATTCCGCAGGCGGTGCCCTGCGCCTGTGGGCGGTCGTACTCGACGCTCCTGATCGCCTGCTGATCCATGATTTCCTCTGCCTTCGCTCTACCGCCGCGCCCTGTCAATCGCTGTCCGTTGCAATTTCCGCGGCCCAAAAAGCAAAACCCCGCCAACGCGGGGTTTTGTGACGTAACGAAATTTTAATAGATTTCGTGGTCAAGCATAGCGGCGCAGACGCATCGCGAATTCTTGCAGCGCTTTAATACCACTCTGCTCAGCGCGATGGCACCAGTCTTGCAACTGAATCAGCAACTGATCGCGCGATGCATTGGAGCGTTCCCACATCGCCGCGAGTTCGTTGCGCAGTTCGATAAACGTCTTGAGCTTCTGGCTGTTCGCGGAGATTTGCGGCAGCAGACGCTTCTGCGGCTCGTCCAGACCGGCCTCTTCCTTGTGGAACCAGCTACGCGCGCCGCGCATCGCCTGATACTTCTCACGTGCGCCAACTTCCTTCAGATGCGCCAGTTCCTGGCGGTAGGCGCGCTTGAGCGCCTTACCGTAGCGCGCCATCACTTCGTAGCGGTTCGCCAGCACGGCCTGCAGTGTGTCCTGATCGAGCACCAGCTTGCCGGTGGTCAGACGCGGCGTAGGCGCGACCTTCTTCACCTTGGCAAGACGGAACGCGGACAGGATGCGGATGTACATCCAGCCGATATCGAACTCGTACCACTTGTTCGACAGCTTGGCCGACGTCGCATACGTGTGATGATTGTTATGCAACTCTTCGCCGCCGATGATGATGCCCCACGGGAAGATGTTGGTGCTCGCATCCGACGAATTGAAGTTGCGGTAGCCCCAGAAGTGCGCGAGGCCATTGACCACGCCGGCAGCCCAGAACGGAATCCAGATCATCTGCACGGCCCAGATCGTCAGGCCGACGACACCGAACAGCGCGACGTTCAGCACCATCATCAGGCTCACGCCGAGGATCGGGTATTTCGTGTAAACGTTGCGTTCCATCCAGTCGTTCGGCGTGCCGTGACTGAACTTGCGCATCGTTTCTTCGTTCTTCGCTTCGGCACGGTACAGTTCCGCGCCTTCGAGCAGCACCTTCCAGATGCCGCGCGTTTGCGGGCTATGCGGATCTTCTTCGGTTTCGCACTTCGCGTGATGCTTACGGTGAATCGCGGCCCATTGGCCGGTCAGCATGCCGGTGGTCATCCACAGCCAGAAACGGAAAAAATGACTGACGACCGGATGCAGCTCCAGCGCACGGTGCGCCTGGCAGCGATGCAGATAGACCGTCACGCCGATGATCGTGATGTGCGTTGCGATCAGCGTGTACAGCACAAGTTGCAACCATGAGAAGTGCAACAGGCCGTGGGCAAGGAAATCGAGCAAGGAATTCAACAAGGCAATTTACCTGTGGAACGAGAGACACGAGACACACGCAAAATGCGCATGTCAAGAAAGTGAAAGCATACAGCGGGATTGGACGACATTCTACTTGAAGCGTTCCAAGTGTTTGTAACAAATAGAGTTTTTTTGTGCGGTATCAACCGGAAGGAACACGCCAGACGTCCTGTTAAGACATGCCGGCGTGTTCGAAGTGCCCGTCAGGGAGCGCTGTCGGCCTGGCTCGCCGCTGTGGCGGTCATTGTTACCGGCCGCGGCATTGCGTCGCTCACGTTGCCGACGATTCGCACTTCGCGTTGCGCGAGCGGAATCGAGATGCCGTGCTCGGAGAACAGACGCCAGATATTGCGATTGACGGCCGAGCGCACGCCCGAGGTACCGGTTGCCGCGTCCTCGATCCAGAAACCGAGTTCGAGATTGATACCGTCGGCGCCGAAGCTGGCCAGATAGGCCGTGGGCGCCGGTTCCCGCAGTACCCGCGCGACGCCCCCAGCGGCTTGGGTCAGCAACGCCATCGCCTGCTCGACATCGGACGTGTACGCAACCTGCACCGCCACCTTCGCATAGCCGCGGGTCAGATACGACGACTGGTTCTGCACCACATCCGTAATCAGCTTTTCGTTTGGAATCAGCGTTTCGATGCCGTCGAGACCCCGCACCACCGTGTAGCGGGTGCGAATCTGCGTGACCATGCCCTGCAAGCCGCTGACGTTGATCGTGTCGCCGATTCGCAGCGAGCGGTCGATCAGAATGATGAAGCCCGACACGTAGTTGCTGGCGATTTTCTGCAACCCGAACCCGAGCCCCACGCCTAGCGCGCCGCCGAACACGCCCAGCACGGTGATATCGATACCGACCAGCGACAGACTGATCAGCACCGCCGCCAGCACGAACGCCGCCCGGCCGACACGCGCCACCACTACTTTCAGATTGGCGTCGAGCGTCTTCGAGCGCATCAGCCGGTCTTCGAACGTGGAGCCGAGCCACATCGCGACGATCATCGTCACGCACACCCACAACAGCCCCGTGGTGAGCGAGAGCAGCGTCATGTGCGCATTGGCGACCCGGAACTGCACGCTGGCCATCCATCGGATCACGTCGTCCTGAATGCCCATCACGGTTAGCACCATGCCGACCCAGACGATCAGCGAGACGAACTTTTCGACCAGAAACAGCCACGGATGGGTCTCGCCGTCACGGCTGAACACCCGTCGCGCAAAGAAAAAAACGATGTAAATCAAGCCGATGCCGAACAGCGGCACCAGCGCAAGATCGAGCAGCGAGGTATGCATGAACTGGCCGGTGATCGCTATGGCGACCCAGACGAGCGCCGCGCCGATCAGCGGAAAAACCGCGCGGTTCAGACTTTCCGCGCCGAAGCGCAGCGTCTGGTAGCGCGTCTGGCGCCGCAGATCGAGCGTGCTGCGCAACACTCGCGCGAGCAGCCACGCGATCGCCAGCGTCCCGAGCAGCACGCCGACCTGCCACAGCATTACCGGCTGACCGAAATCGCGCGCGAGGTCGCCGAACATGTGAGGAAAAATACGGTTTTGCATGATGTTGCCGAATGCGCCTGCGCGCCGTGTTCAAAGAAAGGACGCGGGCGCCGGCAAAAAAGTCTCTTGTGTCTTGTGCTTAGCCCTGACGTTCCAGCACGGCGGCAAAGAAGCCGTCGGTGCCGTGGCGGTGCGGCCACAGAGAAAGGTAATCGCCCATTTCCAGATCGATGCGCTGCTCCGCGAGCACGTCGCGGGCGGGCACCAGCACGAAATCGGGATGGCCGGCGAGGAATTGCTGCACGACCACCTCGTTTTCCGCTTCCAGGATCGAGCAGGTCGCGTAGACGAGCCGGCCGCCCTTCTTCACCAGACGCGCTGCGCTCGCCAGAATCGACGCCTGCTTCGGCGCCAGTTCGGCGACCGATTCGGGCGACTGACGCCATTTCAGATCGGGATTACGGCGCAGCGTACCCAGCCCGCTGCACGGCGCGTCGACCAGCACGCGGTCGATCTTGCCGGCCAGACGCTTGATCTTGGCGTCGTGTTCGCTGTCGATCAGCACCGGATTCACGTTCGACAGGCCGCTGCGCGCAAGGCGCGGTTTGAGCTTGGCCAGGCGCCGCTCGGAGATGTCGAATGCGTACAGGCGCCCGGTCGAGCGCATCGCCGCGCCCAGCGCCAGCGTCTTGCCGCCCGCGCCCGCGCAAAAGTCGACGATCATCTCGCCGCGCTTGGGTGCGACCAGCGAACACAGCAACTGGCTGCCTTCGTCCTGCACTTCGACCCAGCCGTGCTGGAACGCGTCGAGCTTGGTGAGCGGCGGCTTGCCGACCACCCGCACACCGAACGGCGCGAACGGCGTCGCGCCGCCCTCGATACCGGCCTTCGACAGCGCGGTCAGCACGTCGTCGCGGCTTGCCTTGATCGGGTTGGCGCGCAGGTCCAGCGGCGCCGGGTAGTTCAGCGCGGCGGCCAGTTGCGCCAGTTCTTCGGCTTCAAAGCGCTTGTTCAGCGCCTGGCAGATCCAGTCGGGCAGATTCAGGCGAATCCGCAGCGGCAGGCTCGCCGGATCGATCGTCGCAACGTGTTCGAGCCACTTCGATTCGGCTTCGGACACGAACGGCTTGAGCGCCGTGCGGCCGGCCGTCTGCATCAGACCGAGCAAGGCCATCCGGCGCGCCGGGCTGCCGGCGCCGCTTTCGGCCAGATGGGCGAATTCCATGCGCCGGCGCAGCACCGCGAAGACCGCCTCGGCGATCACGCCGCGTTCACCGTGCCCGAGCTTCGGATGCGCGCGAAAAAAACGGCTGGTGGTGGCGTCGGCCGGGCCGTTCAGTTTCAGGACTTCAGCCAGCAAAGTCTCGGTTTGTCCAATCAGAAAACCATGCAATCTCATGCGCCCTCTCCGGCGGTGTGACCGGCAAAGAGCCATTGCGGCTCCGGCGGCGTAAGCGTGACACGCAAGCCGTCGAGAGCAAGACGCCCTTCGACGAACCAGCGCACCGCGCGTGGATAAATGATGTGTTCGGTTGCCAGCACGCGCTCGGCGAGCATGGCGGGGGTGTCGCCTGCCAGCACGGGCACGGCCGACTGCACGACGATCGGCCCGTGATCCAGCTGCGACGTGACAAAATGCACCGACGCGCCATGCAGCCGCACGCCCGCATCGAGCGCCTGTTGATGGGTTTTCAGCCCCGGGAAGCTCGGCAGCAGCGACGGGTGCACGTTCAGCATGCGCCCGGCGTAATGGTCGACGAAACCGGCCGTGAGCACCCGCATGAAGCCGGCGAGCACGACCAGGTCGGGCGCGAAGCTATCGATTTCGCGCGCCAGCGCAGCGTCGAAGCGCTCGCGATCGGGAAACTGGCGGTGGTCGACCACCGCCGTGGCAATGCCGTGCGACGCCGCGAACGCAAGGCCCGCGGCGTCAGGACGGTTGGCGATCACGGCGGCGACTCGCGCCGGCCAGCCTTCGCGCGAACAGGCGCGAACGATGGCTTCCATGTTGCTTCCCCGCCCGGAAATCAGGATGACGAGTTTTTTCATCCGCGGATTTTATCATTCGGGGGACACTGAAACCGCGACGCGCCGCCGTCTCACGCGCTGAGCGTTTATAATCATTTGTTTTGCGGCACCTCGGCCGCCCTACCTCAAACCCGCTATCGTGAGAGTCTTCCGCGGTCTTCCCAATGCCGAAAGCCGTGCGCCCTGCGCACTGACCATCGGCAACTTCGACGGTGTCCACCGCGGCCATCAGGCTTTGCTCGCCCATGTGCGCGCGGCTGCCGATGCACGCGGCCTGCCCGTCTGCGTGATGACCTTCGAGCCACACCCGCGCGAGTTCTTCAACCCGGCTGGCGCGCCGCCGCGTATCGCGATGCTGCGCGACAAGCTCGAGGCGCTGCGCACCAACGGCGTCGACCGGGTGGTAGTCGAGCATTTCAATCACACCTTCGCCAGCCAGTCGCCGGATGCATTCGTCGAACGGATCATCGTCAACGGCCTGCATGCGCGCTGGGTGATGATCGGCGACGACTTCCGCTATGGCGCCAGGCGCGCGGGCGACTTCGCGTCGCTCAAGGCCGCCGGTCAGCAGTACGGCTTCGAGGTCGAGCAGATGGCAACCGTGGCCGATCCGTCGGGCGCGCGCATTTCCAGTTCGGGCGTGCGCACGGCACTGGTGGCGGGCGATCTGGATTCGGCGCGGGCCGCGCTGGGCCGCGACTACCTGATCAGCGGCCACGTCGTGCACGGCATGAAACTGGGCCGCGATCTCGGCTTTCCCACGCTCAATCTGCCGATCGCCCACAAGCGTCCGGCGCTCGCGGGCATTTTCGTCGTGCGCGTGCATGGCGTGGCTGACGAACCGCTGCCGGGCGTCGCGAGCCTCGGCCTGCGCCCCACCGTCGACGATTCCGGCCGCGTGCTGCTCGAAGTGCATCTGCTCGACTGGCACGGCGACGCGTATGGCAAACTCGTGCGCGTCGAATTCCTCAAAAAGCTGCGCGACGAAGAGAAATACGTCGACCTCGAAACGCTGACTGCCGCCATCGCGCGCGACGTCGCCAATGCCCGCGCGTGGTTCGCGGCCGTCGGCGCCGGCACGCCGGGCAGCCGCTCCACCGGTTTCGCCACCTCGGCCACCGACCGAATTAGATAGCCGCCGCGGTACATGCGAGCGCTATCTGTGCTGCATGTACCCTCGCTGCGCGCATCGAAAGGCGTCCGTGAATTACGCGACATGCCTGCCGGGCGCGCCCAACGCCCTGCGCATCTTGCGCATACCGCGCCCCGCTGCGCATAGAAAGAATTCACCGCGATCTCATCATGAGCAACAAGAAAGCCGATTCGAAACCGCAGTCCCGCTACCCGGTCAACCTGCTCGACACGTCGTTCCCGATGCGTGGCGACCTGCCCAAGCGCGAGCCGCAATGGGTCAAGGAATGGCAGGAACGCAAGATCTACGAAAAGATCCGCGCCGCCAGCCGTGGCCGCAAAAAGTTCATCCTGCACGACGGCCCGCCGTATGCGAACGGCGACATCCACCTCGGCCACGCGGTGAACAAGATCCTGAAGGACATGATCGTCAAGGCGCGCAATCTGGCGGGCTTCGACGCGGTCTACGTGCCCGGTTGGGATTGCCATGGCATGCCAATCGAAATCCAGATCGAAAAGCAGTTCGGCAAGTCGCTGCCGGCCGCCGAAGTGATGCAGAAGGCGCGCGCCTACGCAACCGAACAGATCGAGAAGCAGAAGGTCGGCTTCCGGCGTCTGGGCGTGCTCGGCGACTGGGACAATCCGTACAAGACGATGAACTTCGCGAACGAAGCCGGCGAAATCCGCGCACTCGCGAAGATCATGGAAAAGGGCTACGTGTTTCGCGGCCTGAAGCCGGTCAACTGGTGTTTCGACTGCGGCTCGGCTTTGGCCGAAGCGGAAGTCGAATACAAGGACAAGACCGATCCGACGATCGACGTGCTGTTCGGCTTCGCCGAGCCGGAAAAGACCGCACACGCGTTCGGCCTGAAAGCGCTGCCGCGCAACGAAGGCGGCATCGTGATCTGGACCACGACGCCGTGGACCATCCCCGCCAACCAGGCGCTGAACCTGCATCCGGAAATCGTCTACGCGCTGGTCGATACGCCGCGCGGTTTGCTGATCCTCGCGGAAGAACGCGTCGAAGCGTGCCTGAAACAATACGGCCTGGAAGGCACGATCGTCGCGACTACGCCGGGCGCGAAGCTCGTGAACCTGCGCTTCAACCACCCGCTCGCGTCCGCGCATCCGGGCTACAAGCGCACGGCGCCGGTGTATCTCGGCGACTACGTGACGACCGAAACCGGCACCGGCATCGTTCACTCGTCGCCGGCGTACGGTGTGGAAGACTTCGTGTCGTGCAAAGCGCACGGCATGGCCGATTCGGACATCATCAATCCGGTAATGGGCGACGGCCGTTACATCGAATCGCTCGCGCTGTTCGGTGGGCTGTCAATCTGGGCGGCCAATCCGCAGATCGTCGAAGCGCTTGCAGGCGCCGGCTCGCTGCTGCGCAGCGAGAAATACACTCACAGCTACATGCACTGCTGGCGCCACAAGACGCCGATCATCTATCGTGCGACGTCGCAGTGGTTCGCCGGCATGGACGTGAAGCCGAACGACACCGACAAAACGCTGCGCGAAACCGCGCTCGAAGGCATCGAAAACACCGCGTTTTATCCGTCGTGGGGCAAGCAGCGTCTGTTCAGCATGATCGCCAACCGCCCGGACTGGACGCTGTCGCGTCAGCGCCAATGGGGCGTGCCGATGGCGTTCTTCGTGCACAAGGAAACCGGCGAACTGCATCCGCGCATGCAGGAATTGCTCGAAGAAGTCGCGCAACGCGTCGAGAAGGCCGGCATCGAAGCATGGCAAACGCTCGACCCGCGCGAACTGCTCGGCGACGACGCGAACATGTACGAGAAGAATCGCGACACGCTCGACGTGTGGTTCGATTCCGGCACCACGCACTGGCACGTGCTGCGCGGCTCGCATAAGGACGAACTTCAATTCCCGGCCGACCTGTATCTGGAAGGCTCGGACCAGCACCGCGGCTGGTTCCACTCGTCGCTGCTGACCGCGTCGATGCTCGACGGCCGCCCGCCGTACAACGCGCTGCTGACGCACGGCTTCACCGTCGACGGCGAAGGCCGCAAGATGAGCAAGTCGCTCGGCAACGGTATCGATCCGCATGAAGTCGCGAACCGCCTCGGCGCGGAAATCATCCGCTTGTGGATCGCCTCGACCGATTACTCGGGCGAACTGGCGATCTCCGAGGAAATCCTGAAGCGTGTGACGGAAAGCTATCGCCGCATCCGCAATACGCTGCGCTTCCTGCTCGCGAACCTGTCGGACTTCAACTTCGCGCAGCACGCGCGGCCGGTCGAAGACTGGCTCGAAATCGATCGCTATGCGGTGGCGCTGTCGGCGAATCTGCAGAACGACATCCTGTCGCACTACGACAAGTACGAGTTCCACCCGGTGGTCGCGAAGCTGCAGACGTTCTGCTCGGAAGACCTCGGCGGTTTCTACCTGGACGTGCTGAAAGACCGTCTGTACACCACGGCGGCTGACTCCGTCGCGCGCCGTTCGGCGCAAACCGCGCTGTATCACATCGCGCACGGTCTGCTGCGTCTGATGGCGCCGTTCCTGTCGTTCACCGCCGAAGAAGCGTGGAAGATCTTCTCGCCGAACAGCGAAACGATTTTCACGGAAACCTATCACGCGTTCCCGGCGGTGCCGGACGCCGGCGCCCTGCTCGACAAATGGACGCTGCTGCGCGCCGCGCGCAGCGACGTGACGAAGGCGCTGGAAGAAGCGCGCGTGGCGAACCTGATCGGCTCGTCGCTGCAGGCGGAAGTCGAAATCCGTGCGAGCGGCGCGCGTTACGACGCGCTCGCAAGCCTCGCCGACGACCTGAAGTTCGTGCTGATCACGTCGGCCGCGACCGTCGCGAAGGTCGACAGCGAAGCGGAAGAAGGCGTCGAAGTCATCGCATCGAAGTATCTGAAGTGCGAACGCTGCTGGCACTATCGCGCGGACGTCGGCGCGAACGCCGAACACCCCACGCTGTGCGGCCGTTGCTTCAGCAATCTGTTCGGCAACGGTGAAACCAGGAGCGCGGCATAATGGCGAGAAGCATGTCGAAATCGTCAACCGGAAACAGTTCGCTGGCGCCATGGCTCGGCGTTGCACTGATCGTGATCCTGTTCGATCAGCTGACGAAAATCGCGGTCCAGAAAGTATTTGCGTACGGTGTCGCGCACGAGGTCACGCCGTTTTTCAATCTGATCCTCGTGTACAACCGTGGCGCGGCATTCAGCTTCCTCGCGATGGCGGGCGGCTGGCAGCGCTGGGCGTTCACCGCGCTCGGCGTGGTCGCGGCGCTGGTGATCAGCTATCTGCTCAAGCGTCACGGCACGCAGCGGATGTTCTGCACGGCGCTCTCGCTGATTCTCGGCGGTGCGCTCGGCAATGTGATCGACCGGCTGGCGTACGGCCACGTGATCGACTTTCTCGATTTCCACGTGCGCACGTGGCACTGGCCGGCGTTCAATCTCGCCGACAGCGCGATCACGATCGGCGCGATCCTGCTTGTGCTAGACGAATTGCGGCGCGTGCGCGGCGCGCGCTAACGCCGCTTAGGTCCGCGCTTACGTCCGGTTTGAAGGCCGGCGGCGGTGCAATGCGCCGCTGCTCGCCACCACGCTTTGTCGGAGGCTTTCGTTGGCAACCGAAGAACTCGCAGGAAAACACCTCGTCCTCGGCATGACGGGCGGTATTGCCTGCTATAAGATCGCCGAACTCACGCGCCTGCTGACCAAAGCCGGCGCGACCGTGCAGGTCGTGATGACCGAAGCGGCCACGCAGTTCATCACCCCCGTCACCATGCAGGCGCTGTCGGGCCGTCCGGTCTACACGAGCCAGTGGGACGCGCGCGTGCCGAACAATATGGCGCACATCGATCTGTCGCGTGAAGCGGATGCGATCGTGATCGCGCCCGCCTCCACCGATTTCCTCGCCAAACTCGCGCACGGCATGGCCGACGATCTGCTGTCGACGCTGTGCATCGCGCGCGATTGTCCGCTGCTGGTCGTGCCCGCGATGAACCGGCAGATGTGGCAGAACCCGGCGACACAGCGCAACGTCGCACAACTGCGCGCGGACGGTATCGAAGTGCTGGGCCCCGACTCGGGTCCGCAAGCGTGCGGCGAAGTCGGCGACGGGCGGATGCTGGAAGCGTCGGCGACCTATGAAGCGATCGCTTCATTCTTTTCACCCAAAATTCTGTCTGGCCGGCGCGTGTTGCTGACGGCCGGCCCGACCTTCGAACCGCTCGATCCGGTGCGCGGCATCACCAATCGTTCGAGCGGCAAGATGGGCTTCGCTCTCGCTCGCGCCGCGCAACAAGCGGGCGCCGACGTGCATCTGGTCGCCGGTCCGGTGGCGCTGGAAACCCCGTGGGGCGTGTTCCGCGAGGACGTGCAAACCGCGCAGCAGATGCACGACGCGGTGATGCAGTCGGTCGCCGACTGCGACATCTTCATCGGTGTGGCCGCGGTCGCCGACTGGCGCGTCGATCACACGAGCGAGCACAAGATCAAGAAGACCGCCGAGCGCGCGATGCCGGCTTTCACCTTCGTCGAAAATCCGGATATTCTGGCCTCGGTAGCGAAGCTCCCGCATCCGCCTTTTGCGGTCGGTTTCGCGGCGGAAAGCGGCGACCTGGAAGTGCATGGCGAAGAAAAGCGCGTGCGCAAGAAGGTGCCGCTCCTGATCGGCAATCTCGGCCCGCTGACCTTCGGCCTCGACGATAACGAAGTGATTCTGTTCGAAGCAGGCGGCGTGACCAGGCTGCCACGCGCCGACAAGCAGACGCTCGCGCGCGCGCTGATTGCGGAGATCGCCAGGCGTCTGCCCGACACTAGTCCGATTCGCTGAAGCTGCCCGCTGCGACGCACGCTGTGAATTCAGCATGCCTTGCCGCGAGTCGCCCGAGCGCACTGAATCATCTGGAGCAGTACTGACATGACGCTACTTTCCGTGCTCGATCAAACGCCCGTGATCGACGGGCACTCGGTGGCGGACGCGATCGCCGCCACTGTCGAACTGGCGCAACTTGCCGACGACCTCGGCTACACACGCTACTGGTGCGCTGAACACCACGGCCTGCGCGGCGTGTCGAACCCCTGCCCCGAGGTGATGCTCGCGCACCTCGGCAGCGTGACCAAACGTATCCGCATCGGCTCCGGCGGCGTGATGCTGCCGTACTACAGCCCGTTCAAAGTCGCCGAGCAGTTCATGATGCTCGAGGCGCTGTTTCCCAATCGTATCGATCTCGGCGTAGGACGCGCGCCGGGCGGAGACATGCAAACGGCGCAAGCGGTGGCGGCCGGCGCCTACAATCGCGGCGACATTTTCCCGCAGCAGGTCGCGGATCTGGTCGGCCTGATGCACGGCCCGCTGCCCGAGGGCCATCTCGCGCGCGGCGTACTGCTGCAACCGCAAGTCGCCACGCGCCCGCAACTCTGGATGCTCGGTTCGAGCGAATTCGGCGGCCTGCTCGCGGCGCAACTTGGTATCCGCTTCGCGTTCGCGCATTTCATCAACGCGCACTTCGGGCATCAGGTGGCGCTGGCTTATCGTGACCGCTTCAAGGCTAGCCTGGAAGCGGAACAGCCGTACCTGGCCGCCGCCGTGTTCGTGATTTGCGCGGACACCGAGCAGGAAGCCGCCAACCTGGAAAAAGCGGTCGACCTGCGCCGCGTGCAGATGGCCCTTGGCCTGAATGCGCCGATTCCGACGGTCGAGCAAGGCGCGGCGCAAGAATACGGCGTACGCGAGCAACTGGTGATCGACCGCGAGAAGCCGCGCAGTATCATCGGCACGCCGGAAACCGTGACCGAGCGCCTCCAGGATTTGCAGGCGCAATTCCAGGCCGACGAACTGATCGTACTCACCGTAGCGGGCAGCTATCGCGCCCGGCTGCGCTCCTATGAACTCCTGGCCGACGCGTTCCAGCTCGGACGCCAAGCCTCCACCTCTTAACCTTTCGAACCTGCATGAAACTCGACCTGAAGATTCTCGATGCGCGGATGCGCGACCAACTCCCGGCCTACGCAACCACCGGCAGCGCGGGCCTCGACCTGCGCGCCTGCCTCGACGAACCATTGACGCTCGCGCCCGGCGGCACCGCACTGGTGCCGACGGGTCTGGCGATCCACGTCGGCGATCCGGGCTATGCGGCCTTGATCCTGCCGCGCTCGGGTTTGGGCCATAAGCACGGGATCGTGCTGGGCAATCTGGTCGGTCTGATCGATTCGGATTACCAGGGGCAGCTGATGATTTCGACGTGGAACCGCGGCGAAACCACCTTCGTGCTGAATCCGATGGAGCGCCTCGCGCAACTCGTGATCGTGCCGGTCGTGCAAGCCGCGTTCAACATCGTCGACGATTTCGCGGAAAGCGAGCGTGGCGCAGGCGGTTTCGGCAGCACCGGCAAGCATTGATCTATCGCTTGGCGGCGTGATTGCGGCGCGACGAAGTAGATTGAAATGCAAAAAGAAGAAGGGCGCGGGATTTAACCCGCGCCCTTCTTCTTTCAAGTGAAACGAAGCGTCAACTTCGCCCTTACTCGACTTCGACCGCTTCCGGATTCGGATTGCGCGGCGCCGGATGCTCGTCGAAGGTCAGTTGCACCTTGTCTTCCGCATCGACGTCGACAGTCACGCGACCGCCGTTCATCAGTTTGCCGAACAGCAACTCGTCGGCCAGTGCACGACGGATCGTGTCCTGGATCAAACGCTGCATTGGCCGCGCGCCCATCAACGGGTCGAAACCGTGCTTGGCGAGATGCTTGCGCAGCGCGTCAGTGAAGAGCGCATCGACCTTCTTCTCATGCAGCTGATCTTCCAGCTGCATCAGGAACTTGTCGACCACGCGCATGATGATTTCTTCATCGAGCGAGCGGAAGCTGATCGTCGCGTCCAGACGGTTACGGAACTCCGGCGTGAACATGCGCTTGATGTCGACCATTTCGTCGCCGGTCTCCCGGCGATTCGTGAAGCCAATCACCGACTTGCCCATTGCCTCGGCGCCCGCGTTCGTCGTCATGATGATGATGACGTTACGGAAATCCGCTTTGCGGCCGTTGTTGTCCGTCAGCGTGCCGTGGTCCATCACCTGCAGCAGCACGTTGTAAATGTCCGGATGCGCCTTCTCGATTTCGTCGAGCAGCAGCACGCAATGCGGCTTCTTCGTGACAGCTTCGGTCAGCAGACCGCCCTGATCGAAACCGACGTAGCCCGGCGGCGCGCCGATCAAACGGCTCACCGCATGACGCTCCATGTATTCCGACATGTCGAAGCGGATCAACTCGATCCCCAGCGTGAACGCCAGTTGCTTCGCCACTTCCGTCTTGCCGACGCCCGTGGGACCGGAGAACAGGAACGCGCCGATCGGCTTGTCCAGCTTGCCGAGACCTGCGCGCGCCATCTTGATCGCGGCCGACAGTGCGTCGATGGCCGGGTCTTGCCCGAACACCACGCTCTTCAGATCGCGATCCAGCGTTTGCAGCTTGCTGCGATCGTCTTGCGACACGCTTTGCGGCGGGACGCGGGCGATCTTCGAGATGATTTCTTCGATCTCGTTCTTGCCGATGGTCTTCTTCTGCTTCGACTTCGGCAGGATGCGTTGCGCCGCGCCTGCTTCGTCGATCACGTCGATCGCCTTGTCCGGCAAATGACGATCCGTGATGAAGCGCGCCGACAACTCAGCCGCCGCCGACAACGCACCCGACGAATACTTCACGCCGTGATGCTCTTCGAAACGCGACTTCAGGCCACGCAGGATCGCCACCGTCTGCTCGACGGTCGGCTCGGTCACGTCGACCTTCTGGAACCGGCGCGACAATGCCGCGTCTTTTTCGAAGATGCCGCGATACTCAGTGAAGGTCGTCGCGCCGATGCACTTGAGCGTGCCCGACGACAACGCCGGCTTCAGCAGGTTGGACGCGTCCAGCGTCCCGCCCGATGCAGCACCCGCGCCGATCAGCGTATGAATCTCGTCGATGAACAGGATGGCGTGCGGACGTTCCTTCAATTCCTTGAGGACCGTCTTCAGACGTTGTTCGAAGTCGCCGCGATACTTGGTGCCGGCGAGCAGCGCGCCCATGTCGAGCGAATACACTTGCGCATCCGCCAGGATGTCCGGCACTTCGCCGCGCGTGATGCGCCAGGCGAGCCCTTCGGCGATCGCCGTCTTGCCGACGCCGGCCTCGCCGACCAGCAGCGGATTGTTCTTGCGGCGACGGCACAGCACCTGCACCACGCGCTCGACTTCCGACTCGCGCCCGATCAGCGGATCGATGCGGCCGTCTTTCGCCATCTGGTTCAGGTTCTGCGTGAACTGTGCCAGCGGGGTTTCCTTCTGCGCGGCGGCCTCGTCGGACTCGGCATTCGCGTCGCTCGCTTTCGCGGCGTCCGTGCTGCTGGTCTTCGCAATGCCGTGCGAGATGAAGTTCACCACGTCGAGGCGCGTCACGCCCTGCTGTTGCAGGTAGTACACCGCGTGCGAGTCCTTCTCGCCGAAGATCGCCACCAGCACGTTCGCGCCGGTGACTTCCTTCTTGCCATTCGAGGTGGATTGCACATGCATGATCGCGCGCTGAATCACACGCTGGAAACCCAGCGTGGGCTGCGTGTCGACGTCATCCGTGCCGGGCACGGTAGGCGTGTTGTCATGAATGAAGTTGCGCAGGTTCTGGCGCAGATCCTCGATATTGGCCGCGCATGCACGCAACACCTCCGCGGCCGTCGGATTGTCCAACAGTGCCAGCAAAAGATGTTCGACCGTGATGAACTCGTGCCGTGCCTGGCGTGCTTCCATGAACGCCATGTGCAGGCTGACTTCCAGTTCCTGGGCAATCATGCTTCCTCCATCACACACTGCAGCGGATGCCCGGCCTGCCGTGCGTGGGTAACGACTTGCTCGACTTTGGTCGACGCGATGTCCCGCGTATAGACCCCACAAACTCCCCTGCCCTCGCGATGCACCTTCAACATAACCTGCGTTGCGGTTTCACGATCTTTATTGAAATATTCCTGCACGATCATCACGACAAATTCCATCGGCGTGAAGTCGTCATTCAACAGCACCACCTTGTACATGGAAGGCGGCTTCAGCTTCTTTTCCTGCCGCTCCAGTACGGTGCCGTCCTGCTTGTCCGGGATAATCGCCATACACCCATTCTAAACAACTAGGACAGGCCCGCAATCCTGTCAAAACCCGACCGTCCGGCCGGTGAGCCCGTTCGCTGCCGCCTGATGGGTAATCCCCCCCAAGCGTGCGTCATTCCACGAGCCGATTGCGGAGCCGGCCCCTATCCAGTGATGCTTCGCGGCCGTGCTGCGCCGCAGTCGGATCGAGTATCGCACAACCTGCCGGGGCGGGTTGTCAGCAACGGGCGCCCCGCAGAACAGCAGGTGAGTCGATTATGCGACTTTTCAAGACGGCCCGCTTGCGCAACCGCACATAACAAAAGCGGGAAAAACCCTGGAAATCGACTGTTTGCAACGAGGCGACGAGCGTCTCAAAATTTTCTTGACACTCGAATAAAGAGCCTCAACAATCAAGCTGGCACTTTTTTCACTGCGCCATAAATTTCGAAAAAATGCCGATGGTGAGCTTGTGAGGAGGGAGCGGCTGCATCGCGGTCGTGGAGCTTTTCGAGGGCTCGTGGTAGTGACATGAGTTACAGGGGAAGTTGGAATGGCAACTGGTACGGTCAAATGGTTCAATGACGCAAAAGGTTTCGGATTCATTACGCCTGATGAAGGTGGTGAGGATCTGTTTGCACACTTCTCGGCCATCCAGATGAATGGGTTCAAGACCCTCAAGGAAGGTCAAAAAGTAACCTTCGAGGTCGTGCAAGGCCCGAAAGGCAAGCAGGCATCGAACATCCAGGCACCTGCCTGAATCTGTTCGATTCCCGTTCCTTGGAAACCCGGCTTCGTGCCGGGTTTCTTTTTTTCGGCTTCCCCTTCTAAACCTGCTGAGCGCTCACCGCACGCGTCACACCACCTTCAGCGTGCCCATCATGCCGAGGTCCTCGTGTTCGAGGATGTGACAATGGAACATGCGCTCGCCCACCATCCGCTGTACGGTGGCAATCCGCACGATCTCATCCGGCTGCACATTGACCGTGTCGCGCCACGCCCGATATGGCTCCGGCGTGACCGCGCCGCCCCGCTCCCGCTCGACAATCTGAAACTGCGTGCCGTGCAGATGGAACGGATGATCCATGTCGGTGCGGTTTTCGATCGACCAGAGTTCGACTTCGTCGCGCCGGCTGGTCAACGTGATGCGCGATGGGTCGAAAACCTGACCGTTGATCATGAAAGTCATACCGGCAGGCATTGTGTTGCCATGCACAGCTGACGCCTTCGGGTTGTGCATCGCGGCCATGTCCATCTGTTCCGAGAACACTACGGATTTCTTCGCGGCCGGCGTGCCGAGCGGCGACATGGGGCGCAACGTCGCCGGCAACTCGCGCGCCTTGACGCCAGATGGCGGATTAAAGCTAACGTCGGCGAGCGCATGGGCTGGGTCGGGCGGCAGGCTGCCGTGCGACATCGCCATCTTGCCGCGATCGTAAACGCCGGCGCTCAGCACCACCTGCGACAGGTTCGCGCCCGCGCGGACGATCACCTCGGCGCGCTCGCCAGGCGCCAGCAACAGCTCCGTGAGTCCTTCGCGCGGCTGCTCCAGCAGGCCGCCGTCCGTGCCGACCTGCGCAAAATGCTGCCCGGCGCCGAGCGAAAATCTCAAATAACGGGCATTGCATCCATTCCACAGACGCCAACGCTCGTCGTTCGTTACCTCGATGCGCGGACGGCGCGCGCCGTTGACCAGCACGAACTGGCCTTCACGGCCGTTCATCCAGTCCATCATGTCGTTCGGCGGGATGGTGCCGTCACTAGCGAGCTTCAGGTCCGAGAAGAACAGATGGCGCTCGGGCCAGACTGAAAGCGGATCGTCGGCTGCGCGCACCACAATGGGTCCGGCCAGTCCGCGAAATACCTGCTCCGCCGACATCATGTGCGGATGCGGGTGATACCAGTAGGTGCCGGCGCTGCCCGGCGGCAACGTGAAGCGGTACACATGCGAAGCGCCCGGCGCGACCGGCATCGAAGGATTGCCGTCCTGGTCGGGCGGCACCGGCAAGCCGTGCCAGTGAATCGTCGACGCTTGCGGCAGACGGTTGACGAAGCGGATCTCGACAGTGTCGCCTTCGCGAACGTCGATCAACGGACCGACGACTGGACCCGCGGTCTGTGTCACGCTGGCGTTTGCGCCGCCCTGGTCGTATTGCCAGAAGATGGTGAACGGTTTGCCGGGCAGCAGTTTGCGTTTGACCGGTTGCGCGACCAACGTCGCGCGGAACACGCCAGGCTCACGGCTTTCGTTGGCGAGCGTACGTAAAGCGGCGAGCGGCGCGCCGGCCGGAAGTGCGTCAGGCGCGGCCAATGACGCGGCCGCCGGCTTGGCCGCTTTGTGTGCGGACATCGACGGCATATCGGACATGTCCATGCCGCCCATATCGTCCACGCCTGACATCTTGTGCATCGAATGGGCGTCATGCTGTGCGAACGCGCTGCGCGCGAACAACGACGCGGCTGCCGCGCTCAACGCGCGGGCGAGAAATTGCCTGCGAATCATGGATGATTTCCTCTGTTTTGTTCAGATAGCGGGACAGGCGCCGGGGCGAGTCCACGCTCGATCGTTAACGGGTCGGCTTATGGGAAGCGCGACCTTGACCTTGTGGCGTGCGCGGCGTTGGCACGCACAACGATCAGCCTATCGGCGGCCGCAACAGAGGCGCACGAGTGACACCGGTGCGCTGCGGCTCGGCAAGCGCCCGCGGCAGCGACGCGCCGGACGCGCGCGGCTCGAAAGCAAATACGACGAACAGTGCGGCGCAATGCGTGCCGCACGCGTTCGAGCAGCACAAAGAATGATCGTGCCGACAGGGCACCCCGGCGGCGGCCATACTGGCGCAGGGTGCGGTTTCACTGACGGTGGCGAACGCACCGTCGGCGGGTTGGACGGCCTGCATCGCGCGAGCGCCTTGCATCGGCGCCGTGGCATGTTCGTGCGCGAACGCACCTTGCGTCGCAAGCAACGCGAGGGCCAGCACGATGAGGATTCGCCACACGGAGGTCATTGCAGAACGAATAGGTACGATGCACGAAAAGCAGGTAATCGAAGAATCATAACGCAAGCTACTTTTACCTCCCGCTTGAATCGCGTCCACCCATGTTCCACCTCAAAAAACAAAAACCCCGGCCGCCTCACGGCGCCGGGGTCCCATTCCAGGCTGGGAGAAACCAGCTCGAATCGCTTACATATTCTCGATCATCACCTGACCAAAACCCGAGCACGACACTTGCGTCGCGCCTTCCATCAGACGCGCGAAGTCATACGTGACCCGCTTTTGCAGGATCGACTTCTCCATCGACTTGATAATGAGGTCCGCCGCTTCAGTCCAGCCGAGGTGGCGCAGCATCATTTCCGCCGAGAGAATTTCCGAACCCGGGTTCACGTAATCTTTACCCGCGTATTTCGGCGCCGTACCGTGCGTGGCTTCGAACATCGCGACCGAATCCGACATGTTCGCGCCCGGCGCGATACCGATACCGCCGACTTGCGCAGCCAGTGCGTCCGAAACGTAATCGCCGTTCAGGTTCAGCGTGGCGATCACGTCGTATTCCGCCGGACGCAGCAGAATCTGCTGGAGGAACGCATCGGCGATTACGTCTTTCACGACGATGTCGCCACCGGTTTTCGGGTTCTTGACCTTCATCCACGGGCCGCCGTCGATCAGCTCCGCGGCGAATTCCTTCTGCGCCAGCGCATAACCGTAGTCGCGGAATGCGCCTTCCGTGAACTTCATGATGTTGCCCTTGTGCACGAGCGTGACCGAGCGGCGATCGTTGTCGATCGCGTACTGGATCGCTTTGCGCACCAGACGCTCCGTGCCCTCGCGCGACACCGGCTTGATACCGATGCCCGACGTTTCCGGGAAGCGGATCTTCTTCACGCCCATTTCTTCGCGCAGGAACTTGATGACCTTCTTGGCCTGTTCCGATTCCGCCGCCCACTCGATACCGGCGTAGATGTCTTCCGAGTTCTCGCGGAAGATCACCATGTTGGTCTTTTCCGGTTCACGCACCGGCGAAGGCACGCCCTTGAAGTACTGCACCGGGCGCAAACAGACATACAGATCCAGGTCCTGACGCAGCGCGACGTTCAGCGAACGGATGCCGCCGCCCACCGGCGTGGTGAGCGGACCTTTGATCGACACGACGTATTCCTTCAGCACCTGCAGCGATTCTTCCGGCAGCCACACGTCCGGGCCGTACACCTTGGTTGCCTTCTCGCCGGCGTAGATTTCCATCCAGTGGATCTTCTTCTTGCCTGCATACGCTTTTTCAACTGCCGCATCCACCACCTTGAGCATCACCGGAGTGATGTCGGCGCCTGTGCCGTCGCCTTCGATAAACGGAATGATCGGCTGGTCGGAAACGTTGAGCGAGAAATCTGCATTGACAGTGATCTTGTCACCGCCGGTCGGAACCTTGATGTGCTGATACGGCATGATCGGACTCCAGTGAAGGCTGTGCTGAAAGCTGATGGGAGACTGCGAAACCGGGCGCTCCTCGCTACGCGCATGCTGGACGCCCGCAGGCGGCCAGGCCGCTATTCTAGCCCACGCCGATACTGGAGCGAGCCTGCCGCGGGTCGGGGTTTTCCTACATGACGTGCACGCTGAAGCGCTTCTTATTCTTATGTCTTATATAAGATAAAAGACTTGCCAGCGCTAATTATGCATTATTATCCCCGCCATTTACTATTGAACCCGCGCCTCTCAAGGCTTGGACGGCGCTTCCCCGCCCGGCCGGCACCCGCGTCTTTCACCGATCCAGTATGCGTCTTCTCGCTTTGAACAAACCGTTCGGCACCATCTGCCAATTTTCGCCGCACGAAACGCGCGCGTCGCTGGCCAACTGGGTCAAGGTGCCCGGCGTCTACCCGGCGGGCCGGCTCGACTCGGACAGCGAAGGGCTGCTGCTGCTCACCGACGACGGCGCGCTGCAAGCGCGCATCGCCGAGCCGCGCCACAAACTGGTCAAACGTTATTGGGCGCAAGTGGAAGGCGCGGTCGATCAGGCCACCCTGAAGAAGCTCGCGCGCGGCGTCGATCTCGGCGACTATGTCACACGGCCATGCCGCGCTGAATATGTCGAGCCGACTGACGCACTATGGACACGCACCCCGCCGATCCGCTATCGCGCCGCGATTCCGACCACATGGATCGAGTTGTCGATCACCGAAGGCAAGAACCGCCAGGTGCGCCGAATGACTGCGGCGGTGGGTTTTCCGACGCTGCGCCTCGTACGCGTCGGCGTGGGCGCGCTCGATATTTTTTCGCTGGGGCTGCAACCTGGCGAGAGCACTGAGTTGCCGCTTAAGGCGCCGTGGGACGGCGTCGTTTGAACCACATTGCATACACACTTACGCATTTTTGCATCTGCATCGAAAAATCTAACTCGTTGTATTCGCAAATAAAATTCCGCGCGAAACTGCTGTGAAACATGCGTGAAACAATAGAGCTCGCGAGCACTGCCCGGCGATCCATTTCCATTCGCGTGTCGACGAATAAACATTCGCGAAAAATTACGTCAACCGGTGCGCGAGCTCACGCGTTATTCGACACAGATGCCGCCCGAAGCTATCCGGCATTCAGCCTTAAGGGCCTTTGTGCAAGCCGCTCTCGCGGGAGGTACAGGGAGTCTGAGCGCTAAAGCAGACGCGTCGAAAATTTGTTCGATGCGGCTGTCAACCGAAAGGTGGATGGCACGTTTACCGACATGACTCTACATATAGCCGGGTCATTTGGTTAATTAACTAAAGCTGAGGATTCACAAAATGAACAAACTGATCGCCGCTCTGGTCGCTGGTCTCTTCGCAACGGCAGCATTCGCACAAGCTTCGGCACCGGCAGCAGCTTCGGCAGCTCCGATGGCAGCTCCGGCAGCAGCAGCTTCGTCGGCAAAGAAGGCCACCAAGCACCACGCTCACAAGAAGTCGCACAAGAAGGCAGCAGCAGCTGCAGCTTCGGGCGCTTCGGAGTAAGTTTGTTGTAACAACGCAGTCAAGAACTAGCTTCATTGCCGTTCTTACGGCGTTGAAAGGCAGATCGCCGCAAGGCGATCTGCCTTTTTGTTTTTGACGCGCTCGCGTAACATTCGCGGGTTAATTTCCAGCCAGGAGTCATGCCGTGCGATTTTCCATGCGCTCGTTGATTGCGCGTTTCGCGTTTGCCGTTGCACTGCCGCTCGCGGCACTGTCGTTCGCCGCCACTACCGCTCTTCCCGCCCATGCGCAGCAGATGCCGGCCGGTGCGAAGCAGCCCGGCGATTTTCCGCGCGCAAAGCTGACAGCGGGCATGTTCGTGATCGACGCCGCCGTCGCCGCCAACGATCCGGACCGCGAGCAAGGTTTGATGTATCGCACGAACCTCGCACCGAACGAAGGCATGCTGTTCGTCTTCAATGAAAACGCAGGGCATTGCTTCTGGATGAAGAACACCTTGATCCCGCTGTCGATCGCATTCATGCGCGCCGACGGCACGATCACCGACATCGACGAGATGCAGGCCGAGACCACCAACAATCACTGCCCGAAGAACAACGGCGTGTATGCGTTGGAGATGAGCAAAGGCTGGTTCACGTCGAAGGGCATCAAACCGGGGATGAAGATCCAGGGGCTGCCGGCCGCGCAATAAGTCGCGTCGACCATGGCGGCGCCCGCCACTTCGTCAGCCGCTGCTTCAAAAAAAGCCGGTGCCTTTTGCAGGGCGCCGGCTTTTTCATTTGCCCGGCGCGCGCCGTTCCGGCCGCCGAAACCCCGCCAGCAGGCGCTCGGATCCAGCTGGCAAGATTCCTGCAAAAGACGGGCCGACGCGCTATCCTAGTATTCTTGACACTGCAGCACCCAGACTGCCCGGGCAGCACAGACTGCCGCCCGGCAAGCGCCTTCAGGCGCGCTATTCCAAGGAGGTTCACGTGCCCCGCAAGACCCCCATCGAGCGCTACCGAAATATCGGCATTAGCGCTCACATCGATGCCGGTAAAACCACCACCACTGAACGCATCCTGTTCTACACCGGCGTGACCCACAAGATCGGCGAGGTTCACGACGGTGCGGCGACGATGGACTGGATGGAACAGGAGCAGGAGCGCGGCATCACTATCACGTCGGCGGCCACGACCGCCTTCTGGAAAGGCATGGCCGGCAACTATCCGGAACACCGGATCAACATCATCGACACCCCGGGCCACGTCGACTTCACGATCGAAGTGGAGCGCTCGATGCGCGTGCTCGACGGCGCCTGCATGGTGTACGACTCGGTCGGCGGCGTGCAGCCGCAGTCCGAAACGGTGTGGCGCCAGGCGAACAAGTACAAGGTGCCGCGCATTGCATTCGTCAACAAGATGGACCGCGTCGGCGCGGACTTTTTCCGCGTACAGAGGCAGATCGGCGATCGTCTGAAGGGCGTCGCCGTGCCGATCCAGATTCCGATCGGCGCGGAAGAGCATTTCCAGGGCGTGGTCGATCTCGTCAAGATGAAAGCGATCGTCTGGGACGAAGAGAACCAGGGCATCAAGTTCGAGTACAAGGATATCCCGGCAGAGCTCGCCGCCACCGCCAAGGAATGGCACGACAAGATGGTCGAGGCCGCCGCTGAAGCGAGCGAGGATCTGCTCGAGAAATACCTGGGCGGCGAAACGCTGACCGAAGAGGAAATCAAGCACGGTATCCGTGTGCGCACGATCGCCAACGAGATCGTGCCGATGCTGTGCGGCAGCGCGTTCAAGAACAAGGGCGTGCAGGCCATGCTCGACGCGGTGATCGACTATCTGCCGTCGCCGCTCGACGTGCCTGCCATCACCGGTCACGACGAGCACGACAACGAAATCGAGCGTCATCCGAAAGACGACGATCCGTTCTCCGCCCTTGCCTTCAAGATCATGACTGACCCGTTCGTCGGCCAGTTGATCTTTTTCCGCGTGTATTCGGGCGTGGTGAATTCGGGCGACACCGTCTACAACGCGATCAAGGAAAAGAAGGAACGCCTTGGCCGGATCCTGCAGATGCACGCGAACGAGCGCAAGGAAATCAAGGAAGTCTACGCGGGCGACATCGCCGCGGCGGTCGGCCTGAAAGAAGCGACCACGGGCGACACGCTGTGCGATCCGAACCACGTGATCATCCTTGAAAAGATGATCTTCCCGGAGCCGGTGATCTCGCAGGCAGTCGAGCCGAAGACCAAGGTCGACCAGGAAAAGATGGGCATCGCGCTCAATCGCCTGGCGCAGGAAGACCCGTCGTTCCGCGTGCAAACGGATGAAGAATCCGGCCAGACCATCATCTCCGGGATGGGCGAGTTGCACCTGGAAATTCTGGTCGACCGGATGAAGCGCGAGTTCGGTGTCGAGGCGACGGTCGGCAAGCCGCAAGTCGCGTACCGCGAAACGGTGCGCAACAAGGTCGAGGATGTCGAAGGCAAGTTCGTCAAGCAGTCGGGCGGCCGCGGCCAATACGGCCACGCGGTGATCACGCTCGAACCGGCGCCGCAAGGCAAGGGCTACGAGTTCGTCGACGCGATCAAGGGCGGTGTGATCCCACGCGAGTTCATCCCGGCGGTCGACAAGGGCATTGTGGAAACGCTGAAGGCCGGTGTTCTGGCGGGCTATCCGGTGGTCGACGTGAAGGTCACGCTGACCTTCGGTTCGTACCACGACGTGGACTCGAATGAAAACGCGTTCCGCATGGCCGGTTCGATCGCGTTCAAGGAAGCCATGCGCCGCGCCAAGCCGGTACTGCTCGAACCGATGATGGCCGTCGAAGTGGAAACGCCGGAAGACTTCATGGGCAACGTGATGGGCGACCTGTCGAGCCGTCGTGGACTCGTGCAAGGGATGGAAGACATCGCCGGCGGCGGTGGCAAGCTGGTGCGCGCCGAAGTGCCTCTCGCGGAAATGTTCGGCTACTCGACGTCGCTGCGTTCGGCGACCCAAGGCCGCGCGACGTACACGATGGAGTTCAAGCACTACGCTGAAACGCCGAACAACGTGGCCGAAGCGGTGATCAACGCGAAGCAGAAGTAAGCGCTGAAGCTTGCAACGCGCCATGTGCTGCAGCGTAGGCCAGAGCTAAAAAGCCCGTCCTTTGTGGACGGGCTTTTTTTCATCGCGGCGTGAATGCCGTGGATTTAAGTGATTTCCTGGCGCCGGCGAATCAGTTCACTTCCCAGATATCGCGCCCGTTAAGCGCTTGCACGGGACGTTGATTGCCGTGATAGAAACCCTCCATCGCGTCGAGCTGCTGCTGGGTGATAGTAATGGGTTCTTTGAACTCGATCCACGTCACACCTTCCGAGCAAGGCGGCGTGGTCAGGGAGCCGCTGTAAGTGTAGTAGCCGGTGTTCCTGGGCAGCAGGTCGAGCGGGTTGATCATGACGCCCTTAGCCATCAGTTCGGCGCCCTTCTCACGGGGGATGCGATCCAGCATGGCCCGAATCACCGGATTGGGTTGCGCCCCGAGTTTGAACTGAACGGCTAGTACAAGAAGTTTGCCGCCGTCGGAATGGTGAACGAAGTGAGCATCCATCACGCTTGCTTTGCCGGCGAAGCGTTCTTCACCCGGTGCATGGAAGTGGAACTGGACCAGTTGGTATGGGTGATCGCCGAGCGAGACGCTATCCGTGCCCGGTGCCGCGTTGAACTGCACAGAGTGCCCGGTATTGGTGATGTCGATGGGAAGGGGCTGGTAGTTGATTTTCAGCCTGGGCATATCGGCGGGCGCCTTCTTCGCACCTCTGATATCGATCGGCGATTCGGCGCGGCCACTTTCGCAAGCGTGAAAGTCTTTGCTGATTTCGCCCCAGTGATCAGGGCCGTGTTCGCCGCTGTAGGTCCATTCGTGGCTGGGTTCGGCCGAAGCATTGAACGTAGCGCAAGCCATAAATAGGAACACACCGCAAGACAACCGTTTGACCTTGTTCATTGTTGTTACACCCCTGAAATTGACAGGGCATCAGCGTGCAACGGGACACGCGGCATCCCTATCGGAAAAGTCCGAAAAGTGGGTGGCGAAAAGAGAAGCAACGAGATGTGCGGGTTGGTTCGGAAGCGTGGGCGCGCACATCGGCAAGTCACACACGCGTTTTTGAACGTGCAAAAATGTCAGACGGCGCCGCGCTTATCGCCCGGATTCACGCCCACGAGGAGACACACTATGAGCCAGGAGCACGAACACCCGCATTACCGTGACGAGCAACCGTCGGCGTCCATCGACTGGCGCGAGCACGGCGTCAAGGTCATCAAAGGCGACCAGCTCGACAGCAACACTGCGCAGACACCGGGTATGAACCGCGCGGCCGCGATCAACGCGGCGCGGGTCGGCGCGCAAAAACTCTGGGCCGGCACCGTGATGATCCACCCAAATGCGAAGACCGGCGCCCATCATCACGGCGCGCTCGAAAGCGTGATCTACGTGGTGCGCGGCCAGGCACGCATGCGCTGGGGCGAGCATCTCGAGTTCACCGCCGAAGCCGGTCCGGGCGACTTCATTTTCGTGCCGCCCTACGTGCCGCATCAGGAAATCAATGCGAGCACCGACGATCCGCTCGAATGCGTGCTGGTGCGCAGCGACAACGAGGCGGTGGTGGTGAATCTGAACATCGACGCGGTCGAAGCGCCGGAAACGGTCTACTGGGTCGATCCGATTCACAAGCATCCGCACGATCACTAATCCTTACCGCCGCGACTCATGACGCCGACCGCTTCGCTACGCCCTCGCCTCATCACGCTGTATGCCGTCCTGATCGCCGCCAATCTCGGCGCGTGGGCGGGGGCGCTGATCGCGTTTCGGCACTATCCGCTGCTGCTCGGCACCGCGCTGCTCGCGTATGGTTTCGGGCTGCGTCACGCGGTCGATGCAGACCACATCGCAGCGATCGACGCCGTCACGCGCAAGCTGATGCAAGCAGGTAAACGCCCGCTCGGCGTCGGCCTGTCGTTCTCGCTGGGTCACTCGTCGATCGTGATCGCGGCGACGATCGGCATTGCGTGGACCGCGCATTCGCTGCACGGCCGCTTCGAAACCTTCAAGGCAGTCGGCGGCACCATCGGCACAATCGTATCGGCGGTCTTTCTGCTGGCGCTGGCATGCGTGAACCTCGTGATTCTGCGCGACGTATGGCGCCGTTACCGTCACGTCCAACGCGGCGGCGAACTGACCGCTGAAACGACGGACACCATCGCGCCCGCCGGTTTGCTGTCGCGTGCATTGCGGCCGATGTTCCGGCTCGTGACAAAAAGCTGGCACATGTACCCGGTCGGCGTGCTGTTCGGACTCGGCTTCGACACCGCGACCGAGATCGGCCTGCTGGCGATCGCCGCGGCCGAAGCGGGCAAAGGTCTGCCGCTGTATTCGATTCTTGTGTTTCCGGCGCTCTTCACAGCCGGCATGACGCTGGTCGATTCAACCGACAACGTGTTGATGGTCCACGCGTACGGCTGGGCGATGGACGACCCGAAACGCAAGCTCTACTACAACGCGAGCATCACGTTCGTATCGGCGGTGGTGGCGATCGTGATCGGCGGCGTCGAAGCATTGGGTCTGCTGTCGGACAAACTCGGTTTGAACGGCGGCATATGGGATGCGGCAGCGAGCCTCAACGAGCGCCTCGGCGTGCTCGGTTATGGCATCGTCGCGACGTTCATGGCGTGCTGGATCGGCTCGGTGCTGTTCCATCGCTGGCGCCGCCCCGCTACGGCGGCACGGTAGATCCAACTTGCTTCAGGCAGGCTTTCGGTAAGGATGGCACGGCAGCAGCGATTCCCGCGCTGCGGCATCAGTCACGTCAGGTGTCGCGCGCGGTACGCTGCACGGCGGCTCCAACGAGCGTTGCCGTCACGACACACACCGACCCTTTTATCCGCCAAACGTGACCCTGACGCCCTCGCAGGTGCTCCGGATTCGCGGGCAATCGCTTACACTGAAACCGCTTTCCGTCGTTGCGCTTTTTGCCATAGCAATAACATCGCCCTGTCGCGTGCATCCGGCGCGGCCCTTCAGAACCGACAGCAGAACGGACTGGACACTCCATCGATGAAGACTCCCGCGGACCGATTTCCCCAACTCGACACAGCCCGCCGCACCGCCGACCCCTACGGCAGCCATGCCATCGACGAATTCCTCGCGGGCCGCATTACGCGCCGCGACCTGCTGCGCTACGCGAGCGTGATCGGTTTGTCGCTGGTTGGCGGCGGCATCCTGAACGCGCCGCAAGCGCGTGCGCAAGGCGCACAGAGCCCGTCTAGCGCGACGATCCGCGTCGCCCATCTGACGCCTGCCGGCGCGGTCGATCCGCTGACCGTCACCGACGCAGCAAGTCTCGCGCTGCTGAATCAAACCGGCGAATTCCTGATCGACGACGACGGCGAGCGCCTCATGCTGAAGCCCGCGCTGGCGCTGTCGTGGAAGCCGAACGACAAGGGCGACGTATGGACCTTCAAGCTGCGCCCGAACGTCAAGTTCCACGACGGCCAGCTGTTCACGGCGAAAGACGTGGTGGCCACCTTCGATCGTCTCGCCGATCCGGCCAGCGGTTCGGCGGCGCTCTCGGTCCTCAAGGGCGTGCTGTCGAAAGGCGGCGCGAAAGTGGTCGATGACCAGACCGTGGCGTTCCATCTCGATGCCCCGAACGGCAACTTCCCGTATTACGTTTCCTCCGACAATTACAACGCCGTGATCCTGCCCGCGAACTATGCAGGTGGCTATGAAAAGAGCTTTATCGGCACCGGTCCGTTCAAGCTCGAAAAGTATCAGGCGAAAGTCGGCGCGTCCTTCGTGCGCAACCCCGACTACTGGGGCGACAAAGCGTTACCGCAGCGCGTACAGTTCTCGTTCTACGCCGACGAACAGGCCCAGATGCTCGCGCTGCAGGGCCACCAGGCCGACGTGATGGGCACCTTCACCGTGCAGGGCGGCGCCGGTATCCTGAACAATCCCGACTTCAAGGCAGTCGGCGTGAAGTCGAGCGCGCATCGGCAGATCCATATGCGCAACGACAATCCGCTGTTCAAAGACAAGCGCGTGCGCCAGGCGCTGGCGTTGTCGCTCGATCGCGACGTGCTGGTGCGTGGCCTGTTCAAGGGCCGTGCGCAACTCGGCAACGACAGCCCGTTTGCGCCAGTGTTTCCGTCGTCGGATGCGGGCGTTGCGCAACGCAGGATCGACATCGCGAAGGCCAGGCAGTTGCTTGCGCAAGCGGGCGTGCCGAACGGTTTCGACGTGACGCTCACGACCGAAAAGTACATGGAGATTCCCGACCTTGCCGTTGTCGTGCAGAACGCGGCGAAGGCGATCGGCGTGCGTATCAATCTGAAGGTCGAGAGCCAGTCGCTGTATTACGGCGCGGGCACGCCGGGCAAATCGGATTGGCTCGACTCGCCGCTCGGCATCACCGACTACGGCCATCGCGGCGTGCCGAACGTGTTTCTGAATGCGCCGCTCACGAGCAACGGCACGTGGAACGCCGCGCACTTCAAGAACCCGCAATACGATCAACTGGTCGCGCAATTCGTTGCAGCGGTCGACCTCGGTTCGCAGAAGAAGCTCTCCGGACAGATCCAGACGTTGCTCCTCGATGAAACGCCCTTGATCATTCCGTTCTTCTACGATCAGTTGATCGCGATGCGCAAGGGCGTGAACGGCGTGCGCTTCACCGCGCTCGCGCAACTCTATTTCGACCGCGCGGTGCTGAGCGCGTGAGCGCACTGCGCTTCGGCAGGAGATCACGATGTCGACCACGGTGACCCCTTCCGCACCTCACGCCTCGGGTGGCAATGCGAGCGGCAACGCGGGGCGTGTCGTGCGTTTTCTGGCGACGCGCGTGGGCTTGTCGTTAATCACGCTGTGGCTGCTGTCAGTAATCGTGTTCGCTGGCGGCCAGTTGTTGCCCGGCGATATCGGCCGCGCGGTACTGGGGCCGCTTGCCGATGCACGCGCGGTGGCCGCGCTCAATCATCAACTCGGCGCGGACCGGCCGCTGCTGACGCAATACATCGAGTGGATCACGCATTTCGTGCGTGGCGATATGGGGCTCTCGTATGCGTACCGCGAGCCGGTCGGACCGTTTATCGCCGACGCCATGGCGCATTCGGCGAAGCTCGGTCTGCTCGCGTTTATCGTCGTCGTGCCGCTCGGCATTGCGGGTGGCGTGTGGTCGGCCATGCATGCGGGCCGTTGGCTCGATCGCACGATCAGCATTACCGGTTTGTCGGCAACCGTGGTGCCGGAGTTCGTCTCGTCGATCGTGCTGATTCTGGTGTTCGGCGTCTGGCTGCGCTGGCTGCCGATCGAAGCGTCGTATCCGCCCGAAGCGAACGCGCTCGAACAGCTGCGGTATCTGATTCTGCCGGTGCTGCCGCTGGTGCTGGTGTTCTTCGGCTACATCGCACGAATGGCGCGCGCGGGCACCGTTGAAGCACTCGATGCCGACTACACGCGTACCGCGATCCTCAAGGGCTTGCCGCGCCGTACCGTGATCTGGCGGCACGTATTGCGCAATGCGCTGCTGCCGACCATCACCGTCGCCGCCACCCAGTTCGGCTACATGATCGGCGGACTCGTGGTCGTCGAGACACTGTTCCACTATCAAGGCATCGGCTCGCTGATCTACAACGCCGCGAAGGCCAAAGACTTTCCGATGCTCGAAGCAGGCGTGCTGACGGTCGGCGTGATCTACACCGTCGCCAATCTCGTCGCCGATGCGCTGCATGTGCTGCTCAATCCGCGGCTGCGGGTGAGGAGCGCCGAATGAGCACCATCGTTCCGCCGGCCGCGCCGCCTACTCCACATCCGGCTACTGAACCGCGCTTCGACCAGTTGCGCGTACTGCTGTGTTCGCCTACTTTCGTGATCGGTGTGCTGATCGTCGCGTGGTGGATCGTCTGCGCGATCGCCGGGCCATGGTTCGTGCGGATCGATCCGTATGCGTCCGATCCGCTCAACTCGCTGATGCCGCCCGACCGCACGCACTGGTTCGGTACCGACCAACTCGGCCGCGACGTGTTCTCGCGGGTGATCGTCGGCGCACGCGACATTCTGACGATCGCGCCGCTGGCGACCTTGCTCGGCACGCTGGCGGGCACCGCATTGGGATTGATCGTCGGCTACTTCGAGGGCTGGGTCGATAACGTGGTCGGCCGCGCGATCGACGCCGTGCTCGCGCTGCCGCTCGTGATTGTCGCGCTGCTCGCGCTGGCCGCGGTCGGCGCCTCGAACTTCACGGTGATCCTCGTGATCGGCATCACCTTCACGCCGATCACCGCGCGTACGGTACGCGCCGCTGTGTTCGCCGAACGGCATCTGGACTACGTCGCCGCCGCGCAACTGCGCGGCGAACGCCCGCCGTACATCATGTTCGCCGAGATCTTGCCGAACGTGCTGCCGCCGATCATCGTCGAGGCGACCGTGCGCCTCGGTTACGCGATCTTCGCGGTCGCCACGCTGTCGTTTCTCGGCTTCGGCATTCAACCGCCTTCCGCCGACTGGGGGCTCGCGCTGTCCGAGTCGTACACGCTGATGGCGGGCGGCGCATGGTGGACGGTCGTGTTCTCGGCCGGCGCGATTGCCACGCTGGTGGTCGGTGTCAATCTGATCGCCGACAGCGTGCAAGGAGTCCTCGACCGATGAACGGCCCGCCGCCCGCTTCGTTTCCCGCCTTCGATGTATCGAAGAGCGATCGCACGGATGCGTTGACCGTCGTCGGTCTGACGGTCACGTACCGGATCCGCGGACGCGATCGCGAAGTGCTGCAAGACGTATCGTTTCGCGTACGGCGTGGCGAAGCGTATGGCCTCGTCGGCGAATCCGGTTGCGGCAAATCGACGGTGGCGATGGCGGCGCTGCGCTATTTGCCGCGCAACGGCAAGGTGAAGGCCGGCAAGATCATCATCGCCGGTCAGGACGTGCAGAAGCTCGACGCCGATGCGTTGCGCACGATGCGCGCGAACGCGATTTCGATCGTCTACCAGGATCCGGGCCGCGCGTTAAATCCGTCACTGACGATCGCGCGGCAAGTGACCGAGGCATTCGAAGCCGCCGGCGTTTCACGTGAGGACGCCGTGCAGCGCACGCTCGAGATACTCAAGCGTGTGCGCATCGCCGCGCCGGAGCGCGTGATGGACAGTTATCCGCATCAGCTGTCGGGCGGCATGCAGCAGCGCGTGGTGATCGCGATGGCGCTCGCGTCGAACCCGGCGCTGCTGATTCTCGATGAACCGACCACCGGCCTCGACGCCACGGTCGAAGCCGAAGTGCTCGACCTCGTCGCGCAACTGCGCGAAGAACTCGGCACCGCCGTACTGTTCATCAGCCACAACCTCGCGGTGATCGGGCGCATGTGCGAGCGCGTCGGCGTGCTGTACGCGGGCAAGCTGGTCGAAGAGGGCGCGACCCAGGATGTGTTCGCGCGGCCACGCCACCCTTATACGGTTGGACTGCTGCGCTGTCTGCCCACTGCCGGGCGCAGCAAGGACACCGAACGGCTCGATACGATCGCGGGTCACCTGCCCTTGCCCGGCTCGGCCACCCAAGGCTGCATCTACGCGGACCGTTGCCGCCTCGCCGACGACCGTTGCCGCCGCGAAGCGCCGCCACCCTATCGGGTGAGCGCCGCGCACGGCGATCGGATGTCGCGTTGCCATCACCACGAACACGCGAACGAACTGCCGCGCGCGACGCCGGAAGCAGTGCCGCAGCAAAATACGGCCCATGAAGGCGAGCGCGCTGGCCTCGTGCTTCGCGCGGAAAAACTCTCGAAGACCTTCCACGTTTCCGGCGCACCGCTGCGCGCCGTCGACGATGTCTCGATCGATCTCGCGAGCGGCGAGACGCTCGGCCTTGTCGGCGAATCGGGCAGCGGCAAGACGACGCTCGCCAAACTGATGCTCGGCCTGCTTGCACCGGATGCAGGCAGTGTGCTCGAACTCGACGGCGCGCAACTCGCTGCACGCGTCACGCGCCGCAACGATGAGCAGGTCAAGTCGCTACAAATCGTGTTCCAGAATCCGGACTCGGCGCTCAATCGCGCGCATTCGGTGAAGCGGCTGATCGGCCGCGCGCTCTCGCGCCTCACCGCGTTGCGCGGCCCTGCTATCGACGAGCGGCTCGCCACGTTGACGGCCGCCGTACGTTTGCCCGAACGCTATCTCGGCTCGCGCACGCGGCAACTGTCAGGCGGACTCAAGCAGCGTGTGGCGATTGCGCGTGCGTTCGCCGGCGAACCGCGCGTGGTGGTCTGCGACGAACCGACTTCCGCGCTCGACGTCTCCGTGCAAGCCGCGATTCTGAACCTGCTCGCCGATCTGCAACGCGAGCGCGGCGTGAGCTACGTATTCATCTCTCACGATCTGAATGTGGTGCGCTATCTGTCGGATCGCATCGCGGTGCTGTACCTCGGCAGGCTGCTGGAAATCGGGCCTGCCGCCGCCGTGTTCGACGGACCGCATCATCCTTATACCGAAGCGCTTTTATCGTCGGTACCGACGCTCGACGCCCACGACAGCAAAGCACGCATACGCTTATCGGGCGATCTGCCGAGCCCGGCATCGCCGCCGTCCGGCTGCGTGTTCCATACGCGTTGCCCGCGCAAGCTCGGGGCGATCTGCGAGCAGCAAGATCCGCCGTTCCGCGAAGCCGATGTCGACGCCCATGACGCTGGCCGGCCGGCCGTTCATCGGATCCGCTGCCATATCCCCGTCGATGAATTGCGCGTGCTGCAATCGGTCATCCTCGACGACGACGGCAAGGCCACCGGCCAGGCGCCGGAAAACGCCGCGCGCAACGAATAACGCGCCTTTCTTACTGCTCGTTTCATCGCCGAAACGTTTTCTTGCGTTTTTTTCCCGCGCGCATCGGATCGCCCTCTCCAGTGCCACATGCCGCAAGGCTCCGCGGGCAATGGCATGGATATCGCTAAGTGTGGGTCCAGACACTGAAGACCAAGGAATCGGGAACGCGGCTGCCACATGCTCATCCGCGCGGCGAGGCACGATTGTGCGCATCGACGCGAAACCGCTGAAGCGCATATAGGCGCACCGGCTACACAGCCGGGAAGACAGTGAGGGTGTTGTACCGGCATCTGCGCAACAAACTCGAGGGGGGCGACGAGGCCCGCGCCCAGACAGGCCCGCCGCTGATAAACCAGCGTGAGAGATGGTGGCAACGAGGCGCCTGTGTTCCCTCGGGGAGAGATGTGATGAAAAACAAATCATTCAATCAGTACTACTGCAGAGTTGTACGGGGTGCAGCGATTGTGGCCGGCGTGGCTTTGCTGATGACCCAGGTTGCGCATTCGGCTTCTACCGATGTGATCCCCAAGTGGATTGTGCTTGCCGAGGCGCCGCTGCCCGCCAGCGGTGCGCTTGGTGCGACACAGCTCGGGCAGGACGACGGGTCGGCGGCGGGCGCAGTGGCCGCCGGTGTAGCGCCCGGTGAAATAGCCGCTGCGGACGATGCGGCCACCGTCTTTCAGCCGCGCGACTGCACCGGCCCGAACAACGCCGCATGTGGGCAGCGTGCCGGCGGGAGCGGCAGCAACGGGGCGGCGAGTTCGGGCAACAGTAGCGCGGGCGCGAGCGGCAATGGTGCTGGCGGCGCGGCAGGCTCGAGTAGCGGAAACTCCGGCGGCGGTAAGGGCGGTAAGGGCGGTGGTGGCGGAAACAGCGGCGGTGGAAGCAGCGGCGGCGGAAGCAGCGGCGGCGGAAGCAGCGGCGGCGGAAGCAGCGGCGGCGGAAGCAGCGGCGGCGGAAGCAGCGGCGGCGGAAGCAGCGGCGGCGGAAGCAGCGGCGGCGGAAGCAGCGGCGGCGGAAGCAGCGGCGGCGGAAGCAGCGGCGGCGGAAGCAGCGGCGGCGGAAGCAGCGGCGGCGGAAGCAGCGGCGGCGGAAGCAGCGGCGGCGGAAGCAGCGGCGGCGGAAGCAGCGGCGGCGGAAGCAGCGGCGGCGGAAGCAGCGGCGGCGGAAGCAGCGGCGGAAGCAGCGGCGGCGGAAGCAGCGGCGGCGGAAGCAGCGGCGGCGGAAGCAGCGGCGGCGGAAGCAGCGGCGGCGGAAGCAGCGGCGGCGGAAGCAGCGGCGGCGGAAGCAGCGGCGGCGGAAGCAGCGGCGGCGGAAGCAGCGGCGGCGGAAGCAGCGGCGGCGGAAGCAGCGGCGGCGGAAACGGTGGCTGCGGTTGCGGCGGTGGCGCTAACGGCGGTGGGAAGGGCGGTGGGTTTGGTGGTGGCTTCGGTGGTGGGTTTGGCGGCGGCTTCGGTGGCGGTTTTGGCGGGGGCTTTGGCGGAGGCTTCGGCGGCGGTCACGGAGGCAAGGGCGGCAGTGGTAACGGTGGTGGCAATGGCGGCGGGAACGGACACTAGCAGTCATTCGTTCCACAGGTAGGGCGGCCCCGCGCCCTACCCGTCGCTCATGACACACTCCGGCATTCTGGCTGCAGCCCGCCGGCATCGGCGGTGATGTCTCGATCCCCCGGTCGAGCGTCACCGCCCGAGACCGGTCGTGTTCGCCAGCGAACAGCGGCACAGGGAAGCCGGCTAGAACGGCAACCCATCACCTCTCTCGCGCGCTTAAGAGCAAAACAATCGATCGCTGCGTGGCGCGGCTGGAACCAAACCGCGGCGATTGCCTCATATCAAGTTCAACGTTCGATATGAGGGCCCTACAACATGCAACGAAACCTCCCCCACTCCGCAGCGCGCACAGCAGCAGCCGGCCTGCTAATGGTCGCCGCCCTCGGCCTCGCATCGCTCGCTCATGCGCAAACATCGGCGCAAATGCGGCCTCAAACGCTGTCGCAAGCCGCGCCGCCGGTCGATCCGACCTTCTCCGCCTACTCGCTCGCGCAGACTTGCAAGCAGAAAAACGACAATGTCGCGCAGGGCCAATGCGTCGGCGCGATTCGCGGCATCATCCACGGCTATCAGTACGGCGTGCTGTTCCTCGGACAGCGCGCGTCGCTGCCGGCTAACGAAACGCAACGGGTGTCGCTGTGTCTGCGCAGCACGCAGGTGTCGTCGATCGTCGATGAGTTCGTCGCCGATGCCGCCCAGGTCAACGAAGATTCGCTCAAGCACACCCCCGCGGAGGTCGCCGTACTAGGTTCCGTGCACATGCACCACGGCTGCAACTGACGCTGGCACAACGAGTCGAGGCGCCGCAAATGGCCGCCTGCGTTTCGATGACGGCCGCCGCTCGGCTTACAGCATTTCCAATGGACG
This sequence comes from Paraburkholderia sp. IMGN_8, assembly GCF_038050405.1. Lineage (NCBI taxonomy): Bacteria > Pseudomonadati > Pseudomonadota > Betaproteobacteria > Burkholderiales > Burkholderiaceae > Paraburkholderia > Paraburkholderia sp. IMGN_8. The sequence goes on along the minus strand of NZ_CP150900.1, from coordinate 804,825 downwards.
CTTGCTGCGCGGTGGTTTGAAGTACGCGTCGATGGCGGCGTGTTCATCGGCGCCGAGTTGCAGTTGCGACGCGCGATGGTTGTCGCGCACGTGCTCGATGCGGGCCGCCTTCGGAATCGCGAACACGCCGGGTTGCTGCAAGACCCACGCGAGCGCCACCTGAAACACCGAGACGCCGCGCGCGTCGGCAATGTCGTCGAGCGGCGAGCGCTTCGGCAGGCGTGCATGATCGACCGGGCTGTACGCCATCGCCGGCATATGGCGTGCGGCGAGCCACGGCAACAAGTCGAATTCCGGCCCGCGGCGCGCGACGTTGTAGAGCATCTGATTGGTCGCACAAGCTTCGCCGCCCGGCGTCGCCACGAGTTCTTCCATATCGTCGGTATCGAAGTTGCTCACGCCCCAATGCCGGATCTTGCCCGCACGGCGCAGCGCCTCGAAGCCCTCGACAGTTTCCGCGAGCGGCACCGAGCCGGGCCAGTGCAACAGGTACAGATCGAGCCGATCCGTTTTCAAACGCTTGAGACTCTGTTCGCAGGCCGCGATCACGCCGCGCCGGCTGGCGTTATGCGGATACACCTTGCTGACGAGAAACACCTGATCGCGCAGGCCGCTGAGCGCTTCGCCGACGAGCGATTCGGTGGCGCCATCGCCGTACATCTCCGCCGAATCGATCAGCGTCATACCCAATTCGATGCCGCAGCGCAACGCGGCGATTTCGGCGGCGCGCCGCGCAGGCTGCTCGCCCATCTCCCACGTGCCCTGCCCCAGTTTCGGAATGCGTTCGCCGTCAGGCAAGCTCACGGTGGCGATATCGGTCGTCATGCTTTCTCCTTGAGGTGGCTGACGGTGCGGTGACGCGCGTGCGCCGCCCATTTCAGTGGAAACTTTAGTGACGAGTTTAGCTGTTGAATGAGCATTGGATCGGCCACCAGGCAAAAGCCCGCTATAACGGAGCGCGCCGATGTCATAGAATTGCCGCTTGCCCTTCTTGCGTGAGCCCCATGACCTCTGCCTCGGAAGACCGCTGGCGCGACCTGCGCCCGGACCCGGAAAACGACACGCCGCTATATTTGCAACTTGCTCGCAAGCTCGGCAATGCGATTCACGAGAACCGTTGGAACGCTGGCGAGGCGCTGCCATCGGAGCGCGTGCTATCCGAGGCGCTGGGCGTCTCGCGGATCACGTCGCGCAAGGCGATTGCTTTGCTGGTCGAGCAGGGTTTGATCCGCCGCACTCAGGGTGCGGGGAGTTTCATCACACCGCGCTATGAAGATCCGCTGTCGCGGCTGTCGAGTTTTAGCGAGATGTTGCGGCGGCGCGGTTTCACGCCGAGCTCCAAGTGGCTATCGCGAGAGATTCTGCCGGCTAACCGGGACGAGGTGATTCAGCTTGGGTTATCGCCTGCGGCGGCTGTGACCAGGCTGCGACGCTTGCGGTTGGCTGACGGCATTGTGATGGCTGTGGAGAATTCCACCTTTCCTGCGGCGGTTATTCCTGATCCGCAGGCGATTGGTGACTCTTTGTATACGTATCTGGAGAATCGCGGGTTGTCGATTGTCCGTGCGCTGCAGCATTTCCGCGCGGTGAATGCGAGTGAGGAAATCGCACAGCAAATGAGTATTGCCCCTAACGAGGCGTTGTTGTTGATAACCCGCATCGGTTATACCGCTGATCAGCGGGCGATTGAGTTGACCGATACTTACTGTCGGAATGATTACTATGATTTTGTCGCGGAGCTCAGGAAGTAGTTTTTGCCTTTAGCGGCGGTATGGTTGTACGCCCTGCGGCGTTGGTCTTTTCTTTAGTCTCTTTGCCTGCGTGGCGCTTGTGTCTGTGTGCCTGCGGTGTTGGTCTTTCCTTGTTTTCTTAGTGGTTTATTAGCGTCGCCCCTGTGCGGGGCAGGCACTTACTTTCTTTGCCGCCGTGTATAGACCGGGGACATAGCTGACAGGTGTGCGGGGACATGGTTGACACTTCCGGGTATTAAAACGCCCGGTCCCGACCATGCCCTGGAACGCAAGAGACACCATGAGCCTCCGACAGGAATTTGTTCATCTGGCCAGTCAGGACACCCTGACGATCACCGAGTTGTGCCAGCGCTTCAACATCAGCCGGCAGACCGGCTACAAATGGCTTAAGCGTGGCGAGAACGCGCTGTCAGATCAATCACGGCGCCCAGCCACCAGCCCCTTGAAGACTCCCGCTGCCATGGAGCAGGAAGTGGTGCGGCTGCGCCAGGCCCATCCGCGCTGGGGCGGGCGCAAGATCAGTCGGCGCCTGCAGGATCTGGGCTTTGAGGCGGTGCCGCAGCCCAGCACCGTGACCGACATCCTGCACCGGCATAACCTGATCCTGCCGACCGATTCAGCAATGAGCGAACCGTGGAAGCGCTTTGAACACGAGCAGCCCAACGTACTCTGGCAGATGGATTTCAAGGGTCACTTCGATACCCTCCAGAAGCAGCGTTGCAGCCCCCTGACGGTGCTGGACGACCACTCGCGTTTCAGCATCCTGCTGCGTGCCTGCGGGCCGACGGACACCTCGACCGTGCAGGCGGGATTACGTGAGGCGTTTGGGCACTACGGCCTGCCGTTGCGCATCAACACCGATAACGGCTCGCCGTGGGGTTCGCCCAGCAGTCCGGGGCAGCTTACCGAGCTGGCCGTCTGGCTGATCCGGCTGGGTATCCGTATCAGCTACAGCCGGCCGTATCACCCGCAGACCAATGGCAAGGATGAGCGGTTTCACCGTACGTTGAAGGCTGAAGTGCTGAACGGACGAAGCTTCGCTACGCAGGAGCACGTGCAACAGGAACTGGACCGCTGGCGCACCGTGTATAACTGCGAACGTCCGCACGAGGCGATTGGCATGGACACGCCGGTCAGCCGTTACAAGCCCAGCCCCCGGGCGTATCCATCGATCCTGCAGGAGCCTGAATACGGCCCGGACGACGTGGTGCTACGAGTCAGGTCAGATGGCCAGCTACGCTTTAAGGGACGGAAACTTAAGGTCTCGAACGCACTTTATGGACTGCCGGTTGCGGCACGCGCAAAGGTGGGCGAAGACGGCGTATTTGAATTCTGGTTTGCACATCACCGCATCCTCACCCTTGACCTGAGGAGCGAGAATCACTGACCATAAAGTGTCAACGATGTCTCCGCACGTTTGTCAATCATGTCCCCGGTCTATACACCGCCGCAAAGAAAGTAAGCAAAGAAAGCGGCCTCACACCGCTAACCCTTAAGCGGGTCCCCTGGCTTGGAGGAGGCAGTGGAGCATCTGGAATCAGTGTTCTCGCACATTCGGCGCTGGTGACAAGGCAGTCATTCTTCCGGCGGCGCTGCGCGCGCCGCGGCGGTACTTCACAAAACCGCCTGGCGGTTTTAGCGCCTGCGCCTGGTTCGGCGCGGTGGCTCGCCCTTGTGTCCCCAATGCCTGGCTAAGGAATAGCGTCTCACTCGGAGTGGTGACCGCACTCGCACACCCAGGCACTTCGCCTCGGCGAGGCGCCGAAATGATTTGCGGCTTGCGCTTTATGGATTGCTGGAAAAGTAACGCCCGGCCGTCAATTCGGCGGGACGCAGAATGCTATGACTTGAAAAGTACCGCGGCGTTCGCCTCAACGTGCCGCAGAAACGACCCGATGGTTTTATGAAGTACCGCGTCGGCGCGCGCAGCGCCGCCGGAAGAATGACTGCCTTGTCACCGGGGCGGAATGTGCGAGAGCACCGATTCCAGATGCTCCACTATCTCCTCCAGGCCAGGGGACCCGCTTAAGAATTAGCGGTGTGAAGCCGCTTTCTTTGCTTACTTTCTTTGCGGCGGCGCCCCGAAGGAAGTCCACTTGGTGGGCAAAGAAAGTAAGTGCCTGCCCCGCACAGGGGCGACGCTAATGGACCACTAAGAAATCAAGGAAAGGCCAACGCCGTAGGCACACAGAAGAATGCCGCCGCCAAAGGCAAAAAAACCTATTTCCATTTAGCCTCATGCGCCCCAACCCTAGCCGGCGGCAGCCCAAAATAAGCTGGCGTCTCCGACAAAACCTCAGCAGGCCCAACACCCAAAACGCTTCCAAACTCCGAATCAACGCGCGCCAAACAGTCGCGCACATCATCGATAGAAACATCATCGACCTCCCACCCCTCGGGTAGAACACCAAACGACTGCAACCACCTCCCGGTCTGCGCGAGCGAAACCTTCACATGCCAACTCCCACCTTCAGCGGCCCGCCGCCCCAGAGCGGCCATGGCGCCGAAGGCGGCCAAATACCCAGTAGCATGATCCAGTGCCTGACAAGGCAAATGCTTAGGCTCATCCCATCCCGCCGCCAGGCGTTCAGTAAAAGCAATCCCGCTAGCCGACTGCACGAGGCTATCAAACCCGCGCCGCCCAGCCCAAGGCCCCTCCTGCCCATACGCGGAAACGGAAACATAAACAATCCCCGGCCGTACCCGCGCCAGGTCTGAAGGACCGAACCCTCGCGCTGCCAAAGCCCCCGGCCGATATGCCTGCAAAAACACATCCGCGCCACCGGCCAACCCTCGCAACGTCTCGCGCCCAGCCTCATCCCGCAAGTCCACCACTGCCGAGCGCTTACCCCGTCCGTTATCGATCACCAACGGTGCAATATTCGGCAAATGCGGCCCATTGATCAGCAAAACTTCAGCGCCGTGCTGCGCGAGCGCCCGTCCCGCCACCGGCCCCGCAATGATCCGCGACAAATCCAGCACCCGCACACCGGCCAGCGGCCGATCCACATCGCCCCGTCCGGCCGGTTCAACCGGCGCGTCGCCGATCCGTTCGATCTCGAACAGCGGCAACCCGGCAATTGCTTTCGCCTGCTCGAGCGCGGCCCATTCGTCGGGTGAGCGAATCAACGCGGCGCACAGGCCAGCGTCTGCGAGCGTCTGGTCGAGCGCCGCGCCATCCCAGCCGCGAATCGCGGCAGCCACCGCGGTTCGATCGTTTGCGCAGCCGAGCACCTTCAGCACGCCTGCGAGGTGGTGCGGAAAATTCGTGTGCAACTGAATCCAGCGGCCGTCGCGGGTCGCGTAAAAACCCGTCACCGGATCGCGCAAGGCGGGCGGCGGACCATCGTCGATGCGCAAATAGCGTTCGCTGCGAAACGACGCCAGCGCGCGCCGCATCTCCACCGCGACACGTTGCCGGCGACTAGTGCGCAAACGCAAGCATTCGGCCGCAGCGAGGCCGGTCGCGGCGATGGTCGCCGAGGCCAACGTGCCAACTCGATACACTGACGGCAGCCCCGGATCGCTGCCGGCAAGCGACACGGATTCAAGCGCGGCCGGATCGCAGCCGGCGGCATTCCACAGATACGAGAGAGCGAGTTCAGGTGTCATGGCGTTCACGTTGCAGCAGGAAGGAAGTGAGCCGAGTCTAGAATTCCGACTCGCCGCAATCAATCTTGATTATGATAATCAATATATATTGATTTCTTCGGTTTCCGCGCTTTTCCATGCCAACTTCGAATTCCCTCACTGCTACCCAAGCTGCCGCCGCGCTCGGCATCAGCGTGCCGACGCTCTATGCCTATGTGAGCCGCGGCATGCTTCGTTCGGCGCCGGACGCTCAGGGCAAGCACCGGCTCTACGATGCCGCCGAAGTACGGCGCCTCGCCAAACGCAAGGAAGACGGCAAGCGCGCCGGCAAGGTCGCGCAGAAGGTGCTGGACTGGGGCGTGCCGGTGCTCGAATCGTCGATCACGCTGGTGGCCGACGGCCGCTTGCTGTATCGCGGACACGACGCGATGGAACTGGCGCGCACGGCATCGCTGGAGGATATCGCCGCGTTGTTGTGGGAGTGCGGCGCAAGGCGCATTACCGACGCGCCGCCGGTACCGCTCGCCACCGCGCAATGGGCCGCGTGGCTCAAGCTCTGGAGCGACAGCACACCGCTCGATCGCGCGCTCGTGCTGCTGCCGGCCGCCGCGGCGCAAATGCCGCGCGTCTGGGCGCTCGGCCGCGATGCCCAACTCGATACCGCCTGCGCCGTGATGCGGCTGCTGGCCGCCGCGATGATCTCGGCTGCGCCGTCGAACGAACCGCTTCATCGGCAACTGGCTTCGGCGTGGAATGTGCGCAACCGGCGACAGAGCGGACTGTTGCGCGCGACTTTAGTAGCCTGCGCGGATCATGAATTGAATGCGTCGACTTTCACAGTTCGCTGCATCACGTCGACGGGCACGCATCTGTTCGGCGCCGTCGCCGGCGGGCTGGCCGCGTTGGCCGGGCCGCGCCACGGCGGTGAGACCGTGCGCATCGCGGCGCTGCTGGATGAAGCATCGCGCGCGCCCGATCTCGACCGTTATCTGGCGAACCGGCTTGCGCGCCACGAACACGGCGCACATGGGCCGGTGCTGTCGGGCTTCGGCCATCCGTTGTATCCGGAAGGCGATCCGCGAGCACGTCTGCTGCTGGACATGCTAGCCGACTGTGCGCCGGCCCGTTCGCCGCTCGGCGAAGTGCATGCGCTCACGCGCACGGTGCGCGACACGACCGGCGCGGAACCGACCGTCGACTTCGCGCTCGCCGCCATCGAACGGGTGCTCGGCCTGCCGGCCGGCGCCGCGTTCACGCTGTTCGCGGTCGGCCGGGTGGTCGGCTGGATCGCGCACGCGATGGAACAGACCCGCGACGGCCGGCTGATCCGGCCACGCGCACGCTACGTCGGAGAATATATGGCGGCAGATTGAGACGCCGCCCACGTCGCAACACCGGCCCGTTCAAGCCACGCCCAACCAGCGCGGCAGCCAGTTCAACATCGGCAAAGTGCGCGCGGGCATCGCGGCGGACTGCTCCGAGCCGGTAGCCAGCGCGAAGCGCGCGCCCGCCTGGCCCGAGCTGACCCACGCCACTGCGCCGCGCGGCAACTCGAACGATTCGCCGGCGGCCAGCCAGTAATCCTCAGCGTCGCCTTCGACGGTCAGCCAGATTTCGCCCGAGATCACCTTGAAGAGCGACGGATGCGCGACACGCCAGGCCGCCGCGGGCTCGCCATGTTCCAGCTCGAAAATACGGACTTCACGCATCGCCGTTCTCCTTCAAAAAACTTTTGTGTTGTCTCATTATTGGCGTGCGATGATTGAAATCACATGCACAGTTCCGAACAGTTTTATCAGAACTGTTCAGTCGGAAAACCGAACAGTTGGCAAAGATCGCGTTTTAGGACCGGCGCTCCAGCTCGGGCAGCAGGGCGGTCCAGCGACCAGGAAAGCACCGGATGAAATTCGAAATCGAACTCGATCGCGACAACGGCGTACCGCTCACCGAGCAGATCGTGACGGGCGTCACCACGTGGATCCGCTCGCGCATCGCGCGCCCCGGCTCGAAGCTGCCGTCGATCCGCCAGTTCGCCGCCGATTACGGCGTCAGCCGCTTCCCGGTGATCGAGGCATACGACCGGCTGGTGTCACTTGGCTACGTCGACTCGCGCCACGGCTCGGGCTTCTATGTGGCCGACCGCCTGCCGACGGGCATGAGTTGCCAGGGCACATCGGACCCGCGCCGCGCCGAGGACGAATCCGGGCATATCCTGCAGCAGTTCAATCACCCGGGCGAGACGCTCAAGCTCGGCAGCGGCTTCATCCCCGAGGCGTGGTGCGACATGGACAGCATCGCGAAGGCGATCCGCCACGTGTCGCGCACCGACCCCGCGAGCATGGTCGATTACGCGACGCCGCTCGGAAATCTGACGCTGCGCGAGCATCTGCAAAGCCGCATCGGTCAATTGGGAATTCAGGCTGACGCGTCGCAGATTCTGATCACCAACGGCGCGAGCCAGGCGTTCGACCTGCTGATGCGCTACATGCTGAAAGCCGGCGACACGATGTTCGTCGAAGACCCCGGCTACTACAACCTGTACGGCCTGCTGAAGCTGCACGGCGTGAAGCTGATCGGCATTCCGCGCACGCGCAGCGGCCCCGATCTCGACGTGCTGCAAGCGCAGTTGCAGTTGCATCGGCCGAAGCTGTTCTTCATCAACACCGTGTTTCATAATCCGACCGGCACCACGATCGCGCCGCCCGTTGCGTTCCGGCTGCTGCAACTGGCGCGCGAACACGGCTTTTCGATCATCGAAGACGACGTCTACGCCGATCTCCAGACCGAAGTCACCGACCGGCTCGCGACACTCGATCAGCTCGAACACGTGATCTACGTGGGCGGCCTGTCGAAGACGCTGTCGTCGTCGCTGCGGATCGGCTGTGTGGTGGCGAGTCACGCGATCATCAAGGATCTGGTCGACATCAAGATGCTGACGAGCCTCGGCGGCTCGCGTTTTGCCGAAGCGGTTGCCGTGTCGATGCTGGAGCGCGGCGCGTACCACAAATATCTGGAGCGGTTGCGCCGGCGCATGCGCGACGCGCTCGGCTCGACCATTCAGACACTCGAAGACGCCGGCTGGGAGCTGTTCGAAAAACCGGTGGGCGGCACGTTCCTATGGGCACGCGTGCCGCATATCGACGATGCCGAGCGGCTGGTGGAATGCGGCGCGCCGCTGGGTGTGACCGTGGTGCCCGGCAGCTATTTCCGGCCCAACATGGAAGTGAGTCCGTGGATCAGGATTCACGTGGCGTTCGGCAACGAGCCGCGCGCGCAGGCGTTTTTCCACGCCGCTGTTGCGTTGCCTGCGCGCTGACCGCCTGAGCTGGGGAACACACGGAAAGCACGCGGCAAGTGCGCGGTTCGGGCTGCGCCGGAGCCATCCGCGCCGCCCGCTCGCTGCGCCGGGGCGCGCTTTTCCCTAGAATAGCGACTCCCCAGCCCGCCCCTGCGCGCCTAGCCGCCCTCCATGTCCACACCGCCGACCCTGCCCGCCTCCGCCGCTACTGCCGCCCAGACAGCCACTCCCTCGGCCCGCTCGCTTACCGTGATGCTGTGGCTCGTCGCCACCGGCTTCTTCATGCAGACGCTCGACTCGACCATCGTCAATACCGCGCTTCCGGCGATGGCGACGAGCCTCGGCGAGTTGCCGTTGCGCATGCAATCGGTGGTGATCGCCTATTCGCTGACAATGGCGGTGATGATCCCGGTGTCCGGCTGGCTCGCCGACAAATTCGGTACGCGGCTCGTGTTCTTTAGCGCGATCCTCGTGTTCGCGGTCGGCTCCTTGCTGTGCGCGAACGCGCACACCTTGAATCAACTGGTGGTCTTCCGCGTCGTGCAGGGCGTGGGCGGGGCAATGCTGCTGCCGGTCGGGCGGCTCGCGGTGCTGCGCACCTTTCCGGCGGAACGCTACCTGCCGGCTCTGTCGTTCGTCGCGATTCCGGGGTTGATCGGGCCGCTGATCGGACCGACGCTCGGCGGCTGGCTCGTGAAGATCGCGTCATGGCACTGGATCTTTCTGATCAACGTGCCGGTGGGCATCGTCGGTTGCATTGCGACGTTCATCTTCATGCCGGATAGCCGCAATGAGCACACCGGCAAGTTCGATTTGAAAGGTTATCTGCTGCTGATCGTCGGCATGGTGGCGATTTCGTTCGCGCTCGACGGCCATACCGAGTTCGGCATCCAGCATGCGACTGTGCTGGTGCTGCTGATCCTGAGCCTCGCGTGCTTTGTCGCCTACGGCTTGCATGCCGTGCGCGAGCCCGCGCCGATTTTCTCGCTCGATCTGTTCAAGATCCATACCTTCAGCGTCGGCCTGCTGGGCAATCTGTTCGCGCGGATCGGCAGCGGCGCGATGCCCTATCTGATCCCTCTGCTATTGCAGGTGAGTCTCGGCTATAGCGCATTCGAAGCCGGCATGATGATGCTGCCGGTGGCGGCGGCAGGCATGGCGTCCAAGCGCCTTGTCACCAGGCTGATCATCAAGTACAGCTATCGACGCGTACTGATCGTCAATACGGTGCTGGTGGGCTTGACCATGGCGAGCTTCGCGCTCACCAGCGCCGGCCAGCCGCTGTGGCTGCGCGTGGTGCAACTGGCATTCTTCGGCGGCGTCAACTCGATGCAGTTCACCGCGATGAACACGCTGACGCTGAAAGACCTCGGCACCGGCGGCGCGAGTAGCGGCAACAGCCTGTTCTCGCTCGTTCAGATGCTGTCGATGAGTCTCGGCGTGACGGTGGCCGGCGCGTTGCTCGCGACCTTCACCGGCCTGTTACCGCGCGTGACGGCGGCCAACTCGCTGCCCGCGTTTCATGCGACCTTCCTGTGTGTCGGCATCATTACGGCAGGCTCGTCATGGATCTTCGCGCAACTGGCGCCGGACATCCGCACGCCCGCCAACAAAACCGATCCTTCGGAGCGGACCTGACGGATGGCTCAGTGGGCAACTCAGCCGGCTGCCTAGCCGGCGAATTTAAGGACGAAGTTACAGGTGACTTGTGCGGGAACATGCGCGCACTCACGCGCGAATTCACCTGCGAGCGGCTTGCGCCGCCGACCCGCAACGGGGCGTAGGCCGCACCAGCAAAGTGCGAATAATCGCCCTCGCGCCCGCGCTGGCGCACAATCGTCGCAACTGACGGGCCTCATAGCGCATACGGCGTGCTTTCCGCACGCGCATAGTTCTTGCTCGGCTATCCTATAAACTCACGCTTTGCGCGTGCGGACTCGTGTCGAACATGCCGAGCGCGCCGCTACTTCCAGACGACTGACATGATGAGCATGATCGAACTCGATCCTCCCGGCTTCCAGCCGCCGCGGCCGATGGCCGGCGACGAAGGCTCCCGGCGCACCGTGCTATACGGCGGCTACACCGTTTTCAGCGTGTTCCAGCCGGTTTTCTCGGTGTCGCACCGGCGCGCGATCGGTTATCACGCTTCGCTGCGCGCACACGACGAACATGCGCTGCAGGTGCCGTCGCACGAAGTTTTCACGCAAGCCGCGCGGCGCGGCGACCTGCTCGAACTCGGGCGGCTCGCCGAATCGCTGCATCTGGGCAACTTCAACGCCTTCGATAGTCACGACGAGTGGCTTTTCCTGAGCCTGCACCCGGCGGCGCTGATGGACACCAGCTACGGCGACGCCTTGCTCGCCGGTCTCAAGGCGCTGGGCCTGCCGCCGCAACGTGTGGTGCTGGAAGTGTCCGAACAGGCCGGCGGCGAAACCACGCGTTTTGCCGACATCATCGACGCGCTGCGCAAATCCGGTTTCCTGATCGCGCTCGACGGTTTCGGCGCGAAGCATTCGAACGTCGATCGCGTGTGGAATCTGCGGCCCGACATCGTCACGCTCGACCGCTTCATCCTCGCGCAAGCCAGCGAACACTCGCATATCGAACGCGTGCTGCCGGGGCTTGTCTCGCTGCTGCACGAATCCGGGCAACTGGTGCTGATGGGTGGCCTAACCACGGAGCGCGACGCGCTGATCGCGCTCGAATGCAACGTCGATTTCGTGCAGGGCGCGTACTTTGCCGGTCCAAGCGTCGAGCCGGTCAAGCCACAGACCGCGGCCGGTCTGATGGACGCGCTCTCCGCGGCGCTGCGCGAACAGGTCGCCACTCGCGGACGCGCGCAATCCGCCCGGCTCGCACCGTACGTCACGGCGCTGGAAACCGCGAGCGCGCAACTGGTGGCCGGCGAATCGGTCACCCAGGCAACGGCGCCGCTGCTCAAGCTCGGCGAGACGGCACGCTGCTTCGTGCTCGACGGATCGGGCCGCCAGATCGGCGACAACGTGTTGCCGCCGGGGCGCGCTTCGCAACGCGCCAAGCGCTTCCGGCCGCTGCTGCATTCCGAAGGCGCGAGCTGGGAGCGCCGTCCGTACTTCATTCAGGCGATGCGCACGCCCGGTCATGTGCATCTCACCCCACCCTATCTGTCGATCAACGAAGCGCACCTGTGCGTGACCGCTTCGATCGCCGCGCATACGTCGCACGGCACCCAGGTGCTATGCGTCGACATCAACTGGGAAGTCGCGGCGCATCGTAATTGAGGTCCGCTGGATGCGTGCGAGCAAGCGCGCGACAGCTGCGCGGCCCAGCACGCGATTGACGGACTGCAAACGCGCCGCGCTGGTCACGGCGCGCAACGCGACGATCCTGGTTGCGCCGTCCGTCGACACGTCGATCACTCCGACCACCTCGCCTTCGAAGAGCAGCGCGACACACATTGCCCCTTCGATCGACACCACCTCGGCATGGCTCGCCCGCTGCGCGAGCGATGCCACCTGGTCCACCCAGCCCGACACCGCCGGTTCCCGCGTACACACCGGCGCATCGCTGACGACTTCCGGCGCGTCGCTGAAGAGGTGCAGCAAGCCGGCCCGATCCCGCGCCTCCAGCACAGTACGCAAGCGCTCCACAATTCGGGCATGCGCTGCGGGATCGGGCCGTTCCAGCGGCGCGCCCGCGCGCTGCAGACGCGCCTTGGCCCGATGGACGATCTGCCTGCAATTGGCCGGCGTGCGCTCGAGGATTTTCGCGATCTCCGCGTAGTCGCAATCGAAGGCTTCGTGCAGCACGAACGCCGCCCGCTCATCGGGCTTCAGACGTTCGAGCAGCAGCATCACGCCGTACGACATCTCCGCCGCGCGCAACGCCAGTTCTTCCGCGGACGGCGCGAGCTCGTCGAGCCACGGCTCCGGCAGCCAGCCTGCGGCCAGCGACGCGCGTTCGCGCTGCACATGCCGCAATCGGTCGATGGCCGCGCGCGTGGTGACCGTGGTGAGCCAGGCGGCCGGGGTCAGCACCTCTTGCGTATCGGCGAGATGCCATTTGAGCCACACGTCCTGCACCACGTCTTCCGCTTCGGCGTGACTGCCGAGCATCCGGTATGCCAGCGCGAGCAGGCGAGCGCGCACGGCCTCGAAGGCGGATGCCTTGTCGATTCCTTGTTCCGTCATTCGTCGACCTCCCGGATCGCGCGTGGTGAAAAGCGCTCTCGCCCTGCTTGTCTGCCTGCGCCGATTTGCGGGCGCGCGCTGCCATCGGCATCCTTTTCAGCTTGACGCTCGAGCACCCGTCGATGTGACAACCCGGCGCAAAAATAAATTTGTCACACCGCCGTGCCCGCCTTCGTCATAGGAACAACAACCGGTGCAGCACGTGCACGGTTTCCTGATCGGCTCACTACCGCTTACCGCGCCACATCAACGAGGTCCGCATGCATTCCAGCTATCCATCCGTCACCGGCCTCGGCCTCGTGCCCACCGTGATCGAGCAGTCCGGCCGCGGCGAGCGCGCGTACGACATCTATTCCCGCCTGCTGCGCGAACGCATCGTGTTCCTGGTCGGCCCGGTGAACGAACAGTCGGCCAGTCTGATCGTCGCGCAGTTGCTGTTTCTTGAATCCGAGAATCCCGACAAGGATATTTCTTTTTACATCAATTCGCCCGGCGGCTCGGTGTACGACGGCCTCGCGATCTACGACACGATGCAGTTCATCAAGCCGGAAGTGTCGACTCTGTGCACCGGCTTTGCCGCGAGCATGGGCACTTTCTTGCTGACGGCCGGCCAGCGCGGCAAGCGGTACGCGTTGCCGAACGCGCGCATCATGATTCACCAGCCGTCGGGCGGCAGCCAGGGCACGGCCGCGGACATCGAGATTCAGGCCAAGGAGGTCCTGTATCAGCGAGAGCGGCTGAACGCAATGATGGCCGAGCGCACGGGACGCACGATCGAGGAGATCGAGCGCGACACCGACCGTGACAACTTCATGTCGGCGCCCAGTGCGAAGGCCTATGGATTGATCGACGACGTGCTCGAGACTCGCGCAGCGCTAAGCGGCGCGCCCGGCCGCCACGGCTGGTAGCCACGCAGAACGCTGGCCGCCTTGCTCCTCAAGCGCCCGCCCGGCTCGCGCATAGGACACAAAGCCCTCGATTCCGAGGGCTTTTTGCTTCCTGCATCGGTGCGCGCCGAACACAAAAGCTGATCACCTTCGCAGGAATCGCTATCATGATCGCGATTCGTCGAGTTTGACGATCGCTTCAATGGAGATATACATGGCGTCATCCAATGAAACCGTCAGCATGGCGCTATTCTGCGACTTCGAAAACGTTGCGCTCGGCGTGCGCGACGCGAAGTACGACAAGTTCGACATCAAGCTGGTGCTCGAGCGTCTGCTGCTCAAGGGCAGCATTGTCGTGAAGAAAGCGTATTGCGACTGGGACCGCTACAAGAGTTTCAAGGGCGCGATGCACGAGGCCAATTTCGAGTTGATCGAAATTCCGCACGTGCGCCAATCGGGCAAGAATTCGGCCGATATCCGGCTCGTGGTCGACGCGCTCGACCTCTGCTACACCAAATCGCACGTCAATACCTTCGTCATCATCAGTGGCGACTCGGACTTTTCGCCACTGGTGTCGAAGCTGCGTGAGAACGCCAAGCAGGTGATCGGCGTCGGCGTTCAGCAATCCACTTCCGACCTGCTGATCGCGAACTGCGACGAGTTTTTCTTTTACGACGACCTCGTGCGCGAAAGTCAGCGCGCGGTGGCCAAACGCGAGTCGTCGCGCCCGCAACAGGCTGCCCAGCCGACGGCCAAACGCGCGCCGGACGAAGAAAAGAGCCGCAGCAAGGAGGACCTCGAAAAGCGCCGCACCAAAGCGATCGAAATCGCCGTGCAAACGTTCGACGCGCTCGCTTCCGAGCGCGGCGACAGCGGCAAGATCTGGGCCTCGGTGCTGAAGAACGCGATCAAGCGCCGCAAGCCGGATTTCAACGAGACGTACTACGGTTTTCGCGCGTTCGGCAATCTGCTCGAAGAGGCTCACGCACGTGGACTGCTCGAATTTGGCCGCGATGAAAAGTCGGGCGCGTATGTTTATCGTGGCACGGCTGCGAACGTGACCGGCGAAAGCGCGAGCGAGCAAGCCGAACAGGCAGAACCGGCGGAACAGATGTATGAAGCGCAGGTGACGGAAACGGCAATCGCCGAGTCGGGCGGTAAACATGAGTCACGCCGTAGAGGAGGACGCGGCAATCGCAAGGGGTCACGTGGCCAGCAGGAAGCCATCCGCGACGAGCACGCATCTGTCGAACACAGCCGCGACACGGAAGTGGAAGCTGAAACAGACGTGCAAGCGCCGGTGGTCAGCGAGCCCGTTCCTGAACCGCGGAAACATACGTGGATAGAACCGGAAACCTTCGCCGCAGAGCCGGTTGCCGTCGTCGAAGAAGAGGGCCGGGAAGAAGCGAGCAGCACGCCAGCCAGGCGCCGTAAGGAACGTGCACCGCGCAAGACAGCCGCGAAGAAAACGAAGAAGACCGCGCAGCGAACGGTCGCTGACATACCGGAGATCGCGGCGCCGCCTGAAGCACCAATGCAGCCTGTGCAGGAAGAAGCGCCCGTAGCGGCAAAAAAGGCCGCACGCAAATCCGCGCCGCGCAGCCGCCGCCCGCGTAAAACGGTGGCGACGAGCGACGCGGAGTAGGCATCTCACGCGGGCCTCGCATAAGAGGAGGCCCGCAGCAAACGTACCGAACGCGGCAAACCATGCGCCGCAAACAAAAAGGCCCTGTCCGCAACGGACAGGGCCTTTTAAATTCAACTCGCGTTACTCATCGCGGCCTGATGCGTTGCAAACCAGTCAACCAGAAAATCGAGCATGGCTCGCAACGCCAACGGCATCTGGCGTCGGGAACTGTAGATGCCATGAATGCCGAGCGTTTGCGGCAGATAACGGGGCAGCAGGCGCACGAGACGGCCGCTCTGGATCAAGGGCGCGGCAGCTGGAGCATCTTGTCCGCGAGAGGCAGATGAAAGAACACGCCTGCGATTGAGTATGCGTCGCGATCTCGTGACACGTATTCAGATACTGGGAGTTGGCACGCCGGAGCACTGAAGTGGTGCTCCTGACGTCAAGCGCGTCGTTGGCTTCCGGATAAATATAAAGGGCCGTGTAACCGGAGCTTCATGAGGCGCCGATAGACTGCGCGCGTTCTTGGATCTTCTTTCACAGGAAACGCCCGTCATGCCCTCATCAAAACAATATCGGTTCGGCCTCCTTGTTAACCTGTCATTCGCTGCCTTTTTGCTCGGCGCGTGCGGTGGCCAGGTCAGTGACGGCAACAGTTCGGCCGCAATAGTCGCCGCGGTGCCGGCGCCGCCGGCCGATCCTGGGTTCGTCGATAGCGCGCCGGTCCAGACTTCGGTCGCCGCGTTCGTCGACAACGCTTTCAGCAATCAGCGAGGCGACGCGCGCTACGCGACGATGGCCACCAACGCGGGCGTGCGCGTGCTCAACGGCTTTCGGGCGCTGTGGCAACCGTTGACCGATATTGTCGACGCCGGCGTCAGCGCGCCGGCCGTGGGCAGTTTTCCGGCTGTGGTGGCGTCGACGTGGACCGGCGTACCGACGGACGGCACGCCCAACGGCACGCCGCTGAACGCCACCGTGCTGAACGCGAATGTTCAATATGTGGTCACGGCGACCACGCAGCGCACGGCCGCGCAGGCCGAGGCCGCGTATTACGACGACCGTCGTGGCAAGGGCTATAGCGTGTCCGACGGCATGGGCCCGCTTACCAACGTGTGGCGCAGCGCCGCGCAGCAGACCACCAGCATCACGAGTATTCCGGCGAACGCCACGACCACCGCGTATAACGACACCGGCAACAACACGGGCGTAGGCGGCACGGCGAACGCGCAGTTCGGCTCGGTGGTCGACTTCATCAACGCGATGGGCACCAACGGATCGACGGAACCGGCGAAACGCTTCTACAAATACGCGCGGCCATTCCGGTGGAGCACCAGCGTGGTCGTCGTGCCGACGCTCGTGCCGGCTGAAAGCACGACGCCGTCAACTGACGGCGGCTTCCCGAGTGGACACTCCGCCGAAGCGACACGTGACGCGCTGGCGATGGCCTACGCGCTGCCTGAACGCTATCAGGAGATGCTGGAGCGCGGTCTCGAGCTTGGCGAAAACCGCATTCTGGCCGGTATGCACTCACCGCTCGACGTGATCGGCGGACGCATCCTGGCTGAAGCAGTGGTCGCCGCGAACCTCGTCGATCCGAACAATGCGACGCTCAAACAGACTGCGGTCACGCAAGCGCATAGCACGCTGTACACGCTGACCAACACGAATGCGACCACCTTCCGCGCGCTGGCTGAATCGGGCACGACGGCTACCGACCGCTTCGCCGATTACGCGACCAACAAGGCGAACTTCATGCGCCGGCTGACCTTCGGCTTCACGCCGATCGCCGCGACCACGACCGCCGCCGTCGTGCCTAAAGGCGCCGAAGTGCTGCTCGAAACGCGCCTTCCGTATCTGAGCGCGGATCAGCGCCGCGTGGTACTGAAGACGACCGCGCTCACCTCGGGCTTCCCGGTCCTCGACGATGCGGAAGGCTGGGGTCGCCTGAACCTGTTCGCCGCGGCCGACGGCTATGGCGGGTTCGCGGGCAACGTGGTGGTGTCGATGGACGCCTCGCAAGGTGGCTTCAATGCCGCCGATACGTGGCGCAACGACATCGCTGGCGCGGGCAAATTGACCTTCAACGGGACGGGTTCGCTCACGCTGGCCGGATCGAACGCGTATAGCGGCGGAACTCAGGTACAGGGTGGAACGCTGGTCGCCGGATCGGTGAACGCGTTTGGTTCAGGTGACGTGTATGTCGGTAGCGGCACGGTGGTCGCGAATGCGACCTCGCGTGTGAATATCGGCGGCAGGTACACGCAGTTGGCAGGCGGCACGCTCGAGATCGATCGCGGTGCAGGCGATCAGGGCCGCATGGCGGTAAGCGGACAGACGTCGATCGTGGGCGGCACGCTGCATGTGAAGTTCGCCGCGGGCTACACGCCCAAGGTGGGCGACACGATTGCGCTGATCGATTGCAACGGCCTGCAGGGACGCTTCTCGACCGTGACGGTCGACGGCTTTAAGGCGACCGCGTTGTATAGCGCGTCAGGCTTGCAGATTCATCTGGATGCCTGAGGATGAAGGTTGCGACGCCCGCTCAATCTAGTTAGGATGGCTTATACATTTGTCGCCAGCGAAACGCTGCTGCGGCAGTACGTGACTTTGCCCCTGCGCCTACGTCCTCGGTGCCCGCCTCAGACAGTCGCACGGGCACTCTGCGGCGCCGGCTTGCGCGCGCAGGCTCAGCAGCCCGAATTCCACGGCGAAAACCGCTTTGAGGCAGGCCTGCCGGTCATCAGTCGAAGCGCGTACCACAACCCGTCAAGCAACGTTCAAGCGGGCGCGGAAACAGACGAAAAAAAGCCCTCACAGCGGAGGGCTTTCAGATCGGCTACGGTTTCCAAAGTTTATTGCGAAACATCCTGCGGCGTTTCCAGACTTTGTTGCCGTTTCCAAACTTCATCGTGACGGAACAGACAATCTCACGCGAAATTCTTCTCGGCGAATGCCCAGTTCACGATGTTCCAGTACGCTTCGACGAACTTCGGACGCGCATTGCGATAGTCGATGTAGTACGCGTGTTCCCACACGTCGATCGTAAGCAGTGCCTTGGCGTCCGTGGTCAGCGGCGTAGCAGCATTGCTCGTCGACACCAGGTCGAGCGAACCGTCGGCCTTCTTCACCAGCCATGCCCAACCCGAGCCGAACGTGCCGATTGCGGTCTTGGCGAATTCTTCCTTGAACTTGTCGAACGAACCCCACTTGGCGTTGATCGCGTCAGCGAGTGCGCCGCTCGGAGCACCGCCACCTTGCGGCGACAGGCTGTTCCAGAAGAACGTGTGGTTCCACACTTGAGCTGCATTGTTGAAGAGACCGCCCGATGCTTTCTTGACGATTTCTTCGAGCGACAGGTTTTCGAACTCCGTGCCCTTGATCAGATTGTTCAGGTTAGTCACATAGGTCTGGTGGTGCTTGCCGTAGTGAAACTCGAGCGTCTCTTCCGACATATGCGGAGCGAGTGCGTTTTTCGCGAACGGCAGCGGCGGGAGCGTATGTTCCATGGTGCTTTCCTTCTATCTGTATCTGTTTATGGGGAGTCTGCGGATAACGCTGTAGAGCACTGGATTGTAGGCGACTTGGAATAACCCCGCAAACCAACGGACTTTATGTCCGGCATCGGCGAACATGCTGCACGGATGGCGTAATTAGTGCTCGCGCATGCCGTTTGCGAGGTCAAAAGTACGGTGTCGGCGAAGTGTCAGAAACCCTCGGTAAGACGCGGTTGCACATCGGCGAGTGCAATGTCCGCGGAGCCCTCGGCGAGATGCACCGTGAGACGCCGCCCGGGTTTCAACGACGCCGGCGTGCGCACCGCACGGCCGCTCTGCGCATCGAGCACCGCGGCATAGCCGCGTTCCAGCGTGCGCCGCGGACTCAGTACTTCGAGCCGCGCGGCGAGCGTCGCGATACGAGCGGTCTGACGTTCATGCTGGCGTAACAATGCATTGTCGAGACGCTGCGCGAGACTCTTCAGTTTCGCCTGATGCGCAGCAAGATCGGGACGCCAGCGTTGCCAGCGCATCTGCAGCAGCGAAAAACGCGCGCGTGCGTCGCGCACCGGGCGCGTGCCCGCCGACGCGAGCCGTACGCTCAGTTGCTGCAGGTGCGCACGCTGCCGTGAGAGCCGCTCGGCCGGCGACACCAACCGGCGCGCGAGCCAGTCGAGTTGTTGTGCGCGCCGCTCCATCATCCGGCCGAAGCCGCGTGCAAGCGTCGCATGCCGGTGATCGAGTTCACGCAGCAACAAAACGCGCTGTGGACTGACGAGTTCGGCGGCGCCGGTCGGCGTCGGCGCGCGCACGTCGGCGGCAAAATCGGCAATCGTGAAATCGGTTTCGTGACCGACGCCGCTCACCACCGGCAGCGCGCTTTCCGCAATGGCGCGAGCGAGTACTTCTTCGTTGAACGCCCACAGGTCTTCGATCGACCCGCCGCCGCGGCACACGATCAGCACGTCGACTTCGCGCCGGGCGTTCGCTGTATCGACCATCGCGGCGAGTTTCGCGCTGACGCCCACGCCCTGCACCGGCGCCGGATAAACGATCACCGGAATATGCGGCGCGCGGCGGCTCAGGGTGGTCAAGACATCGCGCAACGCGGCGGCTTGCAACGACGTCACGACACCGATCGCGCGCGGATGGGCCGGCAACGCGCGCTTGCGTTCAGCGGCAAACAGGCCCTCCGCTTCAAGCTGCGCTTTCAGCTTGAGAAACGCTTCGTAGAGACGCCCCTGCCCCGTGCGGCGCACCGCTTCGACATTCAGTTGCAACTCGCCACGCGGCTCGTACATCGTCACCAGCGCGCGCACTTCAATGCGGTCGCCTTCGCGCGGCGTGAATTCGGCGTATTGCGCTCGACCACGGAACATCACGCAACGCATCTGCGCCTGCGCATCCTTGATCGAGAAATACCAATGGCCACTTGCGGCGCGGGTGAAGTTCGACACTTCGCCGGCCACCCAGACGAGCGGAAACGAGCGTTCAAGCATCGTGCCGATCGCGCGATTGAGGACGGAAACGGGAACGACGACCTCACCGCCGAGTGCGGCCGACGACGAAAAAGGGCTTTCGGAATTCATGCGAGGAATATGTTTGACTGGCCGGACAGACGATAGACCGAGTGGCCACCGACGTCCAGCGCAGCGTAAGAATTGTCAAAAGTGTCCACATGGCGGGCCCCGTCAGATGAACGCCTCCCAATTGCCCGCCAGGCCTTGCAAATTGGAAGCATGCCGTTGATTTATATGGCATTTATATCTCGTTAAAGAGAATGATTGCCGATACGGAGCGCTCGGAACGGCCTTCCCAGCCGGTCGGAAGGCAGGTTTTCCACAAAGTTATCCACAGACTGTGTGCCTCGCCAAAAGTGTCAATTCGCCGTGCGACGCTCGGCGCACGACTTGCCGCGCGGGACGCACGCGCGCTAGAGTGGCGGGTTCGACGGCGTGCTGCACGCCCCGCAGCGCTCGCCACTACGGCACACTGCTGACGTGTCGGACGCTGGGCGTCGAACGCCGCCGCCTCATTTTCAACTGCCTTTTCGACTGCCCGGAGAACCGCGTTGATGCTTGCCCCGTGTATCGCGCCTTGCGCTTCTACGCCACCGCCCCAGCCACTTCTGGTGCGCTGCTGCGCGTCGCGCGTCCCGGCGGCTTGCCGATGAGCGATCTGAACAACCGTCTCGAAGCTCGCCTAACACGCGAATGGCAGCAGCGCGGCCCGCTCGCGTGGGCGTTGACGCCCTTCGCGTGCGCGTTCGGCGCGATTGCCGCCGCACGCCGCACCGCCTTCTCGCTCGGCTGGTTGAAATCGGTGCGCGTCGGCGTGCCGGTGGTGGTGGTCGGCAACGTGACCGTGGGCGGCACCGGCAAGACGCCGACCGTGATCGCGCTGGTGGAAGCGTTGCGCGCGGCCGGCTTTACGCCCGGCGTGGTGTCACGTGGCTACGGCGCGCGCGTCAAGACGCCGACGCCGGTCACGTCCGCGTCGGCGGCGAGCGTCGGCGGCGACGAACCATTGCTGATCGCACGCCGCACCGGCGCACCGGTGTGGGTCTGCCCGGACCGCGTCGCAGCCGCCCAGGCGCTGTGCGCCGCGCATCGCGAGGTCGACGTGATCGTCAGCGACGACGGCTTGCAGCATTACCGACTCGCACGCGACGCCGAACTGGTGGTCTTCGATCATCGGCTCGGCGGCAATGGTTTTCTGCTGCCGGCCGGCCCGCTGCGCGAGCCGCTGTCGCGCCGCCGCGATGCGACGCTGATCAACGATCCGTATGCACGCTCGCTGCCCGCGTGGCCGAACACCTTCGCGCTGCAACTCGCGCCCGCAGATGCCTGGCACCTCGACAATCCGGCTCTGCGCCGGCCTCTCGCGCAGTTCAGCGGCGATCGCGTGCTGGCGGCCGCCGGCATCGGTGCGCCGGAGCGCTTTTTCGCGACGCTGCGCGCCGCCGGTCTCACGCCCTCTACCCGCGCATTGCCGGACCACTACGCGTTCGAGCGCAATCCTTTTACAGACGTGGACGCCGATGCCATCCTGATAACGGAAAAGGATGCGGTAAAATTAGGGTCCTGGCACGATGCGCGCATCTGGGTTGTCCCGGTCGAAGCCGCGCTCGATCATCGCCTCATTGCATTAGTTGTGGAGAAAATCCGTGGACGCTCGCCTGCTTGAAATTCTCGTCTGCCCAATCTGCAAGGGTCCGCTCAGCTACGACCGTGCGGCGCAGGAACTGATCTGCAACGCCGACAAGCTCGCCTATCCGATCCGCGACGGTATTCCCGTGATGCTCGTGGACGAAGCGCGGCAAACCGTTGAAGGCACGCCCGTCGACCTGAATCCGGGCTCCGTCGCCTGAGTTTGCCCACGCGGAGTCGCTGCATTCCGACAACCCCGCGCTTCCGGTCCGCATTTGCAATCTGCATTTGCGTTCTTTCCTGTTAGCGCTCGCGGTGCAATCGCGGGCGCTCTCTTCCGGTTTCATCGCCGCTCATCTTTCCGATGACCAACGCCACCACTTCCCCGTTCATCGCCGTCGTGCCCGCCCGGCTCGCCTCGACGCGTCTGCCCAACAAGCCGCTCGCCGACATCGGCGGCAAACCGATGGTGGTGCGGGTCGCCGAGCGCGCGCGCGAATCGGGCGCGCAACAGGTGCTGATCGCCTCCGACGCGCAAGCGGTGCTCGACGTGGCCCGCGAGCACGGCTTCGAAGCCGTCTTGACGCGCGCCGATCATCCGTCGGGCACCGACCGTCTCGCGGAAGTGGCAGCGCAGTTCGGCTGGAGCGACGACACGATCGTCGTGAACGTGCAGGGCGACGAACCGCTGATCGACCCCGCGCTGGTATGCGGCGTTGCGTCGCACCTCGCGACCAGTAGCGGCTGTGCTATTGCCACCGCGGCGCATCCGATCACGGACCCCGCCGAAATCTTCAATCCGAACGTCGTCAAGGTCGTGCTCGATGCGCGCGGCGTCGCGCTGTACTTCTCGCGCGCGCCGATTCCGTGGGCACGCGACGCGTATCAGCCGTATTGGCCCAATGTGGCCACGATGCCCGCACCGCCTGCATCCGCGGCCGTCCACCGGCATATCGGCCTGTACGCATATCGCGCCCAATTCCTGCGCACTTACCCGAGTCTCGCGATCTCGCCGATCGAGCAGGCCGAAGCGCTCGAACAACTGCGCGCGATGTGGCATGGCGAGCGCATCGCGGTGCTCGTCACCCAGGACGCGCCGCTGCCCGGCGTCGACACACCCGCCGATCTGGCGCGCGTGCAGGCTTTATTCGGGGCTTGAGCAGAAAAACCCATGGCATAATCAGACGGTTCTGCGCGCCTCCCGTTCAAAGCGAGAGTCAGGGTTTGCACCCAGTCGCGCCGTCGTCGTCTTGCAGCGCCGTCTTTCTCGACGCGCAGCGCGAGGCGCACCACGGCAGCCGATGCGGGTCCCCGGACGACTCATGGGATGGCTACAGCGCCGCCAAAGAATTCACATAGATCTGGAGATATCACATGCGTTTGATCCTTTTGGGTGCTCCTGGAGCGGGTAAGGGCACTCAGGCAAACTTCATCAAGGAAAAGTTCGGCATTCCGCAAATTTCCACCGGCGACATGCTGCGTGCGGCCGTCAAGGCAGGCACGCCGCTCGGCATCGAGGCAAAGCGCTTCATGGATGCCGGCGAACTGGTCACGGACGAGCTGATCATCAACCTGGTAAAGGAACGCCTGCAGCAGCCGGACTGCGCGAACGGTTATCTGTTCGACGGTTTTCCGCGCACGATCCCGCAAGCTGAAGCGATGAAGCAGGCCGGCGTCGCGATCGACTACGTGCTGGAAATCGACGTGCCGTTCGACGAGATCATCGTGCGTATGAGCGGCCGCCGCTCGCACGCCGCGTCGGGCCGCACGTACCACGTCAAGTTCAACCCGCCGAAGGTCGAAGGCGTGGACGACGTGACGGGCGAGCCGCTGATCCAGCGCGATGACGACAAGGAAGAAACGGTCAAGAAGCGTCTGGACGTGTACGTTGCGCAGACCAAGCCGCTGATCGAGTACTACAACAACTGGGCGAAGAACGGCGACCCGTCGTCGCCGCTGAAGGCGCCGCAGTACCGGCGCATTTCGGGCCTCGGCACAGTCGAAGAAATTCGCGCCCGCGCGTTCGATGCATTGAAGTAAATTCGCCTTTGCGTGAGCTGTTAAAAAAACCCGCCCATTCCGGCGGGTTTTTTTATTGCCGGCCGCGCGCCTTGCGCTCACAGCCGCACGCCACGCTCAGCATTATTTAGCCATCCGTAGCGGTTGTTCACGGATGGGAAACGCCAAGCCGATACGCCCGCCGCCGCTCCGCTTTCCGCGCTGCAACATAGCCGTTACAATCGTTTATCGAAAAAATATTCGATCTCGACATTACCGAACTGAAGCAAAGGAGAAGACATGGAGATTCGTGACAACGTATTCCTGATCACCGGCGGTGCGTCCGGCCTCGGCGCCGCTACCGCGAGCCTGTTCGTCGAAAACGGCGGCAAGGTGGTGCTAGCCGATCTGAACCAGGATGCAGGTGAAGCGCTCGCGAAAGAGCTCGGCGGCGTGTTCGTCAAATGCGACGTGAGCCGCGAAGAAGACGCAACGCAAGCGGTCGAAGCTGCCACGAAACTCGGCACGCTGCGCGGCCTCGTCAACTGCGCGGGTGTCGCGCCGGCCATCAAGACGGTCGGCAAGGATGGTCCGCATCCGCTCGATTCGTTCGCGCGCACCATCTCAATCAACCTGATCGGCACCTTCAACATGATCCGGCTCGCCGCCGCGGCAATGTCGAAGAACGAACCGAACGCGAATGGCGAGCGTGGCGTGATCATCAACACGGCGTCGGTGGCCGCGTATGACGGCCAGATCGGCCAGGCGGCTTACGCGGCGTCGAAAGCCGGCGTGGTCGGCATGACGCTGCCGATCGCGCGCGACCTGTCGCGCAATGCGATCCGCGTGATGACAATTGCACCGGGCATCTTCGAAACGCCGATGCTGCTCGGCATGCCGCAGGAAGTGCAGGACGCGCTCGGCGCAATGGTGCCGTTCCCGCCGCGCCTGGGCAAACCGGCGGAATATGCGATGCTGGCCAAGCAGATTTTCGACAATCCGATGCTCAACGGCGAAGTGATTCGTCTGGACGGCGCGATCCGCATGCAGCCCAAGTAACGATGCATGCGGCGCGCCGCTTTTACGCGGCTGCGCCAATGAAAAACGCCTGCGCATGGTTCATGTGCAGGCGTTTTTGTTTCGTTCGGCAACGCTTTTCAGTCGCGATCGTTGTGCTGGGTGCGTTGACGCAACTCGTGCAACTGCGACTCCACCACAGTCGCGTCTTCGGCATCCGGCCGGTCGCCGAGATATCGCTCGAGATCCTCGAGTGCCGGGCGCAGATAATCGAGCCGCGCATAGGCGAAGCCACGGTCGCGCACTTCTTCGATACTTTCCGGCAACAGGATCACGAGACGCTGCTGCACCGCCAGTAGGCGCTGCCAACGTTCCGTCTGAAGATAAGTGGATTTCAGATTGCGCAGCATGCGGGCAATGATCTCGCGACGCGTTGCCGGTTGCAGCAGCATGCGCAACGCCCTGCCCACCGACTCGCCCGCCGACGCCACATACGGCTCCAGCATTTCCACCATCTCCGATTCGGAGAGCGAATGGCCGCTGGTCGGATCGAGCATCACGTCGCCATCGGGTGTGGTCACGCGCAGCAGAAAGTGGCCGGGAAACGACACGCCGCGCACCGGGATGCCGATCTGCTCGGCCATCTCCAGATATAGCACCGCCAGCGAAATCGGAATGCCGCGGCGACGTTTCAGCACCGCGTTCAGGTGGCTGTTGTCGGGATCGTAATAATCGTTGAGGTTGCTGGCGAAACCCAGCTCGCGGAAGAAAAACCGGTTAAGGATGCCGACCTTTTGCCTGATATCGGCGTCGTCCGGCATACGGCGCCGAAGACGCACCACCAGCTCGTCGATCTCGGCCAAGGTGCCTTGCAGATCGAGGTCGGGATAAGCATCTTGCGCGAGCGAAAGCGCCGCCTCGGTCAGCGGCAGGCTATCGTCCTCGGCGACGAGCGTGCTGAAATAGTCGAGAACTCGCATCATCGTGATCACTTCACTCGCCTTTTGAAATACGCGTACTTGAAGCCCATCAGCCAAAGCATACCGAAATATAGCGCGGCAAACAGCACGAGGCACGCGCCCAGCAAGACGATGCGGTCGACCGGCCGGCTATGCATGCCGACCCAGTCGAAGCTGATCGCCAGCCAATGCATCGTGCCGGCGAGCACGAGGCACGCGCCGAGCAATTGCACGAAGAACTTCAGCCAGCCCTTCGACGGCATATAAATGCCGCGCTTGCGCAAACCAAGGAACAGCAACAGCGCGTTGACGCACGCGCCCAACCCGACGCTCAGCGTCAAGCCTGCATGCGCGAAAATCGGCACGAACAGGTAGTTGCTCAACTGCGTGACGATCAGCACGCCGATACCGATCTTCACCGGCGTCTTGATGTCCTGCTTCGCGTAAAAACCGGGCGCGAGGATCTTGATGAGAATCAGGCCGATCAGCCCGATGCCGTATGCCGCCAACGCGCGGCCGACCATCACCACCGCGTGGCCGTCGAACTTGCCGTAGTGAAACAGCGTCGCGGTGAGCGGTTCGGCGAAGAAAAACAGCGCGATCGCACTCGGCGCGGCCAGCAGGAAGGTGATGCGCAGGCCCCAGTCGAGCAGCGACGAATATTCGTGCGGATCGGCATCGACGTGCGCTTTCGACAGGCTCGGCAGCAAAATCGTGCCGAGTGCGACACCCAGCAGCGCGGTCGGAAACTCCATCAGGCGGTCAGCGTAGTTGATCCACGAGACCGCGCCCGGACCGATCCGCGACGCAATATTGGTGTTGATAATCAGGCTGATCTGCGCGACCGACACGGCGAACATCGCCGGCACCATCTTCGAGAGCACGCGCTTCACGCCGCGATGCGCGAGCGCCCGCAGCGGATCGAGACCGATGCGCGGCAGCATGTCGATCTTTTTCAGACCCGGCAACTGCACGGCGAACTGCAGCACACCGCCCGCGATCACCGCCCACGCAAGCGCGTAGACCGGCGTTTGCAGATACGGCGCGACGAACACCGCCGCAACGATGAACGCGACGTTCAGCAGCACCGGCGCGAAAGCCGGCAGCGAAAAGTTCTTGTACGTGTTCAACACGCTCGACGCCAGCGACGTCAGCGAGATGAAGATGATGTACGGGAACATGATGCGCGTCATCGTGACGGCAAGCGCGTACGCCTGACCCTCATGCGCCAGACCGGACGCGACGACGAACACCACGCCCGACGCCCCCACCACACCGATCACCGACAGGATCGCCAGCGCCCAGGCGAGCACGGTCGAGGTGGCGTCGACGAGCGCCTTGGTAGCGTCGTGTCCCTGCTGGTTCTTGAACTCGGCGAGAATCGGCACGAAGGCCTGCGAGAACGCGCCTTCGGCGGAAATGCGGCGCAGCAGGTTTGGAATACGGAAGGCGACGTAGAACGCGTCAGTGAATTGACTGGCACCGAACGCACGAGCGATCAGCGTTTCGCGGGCCAGTCCGGTCACGCGCGACAGCAGCGTGAAGCCGCTGACCGTCAGCAGGGCTCGGAATAGATTCATGGGGCGCTTATTATACGGGTGCCGCACGTGCGGACGACGAGCCGGGAAGCGAATCGGACCGATTTAAGCCGCAGACGTTCGATCATGTGGCCGACCGAGACGGTTTTTTGTTGATTGGCTTGCTGGTCCGCATGCCTGTTGCTGGCCTATCGCGGGCCTCCGGCAAGCGCGCGGCGCGTGGCGGCTTACGGAACGCAAGGCTTCGTGCGCCGCGCCGGCGCATCTGGATTGCTCATTGCCCGTTGCCACGTGCCTGATTTTGTTGCTATAATCGCCGGTTTCGAAGCTCGCTCAATTTTCGGATGGGGTTCAGGCACGCAGTATTCAAGCGCCAGCCAGCCTCCAAACACACCGGAACACGAGCCCGCCTTCGCGTAGTTCGATCGGCTGATTCGTCGATTATTTCGACACTTTTGCGCTCCTGGGCAATCGCTTCCAGGGGTTCGGATTAAAAGCAGCACCTCACCACTTGAAGGTCAGGTACTGGAAACAGGAACAGGATAAGGAACCGTCATGGCTAACTCCGCACAAGCACGCAAGCGCGCCCGCCAGGCCGCCAAGGCAAACTCGCACAACTCGGCACTGCGCTCGAAGTTCCGCACGGCTATCAAGGCTGTTCGCAAGGCGATCGACGCCGGCGACAAGGCTAAGGCCGCTGAAATCTTCCAGGCGTCGTCGAAGACCATCGACATCATCGCCGACAAGAAAATCGTGCACAAGAACAAGGCAGCTCGCCATAAGAGCCGCCTCGCTGCAGCCCTTAAGGGTCTGCAAGCGTCCGCAGCGCAGTAAATTCGGTCAGCCCGCTTCGGTGGGCTACCTCCTGTTTCCGCTGCGTCATGAAAGCCCGCTTCGGCGGGCTTTTTTGCTTGGGGATTGTTGATCCGGATACTCATCCGGGTCCGCTTGCGAGTTAGCTGGCTGCTGCGCATGTTCGCGAGTCAACTGGTTGCTTATTAAAGCCAGCGCTTCCTTCAGGCATAAAAAAACCCGCTGCCGGCGGGTTTTTGTTTTGCTGATCCCGCGTAAGCCTTAACGCGTGTTCCTGGGTTGTTGCGTGCCGTGCTCAGGTGGCAACTCACACGCCTCGGTCACGACGAGATCATTGTCTTTCGCGAAGTTCAGGACGAAATCGAAGGCCATCGGTTCGATGTCGCGCAAGCGCGAATCGAGAATCACGCATTTGAGGTCGCCGAGCATGGTGGGCCGGACGTACAGCGAGTATTGCAGGTAGGCGTTCGGCCCCTTGCCGCCCGGGCCGGGACCGAAGCATGACATCACGCCTGCGAGCCGCTCCGACCAGTCGCTCGGTCGAAACTTTTTTCCGGTCGACGTGATGCCCTGAATGAAATATTCGGTTGGAGCTGCTTCGGCCATGTAGGAATACCTGTGTGACTGCCCAGCGGGATGACGGCAAAGCTGACTGAAAAGCGGCTTTTGGGATGCGTGAACACGTCGCCACCGTCGTATAGGCCGCTTTGGCGATGCGCCACCAAAAACGGCGAAGGCCGGTTGACCCGCCTCGACGCTCATCATGACGGCGCACCACGAGGAAACTTTCCGAACCGCGCGAGCCGTGTCCCGCAAGCTCAATACCGGCCTGCTGGGCTTAGGGATAACCGGTGGATTATAGCGCAGAGGACCTTTTTCCGCAGCGCACACAAGCTCCATCTGAAGGTTGCGCGAGCCTTTCAGCGGGCTTACCCGGCCTTTTGGCCGACTCGTCAAACGAAGCAAAATCCTTTATGCTGCTTTGAGTTACCACAAACGACGGCGGCGCCGTCCGGCAATTCTGCCGGGTGAGACCGCCGTATTTGTTTCATGACCGCCAAGAAAATTCGCCACTACCTGCAGTTCAAGGATTTCTCGCTGGAAGACTACGAGTACGTGCTGGAACGCGCGCGCATTCTGAAACGCAAATTCAAGAACTACGAGACTTACCATCCGCTGCACGACCGCACGCTTGCGATGATCTTCGAGAAAAACTCGACGCGCACGCGCCTGTCGTTCGAAGCCGGCATCTTCCAGCTGGGCGGCCACGCCGTGTTCATGAGCACGCGCGACACGCAACTCGGCCGCGGCGAACCGATCGAAGACGCAGCGCAAGTGATCTCGCGCATGGTCGACATCATCATGATCCGCACGTTCGGCCAGGACATCCTCCAGCGCTTCGCCGAGAATTCACGCGTGCCTGTGATCAACGGGCTGACCAACGAATATCACCCGTGCCAGGTGCTGGCGGACATTTTCACGTACTTCGAGCATCGCGGGCCGATTCGCGACAAGACGGTCGCATGGGTCGGCGACGCCAACAACATGCTGTACACGTGGATTGAAGCCGCGCAGATTCTCGGCTTCAAGCTGCGCCTGTCCACACCGCCGGGCTACAAGCTCGACCACGCGCTGGTCGCCGCCGGGAGCGCGCCCTTCTATCAGGAATTCGACGATCCGAACGAAGCCTGTGCGGGCGCCGATCTGGTCACCACAGACGTGTGGACCAGCATGGGCTTCGAAGCCGAAAACGAAGCACGCAAGAAAGCGTTCGCGGACTTTTGCGTCGATGCCGAAATGATGGCGCGCGCGAATCCGGATGCGCTCTTCATGCACTGCCTGCCTGCCCACCGCGGCGAGGAAGTCAGCGCGGAAGTCATCGACGGTCCGCAAAGCGTCGTGTGGGACGAGGCGGAAAACCGTCTGCACGTGCAAAAGGCGTTGATGGAATATCTGCTGCTCGGCAAGCTGAATCACTAAGCCGGCCATCGCACCGTCCCAAAAACGCGGGCACCCGACGGTTTAGTGTCAAAATAGTGATTTTCCGCGCTCCGGAACGCCCGGTGTGCCCTGTTTTCCCGCTTTCTCCAGCTACGAGTTCACCATGAGCGATATCAAGAAAGTCGTGCTCGCCTATTCGGGCGGCCTCGACACCTCCGTCATCCTGAAGTGGTTGCAGGACAACTACGACGCCGAAGTCGTCACGTTTACGGCCGACATCGGCCAGGGCGAAGAGCTGGAACCGGCGCGCAAGAAAGCCCTGCAACTCGGCATCAAGCAGGAAAACATCTTCATTGAAGACCTGCGCGAAGAATTCGTGCGTGACTTCGTGTTCCCGATGTTCCGCGCCAACACGATCTATGAAGGCGAGTACCTGCTGGGCACGTCGATCGCGCGTCCGCTGATCGCCAAACGCCAGATCGAGATCGCGCGCGCCACGGGTGCGCAAGCGGTGTCGCACGGCGCGACCGGCAAGGGTAACGACCAGGTTCGCTTCGAACTCGGCTACTACGCGCTGGAACCCGGCATCAAGGTGATCGCACCGTGGCGCGAATGGGACCTGCTGTCGCGCGAAAAGCTGCTCGCGTACGCCGAAAAGGCCGGCATTCCGATCGAAATGAAGCACAAGCAAGGTGGCGCGCCGTATTCGATGGACGCGAACCTGCTGCACATCTCGTTCGAAGGCCGTCACCTGGAAGATCCGAAGGCAGAAGCCGAAGCCGATATGTGGCGTTGGACGGTGTCGCCGGAACAGGCGCCCGACCAGGCCGAATACCTCGACATCGAATACGAACACGGCGATCCGGTTGCGATCAACGGCAAGCGTCTGTCGGCGGCTGAAATGCTGACCGAACTGAACCGCTTGGGCGGCAAGCACGGCATCGGCCGTCTGGATCTGGTGGAAAACCGTTACGTCGGCATGAAGTCGCGCGGCTGCTATGAAACGCCGGGCGGCACGATCATGCTGAAGGCGCACCGCGGCATCGAGTCGATCACGCTCGACCGTGAAGTGGCCCACCTGAAGGACGACCTGATGGCGCGCTACGCTGCGTTGATTTACAACGGTTACTGGTGGAGCCCGGAGCGTCGCGCAATCCAGGTGCTGATCGACCATACCCAGGAGAAGGTCAACGGCTGGGTGCGTGTGAAGCTGTACAAGGGCAGCGTGTCGGTTGTCGCGCGCGATTCGAAGGAAACGCTGTTCGACAAGACCATCGCCACGTTCGACGACGACGGCGGCGCATACAATCAAGCCGACGCTGGCGGGTTCATCAAACTGAACGCGCTGCGCATGCGGATTGCAGAAAACGCACGTCGTCAGCGTAGCTGAGGACGTGCGTTTCGGTGAAGGCTAACTTCGCGCAGCGAAGTTAAGCGCCGCAAGGCGCGGCCGGAACCAAAACGCCCCGTCAGCGTAGCTGAGCATCGCGGCCGCTAACATTAAAAAGGCGCCGGGAGTTTTCTCCCGGCGCCTTTTTTTCATCGCAGCAAGCAAATCACGCCGTCACAAACAAACCGGCTCCGCTTCCAGCTCAACGCCAAACCGCGCCAGCACATCCTCCTGAATCGCCCGCGCCAGCGCCAACACTTCCGCACCGCTCGCCCCACCTCGATTCACCAGCACCAGCGCCTGCCGCTCATGCACGGCGGCTGCGCCCATCGCGCGGCCTTTCCAGCCACATCGATCGATCAACCAGCCCGCCGCAAGCTTCACCCGGCCATCCGGCTGAAGGTAGGACACGAGGTCCGGCGCCTGAACCTTCAGCGCTTCAAACTGCGCCGCCTCGACCACCGGATTCTTGAAGAAGCTTCCCGCGTTGCCGAGTTGAAGCGGATCGGGCAGCTTGGCGCGCCGCACCGCGACCACCGCATCGAAGATCGCCTGTGCGGTGGGCGCCACGTCCGTGGCCAGTTCACGCGCAAGATCCGCATACCCGGCGCGCGGCGTCCAAACCTTCGGCAAACGGAACGTCACCGACGTAATCACGAAACGGTCGCGCCCGTCCCGCTTGAAAAAACTGTCGCGATAGCCGAACCGGCACGCGTCGGCATCGAGTTCGACGACTTCGCCCGTCGCCAGCTCCACCGCCCGCAGCGACGCAAAGCGCTCGCACATCTCCAGCCCATACGCGCCGATGTTCTGGATCGGCGCCGCCCCCACCGTGCCCGGAATCAGCGCGAGATTCTCCAAGCCAGGCAGCCCTTGCGCCAAAGTCCACGCGACAAAGTCATGCCACGGCTCACCCGCTGCCGCCTCGACGTACCATGCGTCATCATCCTCACGCACGATTTGGCGGCCTCGCAATGCAACCAGCAGCACCAGACCGCCGAAGTCGCCCGTCAGCACAACGTTGCTGCCGCCGCCCAGCAGCAGCCGCGGCAAGCCGGCAGCACGCGGATCGCGCACCGCCGGCATCAGCTGCGCTTCGCGCTCGATCCGGCACGCAAACCGCGCGCGGACATCGAAGCCGAAGGTGTTATGCGCCTTCAGTGGATAGTCGGCAATGAAAGCGGGGGAGTCGAACTGGAGCATCGGAATGAGCGGAATGCGGCTTGGTCTGGCCCCGGCTGCACGACAATGCGCGGCAGCCTTGGGCAAAAGGGAAAGGCATCGGTAAAATGACGTCCGGTCTGTGATTATAGCGAGTGCCCCGTGAGCGACCGACCGGCCGCGTCACGCACCGCAGCACTATTGGGAGAAAGCAATGCCATCGTTCGACGTCGTCTGCGAAGCGAACATGATCGAAGTCAAGAACGCGATCGAGCAGTCCAACAAGGAAATTTCAACCCGCTTCGACTTCAAAGGGTCGGACGCGCGCGTCGAACACAAGGAAAACGAAATCACGGCCTACGCGGACGACGACTTCAAACTCGGTCAGGTGAAAGACGTGCTGTTGTCGAAAATGGCCAAGCGCAACGTGGACGTGCGCTTCCTAGACTACGGCAAGATCGAGAAGATCGGCGGCGACAAAGTCAAGCAGGTCATCAAGATCAAGAAAGGCGTGTCCGGCGATCTGTCGAAGAAAATCGTGCGCCTCGTGAAGGACAGCAAGATCAAGGTCCAGGCGAGCATTCAAGGCGACGCGGTGCGCATTACCGGCGGCAAGCGCGACGATCTGCAAAGCGTCATCGCCATGCTGCGCAAGGACGTTACCGATACGCCGCTCGACTTCAACAACTTCCGCGATTAAGCCTCAGCGCATCAAACCGGCGGGCGCCCGCGAGGCGCCCTGCATGGCGGCGTATCAGCGCGGTTCAAGGTTCATTGCCAGTCGCCGTGCTAGCAGCCGCGTCGGCCTTCTTCTTGTCGCCGATGCGGCTTTCCTGGCCGTGCATCAGCTTGACGATATTGCCGCGGTGGCGCCACACCAGCAGCGAACTCATCACGACGATTGCGAGCGCGATAATGTGCGGCCCGAACAGAAAACCGTCGAAGAGCGGCGCGAACACCGCCGCGGCCAATGCCGCCAGCGACGAATAGCGCGTGAAGAAAGCCACGATCAGCCACGTCAGCAAGGTCGCTGCGCCAAGGATCGGGTTGATCGCGAGCAGCACGCCCGCTGCAGTGGCCACACCCTTGCCGCCCTTGAAGCGGAAGAAGACCGGATACAGGTGGCCGAGAAACACGGCGACCGACGCAATCGCAACCGCGGTGTCGTCGAGTCCGTAACGTGCGCCGAAGTGCACGACGAACCACACCGGCAGCCACCCTTTGAATGCGTCGCCGATCAGTGTGAGAATCGCGGCCTTCTTGCTGCCGCTGCGCAGCACGTTGGTGGCGCCCGGGTTGCCCGAGCCGTACGAACGCGGGTCGTCCAGCCCCATCGCGGCGCTCACGATCACGGCAAACGACACCGAACCGATCAGGTAGGCAACAACGGCAACGATCAGGTTTTGCATCTGGGACTCTTATAAGGATCGGCGGTCTGAAACTCGATACCCCAACCGCAACGGGGAACGCAACAGGGAACAAAGCGGCGCACATTCTACCGAACCCGCCCGCCTGGAAAACATTCAGACAAACGTCAATCGACGCTCGCGCACTGCACGGGTTTCGCCGCCAGCAACCCGATCAGGACCGTGGGCGCGATGCTGACCAGAAAGCCGCGCCGCCCGCCGTTCAGCCAGATCTTGTCCATCTCCAGGATGCTCGACTCGACATACACCGGCATCTGCTTGCGCGTGCCGAACGGCGAGGTGCCGCCGATCAGGTAACCGGAATGACGGTTCGCGACTTCCGGCTTGCAGGGCTCGACGCGCTTTGCGCCGATCTGCCGCGCCAGATTCTTGGTGCTGACGGTACGGTCGCCGTGCATCAGCACGATCAGCGGCTTGGCGTGCTCGTCTTCCATCACCAGCGTCTTGACGACGTGGTGTTCGTCCACGCCGAGCTGGCGCGCCGATTCCTCGGTGCCGCCGTGCTCGACGTAATCGTAAGGATGTTCGCCGAACGTAACGCCGTGACGGCGCAGAAACTGTGTCGCGGGCGTTTCGGAAACGTGTCTGGATTTGCTCATCGGCGCATTGTAATGGCGAGTTTGCACAACGGCTATTTGCCGAATGGCCAATTGTGCGGGCTCGGCGACTGTGGCACGATCGTTCGAAAATTGTCCGGCGCGAAGCATGCCGGGCACTGCACCGTTTTCAGGAGACAGCATTGAGCTTCGATTCGCCCACTCGCCATGCCATCGACATTCCGGCGCTGCTCGCCGCGCTGCCGGCGCGTATCGCCGAGATTCCCGCACTCGCCGCGGCGCGCGATCCACAGCACATTGCGTTGATCGAGGATGCGCGCCGTCTCACCAGCGCGCAACTGCTGGACGCCGTCGATGCCACTGCCGCGCTGCTACGCGAATGGGGCGTGCGCGGCGGCGATCGGGTGATGATCGTCGCGGAAAACTGCATCGTGCAGATCGTGCTGCTGTTTGCCACCGCCAGGCTCGATGCGTGGGCGCTGGTGTCAAACGCGCGCCTGTCCGCTGCCGAGCTCGACGCGATCCGTGCGCATGCGCAGCCACGCGTGGTCGCCTATGCGGTCGAAAGCTCGGCCGATGCGCAACAGCACGCGCAGCGCCATCAAACCAGCCCAGCGCCCACCATCACGCCGGATATCGGCGCGTGGTCCTACGTGGTGGACGACACGGTAAAGGCGGAACGCGTCGAAGCCGACAACGACCGTCAATGCGCCGCGCTCATCTACACCACGGGCACCACCGGCGCGCCGAAGGGCGTGATGCTGTCGCACCGCAATCTGCTGTTCATCGCGGCCGTGTCGAGCCGCTTGCGCAAAGTCGGTCCGGACGACGTCGTCTACGCCGTGCTGCCGATCTCGCACGTCTACGGCTTCGCGTCGGTTTGCCTCGGCAGTCTGTACGCCGGCGCGACCCTGCGCCTCGCGCCGCGTTTCGCACCGGAAGCCGTGCGCCGCGCGCTCGCCGACGAGCGCGTGTCGATCTTCCAGGGCGTCCCGGCGATGCACGCGAAATTGCTCGAACACCTGCAGACGCACGGCCAAGCGTGGTCCGCGCCATATCTGCGCTTTGCCTATTCGGGCGGCTCGCCGCTCGACGCCACGTTGAAAGCGCAGGTCGGAAGCGTCTACGGCCTGCCGCTGCACAACGGCTACGGCATGACCGAGAGCAGCCCAACCGTCTCGCACACCATGCTCGACGCGCCGCGCAGCGATTGCTCGGTCGGCGAAGTCATTCCGGGTGTCGAGGTCCGCTTCGTCGGGCTCGATGGCGTCCATGCCGCGCGAGGCGAGATCGGCGAGCTGTGGGTGCGTGGACCGAACGTGATGCTCGGTTATTACCGCAACCCGGAGCTGACTCGTGCAACCGTCACTGAAGACGGCTGGCTCAAGACCGGCGATCTCGCGCGCGAGGACGCGGACGGCGCGTTGCATATCGTCGGGCGCAGCAAGGAGTTGATCATCCGCTCGGGCTTCAACGTCTACCCGGCCGAGGTCGAGCATGTGTTGAATGCGCATCCGGAGGTCGTGCAATCGGCGGTGATCGGACGCGCGGTCGAAGGTAACGAGGAAGTGGTCGCGTTCGTCGAATTGACAGCAGGTGCCAAGGTGACGCCCGCTGAACTGATTGCGTGGTGCGGCGAACGTCTCGCGCCGTATAAGCGCCCCGCCGAAGTGAAAGTGCTCGCCGCTTTGCCGTCTGCATCGACGGGCAAGATTCTCAAGCACCGCCTGCGCGAGTTCATTTAACGCAACGGCAAGGGCAATGGCGATCGCAACCGCGAGCGCGGATCACCCCCGCGGATGATGCTGCGCATGCAGCGACTTCAAACGCTCGCGGGCAACGTGCGTGTAAATCTGCGTAGTCGAGATATCGGTGTGGCCGAGCAGCAGTTGCACGACGCGCAGATCGGCGCCGTGGTTCAGCAAGTGCGTCGCGAACGCGTGCCGCAGCGTGTGCGGCGAGAGCGGCGCGTGCACGTCGGCCGCTGCCGCGTGCCGCTTGATGATGTTCCAGAACTGCTGACGCGTCATGCCCTCCGCGCGGGCCGTGACGAACAGCGCATCGGCCGCGCGAGCGCCCAGCAGCGCCGGCCGCGCTTCGCGCAGATAGCGTTCGATCCAGCCGTGCGCCTCTTCGCCGAATGGAATCAGGCGCTCTTTCGAGCCCTTGCCCATCACGCGCACCACGCCTTCGTTCAGACCCACTTCTACCGTCTTCAACGTGACCAGTTCGGTCACGCGTAACCCGCTCGCGTACATCAACTCCAGCATCGTCCGGTCGCGCAGGCCTAACGGGGTGTCGATATCGGGCGCGCCGAGCAGCGCTTCGACTTGCGCTTCGGTGAGTGTCGAAGGAAAACGCGGCGGCTGTTTGGCCGAACGGATGCGCAGCGTCGGATCGACATTCGCGCGATGCTCCCGCACCGCCCAGCCATAGTAGCGGCGAAACACAGAGAGCCGCCGGTTCGCCGACGTCGACTTGTCTTTCTGACGCGCCGCGCTATACGCATTGAGATCGGCTTCGCTGGCCGTGTCGAGCGACGTGTTGCGGGTTTGCGCGAGCCATTCGCAGAAGAGCCGCAAATCGCGGCGGTATGCATCGAGCGTATTGCGCGACAGTCCGTGTTCGAGCCACAACGCGTCGCAGAAAGCGTCGATAGACGCCGAGCTCGCCAGAAACAGAGGTGACGCGGCGGGCGCGTCGTCAATCAGTGTGTCGCTCATGCGTAGGGAATGCCTTCATGCGCCAATAGCCAGCGCTTGACGTTGCGAAAGAAGCCATCTTCGGCGTGATTCGCAAAGCCGCCGATGCCGCTCGAGCTCACCACCCGATGACATGGAATCACGATCGGGAAATAGTTCGCGCCGCACGCCTGCCCCACCGCTCGCGGCGCACTGCCCACTCTCTTCGCCAATTGCCCGTAGGTCAGCACGACGCCGGGCGGGATATCGCTGATCGCCTGCCAGACGCGCTTCTGAAATGCTGTACCGACCGGCGCCAGCGGCAATTCGAACTTCGCCGACGCCCGCTCGAAATAACGCTCGATCTGCTCGACGGCTTGCTTCGCCAACGGTGTATCTGGCGCGACGTTGCGCATCGAATCCGGCAGATAGACGATCTCGCGCACGGCGCCGCCTTCGAGACGGATGCCCACCTTGCCGAACGGCGCATCGATCACTGCGTTGAACATGATTGCCTGCTCCGTGAACAGCGGGGCATTTCAGGTTTCGCGGTAACGTACCTGCATGGGGTACAGGCGCGCTACGCAGAAAAAACACCCCTCCAGAATGCCGCTACTTTACGCCGCTTCCAACGCCCATTCCACATGCTCGCGCACCACGGCGGAAGGGTCGGCGGCACGCAAGCGCAACGCCGCCACAATCGCCTCGCGCGCATCGACGCTCAAGCTCTCAGGCGACGCGCGCAGCGCATTGCCCATCCCCACCGCCAGATTGCGCAGCCAGCTCTCATAGCCGATGCGGCGTATCGCGCTGCCCTGCATCCGCGTATCGAACTCGTCCGCGGACCATGCGAACAGCTCGACCAGTGTCGCGCGATCGAGCCCGTGCCGCACATCGAAATCGCCGACCGGCGCGGCCTGCGCGAACTTGTTCCATGGACACACGAGCTGGCAATCGTCGCAGCCATACACACGATTACCGATCAGCGGCCGCAATTCCAGGGGAATACTGCCCTTCAATTCGATCGTCAGATACGAGATGCACAGCCGTGCATCGACTTTATAAGGTGCGACGATCGCGCCGGTCGGGCACGCGCCGATGCAGCGCGTGCAACTGCCGCAGTGCGAACCAGGGGTTTCGGGCGCCTGTTCAGGCGAGGTCTCGGCATCAGTGGGCAGCGGTACGTCGACATAGATTTCGCCGAGAAAAAACAGCGAACCGGTATCGCGTTGCAGCAGCAGTGTATGTTTGCCACGCCAGCCAATCCCCGCCTTCTGCGCCAGTTCGACTTCCAGCACCGGCGCGGAATCGGTGAACACGCGATAGCCAAACGCGCCGATCTCCGCCTCGATTTTTTCGGCCAGATGTTGCAAACGGTTACGCATCACCTTGTGGTAATCGCGGCCCCGCGCATAGATCGACACCACCGCGGCCGACGGGTCCGCGAGCCGCGCATGCTCGGCTGCGCGCCAGTCTTGCGGCACAAGCGGAGCATCCGGCGACGCGCTTTCGTCCACCTTTGCGTCCAGCGTTTGCGCAGGCAAATAGGCGATGCGGGCGGTAATCACACGTCGCGTGCCGGCCACAAGCTCGGCGGGCCGCGCGCGTTTCATCCCATGTTTCGCCATATAATCCATCTCGCCGTGGCAACCCGCCTCCAGCCATGCTGCAAGCGGCGCTTCGGCAGCGGAGAGGTCGGTATCGCTGATGCCGATCGCCCCGAAACCCAGTTCACGGCCCCACGTTTTGATGCGCAGCGCGAGCGCTTCCAGCGCCGCTTCATCGAAATGACGCACGGCACGCGCATCGTCAACGGACGCAGGCGTGCGGGAAACAGGGGACTCCGGACTTCGGTTCATCACGCCATTTTACGAGAATGCCCGTCAACTCTGATCTCGCGATCCAACCGCCCGCCGACGTCCTGCTCGAACGCTCTTTCGCGCTCGCGGACGAAGCCGCCACCAACGCATTCGGCGCGCGTTTTGCGCAGGCGATCGAAAGCGTGCGCGGAATGCAGCAAAAAACGCGGCAGCAGACGCCAGACGCTAAGCGTGATGGGGCTTTCCACGGACTGCAAGTACAACTCAGCGGCGATCTCGGTGCCGGCAAAACCACGCTCGTGCGCGCGACCTTGCGCGGCCTCGGCCACACCGGCCGCGTGCGCAGTCCCACTTACACACTCGTCGAACCCTACGTGCTCGAACGGCCCGCCGGGGAACTCGCGCTCTATCACTTCGATCTTTATAGATTCACCGATCCGGCCGAATGGGCCGACGCCGGCTTTCGCGAGTATTTCGACAGCGGCGCAATCTGCCTCGTCGAATGGCCGCAACGCGCGGGGCGTCTCCTCGGCGTGCCGGATCTCGTCTTCTCGCTCGAACTGGACAGCGAGGGCGACGGCCGGGTGCTCGTCGCACGGGCATACAGCGAATCAGGAAAGGCATGTCTCGAAAGATGTTGATCAAACCGTTCCGCTCGATCGAATCGGCGGCCACCGCAACGCATAACTGGCGGCGCCGGCAGATTCTGCGCGCGGGCGCGTCCACGCTCGTGCTCGGTCTCGTC
Organism: Paraburkholderia sp. IMGN_8; assembly: GCF_038050405.1. NCBI lineage: Bacteria > Pseudomonadati > Pseudomonadota > Betaproteobacteria > Burkholderiales > Burkholderiaceae > Paraburkholderia > Paraburkholderia sp. IMGN_8. Next base: position 764,806 of record NZ_CP150900.1, on the reverse strand, counting down.
GCCCCGCGTCTCGCGTGGGCCAGTTCGGTACTCGGCGTGCGCGTGTGGCCGGCGCGGGATTACACCCGCGTGACGATCGAATCGGATCAGCCTTTGCAGAACGCACAGCAGTTGCTGCAAGGCCCCGACCGGCTGGTGGTCGATCTGAACGGCCTCGATCTCGATCAGGCGCTCAAGGATCTGGTGTCGAAGATCACGCCGAACGATCCGCAGATTCAGTCGGTACGCGTCGGACAATATCAACCGCACGTCGTGCGGATGGTGTTCGATCTGAAGGGGTCGGTGAAGCCGCAGGTGTTCACGTTGCCGCCGGTCGGCGCGTACAAGTACCGGCTGGTGTTCGACCTGTACCCCGCCGTCGCGCCCGATCCGCTGATGGATCTGCTCGCGCAGACCGAGCGCAAGGAACAGAGCCTGAATGAAAACAATGCGCCGCCCGCCACGCTGAGCGGCCCCGGCACCACGCCGCCAACCGCCGACAACAGCGAAGCGTTCTTCGAGCGCTACGCGCAGAATGGCAGCGGCGGGCCCGCGCCCAACGTACCGCGTCCGCCGGTACACATCACGCCGACACCAGTGCCCGCTCCGCCCATCCTGGGCAGGCCGGCAGCGCCAGTGACGCCGCCCACCGCGATCGCCCGCAACAAAGGCGGCAACAACGGCAGCAACAGCGGTGGCGACGACAGCGACGATACCTACGCATTCACCGCGCCCAAATCCGGCAAGAGCAACACCGTGCGTCTGCTAACGGTCGCGATCGACCCGGGCCACGGCGGCGAAGACCCGGGCGCGATCGGCGGCTCGGGTACGTATGAGAAACACGTCGCACTCGACATCGCCAAGAAACTGCGCGCGAAGATCGACGCACAGCCGAACATGCGCGCGATGATGACGCGTGACGCCGACTTCTTCGTGCCGCTCAACGTGCGCGTGCAGAAAGCGCGGCGCGTCGGCGCGGACCTGTTCGTGTCGATTCACGCCGATGCGTTCACCACGCCCGATGCGAAGGGTTCGTCGGTGTTCGCGTTGTCCGAGCACGGCGCATCGAGTGCGGCTGCGCGCTGGATGGCGAACAAGGAGAACGCGTCGGATCAGATCGGCGGCATCAACATCAAATCGGCCGATGCGACCGTCAACCGTGCGCTGTTCGATATGTCGACCACCGCGCAGATTCGCGATTCGATGCGCTACGGCAACTTCGTGCTGAAGGAAATCGGCGGCATCAACAAGCTGCACAAGGGCTCGGTCGAACAGGCCGGATTTGCGGTGCTGAAGGCGCCGGACATTCCGTCGATCCTCGTCGAGACCGCCTTCATCAGCAACCCGGACGAGGAGCGGCGCCTGAACGACGACGCCTATCGCGAGAAGATGGCCGATGCGATCATGACCGGCATCAAGCGTTATTTCGCGGCGAATCCGCCGTTGGCGAAAAACCGCATGACTTGATGTCACAGCGTCGCGTTACGTCACGCTGTGCACGCGATAAAACAACGGCCGCTCGATGCGGCCGTTGTTTTAACTATGTCCCGACGCGTCGGCGATCATCGCGCCGGCGCAAACCGCTGCACGACCCAGCCGCCGAACACGTTCACCGCCAGCCCCACCATCACCAGCAGCGCGCCGACGACCTGCGTCTCGGACAACTGCTCGTCGAGAAACAGCGACGCGGACGCCAGCCCGACAATCGGCACCAGCAGCGAAAACGGCGCGACCTGGCTCGCCGGATAGCGCGACAGCAACCGGCTCCACAGGCCGTAGCCGAGCAGCGTCGCCACGAACGCGAGGTACACCACCGCGAAGATCGACATCGCGCCAATGCCGGACAACGCCGCGACGATGCGCTGCGGCCCCTCGAATGCATACGACAGCGCGAAAAACGGCAACGGCGGAATCAGACTGCCCCACACCACCAGCCCGACCAGATCGACCTTGCCGACCTTCTTGGTGACGATGTTGCCAAGCGCCCATGAGCACGCGGCGCACAGGGTGAGGACGAAGCCGGCGAGAGTCATCGCGTGGCCGCCTTGCAGACCGATCACCGCAAGACCGCCGGCCGCGATCAGCAAACCGACGATGTTCGGTACGCGAAAGCGCTCGTGCAGGAACAGCGCCGCGAAAATCAGCGTGAAAAACGCCTGCGCCTGCAATACGAGCGAAGCAAGCCCGGCCGGCATACCGACGTACATCGCCGAGAACAGAAAGGCGAACTGGCCGAACGAGATGGTCACGCCGTACGCGAGCAGCCAGCGCCACGGCATCTGCGGCCGCTTGACGAAAAACACCGCCGGCACCGCGGCGAGCGTGAAGCGCAGCGCGCCGAGCAGCATGGGCGGCACGCCATGCAGACCCACTTTGATCACGACGAAATTGACACCCCATGCGATGACGACGACCAGCGCGAGCAGCAGATCTCTGGGCGACATCCCGGTCTCCATTTGACTGTTGAATCCGGCAGTTTAGCGGAGCCGGAAGCGTCGAGCGATCGCACGCATTACGGATTCCCGGAACGCCGGGTTGCCGGAACGTCAGATCGTCGCCAACCGTCAGCATTTGGCGCACCGCAGTAGAATCGTTCATTGAGCAAATCCCCCAAGCCACCATTCCTAGCCGAGCCAGTCCATGACCTCCTCGATCAAAGCAGTCCTCAAGCCGCATCTGCGCGACGTCGGCAATCTCACCGTGCGCCGCGTGTTGCCTGCGATGGCGGCGCGCCTGATTGGCCCGTTCATCTTCTTCGACCACATGGGCCCCGCCACGCACGAACCCGGTATCGGCCTCGACGTGCGGCCGCACCCGCACATCGGCCTCGCGACGGTCACGTATCTGTTCGAAGGCGCGATCATGCATCGCGACAGCCTCGGCTCGGAGCAGAAGATCGTCCCGGGCGACGTCAACTGGATGACCGCCGGCCGCGGCATCGTCCATTCCGAGCGCACGCCGGCCGAAGACCGCGCGAGCGGTCAGACGATGCACGGCATCCAGACGTGGGTCGCGCTGCCGCTCGCCGACGAAGACACTGAACCGTCCTTCGCCCATCACGCGGCGGATACGCTGCCGGTAGTCGAGCGCAACGGAGTCACGCTGCGCGTGATCGCCGGCACGGCGTTCGGCGCAACCTCGCCGGTTGCGACATTTTCGGGCACGCTCTATGTCGCCGCGCAGTTCGCGCCGGGCGGCGCCTTCGCGCTCGAACCGGAACACGAGGAACGCGGCGTCTACCTGGTGGACGGCGATCTGGAGATCGACGGCACGCCGCTCGAAGCCGGCCAGATGGCCGTGCTGGCCCTCGACGAAACTGTCACGCTCGCCAGCACCCACGGCGCGCGCGTCATGCTGCTAGGCGGCGAGAAACTGGACGGCGAGCGCTTTATCGAGTGGAATTTCGTCGCCAGTTCGCGGGAAAAGATCGAGGCCGCCAAGACCGCCTGGACGAATCAGGAAATGGGCAAGGTGCCGGGCGAAACTGAATGGATTCCTTTGCCGGTGCGCAAATGAGCGCAAGGCGCATTGAAATTCCCGTCGTCGGCCCCATCTAGTTCAACAATCCGTTTTATCGACGAGGACGCAATGGACACCACTCTGGCCACTTTCGAACAAGACGTCATTACCGCGTCGACGCTGGCCCCCGTGCTGGTCGATTTCTGGGCGCCGTGGTGCGGCCCCTGCAAGACGCTCGGCCCGATGCTGGAAAAACTTGAAGCAGAAGCCGCCGGCAAATGGAAGCTGGTGAAAGTGAACGTCGACGAGAATCAGGAACTGGCGGCGCACTTTCAGGTGCGCAGCATTCCGCACGTGATGGCGTTTGCCGATGGCCGGCCGGTCGATCAGTTTGTCGGCGTGCTGCCGGAAGGTCAGCTGCGCGAGTTTCTCGACCGCCTCGTGCCGCAAGGTGCCGATGGGGCGCGCATGGAAGCGCAGGCCGCGCTTGCCGAAGGCCGCCGCGAAGACGCGTACGAAGCGCTGCAAGCCGCGCTCGCCTACGATCCCGGCTTCGATGACGCGCGCATGGACCTGATCGAACTGCTGCTGGAAGACAACCGGATCGACGAAGCCCGCAATGAAGTCGATTTGCTGTCGCCGAAAATCACGCAAGGCATCGACCCGCGCTTTAACGCGATCAAGACCCGCCTCGACGCCGTGGACGTAGCGTCGGATCTGCCGCCCACCGACGCACTCGAAGCCCGTGTGGCAGCGGACCCAGCCGATCTCGAAGCACGCTTCGACCTGGCTAACGCGCTGATCGCCCGCCGCAATTACGCGGGCGCACTCGAGCATCTGCTGGCGATTGTGCAACGCGACCGCACGTTCCGCGACGACATCGGCCGTAAGACGATGCTGTCGGTGTTCGATCTCGCCGCGCACCAGCCGGAACTGGTGTCGCAGTGGCGGCGCAAGCTGAGCGCGTGGCTGTTTTAATTTTGCGCCGCGTTCAGGTGCGGCCCGTGTGGCCGATGCGCCGCGCCTGAACCTGCTGCCGCTTAAACCGCCACCTTATCCTGCTTCAACCCGCCCGCTTCACCCCGCCTGTTTCGCCAACGCCCGCAACACATGTGCGGCCGCCGCAAAACCGAAGCTCGCGGTCACACATACGCTCGAACCAAACCCCGCACAGTTCAGACCGACCGGCCCCGTATGACCCGGTGAAGTGATCACGTGCTCGGCTTCCTCGTCGATATCGCAGACGGCTGCTTCCGGATAGATCAACGGCTCGTCCGAATACACCGCGCTCACCTTGAACTTCGCTTTCGGACCACGCGGAAAGCCGTGCTGTTTGCGCAACTGTCCGCGCACCTTCGACAACAACGGGTCCTGGATCGTCAACGCGAGATCGTCAATACGAATGCGCGTGGGGTCCAGCTGGCCACCCGCGCCGCCCACCGTAATCAACGGCTGCTTCTTCTCGACGCACCACGCGATCAATGCGGTTTTCGTGCGCACGCTGTCGATCGCATCGATCACGTAATCGAAACCGCCGCCAAGCGCCGACGCGAAATTATCCGGTTCGACGAAGTCTTCAACTAGCCGCACGTCGCAAAACGGATTGATCGCCGCGATGCGTTCAGCCATCGCTTCGACCTTCGGTTTTCCGTAGTTGCCGTCGAGCGCGTGGATCTGGCGGTTAGTGTTGCTCTCGGCGACATTGTCGAGATCGATCAGCGTCAACGTGCCGACCGCACTGCGCGCCAGGGCCTCCGCCACCCACGAGCCGACCCCGCCGATACCGATCACCGCAACGTGCGCCCGCTCGAACGCAGCGAGCGCCGGCGCGCCGTACAGCCGGGCGATGCCGCCGAAGCGCCGCGCGCGATCGGCGGTTTCACTGCCGTCGAGGCTGGTAGTAAGATCAGATTGCGCGGTGGTGCTGGACATGGTGGCAGGCTCGTTGAAAGCAGGCAAAACAGAATGTGCAGAAGGTGGCAACGCTCGGGCGCTTGCAGCCCGTATTTTGCCTGATCGCATCAATATGCACGGCGACATGCATGAACGAGCGGCGCGCCGCCTTGACTAGGTCGCGCGCAAAAAATTCGCTCCTTGGCTATACTGGTTGGACTGTAGCGTTCGCATAAGAACATGACCACACTCGCCGAACTTCGAAAAAATTATTCGCTTGGGTCGTTGGACATTGCCGATATCGACCGCAACCCATTCCGTCAATTCGACGCGTGGTTTGCGCAAGCGGTCGAAGCCCAACTTCCCGAGCCGAATACGATGACCCTGGCCACGGTCGACTCGCGTGGCCGGCCGTCGGCGCGCATCGTCCTGATCAAGGGCGTCGACGAGCGCGGCTTTGTGTTCTTCACCAACTATGAAAGCCGCAAAGGCCGCGAACTCGCCGCCAATCCGTACGCGAGCCTGCTGTTCTACTGGATCGAACTCGAACGCCAGGTGCGGATCGAGGGCCGCGTCGTCAAGACCAGCGCGGAAGAAAGCGACGCGTACTTCGCGTCGCGCCCGCTCGACTCACGTATCGGTGCGTGGGCCTCGAATCAGAGTCAGGTGATTGAAAGCCGCTCGCAACTCGAAACACGCGAACGCGAAATCAGCCTGCAATACGGCGACCAACCGCCGCGCCCGCCGCATTGGGGCGGCTATCGTTTGGTACCCGAAGCAATCGAATTCTGGCAAGGCCGTCCGTCGCGTTTGCACGACCGCCTGCTCTACACGCGTTCAAGCGAAAGCAGCGACTGGCACATCGCCCGCCTATCGCCTTGAATCTGAACATAAATGTCTTCGCGCACGCCGCCAACGAAGCCGCGTGCTCGAAGGCGCGGATTGCGCCACCTCACGGCATAGGAGTCACGCCGCGGTGAGCGGCGGTCCACACAGGCTTTGCTTTAATTCAACGGACACGGAGAAATCGCATGTTCTGGGAGAAAAAGCTGGCGCAGTGGGTGGAAGACGTCAAAACCAGGGCGAACCTGCCGGCGCGCCTTGTGCTGTGGGACGGCCAGCAACATGACTTCGGGCAGTTTGCCGCGCCTCAGGTCACGCTGCACGTGAAGAGCGCCACGGCGCTGCCTTACCTGCTAGAACCGAGCCTCGACAATCTGGGCGAGGCGTACGTGAAGGGCAAGATCGACATCGAAGGCAAGCTGTCGGACATCATCAACATCAGCTATCAGCTCGCACGCAACACGGTCACCGGCGCAAGCAAGCTGGCGCGCGTGCGGCGCTACTTCAATCACTCGAAGTCGTCGGACAAGAAGGCGATCCAGTATCACTACGACGTCTCGAACGAGTTCTACAAGCTGTGGCTCGACGAGAACATGGTGTACTCGTGCGCGTACTTCGAGAATGGCGACGAAGATCTCGCCACCGCGCAGATCAAGAAAATCGACCACATCCTCACCAAGATCCAGTTGCAGCCCGGACAGCGCCTGCTCGATATCGGCTGCGGCTGGGGTGCGCTCGTGCTGCGCGCGGCAACGAAGTTCGGTGCGAAGTGCGTCGGCGTGACGCTGTCGCAGAACCAGTTCGACCTCGCCACTGCGCGCGTGAAAGCCGCGGGCCTCGAAGACAGGATCGAGATCCGTCTGCAGGATTATCGCGACGTCGAAGGGCAATTCGACCGCATCACCAGCGTCGGGATGTTCGAGCACGTCGGCCGCAAAAACCTGCCGGGCTACTTCGAGAAGATCCGCGATCTGCTGGTGGACGACGGCATCGCGATGAATCACGGCATCACGTCGAGCGATGCGGAGAGCGGCGAAACCGCGCTCGGCGGTGGCGAATTCATCGACCGCTACGTGTTCCCGGACGGCGAGTTGCCGCATATCAGCCTTGCGCTCGAAGCGATGCAGCGCGGCGGCCTCGAAGCGGTTGACGTCGAAAGCCTGCGCCGTCACTATGCGCACACGCTGAACATCTGGGCGGAAAACTTCGAAACGCATGCGGAAGAAGCCCGCAAGCTGGTCGACGACGAAAAATTCCGCATCTGGCGCGTGTATCTCGCCGGCTGCGCATACGCGTTCGAAAACGACGACGTCTCGATCTACCAGGTGGTGTGCCGCAAAGCCGGCCGCAGTGCGACAACCTTGCCGTGGTCGCGCCGCTATATGTACGACAAACAGCCGTGATACGGTTGCGCCGCGGCGACGTGCCGGGTCCGGGTACATGAGCGGCCGCCGCGGCGCAAACTTTAAACAGCAGGTCGAACACCGATGGGCCAGAGCGGCACGAGCGGAGTTGAACAAGCATTGAACGCCGGGCACGGGGAGGAAGCCGTGCAGTTCGACCTGTTTGGGATGCCGGTGGAGCGACCCGCAGCACCCGTGGAACCAGCTGCGGGCGGCAAGCCAGAGTCCCGTTCCGCTGAAACCGCAACTACCACGCCTGCTGCCGCGGCGCAGCCTGAGCGGCGGCGTCAGCCGCGCGCGAAGGCAGGCGGCGCCGTCACGCTTTGGCAGGAAGACGATGCACCGGAGATCATCGCCGAGCCCACGTCCGAGTCAGCGTCAAAACCCGCCTCCACCGCCACGCCAGCCCCTGCCGACGCCCCGAGAAAACGCCGCGCCCGCGACGTCGTGGCCGCCCCACCCTCCTCAGAACTGCTCGCCCTTGCCGCCGAACTGCCGCCGCAGGTCCATCTCGGCACATCGACATGGTCGTTTCCGGGCTGGAACGGCATCGTCTACGGCGACGAATACAGCAACAGCAAACTCTCGCGCGACGGCCTCACCGCCTACGGCGCGCATCCGCTGCTACGCACCGTCAGCATCGACCGGTCGTTTTATCAGGCGCTCACCGTCACCGAATACTCGCGCTATGCGCAGCAGGTGCCCGAGCACTTCCGCTTCATCGTCAAAGCGCCGATGACGATCACCGACGCCACCGTGCGCGCCGAACGCGGCGAGCCGGTCTCGTTGAATCCGTGCTTTCTGAATGCGCAAATGGCGATCGACGAGTTCGTGACGCCTTGCCTCGAAGGCCTCGGCGCGAAGGCCGGCGCGCTGGTGTTCCAGCTCTCACCGTTGCCGGATCAGATGCTTGCGCAGCCGGCGGTGTTCATCGAACGCCTGGCCCAGTTCCTGACGGCGTTGCCGACACTCCCCGAAGGCACCTGCTACGCCATCGAGATCCGCGACGCGAGCTTGCTGACGCCGCGCTTCATCCGCACGCTGAAAACGGCAGGCGTACGGTACTGCGTGGGAATTCATGCGCGGATGCCGGACCCGCTGCGCCAGGCGGCAGCACTCGCACTGCTCGACGGCGAGCCGGCCGGGCCGCTGATCGTGCGCTGGAGTCTGCACGGCGGCTTCAAATACGAGCAGGCGAAGGCCAAGTACGAGCCGTTCAACCAGCTCGTCGACCAGGACCCGACCACCCGCGCCGCGCTCGCCGAACTGGCCGCGCGCTATGCGCTGGCCGGCCAGCCGGTGGTGATCGCGGTCAACAACAAGGCGGAGGGCTCGGCGCCGTTAAGCTGCGTGGAACTGGCGCGCGCGATCATCGAAGCGTACGCGCGCCTCGCTCACGAGCACGAACATGAACTTGATCGGCAACCGGACGAGCGCGACCATGGCGAAGACGGCCAGCCCGGCAAGCAAGACGAGCACGACTAGGCAACACCCTGCCCGCATGCGGCTGACGGCCCGGCAACGAGCGGCTCACTGAGCCACTGCCCGGGCCGTCCGTCGACTTGAGCCGCGACTCACGCCGCTCAGCTAGCCCTGATCCGATGCGCGAACTTCTGACGAAACTTCGCGACCTTCGGCGCCACCACGAACGAGCAGTACCCCTGGTTCGGATGCTGCGCAAAGTAGTTCTGGTGATACGCCTCGGCCGGCCAGTAGTTACCGTCGAGCGGCAGCACCTGGGTGACGATCTGGCCGTCGTAAATCCCTTCGGCGCCGATCTCACGAATCGCCTGCAGCGCCGCCTCGCGCTGCGCTTCGGAGTTCGTGAAAATCACCGAGCGGTATTGCGTGCCGACATCGTTGCCTTGCCGGTTCAACTGGGTCGGATCGTGAATCGCAAAGAAGATGTCGAGAATCTCGCGATAGCTGATCTTCGCTGGATCGAAATCGACGTTCACGACCTCCGCATGGCCAGTCTCGCCGTCGCAGACCTGTTCATAGGTCGGCTGCCGCGTCTGTCCGCCCGCATAGCCCGATTCCACCGAGTTCACGCCCTCGACGCCCAGATACACCGCTTCGAGGCACCAGAAACACCCGCCACCGAGGGTGGCGACTTCGCCTGTCTGACTCATGCTGCTCGCTCCTTGATACTCATAGTCGGCCGGGGCCGGTTGTTCGCCCGAGGCTTGCCGCTGACGTTTGCTCAATACCCGCTTACCCGCAACGCTCGTGCCGCTATCGAGACTTTCCAGCTTAGCGGTTTTTCCACTTAACAGTAGGGGTCGCGGCCAGTCCGCCGCGATTGCAGTTAAAATTGGGACAAATCGACGATTTTCACTATGACTTTCGAATCATTTGTTTCCGGCCACGCGCACGATGGGTTCACCCGGCTTGCGCCGAAGGCTTCCGCCCAATGAAGCGCGCCAGCCCGCCTAACTTCGACCAACCCGCCTTCAAACAGGCGCTCGGCCAATTCGCTACAGGTGTCACCGTGATTACCACACGCGCGGCGTCCGGCCAGTTGATCGGCATCACCGCCAGCTCGTTCAATTCGGTTTCGCTCAATCCGCCGCTGGTGTTGTGGAGCCTCGCGACGCGCTCGGCGTCGATGCCGGTGTTCCAGGCGAACAGTCATTATGTCGTCAACGTGCTGGCCGCGTCGCAGCTCGATCTGTGCAAACGCTTCGCTACCGTGAAGGGCGACCGCTTCGAAGGCGTGTCGCACGCGCAGGGCGACACCGGCATGCCTGTGCTCGACGGCGCGCTTGCGTGGTTCGAATGCCATAACCGCAGCCGCTATGAAGAAGGCGACCACGTGATTTTCGTCGGCGAGGTGGAGCGCTGCGGCGTGCACGAGAATGCCACGGAAATAGCGCCGCTGATCTTCCAGAACGGCCAGTTCCACGGACTCAAATCGATCTGAATGCGGCGCGGCCGCGCTCAGTTATGCTGCGCGCTATGGCCAGTGGTTTTTTTCACCAGCGACACCGGCACACCCGAATCTTCCTTCAGCGTCTGCAGCACGATATTCGAGCGAATATCCATCACGCCCGGCGCCTTATACAGGCGTTGCAGCACGAAATCCGAATAGTGTTTGAGATTGTGCGCAAGAACCCGCAGCAAATAATGGGTCTCGCCGGTCACGACAAACGCGCCGACCACTTCCGGCCAATCCCGCACCGCCTCCGCAAAACGCTCGTGCCAGTTCTCCTGGTCGTTGCGCATCGACACCTGCACGAACGCTTCCAGTTCGAAACCCAGCACTTCGCGGTTCAGACATGCGCGGTAATGCTCGATGACGCCCTGCTCCTCCAGCAGGCGCAGACGCCGTAGACAGGCTGACGGCGAGAGCGAGATGCGCTCCGCCAGGTCGAGATTGCTGATCCGTCCTTCTTGCTGAAGCACCGTCAAGATACGGCAATCGGTGGCGTCGAGCGAGATCGCGTTCATATTCGGTCTCCCTTTCCCATTTGACTCAAATTATGTTCCAAGACAAGGCTAAGAAGGAGATTTTTTCGCAATCACATTTCGCGACAAGCCGCCTATCATTCCCCAATAGACACACATCGCCGATGGAGACATGGACACACTCTGGGACATCACCCCCGCCGTCGATACCGCGACGCCCGTCTGGCCGGGCGATACGCCGGTCGGTATCGAACGCGTGTGGCGCATGGAGGCGGGCTCGCCCGTCAACGTCGCGCGGCTGACACTGTCGCCGCACACCGGCGCCCACACCGACGCGCCGTTGCACTACGACGCCGAAGGCGCCGCGATCGGCCAGGTGCCGCTCGACGCTTACCTTGGCCGCTGCCGCGTGATTCACTGCATCGGCGCCTCGCCTGTTGTGACGCCACAACACCTGGCCGGCTCGCTCGACGATCTGCCGCCGCGCGTCTTACTGCGCACTTACAAAAACGCACCGACCGCCGCCTGGGACAGCGCTTTCTGCGCGGTCGCGCCGGAAACGATCGACCTGCTGGCTGCTCGTGGCGTCAAGCTGATCGGCATCGACACGCCGTCGCTCGACCCGCAGGAATCGAAGACGATGGATGCGCATCACCGGATCCGTGCGCATCGGATGGCGATTCTCGAAGGCATCGTGCTGGATGCCGTTGCGCCCGGCGACTACGAACTGATCGCGCTGCCGCTCAAGCTGACCACGCTCGATGCGAGCCCCGTGCGCGCCGTGTTGCGCGCTCTGCCCGAATCGCTCTGATTTCTCTTATCTCTCTGACTGGACCACCATGAACCACCGTGACGAAGCACTGGCGCTCGACCGCGCCGACCCGCTCGCCCCACTGCGCGACCAGTTCGCGCTGTCGCCGGACACCATTTACCTCGACGGCAACTCGCTCGGCGTGCCGCCGTCTGCCGCCGCCCAACGCGCGCAGACCGTGATCGCCGCCGAATGGGGCGAAGGCCTGATCCGCAGCTGGAACACCGCCGGCTGGTTCGAATTACCGCGCCGCCTTGGCAACAAGCTCGCACCGCTGATCGGTGCGGCGGAAAACGAAGTGGTCGTCACCGATACGATTTCGATCAATCTGTTCAAGCTTTTATCGGCTGCCGTGCGGTTGGCAAACGCGCGCGATCCCAAGCGCCGCGTGATCGTCTCGGAGCGTTCGAATTTCCCGACCGACCTGTACATCGCGCAAGGGCTGATCGAACAGCTCGACCGCGGATATGAATTGCGTCTCGTCGACGATCCGTCCGAGCTGCCCGCCGCGATCGGCGACGACACCGCCATCGCGATGATTACGCACGTGAACTACCGCACCGGCTACATGCACGACATGGCCGCGCTCACCAAGCTGATTCAGGACAAGGGCGCGCTTGCGCTATGGGACCTCGCCCATTCGGCGGGCGCGGTGCCGGTCGACCTGAATGGTGTCGGTGCGGACTACGCGGTGGGCTGCACGTATAAGTATCTGAACGGCGGCCCGGGTTCGCCGGCGTTCGTGTGGGTGCCGCAGCGTCACCAGAACGAGTTTGCGCAACCGTTGTCCGGCTGGTGGGGGCATCGCGCGCCGTTCAAAATGGACCCGGCGTATCAACCCGATGACGGTATTGGCCGCTTCTTGTGCGGCACGCAGCCGATGGTGTCGATGTCGCTGGTCGAATGCGGGCTCGACGTGTTCCTGCAGACGGATATGCAGACGATCCGCGCGAAGTCGCTCGCGCTGACCGATCTGTTCATCGAACTCGTTGAAGCGCGCTGCGGCGAGTTTCCCTTGAAGCTCGTGACGCCGCGTGAGCACGCGCAACGCGGCTCGCATGCGAGCTTCGAGCATCCGCATGGTTATGAAGTAATGCAGGCGCTGATCGCGCGTGGTGTGATCGGCGACTATCGCGAGCCGCATGTGTTGCGGTTTGGATTTACGCCGCTGTATACGCGCTTTGTCGATGTGTGGGACGCAGTGGAAACGCTGCGCGAGGTGCTGACGCAAGAGACCTGGCGGGCACCTGAATTTGCCGCACGCGGCGCTGTGACCTGAGGAGCACGCGATGACCGATCACATGCAAACGCCGGGACTGCCGGAAGAGAAACCGGCGCAGGGGTGTCCGTTTGGGCATGGTAGCGGCGCGGCTGCTTCTGCTGGTGCCGCTTCAGACGATGGCTGGCACGACGCGCAACTCGATTTCTCGGAATCGATGAGTTACGGCGATTACCTGTCGCTGGGGACGGTGCTGGATGCGCAGCATCCTTTGTCTCCGGATCACAACGAGATGTTGTTCATCATTCAGCATCAGACGAGCGAACTGTGGATGAAGCTCGCGTTGTATGAGTTGCGCGCCGCGCTGAAGGCGGTGCATCGCGATGAGTTGCCGCCGGCGTTCAAGATGCTCGCTCGCGTATCGCGAATCATGGAGCAGCTCGTTCAGGCATGGAGTGTTCTCGCGACGATGACGCCGTCCGAGTACACGGCGATGCGGCCTTATTTGGGTAGTTCTTCCGGGTTTCAGTCTTATCAGTATCGGCAGATCGAGTTTTTGCTGGGGAATAAGAATGAGCAGATGCTGAAGCCGCATGCGCATCGGGCTGAGATTTTTGCCGAGGTTAAGGCTTCGCTTGAAGCGCCTTCTTTTTATGATGAGGTAGTTCGGCTGCTGGCTCGACGTGGGTTTGCTATTTCACCTTCCAGGTTGGAGCGGGATTGGACTCAGCCTACTATCCATGATGCTTCTGTCGAAGCGGCCTGGCTGGAGGTTTATCGGAATCCTTCGCAGCATTGGGAGTTGTATGAGATGGCTGAGGAGCTCGTCGATCTCGAGGATGCTTTTCGCCAATGGCGGTTCCGGCATGTGACTACTGTTGAGAGGATTATTGGGTTTAAGCAGGGTACGGGCGGGACTAGTGGCGCGCCGTATCTGCGCAAGATGCTGGATGTGGTTTTGTTTCCTGAGCTTTGGCATGTGAGGACTATGTTATAGGGGAATTTTTGCGCGTAGCGCCTGGTTGGGGTGTTCGCCTACGGCAGTGGCCTTTCCTTGCTTTTTTGCCTTTCGCGGCGCTTTTGTCTGTGTGCCTACGGCGTTGCCTTTCCTTGATTTGTTATTGGTTTATTAGCGTCGCCCCTGTGCGGGGCAGGCACTTACTTTCTTTGCCGCCGTGTATAGACCGGGGACATAGCTGACAGGTGTGCGGGGACATGGTTGACACTTCCGGGTATTAAAACGCCCGGTCCCGACCATGCCCTGGAACGCAAGAGACACCATGAGCCTCCGACAGGAATTTGTTCATCTGGCCAGTCAGGACACCCTGACGATCACCGAGTTGTGCCAGCGCTTCAACATCAGCCGGCAGACCGGCTACAAATGGCTTAAGCGTGGCGAGAACGCGCTGTCAGATCAATCACGGCGCCCAGCCACCAGCCCCTTGAAGACTCCCGCTGCCATGGAGCAGGAAGTGGTGCGGCTGCGCCAGGCCCATCCGCGCTGGGGCGGGCGCAAGATCAGTCGGCGCCTGCAGGATCTGGGCTTTGAGGCGGTGCCGCAGCCCAGCACCGTGACCGACATCCTGCACCGGCATAACCTGATCCTGCCGACCGATTCAGCAATGAGCGAACCGTGGAAGCGCTTTGAACACGAGCAGCCCAACGTACTCTGGCAGATGGATTTCAAGGGTCACTTCGATACCCTCCAGAAGCAGCGTTGCAGCCCCCTGACGGTGCTGGACGACCACTCGCGTTTCAGCATCCTGCTGCGTGCCTGCGGGCCGACGGACACCTCGACCGTGCAGGCGGGATTACGTGAGGCGTTTGGGCACTACGGCCTGCCGTTGCGCATCAACACCGATAACGGCTCGCCGTGGGGTTCGCCCAGCAGTCCGGGGCAGCTTACCGAGCTGGCCGTCTGGCTGATCCGGCTGGGTATCCGTATCAGCTACAGCCGGCCGTATCACCCGCAGACCAATGGCAAGGATGAGCGGTTTCACCGTACGTTGAAGGCTGAAGTGCTGAACGGACGAAGCTTCGCTACGCAGGAGCACGTGCAACAGGAACTGGACCGCTGGCGCACCGTGTATAACTGCGAACGTCCGCACGAGGCGATTGGCATGGACACGCCGGTCAGCCGTTACAAGCCCAGCCCCCGGGCGTATCCATCGATCCTGCAGGAGCCTGAATACGGCCCGGACGACGTGGTGCTACGAGTCAGGTCAGATGGCCAGCTACGCTTTAAGGGACGGAAACTTAAGGTCTCGAACGCACTTTATGGACTGCCGGTTGCGGCACGCGCAAAGGTGGGCGAAGACGGCGTATTTGAATTCTGGTTTGCACATCACCGCATCCTCACCCTTGACCTGAGGAGCGAGAATCACTGACCATAAAGTGTCAACGATGTCTCCGCACGTTTGTCAATCATGTCCCCGGTCTATACACCGCCGCAAAGAAAGTAAGCAAAGAAAGCGGCTCAAACCGCTAATGCTAAGCGGGTCCCCTGGCTTGGAGGAGGTAGTGGAGCATCTGGAATCTGTGTTCTCGCACATTCCACGTCAATGACAAGGCAGTCATACTTCCGGCGGCGCTACGCGCGCCGTAGCGGTACTTCACCAAACCAGCGGGCGATTCTGGCTTGCGCGGTTTCATCTGTGCCGTGACCTGCAGGCCGTGCGTTTATGCATTTCCACATTACGTGCAGCACCGCATTCGCAAGCTCACCAAGCCAGCCTCACCTCATTTCCCACCGGGACATCGCCGAGACGAAGCCGAGCGCTCCCACCGAACCAAAACGAATCCACTGCTTCGCCTGGCAGACCGTTCCGGCGAGCACGCAGTGCGAGGCGGGAAGAATGGCTGCCTTGTCACCAACGCTAAATGTGCGAGAACACGGATTCCACGTGCAGGCGCCAAAACTGCCTGGCGGTCTGATGAAGTACCGCTGCGGCGCGCGCAGCGCCGCCGGAAGAATGACTGCCTTGTCACAGGCGCGGAGTGCGCGAGAACACCGATTCCAGATGCTCCACTACCTCCTCCAAGCCAGGGGACCCGCTTAAGAATTGGCGGTTTGAGCCGCTTTCTTTTGCCTACTTTTCTTTGCGGCCGGCAAAGAAAAGTAGGTGCCCCCCCGCACAGGGGGAACGCTAATAAACCAATAACAAAGCAAGGAAAGGCAACGCCGTAGGCACAACAACCATAGCGCCGCGAAGGCAAAAAAACGTCACCTAGCGGTATACCCTCCATCGACCGGCAAACAAACCCCACTAATCATAGAAGCCGCCTCACTGAGCAAAAAACAAACCGGCATTGCCACTTCAAAAGGCTCAGCGAAGCGCCTCATAGGTATAGCCATCAAAGCGGGCTCCCGCTTAGCCGGATCACTCCATGCCTGCACAGCCATAGGTGTCAACGTAACCGTCGGATTGACACTATTAGCGCGAATGCCAAAAGCCCCAAGCTCGATGCACAAAGAGCGAGTAACAGCATCAAGCGCCGCCTTGGAAGCCGAATAGCTCAAATGATCATCCAGCGCCACAAGTGCAGCTTGACTAGAAACATTCACGATACTGCCAGCGCGCTTAGCGCCAATCATCCCGCGGGCCACGTGCCTGGCAACCAACACCGCTCCCCGCGCATTCACCGCCATTACTCGATCAAAACTAGCACCCGTGGTATCAACGGCGCGCTCGAGCAAAGCAATTCCCGCACAGTTCACGAGCCCGTCGAATGCATCGAGCGAACCCAATGCATCGTCAATTGCGGATTCATCGCTCACATCGAGCACCAACGGCTCGCAGCCCGTTTCCTCAGCCAATCGCGCCAACTCATTCACATTGCGCGCCGCCGCAACCACACTCGCGCCGGAAGCGCACAACACCTCGACGGTCGCCCGTCCAATGCCGCTCGATGCACCCGTGACCAGAATCGACTTGCCCGAAAAATCAAAAGTAGCATTCATGATGTCTGCAGCCGATGCATGACTGGCTTCAACGCCGGATACAAATCCGCGTAAACGCCAAATCGCTCTTCATACAAAACCATTCGCCGCACGTCTGGCTCAGCGCGCTCGATCAGCGTCACCCACCCGCCCTGCGCTTCTTCGCGCGAAATCAACCCGACACCCACCGCGGCCAGCAACGCCGCACCCATCGCTGCCTCCACCTCCTGCTCGATCGTGTACACCGGATAGCCGGTAACGTCCGCAATGATTTGCATCCACAAATCCGAATGCGTGGCGCCGCCCACCACGATCAACTTGTCATCCAGCGATTGCGCGCCTTTACGTCCCGCTTCAATGTTGTGTTTCAGCGCGAAGGACACGCCCTCGAGAACCGCTCGATACAGATGCGCCCGCGTGTGAAAGAGGCTCAAGCCGACAAACGCCCCGCTCGCCCTGGCATCCCACACCGGACTGCGCTCGCCCATCAGATACGGCAAAAACACCACGCCGTCGGCACCCGCTGGAATCCCAGAAGCAGCTTCTTCGAGCAAACGATGCGGATCACCATGCGGCGTCGCACGTGCCGCTTCAGTCTCCGCGTGGCAGAACTGCTCGCGATACCACGTCACCGACGCACCCGCCGTAATCGCGCCGCCGAAAATGTAGATGTCGCGCTGCCCGTTGAACACATGCGGCATGCTGATCAAACCATGCCGTGCATCGACGCTCTGATTGATATAGCCCCAGCACATACTCGTGCCGATCATCGCGACATGCTGCCCCGCGCGCGTGACGCCCGCAGCAAACGTCGCCACAGCTGCGTCGACGCCGCCCGCGACGATTGCCGTGCCCGCCGCCAGTCCCAGCTGTTCGGTCCACTGCGACAGCAATCCACCCACCACGTCCGACGATTCCACCAGCCGCTCCGGCATCATCGTCGCGGGAATGCCGAGCATGTCGAGCGCTTCATCCGACCAGTCGCGCTTCGCGATGTCGTAGATGCCGCCGATGTTGCCCGCCGAGCTATGGTCGACGGCAACCTCGCCGGTCAGCGTGTAGATCACATACGCATTGGGTGGCAGGAAATAGCGCGTATGCGCCCACACGTCCGGCTCGCGATCGCGCAGCCACAGCATCTTCGTGTAGCCGTAATAGCTGTCCACGCCATTGCCGGTAATCGTATAGAGGCGTTCGAGATCGACGTTGTTGCGCACCCATTCGACCTGGTCGGTGGCGCGCCGGTCCATCCAGATCAGACACGGATAGAGCGGCCGCATGTCGCTATCGACTGGAATGCCGGAGCCGCCGTACAGGCTGCTCACGCACACCGCCTTGATCGACTTCGCCGCGACGCCCGCCGTTTTCGCTTTCTCCACGCACGCGGCGATGCACGCCACCACCGCCTTCAACCACACCGCCGGCCACTGTTCAGCCCATAGCGGCTTGGGCGTATCCGGCTGATAGCCCGACGCATGCTGCGCGACGATCGCGCCGTGCTGATCGACCAGCAGCGCTTTGGTGCTCTGCGTGCCGATATCGACGCCGATGACGTAGTCCATACAGTCTCCGTTTATGTGCCGCTTGTTCCACGAACGCTCAGGCACGCGGCTTCATCAATACCTTGATCGAGTCGAGCGAGTTCGCGACCTTGATCGCCTCGTCCCATTCTTCCAGCGAAAAGCCGTGCGTGACAATGCCCTTCGACGTCACAAGCCCACGCGCCAGCAGATCGATCGCAATCGGATAACAGTACGGCCCGAGATGCGCGCCGCGCACGTCGAGTTCCTTGCGGTCGCCGATCACCGACCAGTCCAGTGTAGTCTCTGCGCCGAACACCGAAAACTCGACGAAACGCCCGAGCTTGCGAATCAGGTCCATGCCCTGGTTGACGCCGATCGGCGCGCCGGTCGTTTCAATGTACACGTCGCAACCGTAGCCGTCCGTCAGCGAATGGATGATGGCCAACGCGTCTTCCTGCTTCGGATTGATCGTCACGTCGGCGCCGTATCCGCGCGCGAGCGCAAGGCGCTCTTCCACCAGATCGATCACGATCAGTTTCTTCGGCGTTTTCAGATGCGCGATCTGCGTCATCATCAGACCAAGCGGCCCGGCGCCCGCGATCACCACCACGTCATCGAGTTGCAGGTCGCCGCGATTTACCGTGTGAATGGCACACGCCAACGGCTCGATGATCGCGGCGTCTTCGAGCGAGATGCCGTCGGGGATCTGGTGGACGATCGCGGTCGGCGGAATGCGCATGTACTCGGCCATGCCGCCGTCGGCGACTTCGCGCTGGAAGCCGAAGATGTTGTGCACCTCGCACATCCAGTACTGACCGGATTTGCAATAGCGGCACTTGCCGCACGGCACGATCTGTTCGGCGATCACGCAGTCGCCGATTTTCACGCCGAAGTGTTCGGCCGCGCCTTCGCCGATTTCCTCGACGAAACCGAAGAACTCGTGGCCCGGAATCACCGGTGCTTTGACCCACGGGCTCGGGCCGCCCCAGAACATCTTAGCGCCCGAGTGGCATTTGCAATCGCTCGCGCAGATGCCGCATGCGGCGATGCGAATCACCAGTTCATGGGCGCGAGCAAGAGGCTTCGTTACCCGCTCGACGCGGTAGTCTTTCGGCGCGTGACAGACGATGGCTGTCATGTTCTGCTGGTCGGTTTGCGAGTCGTAGTGGTTCGTCATTGCATGATCCTGCTAAAAAGGGGAAGTCGGAGAAGCGTTACTTTCTGCGGTCGCGGCTGATGTAAATCGCGAGCAAAATAATTCCGCCCTTGATCACGTTCTGCACATAAGGGTTCACGCCGACCATGTTCAGGCCGTTGTTCAGCACGCCGAGCAGCAGCGCACCAATCAACGTGCCGACGATCGAGCCACGTCCGCCGGAGATCGAGGTACCGCCCATTACCACCGCGGCGATGGCGTCGAGTTCGAAGCCGACGCCCGCGTTCGGCTGGCCGCTCATCAAGCGCGCGGTCAACACGATGGCGGCGAAAGCGGAAGTCAACCCGGCGAGCGTGTAGACAATCAGTTTCACGCGCGCCACGCGCACGCCGGACAGGCGCGTCGCCTGTTCGTTGCCGCCGATCGCGTACACGTAGCGTCCGAACGGCATGCGTTCGAGCAACACCCACGCAATTGCATAGATCACCAGCATGATCACAACCGGCGCCTGAATGCCGAGGATCTTGCCGCTGCCGAAGAAGCTGACCCAGTCCGGCAAACCGTCGATCGGGTAGCCGCCGGTGTAGATCAGTGCGAGACCGCGCGCGATACCCATCGTCGCGAGCGTGACGATGATCGGCGGCATGCCGGCGAACGCGACGAAAAACCCGTTGGCCGCGCCGAAGCCCAGACCGACTGCAACGCCGATCGCGAGCGCCGCCACCGCATTCATCCCCGCGACCATCAAACCAGCGGCGAGCGTACCCGCCAGCGCCATCACCGACCCAACCGACAGATCGATCCCGCCTGTCAAGATCACGCACGTCATACCGACGGCGATGATCGCGTTGATCGACACCTGCCGCAGCACGTTCTCCAGATTCGCGCCGGATAGAAAACTGTCGCTTGCGAACACCATCACGATGCAGACCACCAGCAAGCCGATGAACGGATAGAACAGCGTCGAGCGTTTCAAAGCGGTCCATGTAAGACGCAGTGGAGCGTCCGGGGCGTTGCCGCTGACGGTCGACGTTCTCGGCGAAGAAGAAGGGTTAGGCGTGTTCATGTGTTGCTCCACGGGTGCCGGCTGTTGCATAGGTCATCACGGCGTTCGAGTCGATCTCGTCGCCTTCGAGCAGCGCCTCGATGCGGCCCTGCCGGAACACGGCGACGCGGTCGCACATGCCGACGATCTCCGGCAGTTCGGACGAGATCATGATGATCGAGTAGCCGCGCGCAGTGAGTTCGCGCATCAGCAGATAGATTTCGGCTTTGGCGCCGACGTCGATGCCTCGGGTCGGTTCGTCGAAGATCAGGATGTTGGTGTGGTGATTCAGCCAGCGCGCGATCACCACCTTCTGCTGATTGCCGCCTGAGAGCGTGGCGACCTCGGTATGCATCGTCGGCGCCTTGACGCCCACGCGTTTCATGATGTCAGCGGTCGCGCGCGCTTCGCTGCGCTGGTCGATGAAGAAACGCAGCGAGCGGTACTTGCCGAGGTTGTTGATCGAGATGTTCTGCCTGATCGAGAAATCGGTGATCAGGCCTTCGGTCTTGCGGCTCTCGGGCAAAATGCCGACGCCGGCTCGCAGCGCGTCGGCGGGATCGGATAGCTTCGCGGCCGTGCCGTTGATGCGGATTTCCTTCACGTAAGCCGGGTCCGCGCCGATCACGGCGAGCGCGGTTTCCGTGCGGCCCGAGCCGACCAGTCCGGCGAAGCCGAGAATCTCTCCCTCGCGCAACGAAAAACTCAGCACCGGACTGTCTTTAAGCAATTGCAGCTTGCCGACTTCGAGCACGGTCTTCGCATCGGCGCGCAACGGCGGCTTCGGCGGAAAACTGCTTTCGATGCGGCGCCCCACCATCATTTCGACCAGGCGGCCCACATCGGATTGCGCGACCTCGGTCATGCCTACATACTGGCCGTCGCGCAGCACCGTAATGCGGTCGCACACCTCGAAAATCTCTTCGAGGTGATGCGAGATGAAAATCATCGCGACGCCCTGCTGTTTCAGATCGCGCATGATCGCGAACAGATGCTCGGCTTCCGCGGGCGTGAGCGTTGCGGTCGGCTCATCCAGAATCAGAATGCGCGCTTCCAGCGACAACGCCTTACCGATTTCGACGAACTGCTGCTGCGCGACCGACAACTCGCGAATCGGCACCGACAGATCGATCCCCACTCCGAGCCGCTCGAAAATCGCCGCTGCCGCGCGCCGCATCTTGCCGCGTTCGAGCAGACCCAAACCGTTCTTCAACTCGCGGCCGAGAAACATATTCTCCACCGCATTCAGATACGGAATCAGGCTGAACTCCTGAAACACGATGCCGACGCCCGCAGCGACCGCATCGTGATAGTTCGTGAAGTGGCGCACCTGGCCGTCAATCGTGATGGTGCCTTCGTCCGGCTGATAGATGCCGCACAGGATCTTCATCAGCGTCGATTTGCCCGCGCCGTTTTCGCCGAGCAATGCGTGAATCTCGCCGCGCGCAATGTCCAGGTGAATACCTTGCAGCGCCTTCACGCCGGGAAAGCTCTTGGTGATCTGATCGAGTTTGAGAATCGTGTCCATCGGGTCCTCCTCTGCGGCGAGCTGCTGCACTCCGGAAGAGCACAGCAACTCGCGCTCGACTTACCAGCTGAAGCCCTTCGCATTGCTCTTGTCGACCATCTTCACGTCGACCGGAATCGCTTTCGGCACACTGGCGCCCCACTTCTTCGCCAACGCGACGCCGAGCGCGATGCGCACCTGGTCGGCCGGGAACTGCGCGGAGGTTTCGACGAACTTCGAATTCGGTTTCTGGATCGCGGCAATCGCTTCCGGCGCACCGTCGACACTGGTGAGCTTGATATCCTTGCCCGACGCTTCGATCGCCGAGAGCGCACCCATCGAGCCGCCGTCGTTCACGCTGAACACGCCCTTCAGATTCGGATGCGCCTGAATCATGTTCTCGGTGACGGACAGTGCTGTCGCGCGTTCCTGCTTGCCGTTCTGCGTATCGACGAGTTTCACGCCCGGCACTTTCGCGAGCGCCGCCTTGCAGCCGCGCACGCGTTCGAGAATCGGCACGACCGGAATGCCGTCGAGAATCGCCACTTCACCGCTGCCGCCAATCGACTTCGCCAGGTACTCGCACGCCATCTGCCCCGCGTCGAAGTTCTTCGAGCCAACGAACGAATCGACTGGACCGTTCGCGTTCGCATCGACCGCAACCACCACCACGCCCGCCTTCTTCGCCGAGCTCACCGCCGACTGAATGCCAGTCGAATCGGTCGGATTCACGAGCAGGATGTCGATCTTCTTTTGCAGCATGTCTTCGACGTCGCTGACCTGTTTGCTGACGTCGTGATGCGCGTCGGTGACGACCACCGTTGCGCCCATCGTCCCCGCCGCGTCGTTCAACGCCTTTTGCATCGTCACGAAGTACGGGTTGTTCAGCTCCTGGAACGTCATGCCGATTTTCAACGGCGTGGCTTGTGCCGCAGGCGCGGCGATGAACGACAGGCCGAGCGCGAGCGTCGCGAATGCCTTCAACGATGCCTGCTTCGAAGTGAAATGGAATTGCATCATGGTTGTCTCCGTTATTTAAAAGTAAGCACGCCCCTCACGCTGTCCGGAACAGCGCGATGCGTGTTGAAACGCGGGTGAAATGAAACGCTTCGGCTTATTGCTTAGGCGGGGCTACGTATGGCTACGTCGGTGGATAAGCGGCGGCTGCAGTGCGAGGCAAACCTGGCGACGGCACGATCGCGGGTGCATCGTCGATGCCCGCGCCGCGCGCCGCCGCTTCTTCGGAAGCGTCGCGGCTCGCGTCGTTCAGTTGCTGATAGCGGCGAAACTTCGAAGGCGCCATGCCCTTGACCGCGAGAAACTGTCGATTGAAATTCGACAGATTGTTAAAGCCCGCCTTGAAGCAGATATCGGTCACGCTCAGGTCATCGTCCGTGAGCAACTGGCACGCGAGATTGATGCGCATCCGGTTCACGTACTGCACGAACGGCAGCCCGGTATGACGGCGGAAGTAACGTGAAAACGCGCTGACGCTCTGCCCGGCGAGCTGCGCCAGATCCGACTCGCGCAACTCGCCCGCGAGGTTCTTGCCGATATACGACAACGCGTGATTGATGCGGGTCGACGCGAAGCCCGTTGGATCGGCCTGGTACGCAGGGCTCGCGAGCGTCTCGCGATCCTCCGCGTTCATCAGTATTTCCAGCATCGACATGAACAGCACGAGACGGCGCAGCCCGCGCGCCGCCAGCAATTCGAGGAATAGCGGCTGGATCGCCGCGCTCGTTTGAGCGCCGAACGACACGCCGCGGCGAGAATCGGCGAGCAGTGCTTCGACCTGACGCCATTCCGGAAAACGCTCGAGACAGCCCGACACGAATTCCTGGCTGAATTGCACAACCAGATTGCGCTGCGCGATGGTCTCGCCTTCCGGCACGTCGCTGACCCAGTTATGCGGCAGGTTCGGGCCCATCAACACCAGGTTGCCGGGCGCAAAGCCGCTGATATGGTCACCGACGAACATCTTGCCCGTCGTCGCCACGATCAGATGGATTTCGTATTCGGGGTGAAAGTGCCAGCGCACCGTGCGATACGGATAGCCGTGCGACCACACTTTGAACGATTCGTCGCGGCGTACGGCAACGATTTCGAGATCCGGTTGCATCGCGTCTCCTTCCTCCATGAAGCGGCTCACTGAGGCGCCGCTGATCTTCATCTTGTATAGCGAAAAGTAGACTTCTCACGCGTTATCCACCACTGAAAATGAAACCGCGGACCGATACTTTTTTGCACTCGGGTTAGTCCTGGCGCGCTTCAAGTCAAATTTGATGCAATGCAACAGGCTCGCTCAGACGCGACCCGTAACGCGTTGCGTGACAGCCCATGCTGCCAGAAACCCCGCCACGCCGCGCTGCGCCACGAAAAGCCGTTCACGTCGCCTTGACTTTCGTTTCGGCGGGTACGATCATTCGCTCACAGATAGAGCAAATGCTCCACTCAAGAAAAACGCACGCTCCGAGCCGTGCGGTCAAGGACATTCAGGAGACGCACATGAACAGCGGGCAAGGAAGCGGCGCGGCCGCACACGTGATCCTGCACATCGGCGCGGGATCGTTCCATCGCGCGCATCAGGCGTGGTACCTCCACCGATTGAACGAGGCGCGGCCGGCCGGCGAGCCGCATTGGTCGCTAACGGTCGGCAATATTCGCAGCGACATGAACGTGGTACTCGATGCGCTTGCCGCGCAAAAAGGCGCCTATACGCTCGAGACCGTCACGCCGCAGGGCGAACGCGCGTACGAGACGATTCGTTCGATCGAGCGCGTGGTGCCGTGGTCCGAGAGTCTCGATGCGCTGATCGAAGCGGGCGCCGATCCGGCCTGCAAGATCATCGCGTTCACCGTCACCGAGGGCGGCTATTACCTCGACGAACGGGACGAACTCGACACTGCCAACGCCGATCTCGCCGCCGATCTGAAAGGCGGCCACACCACGATCTACGGCGCGCTCGCGGCGATTCTCGACGCGCGCATGAAGCGCGGCGCCGGTCCGGTCACGCTGCAAACCTGCGACAACCTGCGCAGCAACGGCGAGCGTTTTCACGCCGGGATGAGCGAGTTTCTCGAACGGCGCGGCGCGCAAGAACTGGCGCAATGGTTCGACGACAACACCCTGTGCCCCAGTTCGATGGTCGATCGCATTACGCCGCGCCCCACCCCGGACGTGCGCGAACGCGTCAAAGCCGCCACCGGTGTGGACGACGCGTGCCCGGTGATGGGCGAGGCATTCATCCAATGGGTGATCGAAGACCGGTTTATTGCTGGACGTCCAGCCTGGGAAAAGGTTGGCGCGGAACTGGTCGACTCCGTGATGCCATACGAGGAAGCCAAGATCCGTATTCTCAACGCGACGCATAGCTGCATCGCGTGGGCGGGCACGCTGGTCGGGCTGAACTACATCCACGAAGGCACGCTGGACCCGGACATTCGCCAATTCGCCTTCGATTACGTGACCGAAGACGTGATCCCGTGCCTCACGCCGAGTCCGCTCGATCTCGAACGCTATCGCGACGTGGTGCTCGAACGCTTCAGCAATCCGTATATCCAGGACACCAATCAACGCGTCGCGGCCGACGGCTTTTCGAAGCTCCCCGGCTTTATCGCGCCGACGCTCGCCGAATGCTTCGAGCGCGGCGTCGCACCGGCGGCGACTGCGATGCTGCCGGCGTTGTTCTTCCGCTTCCTCGACCGCTGGCAGGCCGGCAAGCTGCCGTATGCGTATCAGGATGGCGTGATGGACGAGCGCGTCGCGCGTGGCTTTTTTGCGGCGCCGGATCCGTTGCAGGCGTTCGCCGCGGACCGGCTGCTGTGGGGCAGCATGGCGCAGACGCCCGAACTGGAATCGGTGTTGGCGGGCGCATTGGCGCGCGCCGACGTATGGCTCGGCAAACGCGGCGCGGCTTGATTCAACGCGACGGCTAATGTGACGACTAATGCGGCGGCTAGCGCGGCGACCAGCGCCGCGGCTGGCGCCGCATCAACTCGCCACGGTGCCAGGCTTAATGCGCATGGCACCGCCCGCCATGTGCGGCTAAAGTAGCGCATCTCTAACGACGAAGGTTCCGCGCCCATGTATCTTGGCATCGACCTCGGCACGTCCGAAGTGAAAGTCCTGCTGCTCGCCTCCAATGGACGCGTGATCGGCACCGCAGGCTCACCCTTTACCGTTTCGCGCCCGCATCAGCGTTGGGCCGAACAGAATCCCGCGGACTGGTGGGCCGGCACGCGCACGGCATTAGCGGCCTTGCGCGCCAGACATCCCGACGAATTCGCGCAGATCCGCGGCATCGGCCTCTCGGGGCAGATGCACGGCGCCGTGCTGCTCGACGCGCAAGACCGCGTACTGCGGCCCGCGATCCTATGGAACGACATGCGCAGCGACAAGGAGTGTGCGGAACTGACCGAGCGCGCACCGGAACTGCACAGCGTCGCGGGCAATCTGGCGATGCCGGGGTTCACCGCGCCGAAGCTGCTATGGGTTGCGCGTCATGAACCGGAAATCTTCGCGCAGACCGCCTGCGTGCTGCTGCCGAAAGATTACCTGCGTCTGCAACTGACCGGCGGCAAGGTCTCCGATCCATCGGATGCGGCCGGCACGTTGTGGCTCGACGTCGCCAAACGCGACTGGTCCGATTCGCTGCTCGCCGCCTGTGACATGACGCGCGCGCAGATGCCGAGCCTGTGCGAAGGCAGCGAGCCGTCCGGCACCCTGCTGCCCGAAGTGGCACGCGAATTCGGCCTGAGCGACGGCGTGATCGTCGCGGCCGGCGGCGGCGACAATGCGACCAGCGCGATCGGCATCGGCGCGACGCAACCGGGCGACGGCTTCGTGTCGCTCGGCACGTCGGGCGTGCTGTGCGTGGTCGGCGATAGTTTCAGACCGAATCCGGCCTCCGCGGTGCACGCGTTCTGCCACGCGATTCCGGATCGCTGGCATCAGATGAGCGTGGTGTTGTCGGCGGCGAGTTGTCTGCGCTGGGTCTGCAAGCTCACCTCCACCGACGAACCGACGCTGCTCGCCGAAATCGAGGCGCTCGCGCCCGCCGCGTTGAACACCGCGCCGCTATTCCTGCCGTATCTCTCGGGCGAACGCACACCGCATAACGATCCGTATGCCCAAGGCGTGTTCTTCGGCATGAACCACGCGACCGATCGCGCGTTGCTCGGCTATGCGGTGCTCGAAGGCGTCACGCTCGCATTGACCGACGGCCTCGACGCGTTGCGCGCGGCAGGCACCGAGGCGAAGGCGCTCTCGCTGCTCGGCGGCGGCGCACGCAGCGACTACTGGGCCCAACTGCTCGCCGACGCGCTCAACACCGCCACCCGCAAGCACGGCGGTGGCGAAACCGGCGCGGCGCTGGGCGCGGCTCGCCTTGGCTGGCTGGCGGCCGGCGGCGACCCCGCCAAGGTGCTGACCAAACCGCCGATCGAAAAGGAGTTCACGCCGAACCCGCAACGGCATGCTGAGTTGCGCACGCGCCTCGAAGCGTATCGCGCGCTCTACCGCCACGTGCGGCCGCTGTTCGAGCCGGCGCGGAAGCCGCTCGCCTAACCCGGAAAACCGTAGCCGGGTTCGCGTTGCGATACGCTGCGATGCGAACACCGGCTGCTATCATCGGCGCACTAAAAGCGAAACGTCACCGTGCCCAAGTCCACCGAAAAACTCGACCTCGCCACGCGCGCCGCGTGGCTTTACTACGTCGCCGGCAATACCCAGAACGAAATCGCCGAGAAACTGCAGGTGTCACGCCCGGTCGCGCAACGGCTGGTCGCCTTCGCGGTGGAGAAGAATCTGATTCGCGTGCGGGTCGATCATCAACTGGCCGATTGCCTCGCGCTCGCCGATCAGCTGTCAAAGCGCTACGGCCTGAGCATGTGCGAAGTGGTGCCGATCGACAGCGACACGACGGAGGAAGTCAACCGCAAGCTGGCGGTAGCCGGCGCCCAGGTGATGGAGCGCTATCTCGTCGAGGAAAAGCCGATGGTGGTCGCGGTCAGCAGCGGCCGTACGCTGAAGGCCGCGGTCGATCAGATCGCGCAGCTGGAGCGTCCGCAGCACCGGTTGGTATCGATGGTCGGGGCGATCGCCTCGGACGGCTCCTCGAACCGCTACGACGTCGCGCTGCACATTTCCGAGAAGACCGGCGGCAAGCATTTTCTGCTGCCCGCGCCGCTGCTCGCCGACAGCGAAGCCGAACGCGCGCAGTGGTGCAATCACCGGCTGTACCGGATCGTCGAATCGCTGTCGGCTCAGGCGGATGTCGCGTTTGTCGGCATCGGCAATATCGGGCCGAAATGTCCGCTGCATGAAGACGGCTTTATTACGTCGGCGGAAGTGAAGGAGTTGATGCAGAACGGCGCGGTCGCCGAAATGCTCGGCCTGCCGATCGACGCCGCCGGCGCACACGTCGAATCGCCGACCGGCCGGCGCGTCACCAGCATCGCGCTCGACACTCCGCCCAAGCGCCCGACCATCGGCTTTGCCGGCGGTGCGCGCAAGCGCGAAGCGGTGATTGCGGTATTGAAAGGCGGCTGGCTGTCGGGACTCGTGACGGACGAACTGTGCGCACGCGCGGCGCTCGAAGCCTGAACGCGGCGCTGACCTGTGCGACCTGTGCCTACCGAACCGGCAAGCCTTCCGTGATTCTGAGCGTGGTTGAAAAAAGAAAGCGGCGCGTCCGCCGCTTTCCCCGTCGTCACGCGGCCAACACTTCGACGATCTTGCGCTGGAAGGCTTTCCCTTCGCTGTCGAACAGATGGCAGTGCTCCGGCGTCGCGCCGAGTTTCTGCGTCGCGCCTTTCGACTGGCGATCGAGCGGCGGAATCCGCGCAATCAACCCATCCGGCGCGACGCTCGATTCCGCGTACAGATAGGCGGCGTCGCCGAGCGACTCGACTGCCATCGTGCGGGCCGAGACGCCGTCTTCGGTCGTGCCGACATGCAGATGCTCCGGACGAATCCCGACCGTCACCTTGTCGCCCTGCTTGACGGTGGACGGTTCCACCGCGACGCGCTGCGTCTCGCCGGTTTCATAGAGCACCGTGACGCCGTCACGCGACACCGACTGCACCACACCATCCATGAAATTCATCTTCGGCGAGCCGATGAAGCCCGCGACGAAACGGTTGGCCGGCGCGTGATAGAGCATCGTCGGGCTGCCGACCTGCTCGACGTTCCCCGCCGACAGCACGACGATCTTGTCGGCCAGCGTCATCGCCTCGACCTGATCGTGCGTCACGTAGATCATGGTCGTCTTCAATTCGTCGTGCAGACGCGCGAATTCGAGGCGCATCTTCACGCGCAGCGCGGCGTCGAGGTTCGACAGCGGTTCGTCGAACAGGAACACCTTCGGCTTGCGGGTAATCGCGCGGCCGATCGCGACGCGCTGACGCTGACCGCCCGAGAGCTGCTTCGGCTTGCGATCCAGCAGATGGTCGATGTGCAGGATCTTCGCCGCATTGCGCACCGCCACATCGATCTCGGGCTTCCTGGTGCCCGCGAGTTTCAGGCCGAACGCCATGTTGTCATACAGCGTCATGTGCGGATACAGCGCGTACGACTGGAACACCATCGCGATGCCGCGCTTGGCGGGCGGCACGTCGTTCACGCGCGTACCGTCGATGGTCAGATCGCCGGCGCTGATGTCTTCGAGGCCGGCGATCATCCGCATCAGCGTCGATTTACCGCAACCGCTCGGGCCCACGAACACGACGAACTCGCCGTCCGCGATGTCGAGATTGATGTCGCGCATCACTTCGTTGTCGTCGTAGCGCTT
The DNA here is from genome assembly GCF_038050405.1 of Paraburkholderia sp. IMGN_8. NCBI lineage: Bacteria > Pseudomonadati > Pseudomonadota > Betaproteobacteria > Burkholderiales > Burkholderiaceae > Paraburkholderia > Paraburkholderia sp. IMGN_8. Next base: position 734,828 of record NZ_CP150900.1, on the reverse strand, counting down.
CGCGATATTGCGCAGAGTCAGGCTTGCCATGATGTGTCTCCGTGTAATGCTGTGTGTTGCGTTTTCGTTGCTCTAGCTGCGTGGATTCGTTGGATATGCTGCGGTTTTTATCGCCCTCAGGGCGTGGCCGCTGTCGCGCTCAGCGTCCATTGCGCGACCAGTTCCGGCAACTGCTGCATGTCGTCGAATACGTGACGCGCGCCGGCCGCATGCAACGCGTCGATCTGCGCATCGCTTGCATGACCGCCGCCGATGAAGCCCAGCACCGTCATGCCCGCAGCGGTCGCTGCCGTCACACCCGTGACGCTGTCTTCGACCACGAGGCATGCCGAGGGCGCCAGACCGAGACCTCGCGCCGCGGCCAGATAAACGTCGGGCGCGGGCTTCGGATTCGGTACCGCGTCGGCGCAAAAAATGCGATCGCCGAAAAATCTGACAAGGCCGGTGCGCGCCAGCACCGACTCCACATACGGCCGGAAGCTGTTGCTCGCGCACCCTTTGGTCAACGGCACTTGCGCCAGAGCGACCTCGATGCCCTCGACCGTGGACGCCTGCATCGCCGCCGCTTCCACGGCCCGCCGGATCGCGTCGATATCGTCGGCGGACAGGCTTTTGCCGAGCTGCGTCGCCGTGCCTTGCAGCACCTTCTCGATGCGCAAACCGAGCAGCGGCAGCACCACCGGCTCGACGTCGGTATCGGGCCAGCGCGCTTCCAGTTCGTGCACCAGCATGTGCGCCGCCACGGCTTCGCTGTCGATCAGCACGCCGTCGCAATCGCAGATCAGCGCGAACTGACCTCCATTCGTGCCTGCCGTCATTTGACCGCCCCGAAGGTGAGGCCACGCACCAGTTGCTTCTGCGACAACCAGCCGACGATCAGGATCGGCGCGACCGCCAGCAACGAAGCCGCGGACAGCTTGGCCCAGAACAGACCCTCAGGACTCGAATACGACGCGATGAACACGGTCAGCGGCGCGGCGTGCGAACTCGACAGGTTGATGCTCCAGAACGCTTCGTTCCACGACAGGATCACCAGCAGGAGCGCTGTCGAGGCGAGCCCCGGCAGCGACATCGGCATCAGCAGATAGACGATTTCCTGCCAGGTCGCGGCGCCGTCGATACGCCCGGCTTCGAGAATGTCGCGCGGAATTTCGGCGAAGTACGTGAACGACATCCACACCGCAATCGGCAGATTGATCAGTGTGTAGACGATCACGAGACCCGACACCGTATCGAGCAGTCCGCTGTTTTTCCACAGCAGATAGATCGGCACCAGCACGCCGACCGACGGCATCATCTTGGTCGACAGCATCCACAGCAGCACTTTCTGCGTGCGGCGCGTCGGAAAGAACGCCATCGCGTACGCGGCCGGCACGGCGAGAATCAGGCACAGCACCGTGACGCCCGCCGAGATCAGCACCGAATTCCACGCGAACGAAAAGTAATTGCTGCGCGCGAACACCTCACGAAAACTATCGAGCGTCGGAATGAAGAACAGCGACGACGAATAGGCCTGCTGCTCGGTCTTGAACGCGGTGATCGTCATCCAGAAGATCGGGAAGAACAGGAGCAGCGCGACCAGCCAGGCGATCACGCCGGGAATGCCGCGGCGAATCGCGTCGAACGGCGACTTGGCCGGCACGGTGACGGCAGCAGCGGGCGCCGTGCTCGACGCCGGCGTAGAGGCAACGTGGCTCATTTTTCGTACTCCCCTTTCAGGTTCTTCGCGAGCATCCGCACGAGGAAGAACGACACGATGTTAGCCAGCACGACAGCGAGAATGCCGCCCGCGGACGCCAGACCGACGTCGAACTGCTGCAGGCCCAACGAGTAGATCAGGTACGACAGGTTGGTGGTCGCGGTGCCCGGACCGCCGCCCGTGGTCGTATAGATTTCGGCGAAGATCGACAGCAGGAAAATCGTTTCCATCATCACCACCACCGCGATCGCCCGTCTCAGGTGAGGCAGCGTGATGTAGAAGAACATCGAGAACGGACCCGCGCCGTCGATGCGCGCCGCTTCTTTCTGCTCCTGATCGAGCGACTGGATCGCGGTGAACAGAATCAGGAACGCGAACGGCAGCCACTGCCACGCGACGATCATGATCACAGCGGTAAGCGGATAGTCGGCGAACCAGTCGATCGGCTGCATGCCCATCGCACGCATGCCGCTCGCGACCAGGCCGTACACCGGATGCAGGATCATGTTCTTCCAGATCAGCGCGCTCACGGTCGGCATCACGAAGAACGGCGCGATGGCGAGCAACCGCGCGACGCCTTGACCGTAGAACTTGCGGTCGAACAGGATCGCCATGAGCACGCCGCCGACCACCGTGATCACCAGCACCGAGACAATCAGTTCGAGCGTGTGCCCGATCGACGGGCCGAACGACGGATCGCTGGCGAGATATTTGTAGTTGTCGAAACCGGCGAAGCCTTTGAGATCCGGATTCAACAGGTTGTAGCGCGAGAACGAAAACCAGATTGTCATCGCGAGCGGAATCGCCATCCACAGCACCAGTACGCCGACGGACGGCGAGACTAACCAGCGAGCGGAATTGGCCTGACTGACTTCGCGTTCTTTTTCTGTCTGGGGATGGGCATGCATGAGAGGCAGGCGCAGAGGACGCATGATTGACCACCTGTTCGGTAATGCGCGGGCCGGCGGGACGGCCCGCTGTGCTGCGTGAGCCGGCTGACGGGTGTCAGCCGGCGCGTTTCACGTTACTCGGTTGCCTACAGCGCGGCTTACTTCTGATAACCGGCCTGTTTTACCGCGCGGTCGGCGGTTGCCTGACCGGCCGCCAGCGCCTGATCGACCGTCATCTGTCCGGCAATCGCGCCGGAGATGCTCTGACCGACCACCGTGCCGAACGACTGGAACTCAGGAATGCCGACGAACTGCACACCGGTGTACGGCACGGGCTTCAGCGTCGGATGATCCGGGTCAGCCGTTTCGATCGCCTTCAGCACGAAATCGCCGAACGGTGCGGCCTGTTTGTACTCAGGACGCGCGTACGTCGAGTGACGCGTTCCCGGCGGCACCGAAGCCCAGCCCTCGTCCTTCGCCACCAGTTCGATGTACTGCTTCGAGGTCGCCCACGTGATGAACTTCTTCGCCGCATCCGGCTGCTTCGACGACTTCGGAATCGCCAGCGCCCACGCCCACAACCAGTGCGAACCCTTCGGCGTGACCGCAATCGGCGCGGCGGCGAAGCCGACCTTGTCCGCGATCTGCGATTGCTGCTTGTTATAGAGCATGCCGGCCGCCACCGTCGCGTCGATCCACATCGCGCACTTGCCCGACGACATCAGCGTGAGGTTCTCGTTGAAGCCGTTCGAGCTCGCTCCCGGAGGACCGTCTTTTTTCAGCAGATCGACGTAGAACGTGATCGCCTTCTTCCATTCCGGCGACGTGAGCTGCGCATTCCATTTCTCGTCGAACCAGCGGCCGCCGAAGGTGTTCACCACAGTCGTGCCATACGCCATGTTTTCGCCCCAGCCCGCCTTGCCGCGCAGGCAGATGCCGTACATGCCGTTGGCTTTGTCGGTGAGTTTGTCGGCGAATTGCGCGATCTGCTCATAAGTCGGCTGATCGGGCATCTTCAGGCCCTTCGCCGCGAACAGGTCTTTGCGGTAGTACGTCATCGAGCTTTCGACGTAGAACGGCAGCGCGTACAACTGGCCGCCAGTGGAGAGGCCGTCGCGGGCCGTCTTCACGACGTCGTTCAGATCGTAATCGGCGGGCAGGCCGGTGAGCGGCGCGAGCCAGCCGCGCTTGCCCCATTGCGGCGTTTCGTACGCGCCGATCGTCATCACGTCGAACTGGCCGCTGCCGGTGGTGATGTCGGTGGTGGCGCGCTGACGCAGCACGTTCTCTTCGAGAATCACCCAGTTCAGCTTGATGTCCGGATTCGCCTGCTCGAAAGCGGGCGACAGCTTCTTCAGTTCGATCATGTCCGGATTGTTCAACGTCGCGATCGTCACCGTGCCCGCCGAGGCGTTCAACGCGGCGCATGCGACTGCGCCGGCACTAACCGCCTTCAGGGCGGATTTGAGAGCTGGTTTCATGTCTTGTCTCCTTTCTCGTACGTTATGTGATGCTGCGTGTGTTCTGCCGTGTGTTCCAGGTTGGTTCGATGAGCCGCGTTCAACTCATCCAGTTGCCGCCGTCGACATTCAGAGTTTGCGCGGTGATGTAGTCGGCGTCCGCCGACGCGAGAAACAGTGCGGCGCCGGTCAGATCGTCCGGCACGCCCATGCGGCCGAGCGGCACCGCTTCACCGACAAGGCGCTTCTTCTCGCCAAGCGGCCGGTTTTCATAGCGGGCGAAGAGCGCGTCGACCTCGTTCCACATCGGCGTATCGACGACACCCGGCGCGATGCCGTTCACATTGATCTTGTGCGGCGCGAGCGCCAGCGCAGCGGATTGCGTATAGCTGAGCACGGCTGCTTTGGTCGCGCAGTAGTGCGACACCAGCGCCTCGCCACGCCTCCCGGCTTGCGACGACATATTAATGATCTTGCCGCCACGGCCCTGCTCGACCATCTTCTGGGCCACGGCTTGCATCAGGAAGAACATGCCCTTCACGTTGACCGCGAAGAGGCGGTCGAACACGTCCCAGGATTCGTCGAGGATCGGGCGCATATCGAACAGCGCCGCATTGTTGAACAGGATGTCGATCTGGCCGAAGCGCGCGAGCGTACTCGCGACAATGCGTTCGATATCGTCGCGACGCGTCACATCAGCGCTGACGGTGAGGACCCGGTCGGCGTGGCTGGCGAGCAGCGCTTCGCCGAAACTGCCGGCCGGCTTCACGTCGACCAGTACGACGCGCGCGCCTTCATCCAGATATCGCCGGGCCACGGCTTCACCGATTCCGCTTGCCGCGCCCGTCAGAATGGCCACCTTGTCTTGCAATCGTGCTGCCACCGCTTGTCTCCGGTTCGTTTTGCTTCTTGAAGCACAGTGAGCGAACGCTCATTGCGCGAACAATTGCTCTGTTTGTGATCGAATGATCGGATACGCACCGGGTCATGTCAAGCCGCACGAGCAGATTTCGATGGTGCAGCGCGGCAGGAATTCAGCGCCTCGTCTCCAGCCCGATAGACGCTAATACAAGAAACCGCGAACGGCCGATCTGCTTTCTGCTCAATGCGCTGACAAAAATTCGAGATACGTTATATCATTTCGACCTTGCTTCGCTTCGAAGCCTTGCCCGTTCGTCAGGAGGTCCGCGCTGATGGCTACCACGATTGCAGAACACCACGCCGTGCGGCTCGCGCATGCCGAAGCGCACGCTGCCCTGCACGGCCTCGCGCTCACGCCGCTGCGCCGCCAGGTGTACGCCGCGATCGTCGCCAGCGACCGGCCGGTCGGCGCCTATGAACTGCTGGATGCCCTTGAACCGCAGCGCGGTCGCATGCCGCCCACCACCGTCTACCGCGCGCTGGATTTTCTGCTCGAGCACGGCTTCGTTCATCGGATCGAATCGAAGAATGCGTTTTTTGCCTGCTGCGAAGTCGGGGTACCGCATCGCAGCCAGTTTCTGATCTGCGACCGGTGCGGAGCGACCGTCGAGATTCCAGGCGGCGAACTCGCCGAGCAACTGTCGCTTAGCGCGCCGGCGCACGGCTTCGAAGTGCACCGCCAGGTGGTCGAACTGAGCGGCCTGTGCGCGGCATGCGCCCACGCCGCCAAGCCCGGCAGCGCACTGCGATGAGCGCGGGCGCCCGCCATTCCTAACGTTTGTGGTTCATTCAACTCTCACGCAACAGGGAACAACGATGAAAAAAATCGACTCGATGTGGAACGCGGCGCGCCGTGCGCTGAAGCTGTCGAAGTACGTGGCCATGGGCGCCGCGGCGCTCGCACTCGGTCATGGCGCGTTTGCCGCCGACGCGAAAATCCCGGTGGTCGCGGCGGAAAACTTCTACGGCGACGTGGTGCAGCAACTGGGCGGCGACCGGGTCGACGTGACGAGTATCCTCAGCAACCCCGATCAGGACCCGCATCTGTTCGAAGCCAGCCCGAAGACAGCGCGCGCGTTGCAGCATGCGAGCCTTGTGGTCTACAACGGCGCCGATTACGATCCGTGGATGGCCAAGCTGCTCGCCGCCTCGAAGAACGCGAAGCGCACCACGATCGTCGCCGCCGAGCTCGTCGGCAAGAAGAGCGGCGATAATCCGCACCTGTGGTACGAACCGTCGACCATGCCCGCGGTGGCCCGCGCGGTGAGCGCGGCGCTCGTCGCGTCTGACCCGGCGCACAAGTCGGCGTACGATGCGAACCTCGCGAAGTTTCTCGATTCGCTCAAACCGATCGACGCCAAGGTCGCCGAACTGCATGCGCACTATGCGGGCGTACCGGTGACGGCGACCGAGCCGGTGTTCGGCTATATGTCGGACGCGGTGGGCCTGACGATGCGCAACCTGCGCTTCCAGCTGGCGACGATGAACAACACCGAAGCAAGCGCGGCCGATATCGCCGCGTTCGAACGCGATCTGCGCGAAAAGCGCGTGCGCGTTCTGATCTATAACAGCCAGGCAACCGAGGCCCTGACCAAACGCATGTTGAAGCTTGCGCAACAATCGAAGGTGCCGGCCATGAGCGTCACCGAAACCGAGCCAGCCGGCAAGACCTATCAGACGTGGATGCTGACGCAGCTCGACGCGCTCTCCACGGCGCTGGCCGCGGGCGATGCAAGCGGAGCCAGCCAGGGCGCCTCAGCCAGCAAAGGAAAAACGCAATGAATGTGACTGGCCGCAGCGCGCCAGCGAATGCACCAACCGGCGCGCCCGTGCTCGAACTCGAGCACGTGACGCTGGAACTCGGTGGACGCACGATCCTGCGCGACACCGGCTTCGTGGTCAACCAGGGCGAATTCATCGGCGTGCTCGGGCCGAACGGCGCGGGCAAGACGACGCTGATGCGCGCCGTGCTCGGTCTCGTACCGGCGGTCAGCGGCGCGATCCGCGTGCTGGGGCAACCGGTCGAGCGCGGCAATGCGTCGATTGGCTATATGCCGCAGACGCGTAGCGCGCTGGCAGGCCGCCGCGTGCGTGGCCGCGATTTCGTGGCGATGGCCGCCGACGGCCACCGGTGGGGCGTGCCGCACGCGGACAGCAAAACCCGCGCGGATGTCGAGCGGGTGCTGGACCTGGTCGGCGGCCGTGCGCTGGCCGCGCGGCCGTTGTCGGAACTATCGGGGGGCGAGCGTCAGCGTCTGCTGCTCGCGCAATGCCTGCTCGGCAATCCCGAACTGCTGCTGCTCGACGAACCGCTAATCAGTCTCGATCCGCATCATCAGAAGAGCGTGGTCGAACTGGTGCGGCGCGTGCAGCAGGAACTCGGCATCGCTGTGCTGTTCTCGGCGCATGAACTGAATCCGCTGCTGAACTCGCTCGATCGCGTGCTGTATCTGGGCAGCGGTGTCGCCGCGCTCGGCACCGTCGATGAGGTGATTACCAAACCCGTATTGTCGCGTCTGTACGGTTCGCCGATCGAAGTGATGCGCGTGAACGGCCGCATCTTCGTGATGTCGGGCGACGTCGAAGTCGAAAAGCACGATCACGAGCACGAACACGACGAAAACGGTGGCCATGGCCACGCGCACAGCCACTCACACACCCACGACTCACGCGACGGACACACGCACGATGTTTGAATACGATTTCATGGTGAACGCGTTCGCGGCGTCGGGGATCGTCGCGGTGCTGTCGGGGGTGGTCGGCTATTTTCTGGTGATACGCGGACAGACCTTCGCGGGTCACGCGCTATCGCATGTCGGCTTCACGGGCGCGACCGGTGCGGTGCTGATCGGCATTTCGCCGATCTGGGGGATGATCGGCTTCACGCTGGCCGCGGGCATCGGCATGGGCGCGCTCGGCGAGCGGCTTGCCGGACGCGATGTGGCGATCGGCGTGATCCTGTCGCTGTCGCTCGGCTTCGGTTTGCTGTTCCTGCACTTCTTCACCGCGTACGCGACGCAAGTCACCGCACTGCTGTTCGGCAATGTGCTCGGCGTGAATGCGTCGACCCTCGGCGTGCTCGCGGGTCTGGGCGTCGTCAGTTTGCTGGCGCTCGCGGCGATCATGCGGCCGTTGCTGTTCGCTTCGTTGCAGCCGGAACTGGCCGAAGCCAAGGGCGTGTCGTTGCGTCTGGTGTCGGTGCTGTTTCTGGCGATCGCGGCGCTGGCGGTAGCGGCGTGTACGCAGATCGTCGGCGTGCTGCTGGTGTTCACGCTGATGGTCGGCCCGGCCGCCGCTGCGCAGAACATGACGACACGGCTCTCGACCGGTCTCGTGCTCGCAGCCGTGTTCGCACTATTGCAGGCGTGGCTGGGTCTGACTCTGGCGTTCTATACCGACTGGCCGACGAGCTTCTGGATCACCGTGCTGTCGGCGCTGGTGTATGGCGGGAGTTTGCTGAGGCGGCATTGAGCCGCGCTCGCTGCGGTGGCGACGGCACGCTTGCATGCCGTCGCATCACTCCGCGCTATTTCAACCGAGCAGCACCTTCGCGTGATGCGCGATGTGATCTTCGATGAAAGTCGAGATGAAGTAGTACCCGTGGTCGTAGCCCGCGTGGCGGCGTAGCGTCAGCGCCTGCCCCGCAGCCTTGCAAGCGGCTTCGAACACATCCGGGTTCAACTGCTCGGCGAGAAACTGATCCGCCAGTCCCTGATCGACCAGAATCCCTGCCGCGAACTTGTGCGACGCGTGTGCGACGAGCTCGCTCGCGTCGTACTGCTTCCACGTTTCACGGTCTTCGCCCAGATAACCGCCGAACGCCTTCTTGCCCCAAGGGCACCGTGAAGGCGCGGCAATCGGCGCGAACGCCGACACCGACCGGTAAATCTCCGGATTGCGCAGCGCCAGCACTAGCGCGCCATGACCACCCATCGAATGCCCGAAAATGCCAAGGCGCGCGCCGTCCACCGGCAGATTCGCGAGCACCGTTTCGCGCAGCTCGTCGCGCACGTACGAGTACATCCGATAGTGCTTCGACCACGGCTCTCGAGTCGCATCGACGTAGAAGCCCGCCCCCACGCCAAAATCCCACGCCGCGCTTTCGCCCGGCACGCCCGCACCGCGCGGACTCGTGTCCGGCGCGACTAAAACGATGCCGTGCTGCGCGGCAAAGCGCTGCGCGCCTGCCTTGATCGGAAAGGTTTCTTCGGTGGAAGTCAGGCCTGCGAGATAGAACAGCGCGGGCACGTTCGCGTTGGCCTGCAATGCGTGCGACGGCAGATACACCGAGAAGCGCATCGACAGACCAATGGTCTGCGAGTCGTGCCGGTAGATGCGCTGCTCGCCGCCGTGGCAAGCGTGCGACGACAATAGCTCAAGCATCGCGATGATCCTCGCTCAGTTCAGAATTAGTACAGCACGACCGAGCGGATCGACTCGCCCTTTTTCATCAGATCGAAGCCTTCGTTGATCCGTTCGAGCGGCAGACGGTGCGTGATCAGATCGTCGATGTTGATCTTGCCTTCCATGTACCAGTCGACGATCTTCGGCACATCGGTACGGCCACGCGCGCCGCCGAACGCCGAGCCCTTCCACTCGCGGCCCGTCACCAGCTGGAACGGACGCGTGCTGATTTCCTCGCCCGCCGCCGCCACGCCGATGATGAACGACTGCCCCCAACCCTTGTGCGTGCACTCCAGCGCCTGGCGCATCACCTTCGTGTTGCCGATGCATTCGAACGAATAGTCCGCGCCACCGTCGGTGAGTTGCACGATATGGTCGACCACATTCTCGACTTCGTTCGGGTTGACGAAGTGGGTCATGCCGAATTTCTTCGCCAGCTCAATGCGGCCCGGGTTGATATCGACGCCGATGATCTTGTCCGCGCCGACCATCTTCGCACCCTGGATCACATTCAAGCCGATGCCGCCGAGACCGAACACCACCACGTTCGCGCCCGCTTCCACCTTCGCCGAATACACGACCGCGCCGACGCCCGTCGTCACGCCGCAGCCGATGTAGCAGATCTTGTCGAACGGTGCGTCTTCACGCACCTTCGCGACCGCGATTTCCGGCACGACGATGTAGTTCGAAAACGTGGACGTGCCCATGTAGTGAAACAGCGGCTTGCCGTCGAGCGAGAAACGCGACGTGGCATCGGGCATCAGACCCTTGCCCTGCGTCGAGCGGATCGCCTGGCAGAGATTGGTCTTGCGCGACAGGCAGAATTTGCACTGGCGGCATTCCGGCGTGTAGAGCGGAATCACGTGATCGCCCTTCTTCAGCGTGCCGACACCCGGACCGACATCGACGATCACGCCAGCGCCTTCATGGCCGAGAATCGCCGGGAAGATGCCCTCCGGGTCCGCGCCGGACAGCGTGTAGTAGTCGGTGTGGCAGATGCCCGTCGCCTTCACTTCGATCAGCACTTCACCGGCGCGCGGCCCTTCCAGATCCACTTCCTCGATCGTCAACGGGGCGCCTGCTTTCCATGCGATTGCTGCTTTGGTCTTCATCGTGAATGCTCCTGTGAGTCTGTGAATGCGTGGCGCGTCGCGGCGAGATTTCTCGCGGTGCGCCGGTGTCGCGGTTCGGCTGCTGCAGTTAATTCGTGTACCGCGCTGCGCACGGATGGTGTGGCTGGCGCGCGGCAGCGCGTCCCCACGGATAACTCAGGGATAACGCAGGAATAACTTAGCGCGCGAAAGTCGTCATGGTATTGCAAAGTGCGTCGCGGCATTGTCTGAACGTGACATCGCCCCGGTTACTGGGCCTTGTCTTCGCCGAACCAGGTTTCGACGCGGCCATACAGATCGAGAAAGCGCGCGTAACGCCCGGCGAGCGCTGCATCGCCTTGCGGACCGGCGACACGCGTTGCACCCGGCGCCAATGCCGCCAGATCGCCCGCATGCCAGTGGCCGCTCGCCAGGCCGCCGAGGATCGCCGCACCACGCGGCGCCGCGTTGGGACAATCGACCGCATACAGCTCGACGTTGAGCGCATCGGCAAGCAACTGCCGCCAGCGTGCATCCACGGAACCGCCGCCGGCGAGCTTCAATGTGGCGACCGTCGCGCCACTCTGACGAATCGCATCGAGCCCGGCGCGCAACGAGAACGCCACGCCTTCGAAAGCCGCACGCATCATCGTGCCGCGCGTGTGGTCGAGTGCGAGGCCGAGCCAGCCGCCACGCGCGGCCGGATTGAGCCAGGGCGTGCGCTCGCCGGTGAGGTATGGCAGAAACGTGAGACCTGCTGCTGCGGCTTCGGTGTCGCCGAATGCTGCTCGATAAGCATCGGCCCACTCATACGACAGCCAACCCCGCACACGTTCAAGCGCGACGCCGACGTTTTGCATCGCCGCCATCCGATACCAGTGATCGCTCGCCGCGCGATACCGATGCAAGCCTCGCACCGCGGCCGGCGTGTGTTCGGCAAGCACGACGATCTGTCCGCCGGTGCCGGTGGTCAGCAGCGCGTCGCCGTCGCGAGCAAGACCGCTGCCGAGCGCCGCGCATGGCGTATCGGCGGCGCCGGTCGCGAGCACAATGCCGGCGCACAGACCGAGCGCTTGCGCGGCCTGCTCCGACAACACGCCGCCCGCCGCATACGAGGGCGCCAACGGCGCAAACCATTCATGCGGCAACGCGAGCCGGTCGAGCAACGCGCGATCCCACACGCCCGCAGGATCGGCAAGCGCGGTCGCGCAGGCATCGGACGGATCGGTCGCGATCACGCCGCCCAAGGCGACGCGCAACCAGTCCTTAGGTTGCAGCGCCCAACGCGTCTTTCGCGCGGACTGCGGTTCATGCTGCACGATCCAGCGCAGCAGCGGACCGGCCATGCCGGGCGCAACAGGATTGGCTTGCGGCTCAGGCCATAGATCGAGCAACGTCAAGGCACGCGTGTCGGGCCAGAGCATCGCTGGGCGCACCGCTTCGCCATCGGCGTCGATTAACACGACGCCGTGCATCTGTCCGGAGAAGCCGATCGCCTGAACGTCGCGACGCAAATCGGCGGGCAAACGCGCCGCCGCCTCGCAGAGCGCACGCCACCAGGTTTGCACCGACGTTTCCGCCCAACCGGGATGCGGTGTATCGAGTGCATAAGCGACGCTCGCCGCCGCTTGCTCGCGGCCGTTTTCGTCGACGATTGCTACTTTGAGAGAGCCGGTGCCGAGGTCGATGCCAAGAAAACTCATGAGCGAAAAAACGTCAGGTCAGGCATGGGAATAAGCACGCAGAAGGTGCCGGGAGTGGTGCATTGTCCGTCATCGCGGGCCCGGTTCGGAAACGCGTCCGAACTCACGCGGAAAACCGTGATTCGCGGGTTAACCCCGCCACGCCGCGAGCCACACGAAAACAGCACTATGCGCCGAGCGAGATACACCTCATTGATTCTCACACATATCTCCTGAAGCCGGACTGCGCCGCGCGCCGCCACGCGTCGCCGCTGCACAGGGCTTGCCGCCGTTTTGTGCGGTGCGCGCATTTCTTTTGACTTTCAAACGCCCCTCACGCATATCGTCACCGGGAATGCCGGAATAGGCCCCAGTGGTCTTGTTGCACTTTTTCGTTCCACATACCTTGGAGTCATCCCAAAACGAGATAGTGGAGAGAGACAAAATGCAATCGAACACGGTTCACCCGTGCGACGAGCGGCTGCCCGCGGGCCAGTTGCTCACGCTCGGCATTCAGCACGTTCTGGTGATGTACGCAGGCGCAGTCGCGGTGCCGCTGATCATCGGCGCGGCGCTCAAGCTGCCGAAAGACCAGATCGCGTTCCTGATCAGCGCCGATCTGTTTTCCTGCGGCATCGCCACGCTGATTCAGACGCTCGGTCTGTGGATCTTCGGCATCCGTCTGCCGGTCATCATGGGTTGCACGTTCGCCGCCGTCGGTCCGATGGTCGCGATCGGCACCAATCCTTCACTCGGCATTCTCGACATCTTCGGCTCGACGATCGCGGCCGGGGTCGTGGGCATCCTCCTCGCACCGGCAATCGGCAAGTTGCTGCGCTTCTTCCCGCCGGTCGTGGTCGGCGTGGTGATCTCGGTGATCGGTCTGTCATTGATGGAGGTGGGCATCAACTGGGCGGCCGGCGGCGTCGGCAATCCTGACTACGGCAATCCGGTGTATCTGGGCCTGTCACTGCTCGTGCTGATGCTGATTCTGCTCATCAACAAGTTCGCCAAAGGCTTTATCGCCAACATTTCCGTGCTGCTCGGTATCGTGGCGGGCTTCGTGATCGCGCTGGCGCTCGGCCGCGTCAACATGGAAGGCGTCACGCATGCACCGTGGGTCGGCTTCGTGATGCCGTTCAACTTCGGCCTGCCGCATTTCGATCCGCTTTCGATCGCGACGATGGTCACCGTGATGTTCGTCACCTTCATCGAATCGACCGGCATGTTCCTCGCGGTCGGCGACATGGTCGATCGTCCGGTCGATCAGAAGACGCTGGTGCGCGGCCTGCGCGTCGACGGTCTGGGCACGTTGATCGGCGGCATCTTCAACTCGTTCCCGCATACCTCGTTCTCGCAGAACGTCGGCCTGATCGGCGTGACGGGCGTGAAGAGCCGCTTCGTTTGCGCGATGGGCGGCGTGATCCTGGTGCTGCTGGGCCTGTTCCCGAAGATGGCGCAAGTGGTGGCGTCGGTGCCGGCCTTCGTGCTCGGCGGTGCCGGCATCGTGATGTTCGGGATGGTCGCGGCGAACGGCATCAAGGTGCTGTCGAAGGTCGACTTCGTAAAGAACCACCACAACCTGTTCATCGTCGCGGTGAGTATCGGTCTGGGTCTGGTGCCGGTGGTGTCGCCGCACTTCTTCTCGAAGCTGCCGCCTGCCCTGTCGCCGCTCCTGCATAGCGGGATCTTGCTAGCGTCGGTGTCGGCGGTAGTGCTGAACCTGATCTTCAACGGCGTCAAAAGCGAGAAGAAAGCGCAGAGTGAAATTCGCCGGGCAGGGCACGATTTCGACGGGCGCGGCGGCAATGAACCGCAGCGTGACGAGGTGCTGCGGGCAGTGGACGTGCATTGAGCGTCACACGCTGGCGAGCGCCGCGCAGGCGCTGCGGATAAAAAAAATGCCACGGCATGCCGTGGCATTTTTTTATTGCCGACTGCGTGAGGCGGGCTCCCTGAAACAGAAACCCGCCGCACGCGCTCGGTGCCAGGGACCTTAGCCGGGCCTTAGCCCGACGTCGCTGCCGAAGCCGCCACCGGCGCACTTGCCGCGCCGTAATCGACCGGCGCATCGGCCGGACGCGGCTGCTCGCCGTTCCGCTCGATCCAGCCGCCGCCCAGGGCCTGATACAGCGTAACCAGGTTCTGCAGACGCTGCATCCGCGCGGTAACCAGCAACTGCTGCGCCGTATAGAGGCTGGTCTGTGCGGTCAGTACCGACAGGTAACTGTCGACGCCGTTCGTGTAACGCAGATTAGATAGGTCCAGCCGGCGCTGCTCGGCAAAGGTATTGCGCTCCAGCGCTTCGATCTGCTGATCGTAGGTGCCGCGCGCCGCCAAGCCGTCCGCCACTTCGCGGAAGGCCGTCTGGATCGCCTTTTCGTACGTCGCGATCTGAATGTTCTTCTGCACGTGGGCGAGATCGAGGTTAGCCTTGTTCTGGCCACCTTCGAAGATCGGCAACGTGATCGACGGCGCGAAACTCCACGCCGCCGAACCCGGCTTGAACAGACCGCCGAGCGTGGGGCTCAGCGTACCGAAACTGCCGGTCAGCGAAACCTTGGGGAAAAACGCCGCACGTGCCGCGCCAATGTTCGCGTTGGCCGCCAGCAGATTCTCCTCGGCTTCGATGATATCCGGCCGGCGCGTCAGCAGATCGGAGGGCAGACCAGCCGGAATATCCGTGAGGAGATTCTGGTTGCCGAGCGGCACGCCCGGCGGCAAATCAGCAGGCAGCGGCTCGCCGATCAGCAAAGCCAGCGAGTTATCTGCCTGCGCCCGCAGACGAGCCTGCGATTGCAGGTTCGCCAAAGCCTGCTCGACCACAGTTTGCGCCTGCCGCAAATCGAGTTCCGAGCCAGTGCCGGTCTCGAATTGCAGCTTGGTGATCCGGTACGACTCCTGCGCGGTCTTCTGCGTGCCCTGCGTGACTTTCAGCAGATCGTCGAGTTCGAGCACCGTCAGGTACTGATTCGCCACCTGCGACACCAGCGAGATTTCCGCTGCCTTGCGCGCCTGGGCGGTAGCCAGGTACTGAGCCAACGCCTGGTCCTTCAGGCTCTGAATCCGCCCGAAGAAGTCGATTTCCCACGATGCATTCAGACCGACCGAGTAGGTGTTGGAGATCGTCAGGCCAGTCGACGTCAGATCTTTCGGCGTGCGCTGTTTGGTTTGCGACGCCGCAGCGTTGAGCGTCGGGAACAGCGCCGCGCGGGTGATCTGATACTGCGCCTGCGACGCCTGAATATTCAGCACCGACACGCGCAGATCGCGGTTGTTCTTCAGCGCGATTTCGATCAGCCGCTGCAAACGCGCGTCGACGAAGAAATCACGCCAGCCGATATCGGCGGCGGCCTGACCATTCGCGCTGCGCGCGGTGCTCGATGCACCCGGTTGCCCCGTCGTGCCAGGCTGGGTCGCACCCGGCTGCGTTTCGTACACGCCGCCGGCCGGGAAGGCCCCCGACACGGGTGCGGCCGGGCGCTCGTACTTCGGCGCCATCGTGCAACCCGCGGCGAGGAACGCGACCGCCACTGCAATCAAAGAGTGTTTTTGCATCTCAATGTCCGTCCTTGCCCGAGCCGTTACCGTCCGACGCGCCACCTTGCGGATCGTGCGGATGGTGCTGGTTGTAGTGTTCGAGCGCTGCATCCGGGTCTTCCTTCTCGCCGCCGAACTTCGCGCGAATCACGACGAAGAACATCGGGATCATGAAAATCGCGAGGAAGGTCGCCGTCAACATCCCGCCGATCACGCCGGTACCGATCGCGTGCTGGCTGGCCGAACCCGCGCCGTTACTGATCGCGAGCGGCATCACGCCGAGAATGAACGCGAGCGAGGTCATCAGAATCGGGCGCAACCGCAGACGCGCTGCTTCCAGCGCGGCCTCGATCGGCCCCATGCCTTCGCTCTGCTGCAGTTCGCGGGCGAACTCCACGATCAGAATCGCGTTCTTCGCCGACAGACCCACCGTGGTCAACAGCCCCACCTGGAAGAACACGTCGTTCTCGAGCCCGCGCAGCGTAGCGGCAAGCAGCGCGCCCAACACGCCGAGCGGCACCACCATGATCACCGAGAACGGGATCGACCAGCTTTCATACAGCGCCGCGAGACACAGGAACACGACGAGGATCGAGATGCCGTACAGGATCGGCGCCTGCGAACCGGATTGGCGTTCCTGCAACGACAGGCCCGTCCATTCGTAGCCGATACCCGCCGGCAGTTTTGCCGCGATCGCTTCCATGGCCCCCATCGCCTGACCGGTACTCTTGCCTGGGGCTGCTGCACCCTGGATTTCGACAGCGGAAATACCGTTGTAGCGTTCGAGCTTGGGCGAACCGTAGCTCCAGCTGCCCGACGCGAACGAGTTGAGCGGTGTCATTCCACCCGCCGTGTTACGCACATACCAGTAGTTCAGATCTTCTGGATTCATCCGGAACGGCGCGTCGCCCTGCACGTACACCTTCTTGATCCGGCCATCGGTATCGAGGAAGTTGTTCACGTAGACCGAAGCCCACGCGATCGAGAACGTCTGGTCGATTGCCGACAGCGACACGCCCAGCGCCGACGCCTTTTCATGATCGATCGAGATCTTGAATTGCGGCGTATCGTTCAGGCCGTTCGGACGCACCTGGGCAAGCGTCGGATCCTTCGCGGCCATGCCGAGCAGCATGTTGCGCGCTTCCATCAGTTTCGCGTGGCCCAGACCGCTACGATCCTGCAACTCGAAGTCGAAACCCGATGCCGTACCCAGTTCCGGAATGGACGGCGGATTCACCGGATACACCAGCGCATCCTTATACGACGAGAAGTGCATGAACATCCGGCCGATCAAAGCCTGCACCTTCTGGTTCGCGTGCTGGCGCGCAGCGTAGTCCTTCAGCTTCACGAATACGAGACCGGCATTCTGGCCCCGGCCCGCGAAGCTGAAGCCGTTCACCGTGAACGCCGATTCGACGATGTCCTTTTCCTGGTCCAGCACGTAGTCCGACACATCCTTGAGGGCACGCGCCGTGCGCTCCTGGGTCGAGCCGGCCGGCGTTTGCACCAGCACGAACATGATCCCCTGGTCTTCATCCGGCAGGAACGACTTCGGCAGACGGACGAACAGCAGACCGACCGCGACGATCACCACCAGGTAGATGATGAGCCACCGGCCCGAGCGCTTGATCACGTGGTGCACGCCGCTGTGGTACTTGTCGCGGCTCGTCTCGAAGGTCCGGTTGAACCAGCCGAAGAAGCCCTTCTTCACTTCGTGATGACCCTTCGGGATCGGCTTGAGAATCGTCGCGCACAGCGCCGGCGTGAGAATCAACGCCACCAGCACCGACAACACCATCGCCGCCACGATCGTCAGCGAGAACTGCCGGTAGATCGCCCCCACCGAACCGCTCGAGAACGCGACCGGCACGAACACCGCCGACAGCACGAGCGCCACGCCGACCAGTGCGCCGGTGATCTGCTCCATCGCCTTGCGGGTGGCGTCGCGTGGCGACAATCCCTCCTCGGCCATCACCCGCTCGACGTTTTCCACCACCACGATCGCATCGTCCACCAGCAGACCGATCGCGAGCACGAGCCCGAACATCGACAGCACGTTGATCGAGAAGCCCACCGCGCTCATGATGGCGAACGTACCCAGCAGCACCACCGGCACCGCGATCGTCGGAATCAACGTCGCGCGCAGGTTCTGCAGGAACAGGTACATCACGAGGAACACGAGCACGATGCCTTCGAGCAGCGTCTTCACCACCTCTTCGATCGACAGGCGCACGAACGGCGTCGTGTCATACGGGTACTTCACGACGAGGCCGTGCGGGAAGTACTTCGACAGATCGTCGATCTTCGTCTTCACGTTCTTCGCGGTCTGCAGCGCGTTGGCGCCCGTCGCGAGCTGGATGCCCAGACCGGCGGTCGGCTTGCCGTTGTATTTCGTGTCGAAGTTGTAGTTTTCGCCGCCCAGCTCGATGTGCGCGACGTCCTTGATGCGCACCTGCGAGCCGTCCGTGTTCACCTTCAGCAGCACGTTGCCGAACTGCTCAGGCGTATTCAGCAGGGTCGCCTCGGTAATCGTTGCCTGCAGCATCTGGCCCGACACCGAAGGCGTGCCGCCGAGCGAACCGCCTGCCACCTGAACGTTCTGCGCCTGCAGCGCAGTCTGGACATCGACCGGCGTCAGATTGAACTTGGTCAGCTTCGACGCATCGAGCCAGATCCGCATCGCGTACTGCGTGCCGAACAGCGTCACGGTACCCACGCCGTCGAGACGGCTGATCGGATCCTTGACGTTCGACGCGACGTAGTTCGCGAGGTCGATCTTGCTCATGCTGCCGTCTTCGGAATTGAACGCCAGCACGAGCAGGAAGCTGCTGCTCGACTTGGTGACGTTAATCCCTTGCTGCTGCACGATAGTCGGCAGAAGCGGCGTTGCCAGTTGCAGCTTGTTCTGCACCTGCACCTGGGCGATGTCCGGATTCGTGCCGGCCGCGAACGTCAGCGTGATGGTCGCCGTACCGGAGTCGTCCGAGGTGGACGACAGGTACAGCAAGTGGTCGAGGCCGCTCATCTGCTGCTCGATCACCTGCGTGACGGTGTCTTCCACCGTCTTCGCCGACGCGCCCGGATACACGGCGCTGATCTGCACCGCCGGAGGCGCGATGGTCGGGTATTGCGCAATCGGCAGAGTAAACACCGACGCGACACCCGCGAGCATCAGAATGATGGCGATCACCCATGCAAAAATCGGGCGATCAATAAAGAACTTTGCCATGAAGCAGGCTCCCTGTTATTTCGCGGCCGATGCCGCGGAGGCAGCCTGCGCCATCTGTGCACCGCTCGCCGCCGGCGCTTCCTGAGCAGCTGCGTCGGAGGCCGGCAATGGCGCGGGGACCGTCTTGACTGTCATGCCCGGACGTACTTTGTCAGTGCCGAGCACGATCACACGGTCACCCGGGTTCAGGCCGCTCTCGACCACCCAGTTCGAACCGTAGGTCGACGAGGTGACGAGCTGGCGCACCCCGACCTTGTTTTGCGCGTCGACAACGAGCGCGGTCGGCTGGCCCTTCGGATCGTGCGTAATGCCCGATTGCGGCACGACGATTGCCTTATCGTTGACGCCTTCGTCGATGCGCGCACGCACGAACATGCCCGGCAGCAGCACACGGTCCTTGTTCTGGAAGATCGCCCGGATCGTGACCGAACCGGTGCCCTGGTCGACCGTCACGTCGGTGAACTGCAGCTTGCCCTGCTCCGAATAGGTACGGCCGTCTTCGAGGATCAGCGTGACCTTCGCCGCGTCCGGGCCGTTCGTCTTCAGGCGCCCTTCCTGTACCTGGCGGCGCAGCTTGAGCCCGTCGAGGCTCGATTGGGTCAGGTCCACATAGACCGGATCGAGTTGCTGGACCGTCGACATCAGCGTCGCCGCGCTCGCCTGCACATACGCGCCCGGCGTGACCTGGGAAATGCCGACCTGACCGGTCACCGGCGAAGTCACGTCCGTATAGCCGAGATTGATCTGCGCCGTATCGACCGCTGCCTTGCCCGAAGCCACATCTGCGGCGGCCTGCCCTTGCGCCGCGACAGCGTTGTCGTAATCCTGCTTGCTGACCGCATTGGCCGCGACCAGCACCTTGTAGCGATTTGCCTGCGCGGTGGTCGTGGCGAGATTCGCCTGAGCCTTGGCAAGCGTCGCCTTGGCGCTGTTCAGCGCCGCGATATAAGGCGCCGGATCGATCTTGTACAGACGCTGGCCGGCCTTGACCTGGCTGCCTTCGGTGAATTCGCGGCGCAGCACGATGCCGTCAACCCGCGCACGCACCTGTGCCACCAGGAATGCATTGGTACGGCCCGGCAATTCGGTGGTGACCGGCACAGTCGTCGGCTGGACTGTGACGATGGCAACCTCGGGGGTTTGTTGCGGCGGGGCCGATTGTTTTGGTCCGCACGCTGCCAGCAATACGGCAGCCGTCGCGGCACTGATTAAGCGGAATGGAACCCGTTCGACGCGCATGGAGCGACCTCTGTCAATGACTGAGAATGAAAAAGTGCGCGCATCCCTACCCCGGGGACAACAGCGCACACATGCGTCTTGCGACGCTTGACCGGAAGCCCACTGGTGCAAACCGAACGTGCAGGGGCATCCTGAGCGAAATGCGCCATACCGGGGAAATGCCGCACGAGCCGCCCGTCCGGGCACGGCGCAATACCGTTTTGAAAGGCAACAGTGACGGATATTAACCGGTCGTCCCGGCTTGGGCTATCCGATCGTGGGATGCTATTATATATACATTCACGAATGCATGTAAAAGTAAGTTTACATCTCTTACGGGCGGGGAACCGCAAGTTCGCTTCGTAAAATGCTTAACCGCAGACGGATTGTCATTGGGCGTACTTAAAAACGCTCGGGAAAACCCCACGATCGAGATAAATCACACCAATATGGTCAGAAGAACCAAAGAAGAGGCGCAGGAGACGCGCAACAGCATTCTCGACGCAGCCGAACGGGTGTTCTTCGAGAAGGGCGTATCGCGCACGTCGCTCGCCGACATCGCGCAGGCGGCCGGTGTCACGCGCGGTGCGATCTACTGGCATTTCGCGCATAAAAGCGACCTGTTCACCGAGATGTTCGACCGCGTGCTGCTACCGCTCGACGAACTCAAAGCCGCCACGCAAGATCCCAACGAGCCCGATCCGCTCGGGCGCCTGATGGAGATCTGCATTGTCTGCCTGCGCGACACCGCCAACGACCCGCGACGCCGGCGCGTGTTCGACATCCTGTTTCTGAAGTGCGAGCTCGTCGAAGAGATGGGCCCGGTAATGGTCCGCTATCAGACCAACATGCGCGAAGGGCTCGCGAAGATCGAAGGCGGCCTGCGCAACGCGATCTCCAAAGGGCAAATGCCGGCCGATCTCGATACGAAG
Source organism: Paraburkholderia sp. IMGN_8 (assembly GCF_038050405.1). NCBI lineage: Bacteria > Pseudomonadati > Pseudomonadota > Betaproteobacteria > Burkholderiales > Burkholderiaceae > Paraburkholderia > Paraburkholderia sp. IMGN_8. The sequence continues at coordinate 713,762 of NZ_CP150900.1, read as the reverse complement.
CTGGCGGCGGCGATGGTGCATGCGTTCGTCAGCGGTTCGCTGCGCGACATGCTGTTCCTGCCGGATGCAACCGATTTCGGCACGCACGCGGAACAGATGGTCGAAGGGATGATCGATGCGTTGCGGCTGAGCCCGGCGCTGCGCAAGGGCCATGCGGCGCGACAATCCGATCAGTCAACTGATTAGATAGGGCGCATTCCAGACGGCGGGCGGGTGCGCATTCGCGCAACCCGCCCGTTTCCGTTTACGCGTCCCGTTATATGGATGCCGCTACAGGGTTACCGCTGGATTCACGGCTCAAGCCGCAGCCTGGCTCGCACGCGCTTTCTGGTTCGAAGCGTAGATGTTGCCGCGTTCGAGCGGCACCCCGCCCTTCACCGCCGCAATCCATTGCTCGGTACTCGCCACCGCCGCGAAGCGCGACTGCAAGACGACGCTGAACACCCGATGAATGTCCTGCGCGCTCGCAAAGCCCGCACTGTTTTCGTACGGCACCGAGCCCGCCGCGTCATGCAGGAATTCGACCGCGAGTCCCGAGTGCAATGCGTGATTGATGGTGGAGGCGTCACAGTTGTGCGTCATGTAGCCCACTACCGTCAGCGTGTCGATCTGTTGCGCGGCGAGCCAGTCGGCCAGATCGGTCTCGGTGAAGGCGCTCGGCAGCGACTTCTCCATATAGTGATCGTGTGCGCGCGAGCCCACCACCGGATGCAGTTCCGCGCCCGCGCTGCCGCGCGCGAACAGCGGCGAGGTGGCCGGCGCGAAGTTTTGCACGACCACTACAGGTACGCCGGCGGCGCGCGCCGCATCCATCGCGCGGCCGATGTTGGCAAGCGAGGTTTGCACATCCGGGTATTCGATCGGCAGATCGCCCGTCACGTATTCGTTCTGCACATCGATGACGATCAGCGCGCGGCGTGGTGTGGCCATGGCAAGACTCCTGTCAGATACGGCTCGCGCTGCGTGGCCCGGGATGAGCGCTTCGGAAGCAGCGGCGATGACTGCATTGTTCGCTTGTGGCCGCTTTCCCGACAGTGACCCGAATGACAAGATTCGCTAGAATCGGGCCATCGTTGAATTTCATGGGCCGGCAGATGACGACACCGATCTCTTCCTCAGCCGAGGTCGCCGCCGCGCCTCGCCACATCGTCGCGGTCGTCGCGTTCGACCACATCAGCCCGTTCCATCTTTCGGTGCCCTGCGTCGTCTTCGGCGAGGATCGCAGCGGCGGCGATGTGCCGGTCTTCGATTTTCGCGTCTGCGCCGCTGAGACGGGCGCGCTGAACACCACCGTCGGCTTCTCGATCGCCGTCACGCACGGACTCGAAGCGCTCGCCGACGCACAGACGATCATCGTGCCGAGCTGGCGCGATCCGGACGAAGCACCACCCGCTGCCCTGCTCGACGCACTGCGCGCCGCGCACGCACGTGGCGCGTGGCTGGTCGGCCTGTGTCTGGGCGCATTCGTGCTGGCCGCCGCCGGCATCCTCGACGACCGGCCGGCGACCACTCACTGGGCTTGGGCCGACGATTTCGCGCGCCGCTATCCGCGCGTGCGCCTCGACCCCGACGTGCTCTACGTCGACGACGGCAACGTGCTGACGTCGGCGGGCACTGCCGCCGGCCTCGACTGCTGTCTACACGTGCTGCGCAAGATGTGCGGCGCGCAGGCGGCGAACTATGTGGCGCGCCGGCTGGTGGTATCGCCGCATCGGCAGGGTGGCCAGGCGCAATACATCCAGCAGCCGGTGCCGCCGAACGTACGCGGCGACCGGTTGTCAGGCCTGCTCGATTGGGTCTGCACGAATCTGGACGCGCCACACACACTCGACACGCTCGCCGGGCGCGCATTGATGAGCCGCCGCACCTTCACGCGACGCTTCCGGCTCGCCACCGGCACGACCGTCGGCGCGTGGCTGCTGTCGCAACGGCTCGCCCGCGCGCAGCAATTGCTGGAAAGCACCGACGAGTCGGTCGAAGCGATTGCGGGAATCGCAGGCTTTGGCTCGACGGCCTCGTTACGGCAGCATTTCACGGAGGCGTTCCGCACTTCGCCTTCCGCATGGCGGCGGGAGTTTCGCGGCGTGTGAGGGTGTGCGAAAGCGTATGAGGGCGTACAGCGCTGCGCGCAGCCAACGCCGTTCGTAGTGAATCACCGAGATTTCGTAGTAGCGCCTACGCGACAGTAACGCGCCGGCAAGTCGAGCCGCGCCGTTAGTGCTCGCTGACCCAGCGCGCCACATACAACAGCAGCGCGACCAGAAAAATCATCGCCGCCCACGCCCAGTTCGGCACCGCATGTGGACTGGGCTGGCGATGCGAAACACCATGCGAGACGCCGTGCGACGCACTCGCGGCGCGTCCGGTCAGCGTATTGCCAGGATCGTGCGGGCGCGGGCGCCGCGCGATGCCGCTGAGATTGATCGGCCGTAAAAAGACATGTTGACGGCGCGCCGAAGAACCGCGCGCGCGGTTCGGCCCTTGCCCATGTTTGGCCCTCACGACCGCGCCGAATTCGGTGAAAAAATCATCGGCAAGCTGATGCAGCGCGTTTTCGAGTTGGCGCGTGGGCAGTTCGGCGAGCGGCCCGGACGACGTCGCCCAGATCGTGTAATCGATCCGCGTGCCGCGCTCCCTGCCGATGCCGTGTGCGGCATCTTCCGCGCGCAACCTTACTTCGATCTGTCCGCGCAGCGAGCCGATGCCTTCGGCGCGGGCTTTGAAGTTGATGGTGCGGCGCTGCGCGTCCGCCGGTCCGGAATCCTGCCCGGCGACATGGGCGCGCGCTTCGTAACGCGCGCGCAAAGGCCCGAGCGGCACGGTCATTGTCAGCGCATATTCACCGTGACCGAGCCGCGTGAACGACTCGCAGTTGTCGAGGCTGGCACGCAACAAAGCGAGGTCCTGCAACGCGTCCCAAACGTCGGTCGGCGCGAGCGGAATCCTTAACGCGTCGTTCAGTTCCATGACAGCCTCCCCGATGAACGCGCGACAGCGGGATCAGGACGTCTGATCGATGCGGTCGACGCGCGATGCGTAAAACGCGACATACCCTTTGATCCGTTGCACCGCTTCGAGCGGCGTCTCATAGCTCCACACGGCGTTTTCAATCCGGCCGTCTTCGGTACGCAAATGGAAGTACGAAGCATCGCCCTTGAACGGGCAATACGAGGTATGCGTGGACCGTTCGAGCCGCGCCATGTTCACGTCGGCGCGCGGGAAATAGAACACGTCCGGCAGACCGGTTTCGGTGAGCGTCAAGCCTGCTTGCGTGTCCGCCACCGTGACGCCGCCGTGAATCACGCGGACGCGGTGGCGGTTGCCGGTAATGACGATAACGTGCGCGCCCGAGCTCGCGCCGGCGTCCTGGCCGGGACTTCCGTGAGGTGTCAAGGCATCGCTCATGTCTCGGCTCCGTGATGGTGGGCTGCCATGCAAACAGAAAAGCCACGGGGCGCACCCGTGGCTTCATTATCGGCCAAACTCCGCCGATTGCGCAGCCTTCCCGCACGTCGCGAGGCGATCCGCCCAACGAAAAGTCAGGAAGACCGGGCGATTACTGGACATTCCAGTAGAACGCGGCCCGGGCGCTGCCCTTGGCCGGGACCGTCACCGCCCTGGTCTGGTCGCGATCCTTGTATTGCGCGTGCACGGTGTAGCGGCCCGGGCGCAGCTTGACCAGCATGTACGGCCCGCGCGACGTGGTGTTCAGCACCTCGCCGTCGTGCGCATCGACCACCCGCACGTGGACGTCGGCGAGAAAGTCGGAGCCGGGGCCCGTAAAGCGCAACGACAGCGGCCAGTGGCTTTGCGCCTGCTGCAGCGCCTTCGATTCGTCGAGACCGACGCCGCCCGACACGAACGATACGTCGCCCTGCTGCTGAATTTGCGGCAGGCCGCCGCCGTTGGCGTTGCCGGCGCTGGTTTCGTCTGTGGTCGTGCCGCCTGCCACCTCGCTCGCCTGCTGCGCATAGGCGCTGCCCGCCAGACCGAGCGTGAGTGCTGCGCATACCGCAGCGGCTACGATCCTTTGCTGAATGCGTTGGTTTTTCATCGGTTCGCTCCCTTTTTACGGTTCTTGCCGTCCCGTGTCCTCGGCGGGTCCTGATAGACGCAGATGCAACCTGCGTGCCAGAAAGCCGGTTGCCTCGTGCGGGAACCGCTGCTTCGCCGCGCCGCGCCGGGCTCAGCGCGATGATCAATGGCGCCTGAAGTGGTAAAAGAAAGCCGGTCTGTCAGCAGTAAGTGCAACAGACCGGCAAGCATTACTTGAAACCTTGGCCGAAGCGACCGGGGAATCGGCCAGGGCCCAAACCAAAACCCAGGCCAAAAATCAGGCGAAATCAGCCCAGGTCGACCGGCACAAAGATCTGCGCATTGTCGCGCTGGATCAGCAACGCGATGCTGTTACCGGCGCCGGCGATCATCTGCTTCAACTGATCGACGCTCGTCACCGGCCGGCCGTTGACCGCCAGAATCACGTCGCCCGGCTGAATGCCGGCGCTTTCAGCCGCGCCGCCCGATTGCTGCACCAGCAGACCGTGCGACACCGACGCGCCGTTCTTCTCTTCCGGCGTCAGCGGCCGCACCGCCACGCCGAGACGGCCCTGCAACTGCGTCGGCTGATCGGCCTTGTCCGAGGCGACCTTCGCATCCGACAGCGAACCGATGGTCACCTTCAGATCCTTGGTGGCCTTGTCGCGCCACACCTGCACCGTAGCCGAGCTGCCCGGCGCGAGACCGGCGACCTGCGACGGCAGATTCGACGAATCGCCGACCGGCTCGCCATTCACCGACAGGATCACGTCGCCCGGCTGCAAACCGGCCTTGGCGGCCGGGCCGCCCGGATCGACCGAGCTGACGAGCGCGCCTTGCGGCTTCTGCATCCCGAACGAATCGGCCAGCGTCTGGTTCATGCCCTGCACCGCGACGCCGAGACGTCCGCGGCTCACGTGGCCTGTCTTGACGATATCGTCCTTGACCTTGATCGCTTCATTGATCGGGATCGCGAACGAAAGGCCCTGGAAGCCACCGGTCTGCGAGTAGATCATCGAGTTGATGCCGATCACTTCGCCTTGCAGATTGAACAGCGGGCCACCCGAATTGCCCGGATTGACCGGCACGTCGGTCTGGATGAACGGCGTGTAATTTTCGTTAGGCAACGAGCGCGACTTCGCGCTGATGATGCCCGAGGTCACGGTGTTGTCGAAACCGTAAGGCGAGCCTATCGCGACGACCCACTGGCCGACCTTGCTTTGACGCGGGTCGCCGATCTTCACGGTCGGCAGGTTGCTCGCGTCGATCTTCAATACGGCGACGTCCGACTGCTTGTCCGCGCCGACCACCTTGGCGCGGAATTCGCGCTTGTCGGTCAGCTTCACGGTCACGACGTTCGCGCCGTCCACCACGTGCGCGTTGGTGAGGATATAGCCGTCATTGCTGACGATGAACCCCGAGCCCAGGCTCGCGCTCGGCTGATCCGGCGCATCGCCGCCGTCGCCGCCTTGCATGCCCGGCATGCCGCCGAAGAAGTGCTTGTAGAACTGGTAGAACGGATCGCTCGGATCGATCGGCAACTGATTGCCGCCGCCGTTGCCGGCGCCATTGCCACGCAAAGCGGCCTGCTTGACCACGTGCTTCGCGCTGATGTTGACAACGGCCGGGCCGTAGGTTTCGACCAGCCCGGAGAAATCAGGGATGCCGGTTTTCGCGGCGGCTTCGGCGGGCATCATCGCAGCTTGCGCCGGCGTGATGACCTGGGGCGCAGGGACGTCGCGATGTCCTGCCACATAACCGGCGGACAGCGCAACGGCGACAGCAATGGCAACCGCGCTGCGGGACAAGGTTTTCGCGTTCATCGTGTACTCCTGACTGGGAGAAAGAGGCTTCTGAATGTCTCGAAGCGTACGTGGGATCGCTTAAAAGAGTCTTAAGCAGCGCCAGATCGCTTTAACCCGGTTTTTAAGGCTCATTTAAGCGTCTTTACGAACAGAAAGCCTCCCGTTCAGAAACGCACGTTGACCTGCAATCCGCCCGCCGGCGATTCGTCGAGCGTCACCGCCGCATGATGCTGGGTGGCGATGCGGCGCACGATCGCGAGGCCGAGGCCGCTGCCCGCCACGTCGGTGCGCGCGCGGTTCGCGCCGGCGCCGGCGCGATAGAAGCGATTGAACACGCGATCGCGCTCGGACGGCTCGATGCCCGGCCCGCTGTCGGCGATCCGCACCACCGGGTGGCCGTCCTCCACATGCAGACTGACGTCGACGCGGCCGCCGTGCGGCGTGTACTTGGTTGCGTTGTCCACGAGGTTGTTGAACATCACGCGCAGCGCTTCAGCGTCGCCGATCACCGTGGCCGCTTCGCTCGCCTCGATGCCGAGATCGACGCCGCGATTTTGCGCAAGCGGCGCGTAAGCCACGACGCACTCTTGCAGCAGCGCGCGCAGATCGATCGTGTCGCTGACGGTGAGACCGTCCGGCTCCGAACGCGCGAGCGCCAGCAACTGTTCGGCAAGACGCGTCGCGCGCGTGACACCGGCTTGCAGATCGGTGAGCGCTTCGCCGCGCGCAGTGTCGTCTTTCGCGCGCGCCACCAGTTGCGATTGAATCTGCACGGCGGCAAGCGGCGTGCGCAGCTCGTGCGCGGCATCGGCGACGAACGCTTTCTGAATGTCGAGCGCCGTGGCGAGCCGCTCGAGCAGGCCGTTCAAGGCCCGCACGAGCGGCTGCACTTCGAGCGGCAAACCCTGATCGGGCAGCGGGTCCAGCGCTTCGGGGTGGCGCGCGTCGAGCGCACTGGTCACGCGCCGCAACGGCCTGAGTCCGCGCCCGACGATCAACCACACCGCGAGGCCCATCAGCGGCAACAGCACGATCAACGGCCACAAGGTACGCAGCGCGACATTCGCCGCCAGCCGGTTGCGCACGGAAACCGGCTGCGCCAGTTGCACGACGTTATCGCCGACGATCGCGCCATACACGCGCCAATCGCCACGGTCGGTATGCTCGGTCGAAAAACCGATTTCGGCGCGCGGCGCGAGCGGCGCACGCGGACGCGAGTAGTACATCAGCACGCCGTTGCGATTCCAGATTTGCAGCACGATGCCTTCGTCGCCGGTGTCGCGCGAACCGAGCACTTGCGAAAACGGTTCCGACGGCAGCGCCGCGGCGATCTGCTCCAGCTGGTAATCGAACAGTTCGTTGGCTTCGGCGAGCGCCTGCCGGTAAATCAACCAACCCGCAATGCCGACGCCGAGCAACACCAGCGCCAGCAGCCAGAACAACAATTGACGGCGAATCGAACGCATCGGCTCAGGCGTCCTTCGCGATCATGTAGCCGAGACCGCGCACGTTGCGAATCAGATCCGCGCCGAGTTTCTTGCGCAGCGCGTGAATGTAGACCTCGACGGTGTTGCTGCCGATTTCCTCGCCCCAGCCGTACATTTTTTCTTCGAGCTGGCTCTTGGAGAGCACGGCGCCCGGCCGCGCGATCAGCGCTTCGAGCAGCGCGAATTCACGTGCCGACAATGCGACCGGCGCGCCGTCGAGCGTGACCTGGTGCGACGCGGGATCGAGCGTCAGGTTGCCGTGGCGGATGGTCGAATCGCTGCGGCCCGATTGCCGGCGAATCAGCGCGCGCATGCGGGCGCCGAGTTCGTCGAGATCGAAAGGTTTGACGAGGTAATCGTCGGCGCCGGCGTCGAGTCCTTTGACGCGATCGGCGACCGCGTCGCGCGCGGTGACGATCAGCACCGGCAGCGCGTGGCCACGCGCGCGCAGCGTGCGCAGCACATCGAGCCCGTCGCGCTTGGGCAGGCCGAGGTCGAGCAGCACCAGATCGTAAGGTTCACCGGCCACCGCGCTCAGCGCCGCTTCGCCGTCTTCCACCCAGTCGACCGCGAAGCCTTCGCCGCGCAGCGCCTTGCGCACACCCTCGGCGATCATCCGGTCGTCTTCGACTAGCAATATGCGCATGGCAGTACGGTCCTGAATCGTTTGATGATGCCGCATTCTAGCGCCCGGCCCTGACGTGCGCGTCGCGCGACGCTTTTTCACCGCAGCGTAGCGGCATGTCTCTACAATGGGCGCTTTGCGTCACGCGGCCGGATTCGTGGTTCGCTCCGCTGTGTATGCGGGATGCGTAAATGCGCCGCCGCGTTTGCATGATCGATCGATGCCACGCTCGCGAGCGCGCGACGAAACCACTGCCCGGACGGGTCACGCGATGCATCAGCGCACTTTGAATTGCCGCGTGCCCTACGCCCTGAAATCCTGCTTTTTTGCCCGTCCCTCTTTCGCCCGTCCAGCCCGTCCATGAAGCACGCTTTCCTGACTTCTCTTGCACGCCATATAGCGCCGCGCCCGCTCCGCTCTTCCACTGCCGATCTCATGCCTCGCCGCTTCGCGCCGCGCACGGCGGCGTTGCTGTTCGCCTGCGCCGCACTCGCCTGCGGCACGGCGCTGCCGCTGTCCGCGCAGGCTCGCGTCAAGGCAATGCATCCGAGCGTCAACGTCAGCACGGTCCTGCCGCAGCCCGTGATGGCCGGCTTGCAGCGCGCGCACGTGCCCTTGTCGTCGATCAGCGTGGTGATCGAAAAGGTCGGCGACCGCACGCCGATCGTCGCGCTGAACGCCGGCAAGCCGATGATGCCCGCCTCGACGATGAAGCTCGTCACCACCTACTCCGGCCTGTCGATACTCGGGCCGGACTATCGCTGGCGCACGAGCGCCTATACGGACGGCACGCTCGACGGCAACGGCGTGCTGCACGGCAATCTGTACATTCAAGGCACGGGCGATCCGAAGCTCGTGCCCGAAGAACTGATCGATCTCGTGCAGAAGATCCACAAGGCGGGCATCACCGGCATCGACGGCGCGCTGGTGCTCGACAAGCGCTACTTCGACACCTCGACGCGCGACCTGCCGCCCTTCGACGACGATGCCACCGCGCCGTACAACGTCGGCCCCGATCCACTGCTGTATGCGTTCAAGTCGCTGTCGTTCACGCTGACGCCGTCGACTGATGGCAGCGTCGCCATCGACGTGCTGCCCGCACTCGCGCAGTTGCAGATCGACAATCAGCTGCAAGCAGTCAACGGCCCTTGCCGCGGCGGCGCGGCCTCCGTCTCGCCGAGCGTGACGCCGCAGCCGGACGGCAAGGTGGTGGCGTCGTTCACCGGCGACTACTCGGTGCGCTGCGGCCCGCGCACGATCAACGTTGCCGTGCTCGATCACTCCGCGTTCTTCGCGGGCGGCTTCCTCGCGCTGTGGCAGCAAACCGGCGGCACCTTCAGCGGCGCGACCCGCGAAGGCCCGGTGCCCACCGGCGCGCGCCTGATTGCTACCCACCAGGGGCCGATGCTGTCCGACATCGTTCGCGACATCAACAAGTTCAGCAACAACACGATGGCGCGCAACCTGTACCTGACGATCGGCGCGACGGAAGAAAAGCCGCCCGCCACGTCGGCCAAATCGGCGCGCGCGATCGAAGCATTTCTGCGCCGCGACGCCATCAACATCGAATACCTGATGCTCGACAACGGCTCGGGCCTCTCGCGCGACGAGCACATTACCGCGCTCGCGCTTGCCGATCTGCTGCAGCGGGCCAATGCGAGCCCGGTGGCGCAGGTGTTCGTCGAGTCGCTGCCGATTGCGGGCGTCGACGGCACCATGCGCAACCGCCTGACCAACCAGGGCGCGGGTGGCAACGCGCACATCAAAACCGGCACGCTGCGCGACGTGCGGGCGATCGCGGGCTATGTCGCGTCGGCGGATGGCAACAGCTATGTTGTGGTCAGCCTGATCAACGACCCGCATTCGGAAGCGGCGCGCTCCGCGCACGACGCATTGCTCGAATGGGTGTATCAGGGACCGGCTCAGGGCTTCACCAAGGTTGCCGGCGCCGTCGAGGAACCGCGCAGCAAGCCCAGGAAAAACCCGCACAAGCGCGGAGCCCATTGAGGATTCCTTCTAGCGAAGCCACGCGCGGCAACGCGTCCAAGCGTGTACGCTGTCGGGCAGTGTTTGAGGCGCGCGGAAAACGCAATGCGTGACACGCGAGTGGTGCGCCGGTTACGGTCTCCCAATTCCCCAAGGGGACTTCCTTCGGGCGGGGGACTTCCTACGCGGCGTAGCGCGGCCCCATCAAACGATAACGACAACGTTCGCTGCGGCAAGCGCAGCGGCCAGGGACGACGGAGGAAGACACCATGCAATTCGATGCCGAATTGCTGCTGCTCGCCATGGCGCCAGTCTTTCTCGCATGCATCGGCTGGGAGGCGTGGCACCTGCGGCGCACGCGCCCGGGCGCGCAACTCTATAGCTGGCGCGACACGTTCTGCAACGCCGCGCTCGCGCTGATGCAGCAAGCCGCCGACAAGTTCGCGTGGCTCGCGATCATCCCTGTCTACGCGTTTTTCTACGATCACTACCGCGTCTATACGTGGCAGGCGAGCTGGGTCTCGTTCGTCGTGCTGTTCGTCGCTCAGGATCTGCTCTATTACGTGTTTCACCGTTGCAGCCACCGGGTGCGCTGGCTGTGGGCCGCGCATGTCGTGCATCACTCTTCGGAGCGGATGAATTTTTCGACCGCGTTCCGCCAGAGCCTGATGTATCCGGTCGCCGGCATGTGGCTGTTCTGGATTCCGCTCGCTGTGATCGGCTTTCCGCCGAAGCAGATCGTCGCGATCGTGCTGATCAATCTCGGCTTCCAGTTTTTCGTGCATACGCAGGCGATCGGCAAGCTCGGCTGGCTCGAGTACGTGTTCAATACGCCGTCGATTCACCGTGTGCATCACGCGCGCAACGACCGCTATATCGACCGCAATTACGCCGGCGTGCTGGTGATCTGGGATCGTCTGTTCGGCAGCTACGTCGAGGAAGATCCGAGCGATGCGCCGGTGTACGGCATCGTCGAGCCGCTCCACACGTATAACCCGCTGAAGGCGACGTTTCACGAATGGGTGTCGATGGCCGCCGATTTCGCGAGCGTGCGTGGCTGGCGCAATAAATTGCGTGCGCTGTTTGCGCCGCCCGCTTGGGCGGCCGACTATCACGCGGGTCGCGCCGCCGGGTCAGGTGTATCGGGCGGAGCTACCAGCGTGAATGAAAACAACAATACGGCTGCGTTTCAAACATCGCGTAGACCGTAGAAGATTCTGCAAGGTGTCGCCACGCCGACGACGCGGCGGGCGCTGCCTGCAACACATGGCACAAGGGCCAAAACATACGAGGAGATGTAGTCAACATGAAACAAACAGCATCGAGGAAGCATCATTTCACGCGCGCCACGCAGGTCGCCATGGCCAGCGCTGCGTTTGCCCTGCTCGCGGCTTGCGGCGGCGGCGACAACAACAACTCCAGCAGCAGCACGCCGGCAGGCGGCGTCAAATTGCAGGTTGTGTCGTTCGGCGACAGCTTGTCGGACGCCGGCACGTATGCGCCGGTGATCCAGGCGAGCTTCGGCGGCGGCCGCTTCACGACCAATCCGGGCGAAGTGTGGACGCAGAAGGTTGCGGAATACTACGGCGGCACGCTGACGCCGGCGTACCTCGGCGGCTTCGGCCAGCCGCTGGTCGCAGCGGGCGGCTATGGTTATGCGCAGGGCGGCTCGGACGTCGTCAACGCCCAAGGTATAGGTTGGGCACCGAACAGCATGGCGGCTACGACGGTGCCGGTGGTGACCCAGGTGGCAAACTACCTGAGCGCGCATACGAGCTTCAACTCGAACCAGCTCGTGCTGGTGAACGGCGGCGCGAACGACATCTTCCAGTTCTCGACCACCGCCAATCTGACGGCGCTCGGCGCAGCGCTACAGACGCAATATCCGCAGCTCGTGCAGGCCGGCAAACTGCCGAACTCGCAGGCAGGCCAGGTAGCGTTCATCGTCGGCTACCTGCAGCAGCTGACCAACCCCCAGATCGCGCAGGCCGCCACCCAGCTCGCCGCGCAAGTCCAGACCATCGTCAACTCGGGTGCGACCCACGTAGTGGTGTCGACGGTGCCGGACATCGGCAATACGCCGCTCGGCGTCGCAGCAAACGCAGTCACGCCTGGCTCGGCTGCACTGCTGTCGGGGATTACCGCGGCGTATAACTACCTCCTGGTCCAGAACCTGACGGCCCTCGGCCTGGTGGGTACGGGCAAGGTCGTTGTGGCCGATGCGTTCACGTGGCTGGATCAGCAGTTGCCGAACTTCCAGGCGCTGGGCTTCACGGTGTCCAACACCGGCACGGCGTGTAACCTGACGTCGATGGTGGCCAACGCAACCGCGTACGCCACCGCCCATCCGAGCGCAACGAACGGGCTGACCCCGGCCCAGTACGGCGCCCAGTTCGGCTCGTCGCTGTTCTGCTCACCGCAGACCTACACGGTGGCTGGCGCTGACCAGACCTACATGTTCGCGGACACGGTCCACGGGAGCACGCACTTGAACGCCTTGTTCGCGCAGTACGTCGAGCAGCAGATCGCGGCGACGGGCTTGGGCAAGTAATGAAGTGAAGCGGCGGATCTGGGTGATCTGCCGTTACCTTTGTGGTGATGAAAGGCCCGGCTGGGTTCAGCCGGGCTTTTTTTATTGATGGTGCGCCGGAGCGGGACGCGTTAAAGCACGCCAGTCTCGACGAGCTTCGTATTCAAGGTCCGGTCGGGCGAGAATCCCTAACCCTGCGCTTCGAACGCCGCCGCCGCTCGGCCGAGCCGGTCGTTCACCGCGATCCATTCGATCGTATCGGGCAGCTTCTCGATCAGGATGCGCGTCACGTTCGCCCGGTCGAGTGCACGCAGCAAACTGTAGAGTTCACGCGCGTACACATGGGGATCTTCTGGCGCGGCCACGAAGTGCACGCCGTCGGCATCGGCCCAGCGGCCGGCGCGCGACACGCGGGCCACCAGCGCCACGCGCTCGTTCGGCTCGCGCGCCGCCAGCAAGGGCTCCAGCGACTCGAACGGCAGCAGCGCAAGCGGCGTGCGCGGCGCGTAATGCGCTTTCAACGTCCCTGAAGCCCGCGGCGCAGTCGCATCCGACCCATCCGCCAACCGCGGCGCCTCGCCGAGCACATCGGCAATGTCCTGCGGCGTCACACGCCCTGGCCGCAGCAACGCTGGAAACCCACGCGATAAATCCAGAATCGTCGATTCAATTCCGACGTCAGAGGCGCCGCCGTCCAGCACATGAATCGCCCCGCCAAACTCATCCCGCACGTGTTGCGCAGTAGTCGGACTGACATGACCAAAGCGGTTCGCCGACGGCGCAGCCACACCACCATGTCCACCGCGCAACGCGCTGAACGCATCCAGCAAAGCCTGCGCAACAGGGTGCGATGGGCACCGCAACCCCACCGAGTCCTGTCCGCCGCTCACCGCCGCCGGAATCCTCGCGGCGCGCTTCAGAATCAAGGTCAACGGCCCCGGCCAGAACGCGTCGATCAGGCGTTGCGCCTCGGCAGGCAAATGCTCGACCCAGTAGTTCGGATCGCCCTGCGGCGCCAGATGCACGATCACCGGATGGTTCGCCGGCCGCCCCTTCGCCGCGTAAATGCGGGCGACGGCATCCGGGCTCTCGGCATCGCCGCCCAGCCCGTAGACGGTCTCAGTCGGAAACGCGACCAGCTCGCCCGCGTCCAGCAACGCCGCCGCGTGCTCGATCTGCGCGGCGCTCACGGGCACCGCGGTCTCGGCGCTATCAGCGGGTTTGGTTTGATCCGGCATAGTGCTCGCGTCAGCTCGTCAGGATATGCAGGAGCCGCGCGCAATCGCGTGCGGACGTGCGGGCTTCCTCGAGCGTCGCGGCGGTGAAGTTCACATGGCCCATCTTGCGGCCACAACGCGCCTCTTCCTTGCCGTACAGATGCAAACGCGCCGCCGGCATCGCCGCCACTTCGTGCCACGGCGGCGTGACCGCCGCGCGCTTCGGACCGTCCGGGAACCAGACGTCGCCGAGGATGTTCAGCATCACCGCCGGGGAATGCTGGCGCGTGTCGCCGAGCGGCATGCCGGTCATCGCGCGCACCTGCTGTTCGAACTGGCTGGTCGCGCAGGCATCGACGGTGTAGTGGCCGGAATTGTGCGGACGCGGCGCCATTTCATTCGCCACCAGCGAGCCATCTTCCAGAATGAAGAACTCGACGCACAGCACACCGACATAGCCCAGCTTGCCAGCGATTTGCAGTGCGGCTTGCTGCGCCTGGGCAACCAGCGTCGGGCTCGCATCCGGCGCGGGAACGATGGTGTGCGAAAGCACGCCGTCGCGATGCGAATTCTGCGCGAGCGGATAAACCGCCGACGCACCGCTCGACGCGCGCGCAATCAGCGCGGACACTTCGAATTTCAGCGGCAAACGCTTCTCCAGCACGCACGGCACGCCCGCCAGCGACGCATGCGCTTCGCGCACTTCCTCGGCGTTGCGCACACGAATCTGGCCCTTGCCGTCGTAGCCGAGGCGTGCGGTTTTGAGGATGCCGGGCAGCACGGCCTCGAGCTTCGCATCGTCGAGCGCGGCAAGCGCATCCGACGACTCGATCACCACGTGCGGCGCCACCGTGACGCCCGACGACGCGATAAAGCGCTTCTCCACAATCCGGTCCTGCGCCACGGCGACGCAACGGCCAGCCGGGCTGACAAAGGTGGACCTGGCGAGAAAGTCGAGGCTCGCGGCCGGCACGTTCTCGAATTCGGTCGACACCGCCGCGCACAGCCGCGCGAGTTCAGTCAACGACGCTTCGTCGTCGTAAGCCGCGCGCAGATGGCGGTCCGCGACGGCGCCCGCCGGACTGTTTTCATCCGGGTCGAGCACGGCAACGCGATAGCCCATCGCCTGGGCGGCAAAGCAGAACATGCGGCCGAGCTGGCCGCCACCGACCATGCCAAGCCATGCGCCGGGCAGAATCGGTGAAACCGGTGTGTTGTCTGGGTTCATCTTAGTGGTCGGTCGCGGCCGGCGCGTCAGCACTCAAGCTGGACGCACAAGCCGGGGGTCAGACATGGGGACGTCTAAAAGCAATCCGCTATCGCGCTTACAGCGCAGGCAGCACCATCGCGTGGGCCGCTTCGTTCTGGCGCACGCGAAACGCTGCCAGCTTCTCCGCATACTCGGCGTTCGTGCCGCTCAGGATCGACACCGCGAACAGCGCCGCATTCGCCGCGCCCGCTTCGCCGATCGCAAATGTCGCGACCGGCACGCCCTTGGGCATCTGCACGATCGAATGCAACGAATCGACGCCCTTCAGATACTTGCTCGCCACCGGCACGCCAAGCACCGGCACCGTGGTCTTGGCGGCCAGCATGCCCGGCAGATGCGCCGCGCCGCCCGCGCCCGCGATGATCGCGCGAATGCCGCGCTCACGCGCGCTTTCGGCGTACGCAAACATCTCGTCGGGCATCCGGTGCGCTGACACGACCTTCGCTTCGTACGGCACGCCGAATTCCTGCAGAATCGCCACAGCGTTCTTCATCACTTCCCAATCGGAACTGGACCCCATCAGCACGCCGACGACTGGTGCGCTATGCGTATGGGCGGTCTGGACTTCACTCATCTTACGGCTTCCTTGTCTCTCGAGCGGCGCGATAACCGGGATTAAGCGAGCTTCTGCCCGGTCAGGCGTTCGAGCGCTTCCTGATACTTCTCGCCCGTCTTCGTGACAACGTCGTCCGGCAGCTTCGGTGCGGGCGGCTCTTTCTTCCACGGCTGGGTTTCCAGCCAGTCGCGCACGAACTGCTTGTCGAACGACGGCGGGTTGGTGCCAACCTGGTACTGGTCGGCGGGCCAGAAGCGTGACGAATCGGCAGTCAGCGCTTCGTCCATCAGATACAGCTGGCCGTGGTTGTCGAGACCGAATTCGAACTTCGTATCCGCGATGATGATGCCGCGCGTAGCCGCGAAGTCAGCGGCTTCCTTGTATAGCTTGATCGAGATGTCGCGGATCGTGGCCGACAGTTCGGTGCCGATGCGCCGTTCCATCTCGTTGTACGTGATGTTTTCGTCGTGGTGGCCCATTTCCGCCTTGGCGGCCGGCGTGAAAATCGGCTCGGGCAGCTTTTGTGCGTTTTGCAGGCCCGGCGGCAATTCCACGCCGCAGACCGCGCCCGTTGCCTGATAGTCTTTCCAGCCGCTGCCGGCCAGATAACCGCGCACCACCGCTTCGACAAGGATCGGCTCGAGGCGCTTCACCACTACGGCGCGGCCTTGTACCTGCTCGACTTCGTCTGCCGCCACCACCGATTCCGGCGCCACGCCCGTCAGGTGATTCGGCACGATGTGCTTGAGCTTCTCGAACCAGAAGTTGGCCATCTGGTTCAGCACGCGCCCCTTATTCGGAATCGGCTCGCCCATGATGACGTCGAAGGCCGACAGACGGTCGGTCGTGACGATCAGCAACTGGTCGTTGCCCACCGCATAGTTGTCGCGGACTTTACCGCGGCCGAGCAGCGGCAGCGAGCGGAGCGTGGATTCGTAAAGGGTAGACATCGTCGTGGTTCGCTAAAAATGAGGCAAAAAGTGTGACCGGAACAAAAGGGAAACGCCGTTCCCCGGATGATGCGGGAACGGCGATCTAACGACAACCTGGCCGTCCGGCCAGGTCTTAAGGTATTGACAGCTTAGTTGACAACTTAGCGGACGACTTGCGCGAGGTCGCCCGACTTGTACTTCTCCGCGATTTTATCAAGCGAAACCGGCTTGATCTTGCCGGCCTGGCCTTCGCAGCCGAATTGCGTGTAACGCTCGATACAGATCTTCATCGCGGCTTCGCGCGCCGGCTTCAGATAATCGCGCGGATCGAACTTGCCCGGATTCTGCGCCATGTAGCGGCGGATCGCACCGGTGATCGCCAGACGCAGGTCGGTGTCGATGTTGACCTTGCGCACGCCGTTCTTGATGCCTTCCTGGATTTCCTCGACCGGCACGCCGTAGGTTTCCTTCATGTCGCCGCCGAATTCGCGGATTTCCGCGAGCAGCTCCTGCGGCACCGACGACGAACCGTGCATCACCAGATGGGTGTTCGGAATGCGCTGGTGGATTTCCTTGATGCGCTGAATCGACAGAATATCGCCCGTCGGCTTCTTGCTGAATTTATACGCGCCGTGCGACGTGCCGATGGCGATCGCCAGTGCGTCGCATTGGGTCAGCTTGACGAAGTCCGCAGCCTGCTCCGGATCGGTCAGCAGTTGCTCGCGGGTCATCGTGCCTTCCGCGCCGTGGCCGTCTTCCTTGTCGCCCTTCATGGTTTCCAGCGAACCGAGCACGCCCAGTTCCGCTTCCACCGTGACGCCGATCGAGTGCGCCGCTTCAACCACCTTGCGCGAGACTTCGACGTTGTATTCGTACGAGGCAACCGTCTTGCCGTCGGCTTCGAGCGATCCGTCCATCATCACGCTGGTGAAGCCGCTGCGGATCGCCGCCATACAGACTGCCGGCGACTGCCCGTGGTCCTGGTGCATCACGACCGGAATGTGCGGATACGACTCGACTGCTGCTTCGATCAGGTGGCGCAGGAACGCCTCGCCCGCATACTTACGCGCGCCGGCCGATGCCTGCATGATGACCGGTGCGTTGACCTTGTCGGCCGCCGCCATGATCGCCTGCACCTGCTCCAGGTTGTTCACGTTGAATGCCGGAAGGCCATAGCCGTTTTCGGCAGCATGGTCCAGCAGTTGACGCATTGATACGAGAGGCATGCTGTAACTCCTTAGATTGAAACGAATTCTGAGCCGTCGGCATCTTTTGGGCGATTTTATCGCGAAGCAAGCCGCCTACCCGTGCACACCTTCCCTAAAGCGCGTTTCCTTCACGCGCGATTGGAGTCTGGGCGCCGCCTCTCGCGGGGATATTGCAGCCTGCTTCGCGCAGGTCAAGCCGGTGCCGATCGAGCAGTCTCCTGTGTCGATCGGAGTTAGCGTGTCGACCAGAGTTAGCGCTTTAGCGCTTACTCTGGTCCCATAGCGCTTACTCCGATCCCATACAAGATGGTTGCTGCCAAATCAATACGGCTCACCGACCCGTACGATTTTCAGCGTGTTCGTCCCGCCGGCCTGCCCCATCGGCTCGCCGACCGTCAGCACCACCATGTCGCCGCGCGACGCGTACCCCTTGCGAACCACGGTTTCCAGCGCCTGTTGCAACGCGGTGTCGCGGTCGGTGTTGGTGTCCAGATGCAGCGAGGTCACGTTGCGGTACAGCGCCATGGCCCGTTCGCTGCCGACTCGCGGCGTAAGCGCGAAAATCGGCACGTGGGTCGAGTGGCGCGACATCCACAGCGCGGTCGAGCCTGACTCGGTCAGCGCGACAATCGCCTTCGCACCGAGATGGTAAGCGGTGAACAGCGCGCCCATCGCGATCGACTGGTCGATCCGGGTGAACGTACGGTTGAGGAAATCCTTGTCCAGTTCCGACTGCTCCGACTTCTCGGCTTCGACGCAGATGGCCGCCATCGTTTCGATGGTTTGCACCGGATACTTGCCCGCCGCCGATTCCGCCGACAGCATCACCGCGTCCGTGCCGTCGAGCACGGCGTTGGCGACGTCCGACACTTCGGCGCGGGTCGGCACCGGCGCGTAAATCATCGACTCCATCATCTGGGTCGCGGTAATCACGAACTTGTTCGACTCGCGCGCCATCCGGATCATGCGCTTTTGCAGCGCGGGGACTGCGGCATTGCCCACTTCCACAGCCAGATCGCCGCGCGCGACCATGATGCCGTCCGACGCGTCGAGGATGCCTTGCAGCGCCGGAATCGCTTCCGCGCGCTCGATCTTTGCGATCATCTTCGGCTTGATGCCGTACGGCGCGCCCGCGATATTCGCGAGTTGGCGGGCCATTTCCATGTCGGTCGCGTTCTTCGGGAACGATACCGCGACAAAATCCACGCCGATCGACATCGCGGTGCGGATGTCTTCCATGTCTTTCGCGGTCAGCGCCGGCGCCGTCAGGCCGCCGCCCTGGCGGTTGATGCCCTTGTTGTTCGACAGTTCGCCGCCGATCTTCACGGTCGTGTGAATCTCGCTGCCGAGCACGCGGACCACGTTCAGCACGATCAGGCCGTCATTGAGCAGCAGTACGTCGCCCGGTTTCAGGTCGCGCGGCAGGTCCTTGTAGTCGAGGCCGACGCGATCATCGTTGCCGAGTTCGCAGTCGGCGTCGAGGATGAACGGGTTGCCCGCGATCAGCGTGGTCTTGCCGTTTTCGAATTTGCCGACCCGGATCTTCGGGCCTTGCAGGTCGGCCATGATGGCGACTTCGCGGCCCGCCTGACGGGCCGCGTCGCGCACGAATTCGGCGCGCTGGCGGTGATCGTCGGCCGTGCCGTGCGAGAAATTGAGCCGCACCACGTCGAGCCCCGCCTGAATCATTTGCAGCAGGATTTCCGGCGTATTGGAAGCCGGGCCGATGGTGGCGACAATCTTGGTGGCGCGATGCATGAGTCTCCTCGTCTGGATAGGATCGCTGGAATGAGCGCTGCGAGTCGGATGCGGAGGCTGCGCACCGAAGGTTGCTGCCGGGGGCTGCGCGCCGGTTGAAACCAGCGTCGCTTTATGGGGTGAGGCGGTGTTCGACCCCAGCACGGGACGCGCTGGCGGGGGCGCGAGCGCCACTTCTTCGTCATGGAGTTCTGCCTGCGATTGGGCGGCTTGTCCGCTGGACAACTCCGCTGCCTCGTTGGCAGTGGTCAACTCCGCGAGCGCGAGGGGCGACCCGGATTCTTCTTGCTGGATAACAGCGGCCGGCGTGGCCGGCCTGGCGGCGGAGCGCACTGCGCGCTCCCCTGCCGTAGCTGCTGCGGTGTTGCGCGGCGACTTGCCGCCGCGCGCTTTTGCAGACTTAGCCGTTGGGGAGCGCGTCGCCACGTTAAGCCCGCGATTCCAGAACTTCGACCGCCGGCAGCTTCTTGCCTTCGAGGAACTCGAGGAAGGCGCCGCCGCCCGTCGAGATGTAGCTGACCTTATCGTGGATGCCGTACTTGGCGATCGCCGCGAGCGTGTCGCCGCCGCCTGCAATCGAGAACGCCGACGACTTGGCGATCGCGTCAGCCAGCGTCTTCGTGCCGTTGCCGAACTGGTCGAATTCGAACACGCCGACCGGACCGTTCCACACGATCGTGCCGGCTTTTTCCAGTTGCGCGGCGAGCACCCTGGCGGTTTCCGGTCCGATGTCGAGGATCAGATCGTCGTCTTGAACGTCGGCGACAGCCTTCACTTCGGCCTTGGCGGTCGGCGAGAACTCCTTGGCCGTGACTACGTCGGTCGGGATCGGCACCGAGGCGCCGCGCGCTTTCGCCGCGTCGATGATGGCCTTGGCTTCGTTCACCAGATCGGCTTCGGCGAGCGACTTGCCGATCTTCAGACCCGCGGCCAGCATGAACGTATTGGCGATGCCGCCGCCGACGATCAGCTGATCGACCTTCTCGGCCAGCGACTTCAGGATGGTCAGCTTGGTCGACACCTTCGAGCCTGCGACGATCGCCACCAGCGGACGCTTCGGCGCGCCGAGCGCATTGCCGAGCGCGTCGAGTTCAGCCGCCAGCAGCGGGCCGGCGCAAGCGACGGGCGCGTACCTGGCGATACCGTGCGTGGTGGCTTCGGCGCGGTGCGCGGTGCCGAACGCGTCGTTCACGTAGACGTCGCAGAGCTTCGCCATTTTTTGCGCGAGCTCGTCCGAATCCTTCTTTTCGCCCTTGTTGACGCGGCAGTTTTCCAGCAGCACAACCGAACCGGGCGCAACATTCACGCCGTTTTCGACCCAGTTCGCGACCAGCGGCACATCGCGGCCGAGCAACTCGGCCAGACGCTTCGCGACCGGCGCGAGCGAGTCTTCCGGCTTGAAGTCGCCTTCGGTCGGGCGGCCCAGGTGCGAGGTGACCATCACGGCGGCGCCTGCGTCCAGCGCGGCCTTGATAGCTGGCACGGAGGCGCGGATACGGGTGTCTTCGGTGATGTTGCCTTGATCGTCCTGCGGCACGTTCAGATCGGCGCGGATAAACACGCGTTTGCCGGATAGCTTGCCGTCGGCGATCAGATCGGAGAGACGCAATACCTTGTTCATGGGCGTGTATGTGCGAGTTGATGAGAAGGCGGTGGCGGACGACGCACTGACGGACAGCGCAAAACAAAACTCCAGCGCTTCGGCACGGCAGCGGCTCCACTGAATCGGGCGCCGGCGGCACGAGCCGCGGCTCTCGCGCCGTGCACTGGCGCGGTTATCCCGAAAACGTCCATTTTAACTGATCCACACTGCCTTCTGACCCGCAACGGGGCGAATGTCCCGTATTTGACGGATGCACCACGCGTGCTGCATCGCAGCATTTCAGACCTGCGCAATTACATGAAGAGCCGCATGAGCGTGAACACAACCATGCCGACGACGATCGTGCCCAGCATGGTGCGGCGCCACAAAAACCACGCGAGACCGGCTAGCGTCGCGTAAAACTCGTGATTCGACGGCGCGAAAGAAAGGCCGTCGGGGGTCGCCAGCACGTCGGGCAGCACGACGGCGGCGAGCGCCGCGGCCGGCGCGTAGCGCAGCATTCTTTGCACGCGCTCCGGCAACACGGTGCGCTCGCCGCCGATTAGAAACATCGCACGTGTCACCGCGGTGACGAAAGTCATGCCGATAATGGCCAGCCAGATCTGTGTGGAAGTCATGGGGAATCTCCGGCGCTGTTACGGATGCGGCGCAAGTCGGCGCGCTCGACCATCAGATCGGCCGCGCTGCCCGCGATGATCGCCGCGATCACCGCCAGCGGCAGCGCGAGCCGGTACGGCAAATCGAGGGCGAGCAGCGAAACCACGCCGGCGATGCTGACCGCGACCAGCGTGGAGCGCGTCGCGATCGCCGTCACCATGATCGGCAGTAACGCCAGCGTGCCCGCCAGCGCGAGACCCCAGTTGTCCGGAATCAGGCTCGCCAGCAGAATGCCGACGATCGACGACACCTGCCACGACAGCCAGCTGCAGACCGCCATACCCCAGAAGTACGCTTCCTTGCCCGGTACGTAACCGGTCTGGAAGCTTTTCTTCTGGAACAGCAGATAGATCACGTCGCCGTTGAAATAGCCGAGCACGATGCGCCGCCACATCGGCAGATAGGAGAAATGCGGCGCGAGACCGGCGCTGAAGATCACGAAACGCGTATTGACCATCGCGGCCGTGAGCAGCACGGTCCACACCGGCAGCTTGGCCGCGAGGAGCGGCAGCACCGCCAGTTGCGACGAGCCGGCGTAGCACAGCAGCGACATGGTGAGCGCCTGCGGCAGCGTGAGCACGGACTTGCTCATCGCGATGCCGGTTACCAGGCCCCAGGAGAAAATCGCCATCAGCGTGGGCGAATAGTCGCGCGCGCCCTGACGGAAGGCACGGCGATCGGTATCTGACAGGCGAGCGAGCATGAGACGAGAGGCGTTGGCGCGGGACGCGCCGCAACGAAGGGAAGTCGGCGCCAGGTCGTCAAGCACCCGCTGGCGCATTCGGATTTGAATTATGCGTGCGCCGAATTATAGCGCCCGGCATGCGGCCAAATGCCCGTTCCGTGTGCAAAAGACGCTAAAATAACGCTCTTTGCTAGACCTCACAAGAAAACGCCGGGCCGCCCCCCGGGTTTTCCGCCCCGCAGGAAGTTCCCCGCCCCGAAGAAAGTCCCCTTGGGGGATTGGGGGATTGCCCCCTCGGGGAGCCTGACGCGAAGCGACAGGTTTAGGGGCACTCACAACCGCACCCGCTGGAGAATCGTATGTCAATGGCCGACCGCGACGGCAAGATCTGGATGGATGGCAAGCTCATCGACTGGCGCGATGCCAAGATCCACGTGCTCACCCACACGCTGCATTACGGCATGGGCGTTTTCGAGGGCGTGCGCGCCTACAAGACGGCCGACGGCGGCACCGCGATTTTCCGCCTGCAGGAACACACCAAGCGCCTGCTGAACTCGGCGAAGATCTTCCAGATGGACGTGCCGTTCGACCACGAAACGCTCGCCGCCGCGCAGCGCGAAGTGGTCCGCGAAAACAAGCTCGAGTCCTGCTACCTGCGCCCGATCATCTGGGTCGGCTCGGAAAAGCTCGGCGTGTCGGCCAAGGGCAACACGATCCACGTGGCGATCGCCGCCTGGCCGTGGGGCGCCTATCTCGGCGAAGACGGCCTGCAGAAGGGCATCCGCGTGAAGACCTCGTCGTTCACGCGCCATCACGTGAACGTGTCGATGGTCCGCGCGAAGGCGTCGGGCTGGTACGTGAACTCGATCCTCGCCAACCAGGAAGCCACCGCTGACGGTTACGACGAAGCGCTGCTGCTCGACGTGGACGGCTACGTGTCGGAAGGCTCGGGTGAGAACTTCTTCCTCGTGAATAACGGCAAGCTGTACACGCCGGATCTGTCGTCGTGCCTCGACGGCATCACGCGTGACACGGTCATCACGCTGGCGAAAGACGCGGGCATCGAAGTGATCGAAAAACGCATCACGCGCGACGAGGTCTACACTTGCGACGAAGCGTTCTTCACCGGCACGGCCGCCGAAGTCACGCCGATCCGCGAACTCGACAACCGTACGATCGGCTCGGGCGCACGCGGCCCGATCACCGAGAAGCTGCAAGCGGGCTTCTTCGACATCGTGAACGGCAGGAGCGAGAAGTACGCGCACTGGCTGACCAAGATCTAACGCGCGCTGCGCCGGCCTTTTTAACGGCGCAACGCACGCACCCTGCATACAACGAGAAAGTCCCCATGAGCGAAATCAAGGAAATGCCGCTGGTCGAACTGTCGGCGAAAGACCTGCCGGCGTACTGCCCGAATCCGGCAATGCCGCGCTGGAGCGCGCATCCGCGCGTCTTTATCGATGTCACGCACGGCGAAGCGCGTTGCCCGTACTGCAGCACGCGCTACAAGCTGCGCGACGGCGAAGTGGTCAGAGGTCATTGAACACTGAACGCTGAGCGCTTGCGCCGCTGCTTGTGGCCCTGTTGGCTTCGCCCGCTGTCCGGTTTGTCGTTTGACTTGCCGTATTTGCCTTTGCAGCAGGTGACCGGGCAAGCGCGTCGCAGCAACGCCGCAGCCGCGGCGGGTCCGGCCGTGCCGGGTCCGCGCCACGCGACTCGCGACATATCCCCTTTTACAAATCCGAACGCCACGCGCATGGCGCGCGCGGCGCTTCGTTTCGACACCGGACACTCACTCTGATGCGTCGCGCGTTGGTTATCGCACCGAACTGGATCGGTGACGCATTGATGGCGCAGCCGCTGTTCGCGCGCCTCGTGAAATTGCATCCGCGCATCGTGATCGACGCGGTCGCGCCTTCGTGGGTCGCGCCCGTGCTCGAACGGATGCCCGAGATCCGCGACGTCTACGCAACCGATCTCGCGCACGGCAAGCTGCAGATGCTGCGCCGCTGGCAACTGTCGAGCGACTTGCGCGACGTCGGCTACGACGCGGCCTATGTGCTGCCGAACTCGCTGAAGTCGGCGCTGATTCCGTGGATGGCGGGTATTGCGCTACGTATCGGCTATACCGGCGAAAGCCGCTACGGTCTCTTGAACGTGCGCCACGCGAATCCGCGCAAGGACGAGCGCCCGCCAATGGTCGGCCATTACGCCGCCCTCGCCTACGCGCCCGGCGCCAAGGTCCCCGGCGATCTGCCGATGCCGCGGCTCGACGCGGACCTGAACGAGGCGTCGCGCGTGTCGGCGCGCTTCAATCTGGATACGCGCGTGCCGCTGCTGGTGTTCTGCCCCGGCGCCGAGTATGGCCCGGCCAAGCGCTGGCCACCCGAGCATTTCGCAGCGCTTGCGCAGATGGTCGGCCAGTCGTTCCCATACACACAGATCGTCGCGCTCGGTTCGCCGAAAGACGCGCCGCTGGCCCAGGCGATCGCCGAGAAGGCGCCGAACGTACGCAACCTGTGCGGCCAGACCGCGCTCGGCGAGGCTTGCGCGTTGATCTCGCGGGCCAACGCGGTCGTCACCAACGATTCGGGCCTGATGCACGTGGCCGCCGCGCTGCGCCGGCCGCTCGTGGCTGTGTACGGTTCGACCGATCCGCGCCACACGCCGCCCTTGTCCGAGCTTGCGAAGGTACAATGGCTCCATCTCGAATGCAGCCCCTGTTTTGAGCGCGAGTGTCCGCTCGGTCATCTGAACTGCCTGAAGCAGTTGAGCGCCGAGCAGGTATTCGGCGATTTACGCGGCATGTTGCTCGCGCAACGCTGAACCGACTGACACTTGCACGCAACACCGCACGCACCTGAGCGCGTCGCGTCATGTTCGCGCCTTGCGGCGCGGGCATTCTCGCGCTTGAGTGCGATTGTCCGGTGCTCCGGACTGTCCCGCTGACTGCTGCCCCGCAACCGCGCGCCGCGCACAAGAGACTGACGAGCCATGCCACGTTTTGCCCATATCTTCGAAGCCGCCGCCGATACCCTGAACGCCTATTACCAGGCCGTCGCCGAGGTCAATATCGACAGCTTGATGGGCCTGTGGATCGATGAGGAGTTCGTCAGTTGCATCTGCGCCGACGGCTCGCATCTGCACGGCCTCGACAGCATTCGCGCCGGCTTGCAGATCCAGCTGGAAGCCGCGCCGGTGTCGATCGAGCCGCTCGATATCCGCGTCTACGACAGCCTCGGCACCGTCGTCTACGCAATTGCTGAAGCGCACCGGCCGGCCAATCCGTCCACCACGCCGACAATGGTGTTCACCACGTATGTGATGGTTCATGAGCGCGGCGAATGGCGCATTGCGCATATTCACGCAAGCCCGATGCCAAACGAGGCCGCGAGCCAGTTCGCCGCGAAGATGCGGCATGGCCAAGGGGCGTTGCATTGACTTTTTGTTGAAGCTTCACGTTTTTGCTCCGACGCTGGTATGAGTACGCTCTACAGGAAGTCCCCCGCCCCGAAGGATGTCCCGCGCCCCGAAGGAAGTCCTCTTGGGAGATTGGGGGATTGGGGGACGACGCACGACAAATCCGCTTCTCCCGGCACGGCCCGCGCCGCGGCTGCCGTCGAGGCAACTGCCGATCTGCTCTACCGTGCGCCGCTCTGGCTGCCGAACCGGCATGTGCAAACCATCGTCCCGTCATTGTTCGCGCGCCGCCCGGCGGTCACTTTCCGGCGCGAGCGCTGGGACACGCCAGACGGCGACTTCATCGATCTCGATTGGGTTGTGCACGATGGCCAGTCCGTTGGCCCGTCGAGCGCCTCCGTTACTCTGGAAGCTCCAGCCGACGACGCCCCGCTGTTCGTGCTGTTCCATGGCCTCGAAGGCAGTTCGGCGTCGCACTATGCCTTGTCGCTGATGGCCGGCGCGCGCGAATATGGCTGGCACGGCGTGGTGCCGCACTTTCGCAGTTGCAGCGGACCGTTGAATCTTCTGCCGCGTTTCTATCATCTTGCCGACAGCAACGAAGTGGACTGGGTGCTGCGGCGGTTGCGTGCCGCGCATCGCGGGCCGATCGTGGCCGCGGGCGTGTCGCTTGGCGGCAATGTGCTGCTGCGCTGGCTCGGTGAGCGGCGCGAGGACGCGTCGTCGGTCATCTCGGCCGCCGCGGCGGTTTCGGCGCCGATCGACGTACATGCCGGCGGACGCGCGCTGGCGCAGGGATTCGGCATGATCTATACGCGCAATTTCCTGAAGACGCTGAAGCAGAAAGCCGAGCAGAAGCTCATCCAGTTTCCGGGTTTGTTCGACCGTGACACGATGCTCGCGAGCCGCACGATGTATGAGTTCGACAACGTGGTGACAGCGCCGCTACACGGCTTTCGCGATACCGACGATTACTGGAGCAGCGCGACCACGCGGCCATTGTTGCCGCACATTGCGGTACCCACGCTGGTGTTGAACGCGCGCAACGATCCGTTCTTGCCGAGCGAGGCGTTGCCGTCGCGGCATGAAGTGTCGTCGGCCGTCGAACTCGATCAACCCAGACACGGCGGCCACGCCGGCTTTATGACCGGACCGTTCCCGGGCCGCATCGACTGGCTGTCGCGGCGCGTGTTCGGCTACCTGGAGCGGCACGTCGATCATGGATGACATCGTCAGGCAGGCCTTGACCAAATGGCCGAATGTGCCGAGTTGCACGGGTTGGTTGTTGCTCGACCGGCGCGGCAACTGGCGCATGAGGGATGAGGCTGCGCAGGCTAGTGGTGCGCCTGGTACGCCGATTCGGCATGCGGCGTTGCTGGCGTTTATCAATCGGAATTACGAGGCGGATGAACGTGGACAGTGGTTTTTTCAGAATGGGCCGCAGAGGGTTTATGTCGAGTTGGGGTACACGCCCTGGGTTGTGAGGTTATCCGCCGATGCTGACGGGGTGCTTTCTTTGACTGATCAAGCTGGGGGCGCTTTTGAACCTTCGGCTGTGTTTGTCGATGATGAAGGCGGAATTCTGTTTGTTGATGGCTCGGTGCCGCCGAGAGTTGCTGTTTTGCATGATCATGATCTGGGAGTTTTTTCTGATCATGCAAAGTTGGCTGACGATGCCGTCAGTGGGGATTTTTTCTGGCGAGATGGGGTTATTTTGCCGCTACGGCCTGTGCGGCGAGGTGATGTTGCTGCGCGGTTTGGGTTTGTTGTTAGCCCGGCAGAGGGGCAGTAGTTTTTTTGCCTTTGGCGGCAGCATTGTCTGTGCGCCTACGGTGTTGGCCTTTCCTTGTTCTGTTATTGGTTTATTAGCGTCGCCCCTGTGCGGGGCAGGCACTTACTTTCTTTGCCGCCGCAAAGAAAGTAAGCAAAGAAAGCGGCGGCGGATTCAACCGGTCGTTGCAACACCTCTGTTCCAATACGGAAATGGAGAGTGGAGCATCTGGAATCGGTGTTCTCGCACACTCCGCGTTTGTGACAAGGCAGTCATTCTTCCGCCGGCGCTGCGCGCGCCGTGGCGGTACTTCTCAAAACCGATGGGGCGTGTGCGCCTTCGGCATCATCCTTCCCGCCTCGCACTACGTGCTCGCGGAAACGGTCTGCAAGGGAAACCAGGGGCTTCGTTTGTGCGTGATTGGGGGCCATCGGCTTTGCCTCGGCGAGGCGCCGAGGTGATGTGCGGTTTGCGGAAAAGTGACACCCGGAGATAATTCGGCGAGACGCAGAGGCTGCTACGGTACTGAGAAAGGTACGCGCCGATCACTACAAATCCACCCAAATGCGGGCCACCTTACCAGGCAAAACGTTGACGCGAAAATGGCGGATGGCTTTGAGAAGTACCGCGTCGGCGCGCGCAGCGCCGCCGGAAGTATGACTGCCTTGTCACCGGCGCGGAATGTGCGAGAACACTGATTCCAGATGCTCCACTGCCTCCTCCAAGCCGGGGGACCCGCTTAAGAATTAGCGGTGTGAAGCCGCTTTCTTTGCTTACTTTCTTTGCGGCGGCAAAGAAAGTAAGTGCCTGCCCCGCACAGGGGCGACGCTAATAGACCACCAAGAAATCAAGGAAAGGCCACCACCGCAGGCACCCAGACAAATGCCGCCGCCAAAGGCAGAAAAAAAACCATTCACCCCTTCTCCTCAAGCCGCTCCTCCCGATAGCGGCTCTCCATCTCATGTAACCGCGCGTCGACGGTAGCGAGATCATAGTATCCAATGGTCTTGATATCCCGCGCTTCCTTCAGCTGCCGAATGGCGGAAAGCCAAGCCCCTTCGAGGGCAAACTTTTCAGCAAGCGCCCGATGCTGCGTCAACGCATCCCCGTTGCCAGCACTCGCCTGCGCGAGATATAACCACCACGCCGGCTGCTCCGGATAAGCACGCGTCTCCTTCAACGCCAACGCCTGCACATCAGCAAATCGCCGCATCGTCAACAACGTCCGGATATGCATATCGATCGCCGCATTCGACTGCGGCCACCGCTTCTGCGCGAGCTCGGCAAGACGAACCGCCTCGTCATCGCGCCCGGCGCGGCGCGCAATATCGGCGGCCAGCACGTCCAGACTCGGCGAACTGCGCGCCGCCTCACCTTCACTGCGCTCGCCCGCAACAAATACAGCACGAGAAGAAGCAAGCGAGGCCGCCGCGTCGTCATAACGCTCGAGCAGCATCTGCCCATACGCGATGCCGTACCAGTTCGCGGCAACATTCAGCGCCGTCCGGTCCTCGATCTCGGAGCGCAACCGCGAAATCTCATCGGTGTATTCACCGCGCGAGCGATCCTGAAGCAAGCGTGCCCTCGCCCGCACGAAACCATATTCGGACGCCTGGTGCGGTTGCCGGTATGGCGCGCGACGCGCACGGTCCTCCATGTCGGCGATCCGCTCGCCAGTCAGCGGATGCGTGCGCGCGTACGCCGGCACACCCGTGTCGCTCATCGAGGCACGGTCGAGCCGGTGGAAAAACGTCGCCATCGCGTACGGGTCGTAGCCGGCGCCGACCAGCAGCAAGAAACCGACACGGTCGGCTTCGTGCTCGGCGGAACGCGAGAAGCGCAACTGGTTATCGACCGCATACGCTTGGCCGCCGATCGCGATCGCACTGCCAAGATCACCGCTGTGTGCAATCACGCCCGCCAGAATCCCGAACAACAGGCCGGCGAGCGCGGCATAGCCGCTGCGCTCGCCGGTCGTGATCATCCGCGAGATGTGCCGCTGCAAGACGTGCCCCATCTCGTGCCCGAGCACGGACGCGAGTTCGGATTCGGTCTGCGTCGTCACGATCAAACCCGTGTTCACGCCGATGAAGCCGCCCGGCAACGAGAATGCGTTGATCTGTGAATCGCGGATCGCGAAGAGGTCGAAGTCCGGACGATAGCCCCCAATGTATTGCGCATTAGCGGCCGCGGCGAGCTTCGTCGCGACCGAGTTCAGGTAGTCACGCACCAGCCAGTCGTCGAGATAGTCGGGGTCGCGGCGCAACTCGCGCATCACGCGCTCGCCGAGCTTGCGCTCGGCTTGCGGCGTCAGCGACGCGGCGCCGCCATTGCCGAGGTCGGGCAGTTGCTGGGTGACGATCGGCGCGCGCCAGCCGGTGTTCGCGCCGGCATTACCAGAGAAGCGACTCTGGGCGCCACCGTAGATACCGAACACGCCCTGCGCAATCTCCGGCGGCACGATGGGTTCGACATAAGAATTCAGCGGGCCGATTTCCATCGGCGGCCCTTCAGTTTGTGTGCTGATACCGACGGTCGAAGAGCCGCGGGACTGCGCGAACGCACCCGGCTGCGTCAAGAGCGCGACGGACAATAACGCAGCAAGAAACCGTTTCGGACGCATCGCGAGGTCGGTAAGACGGAGTCGAAAGGCGACGCCCGCCGCTCGGACTAAGATAGCAGGCATACGACAATTGTAATCAGTCACCGCGGCGATTCGAGCCACTTCGACGCCAGGCTCGCCAAGTGCGGCCTGATGACGCGCTCGACGCGGCAAGCTCAGCCCCGGCTGCCGGCCGGCGTCGCCACGCTGCTATGATAGGCGCCCTCTGAAGGAGCCCAACCATGCCTGAACTCACCCATTTCGACGCCGCAGGCCAGGCGCATATGGTGGACGTCGGCGGCAAGCAGGAGACCAAGCGCATCGCTGTCGCGCGCGGCTCGATTCGCATGCTGCCGGAGACGTTCGCGCTGATCCGCGACGGCAACGCCAAGAAGGGCGACGTGATCGGCATCGCGCGCATCGCCGCGATCCAGGGCGCAAAGCGCACCGCCGATCTGATCCCGCTATGTCATCCGCTCGCGCTGACGCGCGTCAAAGTGGACTTCGAGCTCGATGAAACGCTGCCCGGCGTGCATTGCACGGCCCAAGTGGAGACGCTCGGACGCACCGGCGTGGAGATGGAAGCGCTGACCGCCGTGCAGGTCGGGCTGCTGACGGTGTACGACATGTGCAAGGCGGTCGATCGCGGCATGACGATCACCGAGGTAAAGGTGCTGGAGAAGCACGGGGGAAAATCGGGGGACTGGGTGGCGGGTTGATGACGGCCACCGTCATCGCCCCACTTCACCGCTGAAGCTCAGGAACGACAGCGCGATTTATTCCTCGTCGCTGTCGTCGTCCTGATTGACGTTGCTCGGCGGCATTCCATAGCGCTTCACCAATTCCGCCTTGAAGCCGGTCAGCGTCTTCTGCTCGTCGCACAGTTCGTACAGATAGCTCAACTGCGACGGCCAATCCTTCAATTCCTCGGCAAAAATCTTCAGGCGAGCGACGGTGTCGAACGCCGCCGCCGTATCGCCGCTCAATGCCTGCAGCACCGCATAGCGGCGCAGCACCGTTTCGCCCGGCAGTAACGCCATTGCCTGCTTGTGCATCGCGAGCTTGTGTTGCAGGTCCATCGAATTCATCGGCAGCAGCGTCGCGAGGCCATACTCGCCCCACGCCTGGAACAGGAACGACGGGTCCGCACGGTACTGTTCGGCAGGACGCGAGCCGTAATACAGCACCTCGGCACGCGTGTAATCGCGATACACCGGATACAGCGCCGCCACGCCGCCCAACACCACCGCCGCGAACACGCCGAATGACAGGCGGCCAGGCACGAGGCGCAGCGGGCGCGTCTCCAGCACACCGAACACGAACATCGCCGGCAGCAGAAAGAACATGTATTGCTGCGGATATTCGACCAGCGCGTGCATCACTAGAACGCCGATCAGCGCAATGCCGAACACGCGCGCGGCGGTGTACGGCGCGCGCACCACGCGCACCAGCCAGGCGATCAGGCCGAACAGCACGATCGCAAGGCCGATCAGGCCGGTTTTCGCGAGCAGATCGATGAAGATATCGTGCGAATTATTGGCGATCTCGACGCCGCCGAGCGTCTTCACAAACTCGTACTGATAGCTCGGGAACTCGCCCCAGCCGACACCCAGCAGCGGATGCGTCCTGAACATCGTCCAGCCGTACTTCCACAGCGCGAGACGCGGCGCGATCTGGCCGGCGTCCTTGAAACGATCAGCCGCGGACTGTCCGAGTTCCAGGTGATAGTGCACGTTGGCCCAGCGGATCAACGCATTGATGACAAAGAACAGCACCGCCAATGCGATCGGGATAAGCCACGCGCGATTGCTGCGGCGTAGAAGCGGCTGATTGCGCATCTGCGCAAACGCCATCCAGAAACCCGCAACCACGATGACGCCCATCTGCAGCCAGGGCCCGCGCGACACGGTCAACGCCAGGCCAACCGCAAAGCTCGTCGACACCAGCAGCCAGATGCCGACGGCAAGTTGCCGCGTCTGCACGAGGAACAGCGCGCCCGCCATCGCGAACGCAATATAGGTGGCGAGGTGATTCGCCTGCGCCATATTGCCGAACGGCCGGCGCTCGACGGTCACGTTATAGGCAACGACGAGCGGCGATACCTTCACCTCGAGGTGAAACAGCTGGATGACCTGGCAGAACACCGCAAACAGCCCGCCGACGATCAACGCCCAAGCGGCCCAGCGCAGCGCGGTGTCGGTCAGTTTTGCGCGAGCGAAGCCATAGCCGGCGTGCACGGCCATGAACGCAGCGAGCAGATAACCGCCGCCGAGCCAGTTCATTGACGGCTGCGTGACCGGCAGCAACACCGATTGCGCGACCAGCACCAGCCCGAAAAACAGCGGCACCAGCGCGACGACCGGCGACGCAAACGTAATGCGCGGCTTGGCGCTCCACATGAGCAATACGACACCCGCGCCGGTCAACAGATACAGCGCGAGTGCCGTGAATTCAGCATAAAACGTCGGAATCGGATACGTGTGGCCGACGACTGCATAAGGCAGCATCAACGCGAGAGCCAACAGAATGAGAGACAGGTAGCGCGCAAATGGGGTGGGCATTGAGTAACCGGAGGCGTCAGCAACCGGCGCACTATACAAAAAAATTCTTCCGCTGTGCGCCGGCTGCGCCGAAATATCCTGAAAATCAGCCTTTTAGGTTCGGCTACCACTCAGATAGCGGCTCATGCGCGGCACTCCGGTGGTGCAAGATTTGACGGCAATGTCGGCGCATCGGCCGGCGCGGGACCTGCACCCGGCGCCGGCAACGAAGACGCCGTCTTGCCGCCGGTGAAGCATTCCCACGTGAGCGCACCAGGCTGCACGGAACCCTTGCTCAACGCGATCCGCGCGGTGGGCGCGTCGATGTTGTCGGGCACCGAAGGCACCAGCGTGAGCGTGTTCGAACCGGCGGGCGCCACGCGAGTCGTGAAAGCGACGGTGACCTGGCCGGTGTCGTCGTCGACGTGAATCGACTCGACGTTGCGGGTGGCCGGCGGCGACGCATAACCGCCGCCGAACGCATTGCCGCTGGCGGCGTTCTCGGACACCGCAAGGCGCGCGGACGCGGCCAGCGACAAGCCTTCGCCGACACGGCTGCGAGCCAGATAGTCCTGATACGCCGGAATCGCGTAAGCGGCAATCACACCGACAATCGCCAGCACGATCATCAGCTCGATCAGCGTAAAGCCGAAGCCGACACTGCGGCAGGCGTGTGCGAGCCGCGCGGGCCACAGCGCTCGCCGAGAGGGTAAGCGTGGCGAAAGCGTGGACTGTGAATAAGAGGCATACGGCAAAGTAACGATCATCGGCAGGCTCCTGAAACGAAAAACGCCTGCCCCGCGAATCGGGGGCAGGCGTTTCCATCGTAGCCAGCGTCGCTCGCGCTACACAGTCAGCCGGATGGCTAACGTTGCGCTAGCACGGCAATGTTCCGCTCAAGGTCTAGGCCGCCGCGCGCCTGGCGTTGCGGCGCTTGAGCAGGTAGCCGAGCAGCACGACGAACACCGCGCACGCGATGCTCATGCCGTACTCGGCAACCGGCGTATCGAGGATCGGCCAACGGTCGCCAGCCGGGTCGTTGATGATCAGACCGCCCGCAATCCAGCCGAGCAGCGCGGCACCGAGCGTGATGATGATCGGAAAACGGTCGAGCAGCTTAAGCACCAACTGGCTGCCCCACACGATCAGCGGAATGCTCACCACCAGCCCGAAAATCACCAATGCGAGACGATGTCCCGGATCGGCCGCCTCGGCGGCGCCGGCAATCGCGATCACGTTGTCGAGGCTCATCACCGCGTCCGCGAGGATGATCGTCTTGATCGCCGATATCAGCTTGTCGGCCGGCTTGATGTTCTCGTGGATATCGTGCGCGGGCGCCATCAGGCGCACGCCGATCCACAGCAGCAGCAGACCACCGGCGAATTTCAGCAGCGGCACGTCGAGCAGCGCGACCGCGAACGCGATCAGCGCGACCCGAAGCAGGATGGCGCCGGCCGTGCCCCACAGCACGCCCTTCGTACGCTGTGCGTGCGGCAGATTGCGGCAGGCAAGCGCGATCACGACGGCATTGTCGCCGCCGAGCAGGATGTCGATGACGATGATCTGGATGACAGCGCCCCAGTGGAGCGTGGCGAAAAACTCGAGCATGAGCGAAAGAATGAGAGGAAGCCGAACGCGCGGCCAATAAAAAAGCGGAGGAGTCGAAAACTCCCCCGCTTTTTAAGACAGCACGCTTACGAAAGGGTTTCGTAAGCGTATCAAAAAACGCGCCGCTACAGCGCGCGAATTTCGATTTACAGCATCGCTTTCAGAAGACGCGCCATTTCCGACGGGTTCTTCGTGACCGTGATGCCGCAGGCGTCCATGATTTCCAGCTTGGCTTCAGCCGTATCCGCACCGCCCGAGATCAGCGCGCCGGCGTGGCCCATGCGTTTGCCCGGAGGCGCCGTGACACCGGCGATAAAGCCAACCACCGGCTTCTTCATGTTTTCCTTGATCCAGTACGCTGCGTTCGCTTCGTCCGGACCGCCGATTTCGCCGATCATGATGACGGCGTCCGTTTCCGGATCGTCGTTGAACATCTTCATCACGTCGATGTGCTTCAGACCGTTGATCGGGTCGCCGCCGATACCGACCGCCGACGATTGGCCAAGGCCAATCGCCGTCAATTGACCGACTGCTTCATACGTCAGCGTGCCCGAACGCGACACGACGCCGATGCGGCCCTTGCGATGGATGTGACCCGGCATGATGCCGATCTTCAGTTCGTCCGGCGTGATCGTGCCCGGGCAGTTCGGTCCGAGCAGCAGCGTCTTGCGGTTTTCGCGACGCATACGGTCCTTGATCTCGATCATGTCACGGACAGGAATGCCTTCCGTGATACAGATCGCCAGATCCAGGTCGGCTTCGACAGCTTCCCAGATCGCAGCCGCAGCGCCTGCCGGCGGCACGTAAATCACCGACACGGTTGCGCCCGTTTCAGCCTTGGCTTCAGCGACGCTAGCGTAGATAGGAATGCCTTCGAAATCTTCGCCGGCCTTCTTCGGGTTCACGCCCGCGACATACGCTTCACGGCCGTTTGCATATTCACGGCAAGCACGCGTATGGAACTGACCGGTCTTGCCGGTGATGCCCTGCGTGATGACTTTGGTGTCTTTGTTAATCAGAATCGACATGTATTGACCTCTGTTCGTTTGGCGTCGCGCTGCTGCGCCACGAGGCAGAATATTCCCCGCCCGCGTCACTCACGCGCCGCCATTCGTAATCCTGGTTAATCCTGGTTAAACGCGCTCTTACTTGCCTTGAGCGGCCGCGACGACCTGCTGAGCAGCTTCTTCCATGCTGTCCGCCGAGATGATCGGCAGGCCGGATTCAGCGAGCATCTTCTTGCCGAGGTCTTCGTTCGTGCCCTTCATGCGCACGACGAGCGGCACCTGCAGATGAACCGCCTTCGACGCGGCGATCACGCCTTCGGCGATCACGTCGCAGCGCATGATGCCGCCGAAGATGTTGACCAGGATCGCCGTCAGGTTCGGGTTCTTCAGCATCAGCTTGAACGCTTCGGTGACCTTCTCGGTCGTCGCACCACCGCCGACGTCGAGGAAGTTCGCCGGTTCGCCGCCGAACAGCTTGATGGTGTCCATCGTCGCCATGGCGAGGCCAGCGCCGTTCACGAGGCAGCCGATGTTGCCGTCGAGCGAGATGTACGCGAGGTCGAACTTCGATGCTTCGACTTCAGCCGGATCTTCTTCGTCCAGATCGCGATACGCGACGATTTCCGGATGACGGAACAGTGCGTTCGAATCGAAGTTGAACTTGGCGTCCAACGCGATGACCTTGCCGTCGCCGGTCAGGATCAGCGGGTTGATTTCGGCCAGCGATGCGTCGGTTTCCCAGAATGCCTTGTACAGGCCTTGCAGGATCGCGCGCGCTTGCGGCAGCGAAGCGGCGGGCACGCCGATCTTCGTGGCAAGTTCGTCCGCTTCGGCGTCTTTCAGACCGGTCGAAGGATCGACAGCGATCTTGTGGATCAGCTCAGGCGTCTTTTCCGCGACTTCTTCGACGTCCATGCCGCCTTCGCTCGATGCCATCACGACGATCTTCTGCGAAACACGATCGATCACCAGGCCGACATACAGTTCCTTCTTGATGTCAGCGCCTTCTTCGATCAGCAGACGATTCACCTTCTGGCCTTCCGGACCGGTCTGGTGCGTGACGAGCTGCATGCCGAGGATCTGGTTCGAGTATTCACGAACCTGTTCCAGCGACTTGGCAACCTTCACGCCGCCGCCCTTGCCACGGCCACCCGCGTGGATCTGAGCCTTCACGACCCATACCGGGCCGCCGAGCTCTTCCGCGGCCTTGACCGCATCATCCACCGAGAAGACCGGCTTGCCGCGCGGTACCGCGACGCCGAATTTCCGCAGGATTTCCTTACCCTGGTACTCGTGAATCTTCATGCGTGATTCCCTTCAGTCTGAGAGTTGGATTGAACTTCGTTTCCGCTGCCGTCGTTCATGCCGGACGCGCCGCCGTTGCCTGCTTGGCGAGCCGCCCCGTCGCTTGACCCGGCCGCGCGATCCGCTGAACGCGGTGCGTGGCCATACCAGCGCGGATAAAACTGTTGCACCGCCTCGCCGTCGAAACGCAGCGCGTGGCAGCGTCCCAGCTGGAATGGCGGTTTGTCGTTGTTGGAATGCTCGTCAGTGCTGTCTGCGCTTTTGGCCTGCTCGGTCCCTGACTTTGCCGTTGCGCCCGGCGTGCCTTCATTGGTGTTCCACACGTCGCCGGCAAATGCCTGGATCGCGACGGTCGGCAGAAGCGCGCACAACTCGGTGAGATGCGTGCAGCCAGCCGTGCCGGCCAGCAAACGGGCAGCATCGCGACGGAAGTTGTGGAACAGATTGAGCCCGATGAGGGCACGGTAGGCGGGATTGCTGGCTTGGCACAAACCTGGATAGGGCACCCAGTCGGACGACGCTTGCGCGTCGACGACATTGAGCTTGCGATCGATGGTGATGCGAAGCCAGAGTTCATGGATCGGCTGACCCTTGGGCCGGACGCCCGACGCTAGCACCACATCGCGCGGCTTTTCGTCGGTCAAGCACGCTTCCACATCCCACAGGCCATCGGCTCGCTCGTAGGCTTCCGCTCTGATTGCGCGACGGTGGCGCAACTGACGGGACACTGGCGGGGAGAGCGGCATGCGGGAAGGAAAGGCCGAATTGGAAAACCCGCGAATTTTAGCATACTGGGTATTTGAGACAGGGCGGAATGCGCAGGGCCGCCCGGCGGGACGACGCAGCTAGTCGCCGCTCCATTCCTCGTCGATACCTTTGAGAATTTTGCCGATCGTCGCGCCGGAGAAACCTCGCGACGCCAGAAAACGCGCCTGCTTAGCCCGGTCAGCGGCCGTTTCGGGAAGCTGACCGAATTTCTTTCGCCATACGGCTTGAGCACGAGCCAGTTCGGTTTCGCGCAATTGCGCGCTGGCTTCTTCGACCAGAGTCTGATCGACTGCGTGCTGCTTCAACTCGCCAACGATCCGGCTCGCGCCCAACCGCGACGAGCGCCGATGAATCAGGCTTTCCGCGAAACGCGAATCGGACAGCCAGTTTTCGGTCTCGAGCGCGTCGAGCAAGGTTTCGAGCGAATCGGTTTCTTCGACAAACGGCTTCAGCTTGCGCGCGAGTTCGGACCGGCTGTACTCGCGCCGCGATAAATAACCAAGGGCGCGGCCTTTTAGCGAACGGGCTGGGCGTTGGGATTTTTTCGTACCGCTGTCTTCCGGTTTCGCTTCGCCAGGTGTGCGACGCGAGCGGGTGTAGGTGGTTTCGGAAGGATCCGAGGCGCCTTGCGCGGAAGATTCAGACTGCGCACCCCGACCTGCGGCGCGATCATGTGCGTCGAAGGATTCGAAGGGATCGGCGGCGGCGTCACGCGGGCCGCCCGCGTGACGTCCAGCATTGGTAGCGTTGGACAGCGGCCGGCCCCTGCGTATCACGCGACGGTTACTCCTCTTCGTCCGCGACTTCGGCGCCTGCGCCGGTCACCGCGTCCGCCATCGCATTCACGCCCAGCGACTCACGGATACGGTTTTCGATCTCACGGGCGATGTCCGGATTTTCGCGCAGGAATTCGCGCGCGTTGTCCTTACCCTGACCGATCCGTTCGCCGTTGTAGCTATACCAGGCACCGGCCTTGTCGACGATCTTCGCCGACACGCCGAGGTCGATGATTTCGCCCTGACGCGAAATACCTTCGCCATACAGGATGTCGAAAATCGCTTCGCGGAACGGTGGCGACACCTTGTTCTTGACGACCTTCACGCGCGTTTCGTTGCCGATCACTTCGTCGTTCTTCTTGATCGAACCGATCCGGCGAATGTCCAGACGCACCGACGCGTAGAACTTCAGCGCGTTACCGCCCGTAGTGGTTTCCGGGTTGCCGAACATCACGCCGATCTTCATACGGATCTGGTTGATGAAGATCACGAGGCAGTTCGTGCGCTTGATCGTGCCGGTGAGCTTGCGCAGCGCTTGCGACATCAGACGCGCTTGCAGACCCGGCAGCGAGTCGCCCATTTCGCCTTCGATTTCAGCCTTCGGCACGAGTGCCGCGACCGAGTCGATCACGATCATGTCGATCGAGCCCGAGCGCACCAGTGCGTCGGCGATTTCGAGCGCCTGTTCGCCGGTATCCGGCTGCGAAACCAGCAGGTCGTTCACGTTCACGCCGAGCTTGCTCGCGTACTGGATGTCCAGCGCGTGTTCCGCGTCGATAAACGCTGCCGTGCCGCCGAGCTTCTGCATCTCGGCGATGACTTGCAGCGTCAGCGTGGTTTTACCGGACGATTCCGGGCCATAAATTTC
Organism: Paraburkholderia sp. IMGN_8; assembly: GCF_038050405.1. Taxonomy (NCBI): domain Bacteria; kingdom Pseudomonadati; phylum Pseudomonadota; class Betaproteobacteria; order Burkholderiales; family Burkholderiaceae; genus Paraburkholderia; species Paraburkholderia sp. IMGN_8. Next base: position 674,743 of record NZ_CP150900.1, on the reverse strand, counting down.
GACCACACGGCCACGCGGCAAACCGCCGACGCCCAGCGCGATGTCGAGGCCGAGCGATCCGGTTGAGACCACCTGGATGTCTTCGATTACCTCACCTGCGCCGAGCCGCATGACCGACCCTTTGCCGAACTGCTTTTCGATCTGCGCAAGCGCGGCAGCGAGTGCCTTGCTCTTTTCAGCAGTCAGTCCAGCCGAGCCTTTCTTGCTTTCTTCCATGAATCGTCCTTTGCTATGATGAACGGCGTCTGAGGCAGATGTGCAGCCCATTTATCACGGGCAGCACACTAAACTCAGACACTGTATAAAAAAACAGTAGTTTTGGCAAGCGCGATTCTCATGCGAACGCGCATTTTTACCGTCGCGCCGCCCAAACTACCCACAATAATTTTCGGAGACCGCTGTGCACCCAGGGACACCCCACGGTGCCGGCAGAGCCCAAGCTGGCGCACCATGCGAATTCTGATTGCCGAAGACGACAGCATACTCGCGGACGGTCTGGTTCGATCACTCCGCCAATCGGCCTATGCCGTCGATCACGTCAAGACCGGCGTCGAGGCGGACACCGCCCTGTCGATGCAAACGTTCGACCTGCTGATTCTCGATCTCGGCCTGCCGCGCATGTCCGGGCTCGAGGTGCTGCGCCGCCTGCGCGCGCGCAATTCGACCGTGCCGGTGCTGATCCTCACGGCCGCGGACAGCGTCGACGAACGCGTCAAAGGGCTCGACCTCGGCGCCGACGATTACATGGCCAAACCCTTCGCGCTGAACGAACTCGAAGCGCGCGTGCGAGCGTTGACGCGGCGCGGCGCGGGCGGCGGTCCGACGGTGGTGCGGCATGGCTCGCTGTCGTTCGATCAGGTCGGCCGGATTGCGTATGTCAATGAGCAGGTGATCGACCTGTCGGCGCGCGAACTGGGTTTGCTCGAAGTGCTGCTGCAACGGATCGGCAGGCTGGTGTCGAAGGAACAGCTCGTCGACCATCTGTGCGAATGGGGCGAAGAAGTCAGCAATAACGCGATCGAGGTCTACGTACACAGGCTGCGTAAGAAAATCGAGCCGAGCGGCGTACGCATCATCACCGTGCGCGGGCTGGGATATTGTCTTGAGAAAGCCACGCTGCCGGCCAATGCGAACACGATTGCAACGCCTGCGGCCGACCCCGAGCCGCCCGCCTCGCCCCCGTCCGGCGCGATGCCGGCGAGCCACCACTACAAATAGAGGGCGCCCATGTCCGCACGCGCAGATCGCGCCACGGCGCACGCGGCGGACCTCGACGAGGCACGCGACGAGCGCTACGCCAACCCGTTCGCCCCGCCCGACGAGACCGAAGCCGCCGCCCAGGCACGCCCGCGCTCGCTGTTCGGCGAGATTCTCGACTGGATGCTGGCGCCGCTGCTGTTGCTATGGCCTATGAGCCTCGCAGTCACCTATCTGGTCGCCAAGTCGATCGCCAATGGGCCGTTCGACCGCGCGCTCGAAACCGACGCTTACGTGCTCGCCCGCCAGATTCATCCGGTCAACGGCGTGGCGGAGCTGGCGCTGCCCGACTCCACCCGCGATTTCCTGCGCACCGACAATGTCGATAGCGTGTTCTATCAGGTGCTCGGCACGCGCGGCGAGCTAGTGGGCGGCGAGCGCGACATGCCGCTGCCGCATGAGGAAGACCGGCCGCAGCCCGGCCTCGTCGAATTTCGCGACGACGTGCTGCGCGGCAACGATATCCGCGTCGCCTATACGACCGTCGAGTTTCCGCAGACGCCCGGCGCGCAGCCGGTACTGGTGCAAGTCGCCGAGACGCTCGACAAACGCAGCCAGCTCGCCAACGACATCATCAAAGGTGTGATCCTGCCGCAGTTCGTGATCCTGCCGCTGGCGATCCTGCTGGTGTGGTTCGGGCTGTCGCGCGGCCTCGCGCCGCTGCACGCGCTGCAGGTGCACATCCGCGCGCGCCGCCCCGACGACCTGTCGCCGCTCGAAGCACGCCGCGCGCCGCCGGAAATCGAGCCGCTGGTCACGTCGTTCAACGATCTGCTAACGCGCCTCGAACAGAATATGGAGCTGCAAAAGCGCTTCATCGCCGACGCCGCGCATCAGATGAAAACGCCGCTTGCCGGCCTGCGCACGCAGGCCGAACTGGCGCTGCGTCAGGACGCCTCTGAAGAAGTCCACCGTTCGCTCGAGCAGATCGCCACCAGCTCCGAACACGCGGCGCGCCTCGTCACGCAGCTGCTTGCGTTAGCGCGCGCGGAGAACCGTATGTCGGGGCAGGTTTTCGCGCCGGTCGAGCTGACCGAGGTAGCGCGCAACGCCGTGCGCGACTGGGTTCAAGCCGCGCTCGCCAAGCAGATGGACCTCGGCTACGAAGCGCCCGACGAGCCTGTCGAAGTCGACGGCAATCCGGTCATGCTGCGCGAGATGCTGTCGAATCTGATCGACAACGCGATCCGCTACACGCCGGCTGGCGGACGCATCACGGTGCGGGTACGTCATGACGTGCCGGCGCGGCTCGTGCATCTGGAAGTCGAAGACACCGGGCTCGGCATTCCGGTGGCCGAGCGCGCGCGGGTCATCGAGCGCTTCTACCGGATTCTCGGCCGCGAAGGCGACGGTAGCGGCCTGGGGCTTGCGATCGTCCGCGAGATTGCGACGATGCATGGCGGCGAACTGACCATCGAGGATAACGTCTACCAAACCTCGCCGCGGCTCGCCGGAACGCTTGTGCGCGTCAGCTTACGCGTGCTCGAACGAGTACGGGACTTACCCTAACGCGCGAACGCCTCAAAAATCGGTAATCGCGCGAATATAGAAACTTAGTCGCAAATTATCGACATTTAGCCATACATTGACAGGCATTGCGCGAACTCACCCTTCTCACCCCGCCCTATCATTTCACCCCGCCACGTCAGTACGCCGTAAGTTTCCGCTCCAATAATCGGTTCCACGGGAACGCCTTTGCCGGCGAACCGCGTGCACATATCAATATTGGAGACGACATATGGCTACCGTTGGCGGGCAAATCTCGCACGAGCCCATGACGCGAGAAGAGAAGCGGGTGATCTTCGCATCGTCGCTGGGTACGGTTTTCGAGTGGTACGACTTCTATCTGGCCGGCTCGCTTGCGGCCTTCATCAGCAAGAGTTTCTTCTCCGGCGTCAACCCGACCGCCGGCTTCATCTTCACGCTGCTCAGCTTCGCTGCGGGCTTCGCGGTGCGGCCGTTCGGCGCGATCGTGTTCGGGCGCCTCGGCGATATGGTCGGACGCAAGTACACGTTCCTCATCACGATCGTGATCATGGGTCTGTCGACGTGCCTGGTCGGCTTTCTGCCAGGCTACGCGGCAATCGGCTTTGCGTCGCCGGTGATCTTCATCGCGATGCGGATGCTGCAAGGTCTCGCGCTCGGCGGCGAGTACGGCGGTGCTGCCACGTACGTGGCCGAACATGCGCCCGCGGGACGCCGCGGCTTCTACACCGCATGGATCCAGACGACCGCGACGCTCGGGCTGTTCCTGTCGCTGCTGGTGATTCTCGGCGTGCGCACGGCAATGGGCGAAGACGCGTTCGGCGCCTGGGGCTGGCGCATTCCGTTCGTCGCGTCGATCATCCTGCTCGGCGTGTCGGTGTGGATCCGGCTGCAACTGCATGAATCGCCGGTGTTCGAGCGCATCAAGGCTGAAGGCAAGACCTCGAAGGCGCCGCTGTCCGAAGCATTCGGCCAGTGGAAAAACCTGAAGGTCGTGATTCTCGCGCTGATCGGCCTGACCGCCGGCCAGGCCGTAGTCTGGTACACGGGTCAGTTCTACACGCTGTTCTTCCTCACGCAGACGCTGAAGGTCGACGGCGCCACCGCCAACATCCTGATCGCGATCGCACTGCTGATCGGCACGCCATTCTTCGTGTTCTTCGGATCGCTGTCGGACCGGATCGGCCGCAAGCCGATCATCATGGCCGGCCTGCTGATCGCCGCGTGCACGTACTTCCCGCTGTTCAAGGCGCTCGCGCACTACACGAACCCGGCGCTGGAAACCGCCACCGCGAAGTCGCCGATCGTCGTGATCGCGGATCCTGCCGAGTGCTCGTTCCAGTTCAACCCGGTCGGCACGTCGAAGTTCACGTCGTCGTGCGACATCGCGAAGAGCGCGCTGTCGAAGGCCGGCCTGAACTATGAGAACGTCGCGGCGCCGGCGGGCACACTGGCCGAGATCAAGGTCGGCGATACCGTGGTCAACGCGTACGACGGCAAGGCCGCGGACGCGAAAGACCAGGCCAAGGTGTTCGACAAGACCATCGCTACGACGCTCAAGACCGCCGGCTACCCGCCGAAGGCCGATCCATCGCAGATCAACTGGCCGATGAGCGTGGTGATCCTGACGATCCTGGTGATCTACGTGACGATGGTGTACGGGCCGATCGCGGCCATGCTGGTGGAGATGTTCCCGACGCGCATCCGCTATACGTCGATGTCGCTGCCGTATCACATCGGCAATGGCTGGTTCGGCGGCTTCCTGCCGGCAACCGCGTTCGCGATCGTCGCGGCGAAGGGCAACATCTACTCGGGGCTGTGGTATCCGATCGTGATTGCGTTGATCACCTTCGTGATCGGCATGCTGTTCGTCAAGGAAACCAAGGACTCGGACATCTACGCCCGCGATTAAAACCCTGCTGGACAGGCCAACTTGAAAAAGTTGAGTGCCAGGGGTTGACAGCCCCCGGCACTATCCTCATAATTTCGCTTCTTTCGGCGAATTAGCTCAGTTGGTTAGAGCGACGGAATCATAATCCGCAGGTCCGGGGTTCGAGTCCCTGATTCGCCACCAAATTCAAAAAGCCCGCTTCGGCGGGCTTTTTGTCGTCCTTGATTTTTATACGCTTTCAGTCAATTCAAGGACTTGGCGCGTTTGGCCGATAAGCCTGCTGGTACAAATGACTGGTACAACCCGGGCTCGCAGGGAGGTCCACATCCGATGGACGACGAATTGGCCAAGCTTCCTTATGTAATTCATCCGACCGGCACTTCCGTGCCGCATTTTCGAGCCATCATCCCGGTCAATCTCCGCATCTATGCGGACGGCCAAAAAGTGTTCAAGCGGACACTTGGCAAAGACCCGTCGAGGCAGCGCGAGCAATATGCAAAGCTGCTGAGCGAATATGAAACACTGCTTGCCAACGCCCGCGCCGCGGCCGCGCAAGACTCGCTCGATTTGCGACTTACCGCCGGCCCGGTGCGGCTACTCAAGACGCTGACCGACGAGGACCGGGAACGGCTGAACGAATTCGCCGAATCGTGGCAGGCACGCACGCTCGCGTGGCATGACGAGCAAGTGCCAACACTGACTGCGCAAGAGCTGGATGAGTACGAGCAAGAACTAAACCGCCGACTCACCGAGCTAAAGCGCGGCGTACGGCGCATGGCGCCTCCCACAGAATGGGAAGCCGAAGTCGCCGAGTTGCTCGAAGAAGAGCATCGCATGCGGCTGGACGACGAGTGTCCAGACCGGCGACCGTTCCTGATGCGTGTGCTCGCCGAAGAACTGAACGCCATCAAAGCGTCGCTTGCGCGTTTTGGCGGGGAGTTGGTTCCAACACCACCATTGCCTACCGCCTCCCGCCAGCCCGCGCCAGAACACGCATCCCCGACACGAGCGAGCACGCCACGACCAAGCAACGGGTATCTGCTTAGACAATGCCTTGACGATTGGCTGAGCACCGGCGCAAAGAAAGGCAAATCGCGCAAAGAATTTGCAAATATCTTTACCCAATTTGTTGCGTTTATCGCGGCGAACAATGTGCCCGTCGACGCGGCGGGCGTCGACGACATCAAAGGCCGCCCTCACGTGATTGCGTGGCTCGAGTCAGTCGCAAGAGACCGAGGGGTACAACGTAAAACCCTTAGCAAGTACCTCGCGGCGGTCCGCGCAGTTCTCGAGATTGCCACGAGCCGCGGAAACATTGACGTGAATGCGGCGATGGGCATCAAACTGGACACGTTGGCGCTCCGCGGCCTGCCAGCCGGGCGCGTGACCGTAGCCAAGGCAAAGAGGCATCCGCTTGATGCTGATGAAATCACGCGATTTTTCGGTCAGATGAACTACTGGCTAAGCGACCATAGAGTAGAACGCGCCGTCAGTTACTGGCTTCCGCTACTCCTTTTCGCGTTCGGTGCTCGGCCGGAGGAAATGGCGACACTCGTACGCGACGACATTCGTATCGACGACAGCGGCCAGCACTGGATACACATATTCAGCCCCACGACCAGCCCCGACGGCCTTGCCCGCATACCGAAACGCAATGCCAGTGTACGGCATCTGCCCGTGCCGCCTTGGCTAATGCAGTTGGGCTTCGGCGAGTACATCGCGACCATCCCGCATGGACAATGGCTGCTCCCGTGCAAGGCAGCCGCGCAGGATGCCGACGCAGACAGCGCCGAGGGCCGGGTACGGCAAACGCTGAACTACCTGAATCCGTTCCTCAGGCAGGTGGTTGGAATTACCGACGCCAAGAAGACGATTTACAGCCTGCGCCATACATTTAGGGATGAACTGCGCCGCGCGAAGGTGCCCCGAGAAGTGCAGGATGCGCTCACGGGACACGCTGGAGCTGACACAAACGCGGGGGTGGAATACTACGGCAGCACTTGGTACCCAGAGGAGCCGCTTCTCGAGGCAATGTGCTCTCTAAGGCACCTAGAACTGCTTCCGGTCGGCTATCCAACATGGCCGACGTTCCGAGACAGCCCTCGAACAGGAGACGAGCGGCAACTGGTGAAAAAGTAGGCACCGACAACACCTCAATCCGGCATGAATGGAACAGGTGGCCTATATCGGCCCGGTTTCTCACATCCCATCTCAGCAAAACGCCCGGGCAAAGGCCCGGGGCTTTGGCTCTTCCGCTTTCGCCTCAGACCTGCCCGGGCCGGGGCTAGGAAGCCGCCTAGCAACTAGGGCCGCCAGGCAGGTCGCCTCGCCTGCTCACTCCTCTTCAACTAGGCGCAATTGCTTTTCCGCCTCACCCCTGAGCTTTGGCTCGGCAGCCGGTTGTCGGGCCAGAGCAACCCACTCCTTAACCAGCGCGGGAAGCCTCTCCACTACCTCTCGACCGAAGATAACTTCGTCCACATAGCCCATATGCAACATGTCGATGATGCGACAAAGGTAACTGCGCCCTTTCACCCACCACGTAAAGTGCGCGTCGATGATGAGCGCGTGCTCCACGTGGCGCCCTTCGTGCTCACGCATTTCTTCAAGTTCCATTCCGTCGAGCAGCGTCTCATAGACGCCGTCAGCAACTCGACTACCGAAGGTAGTCGTGTAGTAGTATTCCTTGATTTCCCAGAGGGCGACCGGGTTGACGACGCCAGGTAGAGCGCCATCGACGCGGCGCGACAACGTCCGAAGGGGTTGCGAGTCCCGCGTGAACGTTGTCAACTGGCCCGGGTTAGGGTTAAAACCGTCGAAACCGGCGACACTTTCGACAATCATATTGACCAGAGCAGTGAGGTACGCGACTTTCTTCATGTCGCCGCTCTGTTTGTTCATCGTCTCGGCCAAGCGAGGCTTGAGCCGCGCCTTCATTTCTTCGTAGAGCTCTGCCGCTTGGGCGGCGTCCATGAGTCGAGGCTGAACGAAATCATTGAGAACGGTTGCGCGGTAGCCGAAGTAGGCGCACAGTGCCTCACCAAGGTGAGACAATTGCCCGTTGACGACGAGGTGTGCCGAGGAGAGTCCCAGCTTCTTAAACGCTTTCGTGATGTCCGCTGCCGTGAGAGTCCGGATTCGACTGGTGGAACGCTCGGTGTAGCCCAGCGCCTCACTAATGCTTCGCACATGCGCCCAAAACGACTTGCTTTGGGCAACAAACCTTTTATCAGCTCTCATTGATTCCCCATTTATGTCCCTTCTAGAACTAGAAGACGAAAGTTACCCCGTCCAAGTCGAATTTCCTTTCACCGAGCCTACATTGCCTGCCCTCAAAGGGCAGTTGCTCAAGTGGATAGGCAATAAGCAGAAGTTCGCGCGGGAAATCATCACATATTTCCCGAACGACTACGGCACATATTTCGAGCCGTTCCTCGGAAGCGGCGCAGTGCTAGCGACGCTAGCGCCGCAGCGTGCAGTGGCCAGCGACATATTTCGCCCATTGGTCGAAATCTGGGAGAAGCTGCACGATGACACCGACGGCCTCATCGAATGGTACAGTGAACGCCACGCGTTAATCGACAGCCTCGGCAAAGAGGGGGCATACGAGCGAGTCAAGGCGTCGTACAACTCGGGGCCCAATGGTGCGGATTTGCTGTTCTTGTCGCGGGTGTGCTACGGAGGAGTGGTGCGCTTCCGGAAGGCAGACGGTTATATGAGTACGCCTTGCGGACCGCACAAGCCGATGCCGCCATCGAACTTCGCTGAACGCGCACACATTTGGGCCGCGCGCACAAAAGGCGCAAGATTCGTTCACAGCGATTTCGAACATGCGCTCGCTAGCTCCCAGGCAGGCGACCTCGTTTACCTGGACCCTCCGTACGTTGACTCGCAAACCATCATTTACGGCGCACAAGACTTCAGCGTATCGCGGCTATTCTCGGTGATTGAGGCGCTGAAGCGTAGGCACGTACGCGTCGCGCTCAGCCTGGACGGTACCAAGAAGTCCGGGGGCAAGACGGTCGAGCTACCTATCCCAGACGGCCTGTTCGAGCGGGAAGTTTTCGTCCATCTGGGTTCGTCAATGTTGAAGCGCTTCCAGCTAGCCGACCAAACCGGCGATGCTCACCACGTTGCAGACCGGCTTCTCCTCACATACTAGAACAGCAGGCCCCAGCCGGGGCCTGCGTAATCAGAGAAATCGCAAACGCCGTCAGTCGCCGCCTTCCCAAAGGCGGCAGTTGATGGCCTCGGCACGCGCTCGTTGCACATCGGCGCGTCGAATCGCATCACACCATCTTTTGAAATGATGCTCGGTCTGCCCTCGAAGTCCCCCGCTTTCGAGTTCAGCGAAAAGCGGCAAGGCTCGCGCAGCAAAAATTTCGAGCGCGAGCAGCTTGGCGCGTAACGTTTCCGGTAAGGGTGATATTCCTACCTGCCGACAAAGAGCTTCGAGCCCGGCATCGGAGATTGGGCATGCCGACTCGTGCAATTGCGCGTTCAGCACCTCACGAAGACGAGTCCGAACGACCAAAACGGCCGGTGCCAGCGCCTCGCCGACGGCAGTGCGCTTGCTACTATGAGTTGTCATACGATGTCCTGTCGTCGATATCGACAAGACATGTAGCGATTAGTATCCGCTCGCGCGGAGCCCAGTCTGCTGGCTGCCAGCGCGGTCACTATAACTAGGTGCAGACGCCTTGTCTGCGCACTAGGTCATCGCATGATGGAGCACTTTGTTCACTGGGCCCTTATTGATGGATGGTCGGTCCAGAAACGGGACGATGGTATTTCCCTCGAACGCAGACTGGAGTTCGGAACCGTCACCGCGAATGTTTGGGGGGACGGCATCGATAATCTCTGCGTCGAAATACGCTGTTTTGCGGAGCGACTCGATGTTTGCCAATCCATTGAGCTGGAAGAAATCTGGAGTCGATTTAAGCAGGCAGTAACTCGCTCTATTAAGGACAAATCGCACACAGTCTAAGACGATAGATGCCCGCAGGAGGGTAATTGTTACGTTCAGGCAATTTAATTCATCTCACAGAAGCCGAGCTCGAATGCTACATGCTTTTCGCCCCGCCCGGCTCGACCACCCCAAATACAGTCGAACTATATAACAAACAGCTGAATGAGGCCATTCTTAACTGGAAATTCCACGACACGCCAAGCCATCAGATAATGGCCGCACTCGCCGCCACCATTATTATTAAAGATTAACATGGCCTCCGGTCTGCGAAATGAGGATTAAATTCAAATGGAACGGTCGATGAAACAGGCAGACTTACAGCTTACCGGGATTGCGCTAATCGGCGGCGTTTACAAGGAAAAGCAATATCTGGCGCACGATGCGTTTACGGAGTATGCCATTTTATCACTTGAAGCGTTTGCGCAAGCCGTGCAATGCATCCTTCACCGGTTCCCGTTTATCGTTGTATCGGACAGCCGAATTGGCTTCACTGATGTGGTTGACGCAACCAAATCCAAAAAGACGTTTCGGGTACCACCTGTAACCGAGGCGTGGCTCGCTGCCCTTCATCTGGAGTTCAGTCGCTCCGAAGCAAAATCGCTGCTGGAGCTGCAGGACTACGAGGTCATGTTCTCGGGCGAAGACGTTCTGGCGGCCTGTGGTAGCCGCTCAATGCTGACTATTCGTCAGTCCGGCTCCTGGTTCGTCGGACTGGTGACGTTTTCGAACGGTCAGCTACCGCTGAAAGTCACAGGCAGTGACTGGTGCCAGGTGACACGACGTGCCGTGCGAGCGGACAGGGTGCCTGAAGATTATTCAGGATACTCTTAATTGTGCGTGCGCCCGGATGTTTTTCACCGGAAAGGCCTTTGGGGGCTGAAACCTTTGTCACGCCTGGCGACAGCGTCGTCCAGCTTCTCTGCACCCGCGTGCCACCACTCAGAAATGCTTGAAGCAACGTCGAAAGTTTAAAACCCATTCGCTTCAACTTTAAAAAGCCTTAACCCTGCTCCGCAGCGCTCCGCAGTCTCGCATAAAACTGGTTAGCCGTTGGTCTTGTGGTAGTCCGTTATTTGGGGCACTGCGCGCTACCGCGCGCGCTGCGATGTGCGTGTCGCACATCGCCTAGCTGCACCAGGCGGCGTTGCCGCCTGCAAAAAAGCCTCAAGCACCAAGCAGAGCGTACTTCGAAGCGCAGCAAACCTAGCTTCGACGTAGGCTGGACGAGTTCCATAGCACTAGACCGCCGCTTTGCCGCAAGCAGCAGTTTCCAGGGTATCTAGAGCGTTTTCAGCCATCAGCGCCGCGCAGACGTACCGTAGGCGCGTAAGACCATCGCTCCAAATCGCCAAACCGGTCTCAATGCGACCGCGCAGGCCACCAGCCAGAGTATTAGGTCCATCGAAACTGTCATGTTTCTCGCTCGCTACACCAAGTCAGGTTGTCGAGTTTCGGCGCCCTGCTCCACGCACCCAAGGAACTTTTATGCGCCGATACCTTTTTTCAGACTCCGGTACGGGGCGACCACTCGTCATTGTCGAAGCAGCCAATGATGATGAAGCCCTAGCACGGGTACACGAAGTAAGACATCAGCTCGATTCCCTTCCAACGACAGCCGAGCATTGGTGCTACGAGTCAGTTGAGGAAGATTATGTTGTAACTGTCCCGCAATACCTGGATGGTTACTTCATCGTGTTGGAATCCAGCAAATCAGTGCTGCATTAAGATTCATACAGTGATAACCAACTTCACGACCCGCCGTCTCGGCGGGTCTTTTTTCAGTCATTTCCAAAAAACTGAGTTTCAAAACAGATTGGCTCACTGTGCAAGTTCGGCGCCGGCTCGTCAAAATCCGGTATCGCCAAAGCCAATGCCATATTTTCGTACTGTACAGCGATGCAGTTTCCAACAGAAAGAGCATCGTCGTCGTTCATACACTCGCCCCCAGGTTTCGCATAAAGTCCGAGCATCCAATTTTTAATACCCATTATCGCTCTCCAATTAGAAGATACAGCTTATGCCCACCTTGTCGCATATGCAACGGCCAACGCAAAATCAAAACTGGTTTTAATTTTTTTGGCAGAGACAAAACGAATATTCTCGAGAAACAGTTCTTTGTGCATGGATTGCACATCGCGAACAGCGGCAGTCGCTCCCTAGCCTGTTGAGTCCCCTGTTAAAACGCTGTCATACAGGGTGATAAACAGGGTGCCGTGACCGGCCGCTTTCGTCCGCTGCACGCGGACCCGCAGCCTGCCGACCTGGGGGCCGGCTCACTGTGTGTCGGGGCGTCGGTGCTCAATCGTCCTTTTCGGACGATTGCCCCCCTAGCCCAATGCCGGCAAACTCCCCGGACTTCGTCCCGGGCGTTTGGCTCATCTTCGATGACCTTCCCTGCATCGGGCTAGGGCGCCGCCCCAGCGCCCCGAGGGGTGCTTGCACCCCCCAACGCCCGTCGCCGCTGGGGCGGCTCATCGCTGGGGCGATGCCGGGCGTCGGCTCCCCCCGATGCGGTCCTGGCCCGTGGGCGGGCCAGGATGCTGCGCTGGCGCTACGCCCCCTCCGGGCCGCTTGATGCCGGCCTTGGGGCCGGCGGCTTGCCAATGCGACTTCGCGAAAGGCCTCACGATAGCCGTCCACCGTGTCAGCCCCTTTGTTCGATGAAGTTTGCTGCGCCGCCGCCGATATATGCGAGATGGCCTAGTGCTTTAGACGCATTTTCGCGTCGCTACACCTGATAGGCCCTTTCAACCGGAGAGTACAGTGCTTAATCTAAGGTTTTATAAAAACACGTCGAAGGTCTATGTTGGCGACCTTTACCTCGGCGAGCGCAGGCTTTTGGCGACCACGCACCCGGCGACAATTGCTGCCGCCGTCGTCGCTCTCGCGGAGACCGAGCTCGAGGTGAGAACACACAAAGGCTCGACGAGAATCGGATTTCCCGTAGGCGATTCCGACATTGCGCTACTGCATGGCGTATCAGATGACGATGAAATGTCCCACTTCATCGACGGACTGGCGAAATTTTCGATGCTCCTCAGCTTTCCCTTGCCGTGGGACGACCAGGCAGAAATCCATTTCAGGACGGCCGTCCATCATCTCCCTCCCGAGCTGGTCAAGGTAACCACTGACGAGCCGGCACCCGCCGATTTCAAAAAGCAACTGAAAAAGCGCAACCAGTACATCTATTACCCGGATTGCTAAATGGTTCCCCGATGTGCCGCCTTGCGGCACATCGCTTTCGGAACGTGCGCCGCAATACCTTACAAAGCACTCAATCCACAAAAACGAAACAGATTGTTACGCGCCACATTGTTGCTCGATTAATTTGAAAATATCGACAATCTTCTTGAAAAATTCATGGATACGAACAAGCGTAATACCCACGTCTTTTCCATGAGCAATCTGATGGCGATTTGCCATTATCGAATCAATGGCATCCTTTCTACCGTCATCTTCAAGATATTTTTCCAACTCCTCCCGCCATTCTTTCTTGAATGAGCCAGCGATGGTTAGTATTTTTTCCGCCTTCGGATTCTGGATTGTTGACAGGTGTGCAATCGCGTAGTCCGCCACGGGTTTTGACGCCCCGTGGCTTACATATTCAGAATAAATTTCCTTCACTCCATTCTCCACGAAGCCGGAAACCAAAACACATAGGTACCGCGCCCAGTGAGACTGAAGGTCAAAGTCTCCATTCGATGCCTCTGCCGCGCGCTTGAACAGAGAGTCCAAGCGCTGGAGTTGTCTGGACATTTCTTGATTTTTCATGGCGAACGACTAAACGGCCGCGAACTTTTCAGTTGCAAGCCGCAGCCGCGTGCCAACGTTTGCCGAGTCGGACGTTGCTATCGACATTGCCGCACGGAAGCCCGCGTCCGATAATAGCAAACCATATGCGTTCGCGACGGCCGCCGGGTCGGCGTCGCCCTTGTCTCGTATTCGTCTTGCCAGGCCGACCATCACGGAATCAAACACCGCGGCGTTCAATGCTCGCTCTGGTCTGAATGCATGCGCCCCAACCGATTTGTACACGGTATCGATTGTTTTAACGAATATCTCCGTAAACTGCCGCACCTGTTCCGCCGACAACACTCTGCATTTATTATTGAATTTACTCAGAAACTCGCTCATTGGCTTTTCATACTTATCCCCTTCCGAATACATCGCCAAAAAGCGCAAAATCAGTTCCTGGTCCTTCAGGCGATTGCTTTCCTTCCCAAATATCGCCCGCCAAGAAGGCGTCGCATTCAATTTCCGTAGCAGGTCAATAAGGTCACCGTGGAATATGGCGACACGTATTTCCTGAGGCGTCAGCTTCCGGCCACCAGTATTCAAACGCTCAAAGACGTGATAAACGCTAGTATCATCACCCTCGGGAGACTCTTGCTTAATAATGGTTGCATGGATAATCGTGTCATTAAGCCTTAACTTATCCTTTTCATCCAGGTCCTCATATAGCTTACCTTCGAACTGAGGCTGCACATTAGACAACCTAAAAAGCCTAACTTTCTTGTCATCGGGTTTTTGATTGAAAATGCCTTCGTAGAAATACTGGAGAGTTTTCAATCGCTGCTGACCATCGATAACCAACAATTTATTTGACTCAGACTCCTTGGCGAGAAATATGCCCGGAACGGGCAAACCGAGCAGCAACGACTCAATGAGCCTAGAGGCGTCTCTAAGATTCCAGACGTAGTCGCGCTGAAACGGAGGAATGAAGATATGGCCATTCTTCATGCGCTTGACCAGGCCGTCTACGTCGTAATCCGCACCATAGCTCGATATATTGTAGGTGTGCGGTACAGAAGCATCGTCGCTGCTGGCCTCGTCGACAACGTTGGCGTTCTCCGCCTGCAACTCCTCAAGCTCCTTCAATTCGTCATCCATCTTATTCTTCCCCAAGATTGCCTTTGCGCATTCTCCGGCAAATGGGAGCGCATGGCAAAAGCAACAGTCAGCCGGGGCAAGCCAGCGTTTTCAGCCGGACGCCGTAAAGGGTACGATGAGGATGGTCGAGAATTACCCATCCTTTGTAGTGGAGCGCACCATGATGTGGGACTGCGGACGTGATGGAAACTTCTGGGGCAATTACGCCCTTGGCTGTCTGCCAGACGAAGTTTTGACGCAATGCGGTGACCGATTGGCGTTCGTGAGCACGACGGAGTCTGACGGCCGCCGTCTGACACAAAGGTTCTGTGAAGGCCGCGACATTGTCGTGCTGTCGGAGCGCATCGTTCCCAAAGGTCACAGGAGTGAAGCGGACGCGCAGGTCCGCTATTTCGTATTCGCTGTGCTACACGAAGTAGCGCATGCCTACTGCGACCATCGTCCACCCAACGAAATATCGAAGGACGAAAACGACGCTCAGGAAGCCGAGGCGAACGCGCTTGCGTTCCAATGGTTCAACGACTTCATAGGACAGGAGAACCGCCCCGCACTTCCTGAGTTTACGCAACAGGAACTCGAACGTGCTCAAGCCGCTAACCGCGAAGCAATGCTTGATGCACTTGGCAGGCGTTAGCACACCAGACGTGCAGGTACGGCCCCTTGCGCGGTGTTGCCGAGGCTGGTACAAAGTACGAGTACAGGAGCGCGGTGCTTGAGTTTCCAAGTCGTTGATTTTCAATGGCTTGATTTATACGGCGATAGTCCCTGATTCGCCACCAGTTGCAAGAAAAAGCCGCTGCTTCTCACGAAGCAGCGGCTTTTTTGTTTTGGCTTGCCAAACTGCAACACATACCGCGCTTTGAATTTGCAGCAATCGGAAGCGACCGTACGGCTGGCCGCTTCCCTATCTCAGACTTTATAGCGCCATGTCAGCCGCAGCCTTGCCCGGCCGAGGCGCACCCGTTCCCGAATTCGAACGCGGCGCGACGGAGAGGTCGATCTGCGGCGGCGGCGTCAGCTGCAGCACGTCGCTGGTATAGGTCCATTCCTGATAGACCTTGGCCGGGCTGTCGTTCAGCCTGGTTCCGTAGCTCGGCACGATCTGCCGAATCTTTTCCTGCCAGGCCGTCGTAGCGACCTTGTCCTTGAACACCTTCTCGAGCAGGCTGAGCATGATCGGCGCAGCGGTCGAGGCACCTGGCGACGCACCCAGCAGACCGGCGATACTCCCATCCTGCGAACTCACGATTTCAGTGCCGAGCTTGAGGACGCCGCCCTTCGCACCGTCGCGCTTGATGATCTGCACGCGCTGACCGGCTTGCCACAGGCGCCAGTCTTCCTTCCTGGCCTGCGGGAAGTATTCCTTCAAGGCATTGAAGCGATCGTCATCCGACAGCATCAGCTGACCTGCCAGGTATTCGACCAACGGAAACTCGTCGATGCCCACGTGCACCATCGGCACGACGTTATGCACATTGGTGCTGCTCAGGAGATCGAAGTACGAACCGTTCTTCAGGAACCTGGTCGAGAACGTCGCGAACGGTCCGAACAGAATGATCTTCTTGCCATCGATGATGCGCGTGTCCAGGTGCGGCACCGACATCGGCGGCGAACCGACGGAAGCCTTGCCGTAAGCCTTGGCCAGGTGCCGGCTCACGATCTCCGGATTTTCCGTCACGAGGAAGGAGCCGCCGACCGGAAAGGCACCATAGTCCCTGGCTTCCGGAATGCCCGACGCCTGCAGCAGGTGCAGCGCGCCGCCGCCTGCGCCGATGAACACGAACTTCGCGTCGACGTCCTGCTCGGAATCACCGGTCTGAGTCTTCACGTAGGACACGCGCCACGTGCCGTCAGCATTGCGCTTGATGCTTCGTACTTCGCTGGAGAGCGAGAGATTGAAATTGGGCTGGCTCTGCAGATAGCCGACGAACTGGCGCGTAATCTCGCCGAAGTTCATGTCGGTGCCCACCGGGGACCAGGTCGCCGCGACCTTCTGCTTCGGATCGCGGCCTTCCATCATCAGCGGAACCCACTGCTTGATCTGGTCGAAGTCGTCCGAGTACTTCATGCCGCGGAACAACGGACTCGCCTGCAGCGCGTCGTAGCGCTTCCTGAGGAAACGGACATTGTCGTCACCCCAGACGAAGCTCATGTGCGGCGTCGAGTTGATGAACGATCGCGGATTCTTGAGCACATCGTTCCTGACCTGCCAGGCCCAGAACTGGCGCGACACCTGAAAGGCCTCGTTGATTTCGACGGCCTTCGAAATATCGATCGTGCCGTCCGGCTTCTCGGGCGTGTAGTTGAGCTCGGCCAATGCGGAATGCCCCGTGCCGGCATTGTTCCAGCCATTCGAGCTTTCCTTGGCCACACCGTCCAGACGCTCGATCATTATCATCGACCAATCGGGCTGGAGCTCATGGAGCCACACGCCCAACGTCGAACTCATGATGCCGCCGCCCACCAGCAGGACATCGACCTTTTTCGTCTCGCCGGCTTGCGCGGAAAGCGCGGTCACGGAAAGAACCAACCCCAACAAAACTGCTCTTATCGTTTTAAGCAAAATGAACAACCTTTCTCAACGTGCACAAAATCCTTACCGGGACTTCCGATTGAACGGTTTCGGCAAAAAGCCTTCCCACATCTCAATCGGAGTCCCGAACGGAGGAACCGAATGCATCAGTAAAAGCCTGCGCATGGGAAGCGCTATGACTTCCCATCGCGTACGGCGACAAATTTTTTGTGTCTCGGGTGCGTAGTGCGTCGCAGGATATGGACGCCGCTTGAAATGAAAACCAACTGCCACAAACGTGAACGGGGCTAGAGCCGACGACACTCAACGTCGAGCGCACCAAAAAAGCGCACTGAACGCAATTGCCGAGCGCGCGGGAGCAACTCGCGGAAACCACCGGATAGCTGCCCCATTTGGAGGTATGGAGACAACGGGTGCGTAATATAACTGAAATCGAGATGGCCGAAATCGAGAGCAAAAAGATTCTTGCCCTGGCCCGCTGCCGTGTCGAACGCGCTGCCGGCTTTCCAAACTTCAACTTCAAGGAGTTTTCTTGATGACGTTCCGTACCACCGCGGCTACCGCTTCCGCAGTCATTCTCTTCGCCGCGTCTTCGCTCACTGCTCACGCCGAGACAGCACCCGACGGCCAGTGGCGCGCCAATCCGATCACACTCTCCACGCTTTTGCAGGACGGCTACAAGATCGTCGCAGTGGTCAACGGTGCGCACTTCAGCGCCGGCTCCGCCGACACTATTTTTGTCCAACGCGACCAGAGCGCATTCAAATGCATCGACCCGTCGCAATCCGATGCCAAAACGAAGGCGGCATGTTTCGAACTGGTCCAGCCGTCGGGTGCCGCGTCTGAATCGAAATGAACAGCGGCGTTCGCCGATGCTCAACAACGGTTCGAACTACGACATCGCGGCGCTGAACGTGTCGATCACGCAGCAGGCGTCGATGATTGCTTATCTGAACGACTTCAAACTGATGTTCGTCGCAACGCTACTGGTGATTCCACTGCTGTTGCTGATCCGGCCCGCGCGCAAGGCACCGGATGCATCGCTCGCGCATGCAGCGATGGATTGATCCGCAGGCCGCCTTAACCACAACGGTCAAGCCTCGATTCTTCCTCGCGTCACGCCCAGCAACCCCGCCATCGCCGCGCGCGCCGCCGCGGCATCGCACTCGCGGATCGCTTCGAACACCGCCGAATGCTCGGCGAGCGACGCGTTGAACACATCCGCGCGTTTCGCATTCAGCCGCAGTTGCGCTTCCAGCGTGCGCTCGATCAGCGTGCCGAGCGGAATCAGCAGTTCATTGCTGCAAGCGCTCAGCACGCTCAAATGAAACTGCAGATCGGCGCGCACCCATTCATCGACATTGCGCGCCGCGACCATCGCCGCATGTGCCGTTGCCAGCGTGTCGAAAGTCTCATCGGTGTGAGAGGCCGCCGCCAGACCCGCCGCGTACGGCTCGATCATCTCGCGCATTTCCTGCAACTTGAGTGCGAACGCCATCGGCTCGGCAACGCGCGAGTACCAGTCGAGCACATCGACATCGAGCAGATTCCACGCGGTTTTCGGCCGCACGCGCGTGCCTACGCGCGGCCGCGATTCGATCAATCCTTTCGACGTCAACGTGCGCAGCGCCTCGCGCAGCACCGTGCGGCTCACACCGAACGTGTCCATCAACTCCGCCTCACGCGGCAGGATCGAGTCGGGCGCGTAGTCGCCGCGCAGAATCGCGGTCGCCAGCAGATGGGCGACGCGCCCATGCAGATCGTGCTGAATAGCTTTCTCCCAGCAGCCTTGCGGCGCTATTTGATATTGGAAGCAAGGCCGGAACGAGCGGGATTATCCGGTATCCCAGCCCTCGCACCTACCGCGTCGGATCCGTCGAATCGATCCCAAACTTTCGCCAATAGTACTATTAATAGTACTGAAGCAGCGTTTTGTTGTAGCATGTGACTCCTCGAAATATTCCGCAGACGGGCAAGCCGCAAGGAGACGCACGCCATGAAAATCACCAAGCTTGAAACCTTCATCGTTCCGCCACGCTGGTGCTTCCTCAAGATTGAGACCGACGAAGGCATCGTCGGCTGGGGCGAGCCGGTGGTCGAAGGGCGCGCGCATACGGTGGCGGCTGCCGTCGAGGAACTGTCCGACTATCTGATCGGCAAGGATCCGCTGCTGATCGAAGATCACTGGCAGGTGATGTACCG
Organism: Paraburkholderia sp. IMGN_8; assembly: GCF_038050405.1. Lineage (NCBI taxonomy): Bacteria > Pseudomonadati > Pseudomonadota > Betaproteobacteria > Burkholderiales > Burkholderiaceae > Paraburkholderia > Paraburkholderia sp. IMGN_8. The sequence continues at coordinate 655,516 of NZ_CP150900.1, read as the reverse complement.
CGCGGGCTTCTACCGCGGCGGTCCGATCACGATGAGCGCGATCGCCGGCGTCGACCAGGCGCTATGGGACATCAAGGGCAAGCATCACGGTGTGCCGGTTCATGCACTGCTCGGCGGCCAGGTGCGCGACAGGATCAAGGTGTATTCGTGGATCGGCGGCGACCGTCCGAGCGACGTCGCGAACAACGCGCGCGCCGTGGTCGAACGCGGCTTCAAGGCAGTGAAGATGAATGGCTCGGAAGAGCTACAGATCATCGACACCTTCGACAAAGTGCAAGGCGTGATCAACAACGTCGCCGCGGTGCGCGAAGCGGTCGGGCCGAACATCGGCATCGGCGTGGACTTCCACGGCCGCGTGCACAAGCCGATGGCGAAGGTGCTGGCGAAAGAACTCGACCCGTACAAGCTGCTCTTCATCGAAGAACCGGTGCTGTCGGAGAACGCCGAAGCGTTGCGCGACATCGTCAATCAGACCAACACGCCAATCGCGCTCGGCGAGCGTCTGTATTCGCGCTGGGACTTCAAGCACATTCTGTCGGGCGGCTACGTCGACATCATTCAGCCGGATGCGTCGCACGCGGGCGGTATCACCGAGTGCCGCAAGATCGCGTCGATGGCCGAAGCGTACGACGTCGCGCTCGCCTTGCACTGCCCGCTCGGCCCGATCGCCCTGGCCACGTGTCTTCAGATCGACGCCGTGAGCTACAACGCGTTCATCCAGGAACAGAGCCTCGGCATCCACTACAACCAGGGCAACGATCTGCTCGACTACATCAAGAATCCGGAAGTCTTCAAATACGAAGACGGCTTCGTGTCGATTCCGCAAGGCCCGGGTCTCGGCATCGAAGTGAACGAAGAGAAGGTGCGCGAGATGGCGAAGGTCGGCCACCGCTGGCGCAATCCGGTGTGGCGCCACGAGGATGGCAGCGTCGCGGAATGGTAATTGCGTGAACGAAAACGCCGCCTGAGGGCGGCGTTCTGTTTTGAACGCCCCGCGGCGTCGGCGCGCGTTACGTAAAGTGTGGCGCACACGCCGTCGCAGTTACGTAACATCCCGGACCGAAACGGTCGAAACACGTCGTTTCCGGCACTTTCCGCGCCCCGCCACGGATCGCGCAAAGCCTTGCCCACAAAGGCTTTCACGCCGTTTGTTCGGCACCGGACATACGCTTGGCCCGCTCCTTGCTCAAATGCATTCAAACGACAATGCATCGGGGGGCATCATGAGCGAATTCCTTCCAGACTATCTGCTTCGCGAACAGGCCGCCGTGGGCGCGCTGGTGGTGTTCGGCGTGCTTCGCATTATCGGCGCGGCGCTCGCGTTCGAACGCGGCTGGCGCATCTCGGTGGTCGAGAAATGCTTCATCGCTGCCGCCGTGCTGTACTGCCTGCCGCAACTCTTCGACCTGCTGACGCACATGTACGGCTCACGCGCCGCGGGCGCGGAACTGGAAGGCAAGGTAGCGGGCTGTGCGATTGCGCTGTTCTGCGCGCCGATCCTCGGACATCGGCTCGGCTTTGAATAACCCCGCATTCATCGATCGGATGTTCTCCATGCGACTGGCAAAAAGACCCGCGTACCGCACCGGCGACGTACTGATGCTGAAGTCCGGCGGACGTCCGATGACAGCCACCTGGGCCGGCCCGGTGGTGTTCGCGCCTGGCAACTGGCTGATCTGCCAATGGTTCGGCGACGATGGCGAACTGCATCAGGACATGTTTCCGGAAGAAACGCTGGAACGGGCGAAGAACGCGCTTGCCGCCTAGCGGGTAGTAACGGATCAATCGGCCACCGCCGGGCGACCGTGTGTATTGCGCCGCACGCTTTTGCTGTGCGGCGCTTTTTTATGCCGCGCTATGTCAGGCATTCGGAGCGCCGGCGTGCCCCCGGTCCGCGCGCCAGGCTAGCCGCGAGACAACTCAGCCCAGCGCAGCGAACGCCGGCACGCTATGCGCCAGCACCGCCGCCGCGACGAACACACCGATGATCGCCAGCGCTTCCAGATACAGCACGTTGACGAAGGTATGCGCATCCATCGTCGATGCGGTGCGGCGCAAACGCGGCAGAGCCAGGAAACGGTTGAGGCCGCCGAGCACCAGCGCCAGCGCGACCAGCGCGAGCTTCAGCGTCAGCACGTGACCCCACGTGCTGATCTCGATCGCCTCGAACGAGCCACCCGAACCGCGCACGCCATTGAATATGCCGGTCAGCAACACGAAGCCGACCGCCACCAGCGACACGTTCGACACCTGGGTCGCCGTGCGGATCAGCATGCCACGCGCAGTGGAGATGCCAAGCGCGGGCAAAACCGATAGCCCCGCCGCCATCGCCAGCCCGCCCCATACGCCCGTGACCAGCACATGCAGCGTCTGCATGCCGATCGCCGCCGAGGCCGGTCCGGCATCGGCGGCATGCCCGAGCGATGCCTTGCCCGCGGCGATTGCAATCACCGCCAGCCACAGGAGCGCGTTGCGCACCATGCCCGTGTGATGAGCCATGGCGGTTCCGAGCAGGACCAGCGCGCCCGCGAACGCCACGCTCCAGCCGTAGCCAACATGCGTTTGGGTCAGCACGGTCGGCACCACGCCGATCGCAGCCGGCAACGCGACGCCGCTCATCGACGCCGCCTGGTACAGCAGCCAGCCGAGATCCGAGAGCACCAGCACGACGGTGGCCGTCAGCATCGACCGTTGCGCACGCAACCAGGCGGGCCGCGCCGGTGCGATCTTGGCCTGCGCGTCCTTCGCGAGCCACGCGCCGAGCAGCGCCGAACCCACGGCAAACGCAAACGCGACATTCATGAGCGCGGCCATTGCGACCTGCCCGATCCACAGTCCGTCGATGCTCATTTGACGGTGAACGCGAAGTCGCCTTGGGTACGGTGCCCGTCCGTGGCGACCGCGCTCCAGTGCACCGCGTAGCGGCCCGCCGCCAACGACGGCAGCGCCAGGTGCATGACCTTGGCGTCGTTCTTGTCGACTTGCGAGGCAGCCGGCGCGACAGCCTTACCGCTCGCGTCGCTCAGTGCGATCTTGCTGAAAGCCGGCTCGAGCGGCTCGGTGAAATGAATCGTCACTTCAGCGGGCGCGGCAACTTCGGCGTTCGCCGCCGGCTCGCTCGACACGAGATGCGCATGCGCGAAAGCCGTGGACGTCAGAGCCAGCGCCACGGCGCCGACAGTCAACGCACGCAGCGCCGGACAAGAAAAATTGAATAGCTTCATGAAAGGCCGATAGCTTGTGAAAAAAGAAAACGGTGGACGTCGAGCCGATGGACGCTTCTGCCGGAGACGCGCTGGCGCGCCCGGAAGTGTACGCTTCGATGGTTGCCACGCGCGTCGGTTCAACCTGCTTTGTTATTCGAACAACCACGTTCACTGATTGCGAGGTGGATCGCGCACGCAAAATCGAGATGACTGGCAAGCCATGTCAACCACAATCCGCGGCAAACTGTCGCATACCTGTGACAGCTGGAACCTTCTCTTATGTGGCAAATAGTCACCATCACCCTTCGATGCTAGAATGCTGCGTCGCCGCAGCGCCGTCTGCCCTTTACACCGAGCCGCTCGAAGTTCGGTCAGGTCCCCGATTTTGATGGAGTTACGCGTGTCTTCAAGACGCATTTTCCGCCCGTTGCTTGCCCTTCTGCTGATCGGCTCCGCGGGCGTCTATAGCGCTGCGAAAGCGCAGACTCAACCGAAGGCCCCCGATACGATGGAAGCGCGTGTGCAAGGTTGCACGGCCTGCCACGGCACGCACGGCCAAGGTACTGACAACGACTATTTCCCGCGTCTGGCGGGCAAGCCGGCGGACTATCTGTACAACCAGTTGCAGAACTTCCGTGAAGGGCGCCGCAAGTACCCGCCGATGAACTACCTCGTCACGTATCTCTCGGACGACTACCTTCATCAGATCGCCACTTACTTCTCGCAGCAACGTCCGCCGTACCCGACGCCGGCCAAGCCGACCGTGTCGCCGGCTATCGTTGCGCGCGGCCAGCAGATCGTGCTGCAAGGCGACGCATCGAAACAGATTCCTGCTTGCGCGGCTTGCCACGGCAAGGCGCTGACCGGTATGGAACCCGCTATCCCGGGTCTGGTCGGTCTGCATGCTGATTACATCAGCGCGCAGTTGGGCGCATGGCGTTCGGGCTCGCGCCACGCAATCGCGCCTGATTGCATGCATACCATCGCTACGCGTCTTACCGATGAAGACGTGAACGCCGTCGCTGCATGGCTTTCCACGCAGACGGCTCCGCAAAACCCCGTGCCGGCTCCGGCCCGCTCGATGAAGACTCCGCTTGCCTGCGGCAGCGAACCGCAATAAGGCACCGGGAGAGACACTCAAATGAAACGCAAGTCTTTGTTCGCCCTCTCGGCAGTCGTCGTCGTAGCGGCTACCGCACTCGTTCCCGTCCTGTGGTCGGGCGGCGACAACCTGCATAACGGCACGGCCGTGGCGGCCACGCCCGCCGACGAGGCCGCACTGATCAAGAAGGGCGAGTACCTTGCCCGCGCCGGCGACTGTATTGCGTGCCACACGGTGCGCGGCGGCAAGGAGTTCGCTGGCGGCCTGCCGATGGCTACGCCGTTCGGCACGATGTTCACGCCGAACATCACGCCTGACGACCAGTACGGTATCGGCAAGTGGACGCAAGACGACTTCTATCGCGCCATGCACACCGGCCGTTCTAAAGACGGCAGCCTGCTGTATCCGGGCTTCCCGTTCACGAGCTACACGAAGGTCACGCGCGCCGACTCGGACGCGATCTACGCGTACCTGCGCTCGGTCACGCCGGTCAACGTCGCAAGCCGTCCGCACGAACTGAAGTTCCCGTTCAACAACCGCAACCTGCTGATCGGCTGGCGCACGCTGTTCTTCCGTGAAGGCGAGTACAAGGCCGATCCGACCAAGTCGGTCGAATGGAACCGCGGCGCGTACCTGATCGAAGGCCTCGGCCACTGCGGCATGTGCCACACGTCGATCAACGCGATGGGCGGTCCGGTCAATTCGGCTGCATTTGCGGGCGGTCTGATCCCGCTGCAGAACTGGTACGCACCTTCGTTGACGTCGAACAAGGAAGCGGGCCTCGGCGACTGGGATATCAAAGACATCTCGGATCTGCTGAAGACCGGCGTGTCGCAGCGCGGCGCGGTGTTCGGCCCGATGGCTGAAGTGGTTCACAACAGCCTGCAGTACATGTCGGACGACGACATCCGCGCGATGTCGACGTATCTGAAGACGATTCCGCAAAAGAGCGAGGCGCCGGAGCCGCTGCAACTCGAAACGTCGGAGAAGTTCGGCGGCGAACTGTTGAAGCAAGGTCAGAAGATCTACGCTGACAACTGTGCGAAGTGTCACGCGGAAAATGGCCTCGGCAGGCCGTCGGCCTTCCCGCCGCTCGCGAACAACCAGTCGATCCAGATGCCGTCGGCGGTCAACCCGATCCGTATGGTGCTGAACGGCGGTTACCCGCCGAGCACGGCTGCCAACCCGCATCCGTACGGCATGCCGCCGTTCGCACAGGCGCTGTCGAATCAGGAAGTCGCGGCCGTTGTGACGTACATCCGTATGTCGTGGGGCAACCACGGCACGGCCGTGTCGCCGCAGCAAGTGGCCGATCTGCGTTCGGCGCCGCTCGACTAAGCAGCGTTAGATGCACCCGGGGCGCGGCCTGCGAAAAACGCAGCCGCGCCCTTCGTTTTTTCAGGACCGGTATCATGTGGGCACATTTGCCCTTATGAAACCGCGCAGGAGGAAAGAGCCGTGCATGTCGGTGAGCGTTTTAACAGCATTACCCACCTCGTCGGCGCCGTGCTGTCGGTGGCGGGGCTTGCTGCGCTCGTGACGATGGGCGCGCTCGACGGCGACGCGTACAAAGTGGTCAGTTTCAGTGTGTACGGTGCGATGCTGTTCGTGCTGTATGCTATCTCGACGCTTTACCACAGCGTGCGCAACCCGCGCGTGAAAGCCGTTCTGCAAAAATGCGACCATTCGGCGATCTACCTGCTGATCGCCGGCAGCTACACCCCGTTCACGCTTGTCACGTTGCGCGGACCGTGGGGCTGGTCGCTATTCGGCGTAAGCTGGGGGCTTGCCGCCCTCGGCATCGTGCAGGAACTGACGCTCGGGCGACGCACCCGCAGCGTTTCGATGGTGCTGTATGTATTGATGGGATGGCTCGCGCTCGTTGCCGTCCGCCCGCTGATTCAAGCCTTACCGGCAGCGGGTACCGCCTGGCTCGTGGCCGGCGGAGTCATCTACAGCGCCGGCATCTACTTCTTCATTAACGACGAGCGCATCCGGCACGGACATGGTATCTGGCACCTGTTCGTACTGGCGGGCAGTCTGTGTCAATTCGTCAGTGTCGCGCGCTACGTCGCGTGACACGCCACGGCGGCGAAATGCAACTTAAGGCCAGTCAACGTGTCTGCATAGCGCGTTGAAGCATTCGGCACGCGTTTGAGCGTGCCGCCGATTTCTCCGCGACCGGAACTGGGCTTTGGCCTCGAACGCGCCATAGAGGCGTGTTCATGCCGCGCTTGGGCTCGTTTGTGCCCGCTTGGGCCCGTTTGTGCCGTTCGCAAAACTGCATTGCAAAGAGCTTTTATGTCTTTTGATTCCCTCGGCTTGTCCGAACCGTTGGTCCGCGCTGTACACGAACTCGGCTACACCACGCCGACTCCGATCCAGACGCAAGCGATTCCCGCCGTGCTCAACGGCGGCGATCTGCTGGCCGGCGCGCAAACCGGCACCGGCAAGACCGCCGGCTTCACGCTGCCGATCCTGCAGCGTCTGAACACCATGCCCGCCGTCGCCACGGCCTCGGGCAAGCGCGCCGTACGCGCGCTGATCCTCACGCCGACGCGTGAGCTGGCCGCACAGGTCGAAGAAAGCGTGCGCGCCTACGGCAAGTATCTGAAGCTGAAGTCGACCGTGATGTTCGGCGGCGTCGGCATCAATCCGCAAATCGGCGCGCTGCGCAGCGGCGTGGACATCGTCGTCGCGACGCCTGGCCGTTTGCTCGACCACATGCAGCAGAGGACCATCGATCTGTCGCATCTCGAGATTCTCGTGCTCGACGAAGCTGACCGCATGCTCGACATGGGCTTCATCCACGACATCAAGCGCGTGCTCGCGAAGCTGCCGCCGAAGCGTCAGAACCTGCTGTTCTCGGCCACCTTCTCCGACGAAATCAAGACCCTCGCCGACAACCTGCTCGACTCGCCGGCGCTGATCGAAGTCGCGCGCCGCAACACGACGGCTGAGACGGTCGCGCAAAAGATTCACCCGGTCGATCGTGACAAGAAGCGCGAACTGCTCACGCATCTGATCAAGCAGCACAACTGGTTCCAGGTGCTGGTGTTCACGCGCACGAAGCACGGCGCGAACCGGCTCGCTGAACAGCTGACCAAAGACGGCATCAGCGCACTGGCGATTCACGGCAACAAGAGCCAGTCGGCCCGTACGCGCGCGCTCGCCGAGTTCAAGGACGGCACGCTGCAAGTGCTGGTCGCGACCGACATCGCCGCACGCGGCATCGATATCGATCAACTTCCGCATGTGGTCAACTTCGACCTGCCGAACGTGCCGGAAGATTACGTACACCGCATCGGCCGCACAGGCCGTGCAGGTGCGACGGGCGAAGCGATCTCGCTGGTGTGCGTCGACGAACTGCAACTGCTGAAGGACATCGAGAAGCTGATCAAGCGTCCAGTGCCGCAGGAAGTGATCGCGGGCTTCGAGCCGGATCCGAATGCGAAGCCGGAGCCGATTCTGCGCCGCGGCCAGGGTGGTGGCGGCGGCGGTGGCCGTCAGCCGCGTCAGGGTCAAGGCGCGCCGAAGCGCGACGGCGCCCGGCGCGACGGCGCTGCGCCGGCAAAACCGGCGCAACGTTCGGGTCAGCGTCCGGCGAATGGTCAGCAGCAGCCGCGTCCGCAAGGTGCGAAGCCAGCGGGTAACGGCGGCCAGCCGCGCCGGGACGGCCAACGTCACGACGACAAGCCGCGCGCAGCGGCGCATGAAGGCAGTGCCGCGCAGCATGCGCCGCGCAAACCGCAGGGCGGTAAGCCGCAAGGCGGCAATCCGGGTGCATTGCTGGGTGGCGCGAAGCCGCGCAACGATACGCCGCGTGGCGGCCAACCGTCGCGCAGCGGCCAGCGCGGCCGTTGAGATTCAAAGCCGCTGACAGACTGACTGCGGGGCGTTAGTCCCTACGGTTAGCCGCAGCGGCTGCTTGCTTCAGGTGCTCGATCTGCCGTTCCCATCGATCGAGCACCGCCTTCCCTTCCCCTTGCAGTTCGAACGTGATGCCGCCCGTCAGGCGCGCATAACGAACGCTTTGCGCCTCACCGGTATCGATCGAGCCGATCAGATACGCCAGGCCGCTGTCATCGCCTTCGACGGCCGTTAGCAGCGTCACAAGCAACTGCACCTGATAAAACGCCTCATCGCAGACAAACGTTAGCGCTGCCCGGCCGCTTTGCGCAATCGCGCGCGCGGCCCGCGCTTGCGGCCATAAAGCGATGCACAGCGTGCGCGAATCGGGCGCATACAACTCGCCGACGCCGAGCAGCGACGTGCGCACATGATCGTTCGTATCTACCGTCAGCAGCGACGCGGTAAAGCCCGTCTTGCTCGCGAGCGACGAGCCGTCGAACAGCGTGCGGACAGCGTCGGGCCATTCGTCGAACACGGTCTGTTCGAGCGGACGTTCGGGTGCAGGTGAATCGCTCATATTCTTGATCCGGTCAGTGAAGGTCGCGCATGTCGCAAACGTCGCGCGGGTCGAAAAGCACATCATGCCTCGAAAAACGAATGGCCCGCACAGGCGGGCCATTCGTTTTCATACCGTTACGTCAGAGATAAGAGGTTCAGCGGAAAAACACATGTTGCGTGATTTTCGCTAGCGGGTAATGCACGCCTGGCTGAATCTTGGCCGGCAGATCGAGCGGCTTGAGCAGCATCTTCACGCACATGTCCGCCGACAGATTGCGGCGCACCAGCGCGTTGATCCGTGCCGCGCGCTCACGGTTATAAGCCGAATCGTGCACGCGCTCAGGATAACGAATTGCGAATACATGCCGCAACGCGATCTCCGAGTCTTCGTTCTTGATCTCCATCACGCGGCGCATCAAAGCGCCGAGCACGGCGAGACGGCCGTTGCCTTCAATCTTGTTGTACTTTTTGAAGTACTTGAAAAAGTGCTTGTAGTGGCGGACTTCGTCGGTACGGATGTTGTCGATGATCTGCTTGAGCACCGGTTCGTCCGAACATTCTCCGATCGCGCGATACAGCGTAGCCGTGCCTGTTTCCACGACGCAGCGCGCCACCATCTCGAGCGCGCGGCTCTTTTCGAAGTCTTCCACCGAACAGGTCAGCGAATACTCTTCGAAGAAATTGCGGAACGCCGTGTCCCAGTCGAACTCGGGCCAGACGTAAGCGACGTACGTCTTGAGCGCCCGGCCGTGCTGCAATTCTTCCGGCTCCCATTCGCTGTTGAGCCAGGCCGAGACTTCCGGATCGCCGTCGAAGAAGGTGTTCAGATTGCTGGTGTAGAGATCCGAGCCGCTTTCGATAAACGAAGCGGCGCACAGCAGCAGCAGCAGATCTTCGTTAGCGACGGCCCTCTGGCGATCTATGCGGGTAAGGTCGATATCCTCGATCCGCCAGGGCATCACATGGTTCAGCTCAGTGTGCATCGTGTCTTGCTCCCAAAGCTGTATCGACTCGCGGAGCGTGCTCGAAACCGCCCGCTCTCGTCAGGACGGTTTGCCGTGTCAGATACAGCGCCTTGAATTAGAGTTAACCCCTTGTATCTTGCATCTTAGCCGGTGTTTCACAACTCTGCAGATAACCCAGCACAGACCATGCCGAACCGCCGCAGTTCCAATATCAAGGTAGTCGAAATATTCAGTCAGAAATAAAAAGGCGCGCGGACGGCACAAAAAAGCCAGCTCAAGGAGCTGGCTCGTGTGTGGATACATTGCTTCGAAGTCAGGCGCGACGATGACGACCGACGTGCCCGACAGCACTGCGGCAATCAGCACGTAGTAACTTGGTGCAAGCTTGTCACCGGTCAAATGTATAAACGTCTCGACGACCAAAACACGATACGCCGCACCATTGCTCTGGAACGCGGCGCCGCGCTTCGTTTGAATCGCCTAGAACCCGGCTGCCAGCCCGTCGCGACGGCTATCGCTCGCCGCCACGTATCCACGCTCCGGATCGTTGCGGTCGAGCTTCCAGATGTACTGGCCGGAGCCGAAGTCCATGTACGGATCGTCGATCGACTTGATCGTGTGGCCCAGCTTCTGCAACGCCACCGCGGTCTTCGGATCGAGCGTCGATTCGATATCGATCGTGAAGTCGCGGTTGACCTTCCAGCGCGGCGCATCGCACGCCGCCTGCGGCTGCTGACCGTAGTCGAGCATCCGCACGATCGATTGCAAATGACCTTGCGGCTGCATGTCGCCGCCCATCACGCCGAAGCTCATCACCGCTTCCTGCTTGCCGTCCACCTGCTGCGTGAGGAACGACGGGATGATCGTGTGAAACGGCCGCTTGCCGCCTTCCACCACATTCGGCGACTTCGGGTCCATCGAGAAACCGCAGCCGCGGTTCTGCAGCGCGATGCCGCTGTCGGGCACCACGATGCCCGAGCCGAAGCCCATGTAGTTCGACTGGATGAAGCTCACCATCATGCCGCGTTCGTCGGCCACCGACATGTAGATCGTGCCGCCGGCCTTCGGCATGCCGAAGTTGAAGTGGGTCGCGCGCCTGGGATCGATCAGCCTGGCGCGCGACGTGAGGTACGCGTCGTCGAGCATCTGCTCGGGTGTAACCTCCATCGAGCGCGGATCGGCGACGTAGCGATACACGTCGGCGAACGCCAGCTTCATCGCTTCGATCTGCAAATGCTGCGATTCAACGTTGTCGACAGTCAGCGGGCTCACGTCGAATTTTTCGAGGATGCCGAGCGCGATCAGCGCCGCGATACCCTGGCCGTTCGGCGGAATTTCGTGCACGGTGTAGCCGCGATAATCCTTGCCGATCGGCTCGACCCAATCCGCGCGGTAATTGCGCAGATCGTCGACGCTCAGCGCGCCACCGCCATCACGCGCAAAGGCTGCGATCTGCTCGGCGATCTCGCCTTCGTAGTAAGCCCGCGGGCCTTGCTCGGCCAGCTTGCGCAGCGTCTTCGCGTGGCCGGGAAAGCGCACCAGTTCGCTGACTTCCGGCGCGCGCCCGCGCGGCATGAAGGTTTGCGCGAAACCCGGCTGGTCTTTCAACTCGGGCACCGCCGCCGCCCATTTGTGCGCAACGATGCTCGCGAGCGCATGACCGCGCTCGGCGATTTCAATGGCCGGCTCCATCAGATCGGCAAACGGCAGCGAACCGAATTTCTGATGCAGCGCTTCCCAGCCGGCGATCACGCCCGGCACCGTCACCGCGTCCCAGCCGCGTTTGGGCTGCTTCGCAAGGCCGTTTTCCTCGCCGTACTTGCGCTTGAAGTAATCCACATTCCACGCTGCCGGCGACACACCCGACGCATTCAGGCCGTGCAGCTTCTTGCCGTCCCACACCAGCGCGAATGCATCGCCGCCCAGCCCGCACGACACCGGCTCGACCACCGTGATGGCCGCAGCCGCCGCGATCGCCGCATCGACGGCATTGCCGCCCTTCCACAGCATCCGCAGCCCGGCTTGCGCGGCGAGCGGATGCGACGTCGAAACGATGTTGCGCGCGAATACAGGCAGACGCGGCGTCGGATAAGGGTTTTGCCAGTCGAAACCAGTCATGTCGAACACTCTCGAAAGCACGGCCCGCCGCCGTAGGGGACGCCGGAAACCGTGGTAAGACGGTGAAATGGAGAACCCCGGATTGCAGCGCGATCCGGCACAAAAAACAAATTCATTTATCAAATGAATAAATGCATAAATGGCCTGAATGGGTCGGCGCCTATCTGACGCGTGTCGCACGAGTTGGCAGACAAGGCGTGCGAAGGTCTTACAATACGCTCACTCCTATTCACGCATCGCCTGCTCCCCGGCACGACGCACCGCGCCGGTGGCTGGGCGGCACCGACAAAAACCCACGACCCGAGACACATGACCCGAGACCCCCGCCTGACTCTCAACGCCCGGCAACAGGAACTGCTGGAGTGGGTGCAACGCGACGGCTTCGTGACCGTGGACGACCTCGCGGCCCACTTCGACGTGACGCCGCAGACGATCCGGCGCGACGTCAACTGGCTCGCCGACATGAACCTGCTGCGCCGCTATCACGGCGGCGCGAGTCTGCCGACGAGCTCCGAGAACGTCTCGTACACCGCGCGTCAGCGGATGTTCCATGAAGAGAAACGGCGCATCGCAGCGCTAGTGGCCACTCACATTCCCGACCAGGCTTCCCTCTTCATCAACCTCGGCACCACCACCGAAGAAGTCGCGCGTGCGCTCAACCGGCATCGCGGTTTGCGCGTGATTACCAACAATCTGAACGTCGCCAGCATGATGAGCGGCTATCCGGATTGCGAAGTGCTGGTGACGGGCGGCATCGTGCGGCCTTGGGACAAAGGGATCGTCGGCGAACTGGCGATCGACTTCATCCGCCAGTTCAAGGTGGACTTCGCGATCATCGGCACGTCGAGCATCGAGACGGATGGGACGCTGCGCGATTTCGACACCCGCGAAGTGCGCGTCGCCGAGGCGATCATCCAGCACGCACGCACGGTCTTCCTCGCCGCCGACAATTCGAAGTTCGGCCGCCCGGCTCTGGTTCGCCAGGGTCATCTGGACCAGATCGACGCGCTTTTCACCGACGCCGCACCGCCCGCCGAGATGGCCGAAACGCTGGCCGCCGCCGGCTGTCAGGTGTACATCGCAGCGTAACCCCAGGCATCTTCCGCCATGTTGCAGCGCACGCAAAACTTCGAGTGAAATCAAGGATTTGAGCGCGGCCCCAAACCGCCTCTGCATGGCGCAATTGTCAAAGGAAAAATTTACTGGGACCCATTTGGTGTTTAACGTGCGGTTGACTACACTCCAGTTCCCCGGCGTCCGTTCCGCGTTGCGCGTAGTGCCGGTTGCATGAACCTGTGTGTATTAGCCGTATTTCCCGCCTGATCCTCTAGCGGACTCCACTGGCATATGGCCAGTCGCCGGCAAGGCCGTCCGCGCTAGCTTGACATGGAGAGAAACGATGCTGAGTCCGCATGAATTCGCCACGTTGTTGCTCGTCAAGGACGCTCCCAATCAAGTCGACATGGAGCGAGAAGAACTCGACGCCCTGCTGGAACGCCAGCTCGTACAACTCGAACGGCTCGCGTCGGGCAACGAACAATGGCGCGTGACCGAATCCGGCGACAGCGCAATTCGAGCCATTAAACGTTTCTCGTAGTGTTTTTTCAGGTACGTCGGCCTGTGCGGTCGACGTTCGGCAGCTGAAGGTGGGCTGCGCGCTGGCTGTTGCTGGTTGTAAAGGCGCGCGCCCCTGAAAGCTGCCTCGCATTCTGTTTCTGCAAAGCTGTCGGTCCGCTCACGCGGACGTTTTGTTGTGCACAATTCATTTACACAGTAAATTGACGCGACGGACCCTCTGCCTTCGCGCATGCCAAAAACGCTCTCCTCCGACGACATCCAGCAATTCCGCGAAACCATGCGGCGCGTGGCCGAGAACGCCTTCGCCACGCGCGGCGCACAGGGCGTGACGATGCGCGAACTGGCGAAAGAACTGGGTTGCAGCGCGATGACACCCTACCGCTACTTCCGCGACAAGGACGAGATTCTCGCGATGGTCCGTGCCGCGGCGTTCAACCGCTTCGCGGCGCGTCTGGAGGCAGCAGCCAAGCTGGCCCCAGAGGAGACCAACCACTCGGCCGTCGGCGACGCGTACGTCGCGTTCGCGCTCGACGAACCGCACGCGTATCGTTTGATGTTCGATCTGACGCAGCAGGAAAGCGGCTACCCGGAACTCGCAGCCGCGTCGCAGCGAGCGTGGCACATGCTCGGCGCGCATTTCGAGCGGCTCGTCGCCGCGGGCATTCTGGAAGGCGATCCACAGTTGATCGGCTACGCGTATTGGGCGAGCCTGCACGGCTTCACGATGCTGGCGCTCGCCAATCATCTGCCGCTGCCGCAAGCGCAGCAGCCCGCCGCGAGCAAGGCGCCGACGCGCGAGGCCGTGCTCGCGCAGATTCGCCAGATGTTGTGGCGCGGCGCGCAGCCGCAGCGCGCCAAGGCCTGAGCGAGCTAATCAGGCAACTACACAGGGAACTGCGCGGAAAACCAAGCAAAAAACTCAGCCGCTGCGCAAGGTCGGATCCACCGCAGCGCGCCAGCTCAACGCCTTGACACGCTGGTCGGTAAAGAACGTGACCCACTGATTCCGTGCCTGCGGGTCGCTGCTCACGCCCAGGCTCGTGTAGTGCTGCGCGATCGACGTCTGGAACGCACAGTAGTCATCCTTCGACAGCCTGCCGCGCCGATTCGCCACATACGCATCGAACAGCGTCACGTAGACGCCTTGCGCGTCGTTGCCGTAGTCGACCGTCTGCGCGCTGCACATCTGTTGCAACGACGCAAACGACGGCGCGCCCCTCGTCCCCTTCAAGCTCGGCGTGCTGACGCATCCCGCGACAAGCGCCGCCGCGCCGATCATCCAAAGTCCACGCATGAATTCACCTCGATATGGCTGCTGCCGAGAGTATCGTCCGTGGCCGCGCGTTGCGCCACCGCCCTGGCTAACTGTTAGAGGAATTCTTAGACAAACCGAACTTTACTTTTTCGAATATGTTCATTAAAGTTCGAAAACGAACACTATCGGTTCGATAGTTTTTTCAGATAGCTTCCGAATACGGCGTAGGGGACACAGCAGGTGACGCAAGGCTCAAAGTACGATTTGCTCGTCGTGGGCGGCGGGATCAACGGCGCAGGCATCGCACGCGATGCGGCGGGCCGTGGCCTGTCGGTATTGCTCTGCGAACAGGACGATCTGGCGGCGCATACGTCGTCGGCCAGCACGAAGCTGATTCACGGCGGCCTGCGCTACCTCGAGTACCGCGAGTTCGGGCTGGTGCGCAAAGCCTTGCAGGAGCGCGAAACGCTGCTGCGCGCGGCTCCGCACATCATGTGGCCGCTGCGTTTCGTGATGCCGCACATGCCCGATCTGCGCCCCGCCTGGCTGATCCGCGCCGGCCTCTTCCTTTACGACCATCTCGCCAAACGCGAACTGCTGCCCGGCTCGCGCGGCATCGATATGCGCCGCCATCCGGCGGGCGCGCCGCTGGTCGATTCGATCAAACGCGGTTTCGTGTATTCGGACGGCTGGGTGAATGACGCGCGCCTGGTCGTGCTGAACGCGCTGGACGCGCAGGAACGCGGCGCGAAGATTCTCACACGCACCAAGCTGGTGAGCGCGGTGCGCGCCGGCGGCGAATGGCGCGCACAACTCAAGCGCGCCGACGGCACGATCCTCGACGTGCGCGCCGCCTCGATTGCTAACGCGGCGGGTCCGTGGGTCGGCGAACTGCTGCAAGGCGCGCTCGGCCGGGAAGCAACGCACAGCGTGCGCCTCGTGAAAGGCAGCCACATCGTCACGCGGCGCCTGTTCGAACACGATCATGCGTACATCTTCCAGAACCCGGACAAGCGGATCATCTTCGCGATTCCGTACGAACACGACTACACGCTGATCGGCACGACCGACATCGAATATCGCGGCGATCCGTCGCAAGTCGCGATCACGCCGGACGAAACGCAGTATCTGTGCGATTCGATCAACCGCTACTTCAAGCAGAAGATCACGCCGCAAGACGTACGCTGGACCTACTCGGGCGTGCGTCCGCTGCTCGAAGAAGAAGGCGCGGACAACCCGTCGGCGGTCACGCGCGATTACTCGCTCGAACTCGACGCACCCGCGAGCGAAGCACCACTTCTGTCTGTGTTCGGCGGCAAAATCACAACATTCCGCAAGCTGGCCGAAGAAGCCGTCGACAAACTAGCGCAAGCGCTGCAAAACAACACGCCTTCGTGGACGGCCGGTGTGCCATTACCCGGCGGCGATATTCCGCAAGCCAACTTCGAGCGCTTTCTCGCCCAGTTCAAGCAACAGCATGCGTGGCTCCCCGCCGAACTGGCACATCGCCTCGCTCGCGCGTATGGCACGCGAGTCAAGGACCTGATCGGCAAGGCACGCTCGCTCGCTGAACTCGGCAACGCATTCGCGCCCGGTCTCTACGAAGCAGAACTCGTTTATCTGCGCGACACCGAATGGGCGCGCAGCGCACAGGACGTGTTGTGGCGCCGCTCGAAGCTCGGATTGCACGTCGAGCCCGGCACGCTCGAGTCGGTCACCCACGAGATCGACGCGTGGTTCGCCCGCGAGCCCGTTAGACAAAAGCAGAACGCGTAAGGCCATCGCAACGCGGCCCGATCGCACAACCTGAAACGCTTCACCCCTCGGCTACGGACAAAGCCGGGACGCACCACCGCAAGCTGTTGCAGCCCGCTTAAAACAACAAGCCGTTCCCGTCGCCGGCTCGCATTCCGGCGATTCATAAAACGCATGGAGAAGACACAATGCAGGATCAATACATCCTCGCGCTTGACCAAGGCACCACCAGCTCCCGCGCAATGCTATTCGACCGGCTCGGCAATGTCGTGTCGACCGCTCAGAAAGAATTTCAGCAAATCTATCCGCGCCCGGGTTGGGTCGAGCACGATCCGCAGGAAATCTGGTCGACCCAGGCCGGCGTCGCCGCCGAAGCCGTCACGCGCGCCGGCATGAACGGCACGTCGATCGCCGCGATCGGCATCACCAATCAGCGCGAAACCACCATCGTATGGGACCGCGAAACCGGGCATCCGATCTACAACGCGATCGTCTGGCAAGACCGCCGCACCGCCGACTTCTGCGACCAGCTCAAGGAGCAAGGTCTCGAAGAAAAAGTTCGCGCGAAAACCGGTCTGCCGATCGACTCGTATTTCTCGGCGACCAAGATCCGCTGGATTCTCGACAACGTCGAAGGCGCACGCGAAAAGGCGAAGCAAGGACGCCTCGCGTTCGGTACGGTCGACAGCTGGCTGGTGTGGAATTTCACCAAGGGCGGCCTGCACGTCACCGATGTGACCAACGCGTCGCGCACGATGCTGTTCAACATTCACACGCTGAAGTGGGACGACGAACTGCTCGAAGCGCTCGACATTCCGCGCAGCATGTTGCCGGAAGTGCGTGCGTCGTCGGAAGTGTATGGGCCGACCAAGACCACCGTATTCGCGTCGAAGATTCCGCTCGCGGGCATCGCCGGCGACCAGCACGCCGCGCTGTTCGGTCAGATGTGCACGCAGTCGGGCATGGTGAAGAACACCTACGGCACGGGCTGCTTCCTCGTGATGAACACCGGCGACAAGCCGATCGAATCGAAGAACAACCTCGTCACCACGATCGCGTGGCAGATCGGCGACCAGATCAACTACGCGCTCGAAGGCAGCATCTTCATCGGCGGCGCCGTGGTGCAATGGCTGCGCGACGGCCTCGGCATCATCAAGAACGCTGCGGAAACCGAAACGATGGCGCGCAGCGTGCCCCATAGTGACGGCGTGTATCTGGTGCCCGCGTTTGCCGGCCTCGGCGCGCCGCACTGGAACGCCCGCGCTCGCGGCACGCTGTTCGGCGTGACGCGCGGCACGACCTCGGCACATATCGCACGCGCCGCGCTCGATTCGATCGCGTACCAATCGCTCGACGTGCTGAAGGCAATGGAAGCCGACTCCGGTATTCGCATCGGCGAGCTGCGTGTGGACGGCGGCGCTTGCGCGAACAATCTGCTGATGCAGTTCCAGGCGGACATTCTCGGCGTCGACGCAGTACGCCCGCAGGTTTCGGAAACAACCGCATTGGGCGCGGCGTATCTGGCCGGTCTCGCGGTCGGCTACTGGAAGGACGTCGACGAACTGCAAAGCCAGTGGAAGCTCGATCGCCGCTTCACGCCTGCGCTCGAACAAGCTGACGTCAAGGCATGCCTCGACGGCTGGCAGCGCGCGATTCGCGCCGCGAAGGCCTGGGCCGACACGCCCTGACCGCGCGTTTCACCGCTCCATAAAACACCTTTCGACATAACGAAGCCGCTTCCTCCAGCGGCTTCCCTAATAACTATATTTCGGACAACCAACCATGTCTCCTTACATTGCGGAATTCATCGGCACAGCCCTTCTGGTTCTGCTCGGCAACGGCGCGGTCGCCAACGTGCTGCTCGCGCGCACCAAGGGCAAAGGCGCGGACCTGATCGTAATCGTGATGGGCTGGGCGATGGCGGTGTTCATCGCCGTGTACGTCACCGCTTCTTTTAGCGGCGCGCACCTGAATCCTGTCGTGACGATCAGCCTCGCTCTCGCTGGTAAGTTCGCCTGGGCCAAGGTCCCCGGCTACGTCGCGGCGCAGATGCTCGGCGGCATGGCGGGCGCCTTGCTCATGTGGGTCGCGTATCGTCAACACTTCGCGAAAGAAGGCGATGCCGACGTGAAGCTCGGCGTGTTCTGCACGTCGCCGGCGATTCGCAGCGTGCCGCATAACCTGCTGACCGAGATGATCGCGACCTTCGTGCTGATTCTCGGCGTGCTGTATCTGGCGTCGCCGCAAGTCGGCCTGGGCGCGCTCGACGCACTGCCGGTCGGCTTGCTGGTGCTCGGCATCGGCATCTCGCTCGGCGGCCCGACCGGTTACGCGATGAGCCCGGCGCGCGACCTGTCGCCGCGTCTGATGCATGCGCTGCTGCCGATTCCGGGCAAGCGCGACAGCGACTGGCGTTATTCGTGGATTCCGGTCTGCGGCCCGCTGCTGGGTGGCGCGGTGGCAACAGCGCTGTATATGTACCTGCACGCGCACTGATTGCGCAGTAAGGAAACGCGAGAACGGAAAGCGACGGCGCCGCGCAGGCGGCGCCAAAGCACGTATCATGTTGCTTTCAATCTCCGCGCATGAGCTTGCAACTGTCTTGCTCGTGCGCTTCTCGCTTTCCGTATTAACGCATGATCGACCACCTCATCTGTGACTGCGACGGCGTGCTCGTCGACAGCGAAATCATCGCTGACCACGTGCTCCTCGAAACGCTGTCCGCCACCTTCCCCGGCCTCGACTTCGAACCCGTCGTCAAAACGGCCTTCGGCCAGCAGACGTCGCGCTTTCTCGAAGGCATCGAGACGTCGTTCGACGTCACCCTGCCGGCGGATTTCCTCAACACCATCGAACACAATGTCGAGCTCGCGCTCGCGGCGTCGCTCAGTCCGATCAACGGCGTGCGCGACGCCTTGCAACGCGTGACACTGCCGGCAGCGGTGGTGTCGAACAGCCGGATGGCGCGTGTAAACGCGTCGGTGCGGCGCGCGGGTTTGCAGCAGATTTTCGGCGAGCGGATATTCAGCGCCGAACAGGTCGCGCGGCCAAAGCCTTATCCGGATGTGTATCTGTTCGCCGCCAAGACACTGGGTGTGGAGCCGTCCCGCTGCATCGTCGTGGAAGACAGCGTGGCCGGCTTGAACGCAGCGCGCGCGGCGGGCATGAAGACGATCGCCTTCGTCGGCGCGAGTCATATCCCCGACGGCTATGCGGACGCGCTGCGCAAGATGGGCATGACGCGCATCATGAAACATATGGATGAGTTGCCCGCGTTGATCGAGGCAGGCGTGCGCGGCGAATTCGGCGACGTGCAGTCGTAGCGGCTAACGGCTCGCCATGATGCAACAAAAAAGCCGGCTGGATCGCCGGCTTTTTTATCGAACAACGGTCAGCGCGGATACGCGCATCACGCCTCGTCGGCCACGCATTCACGTGCCGTCGCCAGCGCCTGACGGAATTCCACCAGTTCGGCGATCGTCAGCATTGGCAGATTGTGTTGCGCCGCGAAGCGCTCCACATCCGCGCCGCGCGTCATCGTGCCGTCCGCGTTCATCAGTTCGCACAGCACGCCGGCCGGCTTCAGGCCCGCGAGAATTGCCAGATCCACCGTGCCTTCGGTGTGGCCGCGGCGCGCCAGCACGCCGCCCGGCATCGCACGCAGCGGGAACACGTGGCCCGGACGCACGATGTCCGCAGGCTTCGCCGTATCGGCGATTGCCGCGCGGATCGTCGTCACGCGATCGAGCGCGGACACGCCGGTCGTCACCCCGTCGCGTGCTTCGATCGAGACGGTGAACGCGGTGCCATGACGGCTTTCGTTGTTGACGGCCATCGGCGGCAATTCGAGCGCGCGGATCTTGTCGTCGGGCAGGCACAGGCAGACGATGCCGCTGCATTCGCGGATCAGCAGCGCCATGGTTTCGACGGAAAGACGCTCGGCGGAAACGATCAGATCGGCTTCGTTCTCGCGGTCGTGATCGTCTTGCAGGACCACGGCGCGGCCATCGCGCATCGCTTGCAAGGCGGCTGCGATACGCGGCGGAACGGCTTCGGTGGCGAGCAGCGGGAGATCGAGGAATGCGTCATTCGCAATCACCGACGGAGCAGGAAAAGCAGCAAAGGACATAGTTGAAACGCTCATCGCAAAAGTTGGGCGAAAAACGTTTCAGGGCATTGCAAACAGACAAAGACGCGCCGTTGAACGCCGCTTAAAGCGACGCTCGCACACCGCTCGACCAACAAGCGGCGCCACGGAAACGAACATGACTATCTGCACATCTTCTTCCATCCGGACTCTAACCGTCGGCTCTGGCTTCTCACCAGATCTGCTGACCCCGTGTCGACCAGAGTTAGCGCTTACTCTGGTCCCATGCAACGTAGTTGCACAGTTCCAAACACCTTGACGACGCGGGCGCTCGCGGGCTCGTCGGCTAACGCTGTCGCGCTGCCGGCATACCGCCGGTGGGGAATTTCACCCCGCCCTGAAGACGCACTGATTGCCGGATCGACCGGCGGGCAAAGCATACAACAGTCGCGCCGGACGTGCAGCGCAACCCCTACGGATTAGACGGACACCTCTGCTTAACAGCGCAAGCGGGACCCTACTCGCGCCGCGAAGCCTCAATACATTAAACCGGCGCGGTCTGCCGAGTCGCATCGTGTGATGCAGGCACGTCCCAGCGCGGCGGCGATTCCGCCTTCAGTGTCACACGAAACGCGCGCGCTTCGGTGTCGCCCGGGTTGCGCAGGCTATGCGGCTGATCGGCATCGAAGACGATCGCGTCACCCGTTGCCAGCAATTGACGCTGATCGTGCACGCTGACTTCCAGCGTGCCTTCGCTCACCACCAGATTCACGGTCGTGCCCGGCGCGCGGCGCGTGCCGGCCTCGGTATGCAGCGGCGCGATACGCAGCTCGTGAAACTCGGCGGCGGTCGGTTCGGCGTCGGGATAAAGCGGCCGGGCCGAATAACGCCCGTTCGAACTAACCACGCGCGACGAACGTTCAGCCGGCAGATGCTCGAAGCCGTTAGTCGCGTGACGCCGCAAAAACGCTGCCACCGACACCTTCAACGCCGCCGCGACCTTGCACAGCACCTTGATCGACGGCACGCTGCGCGCCGACTCGATCTGCGCGAGCATCGCTCGCGAAACGCCCGAAGCGCGGGCCAAGGCGTCGAGCGACAGTTGCCGCTCGGCGCGCAATCGGGCGAGATTCACGCCGACCAGATGTTCAAGTGCGTCGAAGGGTTCGGCGGCACGCGGCGACGCTTCGGTGTCAGCCGCGGGATCGCGAACCAGCGCAAGCGGGGAATGCATGATTGCCTCCAGGAGCGCCGCCGGACGGCGGGCAAGCGGTTAGTGGAAGCAAGATAGCATCGCCCCTGGCTGCACCCAACGAAGTTATCTTCACACTGTTATCAGCATTGCGGAGGACGATTCTCGCAAAGCTTGTGCGAATTTTTCATATGGGCGCCCGCATGCCGATCCGTACGCTCAGGCGCATTCAGGCACGCAGCGCGACGGTCGATGCCGGCGCATCCATCCGCGCCGCGAACCACGCTAGCAGCAAAGCCACCACGCTGACCGCCGCCGCCACCCAAGGCAGCGTATCGAGCGAATGACCGTGATTGATCACGAGACCGCCGAGCCACGCGCCACCCGCATTGCCGACGTTGAACGCACCGATGTTCAACGTGGAAGCCAGATTCGGCGCCGCGGCCGCCTTCTCGACCACGCGCATCTGCAACGGCGGCACGGTCGCGAACGCGGCAATGCCCCACACGAACACGGTAATCGCCGCGGCCACCTGCGAGTGGCTGGTGCGCGCGAAGATCGCCATCACCACTGCGAGCGCGACCAGAATGCCCATCAGCGAAGGCATCAGCGCGCGGTCGGCGAGCTTGCCGCCCACCGTATTGCCGATCGTCAGGCCGATGCCGAACAGGACCAGAATCAGCGTCACGCCGCGCGGCGAGAAGCCGCTCACCTGCTCGAGAATCGGCGCGATATAGGTGAAGACGACAAACACACCGCCGAAGCCGAGCACCGTCATCGCGAGCGCGGTCCAGACCTGCGGATCCTTTAGCACGCGCACTTCATGACCGAGGCCGACCGGACCGGAATCGTGACGGTTCGGCACCAGCGCCGACACACCGGCCAGCGACAGCACGCCCAATACGCCGACGATCCAGAACGCGGCGCGCCAGCCGAACTCCTGGCCGATGAAGGTGCCGAACGGCACGCCGAGCACATTCGCCAGCGTCAGGCCGGTGAACATCAGCGCAATCGCGCTCGCGCGCTTTTCGGCCGGCACGAGCGAAGCCGCCACCACCGCGCCGATACCGAAGAACGAACCGTGCGCGAACGACGTCACCACACGCGCAATCATCAGCACGGAATAGCCGGAAGCGACCGCGCACAGCACGTTGCCGACGATGAACACGCCCATCAGCAACTGCAGCGCGAGCTTGCGCGGCATCTTGCTGGTGATCACCGCGAGTAGCGGCGCACCGACCGCGACGCCGAGCGCATAGCCGCTCACGAGCAAACCGGCCGACGGAATCGACACCGCCAGATCGTGCGCGACCTCGGGCAGCAAACCCATGATCACGAACTCGGTGGTGCCGATTGCAAATGCGCTAATCGCTAACGCCAGTAATGGAATGGGCATCTATCTTCTCCAGGTTCTAAAGTTGCACGTGCTGAGCGTGGCGTAGCGCGGTCACGAATTCGATGACCACACCCGGCGCGAGCGCGACGAACAGTTGTAATTCGGCTCGCTGCGGGCCCATCGGAGGCACTTCGGCGAGCTGGTAGGGCACGTCCGCCGTATGCAGCCGGCCGAGCAACGCCTGCCATTCGCCGGCACTCTCGAGCCGGAACGCAATGTGATCGATGCGCGGCGCTGCCCTTCCCACTTGGGCCTGCACCGTCGCGTCGATCAGATGAATCACCGGCCGGCCGTTCGCATACAGCCAATTGCCGTCGATCCGGAACGGCGGCCGCGCGCCATCCGTCAGCCCGACAACGTCGACGAAAAAACGTCGGGCGGTGTCGAGATCGGCGGTGACGATCGTCGCGTGATCGAGTTGCATGGCGTTGGCGGCTCAGCGGACATTAGGGTTTTCGAGGAGTGCATTGTCGGCGGACAGCGTGGTTTTGATAATTGGCGTAGCATTTGAAGCATTTTCAAATTCTTTTTGAAAGACTGCGATGGATAACCTCGGTGACATTCGCCTGTTCGTCGAAGCGGCGCAGCAAGGCAGCCTGTCGGCGGCGGGCCGCAAGATGGGCCTGACACCGGCCGCCGCCAGCGCGCGGCTGGCCAAGCTCGAAGCCGGCCTGAAAGCGCGCCTGTTCGAGCGCACCACCCGCCAGTTGCGGCTCACCGACGAAGGGCGGCTGTACCTCAACTGCTGCCGCCAGGCGCTGCAATCGCTCGACGACGCCGAAGCCGCGCTGCAAGCCGGCCAGGGCGTGGTGCGCGGCAAGGTGCGGATTTCCGCGACCTCCGACTTCGGCCGCAATCTGCTGATGCATTGGCTCGACGAGTTCAACGCGCGCTACCCGGAGGTGACTTTCGCGCTCACGCTGTCGGACTCGCTGTCGAATCTGGTGCAGGAAGACATCGACCTCGCGATCCGCTTCGGCGTGCCGCAGGACAGTTCGCTGGTCGCGCGCAAACTGGCGCCGAACCGGCGCGTGCTGTGCGCGTCGCCGGACTACATCGCGCGGCGCGGCGAGCCGAAGGATCCGCACGATCTGGCGAATTTCGACTGCATCGTGCTCGGCACCGCGTCCGGGCCCGTCAACGAATGGCGCTTCACGCGCGGCGACGAAGTGCAGCACTACACCGTGCCGTTCGACACCGCGCGCGAGACCAACGACGGCGCAGTGGCCCGCGAGTGGGCGCTGCGCGGTTATGGAATCGTGATCAAGTCGATGTGGGACGTGGAAGCGGACTTGCGCGCCGACGGCCTGAAAATCCTGCTGCCGGAGTGGCGCTATCCCGACGCGCCGCTGCACGCGCTCTATCACCGCAACCGTTTCATGGCGCCGCGCGTGCGCGTGCTGCTGGATTTCCTGAGCGAGCGCTTCGCGCAGGTATCGGACGAACTGGAAGGCCTGCTGGGCCTGCCGCCGGAGCGGCCGGAAGCACGGGCCGCGGCAGAAACCTCATTCGACGAAGGGCTATAATATTGAGCTACGCTGCAAACGTGCATTGAAAGTGGCCCGGAAAGGCAACCCACGCGCCGTCCCGCGGCTCGTCCGCACGCTGCCCGCACGTTTGGCCTCTCTTTCACCTTTTAAACGACGCCCCCAGGTTAACCACTGCGACCGGCGAAATTCGATGACCAAGAAAGTTTATGTAAAGACCTTTGGCTGCCAGATGAACGAGTACGACTCCGACAAAATGGTCGACGTACTCGGCGCGGCTGAAGGCCTCGTCAAGACGGACACCCCGGAAGACGCGGACGTCATTCTGTTCAACACCTGTTCGGTGCGCGAAAAAGCCCAAGAAAAAGTCTTCTCCGACCTCGGCCGCGTGCGCGAGCTGAAGGAAGCGAATCCGAATCTGATCATCGGCGTCGGCGGTTGCGTGGCGAGCCAGGAAGGCGCGGCGATCGTTGCGCGCGCACCGTATGTCGATCTGGTGTTCGGTCCGCAAACGCTGCACCGTTTGCCGCAGATGATCGACAAGCGCCGCGAAAGCGGCCGCGCGCAAGTCGATATTTCGTTTCCGGAAATCGAGAAGTTCGATCACCTGCCGCCGGCGCGCGTCGACGGCCCGAGCGCGTTCGTGTCGATCATGGAAGGTTGCAGCAAGTACTGCAGCTACTGCGTCGTGCCGTACACGCGCGGCGAGGAAGTGTCGCGTCCGCTGGATGACGTGCTGACCGAAATCGCCGGCCTCGCCGACCAGGGCGTGCGCGAAGTCACGCTGCTCGGTCAGAACGTGAATGCTTACCGCGCTGGCCTCACGCTCGGCTCGTCTGAAATCGCCGACTTCGCGACGCTGATCGAATACATCGCCGATATTCCGGGCATCGAACGGATTCGCTACACCACGTCGCATCCGAAGGAATTCACGCAGCGCCTGATCGACACCTACGCGAAAGTGCCGAAGCTGGTCAGCCACCTGCACCTTCCCGTGCAGCACGGCTCCGATCGCATTTTGATGGCGATGAAGCGTGGCTATACGGTGCTCGAATACAAGTCGGTGATCCGCAAGCTGCGCGCGATCCGCCCCGACCTGTCGTTGTCGACGGACATGATCGTCGGCTTCCCCGGCGAGACGGAAGAAGACTTCGACAAGATGATGGCACTCGTGAACGAGATGAAGTACGACACCAGCTTCTCGTTCATCTACAGCCCGCGCCCCGGCACGCCGGCAGCGAATCTGCACGACGACACGCCGCGCGAAGTGAAGCTCAAACGCCTGCAACATTTGCAGGCCACCATCGAAGAGAACGTGCAGCGCATCAGCGATTCGATGGTCGGCAAGGTCGAGCGGATTCTGGTCGAGCGCCCGGCGCGCAAGGACCCGAACGAACTCGCGGGCCGCACCGAAAACAATCGCGTGGTGAATTTCCCGGCGCCGATCGCGTCGCACGCACGGCTGATCGGCCAGATGGTCGACGTGAAAATCGTCCACGCGTACCCACATTCGCTACGCGGCGAACTCGTGCTGGTGCACGACGACGCACCCGCCACCACCCACTAAGCCGTTTCGAAACCGACAGGATCGATCCACCGCCTTGAAGACCACTCAGCAGCATCTGGAATTCACCGCACCGCGCGAAGACAACGCGCGGCTCGCCAACCTCTGCGGACCGCTCGATGAAAATCTGCGGCAGATCGAGCAGGCGCTCGACGTGACGCTGCAACGCCGTGGCCATCGCATCGCGATTCGTGGACGCGGCGCGAAACTCGCGCTCACCGCGCTCGAAAACTTCTACAACAACGCACGCGAGCCGCTGTCGGTCGACGACATCCAGCTTGCGCTCGTCGAAGTGCGCAATCCGGCGCGCCATCGCACGAACGGCAAAGGCAGTGAAGAAGGCGATGCGCGTTTCCCCGGCAATCCGGATCATCCGTTCGACCAACCGGCCGACAACGATGACGAAGACCTCGAAGAACTCGGCCCGAAGCTGTACACGCGGCGCGCCGATCTGCGCGGCCGCACGCCGGCGCAACGCGAGTATCTGAAGCAGATCATCTCGCACGACGTGACCTTCGGCGTCGGTCCGGCGGGTACGGGCAAGACGTATCTCGCGGTGGCTTGCGCGGTGGATGCGCTGGAGCGCGATCAGGTCAAGCGCATCGTGCTGACGCGTCCGGCTGTCGAAGCGGGCGAACGCCTCGGCTTCCTGCCGGGCGATCTGGCGCAGAAGGTCGATCCGTATCTGCGCCCACTGTACGACGCGCTGTACGACCTGCTCGGCTTCGACAAAACCGCGAAGATGTTCGAGCGGCAGATGATCGAAATCGCGCCGCTCGCGTACATGCGCGGCCGCACGCTGAACCACGCGTTCATCATCCTCGACGAAGCGCAGAACACCACGCCCGAACAGATGAAGATGTTCCTCACGCGGATCGGCTTCGGCTCGAAGGCGGTGGTCACCGGCGACACGACGCAGGTGGATTTGCCACGCGGTGCGAAGAGCGGACTGATCGAGGCGCAGCAGGTGCTGTCGGAAGTGCGAGGCATTGCGCTCACGCGCTTCACCAGCGCGGACGTGGTGCGGCATCCGCTGGTCGCGCGAATTGTGGAGGCGTACGATGCGCATTCGCAGAAGACCGCCAGTCCGGCGGATTCTCGCTGATTGGCGTCGATTACCGTTGAAAATGCAGTTGAAAATGCGGTTGAAAATGCCGTCACAAAGAAAGCAACAAATCGATCACGCATGAGCCGCGCTCCGAAATTGACGTTGAATCTGCAATTCCCCGCCGCCAAGGCCTGGCCGGAACACAAGGCGCTGCTGCCACGCGCCACCGTGGCCGGCTGGATCCGCGCGGCGCTCTTCGCGGACGGCGAGCTGACGGTGCGTTTTGTCGACGCTGAAGAAGGCCGCACGCTGAACCGCACCTATCGCGGCAAGGATTACGCAACCAACGTGCTGACCTTCGCGTACGCCGAATCCGAAGACGATCCGGTGACCGGCGACCTGATCCTGTGCTGTCCGGTGGTCGAGAAAGAAGCCGCCGAGCAGGGCAAGCCGCTCGTCGCGCACTATGCGCATCTGCTGGTGCACGGCACGCTCCATGCACAAGGCTACGATCACGAGGTCGAGGAAGAAGCTGAGGAAATGGAAGCGATCGAAACTGAAATTCTCGGCAAGCTCGGTTTCCCCGATCCTTATCAATAGCCGCCGACAGCATCGTTTAAAGCCGCCGTGAGCACCTCTTCCCCCGAAGCCGACACCCGCCAGCCCTGTCCGGACTACCCGCCGGCGCTCGGCGAATCGCGGCTGCTGACGGACGAGGAGCTGCGCGCGTCGCTCGAATGCACGTTGCGCGACTGGGACCGCAAAAGCGATCTGTGGCTGTTCGGCTATGGCTCGCTGATCTGGAATCCCGGCCTGCCCACCGTCGAAGCGACCCGCTCCAAGGTGCATGGTTACCACCGCGGGCTGTATCTGTGGTCGCGCGTGAATCGCGGCACGCCCGAACAGCCGGGCCTCGTGCTCGCGCTCGATCGCGGCGGTTCCTGCACCGGTATTGCGTTTCGCCTGGCCGCCGAGGGCGCGATGCCGCATCTCGACGCACTGTGGCGCCGTGAAATGGCGATGGGTTCGTATCGTCCGGCATGGCTGCCGTGCGTGCTCGCCGACGGCCGGCGCGTCGATGCGCTCGCGTTCGTGATGCGCCGCGACGTGTCCACCTACACCGGCAAACTGCGCGACGAGGTCGTCAAAACCGTGTTCGGTTGCGCCCGCGGCCGCTACGGCACGACGCTCGACTACGTCAGCCGCACCGTGCATGCGCTGCGCGAAAGCGGCATGCCGGACCGCGCGCTGGAAGCGCTGCTCGAGCGCTGCCGCGAGGAAAGCGGCGAGGCGAGGCAGTAGTCAGGCCGGCGATCGGGACGAAAGCGGCAGCGACTCAGGTCCGCCGCCGGGCGGCCACCGGACGGCCACTGCGCGTGCAGCCCGCGGACAACCGGGCAACACCCGTTTCGACGGCACCGGTGCCGCCTACTGCGCCACAAGCCGCACTTTTTTGCTTCAGAACGCTTTTCCTCGCGTTATCAGTTACGATTGACCTACGCCCCGCGGTTAGCGACGGGGCAGTTTCACGGCTGCTTCACTCAGCGCCTCGCCCGGCGGGACACGGTCCTGCCATGTGCCTGGTGTATCCTTAATGCTCTGCAACAGCGCGCCCAGTCTTGCCGGGCGCACTACCATGAACGACACGTATCCCAGTCGACGCCAAATCGACAAACCGCAGGAAAAGCGCTCACTCCTCGAGCGACTGACCGACTTCATCTCGCCTGAGCCCGACTCGCGCGGCGAACTTCTGGAAATTCTGCAGGACGCGCACGAGCGCAACCTGATCGACGCCGACTCGCTGTCGATGATCGAGGGCGTGTTCCAGGTTTCCGAGCTCTGCGCGCGCGACATCATGGTGCCGCGCGCACAAATGGACGCGATCAACATCGCGGACAATCCCGCCGAATTCATCCCCTACGTGCTGGAAAAAGCGCACTCGCGCTATCCGGTTTTTGAAGGCAATCGCGACAACATCATCGGCGTGCTGCTGGCCAAAGACCTGCTGCGCTACTACGCCGAAGAGGAATTCGACGTGCGCGGCATGCTGCGCCCCGCCGTATTCATTCCAGAGTCGAAACGCCTGAACGTGCTGCTGCACGACTTTCGCGTGAATCGCAATCACCTCGCGGTCGTGGTCGACGAATACGGCGGCGTCGCCGGTCTGATCACGATTGAGGACGTGCTGGAACAGATCGTCGGCGATATTGAAGACGAATACGATTTCGACGAGGAAAGCGGCAACATCATCGCCTCGCCGGACGGCCGGTTCCGCGTGCGCGCGCTCACCGAGATCGAACAGTTCAACGAGGCGTTCGGCACGCATTACTCAGACGAGGAAGTCGATACGATCGGCGGCCTCGTCACGCATCACTTCGGACGCGTGCCGCATCGTGGCGAAAAGGTCCGCATCGACGATCTGATCTTCGAGATTCTGCGTGGCGACGCCCGCCAGATTCACATGCTGCTGGTGCGCCGCGATCCGCTTGCCGGCCAGCGCGAGCGCGACGCACAGCACGTGCAGACCTGAGCCGCTTCACTTCTTCGTTTCTTCAACTCCTCACGCCGACCGCGCAACAATGGCCGACCCGATTACTTCCCGTTCGCGCCGCGGCGTGAGTGCCCCTGCCGCCGAGGAAACACGCGGCCGCGCACTGCCCCGCTGGCACTATCTCGTCGCTTTGGCCGCCGGTGCGGCCAACACGCTTTCGTTTGCGCCGACGCCGCACGGCGGCTGGCTCGAACTCGTGATCTTCGCGTTTTTCTTCACGTGGCTCACACGCACGACCGGCTGGAAGAGCGCCGCGCTGACGGGCGGCGCATTTGGCTTCGGCAACTTCGTCACCGGCGTGTGGTGGCTGTACGTCAGCATGCATGACTACGGCGGCATGGCCGCGCCGCTGGCGGGCGCGGCGGTCGTGCTGTTCTCGTTGTATCTGGCGCTTTATCCGGCGCTGGCCGCGGGTGTCTGGTCTTTCTGCGCCGGCCACGCGCGCAACGGCGCACTCGACGACGACAAACCCTTTTCGCCGACCTTGCACGGCGCGCTGGCTTTTGCCAGTGCCTGGGCGATCGGTGAATGGCTGCGCGGCACCGTGTTCACCGGTTTTCCGTGGCTCGCGAGCGGCTATGCGCAGGTCGACGGTCCGCTCGCCGGTTTTGCGCCGGTGGCGGGCGTATACGGCGTCGGCTGGATGCTGGCGCTGGTGGCGGCGTTGATCGCGCAGGCTTTAGTGCGTTTGCGTGAGCCGCTCGATACCACTAAAGGCAGTAAGCGTGGCGCACGTGTCGCCGTGCCGGCGCTGATCGCGCTCGCGCTGCTTGCGGCCGGCCTGCTGCTGCCGCTCGCGCAATGGACCGTACCGGCCAACGCGGCGCTCTCCGTGCGCCTGTTGCAAGGCAACGTCAAGCAGGAGATGAAGTTCGAGGAAGCGGGCATGCGCGCCGCGATCGACCAGTTTCAGCAGATGATCACGTCGAGGCCCGCCGACCTGGTCGTCACGCCGGAAACGGCCATTCCGGTACTCGCGCAACAATTGCCGCCGCAGTTTGCGTCGGCGGTGCGCAACTTTTCGGATACCACGGGCACCGCGGTCCTGTTCGGCGCGATCGGCGGCACCATTACCCCGGAAGGTCAGGTGATCGACTATACGAACAGCCTGTTCGGCGTCACGCCGGGCACCCGCGACGTGTATCGCTACGATAAGCACCACCTCGTGCCGTTCGGCGAATTCGTGCCATGGGGTTTTCGCTGGTTCGTGAATCTGATGCGCATTCCGCTCGGCGATTTCGCACGTGGCGCGCCGGTGCAGAAACCGTTCATCGTGCATAACCAGCCGGTCGCCGTCGATATTTGCTACGAGGATATTTTCGGCGAAGAGATCGCGCGGAGCATCCGCGAGAGCGATACGCCCGCGGGCGTGCTGATCAACTCGACGAATCTCGCCTGGTTCGGCGACACAATCGCGCTCGATCAGCATTTGCAGATTGCGCGGATGCGTTCGCTGGAGACCGGCCGGCCGATGCTGCGCGCGACCAACACCGGCATGACGGCTGCGATCGATGCTAACGGCAAGGTGCTGGGGCGCCTGACGCCTTACACAGTCGGTTCGCTCGATGTGACAGTACAAGGCACGTCGGGCAGGACGCCTTATGTGACGAGCGGCAACAACACGGTGCTGGCGATTTCGTTGTTCCTGCTGGCTTTCGGGTTTGCGTTCGGGCCAGGGATTACGCGGCGGCGCAGCGGTAAGAATTGAAGCTGCGCTAAAACGCCGATACTACGTTTCTGCGGTTTATACATAAAAGCGCTGTTGAATCGCAAAAATCCGCCCACAAAAAAGCGCGCGCTCTGAAAACCAGATGCGCGCGCCTCTTTAACCAAATCAGGCTTTACTGATTCAAAGCGATCCGCTGCTGAATATGCTGTGCGCGCGCCGGTGAAGCCGGATGCGAACTCAACATACTCGACTCGCCGCGGCGCCCACGCCGCTCGCTCAGTTCGCCGGCACCGTATCGATAAACGACTGGCGCAGCGACAGCTTCTGGAAATGCTTGTCCAGATTCGGATACGCTTCGCGCCAGTTCAGCTCGGGCATGCGGAAATCGAGGTAGCCCAGCGCGCAACCCATTGCGATATCCGCGAGCGTGTAGTGATTGCTCGTGCACCAGGGCTTGGTGCCCAATCCCTGCGACATCGCGATCAGGCCTTCGTCGATCTTGCGTTGCTGCCGCGCGACCCACGCGTCCACACGCTGCTCGGGCGTGCGCTGGGTGCCCTCGAGGCGAATCAGCACCGCCGCGTCCAGCATGCCATCGGCCAACGCTTCCCAGCAGCGCACCTCGACGCGCTCGCGCCCCGACTGCGGAATCAGCTTGCCGACCGGCGAGAGCGTATCGACGTACTCGCAGATCACCCGCGAATCGAACACCGCTTCGCCGTCTTCCATGACGAGGCACGGCACCTTGCCGATCGGGTTAAAGGTGTGAATCGCGGTATCCGGCGCCCAGACGTTCTCCAGCACCAGCTCGTAGTCGATCTTCTTGTCGGCCAGCACGATGCGCGCTTTACGCACGAACGGGCTGCCGAGCGAACCGATGAGTTTCATCATCACATCTGCCCTTTTCTTGAATTCGGCGAAAGTATAAGTGGTCGGCGGCATTCCGAGTGCGGTGCCGCATCTTCGCAAGCCGCGTGGATGCTGGCTGTGGATGGATAGCAACATTGCCGTGCCGCGCGCCGGACGTCTACCAGGCTAAACGGCCGATTGACTGAAAGACTGACACGAGGCGCGCGGCGCTGCCGCCGTCGCGCGTCTTATCGGGACACTGCGCCAGCCTGCCGCGCGAGGCAAGCTCCGCCACCTCGATCATCCGTATCCGCACAAAAAAAGTCCGCGCATTGGGCGCTACAATCGCACGATGAACCAGCCGACCGAACCCACCATCGCCATCGACGTTTACCGCACGCGCCGCGAGCGCGTACTCGCCGCGCTGCGCGCAGCGGGCGGCGGCGTCGCCATCGTACCCACCGCGCCGGAAAAGCTGCGCAACCGGGACGCCGATTACCCATACCGGCACGACAGCTACTTCTACTATCTCACCGGCTTCACCGAACCCGAGGCGCTGCTGGTGCTCGACGCAAGCGCCGCGCCGGGCGAGCCGGCTTCGATCCTGTTCTGCCGCGCGAAGAACATCGAGCGGGAGACGTGGGAAGGCTTCCGCTTCGGCCCGGAGGGCGCGCGTGAGGCGTTCGGCTTCGACGCCGCATTCGCCATCGGCGAAGTCGATGCGCAACTGCCGCGCATTCTGGCGGACAAGCCGTCGCTGCATTACGCGCTCGGCACTTCCGCGCAACTGGACGAACAGGTACGCGGCTGGCTCGACGCGGTGCGCGCGCAGGGCCGTAGCGGCGTCGCCGCGCCCACCGCCGCGCGCGACCTCATCCCGTTGCTCGACGACATGCGGCTCATCAAGGATGATCACGAGCTCGCGATCGTGCGCCGTGCAGGAAAAATTTCCGCACAGGCGCATCGCCGCGCGATGGCCGCGTGCCGGCCTGGCGTGCGCGAGTACGAACTCGAAGCCGAGCTGCTGTACACCTTCCGCAAATTCGGCGCACAAGCGCCGGCTTACACGTCGATCGTCGCCGCGGGCGCGAACGCCTGCGTGCTGCACTACCCGGCCGGCAACGCCATCGCCCAGGACGGCGACCTGATCCTGATCGATGCGGCCTGCGAACTCGACGGCTACGCGTCCGACATCACCCGCACGTTCCCCGCCAGTGGCCGCTTCACGCCGGCGCAGCGCGAACTGTACGACATCGTGCTGGCCGCGCAGCAGGCTGCCGTCGACGCCACCCACGCCGGCGCCAGCTTCGACGATCCGCACCAGGCCGCCGTGCGTGTGCTGTCGCAGGGCCTGCTCGACACGGGCATCGTCGACCGCACGAAATTCAAGTCGGTCGACGACGTGATCGCCGAGCGCGCCTATGCGCCGTTCTATATGCACCGCACCGGCCACTGGATCGGCATGGATGTGCACGATTGCGGCGACTATCGCGAGCGCGGCGCGCCGCGCGACGAAGCGGGCGCGCTGCCGTGGCGCACGCTGCAAGCGTCGATGACGCTGACCATCGAGCCCGGTCTATACATCCGTCCGGCCGAAGGCGTGCCGCAGCGCTACTGGAACATCGGCATCCGCATCGAAGACGACGCGATCGTCACCGCGACAGGCTGCGAGTTGATCACGCGCGACGTGCCGGTGGCCGTCCACGAGATCGAAGCGCTGATGCAGGAAGCCCGCGCGGCCCATGAAGCAAGGAAGTAACCCGCAATGAACGACGTTTCCCAGCCGGCTGTCATTCTGAAACCCGCCGCGTCCGACGCCTCATTCGATTTCGACGTGACGATCGTCGGCGCCGGCCCGGTGGGGCTCGCGCTGGCCGGATGGCTGACGCGCCGCAGCGCGACGCAGGCGCTGAAAATCGCGCTGATCGACGCGCGCGAACCGGAAGACTCGATCGCCGATCCGCGCGCGATTGCCGTGTCGCACGGCAGCCGGATGATTCTCGAACCGCTGCGCTGGCCCGCCGACGCCACCGCGATCCAGCGCATCCACGTATCCCAGCGCGGCCATTTCGGCCGCACGCTGATCGATCACAGCGAACACGGCCTGCCGGCGCTCGGTTACGTGCTGCGCTACGGCTCGATCGTGCATGGGCTCGCCGAAGCGGTCCACGCAAGTCCGGTGCACTGGTTCCGCTCGACTTCCGCGTCAGCGCCGGTTCAGGAGCATGACGGCGTCACGCTGCCGGTCGAAACCGCGGGCGTCACGCGCCATCTGCGCACGCGCATTCTGGTGAACGCCGAGGGCGGTTTGTTCGGCGACCAGAAAACCGGCAAAGGCGCCGGCAACGGCGGCACGCGCGATTACGGGCAAACCGCGCTGGTCGGCACGGTCAGCGTGTCGGCACCGCAACCGCACGTTGCGTGGGAGCGCTTCACGTCGCAAGGGCCGATCGCGTTGCTGCCGATGGGCGGCGTGCGCGGCGCGGACTACGCGCTGGTCTGGTGCTGCGCGCCCGGCGAAGCCGCGCGCCGCACGCAGCTCTCCGACGAGGTATTCCTGCGCGAACTCGGCGCCGCCTTCGGCGACCGCATGGGCCGCTTTACGCAGATCAAAGGGCGCGCGTCGTTTCCCTTGGGGCTGAACACGGTCGATACGCTGGTGAAAGGCCGCGTGGTCGCGATCGGCAACGCGGCGCAGACACTGCATCCGGTGGCGGGTCAAGGTCTGAATCTCGGCCTGCGTGACGCGCACGCGCTCGCCGACGCGCTGTCGGCAGAAGGTGCCACGCCGCTCGCGCTGGCCGAGTTCGCCCAGCGCCGCGCGCTGGACCGGCGTCTGACGATCGGCGCCACCGACACGCTCGCGCGCCTCTTCACCGTCGACTTCCCGCCTCTGGCGATCGTGCGCGGACTCGCCCTCATCGCGCTCGAATTCGTGCCGCCGGTGAAAACCGCGCTGGCACGGCAAATGATGTTCGGCCAGCGCCGCTGAGCGCGCAGCCCGCTCGCGCTGTGCTGTCATCTCGACGCAGCGCGCGAGCGGTGCCGGTTCTATGAACCGGAGCACTTTCATAGAAGATTTAATGAGTTACAACAGGCTCAAGTCAGGTGCCGGCTATCCGTTAACGCTAAAATAGCGGTTTTCCCTCGCATTTCGCGAACGCTCCGATTGACAAAATCTGAAAAGAAACTGAAACAATCGGCTGCGCGCGCGACCACGTCATGCCTACTCTCGGCCCCCACAATCTGCGTAATAACCTGTTCGTCGCCCCGATGGCGGGCGTGACCGACCGGCCATTCCGGCAGCTTTGCAAGCGGCTGGGCGCAGGCTATGCGGTGTCGGAAATGGTCGCGTCGAACGCGCAGTTGTGGAAAAGCGAGAAGACCATGCGCCGCGCCAACCACGCGGGCGAGGTCGAGCCGATCGCCGTGCAGATCGCCGGCGCCGATCCGGCCATGATGGCCGAAGCGGCCCGCTACAACGTCGCCAACGGCGCGCAGATCATCGACATCAACATGGGTTGCCCGGCCAAAAAAGTCTGCAACGTCGCGGCCGGTTCGGCGCTGCTGCAGAACGAACCGCTGGTGCAACGCATCGTCGAGGCGGTGGTCGGCGCGGTGGGCGCGGGACCCGATGCGGTGCCCGTCACGCTGAAAATCCGCACCGGCTGGGACCGCGACAACAAAAATGCCTTGACCGTTGCGCGTCTGGCCGAAGCCGCCGGCATTTCAATGCTGACCGTGCACGGCCGCACGCGCGCCGACCTGTATCACGGCGACGCCGAATACGAGACCATCGCCGCGGTGAAGGCGGCGGTGCGCATTCCGGTGGTCGCCAACGGCGACATAACGTCGCCGCAAAAAGCGCGCGAGGTGCTCGCCGCCACCGGTGCCGATGCAATCATGATCGGCCGCGCGGCACAGGGGCGCCCGTGGCTGTTCCGCGAGATCGAGCATTTCCTGCAAACGGGCGAGTTGCTGCCGCCGCCGCGCATCGACGAAATCCAGCAGGTGATGAACGAGCATCTCGAGGATCACTATGCGTTCTACGGCGAATTTACGGGTGTGCGCACTGCGCGCAAGCACATCGGCTGGTACACTCGCGGCCTTTCTGGCGCCAACGTGTTCCGGCATCGCATGAATACGCTGGACACCACGCGCGAACAACTCCTCGCCGTCAACGAGTTCTTCGACGCACAAAAGGCGATTTCCGACCGCCTCGTCTACGTCGAAGAAACGCTCAACAAGAACGACGGCGAGCCGGACCAAACCGACCGACTAGCAGCATGAGCAAGAACAATATCGAACAATCTGTCCGCGACAGCCTGGGAATGTATTTCCAGGACCTCGACGGCTCCAATCCGCACGACGTCTACGACATGGTTATTTCGTGCGTAGAAAAACCGTTGCTCGAGGTGGTGCTCGAGCAGGCCGGCGGTAATCAGTCGCTGGCCGCCGAGTATCTCGGCATCAACCGCAATACGCTGCGCAAGAAGCTGCAACAGCACGGTTTGTTGTAGTTTCCCGGCGCCCCGCCACGTTTCCCTTCGGCTTTTCGTCTTCATCATGATCAAGCAAGCGCTCATCTCCGTTTCCGACAAGTCCGGCATCGTCGACTTCGCCAAGTCGCTGTCGGACCTCGGCGTCAAGATCCTGTCGACCGGCGGCACCGCGAAACTGCTCGCGGACGCGGGCCTCTCCGTCACCGAAGTCGCCGATTACACGGGCTTCCCGGAAATGCTGGACGGGCGCGTGAAAACGCTGCATCCGAAGGTGCATGGCGGGATTCTCGCGCGCCGCGATCTGCCGGAACACATGGCGGCGCTTGAAAAGCACGACATCCCGACGATCGACCTGCTGGTCGTGAATCTGTACCCGTTCGTGCAGACCGTATCGAAGGAAGAGTGCTCGCTCGAAGACGCGATCGAGAACATCGATATCGGCGGCCCGACCATGTTGCGTTCGGCGGCGAAGAATCATCGCGACGTGACGGTGGTGGTCGATCCGGCCGATTACGCGACGGTGCTCGACGAAATGCGCGCGAACGGCAACACGGTTGCGTACAAGACCAACTTCCGTCTGGCGACCAAGGTGTTCGCGCACACCGCGCAGTACGACGGCGCGATCACGAACTACCTGACGAGCCTGACCGACGAACTGCAACACTCGTCGCGCAACACTTACCCAGCCACCTTCAACCTGGCTTTCGACAAGGTGCAGGATCTGCGCTACGGCGAGAACCCGCACCAGAGCGCTGCGTTCTATCGCGACCTGTCGGTGCCGGCCGGCGCACTGGCGAACTACAACCAGTTGCAAGGCAAGGAACTGTCGTACAACAACATCGCCGATTCCGATGCGGCGTGGGAATGCGTGAAGACCTTCGATGTGCCGGCCTGCGTGATCGTCAAACACGCGAATCCGTGCGGCGTGGCAGTGGGCGCGGACGCGAACGAAGCGTATTCGAAGGCGTTCCAGACCGACCCGACCTCGGCGTTCGGCGGCATCATCGCGTTCAACCGCGAAGTCGACGAAGCGGCGGCCCAAGCGGTGGTCAAGCAGTTCGTCGAAGTGCTGACCGCCCCTTCGTTCAGTGCGGCGGCTCGCCAGGTGTTCGCGGCCAAGCAGAACGTGCGTTTGCTGGAAATCGCCTTGGGCGAGGGCCATAACGCGTTCGATCTGAAGCGCGTCGGCGGCGGTCTGCTGGTGCAATCGCTCGATTCGAAGAACGTGCAACCGCGCGAATTGCGCGTCGTCACGAAGCGTCACCCGACGCCGAAGGAAATGGACGATCTGCTGTTCGCATGGCGTGTTGCGAAGTACGTGAAGTCGAACGCGATCGTGTTCTGCGGCAATGGCATGACGCTCGGCGTCGGTGCAGGTCAGATGAGCCGCGTGGACTCGGCGCGCATCGCCAGCATCAAGGCGCAGAACGCAGGTTTGACGCTGACCGGTTCGGCAGTGGCGTCGGATGCATTCTTCCCGTTCCGCGACGGCCTCGACGTGGTGGTGGCAGCGGGCGCAACCTGCGTGATCCAGCCGGGCGGCTCGATGCGCGACGACGAAGTGATCGCCGCGGCTGACGAGCACAATATCGCGATGGTGGTGACCGGCGTGCGTCACTTCCGGCATTGATGGATGAAGGCTTGGCAGACGGTGCCGGCTTCCTGGTGAAGCGACGGTCGCTGGCCTAGTTTGAGCGAGGCGGCCCGGCGGAGTTTTCTGCCGGGCCGTTTTCCTTTGCCCCTGAGATTCCGGCGGCGCTCCATGTGCGATTACCCCCTTTCAGCACATCCGGCGGCCGTTATTCCGGCTACATCACAGCACACCGGCCGCCATGCGCCGGGTTCGTTGTAGTATCGCAAGCACTTCGTCCTTACCGCACGTGCGGCACCTCATGAGAATTCTCGGCATCGACCCCGGCTTGCGCGTGACCGGCTTTGGTGTGATCGATCAAAGCGGACACACGCTCAGCTACGTCGCGAGCGGCGTCATCAAGACCGCCGACGCCGACCTGCCGTCGCGCCTCGGCACCATTTTCGAGGGCATTTCGACGTTGATCCGTCAGCATTCGCCCGATCAGTCGGCGATCGAAAAGGTGTTCGTCAACGTCAACCCGCAATCCACTTTGCTGCTCGGTCAGGCGCGCGGCGCCGCGATCTGCGGGCTAGTGGCGGGCGGTGTGCCGGTCGCCGAATATACGGCCCTGCAATTGAAGCAGGCGGTGGTTGGCTATGGCCGCGCGACCAAGGAGCAGATGCAGCAGATGGTGGTGCGCTTGCTGAACCTCTCCGGCGTGCCCAGCACCGACGCCGCCGACGCGCTCGGCATGGCGATCTGCCATGCGCATGGCGGCAGCACGCTCAGCACGCTGGGCGGCATTGCGCCGTCGCTGGCGAAGAAGGGTTTGCGGGTGCGGCGCGGGCGCCTGGTGGGATAGTCGAAGTCGCGCTCAGCTCCGGCTCGCCAGCGCCAACCGGCAGGCAAGCCCGGCAAACACGGTCCCCAGCAGATATTGCGGCACCCGCGACGGCCGGCGCCCCGCCGACAGCTTGCGGCTCAATTTGCTCGCCATCAGAATCACCGCCCCGTTCACGCAGAAACCGATCACATTCAACACGGTTGCCAGAACCATGATCTGCAACGCCACCGAGCCAGCCTCGGGCCGCACGAATTGCGGAAACAGTGCGAGCACGAACAACGCGACTTTCGGATTCAGCAGATTGGTGAAGAGACCTTGCCGGAAAATACGACCGACCGGATAACGGCTCATCGACGCATCCGGCGACAGCGCGGTGCCTTGCGTGCGGAACGTTTTCCATGCGAGATACAGCAGATACGCGGCGCCGGCGAACCGCACCACGTCATAAGCCAGCGGCACCGCCAGAAACAGCTGCGACAGACCGAACGCGGCGGCCAGCGCGTGACAGTAGGTGCCGGCCAGAATGCCCGCCAACGATGCAAAACCCGCAGGACGTCCCTGACTCACGCTGCGTGAAGCGATCAGCAACATGTCGGGGCCGGGCGTGGCGGTCAACGCGAGACACGCGCCGGCAAACAGCGCGAGCGTGGTGAGGCTCAGCATGGAAGCTCCTTTTGGTTCGTTGGGGCGAGAACCCGCCAAAAGGGATCTCAGTCTAGGGGGCCGCCTCGCGCCGGTCAACCGCGATTGCGCATAACACACCACGCGTCGCTGGCCCGATTCGCCGTCATTATTTCTCGCCGTGCTTTTGCAGCGTGCCGCCGCGCCTGCGGCGCACCCGCTGCGCTACACTCGCCCTTTCTCTCAAGATTGAATCCGCCATGATCGGTCGCATTGCCGGCGTTCTGCTGGAAAAAAACCCGCCGCATCTGCTCGTCGACTGCAACGGCGTCGGCTACGAAGTCGATGTGCCGATGAGCACGTTCTACAACCTGCCGTCGAACGGCGAACGCGTCGTGCTGCTCACGCAAATGATCGTGCGCGAAGACGCGCATCTGCTGTACGGTTTCGGCACCGCCGAGGAGCGCTCGACCTTCCGCGAACTGCTGAAGATCACCGGCATCGGCGCGCGCATGGCGCTCGCGGTGCTGTCGGGCATGAGCGTGCACGAACTGGCGCAGACCGTCACGATGCAGGACGCGGCGCGTCTGACGCGCGTGCCGGGCATCGGCAAGAAGACGGCGGAGCGGCTGCTCCTCGAACTGAAGGGCAAGATCGGCGCCGACCTCGGCGCGATGGCGGGCGCGGCGTCGGCATCCGACCATGCCTCCGATATCCTGAACGCACTGATCGCATTGGGTTACTCCGAAAAAGAAGCGTTGGCGGCCATCAAGAACGTGCCGGCCGGCACTGGCGTTTCCGAGGGCATCAAACTCGCGTTGAAGGCGCTATCCAAGGGCTGAACGAAGGCTGAACCTCGAGCCTCGGCGGTTAGCCCCCCCAGCCGATGGGTAAAGCTTCGCATACGGCCCTTCGCCGCTCACCCTGGCCATTCGGCCGGGTTCTGCAACGGGCGGCCCTCCAAGGGGGCTTCCTTCGGGGCGCGCGCGGTACAATGGCCGCATGATCGAAACCGACAAACTCGCCGCCGAGCGCATCATCGCGGCCACGCCCGTCTCGCCGAACGAAGAAGCGTTCGAGCGCGCGTTGCGCCCGCGCCAGCTCGAAGAATATGTCGGGCAGGAAAAAGTGCGCGGTCAGCTGGAAATTTTCATCGAGGCTGCCAAACGCCGTTCCGAATCGCTCGACCACGTCTTGCTGTTCGGCCCGCCGGGTCTCGGCAAGACCACGCTCGCGCACATCATTGCGCGGGAAATGGGCGTCAATCTGCGGCAAACGTCCGGCCCGGTGCTTGAGCGCGCAGGCGACCTCGCCGCACTGCTCACCAATCTCGAAGCCAACGACGTTTTATTCATCGACGAAATCCACCGGCTTTCGCCGGTCGTCGAGGAAATTCTGTACCCGGCGTTGGAGGATTATCAGATCGACATCATGATCGGCGAAGGGCCGGCCGCGCGCAGCGTGAAGCTGGATCTGCAGCCGTTCACGCTGGTCGGCGCGACCACCCGCGCGGGCATGCTGACCAATCCGCTGCGCGACCGTTTCGGCATCGTCGCGCGGCTCGAGTTTTATAACGCCGAGGAACTGGCGCGTATCGTCACGCGTTCGGCGTCGCTGCTGCATGCGCAGATCCATCCTGACGGCGCGTTTGAAATCGCCAGGCGCGCACGCGGCACGCCGCGGATCGCGAACCGGCTGCTGCGCCGCGTGCGCGATTTCGCCGAAGTGAAAGCCGACGGCAACATCACCGCGCAGGTCGCTGACGCTGCGCTAAGAATGCTCGACGTCGACGCGGTCGGCTTTGACCTGATGGACCGCAAGCTGCTCGAAGCGATCCTGCACAAGTTCGACGGCGGCCCGGTCGGCGTCGACAATCTGGCGGCAGCGATCGGCGAAGAGCGCGACACGATCGAAGACGTGCTCGAACCGTATCTGATCCAGCAAGGCTTCTTGCAGCGCACGCCGCGCGGCCGGGTTGCCACGTTGCTGACGTATCGCCATTTCGGTCTCGCAGCGCCTGATGCTTCGAGCCCTGTGCCCGGACTGTGGGATTCGGCCGCGTCCTGAGCCGGTTATCCCTCGCGTGAGGCCGATCTAGCGATTTCCGATCAAGCCAGGCAGCCCACCTCTCGCGGCGGTCTCGCGCAATTGCTCGCTGCAAGGATCCGCTCGAAGCTCGCGGCCGGCGCGTTGCCGCCGCGCGAAAATCGAACTGACCCGCGCCAACCGACTCGTACAGATTAACGCCCCGGCTCCTGCACTTTCCTGAAGCTGTCGTCCTCGCTGGCTGCATCGAGATGCGCGACGTCTGCCCACGAAACGATCGTTGCCTTTCCAGCATCGAAATCCACCACGTTGACGCTTGTGTTCAGCAACGCGTAATTGCGCGGCGCGTCGAGCGGCAAAGCGCTAGCAAACCGGCGCACACAATCCAGCACGCCGCCATGCGCGACACACGCGATCCGGCCGCCCGGATGCGCGGCAACGACCGGCTCGATCGCGTGCAGCACGCGATGGTAAAACGCGCGTTGTGATTCGCCGTCCGGCGGCGCGAAACCCGGATCACGGGTTTGCCAGTGCGCATACTCGTCGGGAAAACGGGCGGCGATCTCGTCGCTGTCATGCCCTTGGAACGCACCATACGAACGCTCACGCAGGCCTTCGCGCAGTTGCAGCGGCAAGCCGAGCGCATCCGCGATCGGTTGCGCCGTTTGCTGTGCGCGTTGCAAATCGCTCGAATAGATCGCATCGAGCCGCGCGCCCTGCTTTGCATCGTCCGCGATGCGGCGCGCGAGCCGTTGCGCTTGTGCCAGGCCGGTTGTCGCGAGCGGAATGTCGATGTGCCCTTGAATGCGCTTGATGCGGTTCCAGTCGGTCTCGCCGTGCCGGATAAACAGAATCTGCGTGGTCATGGGATGAGCGTGGGCGCCAGTAGCCGGTTATGCCGAGCCGCTATTGTCGCAAAAAGCGGTAGGTGAAGTTGATGCGCGCCGTTGGGCGAGAAGCGTCAGCGGCAGTTCAGGCGTGTGTCTGCAACCAGAACGTGACCGGTCCGTCGTTGACGAGCGACACTTGCATATCGGCGCCGAATTCACCGGTCTCGACGATCGGATGCTTCGCACGTGCGGACGATACGAAGTAATCGAACAGACGCTTGCCTTCGTCAGGCGGCGCCGCCGGCGTGAAGCTCGGGCGCAGGCCGCTGTTGGTGTCCGCGGCCAACGTGAACTGCGAAACGAGCAGCAGACCGCCTGCGCGCCCGGCGCCATCGAGATTCTGTACGGACAGATTCATCTTGCCGGCCGCGTCGCTGAATACGCGGTAGCCGAGCACCTTCGCCAGCAGCCGGTCGGCTACCGCGTCGGTGTCGCCGCGTTCGGCGCACACGAGCGCGAGCAGGCCCGCATCGATCGCGCCGGTCACACGTTCGCCGACGCGCACTTCCGCGCGCCGCACGCGTTGGATCAGCGCGATCAACGGCTCGACTCCGGATGCATCGGCAAAAACGCGGGCATCAAGCCGTCAGCGTGACGCGCGCAAAACGGCGCTTGCCGACCTGCACGATGAACTCGCCGGCTTCGACCTTGAGGCCCTTGTCGGACACGGTCGCGCCGTCGATCTTCACGCCGCCCTGCTCGATGTTGCGCAGCGCTTCGCTGGTCGACGGCACGAGGTTGGCCTGCTTGAGCAACTGGCCGATCGCGAGCGGCGCGCCCGCGAGCGTCACGGCGGGAATATCGTCCGGCACGCCGCCCTTCGCGCGGTGGTTGAAGTCTTCGAGCGCACGCTCGGCATCGGCTTGCGAGTGGAAGCGCGCGACGATTTCCTGGCCGAGCATCACCTTGAAATCGCGCGGATTGCGACCCGCTTCGATCTCACGCTTGAAGCCGGCGATCTCTTCCATCGGGCGGAACGACAGCAGTTCGAAGTAACGCCACATCAGCACGTCGGAAATGCTCATCAGCTTGCCGAACATGTCGTTCGGTTTTTCGCTG
The DNA here is from genome assembly GCF_038050405.1 of Paraburkholderia sp. IMGN_8. NCBI lineage: Bacteria > Pseudomonadati > Pseudomonadota > Betaproteobacteria > Burkholderiales > Burkholderiaceae > Paraburkholderia > Paraburkholderia sp. IMGN_8. The sequence goes on along the minus strand of NZ_CP150900.1, from coordinate 611,749 downwards.
ATGCCAATGTAGTTGTTCTTCGACTTCGACATTTTTTCGACGCCGTCGAGCCCTTCGAGCAGCGGCATCGTCAAGATGCACTGCTGTTCCTGGCCGTATTGCTTCTGCAGTTCACGGCCCACCAGCAGGTTGAACTTCTGGTCCGTGCCCCCGAGCTCGAGGTCGGCATTTAGCGCGACAGAGTCGTAGCCTTGCATCAGCGGGTACAGGAACTCGTGGATCGAGATCGGCACGCCGCCCTGGAAACGCTTGGTGAAATCTTCGCGCTCAAGAATGCGCGCCACCGTGTAGCGCGACGCGAGCTTGATCATGCCGTCGGCGCCGAGCGGCATGGACCATTCGCTGTTGTAGCGGATTTCCGTCCTGTCGCGGTCGAGCACCAGCGCGGCCTGCTCGAAATAGGTCTTTGCGTTCGATTCGATCTGCTCGCGCGTGAGCGGCGGGCGCGTGGCGTTACGGCCCGACGGATCGCCGATCAGCGAGGTGAAATCGCCGATCAGGAAAATCACGGTGTGGCCGAGGTCCTGCAACTGACGCATTTTGTTCAGCACGACCGTGTGGCCGATGTGGATATCCGGCGCGGTCGGATCGAGGCCCAGCTTGATGCGCAGCGGCGTGCCGGTCGCTTGGCTCTTCGCGAGTTTTTGCGCGAATTCGTCTTCGATCAGCAGTTCGTCGACACCGCGTTTGGTGACGGCGAGCGCGTGACGGACTTCGTCGGTGATCGGGAAGGCGGGGCTGGGCTTGATGGACTCGGTGCTCATGCTGGAAACGTGAAGTCGCGAAAAAAGGAGATTGTCCCATAGATGCGCGCCGCCGCACCCACTGACTCAGCCACAACGCACCCTGCGCCGGCCGATTTCCGCTGATTCAAGCGCAAATCAGGCGCAGGGCCGGCGTCGCAAAGCTTTATGTTCCGCCTCGCTTGCGCTGATAATCTGCTAAAACGGTCGCAACGAACCATCGAGAGGAGCAGCAACGTGGCGCAAGACCCCGCAGACGGCGTCTACTTCGGACTGATGTCCGGCACGAGCATGGACGGCGTGGACGGCGTGGCCGTCGAATTTGCCAAAGGGAAACCGCCGGTTGTACGGGCCGAGGCGTTCGTCGGCTTCGCGGCAGGCTTGCGCGAGGCGCTGTTCGCGCTGCAACAGCCGGGCGACAACGAGATTGAACGCGAGGCGCTGGCGGCCAATGCGCTCGCCACCCGCTATACGGTGTGCTGCCACGAACTGCTGCGCAGCGGCAGATTGTCCGCCGCCGAGGTCCGCGCGATCGGCGTGCATGGCCAGACGGTGCGGCATCGGCCGGAGAAAGGCTATACGCGGCAAATCAACAACCCGGCGCTGCTCGCGGAAATGACGCACATCGACGTGGTCGCCGACTTCCGCAGTCGCGATGTCGCAGCCGGCGGTCAGGGCGCGCCGCTCGTACCGGCGTTTCACGCCACGGTATTTGGCGCAAAAAACGAAACGCGGGTGGTCTGCAATCTTGGCGGCATCAGCAACATCACGATCCTGAACGCGACGGGCAGCGTACGCGGCTTCGACTGCGGTCCGGCCAACGCGCTGCTGGACGAGTGGGCGCAGCGCCATCTTGGCAAACCGTTCGACGAAAACGGCCATTTCGCGGCGAGCGGTCAAGTCGATCGCATGCTGCTTTGCGCATTGCTCGACGAACCCTTTTTCGCGCAACAACCGCCGAAAAGCACCGGCCGCGACCTGTTCAATCCCGAATGGCTCGACGCTAAGCTCCAGCCGTTCGCCACGCTTTCTCCCGCCGACGTGCAAGCAACGCTGGTCGCGCTGACCGCGGTGACAGTCGCGCGCGAGATCGAGCGGCATGCGTCGGATGCCAGGGCGGTTTATGTTTGTGGCGGCGGCGCGCGCAACCCGGAACTGATGAAGGCGCTGCAGGCAGCGCTGGAGGAAAGCGGCGTGAGCGGCGTGCCGGTGCTGACCACCGACGCCCTCGGCGTGCCGCCAAGCCAGGTTGAGCCTCTGGCGTTCGCGTGGCTGGCGATGCGTTGCGTGGCGCGCCTGCCGGGCAATTTGCCGGCCGTCACCGGCGCCGCCGCCGAGCGCGTGCTGGGGGCGATTTATCCGCGTTGACCGCGCGCTTCTGGTTCAGGCAATAAAAAACGGGGCCAACGCCCTAATGCCGTTCAGTTAAGGTCTCTTTTGAGGTATCGAACGGTGTAACGGAAAGGTCTGGATTTAACGGCCCGAGCGCAACAGCGCCCGGGCCGTTTTTCGTTGGGAAGTTGCTTGAGGCGTTCGCGCAGACGCGTGAGCAAGGCGGGCAGCTTGCCGTACGAGCGTGTTGCGGCGGCCCATGTCATTTCGTACTGGATGGTGTGGAATGCACGGATGAAGCTCAACGCTTCTGGCGCACACCGGGCTTCCAGTGCGGCTTTTGCTATTTCCAGTCGGATCAGGTTGTAGGCGATCAGGGTGCCCCACACTTCCTGGTAGACCCCTTCGACGGTCTGGCTGCGAAGGGTCAGCTCCATGCCCAGCATGGACTGCTTCAACTCGTGATAGCTGGTCTCGATCTGCCAGCGACGCTCGTAGCACGCAACGATATCTGCCGGTTTGAAGCGTCTTCGGTCGGTCAGCGAGGTCAGCAGGGTGCGTTGACGCCCGCGTGCATCGACGCTCAGAACCGCACGCGCCTGCCAGAACTCGGGTAACCCGGGGCATTTCCTGCGGGCCTGAGGCGACACGCGCATCCGTACCATCTGGTCGCCGGGTTGACCTGTCACCACGTCCCAGCACGTATTGGATTTGGCGGGAATGATGAAATGCCGGTTCTGGCCGCCTGCAACCAGGTTGCACAGGATCTGCGCCGACAGGAATCCTCTGTCGAACACTGTGATGGAGTTCTCAGGTACACGTGGGATGAGCTTGCCAGCCGATGGCATCTCGTTGATGTCGTACGGGCCGAACTCGACGTCGCGCACCAGGTGCGTGGGAATGGCGGTGAGCGTCACGGCGCGCAACTGGGGATAACTTCCCACCCGCCCGTGTACGCACGCCGGCGCACCGGAATGATCTCGATTGGCCGCACTGTCGGCCGTGCGCAACGTCGTGCCGTCCATGGCGTACAGCGAGAAGCCTTTGAACTGATATTGCGCCTGATCCTGGGCGGCCCAGTTGCTGGCCGACTCGCGAAGCAGCCACGCCAGCGGCGCGGCGCCGGTGCGCTGCCGCGCCTGCGTCACCGCGCTTTTACTGACAAATGACGCATCGCGTGCAGGTAAGGCGAGATCAAGCTCGTCCACGACCTCGCTGATCGATTGATGACGGTACAGCGCCAGCGCGATGACCAGCCACACGACCTGCTGCGCGGGCAAACGTCGCCGACGGATGCTGGCCACGCCCGTGGCTTGAACCGTGTTCTCGATCCAGTCGTAAGGCAGATGCTCGCCCAGCCGGTTCAGATCGACAGGCGGCTGCGATTCGACAAGACAGATGAGGTCATCGGCCAGCATGGCGATGCAGGTTAACATCGCCAGCGGCCGTTTACAACCAGTTTGTGTGCCCCAAATGAAAATGCCGTTCAGTCGCTTAACTGAACGGCATTAGGGCCAACGCCCCGTTTTTTTACAACCTGTCGCCCAAAGGGCCATCAAACCGCTGCCATCAAACCGAGAACGACGAACCGCAGCCGCAGGTGGTCGTGGCATTCGGGTTCTTGATGACGAACTGCGCGCCGTTGATGTCGTCCTTGTAGTCGATCTCAGCGCCGACCAGATACTGGTAGCTCATCGAATCGATCAGCAGCTGGACGCCGCTCTTGTTCATGACGGTGTCGTCTTCGTTGACGGCTTCGTCGAACGTAAAACCGTACTGAAAGCCCGAGCAGCCGCCGCCCTGCACGAAAACGCGCAGTTTGAGGTCCGCGTTGCCTTCTTCTTCGATCAGTTGCTTGACCTTGTCAGCCGCTGCGTCGGTGAAAACGAAGGGGGCGGGCATCTCGGTCACGGGTGTATCGGTGACTGCGTTCATTCGAACTCTCCAAAAAGCTTCTAACCGCTATTGTAGGGCTGATCTCGATATCGTGCTGAAGCCCACAAAATCAATGGGTTCTTCCAGGAAAATCGTTTGACGACGCCATAGCCGCTCCCAGCCTGTCCGCGCGCGTCCGCGCGTGCCAAACAGCCGCCGCAGCAACGAAATGGCCAATGCAAAAACGGGAGAAAAAATAAAAAAGCCGCCTTCGCGAAAGCGTCGGCGGCTTTTGCAGCGCTCCGGCCCAAGAGCCGGATCGCACCCAAAGCGATTAACGCTTCGAGAATTGCTTCCTGCGGCGTGCCTTGTGGAAGCCGACCTTCTTACGTTCGACTTCACGAGCATCACGCGTCACGAAGCCGGCGTTCGACAGCGTCGGCTTCAGCGTTGCATCATAGTCCATCAGCGCGCGGGTGATGCCGTGGCGAACCGCACCGGCTTGACCCGTTTCACCGCCACCCGTTACGTTGACTTTGATGTCGAACGTAACGCCGTGGTTCGTGAGTTCCAGCGGCTGACGCACGATCATCAGCGACGTTTCGCGCGAGAAGTAATCGGCGATAGGCTTGCCGTTCACAACGATATCGCCCTTGCCTGCCTTGATGAACACACGTGCGACGGCGCTCTTGCGGCGGCCCGTGCCGTAATTCCAGTTACCGATCATGTGGGCTCCCCTTAGATCTCGAGCGCTTTCGGCTGTTGCGCCGAATGCGGATGCGTTGCTTCGGCGTAGACCTTCAGCTTCTTGATCATCGCGTAGCCGAGCGGGCCCTTCGGCAGCATGCCCTTGACCGCTTTCTCGAGCGCACGGCCCGGGAAGCGTTCTTGCATTTTGCCGAACGTCGTTTCATAGATACCGCCCGGGTAACCCGAGTGGCGATAGTACTTCTTGTCAGTAGCCTTGTTGCCCGTGACTTTCAGCTTGCCTGCGTTGATAACGATGATGAAATCACCGGTGTCGACGTGGGGAGTGAATTCAGGCTTGTGCTTGCCGCGAAGACGGTGTGCCACTTCGCTGGCGACACGCCCGAGAACCTTATCCGTCGCGTCAATCACGTACCATTCGCGCGTCACCTCATGGGCTTTTGCGGAAAACGTCTTCATGATCGATCCAAAAAAATTGCTGCGCCCAATGTTTTTTTCCTGCTTGTAGTGTGCGCATCGAGGCGCGTGCAGGCTCTCCCTGTTCTTCCTCCGCGGGCGCGGATGCGGAAAAGCCTTGGATTATAAAGGAATTTGTGACGTCAAGTCAAAATCTGCGGCTGCTTGGACTGGCAGGCGTGTTGCGCAGGTGGCCAGGACAGTAGTCATCCGGCCTTCGTGCCGGGTCGTGAAACCGTGCCTTGAAGGCAAAAGCGAAGACGAAAAAAAACCCGAACGAGCGGTTCGGGTTTAATCCACCAAAGGAGGAGGTGGAGGAGACAGCGGAGGTTGCAGGACTACTGGCAACCGATGGGATCGATTATATGAGGCACCCTTGTGCGATGCAAGAACATTTGCATTGCGAAATGTGATTTCATTATATGGGAAACACAAAAGCTGGCCACCACGCTGGAAATTCTCTTTTAAATCAAACACTAAACCTTCCAAGAGCGGCCTCGACGGCAGACATCGACTAGAGTAAAACCCCTAAACCCTTCAGGGCATTCCCGAACCGGCTGAACATGCCGCACCGCAACACGCAAGCCGTCATTGTGCATAATTTCCCGCCGAAGTCCCTCCGGGCGGACACGCAAACGCCGGGCTACAATGCCGTCTCGAATAAGCGAAGCGCGGTGGAGCACAGCATGGAATGCAAAGTTAGCTGGATGGGGCAAGACGGGATGGCGTTCGCCGCCGAGACGGGCAGCGGCCATTTGGTCACGATGGACGGCGCGCCGGAAGGCGGCGGCCGCAATCTTGCGCCGCGTCCGATGGAAATGGTTCTGCTCGGCACGGGCGGCTGCACGGCGTACGACGTCGTGATGATCCTGAAGAAGAGCCGTCAGGAAATTGCCGGCTGCTCGGTAACGCTGAAGGCGGAACGCGCGAGCGAAGATCCGAAGGTGTTCACCAAGATCCACTTCCACTTCACCGTGACCGGCAAGAATCTGAATCCGGCTACCGTGGAACGGGCGATCAATCTGTCGCACGACAAATACTGCTCGGCGTCGATCATGATCGCAAAAACCGCCGAACTGTCGCACTCGTTCGATATCGTCGCGAGCTAAGCGCGGCGCGGCTCGTCGGCTCCGGTAGCCGAAGGAGCGCACAAAAAGAAAATGCCGGCGTCCACACGGACGCCGGCATTTTTCATTGGGTGGCAAAGCAAGCCGATAAGCCGGATTCTGTGCACGCGCAACGTCCGAAAACGCGACGCGCGTGGCAGCCATTCCTCTAGGCGCGCCATTACTGACGCGCTCAAGCTTCCTACCCGCAGACGAGACGGGGGCCCCGTCCTGCATCTCGAAGATGCGCGCCTGCCTACTTGGAATTGCTCCGGGTGGAGGTTACCGTGCCGGTCTGCCTTGCAGCAGCCGCGGTGCGCTCTTACCGCACCGTTTCACCCTTACCTGATCCCGGCTCGCGCCGGGCCATCGGCGGTTTGCTTTCTGTTGCCCTGTTCCGCGTGTCGCCACGGATGGCCGTTAGCCATCACCCTGCCCTGTGGAGTCCGGACTTTCCTCGCCCTCTTTGGCCGAAGCCGCAGAGGCCGCGACTGCCTGGCCCGCTTTGCTGGGGCGGATTTTACCACTGCGACGGGCGGGAAGCCGCTCGCGCAGTGGAAATAGCCGAATGGGTGTCGTCGCGTACGGAGCCGCGCTTGGCCCGCTGGCGTTTCAGCGCGAGCGGCGGCCGGCGCGGAACACCGAGACGTCGTCGTAAAACGCGGGCGATTCGTTGTCCGGCCACCAGCCCGGAATGCCCAGCACGGGGAGCGGCGCGAACAGGCGGCTCGTCAACGCTTCGGTATTCAGCAGCGCGGTGCCGACCGCTTCATCTAGCCACGCGTCGCGCGCCAAGGCGGGCCACCCAAAGTACTCGGTGGGTACGTCGACGATCCAGGCGTGACCCGTGCAAGCCTTGAACGGCGCGATCAGTTTTTCCAGCAACGCATGCCCGAAGCAGCGCACTTCACAATACATGCCCCACGCATCACGCCGCGAAACCAGCAGCGTCTGCCAGTCGAATCCACGCAAGGCGGCACTCAATGCCGGATCCGCGCAGGTGAACAGCAACGCGTTTTCGTCGAACAGAGTCAACGCATCGCGCACGCCGCCGCGGGTCGGGCCGACGCCTAAGACGTCGATTGCCGCAGACTGACGCGCGTTCAGCGCCGCCTTGATGCGCGGAAACGCAAACCACATCGACGCGTTGAAGAAGTCATGCAGATTGTGACGAGTCGGCACGCAGCCGGTCGACGCGATGTGCGCCTCGTAAGCCGCGCCCGGCGGCAAATCGTCCTGCGCGATGAACGCCAGGCGCTGACCGCGCCCGGTGCGCTGCTGCATCGCGCCAGCATCCGCGTTCATTTCATCGAGCAAAGCCGCGTAGCTCGTCAGCGCGGCCTCCTGCCAGCGGGCGCCGCGCACGGCAAACTGCGCGAACCACGGCTTCGACCAGTCAATATCGGCGAAACCCACGCGCGCCGCCTCCTGCACCTGCATCACCTGCATCTGGTCCAAGCTCAGACCAGCCGCCAACCAATCGACTCACCGCCACGCAACGGCACGACCGGCGTATCGCCGACCGGCAACTCGGCGGGCAGCGTCCATTCCTCGCGACGCAACGTGACCTTTTCCGCGCTGCGCGGCAGGCCGTAGAAATCCGCCCCGAAGAAGCTCGCAAAGCCTTCGAGCTTATCCAGCGCACCCGCTTTGTCGAACGCTTCCGCATACAGTTCGAGCGCGTGCAGCGCCGTGTAGCAGCCCGCGCAGCCGCACGCGTGCTCCTTCAAACCCTTCGGATGCGGCGCGCTATCCGTGCCGAGGAAGAAACGCGGATTGCCCGAGGTCGCCGCCTCGACCAGCGCCACGCGATGCGTCTCGCGCTTGAGCACCGGCAGACAGTAGTAATGCGGGCGGATGCCGCCCTGGAAGATCGCATTGCGGTTGTACAGCAGATGGTGCGCGGTGATCGTCGCGCCCAGCAGCCCCGGAGCCACGCCGGCCTCACGGATGTAGTCGACTGCGTCTTTCGTGGTGATGTGCTCGAACACCACTTTCAGGGCTGGAAACTCGCGGCGCAGCGGCGTCATCACACGATCGATAAACACTTTCTCGCGGTCGAACAGATCGATCGACGAATCCGTCACTTCGCCGTGCACCAGCAGCGGCATGCCGGTTTCCTGCATCGCTTCGAGCGTTTTCGCGCACTTCATGATGTCGGTGACGCCCGCGTCCGAATTGGTCGTCGCGCCCGCGGGGTACAGCTTTATGCCATGCACGAAGCCGCTTTCGCGTGCGCGGCGGATTTCGTCAGGCGGCGTGTTGTCGGTGAGATACAGCGTCATCAGCGGTTCGAACTTCACGCCGGCCGGAATCGCGGCGACGACGCGCTCGCGGTACGCCTGCGCCATCGCGGTGGTGGTGACCGGCGGTTTCAGGTTCGGCATGATGATCGCGCGGCCGAACTGGCGCGCGGTGTCCGGCAGCACGGCGGCAAGCATCTCGCCGTCGCGGACGTGCAGGTGCCAATCGTCCGGGCGTGCGAGCGTGAGGGAATCGAGGGAAGCGTTGGAAGCAGTCATGGCGAGAGGGGAACGAACCTCGGCGACAAAGCCAATCGACGGCTGCAAACCGCAGCAAACCGCGGTGTTGCGGGCTAAACACACGTCAATTTTGCTATTTGGCGGTTCTGGCTCGGTGATATGCTTGGGAAATCATCATTGTAACGGCTCGCCCCGTTCACAGGCTCACCCGCAACATGTGCCAACTTCTCGGAATGAACTGCGCCGCGCCGACGGACGTCACGTTCTCGTTCACCGGCTTTGCGGAGCGCGGCGGCGTCACCGATCACCATGCGGACGGCTGGGGCATCGCCTTCTTCGAAGACAAGGCCTGCCGCCTGTTCATCGACCATCAATCGTCGGCCACCTCGCCGATCGCCGAGATGGTCAAGCGCTACCCAATCAAATCGAAGAACACGATTGCGCATATCCGCAAGGCGACGCAAGGGCACATCCTGCTGGAGAACTGCCATCCGTTCATGCGTGAGTTGTGGGGGCGTCACTGGATCTTCGCGCACAACGGCGACCTGAAAAATTATTCGCCAACGCTGACGGGCGTCTATCAACCGGTCGGCACGACCGATAGCGAACTCGCGTTCTGCGCGCTGCTGCAAGGTTTGCGCAAGGCTTTCCCCGGCTGCCAGCCGCCGCTCGACGAACTGTTCGCGGCACTGGAAACGCTCACGCGCGAGATCACGCAATTCGGCGTATTCAACTTCCTGATGTCGAACGGCCAGGCGTTGTTCGCGCACTGCTCGACACATCTGCACTTCATCGTGCGACGCTGGCCGTTCTCGACCGCGCATCTCGTCGATGCAGACGTGTCGATCGATTTCGCGAAGTACACGACGCCGGAAGACCGCGTCGCCGTGATTGCGACGCAACCGCTCACCGATAACGAAGTGTGGACCGCGTTCAAACCCGGCGATCTGATGATGTTCCAGCACGGCGAAGTGATCGGCCGCGTCAATGTGCCGGTACCGCCTTCTGTGCTAGAGAAACTGCGCAACCCGGCGCTGGATGCATCGGCTTCGGCAACCACGATCGCGGCGTCAGCGTTGACAGAGTCGGAAGTCGATCTGGAAGCGGCGGACGACGCTGCGGCGTTCGAATCCTGATCCCGGTGCGCTAAACCCCGAACTCGCGGAAGCACGCAACAAATAAAAAAGCCGCTTCTTCCGAAGCGGCTTTTTTCTGCAAAAGGACGAAGGCGGCATAACGTGCCGCGAACAAACCTCAGTGCAGGATCTTCGCCAGAAAATCCTTCGCGCGATCCGACTTCGGGTTCGCGAAGAAGTCTTCCTTGCGGTCGTCTTCCACGATCAAGCCCTTGTCCATGAAGATCACGCGGTGCGCGACCTTCTTGGCAAAGCCCATTTCGTGCGTGACACACATCATCGTCATGCCTTCCTGCGCGAGTTCGACCATCACGTCGAGCACTTCGTTGATCATTTCCGGATCGAGCGCGGAGGTCGGCTCGTCGAACAGCATCGCGATCGGATCCATCGACAGCGCGCGTGCAATCGCCACACGCTGCTGCTGACCGCCCGACAACTGCCCCGGAAACTTATCCGCATGCGCACGCAGACCGACGCGATCGAGCAGCTTGTAGCCCTTGGTCGTGGCTTCGTCATTCGTGCGGCCGAGCACCTTCACCTGCGCGAGCGTCAGGTTCTGCACGATCGACAAATGCGGGAAGAGTTCGAAGTGCTGGAACACCATGCCGACTTTCGCACGCAACTTCGACAGATTGGTTTTCTTGTCGGTCAGCGATTGACCGTTGATGACGATCTCGCCCTTCTGGAACGGCTCGAGGCCGTTCACGGTTTTGATCAGCGTGGACTTGCCCGAGCCCGACGGGCCGCACACCACCACCACTTCACCTTTTTTGACTTCCGTCGTGCAGTCGGTCAGTACTTGAAACTGGCCGTACCACTTCGAAACATTCTTGATAGAGATCATCTTGCGACCTTTTTCTGGAGACCTTTGACGAGGTTCGACGCGATCACGCAGATCACGAAATAACACGCGCCCGCGAACAGTACCATTTCAACATTCGTACCGTCACGGTCGCCAATATTCGTGGCGGTGCGAAAGAAGTCGGCGAGGCTGATCACGTAGACGAGCGACGTATCCTGAAACAGCACGATACCTTGCGTAAGCAGCAGCGGCACCATCGCGCGGAACGCCTGCGGCAGCACAATGAGGCGCATCGCCTGCGGGTAGCTCATGCCGAGCGCAAACGCCGCGTTGACCTGCCCGCGCGGCACCGCCTGGATACCAGCCCGGATAATCTCCGAATAGTACGCCGCCTCGAACAGCGAAAACGCGACCATCGCCGATGCGAGCCGGATGTCGATATCCGGCGAAAGCCCAAGCACGTTCTGCAGCACCTGCGGCACGATCAGGAAAAACCACAGCAGGACCATCACCAGCGGGATCGAGCGGAACACCGTCACGTAGCCCTTCGCGAACCATTCGAACGGCTTGAACGGCGACAGCCGCATGATTGCAAGAATGGTGCCCCAGATAATGCCGATCACGATCGCGATCAACGTGATCTTGATAGTGACGATGGCGCCGGTCCACAGCGTAGGCAGTGCGCCCGGAATACCGCTCCAGTCGAAATGGTGCATCACTTGCCTCCGATATAGCCGGGCAACCGGGTCTTGTGTTCGACCCAGCGCATCAGTTGCATCACGATCAGATTGATCAGCACATACGCCAGCGTGACAGCGATAAACGACTCATACGCCTGCGACGTGTAGTCGACCAGTTGGCGCGCCTGTGCGGACAGATCCAGCAGACCGATGGTCGACGCGACCGCCGAGTTCTTGAAGATATTCAAAAACTCGGACGTGAGCGGCGGCACGATGATCCGGTACGCGACCGGCAGCAGCACATAACGGTACGTCTGCCACTGCGTGAAACCCATCGCCAGACCCGCGGCGCGCTGGCCGCGCGGCAACGCGTTGATGCCCGAGCGCACCTGCTCGCACACCCGCGCGGCGGTGAAGAGCCCGAGACACACAATCGACGACGAGAAGAACTGCGCACTCGGCGGCAATTGCTTGTACCAGGTACCGATCGACACCGGCAGCAACTCCGGTATCACCAGATACCAGATGAAGAACTGCACGATCAGCGGGATGTTACGGAAAATCGCGACGTAGAGTGTGCCGATGCCGGAGGCCCATTTGTTCGGCACCGTACGCAGCACACCGAAGAGCGATCCGACGATCAGCGCGATCACCCATGCCGACAGCGACACGGTGATCGTCACCCAGAAGCCGGACATCAGCCAGCCCAGATAGGTGGTCGGCTCGCCGGTGGAGACCGGACTCAGCAGAATGCCCCAGTTCCAGTGATATGACATGACGAAGACTCCTGCAAAAAGAAACGGAAGAAGCGCGTGGCCCCTTCCGTTTCGTTCAGCGTTTCAAAAAGACAGCTAAGGTTTAGTCGATCGCCTTGTCATTCGGGCTCTTGTAGAGCGCCTTCATGTCGTCGCTTTCCGGGAAGTTCAGGTTCAGGCCCTTCGGCGGAATCGGCGATTCGAACCACTTCTTGTAGATCTGGCTGGCTTCGCCCGAGGTTTCGACCTTCGCAATCGCGTCGTCCACCACCTTCTTGAACTCCGGATCGTTCTTGCGAATCATGCAGCCGTACGCTTCATGCGATTGCGGCGTACCGACGATCACGAAATCGCCCGGGTTGTTCGACTTGGCGCGTTCGCCTGCCAGCAGCGCATCATCCATCATGAACGCGGCAGCGCGGCCGGTGGAGAGCGTCAGGAACGACTCGCCGTGGTCCTTCGCGCTGATGATGTTCATGCCCATGCTCTTGTCCTGGTTCATCTTGCGCAGGATACGCTCGGACGTGGTGCCGGCGGTCGTCACGACCGTCTTGCCCTTCAGGTCGGCCCAGTCCTTGACGCCCGAATCCTTCTTGGTCATCAAACGCGTGCCGATCACGAAGATCGTGTTCGAGAACGCAGCTTGTTGCTGGCGCTCTGCGTTGTTGGTGGTCGAGCCGCATTCCATGTCGACGGTGCCGTTCTGCACCAGCGGAATACGGTTTTGCGACGTGACAGGCGTGAGCTTGACCTTCAGGTTAGGCATGTTCAGCTTGGCCTTGACCGCGTCCACCACCTTCAGCGCGAATTCCTGCGAGTAACCGATGACGTTCTGCTTGTCGTCGTAGTACGAAAACGGGATCGACGATTCACGATGACCCAGCGAAATCACGCCCGTGTCCTTGATCTTTTTCAGCGTACCAGCGTCTTGCGCATGCGCGCCAACCGTAAACAGTCCGAGAGTCGCGAGCAGCAGCGCAGCTTTTTTAACCTTCATTTGTGATCTCCTTGGCAAGAACCGGCGCCAGTTTAGCAAAGTAATTATTCTGAAAGTATGGCTATAAACCATGTTTGTTGCGTCTACGCCGCTACAGGTTTACAGCGCTTCCGGCCGATCGGTCAACCTTTCCGGATATACAAAGGCGGGCGGCATCGATACGATGCCGCCCGCCGGTCATACACGCGGTCTTGTGAACCGCGTCAAAGCAAGAATGGGCTGCGGCCCGCAGGGTGGCGGACCGGCCGTTTCACGCAAACAGATCAGGGATACAGGCCGCGCATTTCGCGCGCTTGCAGGATGCGCTTACAGGCCACGATAAACGCCGCGGTCCGCACCGACACATTCTGCTCGCTCGACACTTGCCACACCGCGGCGAATGCTTCACGCATCACGCGCTCGAGGCGCTGGTTGATCTCGTCTTCGGTCCAGAAGAAGCTCGAGAAGTCCTGCACCCATTCGAAGTACGACACCGTCACGCCGCCCGCGTTGGCGACCACGTCCGGAATCACGAGAATGCCGCGGTCATGCAGAATGTCGTCCGCTGCGGTGGTGGTCGGGCCGTTAGCGCCTTCCACGATGATCTTCGTCTTGATCTTTCCGGCGTTCTTTTCGGTGATCTGGTTTTCCAGCGCGGCCGGAATCAGGATGTCCGATTCGACGGTCCAGAAGTCTTCATTCGCGATCGCGTCGGCTTCCGGGAAACCGCCGACACCGCCCGTCTTCGCGACGTGCTCGAGCAATGCGCCCGCATCGATACCGCTCGACTTGTACAGCGAACCGGTGTGATCCTGCACCGCGACCACTTTAGCGCCCGCTTCCTGGAACAGACGTGCAGCAATCCCGCCGACGTTACCGAAGCCTTGCACGGCAATGCGCGCACCTTCGATGTCGAAGCCGATGCGGCGCGCCGCTTCGCAACCGACCACGAACACGCCGCGGCCCGTCGCTTCGCGGCGGCCCAGCGAACCGCCAAGCGCAATCGGCTTGCCGGTCACGACGCCCGTGGCCGTTTGGCCCTGGTTCATCGAGTACGTGTCCATCATCCACGCCATGATCTGCTCGTTCGTGTTCACGTCCGGCGCGGGGATGTCGGTGTTCGGTCCGATGATGATGCCGATTTCGCTCGTGTAGCGGCGCGTCACGCGCTCCAACTCACCACGCGACAAGGTACGCGGATCGACGCGGATACCGCCCTTCGCGCCGCCGTACGGCACGTTCACAGCCGCGTTCTTGACCGACATCCACGCCGACAGCGCCATCACTTCCGACAGCGTCACGTCCTGGTGATAGCGCACGCCGCCCTTGCCCGGACCACGCGACACGTTGTGCTGCACGCGATAGCCTTCGAAGTGCGCGACCGTGCCGTTATCGAGTTCGATAGGCACATCGACGATCAGAATGCGCTTCGGGCGCTTCAGGGTTTCGAGCCAGCGGGACAGCGAGCCGAGGTACGGCGCGACGCGGTCGACCTGACGCAGGTAGTTGCCCCACGGGCCGAGGTCTTCGATATTGAGGTAGGACGGGACGGACTGCAACGATGATGCGGATTGTGCGACTGGCTGCTGGGAAGACATGAACGCTCCGGCGTTGATCGAATGCCGCCATTGTCGAAAAACGCCGATTTGAAATCCAATGCCGTTTCCTTATCCGATTATGTTTTTTTTGCATAATCGTCGAGAACTCGCAATTTGACGTCGTACGCGGGCAGTTTCAGACAGCGCGCTGCGCCAGCTCCTCCGACACCAGGTCCCACAACTGACGCACGAGTATCTGCCGCGCATCATCGCTTTTCGCCGCCAGCTTGTCGCGATACAGGCGGATTTCCATGGTCAGCGTAAGCTGTCCTTCGGGCGTGCCGCGTGTCGCGCGATCCAGCCGGATCAGCTTGCCGTCGGCGACCGCGTCTTCCACTGCGCTGTGCGGCAGGAACGCGATACCGTGACCGGCCAGCGCCATCGCCTTGAGCCCCTCGGCCATGTCGGTCTCGTACAGCCGGTCGAGGTAAAGGCGCTCGGGCGCGTTGGCGAGGATCACCTCGGTCATGCGGCCGAGGTACGCGTTCGGCGTGTATGACAGATACGGCGTCGGCGCGTCGGCGCCGCCGGGCAGCGTGTGACGCGGCCGGCTCGCGCGGCCCGGCGCCGAGAACGGGCTGATCGGCTCGTTGCCGAGCGTCAGCATGTCGTAGCGCGCCGGATCGAGCGCGACCGGGTGGCTGGGATGGTGATAGCCCATCATCAGATCGCAGCCGCCTTCCACCAGCGACAAAGCCGCGTCGTGCACGTTCAGCGCGCGCAGCCGCGTATGGATCGGCCCCATCTGCGCTTCGATGCGTTGCAGCCAGCGCGGGAAGTAAGTCAGCGACAGCGTGTGCGGCACCGCGAACTCGATGGTCGCCTGGGGTGTCGCCGTGTGTCCGCGCAGCAGCGCGCGCGCCTCGTGGAACTGCGACAGCATCGCGAGCGCCTGCTCGTTGAACACCTGGCCGGCCGCGGTCAGCCGCGTCGGGTAGACCGAACGGTCGATCAATTCGGTGCCGAGCCATGCTTCCAAGGCCTGGATCCGCCGCGAAAACGCCGGCTGCGTGACGTGCCGCAATTCGGCCGAGCGGCTGAAACTACGCGTTTCCGCGAGCGAAACGAAGTCCTCGAGCCATTTCAGTTCCATGCGAAAACCTGCTGCCAGCGGAGAGAGAAGAAGTCAGCATTCTAGCGGCGCGGCCAAGGAGCCAGGGCGTTAGCACGGCTTGAGCGAGAACTCGAAGCGAGCGTGGCGCAGGCCGGGTTCGTCGCCAGATCGATC
Source organism: Paraburkholderia sp. IMGN_8 (assembly GCF_038050405.1). NCBI lineage: Bacteria > Pseudomonadati > Pseudomonadota > Betaproteobacteria > Burkholderiales > Burkholderiaceae > Paraburkholderia > Paraburkholderia sp. IMGN_8. The sequence continues at coordinate 595,871 of NZ_CP150900.1, read as the reverse complement.
CCAAGATCGGGCAAACAGCCGCGCGGTGGTAAAATTCGCGGTTCCCTCCGTTCCCGATCCGCTCACTGAGCGCTCAACGCCCCGACCCGGCCCCCATCATGTCCGACACCCGCCCCGACACCCTGTTCGCGCTGACCGCGCTCTCCCCGCTCGACGGCCGCTATGCGTCGAAAACCGAAGCCCTGCGCGACTGGCTCTCGGAAGCCGCGTTCATGCGCCATCGCGTGACGGTTGAAATCCACTGGCTGATCGCCTTGTCGCGTGCCGGTTTCGCCGAAGTGCCGCGCTTTTCCGACGCGTCCGAACAATTCCTGCTGCAACTGGCCGAGCGCTTCACCGCGCACGACGCCGCGCGCATCAAGGACATTGAACGCGTGACGAATCACGACGTGAAGGCGGTCGAGTATTGGCTGAAGGAATCGGTGAAGGGTCAGGAAGAACTGGAGCGCGCAAGCGAGTTCATCCACTTCGCGTGCACCTCGGAAGACATCAACAACACGTCGCACGGCCTGATGCTGGCCGGCGCACGCGAGCACGTCATTCTGCCGGCGCTGCGCTCGGTGCATCAGCGCCTCGTCGCGCTGGCGCACGCGCATGCCGAACAGCCGATGCTGTCGCGCACGCACGGCCAGCCGGCCAGCCCGACCACGCTCGGCAAGGAAATCGCCAACGTCGCCGCGCGTCTCGACCGCGCGATCGACCGCGTCGCGAAGGTCGAACTGCTGGGCAAGATGAACGGCGCGGTCGGCAACTTCAATGCGCATCTGTCCGCCTATCCGGAGTTCGACTGGGAAGCGTTCTCGCGTGAAGTGGTCGAACAGCGTCTGAAGCTCACGTTCAATCCGTACACGATCCAGATCGAGCCGCACGATTACATGGCCGAACTGTTCGACGCCGTGTCGCGCGCCAACACGATCCTGCTCGACCTCGATCGCGACGTGTGGGGTTACATCTCGGTCGGTTACTTCAAACAGCGCACGAAGGCAGGCGAAATCGGTTCGTCGACGATGCCGCACAAGGTCAATCCGATCGACTTCGAAAACTCGGAAGGCAACCTGGGCCTCGCCAACGCGACGCTGCGCCATCTGGCCGACAAGTTGCCGGTATCGCGCTGGCAGCGCGACCTGACCGATTCGACGGTGCTGCGCAATATGGGCGTCGCGTTCGGCTACTCGCTGCTCGCGTACGACTCGCTGATCCGCGGTCTCGACAAGCTCGAAGTCAATGCGCAGCGCCTGAACGAAGACCTCGACAACTGCTGGGAAGTGCTGGCCGAGCCGGTACAAACGGTGATGCGCCGTTACGGCATCGAGAACCCGTATGAGCAGTTGAAGGAACTGACGCGCGGCAAGGGCATCACGCGCGAAGCGTTGCAGACGTTCGTTACCGGCCTGGCTATTCCGCAGGACGCGAAGGATCGCTTGCTCGCAATGACGCCGGCGTCGTATATCGGCAAGGCGGTGGAACTGGCGAAGCGAATCGCTTAAGCTCAGTCATTGCCTCGTTGCCTCAGGCATAAAAATCAGCCAAAAAAGGCGCTCACTCGGAGCGCCTTTTTTCATCCTGCCGCGTGAGCGACGAAAACGCTCAACGCGCCTTCATCTGCTTCAACACCTCATCGACGATCTCTTCCGGCGACAACTCGATGCTCACGGTAATCGCCTCATCAGCGCCCGGTTCTTCGAGCGTATCGAGCTGGCTTTGCAGCAGCGACGGATCGAAGAAATGGCCGGTACGCGTGGTCAGCCGGTCGTGCAGCATCTCGTACGACCCCTTCAGATAGACGAAGCACACGTCCTTGTCACCGTTGCTGCCGCCACGCAGAACGTCGCGGTACGAGCGCTTGAGCGACGAACACGTGAACACCGCGTTCTCGCCCGCCTTCTGCTTCTCTTCAATCGCTGCACGGATGGTTTGCAACCACGGCCAGCGGTCTTCGTCGGTGAGGGGAATGCCGTGGTGCATTTTCTCTTTGTTAGCAGCGCTGTGAAACGCGTCGCCGTCGGTGAATGCGCAGTGCAGGCACTCGGCCAGCATTTCGCCAATCCTCGTTTTGCCGGCGCCCGACACGCCCATTGCGATCAGAATCATCAATTACTCCTTACACGACCGTCGCGAGTGCGAAGGTTAAAGCCAAACCCAACACGGAAATGATGGTTTCGCAGAGCGACCACGTCTTGAACGTCTGCCCCACCGTCATGCCGAAATATTCCTTGATCAGCCAGAAGCCGCCGTCGTTGACGTGCGAGAAGATCAGCGAACCGGAACCCGTGGCGAGCACCAGCAATTCCGGCGTGACCTGCACGCCGCTGGCCGAGGCGATCGGCGCGACGATGCCGCACGCGGTCGTCATCGCCACCGTGGCCGAGCCGGTCGCAAGACGGATCATCGCCGCGACGATCCAACCAAGCAGCAGCGGCGACAGATGCGCCGAGGTCGCCGCACCGACGATTTCCTTCGAGATGCCGCTATCCATCAGCACACGTCCGAAGCCGCCGCCCGCGCCGACGATCAGCGTGATGCCCGCGATCGGCGCAAGACACTCGCCGCAGAACTTCTGGATCTGCTCACGATTGAAGCCGCGCTTCGCCCCGAAGGTCCAGAAGCTGACCAGCACCGCAATCAGCAGCGCCACGTCCGAGTTGCCGACAAAATGCAGCAGATCGTTCGGCAGGGTTTTCGGCGTGAACACCAGATCGGCCCAACTGCCGACCAGCATCAGGATGACCGGCAGCAGGATCGTGAACAGCGTAATGCCGAACCCGGGGAGCTCACGCTTCACCCCTTCCGCGTGAGACTCGGTGAATTGCGCGGCGAGCGGATTGTTCGCCGGCAGCTTGATCTGGCGATGAATCAGCAGCGCGAACAGCGGACCGGCGACGATCGCGGTCGGCACGCCGACCAGCAGTCCATACGCAATCGTCTTGCCGATATCGGCGTGATACGCCTGCACCGCGAGCATCGCGGCCGGGTGCGGCGGAATCAGCCCGTGCACGACAGACAGTCCTGCGACCATCGGCAGGCCGATCAGCAGCAGCGACTTGCCGGTGCGCTTGGCGACGTTGAAGGCAATCGGAATCAGCAGCACGAAGCCGACTTCGAAGAACACCGGCAAACCGACGATGATCGCGACGAACATCATCGCCCAGTGAATGTTCTTCTCACCGAACCAGTCGATCAGCGTGGTCGCGACGCGCTCCGCGCCGCCCGATTCGGCCATCATCTTGCCGAGCATCGTGCCGAGACCGACCACCACCGCGATGTGACCGAGCGTATTGCCATTGCCGGTTTCGAACGATTTGACGATCGTGCTCATCGGCATGCCGGCCGCGAGCCCAAGCAGTAGCGAGACGATGATCAGGACGAGAAACGGATAAACCTTGAAGCGCGTGATCAGCAAGATCAGCGCTGCGATGGCGATCACCCCGTAAACCAGCAGCATGCTGCCGTGGACAGCTTCCATGAAGCTCCTCCTTTGTGTTGTTGATTCTCGGTGCCGACGAAGCTGGCACAGTGTGTCTCGCAGCCTGTGACGCTGCCGGTACCAGGCAGTCGTGCGGACGCTGAATTTTACTGTCTGTTTTGTTTCAAGGCGCGCCAAAAGGGCAGCGCCGCATATTAAAAGGAGCCTCGCCGCGACAGCCTGACGGGCTGCTTCGACGAGGCTCCTTGGCCTGAACCTGCTGAACTGGCGAACGTACGCGCTGGTCAGTTCAATGCGCAGGCGCGGCGAGCTCGCTGGCGGCGCGCGCAAGACGCGTCACTTCGTCCCAATTCTGCGCGGCAACTGCAGCCTTCGGCGTCAACCACGATCCGCCCACGCACACGACGTTCGGTTGTGCGAGGAAATTGATGGCGCTTTCGGCAGTAATGCCGCCGGTCGGGCAAAACTTCAACGTCGGGAACGGGCCATAAAAGGCTTGCAGCATCGGCACGCCGCCGGCCTGTTGGGCCGGGAAAAACTTGACGATTTCGTAGCCGAGTTCCAGCGCTGCGATGATGTCGCTTGGTGTCATCACGCCCGGCAGCAGCGGCAAACCCGCATCCTGCGCGGCTTTGTGCATGTCTTTCGTCAGACCCGGCGACACACCGAACTGTGCGCCCGCCTTCTTCGCCTGAGCGCAATGTTCGGGTTTCGTGATCGTGCCGACGCCGACCACGATGTCTTCGGCCAACTGGCTCGCGCGTTGGATCGCTTCCAGACCGGCCGCCGTGCGCAGCGTGATTTCCAGCACTTTCACGCCGCCCGCATGCAGCGCGCGCGACACATGTTCGCCCTGTTCGGCCGAGTCGAATGCGAGCACCGGAATCACCGGGCCGAGGCGCACGATATCGCTTACTGTTTTCGACGTCATAGTCAGACTCCTTGTTTCTGCAGCGCGTGGCTGGCTTGAGTGGTGCTTGTGTGTGCTTTGCCCTGCGCGCCGTGGTGCGCGTGGCGCTCGCCGACCATCGGGCCGAACACCGAGGCGCCCTGCTCCGCGGGCGCTGCCGCCGCACGGAACACGCCGAACAATTCGCGGCCGAAGCCGACTTCGTTTTCCGCCTGGTGCTGCGGCACCGCTTCCGGTCGCGCAGCCCATGCGGCTGCATCGATTTCAATGTCCAGCACGCCAGCTTCCGCATCGATCACCAGCATGTCGCCGGTGCGGACTTTGCCGATCGGGCCTTGCAGCAACGCTTCCGGCGACAGGTGAATCACCGCCGGCACCTTGCCCGAGGCACCGGACATGCGGCCGTCGGTGACCAGTGCAACGTGGAAACCTTGATCCTGCAACACACCGAGCAACGGCGTCAAACGATGCAGCTCGGGCATGCCGTTTGCGCGGGCGCCCTGGAAGCGCACCACGGCGATGAAGTCGCGTTTCAGTTCGCCGTTGTCGAAAGCTTCCTGCACGGCTTCCTGCGAATCGAACACGATGGCCGGCGCCTTCACCTTGCGATGCTGCGCCGCCACGGCGGAAATCTTGATCACGCCGCGACCGAGCTTGCCTTGCATCAGACGCAAGCCGCCGTCCGGCTGGAACGGCTCCTTGATGCCGCGCAGCACCGCTGTGTCTTCGCTTACCTGCGCGCCCGGCACCCATTGCAGCTTGCCGTCGAGCAGCTTCGGCTCTTCCGTGTAGTGCTTGAGCCCCTTCCCCGCGACGGTGTTCACGTCTTCATGCAGCAAGCCGCCTTCCAGCAGATTGCGGACCAGGAACGCCACGCCGCCGGCCGCGTGGAAGTGATTCACATCGGCCTTGCCGTTCGGGTAAATCTTCGCGAGCAGCGGCACGGCTTGCGACAACGTGTCGAAGTCGTCCCAATCGATCACGATGCCGGCCGCCCGCGCAATCGCAACCAGATGCAGCGTGTGATTGGTCGAACCGCCCGTGGCCAGCAACGCGACGATGCCGTTGACGATGGCTTTCTCGTCGACCACATGGCCGATCGGCATGTAGTTGCCACGTTCCACCGTCAGATCGAGCACGCGACGCGCGGCCTGCGCGGTCAGCGCGTCGCGCAGCGGCGTATGCGGATGCACAAATGCGGAACCCGGCAGGTGCAGGCCCATGACTTCCATCAGCATCTGATTGCTGTTCGCGGTGCCGTAGAACGTGCAGGTGCCGTGGCTGTGATACGCGGCGGCCTCCGCTTCGAGCAGCGCGTCGCGGCCGCACTGGCCGGTGGCGAACAGCTGCCGGGTCTTGGCTTTGTCGTCGTTCGAGAGGCCGCTTCCCATCGGGCCGGCCGGCACGAAAATCGTCGGCAGATGGCCGAATTGCAGCGCGCCGATCAGCAAACCCGGCACGATCTTGTCGCAGATGCCGAGGCACAGCGCCGCGTCGAACATATTGTGCGTCAGGGCGACTGCGGTGCTCATCGCGATCACTTCGCGCGAGAACAACGACAGTTCCATGCCCGCGTTGCCTTGCGTGACGCCATCGCACATGGCCGGCACGCCGCCGGCGAATTGCGCGACGCCGCCATTTTCACGCGCGGCTTCCTTGATGATATCCGGGTAGTTTTTGTACGGCGCGTGCGCGGACAGCATCTCGTTGTACGACGAAACGATGCCGATGTTCGGCTGGCGGATCTGCTTGATGACGAGCTTGTCGTTGCCTTCGAGCCCGGCAAAGCCGTGGGCCAGATTGGCGCACGAGAGCGCGCCGCGCGCCGGGAATTTGCCCTGCGCGTGTGCGATGCGGGCCAGGTACGCCTCGCGAGTGGGCTTGCTGCGCTCGACCACGCGTTGCGTGACCTTCAACAATTGCGAATGCGGGGAAACCATCGGAGCTCCTTCGTCGCTGGCGTGAGGTGTACGCGCACTATGCCAGGCAGGTATCGCGGGGATGTCGAAACAGTCGACGCCGCAATCTTAGTAGAAAAACTACACGATCGCAACGACGATTCCTGCTGCACCGCCGCATCTCGGAACTGCCCGCATCGCTTTACTGGCGGCCAATCAGTGATGAACGCGCGAAGCCTGGGGATTACACCTACAGCGCTAAATGTAGTTTTTGTACACTCACTGGCAATCAGATATAGTCCCCGCATTCTTCAGCATAGTGCGAGTTTTCAAATGATGCTGTCCCAGGTGGAAGAGATGCGCGAGCAGCTGCGCCCGTCCGAGCGCAAGCTGGCCGATTACGTGATCGAAGCGCCGCGCGAGGTGCTCGATCTGTCGATGACCGAGGTGGCTGCACGCGCCGGCGTCAGCCAGCCGACCATTGCGCGGTTCTGCCATGCGCTCGGCTTTTCGGGCTTTCGCGAGTTCAAGATCCGGCTGGCGCAAGGCATTGCCGCGGAAGTGCCCGCCGTCTACCGCGACGTGCGGCCGGACGAGCCGACGCCAGGCGTCGCCGCGAAGGTGCTCGACCGGACCATCGGCGCGCTGATCCAGGTGCGCAACAATCTGTCGTCGGACAGCGTGGCGGCGGCGATCACACTTTTGGCGCAGGCGCGGCGCATCGAGTTTTACGGTGCGGGAGGCTCGGGTATTGCTGCGCTGGATGTGCAGCACAAGTTTTTTCGCCTGGGTATGCCGAGCGTCGCGTATTCGGATCCGCATACGTTTTTGATGTCTGCGGCGCTGCTGGGTGAAGGCGATGTGGTTGTGGCGATTTCGAATACCGGACGTACGCGCGATATCGTCGATGCGGCGAAGTCCGCTCTGGCGGCGGGCGCGAAGGTGATTGCAATCACGCACGGCAATTCGCCGCTCGCTCGGCTCGCGACGGTGGGCCTGTTTGCGAACGTGGACGAAGACACGGATATCTTTTCGCCGATGACCTCGCGCGTCTCGCATCTGGCGATCGGCGATATTCTCGCGGTGGGCGTGGCGCTAAGCCGGGGACCGGAACTGGTCGAGAAACTTGCGCAGGCGAAGGAAGTATTGTTGCGGCGCCGGATTCAGGGGCCGGCCACGGGTACGTAGCGCATCGAGCACGCTACGAAGATGACGTGACACGCGGACCGGGGCCGGTCCGCGCTTCGTCTTAGAACGGCTTCAAAACAACCAATGCCACGGCCGCCAGCATGCCCAGCACGGGCAGTTCATTGAACAACCGATACCACTTATCCGTCCGGCGGTTCTCGCCACGCTCGAAAGTCCGCAGCAGCACGCCGCAGTACGCGTGATAGACGATCAGCAACACCACCACGCCCACCTTCGCGTGAATCCAGCCCTGCCCGCGTCCGATGCCGACCGCGAGCCACAGCCACAGACCGCATGCGAGCGCCGGCACCGCGATAAACGTCATGAAGCGGAACAGCTTACGCGCCATCGTCAAAAGCCGCGCCGTGGCGGCGGGTTCCGTCTCCATCGCCAGATTGACGAAGATGCGCGGCAGATAGAACAGGCCGGCAAACCAGGAAGCAATCAGAACGATGTGAAACGTTTTTACCCAAAGCATCAGCGGTCCTTGTACTGCTTGTCAGCGTCGAAATGAGCGGGGGCTGCCAGCGCACTGAACGGAAGGCTCGTGTCGATCCCAGCGATGGCGATAGCGCGCCGGAAGCGAACCGTTATTGCCGGCCTTCGCCGTGCCCGAGCACAACGTATTTCAGCGACGTCAGCCCTTCCAGCCCCACCGGCCCACGCGCATGCAGCTTGTCGTTCGAAATGCCGATTTCCGCGCCAAGGCCAAACTCGAAGCCATCGGCAAAGCGTGTCGACGCGTTGACCATCACGCTCGCCGAATCGACTTCCCGCAGGAAGCGCATCGCGCGGTCGTGATCTTCGGTGACGATCGCGTCCGTGTGCGCGGAGCTGTAGGTGTTGATGTGCTCGATGGCCGCATCGAGGCCGTCGACCACCTTGATCGCCAGCACCGGCGCGAGATATTCGGTGCGCCAGTCTTCCTCGGTCGCATCGACTAGCGGGCCGACGCCGGCCGCCGACAGCACCGCGCGCGCGGCAGCGTCCACACGCAGTTCGACTTCCTTGCCGCGGTACAGCTTGCCCAAAGGCGGCAGCACTTCAGCCGCAATGCCGCGCGCCACCAGCAGCGTTTCCATCGTGTTGCAGGTGCCGTAGCGATGCGTCTTGGCGTTGTCGCAGACGGTCAGCGCCTTAGTCAGATCCGCGCGATCGTCGACATACACATGGCAGATGCCGTCGAGGTGCTTGATCATCGGCACGCGCGCTTCGTTCATCAGCCGCTCGATCAGGCTCTTGCCGCCGCGCGGCACGATCACGTCGACGTATTCGGTCATCGTGATCAGCTTGCCGACCGCGGCACGGTCCGAGGTGGCCACCACTTGCACAGCGTCCTGCGGCAAACCGGCGGCTTCCAGCCCTTCGCCGATCAGCTTCGCCAGCGCCGTGTTGCACTCCAGCGCTTCGGACCCGCCACGCAGGATTGTCGCATTGCCCGACTTCAGGCACAGCGCGGCGGCATCGATCGTCACGTTCGGACGCGATTCGTAGATGATGCCGATCACACCGAGCGGCACGCGCATCTGACCGACCTGAATCCCGCTTGGCCGGTACTTCAGATTGCTGATTTCACCAATCGGATCGGCCAGCGCGGCGACTTGCCGCAAACCTTCGACCATCGTCCTCAACGCCTTGTCCGACAGCGTCAGACGGTCGATGAACGCAGCGTCGAGACCTTTGTCGCGTGCGCGCGCGACGTCGCGCGCGTTGGCTTCCTTCAGCAGCGCGGCATCGCGTTCGATCGCCTGAGCAACGGCTGCGAGCGCGGCATTCTTCGCCGCCGTCGACGCACGCGCCATCGCACGCGAAGCGTGGCGGGCGCGGCGGCCCAGGTCGGTCATGTACTGGTCGATATCCATGTTGATTCTCGTGGTGCCGCGCACGTTCACGTGCGGCGGGCAGGCAGAATTAGCGAAAGATGAAACGATTGTAAGTCGGGTGGCGGCGCTTTGCTCGCCGCGGCGGCTGGAGGGCGCGAGGGGCTTGATCCTCTGGATACTGAACGTCGGTGGTGCGAGACGTCTTCGAGACACTGGCAGTGCGGCTCACGCCTTACCACTCTTGCGCATCGAGCCGCGCCAAGCCGCCGCGTCAACCTGGCTCAGCCAAGCTCAACCAGGCAGATCAAACTGGCCTTCGCGCCGGTGCAGTTGCCGCCGAGCGAGGTCGCGGTGGCGGCACGGGTGCCGCTTTTGCGGGCGAGGCCACCGTCATCGCCAGTTCGAACAAGCCGTCCCACGGATCAGGCGGCGGATCGTTGCGATGATTGCCCGGCGTGCCGCCGGACAATCCCTTCACCTGACGATCCAGCCGCGCCGCCAAAGCGAGCGCCTTCTCCAGCGCGCCCTCAGTGACGCGCGAAAGCGCCGGCCCGATCAGCCGTTCGCGCGGACCCCACACACGATTCTCGCGCACCAGCATCGCGAGCGGCTTACCCGCCGCTACGCCGCGCTTGATCCGCAATAGCGTGCGCACTTCTTCGACAACCGCCCACAGCACCAGCACAGCAGCTTCGCCTTCGCCGCGCAGGCCGTCGAGCATGCGTGACAAACGGCCGACATCGCCTGCCAGCATCGCCTCGTTCAGCTTGAAAACGTCGTAACGGGCGACATTCAGCACAGCGTCCTGAACCTGCTCGAAGCTTAGCGAACCGGCCGGATACAGCAGCCCGAGCTTCTGGATTTCCTGGTGCGCGGCGAGCAGATTGCCTTCCACGCGCTCGGCGATAAATTCCAACGCGCGCCGCCCTTCTTCACCCGCGGCGACCCGCTGGCCCTGGGCAGCAAGCCGCTGGGCGACCCAATTCGGCAACTGCGCGCGCTCGACCGGATCGATCTTCAACGCGACACCGGCATCAGCCAGCGCGGTAAACCATGCGGCTTTCTGCGTGGCGGCGTCCAGCCTCGGCAACGTGATCAGCGTCAGCACGTCGTCATTGACGGCGGCGGCGAGCGCTTTCAGCGCGTCCGCGCCTTCTTTGCCCGGCTTACCCGACGGAATGCGCAACTCGACCAGTTGGCGATCGCCGAACAGCGACATCGACTGACTCGCGCCAAGCAGCGAACTCCAGTCGAAGCCGCGTTCGACAGTAAACACCGAGCGGTCGGTGAAGCCGGCCGCGCGCGCCGTCGCGCGAATCCGGTCGCACGCTTCCTGCGCGAGCAGGTGCTCGTCGCCGTACACGACGTACAGTCCGGCGAGTCCCTTGGCGAGATGCGCTTCGAGCGCGTCAAGTCGCAGTTGCATGGCTACCGATCGGCGAGGTTGAACAAGTGCGGCAAAAGAAACAATGTAAGCAAAGCACCACGCTCACAGCGGCGGCGGCGGCAGAGGCGCGCGCGGCGCGACTGCCGGCACTTCCTGGCCAGGCGCCGGATGCAGCGACTTCACGATAGCCAGACGGCGCGTGAGCTGGTCGATCGCGTCGTTTTCCATGTCGGCGAACAGGATATCGGATTCCGCGCTCTTGGCCTGCGAGTACTGGTCGCTATAGGTCATCGCGCGGTTCAACGCGATCACGCTCGACGGAATCAGCACAGTGCCGTCCTTACCGACCAGCGTGTAGTTCATCGAAAGATTCATTTGATACTCCTCGACCACGCCGAGCGAGTTCAAGGTCAGCGTGCTGATGCCGCGGCCTTCGGTAATCTGCAGCGTCGCGTCGGCGTTCGAAACCGAACTGACCACCACCGTATCGCTACCGCCTTGCACCAGACGCGTCAGGCGCGCACCGGCCGCTGCCGACCCGCCGGAGATATAGAGGCGTTTGAATGCGTAGTCCTGCTGGCCGCGCAGCTGGAAGCCGCAGGCGGACAACATCAGCACGCTGCAAGCCAGCGTCAAAAACGATCTGCGAGTCACATTGGCTCCTGGTTCGCAGTAGATTGCGCAGCGCAGGCAAGCGCCGCCGCGCGCAGCGGCGTCCTGCCTGCTGTCATGTTTTCGTGCGCCGTCAAACGACCACGTTCACGAGGCGGCCCGGCACCACGACGATCTTCTTCGGCGCCTTGCCTTCGCTGAACTTCGCGACCATTTCGTGAGCAGCCGCGATCTGTTCGATCGCTTCACGCGGCGCGTCCTTCGCCACTGTCAGCGCGCCGCGCACCTTGCCGTTCACCTGCAACACGAGTTCGATTTCGGCCTGTTCCAGCGCCTGTTCGTCGACCTTCGGCCATGCCGCATCGAGCAGCGAGCCGAATTCGTCGGCATAACCGAGTTCCTGCCACAGCTGGAAGGTCTGATGCGGCACGACCGGGTACAGCACGCGCAGCATCACGCTATACGTCTCGCGCAGCACGGCTGGTTGCGCGCCCTTCGCGCTGTCGAGCGCGTTGAGCATCTTCATTGCCGCCGACACCACCGTGTTGTACTGCAAACGCTGGTAATCGAAGTCAGCCTGCTTCAGCACGCTGTAGATCTCGCGGCGCAGCGCCTTGTCCGCCTCGCCGAACGTCGCGGCGTCCAGCTTGCCGCCTGCGCGCAGCGCTGCTTCGTTCGCGTGACCGAAGCTCCACACGCGGCGCAGGAAGCGGCTCGCGCCTTCCACGCCCGAACCGGACCACTCAAGCTGTTGCTCAGGCGGTGCGGCGAACATCACGAACAGACGTGCGGTATCCGCGCCGTACTGATCGATCAGCAATTGCGGATCGACGCCGTTGTTTTTCGACTTCGACATCTTCTCGACGCCGCCGAGCACCACCGGTTGGCCGTCCGCGTTCAGCACGGCGCCGACTGGGCGGCCCTTGTCGTCGAACGTGACGGTCACGTCGGCCGGGTTGTACCAGGTCTTCTTGCCCGCTTCGTTTTCACGATAGTAGGTTTCGTTGAGCACCATGCCCTGCGTGAGCAGGTTCCTGGCCGGCTCGCCGAACTTGACCAGACCCATATCGCGCATCACCTTCGCCCAGAAGCGCGAGTACAGCAAGTGCAGAATCGCGTGCTCGATGCCGCCGATATACTGGTCCATCGGCGCCCAGTAATCGGTGCGCTCGTCGACCATGGTCTTCGCATCCGGCGCCGCATAACGGTAGAAGTACCAGGACGAGTCGACGAAAGTGTCCATCGTGTCGGTTTCGCGCCTGGCCGCACCGCCGCACGTCGGGCAGGTGCAGCTCACGAACGCTTCGGACTTCGCGAGCGGGTTGCCCGTGCCGTCCGGCACGAGGTCTTCCGGCAGCACAACCGGCAGATCCTTTTCCGGCACCGGCACGTCGCCGCACTTCGGACAGTGGATGATCGGAATCGGCGTGCCCCAGTAACGCTGGCGCGACACGCCCCAGTCACGCAGACGCCACGTGACCTGCTTGTCGCCGAGACCGAGTTCCTTCAGGTCGCCGGCGATCGCGTCGACCGCCTGCGTGTAGTTCAGACCGTTGTACTTGCCGCTGTTGACGCAGACGCCGCCTTCCTTGTCGCCGTACCATTCCTGCCAGGCCTCGGTCGAGAATTCCTTGCCTTCGACCGCCACCACCTGCCTGATCGGCAGACCGTATTTCTTCACGAACGCGAAGTCGCGCTCGTCGTGCGCCGGCACGCCCATCACCGCGCCTTCGCCGTAGCTCATCAGCACGTAGTTGCCGATCCACACTTCGACCTGTTCCTGCGTCAGCGGATGCGTGACGTAGAAGCCGGTGCCCATGCCCTTTTTTTCCATCGTCGCGATGTCGGCTTCAGCGACGCCGCCACGCTTGCATTCCTCGATGAACGCTTGCAGTTCCGGCTTGTCTTTCGCCAGACGCGTGGCGAGCGGATGCTCGGCGGCGACCGCGCAGAAGGTCACACCCATGATCGTGTCGGCACGCGTGGTGAACACGCGCAGCAACTTCTGCTCGCCGTCGATTCCATACGGGAAACCGAAGTTCACGCCGAAGCTCTTGCCGATCCAGTTCTGCTGCATCACCTTGACGCGCTCGGGCCAGCCGAGGCCTTCGAGGTCGTTCAGCAACTCATCCGCGTACTGCGTGATGCGCATGTAGTACATCGGGATTTCGCGCTTTTCGACCAGCGCGCCGGAACGCCATCCGCGACCATCGATCACCTGCTCGTTGGCGAGCACGGTCTGATCGACCGGGTCCCAGTTGACGGTACCGGTTTTCTTGTACGCGATGCCCTTTTCGAGCATCTTCAGGAACAGCCACTGGTTCCACTTGTAGTAATCGGGGCTGCAAGTCGCGACTTCGCGCGACCAGTCGATCGCGAGGCCCATCGACTGCATCTGCTTCTTCATGTAGTCGATGTTGTCGTAGGTCCACTTGGCAGGCGGCACGCTGTTGGCCATGGCGGCGTTTTCCGCCGGCATGCCGAACGCGTCCCAACCCATCGGCATCAGCACGTTGTAGCCGTTCATCCGCAGATAGCGGTACATCACGTCGTTGATCGTGTAGTTGCGCACGTGCCCCATATGCAGTTTGCCCGACGGGTACGGCAGCATCGAGACGCAATAGAACTTGGGTTTGTCGGTGGTTTCCGACGTCTTGTACGCGTCGACGGCGCGCCATTGCCCTTGCGCGGCGGATTCGACGTCGGAGGGAACGTATTTTTCGTGCATGGTGTGATGGGATTGATGGGTTCGGTGCTTTCGCACCGGCCGCTTTGGTGCTCTGCTGGATGAAATGGCGTCATTTCCCCTTCTGCGGGGGAAAGGGCTGATTATACCGTTCGCGGACGGGTGCGCCGCGTGGCGTGGTGCGCGGGTGGGATGGGATCGGGCCATCCCGGCGGGATCGGCGCCGGATGCAGCGCTACGGGTTCCGGGTAGCGCGGCCGGCTCGGGATTGGCGCGGTCTTGCTATTGGCTGGCGCCCGGCGGCGGCGGGTCCGTCACGAAGCCGATCCGTTCCAGCCCCGCCTGCTGCGCCGCGCCCATTACCTGTGCGATCACCTCGTAACGCGTCGAGCGCTCGGCGCGCAGGTGGATCTCGGGCTGCTCGGCCTCTTTGCCCGCTTGCGCGAACCGCGCGCGCATCTGCTGAAGCGTGATGACGTTGCCGTTCCAGTACAGCTTGCCGGCGGCATCGATTGAAAGGGAAATGGTTTGCGGCGTTTGCCGCGCCGCCGCTGAAGCGACCTTGGGCAGATCGAGCCGGATCGCGTGCGTGAATAAAGGCGCGGTAATGATGAAGATCACCAGCAGCACCAACATCACGTCGATCAGCGGCGTCATGTTGATCTCGGCCATCGGCGCGGCCGTCTGCTTTTTTTCCAGTCCGCCGAATGCCATGTCGCCTCCTTCTGCCTTGAGCGGTGCGCTTAACGGGCCCGGACCGGGGCTGGCGCCTGTTCGTGGGTTTTGGCTTGGGCCTGATCGGCCGGCGCGCACACGTAGGCGTGCAGATCGTGCGCGAAACCGTCGAGTTCTTCTGATAACTGCCGCACCAGACGCCCGAGCACGTTATAGGCGAGCACCGCCGGAATCGCGACCACGAGACCGAAGGCCGTCATGATGAGCGCCTCGCCGACCGGGCCGGCGACATTCTCGATCATCGCATCACCGCTCGCCGCGATGCTGCTGAGCGCGTGATAGATGCCCCAAACGGTGCCGAGCAAGCCGACGAACGGCGCCGTGCTGCCCACCGAGGCCAGCAGCACCTGGCCGAATTCGAGCCGCCGCTGCGTCGCGCTGAGCGCCTGACGCAGCGCCCGCAATACCCGCTCGCTGCGCTCCACGCGGGCGAGCAGCGCACCCGGAATGTCCACTTCGACCGCATGCAGCGCGGCTTCGGCGAGCGGCGTAAAGACGCGCTCGCGATCCACACGCTTGAGTGCCGCGACGCCCTCGGAAAGCGTGGGCGCCTGCCAGAACTGCGCGATCGCGCGCGTGGCCTGATGTTTCGCGCGCCCCAAAATCCAGCTTTTGACGATCAGAAAGCACCAGCTCGCAATCGACATAGCCAGCAGCACATAGGCGACGGCATGCGTGATCGCATCGCTGGTTTGCAGGTAATGGGTAATGCCGTTGCCTGCCATCTGACCTCGCCTTCGGAAGTGATTCAGGGGGCGCACAGAGTCTGCGAAAGACCCCGCGACACGCTCAGCGCAGGCCGAGCACGTCCTGCATGTCGAACAAGCCGTTTGCGTGGCCTTCGAGGAAACGCACCGCGCGCAGCGCGCCTTGCGCGTACGACAGGCGGCTCGCCGATTTGTGCGTGATTTCGATGCGCTCGCCGATGCCCGCGAACAGCACTGTATGGTCGCCGACGATGTCGCCGCCGCGAATCGCCGAAAAACCGATGGTGGACGGATCGCGTTCGCCGGTCACGCCTTCGCGGCTGTAGACGGCGCAATCGTCGAGATTGCGGCCGAGCGCGTTGGCGATCACTTCACCCATCGTCAGCGCGGTGCCGGACGGCGCGTCGACCTTGTGACGGTGATGCGCCTCGATGATTTCGATGTCGTAGCCGGTCGCGAAGTGCTTCGCGGCGAATTCGAGCAGCTTCAGCGTCACATTGACGCCGACGCTCATGTTCGACGAGAACATGATGGCGATCTTGTCCGCGGCGGCGTGCAATTGCGCTTTCTGCTCGTTGTCGAAACCGGTCGTGCCGATCACCATTTTCACGTTGTGGCGCTGCGCGGCTTCCAGATGCATCAGCGTGCCTTCGGGGCGCGTGAAGTCGATCAGGTAGTCCGACTCGGCGAACACGCGCTCGATGTCGTCGGTCAGCGCGACGCCCGTTTGTTTGCCGAGAAACGTACCGGCGTCCTGGCCGAGTTGCGGGGAGCCTGCACGGTCAAGCGCGCCGGACAACGTGGCGCCGGAATCGTTAAGGACGGTTTCGATGAGCATCCGGCCCATACGGCCCGATGCGCCAGCAATGGCAATTTTCATGGCTACGAGGCTTGGCGAAAGCAAAAAAGCCGGCAAAAAACCGGGCAAAAGCGGCGGCGGCCGAAATCTTGCGCAAGCGCCGCGCGTAACAGGAAAAGCAAAAAGTCCGACGGGCGCCACGCACGGCGTGTAGCCCGTGTGCAGTGCCCGTTCGCAGTGCCCTTCTTAAGACACGGACAGCCCGATTAGCCGCCCGTTCCCGAAGTTGCGGGAGAAGAAGTCAGCGGCGCGTTATACGTCGGGCCGCCGTTGCTGCTTTGCGGGCCCGTTGGTCCCACCGGATTTTCCTGCGTGCCCGGAACCTGTGGCGGCGGCGGACGATGGAACTGGAACTGCGGCTGACCCGCGGACGTTGGGCCTTGCGGCGGCACCCCGCCACCGTTGGCGGTCGGGGCGGTCGAGCGCACCGATGACCGCGTTCTGCCCGACGGCGACTGCACCGCATTGGTCGCACGATTGGCGGCCTGTGCAGCTTCGGCGTTCGCGTCCGTGGACGGCGCAGCCACTGCGGCGGCGTCGGCGGACGGCGAGCGCGTGGTGTCCACCGCAACCGGCGCCGCGGCCACCGGCGCGCTGGCGCCGCTTGCGCCGCTCGCCGCGACCGGCACGGCGGCCTTCCTGCCGCGCCTGTCGCCGTCGATTTCGGCTAGCAGCTCGAGGTTGGACGGCAGATCGTCGCCGCCCGACCAACTGGCGACGCGGTCGCCCGCGAAGATCACCACGAAGTCGCGTTGTTGCACGACGCTAGTCGAGCCGCGCTTGAAATAGAACACGTAGTCCCAGCGATCCGCGTGGAACATGTCGGTAAGCAACGGCGTGCCGAGCAGCTGGCGCACCTGCGCGCGCGACAGGCCGACCTGCATCTGCGAAGCCGCTTCTTTCGAGACGAAATTGCCCTGCACCACGGTAATCCGGTACGGCGTGATGCTTTGTGCAACGCGCTGCGTCAGGCTGTCGTAGGTGGAACATCCGGCAAGAACCGCGACAGTCACAGCAGCGATCAAGGTACCCCGCATGCGGCTCCCCCGGTAGATCAATTGAGATTTTGAAATCATTTCACTCACCGTGCGGGCCCGAGGACGAGCCGCGCGAGTTTCATTCCATCGAAGATGACCAGAACGGCAAAAACACATTACTATGAGAGCCCAGCATTGTACTCTAGGGATCCCTTGTCATGACCAATCCAACCGATCTCAAGAATATCGGGCTCAAGGCGACCCTACCGCGCCTCAAAATCCTTGAGATATTCCAGCATAGCCCGGTGCGCCACCTAACCGCAGAAGACGTCTACCGCAACCTGCTGCATGAAGAACTCGATATCGGCCTGGCAACCGTGTATCGCGTGCTGACGCAGTTCGAGCAGGCCGGCCTGCTGTCGCGCAGCAACTTCGAATCAGGCAAGGCGGTATTCGAGCTGAACGAAGGGTCGCATCACGATCACCTCGTATGCCTCGATTGCGGGCTCGTCGAAGAGTTTTTCGACTCCGAAATCGAAAGCCGCCAGCAGTCCATCGCAAAGGAACGCGGCTTCAAGCTGCAGGAGCACGCGTTGGCACTGTACGGCGCGTGCACCAAGGAGAATTGCCCGCATCGCAAGCATTGACGTGATGCAGGCCGCGTCGGGGTACGCGGTCGAGCAGACAAAACGCAAAAAGACCCGGCCGGTGAAAATCGGCCGGGTCTTTTTTGCGTGCGATTACAGCATGCTCAGTGCTGTAGCCGTGCTGCGATCCCGGCCCTATTCCACCATTTCGAAGCTCGCTTCGTACACGAGCCGGTACGGCTCGGACAACGACAATTCGTCGCAGTTGGGTTGTTCGCCGCCCCGATCCACCACGACAAAATCGCTCACCTGCTCGAGCGCGAGCAGCGGATGATGCCAGACGCCTTTCGCATAGTTCACGCCCTGCCAACCGTCGCTCCAGAAGCCCCGCATCTGTGCCGGGTCGAACTCGCCCGCCGGGGCGACGACCACCAGATATCGACGTGCCGTTAAGGGAATGAAAGCCTGACTGCCCAGCGGATGCCGCTCCATCATCGCGATTTCGACCGGCAGCGTCCGGGGTTGCGCGCGAAACACGCTGATCAGCGGCCGCCCGCCGTTTTCAGTGACGTCGACCTTGGCGAGGTCGTGATAGCGCTCGGTCGTGCCACCGTTGATCGCGAAATGGCGCGCGCCGTCCAGCTCGATTACGTCGCCGAACGGCGCGAAGGCCGCGCGCGTCAGCCGCTCCATCTGCAAAGTCTTCATCGACGCCACTCCGTTACGCGATTTCGCCCCACAACCGCAGGCGCGACACGCCGCCGTCCGGGAAGATATTGAAACGCACATGCGTCACCGGCCCGTGCGACGCGAGTTCCGCGGCGAACGTATGCACGTGGTCCATCTGCAGTTTCTGATCGCCGAGCAGCACCGGCCAGAACATCGCCTGCGTGACCAGCGAATCGTCGGTGCCGCCCGTGACCGAGGCTGCCTGCAGCGAGCAGCGGTCGGGGAAA
The DNA here is from genome assembly GCF_038050405.1 of Paraburkholderia sp. IMGN_8. Classification (NCBI taxonomy): domain Bacteria; kingdom Pseudomonadati; phylum Pseudomonadota; class Betaproteobacteria; order Burkholderiales; family Burkholderiaceae; genus Paraburkholderia; species Paraburkholderia sp. IMGN_8. The sequence goes on along the minus strand of NZ_CP150900.1, from coordinate 577,122 downwards.
TTGCCCTTGAAGTGCGCCGTATCGACTTCGATCTTGCGAATCACGCCCGGCCGCGCGAGCGCGACGATTGCCCAGTCGTTACCGGGCTCGCGACGGCGCCGGGTTTCCCAGCCGTCGCCCATGTTGACGCCGCGCCCCGGCATCAGCATCTGCGAGGCAGGGCCGAAATGCTGGTTGTTCGCGGCGACGAGGTACGCGCCGTTTTCGATCGCGGCGAGGTCCAGCAGCGTGCCGCGTTCGACCCGCGCCCAGTCGCGCTGCGGCTGGCCGTACACGCGCAGGCGCGCGAGACCGCCATCCGGATACAGATTCACGCGCAGATGCGTGAAGGCGCGCGCGTCGTTCACTTCGACGTAGTGATGCTGGTTGCCCTGCAACGTGGTCGCCGGCACGAGGGTTTGCCAATCGACGTTGTCCGGCGGGACGTCGCCGTCCACGTGACACGCGTCGATCGAGGCGGCCGGCGGAAAATTGCCGGTGAAGTGGCTCGTGTCCAGATCGACGCCGTGCACGACGCCCGGCCGCGCGAGCTTGATCACGCAATAGTCGTGGCCGGTGGTGCGCTTGCGGCGGGTCTCCCAGCCGTCCATCCACTTGCCGTGGTCGTCGTACTTGCCGGGGATGAACACCGCCGGTTGCGGCTCGAGCATGCGTTCTTTCGGCGCGAAGAATTCATCGCTTGCGTAGAGCGCCTTCGCACCCAGACGCGGGTCGGCGAGGTTCATGTAGCGGCGGGTGAAAGCGGGAGCGTTGGGGTCGAGGATCGGATTAGCCATAGTCTCGGTCAGGCAACAGTGAGTTATGTAGGTGACAGCCGGCGGATTCACGGCATCCGCCGGCCAGAAAGCGCAGAGCGTCGGCTCGCGCGAAATCGGATGAAATCAGACCGCGGGCGCGTGATCACCGGCGGTGGACTCGATACCTGTTTCTTCACCGGCAGGAACGTAGCGCAGCGCAGCGTCGCGGTTCAGCACGCGATGGGCGCGGCTCCGGTCGATATCGTTTTCCCACACCGCGACCACCACCGTAGCGACGCAGTTGCCGATCAGGTTAGTGAGCGCGCGGGCGATGCCGACGAACCAGTCGACCGGCAGGATCAGCACGAGACCGAGCACGGGAATCGCCGGAATCGCGGACAGCGTCGCGGCCAGAATCACGATCGCCGAGCCGGGAATACCGTGCGCGCCCTTCGACGTCACCAGCGAGACCAGCACCACCACGATCAGATCGTGCATCGAGAGCGGCGTATTGGTGGCCTGCGCGATGAAGATCACCGCGAGCGTCAGATAGATCGAGAAGCCGTCGAGATTGAACGAGTAGCCGGTCGGAATCACGAGGCCGACGGTCGAATCCTTGACGCCCATCCATTCGAGCTTGCGCATGATCTGCGGCAGCACCGCATCGGACGAAGCCGTGCCGAGCACAATCGACAGTTCTTCGCGCAGGTAGCGGATCAGTTTGAAGATGCTGAAGCCGGACAGCCGCATCACGACGCCGAGCACGACCACCACGAACACGATGCAGCTCGCGTAGAACACCAGCACCAGCATGCCGAGTTGCTTGAGCGATTCCACGCCGTAGGTGCCGGTGGTGAAAGCGATCGCGCCAAGCACGCCGAGCGGCGCGAGTTTGATGATGAAACTCATCACGCGGAAGAACACCTGCGCCAGCTCGTCGATCAGGCTGCTGACACGCTGCGCCTTATTGCCGAGCAACGACAGCGCCGAGCCGAACAGCACCGAAAACACGAGGATTTGCAGGATGTCACCGGTCGCGAACGCGTTGATCGCCGTGTCGGGAATGATCTTCAGCAGAAAGCCGGCTGTGTCCTTCAGGCTCTTCGCGTGCTCGGTGTACGTGGACAGCGAAGCGGGATCGAGCGAATGCAGGTCGATATTCATGCCGACGCCGGGCCGCGTCGCATAGGCCAGCACCGCGCCGATCACGAGCGCAATCGTGGTCATGATTTCGAAGTAGATCACCGCCTTCAAGCCGACACGCCCCACTTTGCGCAGATCGCCGGCATGCGCCATGCCGCTCACGACGACGCAAAAGACGATCGGGCCGATCACCATCTTGATCAGTTTGAGAAAGCCGTCGCCGAGCGGGCGCAGCGATTGGGCGAAATGCGGGAACACGGCGCCGATCACGATGCCCGCCACCAGCGCTATGACGACCCGGCCAAACAGTGAATTGAAAAACTTCAACACGGCTTTCTCCTGGTTACGATTCACATCTGTTCAGACTGGTCCGACCAGTTCTGTTATCTCGAATAGTAGGAAGCCGATATACTGGCGTCAAGGATTCAAAGCACGGTGTTTACCCGTTCTTTTCTTCGTGTTTCAGGGCCGGATTCTCATGTTGAGCGGCTATCCGTACGAGCGTTCAGAACGCGTACTACAATGCTGGTCAGACCACGTCACACAAGTGAGCCAGGATGAAAAACGTTCCGCATACCGTTACTGATGCCGCCATCGCGACCATCCGCGAACGGATCGAAGCGGGCGCCTATCCGGTGGGCAGTCTGCTGCCGGCGCAGCGCCAGCTTTCCGAAGAACTGGCGATCAGCCGCGCGTCGCTGCGCGAGGCGCTGTCCACCCTCGAAGCGCTCGGTTTGCTGGTGATACGCCCCGGTAAGGGCGTGTATGTGGAAAGCGCACAGGCTACGGCGGCGAAATCGTGGCGCTTCGCTGAACAGTCGTCGCTGCCGGATACGTACCAGATGCGTTTCGCGCTCGAGGGTTTTGCCGCGCGAATGGCGGCGCAGGCTGTCAGCGACGCCGACCTCGTATGGTTCGAAGACAATATCGCGGCGATGCAGACGGCGCTCACCTGCGAAGAACTCGACGAAGCCGCCCAACTCGACTACGACTTCCACATGCGGATCGTGAGCATCGCCGGCAATGCGGCGATCGAATCGATTCTGAGCAGCAGCGCGGACATCATGAAGGAAAGCCAACGGCTGCCGTTCTACCGGCGCGAGCTTGTGCTGTCCACCTACCACGAGCATCGTGCGATTCTCGACGCGCTCACGGCGCGCGACTCCACCGCGGCCGGCAAAGCGATCGAAACGCATATCTCCAATGCCGCGCAGCGCGCCGGCGTCTACTTCCCCATCCCGCAGGCGTAAAAAAAGCCGCTTCGAAGAGCGGCTTTTTTGTCCCTTCGGCTAGAGCGGAGGGACCCCGAAGCAGACAGCTTACTTCGCGTTAGCGAGCGCCACAGCCGTGTCCAGCATGCGGTTCGAGAAGCCCCACTCGTTGTCGTACCAGCTCGACACCTTCACCAGACGGCCCGACACCTTGGTCAGCGTTGCATCGAACGTCGACGAAGCCGGGTTGTGGTTGAAGTCGATCGAGACCAGCGGCGCGTCGTTGTAGCCGAGGATGCCCTTCAGCGCGCCTTCCGATGCTTCCTTCATGATCGCGTTCACTTCTTCGACCGTCGTGTCACGCGCGGCGATGAACGACAGGTCGACGACCGACACGTTGATCGTCGGGACGCGGATCGCGTAGCCGTCCAGCTTGCCGTTCAGTTCCGGCAGCACGAGGCCGACTGCCGATGCAGCACCAGTCTTGGTCGGGATCTGGCTATGCGTGGCCGAGCGCGCGCGGCGCAGGTCTTCGTGGTACACGTCCGTCAGAACCTGGTCGTTCGTGTACGCGTGGATCGTCGTCATCAGGCCGTTGACCAGGCCGATCTTGTCGTTCAGCGGCTTGACGAGCGGTGCCAGGCAGTTGGTCGTGCACGATGCGTTCGAGATCACCGTGTCCGATGCCTTCAGCACGTTGTGGTTCACGCCGTAGACGATCGTTGCGTCGACATCTTTACCGCCAGGCGCCGAGATGATCACCTTCTTCGCGCCGCCCTTGATGTGCGCGCTAGCCTTCTCCTTGGTCGTGAAAAAGCCCGTGCATTCCATCACGACGTCGACGTTCAGCTCGCCCCACGGCAGTTCTGCCGGGTTGCGGTTAGCCAGCACGCGGATCTTGTCGCCGTTGACAACGAGGTAGTCGCCGTCCACCGACACTTCGCCCGGGAACTTGCCGTGCGCGGTGTCGTATTGCGTAAGGTGAGCGTTGGTCCTGGCATCGCCAAGATCGTTGATGGCGACGATTTCGATATCGTGCTTCTTGCCGTTTTCATAGAAGGCGCGCAGCGTGTTGCGGCCGATCCGGCCGTAGCCGTTGATTGCGACGCGAATCGTCATGGTCTATCTCCTGATGGCTGAAAAAATACGTCCAGGTTCGTCTGACTGGCAGCGTTGCCGCGCGTTCGCACGCATGCGGCAACGCTTGCCGAAGATCAGCCGAGCGCGGTTTTAGCCGTCTCTACGACGTGCTCGACGGTGAAGCCGAAATGCTTGAACAGCACGCCAGCCGGGGCCGATTCGCCGAACGTGTCGATCCCGACCACGCCGCCTTCCAGACCCACGTACTTGCGCCAGAAATCCGTGACACCCGCTTCGATCGCGACGCGGCGCACACCGTGCGGCAACACGCGTTCGCGGTATGCGGCGTCCTGCTTGTCGAACACGGTGGTCGACGGCATCGACACGACACGCGCTGCAATGCCTTCACGAGCCAACGGTTCGACAGCCTTCAACGCCAGTTCGATTTCCGAACCCGTGGCAATCAGGATGATCTTGCGCGCGACGATCTCGTCGTTCCAGTCGCGCAGCACATAACCGCCCTTCTCGATGTTGGCGATCTGCGCGTCGGTGCGCTCCGAGAACGGCAGGTTCTGACGGCTGAAAATCAGGCACGACGGGCCTTGATGCTCGACCGCGTGAGTCCAGGCCACCGCCGTTTCGACCGTATCGGCCGGGCGCCACACTTGCAGATTCGGGATCAGACGCAGGCTCGCGACGTGTTCGATCGACTGGTGAGTCGGGCCGTCTTCGCCGAGGCCGATCGAATCGTGCGTGAACACGAAGATCGACGGCGCTTTCATCAGCGCGGCCACGCGCAGCGCGTTGCGGCTGTAGTCGGAGAACGTCAGGAACGTGCCGCCGAACGCCTTGAAGCCGCCGTGCAGCGCGACGCCGTTGATCGCCGCGCTCATGCCGAACTCGCGCACACCGTAGTTCACGTAGTTGCCGGCTGCTTTGCCTTCGGCGTTCACACGCACCGGCTTGGCGGCCTTCCAGTTGGTCAGGTTCGAACCGGTCAGGTCAGCGGAGCCGCCGAGCAGTTCCGGCAGCACGGCCGACAAACCTTCGATCGCTTGCTGCGATGCCTTACGCGTAGCGACGGTTTCCGCGCGTTCGTTCGCGCCGGCGATGATCGCCTGCGCCTTTTCCTTCCAGTCGGCGGGCAGTTGCTTTGCGTTGCGGCGCGTGAATTCAGCCGCTTCCTGCGGATATTTCGCCGCGTATTGCGCGAATGCCTTGTCCCAGTCGGACTCGAGGCGCGCGCCGCCTTCCTTCGCGTCCCACGCTGCGTAGACTTCTTGCGGGATCACGAACGGCTCCCACTTCCAGCCGATGGCTGCGCGGGTCGCCGCGATTTCCTTGTCGCCGAGCGGCGAGCCGTGCGAATCGTGGCTGCCGGCCTTGGTCGGCGCGCCTTCGCCGATCACGGTCTTGCAGCAGATCAGCGTCGGCTTGTCAGATTGTTTGGCTTGCTTGATCGCGGCGTCGACCGCGTCGACGTCATGGCCGACCACGTTCGGAATCACGTTCCAGCCGTACGCTTCGAAGCGCTTCGGCGTGTCGTCGTGGAACCAGTGGACCACTTCGCCGTCGATCGAGATGCCGTTGTCGTCGTAGAACGCGATCAGCTTGTTCAGCTTCAGCACACCGGCGAGCGAGCAGGCCTCGTGGGAGATGCCTTCCATCAGGCAGCCGTCGCCGACGAACACGTACGTGTGGTGATCGACGATCTTCGCGTCAGGCTTGTTGAATTCGGTGGCGAGGAGCGACTCGGCGAGCGCCATGCCGACTGCATTGGCCAGACCCTGGCCGAGCGGGCCGGTGGTGGTTTCGACGCCCGGCGTGATGCCGTATTCCGGGTGACCCGGCGTCTTCGAATGCATCTGGCGGAAGTTCTTCAGCTCTTCCATCGGCAGATCGTAGCCTGTCAGATGCAGCAGCGAGTACAGCAGCATCGAGCCGTGCCCGTTCGACAGAACGAAACGGTCGCGATCGGCCCAGTGCGGGTTCTTCGGGTTGTGACGCAGATGGCGCGACCACAAAGCCACGCCGATTTCGGCCATGCCCATCGGCATGCCGGGGTGACCGGAATTCGCTTGTTGAACGGCATCCATGGACAACGCACGGATTGCGTTGGCCATCAGGGAGGTGGTTGCGGGAGACGAGGTCGTCATGTCGAGTCCGGAGACAGAGTCCAAAAAGCGGTGCGCGCTTGAGGCCCGGAAGCTCGGCGGCCAGTCCACTTCGGCGCACGGTGCGGCGCCAGGAGACGCGAGACGGGCAGAGCAAACGGACAAGGCTGAAAGCGTGACATTCTAACAGAACGTTGACCTGCTCCCCGCTCGGAAAGCCGCCTGGCTGTCCGGCCGCGCGCGATCCGAAGCCGCGCCGCGGCGGCGCCTTTACAATTGGGCAACCTCAACCCACCATGTTCCGTACCGAGCCCTGCCATCCGTGAGCGCACCTCTGCTGTTCCACCCGAGCACCGACGCCGTCTACGGCTTTCCGAACGCGCGCCGGCTCGCGCGCGTCGATTCGCCTTATCAGCGCATCGAGGTATGGGACACCCCGCAGCTCGGACGCCTGTTCACACTCGACGGCCGCCCGATGACCTCCACCGACGACGAGTTCATCTATCACGAATGCATGGTGCATCCAGCCGCTTTGGCTCATCCGTCGCCTAAAGCGGCGCTGGTGCTGGGCGGCGGCGACGGCGGCGCCGCACGGCAACTGCTGAGGCACCCGGGCATCGAACGAATCGTGGTGGCGGAGCTCGATGCCGACGTCGTGCGTCTGACGCGCGAGCATTTGCCGGACGTGCACGGCGGCGCCTTCGACGATCCACGCGTCGAACTCGTGATCGGCGATGCCACACATTACGTAGCAGCGGCCGCAGCGACAACAAGGACGACAGCGGCGCAGTTCGATCTCGTCGTGTTCGACCTGACGCCACCGGATTCGCCGGCCTCTACACACCGGCGTTCTACGCGCAGCTCAAACAGGTGATGAGCCCGGCCTCCGCACTCTCCCTGCACCTCGGCTCGCCGTACTTTCATGCCGAACGCGTCGCCGGCCTGCTCGACGATCTGCGCCAGGCGTTCGCCGTCGTACGCACGATGAGCACCTTCATCCCGCTATACGGCTCGCTCTGGATGATGGCGACCGCCAGCGACACGCTCGACCCCGCCGCCCTCACCGTGGACGACCTCGCCAGCCGCCTCGCCGCGCGCCGAATCGACGCGCTCAAGCAGTACGACGCGGCTACGCACGCCGGACTGTTCTCGGATTCTCAGTCTGTGCGCGATAAACTAAGTCAATTCTTAAAGCCATCACGGTAACGCAGGGGCAAAATGCACGGTTCGGTCGGTGCGCGCTATCGATATATCGATAGGTCCGCCGCCCGCCTGGCTTCGTAGCATGCGTCCCGCAAAACCCAAAAGATCCGGAGAAATCCATGACCGCCCCCCGTCCAGCCGGTGTGCCCTGGTTGACCCCCTATCTGACGGTACGCGACGCGCGTGCCACGACCTCGTTCTTCGAAGCGGCATTCGGCTTCGAAGTACGTGACAGTGTCCAGGACGACGGTGTTGTCATGCATGTCGAGATGATCTATCAGGGCCAGTTGATCGTGATGTTCGCGCCGGAAGGCGCGTTCGGCTCGGCTGCGAAGACACCCAGAAGCGCGGGCGCGATAGCGCCGCAATCGTTCTATATCTATGTCGACGATGTCGACGCGGTTTACACGCGGGCGCTGGCCGCCGGCGCAAAATCGCTGAGCGAGCCACAGGATCAATTCTGGGGAGACCGGTTTGCCCAGGTCGAAGATCTGGACGGCTACCGCTGGGCGCTCGCTCGCCACCTTTCCTGAACCAATGAGTATTTTTCTGATGCCTCGCTTCTTCGTCGATACGCCTCTCCAGCCCGACGACATCATGCAGCTTCCCGATGACGTCACGCGCCACATTCTCGTGCTGAGATTGCAGCCCGGCGATTCGATCGTGCTTTTCAACGGCGCAGGCGGCGAGTACAGCGCCGAACTCGTCGAAGTCGAACGCCGCTCGGCCAAGGTAAGGATTCGCGAATTCCGCACTATCGAAGTCGAAGCACCGTATCACCTGACACTCGCTCAAGGTATTGCCGGCGGCGACAAGATGGACTGGCTGATCGAGAAGGCGGTCGAACTGGGCGCGTCCAGTTTCGTGCCGCTCACCACCACGCGCAGCGTCGTGCGTCTTTCCGGCGACCGCGCGCAACGGCGGCATGTGCACTGGCAAGGTATCGTGCGCGCGTCGTGCGAACAGTGCGGACGCAACCGCTTGCCGGAAGTCATGCCGGTGCGCGAGATCGCCACCTGGCTCGGCGCGCTGCCGCGCGCGCCTGAAGATGGCGAGCTGCGAATCTTGCTGTCGCCACGCGCCAGCATCAGCTTTTCAGCTTTGCCCGCTAATCCGCCGTACGGCCGCGTGACCGTGCTGGTCGGCCCGGAAGGCGGCTTTTCGGCCGCTGAAGAAGCAGCTGCGACCGATCACGGATTTACCGCCGTCGGCCTCGGCCCACGTGTATTGCGCACGGAAACAGCCGGCATCGCGGTGCTCTCGGCGCTGGCGGCTCGCTGGGGCGGCTGGTAAGCCACTCTGACGCACCGCGCCCGACAGCCGATTTGGCCCGGCCGGCCCCACAGTCAGCGCAAAAAACGAGCACCAAAGCAAAGGCCCGCCAATTGGCGGGCCTTTCTCTTTCTTTTGCTGCGACAAGCGGCGTTCAGGCAAACGAATAAAACACCCGGAACGCAACCTTGCGCTCGGCCCAGAACTCGGCCGCTTCGCGGAACACGTCCAATAGCGTCTCGCGCCCTTCCTTGTCGAATTTCTGTGCAACCGGCAGTTGCTCGAGCACGATCACGAAGCCGGGCTGTGCGCCCGCTTTCTGAACCAGATCGGTCAGACAATCGTAGAGCGCATCGTAATTCTTGCCGAAGTGTTTCGGAAACAGGAACGATGTAGCGATAGTCTCAAGCACTTCCTGTTTGCTTTGCGCATTCGCGCAATACGCATACAGAAAATGCTGCCCGAGCTGATTGGCTTCGTCGGCTAGATCCTGCACGCGAAACGCGCGGATCGACTGTACGATGTTCGGTCGTACGGTCTTGAAAAGGCTCATGGGCTCCTCGTTCGATGAAAGCACAGTGCTAGCTTCGCTCTGGTTATCCCGGCCTTGACCGCCGACGCGCATCTTCATGACGCGCTGGAACAAATTGCCGTCGCCGGCCGCGAAAAGATCCGTCGCGACTCCGGAGTCGTGCGCGTAGACGTTGTCGCTCATGCCGTTCATCCCGATGTCATTCAACAATACGATTAAAACTGGTGTAGTGGTCGTCCGAGTAGTAGCAGTTATCGGTTCGCTTTAGCGGACCTCCGCAGACGATGCGACGCGCGCCGCGATTATGTGCGCGAGGCGTGGGAACGGTGTATTCGTGGTAATAGCCGCGCCGATGCGACGGCAGCAACCGTTCGCGATTGCCGAATACGATGCCGTCCTTCTCATACGGGTAAGGCCCGCCTGCGGCAATCAAGTTCAATGTATTGACCGCTTCGCGCGGCAACTGCGCCGCGGCGATGGTGCCTTGCACCTGTGCGTCTGTATCGGCGGGTGCCGTGTAGTCGCGCGCAAACGCGCCAGGCACGGAGCCGAACAATCCGCCGAGCATCAAAGCACCGATCAGCACGCCTTTAATGCGCTGCCACTTGCGTGCCATGAATCAGGGTTCCCCGCTGTTAGATCACGAGTTTGACGACCATGAAAGTCGTAAGGGTATCGCTAATGGCCCCCGGAATCAACGTTCGTTCGGCAGGCAAAAGGTTCCAATCGCGCGGTAAAGCGCCACGGAGCAGGCTTTGACGACTTTTGACAGAATATTTAGCTTACACAAGCTAAAATTAGCCCGATGATGCAATGAAGGGTGTCATTGAGAACCGGCCTGCTGTGGCTCGGCCCCTTTTCAATCTCTCTTATCCTTGCGATCTCGCAGAGGCTGAATGGCTTCATTCAGCTTTTTTTTGGGTGGCTATCCCCTGTTCACCCGAAGGCGTGCCCATTGCGGGCACGCCTCTTTTTCGTCTGAGAACCGATGCGCTCGAGCCCTCGAGCTTCAGTACCGACTCAACTTCCCGATTAGCGGGCAGCAATCACGTCAGCAACCAGCAGCGCCGTCATGTTGACGATGCGGCGAACCGTGGCCGATGGGGTCAGCACGTGCACCGGCTTGGCCGCGCCCAGCAGCATCGGGCCGATCGCGATGTTGTTGCCCGCGGCGGTTTTCAGCAGGTTGTACGAGATGTTGGCCGCGTCGATATTCGGCAGCACCAGCAGGTTCGCGTCGCCTTCCAGCGTCGAGTCGGGCAGCACTTCGCGCCGCAGATTCGCGTCGAGCGCAACGTCGCCGTGCATTTCGCCGTCCACTTGCAGGTCCGGGGCGCGCTCGCGCAGGATCGCCAGCGTGTCGCGCATCTTCTGCGCGGTCGGCGCGTTGCTCGAGCCGAAGTTCGAATGCGACACCAGCGCGATCTTCGGTTCGATACCGAAACGGCGCACTTCTTCGGCAGCCATGATCGTGATCTCGGCGAGCTGTTCCGGCGTCGGATCGACGTTCACGTGCGTATCGACCAGGAAAATCTGCCGGTTCGGCAACACCAGCGCGTTCATTGCCGCGTAGACAGCGCAACCTTCGCGCTTGCCGATCACCTGATCGATGAAGTGCAAATGACGATGCGTCGTGCTGATCGTGCCGCAGATCATGCCGTCCGCCTCGCCCTTTTTCACCAGCATCGAGCCGATCAGCGTGGTGCGGCGGCGCATTTCAAGCTTCGCCATCTGCTCGGTGATGCCCTTGCGCGACATCATCTTGTGATATTCCTGCCAGAAGTCGCGGTAGCGCTCGTCGTGGTCGGTGTTGACGACCGTGTAGTCGTGACCCGCAACCAGACGCAGACCGTAGCGCGCGATACGCTGCTCGATCACCGCCGGACGGCCGATCAGGATCGGCTTGGCGAGCTTTTCGTCGACGATGATCTGCATGGCGCGCAGCACGCGCTCTTCCTCGCCTTCCGCGAACACGATGCGCTTCTTCTCCGGCTCGACGCTGCGCGCCAACTGGAAGATCGGCTTCATCGTCGTGCCGCTGTGGTAGACGAATTGCTGCAGATGCTGTTCGTACGCGTCCATGTCCTCGATCGGACGGGTCGCGACGCCCGAATCCATCGCCGCCTTCGCCACTGCGGGCGCGACCTTGACGATCAGGCGCGGGTCGAACGGCTTCGGAATCAGGTATGCCGGACCGAACGAGAGATCCTGGATGCCATAAGCGGCTGCGACGATGTCGCTCTGCTCCTGGCGCGCCAGTTCGGCGATCGCATTGACCGCCGCGATTTCCATTTCACGCGTCACCGTCGTCGCACCTACATCCAGCGCGCCGCGGAACAGGAACGGGAACACCAGAACGTTGTTCACCTGGTTCGGATAGTCGGTGCGGCCTGTGCAGAGCACGGCGTCCGGACGCACTTCGAGCGCCAGCTCCGGCAGGATTTCCGGCGTCGGGTTGGCCAGCGCCAGAATCAGCGGCTTATCCGCCATCTGCTTGACAATCTCCTGCTTGAGCACGCCGCCGGCCGACAGGCCGAGGAAAATGTCCGCGCCGCCAATCGCTTCGGCGAGCGTGCGGGCTTCGGTTTCGCGTGCGAAGCGTTCCTTGTCCGGGTCCATCAGTTCGACGCGGCCCTTGTAGACCACGCCGGCCAGGTCGGTAACGGTGATGTTTTCGAGCGGCAAACCGATGTCGACCAGCAAATCCAGACAGGCCAGCGCCGCAGCGCCCGCGCCGGAGGAGACCAGCTTGACCTTCTTGATGTCCTTGCCGACCACCTTCAAACCGTTGGTGATCGCCGCCGCGACGACGATGGCCGTGCCGTGCTGGTCGTCGTGGAAGACCGGAATCTTCATACGCTTGCGGCATTCGCGTTCGACGATGAAGCAGTCCGGCGCCTTGATGTCTTCGAGGTTGATGCCGCCGAAGGTCGGCTCCAGCGCGGCAATCACGTCGACCAGCTTGTGCGGATCGGACTCGTTCAGCTCGATATCGAACACGTCGATGCCGGCGAACTTCTTGAACAGGACGGCCTTGCCTTCCATGACCGGCTTCGACGCGAGCGGCCCGATGTTGCCCAGACCCAGCACCGCGGTGCCGTTCGTGACCACGCCGACGAGGTTGCTGCGCGCGGTGAAACGCGCCGCGTTCAGCGGGTTTTCGACGATTTCCTCGCACGCGAACGCGACGCCCGGCGAGTACGCCAACGCGAGGTCGCGCTGGTTGATCATCTGCTTGGTCGGGGCGATCGCGATCTTCCCGGGGGTGGGGAACTCGTGATAATCGAGAGCGGCTTCGCGGAGTTTGCTATTGACGGGAGTCGACATAAGGCGGGCTTCGAAGTGCGGATTAGAATAGATGTTCGACGGCATTGTAGCCCCAATCGCCGCCCCAATTCCTTCAATACGGGTACAACTGCCGCGACTGAAATACAGCGAAAGGTGCGCGAGGCGCGCTTCGGGCGGAACGCGAATCGAATGCGGGTTGAGTGCGGCTTGAGTGCGGATCAGGTGTTTACCCGCCGCCTTCTTCGTACAATGCGCGCCGTTAGCGGCTTTTCATCGCCCTTACCCATTCACTCATCGCCACCATGCTCTCCGAGTTTTCACTGATCGATCGTTTCTTCGCGCGCCGCGCCGCCGCTCTGCCGCCCAATACCGTCGACGGCACGCTCGGCATCGGTGACGACTGCGCGCTGCTCGCGCCGCGCGCCGGCGAGATACTGGCGATATCGACGGACATGCTGGTCGAAGGCCGCCACTTCTTCGCCGATATCGATCCCGAAGCGCTCGGTCACAAGGCGCTCGCGGTGAATTTATCGGACCTCGCCGCGATGGGCGCGAAGCCACAGGCGTTCACGCTGGCGTTCTCCTTGCCGAAAGCAGACGAAGCATGGCTCACCGCATTCAGCGAGGGCCTCTTTGCGATTGCCGGGCGCTACGGCTGCGAGTTGATCGGCGGCGATACGACCGGCGGCCCGCTGAATCTCTGCATCACTGTATTCGGTAGCGTGCCGCCGCGGATGGCGCTGCGCCGCGACGCTGCGCAACCGGGTGATGACATCTGGATCTCCGGCGCCCTCGGCGACGCACGCGCCGGGCTTGGCGTGCAACGCGGCGAGTGGTCGGCGGACCTGGCGGACACTGCGACGTTTCGTCGCGCCCTCGAGCGCCCGGAGCCACGCATCGCGCTTGGTCTGGCGCTGCGCGGCATCGCGCATGCGGCGCTCGATCTGTCGGATGGGCTCGCCGGCGACCTGCTGCACATCCTCGAACGCTCGAAAATGCAGGCGAGCGTCGATGTCGACGCCGTGCCGCGTTCGGCAGCCTTACGCCGCTTATCGCCCGAAATCCAGCAGCGCTGCACGCTTGCCGGGGGCGACGACTACGAACTGTGCTTCACGGCGCCCGTGGCTGCGCGCGCATCGGTTGAAGCGGCCGGCCGCGAGGTGAATCTGCCGGTCACGCGCATCGGTACAATAAGCGCTCTTCAAACGGCGGCCGACCGCCCGGCGATCAACTGGCGCGATGCCGCCGGCGCGCCGCTCACTCTGACGTTGCAAGGCTTCGACCATTTCCATGCAGACTGATCCCTCGCTCGGCCCTGCCGACGATCTCACCGGCAGCCCGCCGCCCAAAGCGCCCGAGCCGCGCCCACCGCGCCGCGCCACCGCGCGCTTCATGCTGTCGCATCCGCTGCACATCTTGTCGCTGGGATTCGGCAGCGGCTTGTCGCCGGTTGCGCCGGGTACGGTCGGCACGCTGTTCGCGTGGGCGTCGTTCGCCGTGTTGAGCCGTTATTTGACGGTGATCGAATGGGGCCTGCTGATCGCCGTCGGGTTTGTCGGCGGCATTGCGATCTGCGGCTTCACCGCGAAGAAGCTCGGCATCGACGATCCGTCGCCGGTTGTGTGGGATGAAATCATTGCGTTCTGGCTGGTGTTGCTGATGGTCACGCCGGTCACGCTAACCGGGCAATTCGCCGCGTTCATCGTGTTCCGCTTCTTCGACATGGTGAAACCGCCGCCGATTGGCTACTTCGATCGCAGACTGAAAGGTGGCTTTGGCATCATGTTCGATGACCTGGTCGCCGCGTTTTTCACGCTGCTCGTGATTGCGCTCTGGCGCATGTCGGTTTAACCGCCACCAGCCCCCGTAGCCGGTTGCCCGCAGCCGGTCGCCCGCTTCCGGATTGACGCCATGCCTACCGATTCCGTGGTTCACCAGCTCGCCATTCGCGTGAGCAACCGCTTGCGCGACGAACGCCTGATGCTCGTGACCGCCGAATCCTGCACGGGCGGCATGGTGGCAACGGCGATCACCGATATTTCCGGCAGCAGCGGCTGGTTCGAGCGCGGCTTCGTCACGTATTCGAACCAGGCGAAGTGCGAAATGATCGGCGTGCCGGCCGAACTGATCGACAAGCACGGCGCGGTGAGCGAGCAAGTGGCTCGTGCGATGGCCGAGGGCGCGCTGCGCAACAGCCGCGCGCAGGTGTCGCTGTCGATCACCGGCGTCGCCGGCCCGGGCGGCGGCACGGAAACCAAGCCGGTCGGGATGGTGTCGTTCGGCTGGAGCAACCGGCTGCATACGTCGGTGGAAACCAAGGTATTCAAGGGCGACCGCGAGAAGATCCGCGTGCAGGCCGCAGCGCATGCATTGCGCGGCTTGCTGGAAATGCTCGACGAGCGCGAACACTAACTTCCGGTTGGATGCCCAGGATGCCCGCATCGCACGCAGCCAAAGACGAGTTGATCCGGCGCTTCGATCTGAAGCCGCATCCGGAAGGCGGGTTTTTTAGCGAGACATACCGGTCGGCCGGGCTGGTGAGCCGCGACGACGGTTCTACTGAGACGCGCTCTGCGTCCACCGCGATCTATTACCTGCTCTGCGACGGCGCGCATTCGACGTGGCATCGGATCAAGTCCGACGAGGTCTGGCATTTTTATGCGGGAGAACCGCTGAACGTGCACGTGCTCGACGAAGCGGGCCATCTGGTCACACACCGGCTGGGCAACGCGCTGACGCATTCCGATGCCGTGTTTCAGGCGGTTGTGCCCGCAGGGTTGTGGTTTGCCGCGGAATGCGCCGACCCGGCCACATTCGCGTTGGTGGGTTGCACGGTGGCGCCGGGGTTCGAATTCAGCGAATTCGAGCTCGCGGATGTCGACGCGTTGAAGACGAAGCATCCGCGGCATGCAGCGTTTATCGAGCGGCTGGGGCCGGCTGCTTGACTAGCCCCAGCGCCGCCCAACGCAGCCTGTCCAGAAGCGGATTAAGAGGCTGTCTTTTCCAACGACAGCCGTCCATCACCGAAACGCATTAATCCGATCGCGCGTTTGCATCGCGGCCTTGGCGGCGGCGTCGGCGAAATCTTCACCCTTACCCGCGTAGATAATCGCGCGCGACGAGTTGATCAGCATCCCTGTGCCCTTCGCCGTACGGCCGGCGTTCACCGTCGCTTGAACATCGCCGCCTTGCGCGCCGATGCCCGGAATCAACAACGGCATTTCGCCGACAATCCCGCGCACCACTTCGATTTCCTTCGGGAAGGTTGCGCCGACTACCAGACCCAGCTGTCCGCTCGCGTTCCACTTGTCAGCCGCCAGTTGCGCGACCACCTGATACAGCGGACGCCCGCCCGTCTCCAGAAACTGCAGGTCCGACCCGCCGGGATTCGAAGTCCGGCACAACACGATCACGCCCTTGCCTTCGTGCTCCAGATACGGCTCGATCGAGTCGAAACCCATATACGGATTCACCGTCACCGCGTCCGCCCGATAGCGCTCGAACGCCTCGCGCGCGTACTGTTCGGCGGTACTGCCGATGTCGCCACGCTTCGCGTCCAGAATCACCGGCAGGCCCGGGTGGTGCGCATGAATGTGCGCGATCAGCTGCTCGAGCTGGTCTTCCGCGCGATGAGCGGCGAAGTACGCAATCTGCGGCTTGAACGATGAGGCATACGGCGCCGTCGCGTCGACGATCACCCGGCAGAAGTCGTAAATCGCTTCGGGACGGCCCGCAAGCGCGCCCGGGAATTTGCTGGGCTCGGGATCGAGGCCGACGCACAGCAGCGAGTTCGTGCGCTGCCAGGCGTCGTTGAGTGTCTGGATGAAATTGGACATGGTGAGTCTCGCGGCGAGCCGATAACGGAAGAGGCGCGTATTTTACCCGTCCTGCGCGGCGGCCCGCGCCGGCGTCGTTCCGTGCCAGGCGGTGCAGTGTGCTGATCTGCTCGCCTACTGCCGCCGCCGCGAACCACGAGCGCCCGGCATCGAGCGCAAACCGGTACGTTCGACGGTAAAGCGGAACGAGCGCGTCAGCCGCTCGCCGCGTCCCAACATCGTCATGCCGTTCTCGCACGCGCCGCCGGCCAGATTCATCGCGTTGATCGGATGATCGACCGGCTCGAAGCAAAAGAAGTCCTCGCCGGGCGGCGTGTACAGCACGTAGTAGTCAGTGTCGGCGGCGATCGTCAGCGACAGGCGGCGCTTCGGCCACACCACCGCCGCCTGTCCGCTCCAACCGGTGAACGCATGATTGACGATGGCCTCGGGCAACGGATACGCAACGCCGAATTGCCACGCGGGTGGCGTCGGCACATGGCGCACCGGCAGCCAGTCGTCGCCGGCAAGCCACAGGCCGCCGGCCGCCGCCGAGAGTTCGGTATCCGCGTCGCGGACGAAAAATGGATGGATGCCCAGCCCGAAAGGCAGCGCCTCACGGCCGGCGTTCTCGATCTCCAGCGTGACGGCGAGCGTGGGCCCATCCAGCGTGTAGGTTTGCGTGGCGCGAAACGCGTACGGTTTGCCGTCGTGGCGATCGAGCGTCAGGCGCACGTTTTCGCGATCCGCCTCGGCGACCTGCCACGCAGATTGCCAGCCGTCGCCGTGAATCGGCAACGGCTCGTCGGCGCGGTTGCGCGGCACGTCGACACGCCGTCCCGCGACATTGAAATAGCCGCCGCCGATCCGGTTCGAATACGGCAGCAACGGATAGCAGGCAAGCTGGTTCGGCTGCGTATCGGCACCGACGTGGCGGCAACGGCGAAAGATCGGAGTAAGCGCGCCGTCGTTGCGCCAGTCGAAACGGGTGATGCCGCCGCCGAGCGTCGGCGCGACGTCGAGCCGCAGTTGCGCGTTGGCGAGCGTAATGCAGGCGAGCTCCCCGCCGCTCGTTTCGCCAACCGCGACTGCGGAGGTACTGGGACCCGGAAGCACCGGATTGGCCGCTGCGGCGAGTCGCGCGCGTCGGCTTTGAGTAGAGGCGGAAACTAGATTCGCAACAGTCATATCTGGCTCCATCGAGAGGCGTGGGACGTTGCCGTCATCGCTGACGGGTGCTGTTGGGCGATTTTTTTTAATGGGTCGCCTTTGGGTCCGAACTGCATGCTGCCGATTTGCTGCCACTGAGTTTTGCGACATCAACGGTTGATTCACCGTCAAATTCACTGCTCTCTGCCATACACCGCTGCCTCAACAACCAAAGCAGCGTCATTCTGCGCTATGCCGGCACACCTTGGAACACCGGTTCGGGCAAACCCCGCCGCCCAGGTGTTGCGATAAACACACCACCCGCACGTGAATCGCCCGCGAGTGCAGTAGCATCGAGGCCGATGCGCGCGCTCGTGATGTACAGCGTGTCCAACTGCGCACCGCCGAGCGCGACGCAGCTCGGCTGCACCGTCGGCACGTCGATGCGTTCCGTTTCGACGCCGTCGGGGCCATAACGCACGACCCGATTTCCGCCCCATTGCGCGTTCCACAAGCCGCCGTCGCGATCGACAGTCGAGCCGTCGGGTTCGCCGGTGGTGTCCGTCAGCGCGGTGAAGACGCGGTCGTTGGCGACGCTGCCGTCCACGCGATAGTCGCAGGCGCGGATTTCGCGGGCCGGCGAATCGCAGTAGTACATCGTCGCGCCGTCCGGACTGAACGCGATGCTGTTCGAGATGGCCGGCGCGGGCAGTGGCAAGCGCTCCAGCGACAAATCGTGATTCACGCGGTAAAACCCGCCGACCGGTTTGACCGGCGAGCCTTCGTCTTTCGTACCGAACACAAAACGCCCCTGACGATCGCAGCGGCCATCGTTCACGCGCGTGTTCAACCCTGGCTCGACATCGGTGATACGCTGCATCTCGCCGGTCGCGAGATCGAAAAACGCCAGATGCGTGGCCAGGCCGAGCAACAGGTAATGCGGATCGGCGCACAGCGCGAAGGTCGCGAGGCGCTCAGGCATGCGCCAGAAGGTGCTGCGGCCATCGAGAGGGTCATAGCGCCACAGCCGCGCGCCCTCGATATCGGTCCAGTAGAAGCGGCCGGTTTTCGCGCACCACGTCGCGCCTTCGCCGAGCGTGCATTTCGCATCGATCAGCAACGCCGCGCGATGCGAGCGCGAGGTCGTGCTCACGCCCAGCCTCCGTCCACGACGATGTCCTGCGCGGTGATCATCTTGCTGTCGTCGGCGGCGAGGAACAGCGCCATGCGCGCGAGGTCGGCGGGCTGCAATTCAGCATCGATGCACTGGCCCTCCTTGATCGAGCGACGGCCCGCGTCGTCGAGCCATAGACGCTTCTGCTTCTCCGTCATCACCCAGCCCGGCACCAGCGTATTGACGCGGATGTTGAACGGGCCGAGGTCGCGCGCCAAACCACGCGTCAAACCCTGCACCGCCGATTTCGACATCACGTACACCGGATAACCGCCGTTCTTCAGCATCCAGCTGATCGAACCGAGATTGATGATCGACCCCGCATTGGCCGCTTTCATGTCCTCCATCACCGCTTGCGCCGCGAAAAACTGATGGCGGATATTCACCGCGATACCCGCATCGAAAAACTCGGGCGTCACTTCTCCGATCGAATGACGGCGATCGTTCGCGGCGTTGTTTACCAGCACCTGGATTGGTCCGATTGCGGCTTTCACGTCGGCGATCGCTTTTCGCAGCGCGTCGATATCGGTCAGATCGCATGGCAAGAACAGCGGCTTGTGTTTCGACTCGCCGAGTTCGTCGGCGAGCGCTTCGCCCGCTGTCGCATCGATATCGAAGAACCCAACGCGCGCGCCTTGCGACGCGAAATGCTCGACGAACGATGCGCCGATACCGGTCGCGCCGCCCGTGATCAACACCGTGCGGTCAACGAGACTCGGATAGCGCGCGAACGCGTTATCCGCGAGACTGGCGTTTGCATTGGCCGGAGACGACATCGTTCGATTCCTTTATGAACAAGGTGGATTTAATCGCGTGATCCGCGATTCTTCAACTGATCGAGCAACACGGCGGCAAGCAGGATCGCGCCACGCACGAGGTACTGATAGAACGCGTCGATGTTCATCAGGTTCATCACGTTCTCGACCGTGCCCATGATCAGCACGCCGATCACGACACCCGAGATCGTCGCGCGGCCGCCGAGCAGCGACACGCCGCCCAACACGCATGCCGAAATCACGTTCAGTTCGAAGCCTTCGGCAGCGTTCGGCTGACCCGACGTAATCCGCGACGCAAGAATCACGCCGGCGAGCGCGGTGACCGCGCCTTGAATCAGGAAGATATAAACACGTGTGCGCTCGACGTTAATACCGGCCAGACGCGACGCCTCCGGATTACCGCCGATCGCCAGCGTATTGCGGCCGTACACCGTCTGATTGAGCATCACGCCGAACACGATAAAGCACAGGAGCGTGACCCAGATCGGCAGCGACACACCGAAGAAGCTCAAGCCGCCCAACGCGATAAACGTATCCGACGACACGCCGACGGCCTGCCCGTGCGACACGATAAAGCCGAGACCGCGGACGATTTCCATCGTCGCCAGCGTCGTAATCAGCGCGTTGATCCGCAGATACGCAATCACCGCACCGTTGACGAAACCGATCACCGCGCCCGCGAACACCGCGGCGACGATCGCGATGAACGTATTGCCGGTCGCGTTCAGCACCATCGCGCACAGCACGCCGGCGAACGCGACCGTCGAACCCACCGACAAGTCGAAATCGCGCGACGCCAGACAGAACATCATCGTGCACGCGACCATGCCGATCTGCGAGATCGACAGCGCGAGGCCGAGCATGTTCTCGATCGAGAAGAAGTGATCGACGGTCAGCGACATCGTGATGAACATCAGCAGGAAGATCACGATCAGGCTGTATTCGGTGATCTGCTGCCACCATTTCGCCTTGTCGCTACCTTGCGGAATCAGCGCGTCGGCGGCGCTTTTGGCCGCCTGTTGCGCGAGGTTTTCTCTGGCTTGCATGTTGAAGACTCCTCCCGTTCCCCACGGGTTGCGGACTTTCGTCCAGATAATGTTCAGGCCGCTTGCTGGGTGGCGGGCAGCGCGGTGGAGCTTTGCGGCAATGCGAGGCTCAGCACCGTTTGTTCAGTGGCTTCCTTGCGCGACAATTCGCCGGAAATACGGCCCTGACGCATCACGACGATCCGGTCGGACACGCCGAGCACTTCCGGCAATTCCGACGAAATCATCACGATCGCGCAGCCGCGTTCGGCAAGCTGATAGATCACGTTATAGATCTCATGCTTCGCGCCGACATCAATACCGCGCGTCGGCTCGTCGAGAATCACCACTTTCAGATCCGGCTCGGCCAGCCAGCGCGACAGAATCGCCTTCTGCTGGTTGCCGCCCGACAGAAAACGAATCTTCTGGCGGCGGCTCGGCGTCTTGATCTTCAGCAGCTTGATGAAACGATCCGCGGTTTCCGCTTCTTTCTTGCGATCGAGAAACATCCCGGCGCGCAGATAGTGGCGGCGGCAACTGATATTGATGTTCTCCGACACGGTCGCCATCGCGACGATGCCTTCTTCCTTGCGATCTTCCGGGCACAACACGATGCCGTGTTTGATCGCTTCACCCGCGCTGCGCACCTTGATCGGTTTGCCGTCGAGCAGCAATTCGCCGCCCTTCCTGTGATCCGCGCCGTACACCAGGTGCATCAGTTCGCTGCGTCCCGCGCCCACCAAACCGAAAAAGCCGACGATTTCGCCGCGCCGCACTTCGAAGCTGGCCGGTTGCGCGAGCGCATGCCCTTCGATCGCCTTCGCGGCGAAACGCACTTCACCGAGCGGCCGTGCTGAATAGTTATAGATGTCGGCGATCTCACGCCCGACCATTTCACTGACGATCGTGTCGCGCTTCACGCCTTCGAGCGTCGGATGCGAGGCGATCTTGCGGCCGTCGCGGAAGATCGTGCACGCGTCGCACAGCTCGTAAATCTCGTCCATCCGGTGCGAGATGTAGATCATCGCGCGGTTGTCAGCACGCAGATCGCGCACCAGCTTGAACAGCACTTCGGTCTCGCGATGCGACAGCGAGCTGGTCGGTTCGTCCAGTGCAATCACGCGCGCGTTGCGCAGCAGCGCCTTGCAGATTTCGACCATTTGCCGTTGCGCGATCGAGAGCTTCCTCAGCTTCGCATTCGGATCGAGCGCCACGCCCATCGCTTCGAGGCGTTCGCGCACGAAGCGTTTTGCCTCGCGCTTGTTGACCCAGCCGAGCGAATTCGGCAGTTGGCCAAGCAGCAGATTTTCCGCGACCGTCAGATCGGGCACGTATTGCAATTCCTGGTGAATCACCGCGATCCCCGCCGCGATCGACGAAGCGGCGCTCGTGAAGCGCACCTCATTACCGTCGATCATCACGCGGCCCGCATCCGGCTGGTATTCACCGCCGAGAATCTTCAGCAGGGTCGATTTCCCTGCGCCGTTTTCGCCCATCAGGCCGTGCACCTGGCCGACGTTGACGTCGAAGGACACACCGTCGAGCGCACGCACGCCTGGAAAGACTTTGCCGATATTGTCAAAACGTAGCGTCGCTGACACTTCGCCTCCTATGTCGACAGGAGTTAGCGCTTTAGCGCTTACTCCTGCCCCATGCAGTTGTATGTCGACCTGAGTTGGCGCTTCAGCGCTTTACTCAGGTCCCATTCATGTGACCCGCGCTCCACGTGCCTCGTGGACCTCATAGACACTCGCACGGTCTGTCTCAACCACTTCTTCTATTGCTGCAGCCGGTACGCGCCTTCTTTCGTGAAAAAGACGCACGCACCGGCAGTTCATCTCACTGCGGCAGTGCTTACTTCGACGCGAGACCCATCTTCTCGCGCACTTCACCGACGTTGTCACGCGTGGCCAGCATGCCGCTGGTCAGCGTCAGAGCCGGCGGTTCCTTGCCTTGGGTGATCCAGTCGTACATCAGCGTCGAGGTTTCTTCGCCGTGACGTTTCGGGCTGATAATCACGGTGCCGAAAAAGCCCGTGGGCGACGGCTTCTTGAACTCGTTGAGCGCCGACTCCGAACCGCCGATGCCGATACCGATCATGTTGTCCGCCTTGAAGCCGCGGCCTTCCGCTGCGCGCACCGCGCCGAGCACGCCTTCGTCGTTCAGCGCGTAAGCGATCCAGTGCTTGAACTGAGGGTTCTTGGTCAGCGCGATGTTGGCGGCGTTGAAGGCATTTTCCGTATCGGTCTTCGCTTGCGGCGCGGCGATGATGTTCGCCTTCGGGAAGCCGGCAGCGGCCAATGCGTCGGTGGCGCCCGTGGTGCGGTCATGCGCGGTCGGCAGTTGCTCGTAGGTCACGTCGATCGCGCCCACATCCTTCATGTCCCAACCGCGCTTCTTGATTTCCGCGGCCAGACCGTCGCCGACCTGCTTGCCGATGTTGTACGCCGAGATGCCCATATGCGGCACGGAGGCGATCGGCTTACCCGCGCCGTCCACCAGACGGTCGTCGACCGTCATCATCTTCAGGCCGTCGGCCTTTGCCTTCGCGACGATGCCCGGTCCGAGCTTGACGTCGGGCGTGCAGATCACGAAGCCTTGCGCTTTCTGAGCCGACAGGTTGTCGATGGCGCTCATTACCTTCTCGCCCGACGGCGCGCCGATCTTCACCAGCGTGAAGCCCTTCTCCTTGGCAGCGATTTCGGCAAACTTCCACTCATCCTGGAACCACGGTTCTTCCGGCTGCTTCACGAGGAAGCCGATCTTCACCGGATCGGCGGCTTGCGCGACCGGTGCGTTGAAGAGCACACCCGCCGCCGCTGCTGCCAGCGTGAGGAAAATTCTTCGTTTCATGATGCGTGTCTCCTGACTAATTGATAACGAGAAGGTGTCGGCCGCGTTTT
The DNA here is from genome assembly GCF_038050405.1 of Paraburkholderia sp. IMGN_8. NCBI lineage: Bacteria > Pseudomonadati > Pseudomonadota > Betaproteobacteria > Burkholderiales > Burkholderiaceae > Paraburkholderia > Paraburkholderia sp. IMGN_8. The sequence continues at coordinate 553,700 of NZ_CP150900.1, read as the reverse complement.
CTTGTACCGGTTGTGACACACGCGGCCAGCGCGTCGCCCGGTGAACTCTTTTTGTTGCGTACTTATTGCGTGCTGCTTTGCTACGGTCAATCGTGATACAGCGCCGAGCGGCCGCCATCCACGGTGATGCAGGTGGCGTTGATAAACGGCGCTTCGTCCGAGGCGAGGAACACCGCCGTCATCGCCACTTCTTCAGGGCGGCCGATGCGCTTCATCGGCTGCAAGTCGAGCGTCGCTTGCCGCGCCGCCGCCGGATCGGCTTGTTCGTTCCACCAGTCGTGCGTCAACTGCGTTTCGATGTAACCCGGCGCGATCGCGTTCACCCGCACGTTGCGCGGCGCGTATTCGATGCCGAGCGCGCGCGTGAGGCCAATGACGCCGTGCTTCGCGACCGGGTACGGAAAGCAGCCCGGAATGATCTTGAACGCATGCGTCGACGCGATATTCACGATGCTGCCCGCGCCGCGTTCCACCATGCCCGGCAACACCGCGCGGCAACCGTTCCAGACGCCGTCCAGATCGACTGCGAAACAGCGGCGCCAGTCTTCATCGGTCATCGTCAACGGATCGCAGAACACGTTGATGCCGGCGTTGTTCACCAGCACGTCGAGCGCGCCGAACGCGCGTTCCGCCTCGCTCACCGCATGCTGGACCGAGGTCGATTGCGTGACGTCGGTGTGCACCGCCAACACGCGCGCGCCGGTTTGCGCCTTGATCTGCTCCGCCGTCTGCCGCGCGGTTTCGATATCCAGTTCAGCCAGCACGACCGCCGCGCCTTCGCGCGCAAACGCGAGCGCAATCGCCGCGCCGATGCCGCGCCCGGCGCCGGTAATCAACGCAACCTTGTCGGCGAGCCGTTTCATTTCTTCGCGCCAGCCCTGGCGACACGCAAACCGTTGATGAACGCCTTCGCGTGCGAAGCCGTCACCGCCGCGCTCTGACCCGGCTTGTACAGCGCCGAGCCGAGACCGAAACCGTTCGCGCCGGCGCTCAGAAACGGCCCCATGTTGTCCGGCGTGATTCCGCCGACCGGCACCAGCGGCACCTGCGCCGCGATCACCGCGCGCCACGCCTTCACGACCTGGCAGCCGAGTTGTTCGGCGGGGAACATCTTCAGAACGTCGGCGCCGTTTTTCAGCGCGATGAATGCTTCATTCGGCGTCGCGACGCCCGGCGCGCACGCCAGACCCTGCGCCTTCGCGGCGCTCACCACTTCCGGATCGCTATGCGGCATCACGATCAACTCGCCGCCTGCCGACTTCACATCGATGACGAAACTCGGATGCAGCACCGTGCCCGCACCGACGATCGCATCGGCCGGCAACGCCTTGCGGATCGCCGCGATGCTGTCGAACGGCTGCGGTGAATTCAACGGCACTTCGACGATCCGAAAACCCGCTTCGTACAGCGCCTGGCCGTGATCGGCCGCATCGGCTGGCGTGACGCCGCGCATGATCGCGATCAGCGGACACACCTCGAACGCCGCGATCAGACCCGCGTGCGGCATGTACGGAGCGGGCAGATTGATGTGAGGTTGCATGTCGGTTCCTTGTTCCATGTTCGGCGGCGCTGCCGGTTAGCCCGTATGCACCGCATGGGCGGCCGGATTGACGAGCCCCGCCTGAGTGGCGACGCGCCACAAGCCGCTCTCGGTGGCGTGCTTCACCAGTTCCGCCTGAGTGCAACCGAATTGCGTCAGTGCGAGGCGATAACGCTCGCACAGTGCTTCGTTGCCGATCAGGCGCAAGGCCTGCCCCTTGAGCGAGTTTTGCTGTTGCGCGAGTACGGCGTCGAGGCCGGCGAGCTCGTGACCGATCAGCAATCCCGACAAATAGTCCGGCTGCTGTTCACGCGACAGTTGTCCTGTCAGGCCGAGCGCGCGGGCGCTGAATACGGTCGCAAGCAAACCTGCCTGGCCTTTCTCGCGAGCGATGTTCACGCCGTGCAGGAATGCAGCGTTATCCGGACGATCCGGCGTGGTCATCGTGCGGCCGAGAATCGTGTGTTCGCGCAATGCAGCGAACACCTCACCGGTCATGAAGGTATGAAAGCGTTCGATGCGGCCCGCTTGTACAACGACCCATTTCGCGTGCGTGCCCGGCAAGCCAATCAGTGCGCGTTTGCCGCTATCCGCGGAGCCCGTGTCTTCACCGAGCGCGCCGAAAACCTGCGTTTCCTCGCCGCGCATCACGTTCGGCAGTTCGCCGCGCTGCAGCACGCCCGGCACGATATGCAGCGTCGCGCCACACGCCGCCTTCACGCGGACGATGCCGGCAACCAGCGTATTGGTATCCGCCGGCGCCTCGACGTAGGGCGCTTCGACCCAGCCTTGCGCGCTGCCGACCATGCCTGCCGCGATCACCGGCAGATCGGGCGCATGTTCGAGCCAGCTGCTGCACGCTTCGTCGAAGGCCGCGTCGAAGCCGCCTTGCTCGGCGCTGCGCGGCAGATTCATGATGCCGGCCGTCGATGCACGCGCCGCCAGCAGCTTGCCCGCGGCGTCGAAGAGATACGCGCGCAGCGACGTCGTGCCCCAATCGAGCCCAATCAGCGCTGCGTGCTCGAGGTTGGCGTTCACGCTGACGGTGCCGGCGGCAACGGCGTGATCGACTGCCGACGTAGGAGAGCCCGCTTGCTTCATCGTTTGATCCTGCGGGTCGCCGGTTGGGGGGCGCGCCAACCGAGTTCTTCCGAGATCGCGCGCGCTTCGCGCTGCACGACTGGAATCAGTTCATCCATGCGTTCGAGCGACATATAGGGGATCGTGCTCGCCACCGACAGCGCGGCCACCACGGCCCCCGACGCATCGCGCACGGGGGCGGCGACGCAACGGATCGACGCTTCGTTTTCTTCGAGGTCGAAGGTGTAGCCACCGGCGGCGTAGTTGGTCATGCGCTGCATGAAGGTCTGCGCGTCGGGGCGGTTATCCGGCTTGAAGCTGACGCCGGCGAGCGCGCGCCGCGAGGCTTCGAAGAGCGACTGCCAGACGTCCGGCGTGAGGTCGAGCATCATGGCTTTGCCGATACCGGTCGACGCGAGCGGCATCCGATGACCGACGCGCGAGCGCATTTCCAGACCGCGGGTGCCGGGAATTTTGTCGATGTACAGCACGTCGTCGCCGTCGCGCACGCCGAGGTGAATCGTATCGAGCGTCTGTTCCGCGAGCGATTCGAGATGCTGACGCGCGACGGCGGTGAGCGGCATCTGCTCGAGCGCGATGGTGCCGAGTTCGATCAGCTTCGGGCCGAGCAGATAGCCGCCTTGCACCTGCCGCAGGTAGCGCGCCTGCACGAGGCTGCTCACCAGCCGATGCGTGGTGCTGCGGGTGGTGCCGAGCGCGGCGCCGAAGGTCCGCAGGTCGCGCACGCCGGCGGCGGCGGCTTCGAGAATCGCCAGACCGCGCAGAAGCGTTTGTGTGCCGGCTTGTTGCGGGGTGATGTCCAGCAGCGTGCTGGGGAGGGCGATTTCGTCGACCACGGCGGGTTGGGCGCTGGCGCGCGGGGTTTTTGCCGCGCTGGGAGCGTGATCCGCCGCCGGCGCGAAGTCGGGCTCGGGCGCGCTTGCTGCGTGAGTAGGCATCGCTTTGTTCATGGCGATTCGCTATGGGGTTGGTTTTTTGCGCTTACAGCGCGGGGCCGGAGAGATGGCCTTGGGGTTTGCCGCTGCTCGCGGCGTGGCAGTGCCGCCTTTGGGTCTTAGGCATGGTTTGGCTTTGTCTCCGGTTTTTTTTTGCAGTCGCTGTCGCGGGCGGGGTTCTGGCTCTTGCTGCTCTTTCCTGCTCTTTCCCGCTCGCGGCGCGTGTTGGGTTGGATTGTAGGGCGGTTTTTTAGAAATCTCCAATATGTGAATGTTTGATTCAAATAATGGGATTTTTGCCTTGCCGGGGGCTGGGGTTGGGTGTTTGCCTGTGGCGGTGGACTTTGCTTTCTTTTTTTTGCCTTCGCGGCGCTTATGTCTGTGTGCCTGCGGTGTTGGCCTTTCCTTGATTTGTTAGTGGTCTATTCGCGTCGCCCCTGTGCGGGGCAGGCACTTACTTTCTTTGCCGCCGCAAAGAAAGTAAGCAAAGAAAGCGGCTTCACACCGCTAATTCTTAAGCGGGTCCCCTAGCTTGGAGGAGGCAGTGGAGCATCTGGAATCGGTGTTCTCGCACACTCCGCGCTGGTGACAAGGCAGTCATTCTTCCGGCGGCGCTGCGCGCGCCGTGGCGGTACTTCCCAACACCGATAGCGGATATACGCTTCCGGCATCATTCCTCCCACTCCGCACTACGTGCGTCGCGGACGGGTCTGCCAGGGAAACCATAGGCTTCGTTTGTGCGTGATCGGGGGCCATCGGCTTCGCCTCGAAGAGGCACCGAAATTGATCTGTGTTCTGGATGTGCCGAAGGGTCAATTGCAACCACTCCGCCGGGTGATACGCCTGCGCTAAAAGCGGTAGGCGATTTGCTGGATAGGTAACGCCCGCCTGTTAACCCGGCGGGACGCAGAATATAGCTACGGCTTGAGAAGACCGTACTGCGGCGGTCGCCTTAAACGACCAGATGGTTTTGTGAAGTACCGCTACGGCGCGCGCAGCGCCGCCGGAAGTATGACTGCCTTGTCACCAGCGCGGAGTGCGCGAGAACACCGATTCCAGATGCTCCACTACCTCCTCCAAGCCAGGGGACCCGCTTCAGAATTAGCGGTGTGAAGCCGCTTTCTTTGCTTACTTTCTTTGCGGCGGCAAAGAAAGTAAGTGCCTGCCCCGCACAGGGGCGAAGCTAATAGACCACTAACAAATCAAGGAAAGGCCAACACCGCAGGCACACAGACAAAAAGCGCCGCGAAGGCAAACAAGCTCAAGCAAAAAACCCAACGCCGTAGGCAAACCCCCAAACCACCCGCTACGCGCAAAAAAAACCTCATTCGGGCAACTCAGCGGCCCCCATCCGCCGCGCAATCACACGCGAACGCTGAACGAGATACCCCGAGCCTCTGTGCTCGTCAAAATACTTGGGCCGCGGCAACATCACAGCCAATCGGGCCGACTGCGCCGCAGTCAACTTATCAGCAGAAGTCTTATAGTAATAACGCGCCGCCGCCTCGGCGCCATAAACCCCATTGCCCCACTCAACGGAGTTGAGATAAATCTCAAAGATCCGTTGCTTGTCCATCAAGGTCTCGAGCATCCAGGTAATGATCAGCTCCTGCCCCTTGCGGATATAACTCTTCTCCCGGGACAAAAACAGATTCCGCGCCAGCTGCTGGGTAATTGTCGAGCCGCCTCGAACAATCCTGCCCTTGGCCTTATTCCGCTCCCACGCCTGCAAAATGGCGTCCGTCTCATACCCGTTGTTATTAACAAAATTCGCGTCTTCGGAAGCGATAATCGCCCGCTTCAGATTGTGCGAAATCTGTTCGTATGGCACCCATGCATGCTGCACCGACAAATCAGGCCGATCCTGCGACAATCGCCATGCGTCCGATCGCATGAAAGCAGTCGACTGCGGATTGACGTAAATCCACACCGCGATCTGCGCGAAATAGAAGAGCTGCGTCGCGAACCACGCAATCGCCACCATCGCGCCCAGATAAACAATCCATCGCACCGGACCTGGCCGGCTCGCGCGCCGCGTTGCAGTCATCGTGGTCACAGTCCCCGCGTCGGTGAGTTCTGAAGTGTAAGGCGCTCGACTATGCGCGCGGCGGCGCAGTGAGGAGCGCTCGCAACTCGGCCAGCACCGGGGCACCGTCAGGCCGCACGCCGCGCCAGACAAAAAATGACTCGGCGGCCTGTTCGACCAGCATGCCGAGACCATCGGCACCGCGTGCGCCCAACGTGCGCGCGTACTCCATGAACACCGTCGGCTGCGCGCCGTACATCATGTCGTAGGCCAGCGTGCCCGCGCCGAACGCACGGTCGTCGCATTCCGGCAGCGACGCGTCGAGACTGCCCGCGGTCGCGTTGACGATCACGTCGTACTCACCCGCTTCAATGGCTTTTGCGCTGCCACCGGTCAAGCGGCATGCGGCGTCGCGCGCGGCCTGCGCGAACTGGCCGACCAGCGCTTCCGCCTTCGCGGCCGTGCGGTTGACGATCGTCAGCGTGTGCGGCGTGCGGTCGAGCATCGGCAGCACCACGCCACGCGCCGCGCCGCCCGCGCCCAACAGCAGGATGCGCGCGCCCTTCAGCGGCACGCCGAGATTCACTTCGATGTCGCGCACGAGACCGAAGCCATCCGTGTTGTCGCCGTAAATGCCGGTCGAATCGACGCGCAACGTGTTCACCGCGCCCGCCGCTGCCGCGCGTGGCGACAAGGTGTCGGCGAAGGCGTGCGCGTCCAGCTTGAACGGCACGGTTACATTGAGGCCGCGGCCGCCCGCTTCGATAAAAGCGCGCACGTGCGGCACGAAGGCGTCGACCGGCGCAAGCAAGTGGCCATACTCGATCGGCTCGCCAGTCTGCGCGGCAAAACGTCCATGTATGAACGGCGATTTGCTATGGCCGACCGGATTGCCGATTACCGCGTAGCGATCACGAACTTCGTTAGCGCTCATCGTCCCGGCTCCGCGACGTGCTGATCGGCTGCCGCATCGCTGGCTCCATCGCCGTTCCCGGCGTCGCCCTGTGCAGCTGCGCCGCCATCGAGGTCCGCTTCAGCTTGCGCTTCGGCTTCGCCTTCGGCGCTTTCGTCGGCGGCGTCGATGATCTCCTCTTCGCCTTCATCCGCCTCGTCGGCTTCTTCAGCCTCGGCGCCGCTCGTCACGGTCGGCGCATCCAGCACATGCAACAAGCGCACGGACGCTTCGACGGTCAATTCGTCGATCGACATCACCTCCATCTGCAAACGCGTACCGCGTGCGTGCACGCCGAGACCCGGCACGTGCAGCAGCAACGGAATCTCTTCGAGGCGCACCAGATCGCCCTTCACCACCGATGCCACCACCTGCTTCCTGTTCTCCTGCTTCAACCAACGCAGACACCAGAAGTACTCCATGCGGCGCTGGTGATCGGCATACGCGGTGTACGTGTCGTCAAAGCCTTGCACGACGGCGAACAGATCGGCATCTTTCGGCTTGAACGGCGCGGCCAGCTTCGCGGTCACGCCGTGCTGCACACATGCGAGCAGTTGCCACTGGTTCACCAGGTCGACGTAACGGCGCAGCGGCGACGTGCTCCACGCATATTGCGTGACGCCCAAACCTTCGTGCGGCGCGGCGTTGGTCTGCATGCGGGTGCGCTTCGGGCCGGTCGGCGTGCCGAACGCGCGCTGCGTACGGTAGATGCCCGGCACACCGTGGTCGTGCAGGAACGCGCCCCACGACGAGTTGGCCAGAATCGCCAGCTCAGCCACGATCGTATCGAGCGGCGAACCGCGCCGGCGCGGCGTGATCGTGATGTGCTCGCCTTCGACGTAGAAATTGAAATCGGTGTTGCGCTGCACTTCGCGGCGCAGACCGTAACCGGCACGCGCGGTCTGACGTTTTTCGAACAAAGCCTGCGCGAACGGCCACAGCACGGCGATGTCCTCCTTGTGCGAATAGTCGCCGCTGCCGGCGGCGAGCGCCTCTTCAGTGACGAGTTCGTCGAGCGTGTTGTGGCGCAGATTGTTCTTGATGAACACGCGTTCGGCGCGCGTTTCGCTCGCCACGATCTCCTGCGTCTCGCGATTGACGATCACATACAGCGACAAGGCCGGCCGCAAGCCGCCTTCAGCCAGCGTGAACGCGTCGACGACGCTATCGGGCAGCATCGTGATCTTGTCGCCCGGCATATAGACAGTCGACAAACGCGTGCGCGCGATCGCGTCGACATCGTCGCCGCGCGCGATGCCAAGCGCCGGCGCGGCGATGTGCACGCCGATCCGCACGCGGCCATCGGCCAGATGCTCGACGGAAAACGCATCGTCGATTTCAGTGGTGGTGACGTCGTCGATCGAGAACGCCTCTACAAGGGCTTCCGGCAGATCTTCCGGCAAGGTGCCGGCGGCGACCGGCGGGAAACCGGTGCCGTGCGGGAAAAACTCCGACAGGAATTTCGCCTCATGCAGCGCGCGCGCCGACGGAATGCCGCCGCATTCGAGCATCAGGCGCGCCTGCGAAATGCCGCGTGCCGCCGCCGCCCCTTCGAGCGCCTTGTATTCGATCGTGTTCTTGTCGGGCTTCGTCAGCAACGCCAGCGCTTTGGCGCCGGCGAACGCTTCGGGCAGACGGCCGGCTTTCAGTTCGTCCTCATAGCCGGCCTGCACCAGCGCCTGCTGGCGTTTGCGTTCGAGCCCGGCGAGCGCCATTTTCAGTTGCTCCTGCGGCGCGCGTTGATACATCCCGCGGCCCTTGCGGCGGAAGTACACCGGCGCGCCGTGCATACGCAGCACCAGCGCCGCGCGCTCGATCGGACCAAAGCCCTCGCCGAAGTACTCGGCGCCCAGCGTGGCGAACGGGAATTCGTCTTCAGGCGCGCATTCCCACAGGAAGTCCAGATCGATGTCCTGCCCGGCGGCGTCGGCTTGCTGCATCAACTCGGCTGCGGTGGGTTTCTCGAATTCGATCAGCACATCTTTCGCGCGCACCTTGGCGCGCCGGCCACCCGGCAACTCAACCTGAAACGCGTCGCCTTGGCGCGACAGCACGCTGCCCGCCTTGAAACTGCCCGATTCCTCAAAGAAAACGTTCACTCAATACTCTCGTTCTGACTTGCATCTGCCGGCGCGCCCGACTGTGTTCGACTGTCGGTCACTGCGTGCGCGGTACGGCAACGTGTTCGTGGTAGTGGGTCCGCGGCGCGATACTCGATACTTGAGCGCCGGCGGCATGAATCTCGTGAGATATAAACCCTGGCCTCGGCCGTCAGGCGGCCTCGCGCGGCGCCGGCGGCTCGACGTCTTCCGCATCGCAAAAGGCCAGCACCTCGTCGACGTATTGCTCGAACTCGCTGATCGCGTGGTCACTGCCTTCGATCAGCGTAGTCCGGGCGCCGGGATAGTGCGCGAGCATTTCGCGGTAATCGAGCACTTCGTCGCCGGCGGCTGCCATCAAATAATAGCGTTCGGGCCGCGTGATCGACTCGACGCTGAGCGCGCGTAACTCGTCCAGATGGTGCGGCTCGACAACAATGCTGCCGCCGCCGTGCCACAACGGCTGCTCGCCGAGGTACGCGCTCAGGTCGCGCTGCGGCACGACCGCCGGGTTCAGCAGCACCGCCGGCCAGCCGTGCTTCTCGGCCAGCCAGGTGGCGAAATAGCCGCCGAGCGAACTGCCGATCAGCGTCACGCGCCCGGCGCCCGCGGCGGCCATCAGCGATTCGGCGAGCGCCACCGTCTCGAACGGCGAAACCGGCAGCATCGGACAACACCATTCGTCGCCGCGGCCGAGTTCGGCAAGCCGTGCCGCCAGCACGCGCGCCTTGAACGAGTTCGGCGAAGAGCGGAAACCGTGCAGATACAGGATCACGACGTGCCTCGCGCAGAGAGTGCGTCGAGCAGCTTCTGATGCACGCCGCCGAAGCCGCCGTTACTCATCACCAGAATCTGATCGCCGGGGCGCGCGGCGTGGACCACCGCTTTGACCAGCGCGTCGAGATTATCGAACGCTTGCGCCTTGCCGCCGAGCGGCGCGAGCGCTACGCCGAGATTCCAGCCGAGCGCGTCGCGGCCGCTCGGCGCACCGTAGCCGAACACGAGGTCGGCGTCGGCCAGACTTTCCGGCAGTTGCGCGTTCATCACGCCGAGCTTCATGGTGTTCGAGCGCGGCTCGAGCACCGCGAGAATCCGCGTGCGTTCGCGGCCCACGCGTGCGCGCAGTCCGGCCACCGTGGTTTCGATTGCGGTCGGATGATGGGCGAAGTCGTCATAGACGGTCACGCCGTCGACACTACCGCGCACTTCCATGCGGCGCTTGACGTTGCGGAAGCCGCCAAGCGACTTTGCGGCCTGCGCCGGCGGCACGCCCACATGACGCGCGGCGGCGATCGCGGCAATCGCGTTCATCCGGTTGTGCTCACCCTGCACCTGCCACTCGACCACGCCGACGCGCTCGCTGTTGTGATACACGGCGAAACGTTCGTCGACCGGTACGCCGTCTTCCGCCGGCAAGGCCTCCCAGCCGCCCTGCACGCCGAACCGCTCCACTTCGCTCCAGCACCCGCGCGTCAGCACGCGCTCCAGCGCGTCCTCGCGACCGTTCGTCACGATGCGGCCGATGCCCGGCACCGTGCGGATCAGATGATGGAATTGTGTTTCGATCGCAGCCAGATCCGGGAAAATGTCGGCATGATCGAATTCGAGGTTGTTCAGGACCGCGGTTTTAGGACGGTAGTGAACGAACTTGGAACGTTTGTCGAAGAAGGCCGTGTCGTACTCGTCGGCCTCGATCACGAAGAAGCTGGAATCGGTCAGCCGCGCCGACACGCCGAAATTCAGCGGCACGCCACCGATCAGGAAGCCCGGATTCAACCCGGCGTCTTCGAGCAGCCAGGTGAGCATCGAGCTGGTGGTCGTCTTGCCGTGCGTGCCGGCCACCGCCAGCACCCATTTGCCGTTCAGCACATGCTCGCCGAGCCATTGCGGGCCGGACACATACGGCAGGCCGCGGTCGAGAATCGCTTCCATCAGCGGATTGCCGCGCGAGACCACATTGCCGATCACAAAAAGGTCCGCTTGCAGGCCGTTCAACTGCTCGGCGTCGTAACCTTCGATCAGACGAATGCCTTGCGCCTCGAGCTGCGTGCTCATCGGCGGATAGACGCCGGCGTCGCAGCCCGTTACGGTGTGACCCGCGCCGCGCGCGAGCACCGCGAGACCGCCCATGAACGTGCCGCAGATGCCGAGGATGTGGATGTGCATAAGCCTGTCGTGCCGCGCGGGCGTTTTTTGCGTGGGATGGGAGAGCGCAGGAGCGGGCAAAACGACCGTCTGCAAAGGACGCTATTGTAACCGACGCCTTCGCATCGCCCTAAGCCGGGCAGCCGGTGCGACCCACCCAGTAAGGCGTGTCATCAATCTCTAGTATGATTGAGAGATGGTTCGCAAATCACATTTCGATCCGCAGCGCGTGCGCGAGGAAATCGCCATGGCGGCTGCGCGCCTGATCGCCGAAGACGGTATGGACTACGCTACGGCCAAGCGTAAAGCCGCGCGGCAGGTGGTCGGCGAGAGCCGTGTCGCCGGCGAATGGCTGCCGGATAACGACCAGATCGAGGAAGAAATCCGCGAATATCAGTCGCTCTTTCAAGGCGACAGCCAGCCGATCCTGCTGCGCCGGCTCAGGCGGGTCGCGATCGACTGGATGCAAAGGCTCGCGCCGTTCAATCCGTATCTGACAGGCGCAGTGCTCGGCGGCACAGCCGGCGAACATTCGGACATCCATCTGCAGGCGTTCTGCGACAACCCGAAAGAAGTCGCGATCTACTTTCTGAACGCCAACATCCAGTACGACGTTTCGGAGACGCGGCATTTTGCCGGGCGCGGCTACGTCGAGACGCTGAGCTTTTTGTGGCGTGACACAGAAGAAGGATCCGGCGCAGAACCGGTGGGCATCCACGTCGCATTGTATGAGACGGACGATTTGCGCGGCGCGGTACGAGCCGACGCGCGCGGCCGCACTGCCCGCGCGAATCTGCAGGCCGTTCAGGCACTGCTCGACGACAATAGCGACGTCACCTCTTCCACTAATTAGACAGACCAACAATGAATACGAGACGGATTCTGGCAGGCGCACTGGTGGCGGCCGTCGCCGCGGGCGGCGGCGTGCTGGCGAATCGCTGGCTGAACGGCGACGGCTCGGAGATCGCGCATGCGGCGCAACCTGGCGCCCAGCAAAGCGCAGTTGAGCAGTTGTGGGCCGCGCCCGTCACCACGGTGGACGGCAAGCCTCAATCGTTGAGTCTGCTCAAAGGTCACGCGATCGTCGTCAACTTCTGGGCATCGTGGTGCGGCCCGTGCGTCGAAGAGATGCCCGCCCTTTCGCAGCTTCAGCGCGAATACGCCAAGAAGGGAATCCAGTTCGTCGGACTTGGCGTCGATTCGGATAAAAACGTCCAGACCTTCCTGCAAAAGGTGAAGGTGGCCTACCCGATCTACGTGACCGGATTCGGCGGCGCCGACCTGGCGCGGGCGTTCGGCAATAACGCGGGCGGATTGCCTTTTACCGTCGTAATTGACGCAAAAGGCAACATCCGTTCGACAAAATTAGGCCAAATCGACCCTCAAGCGCTGAAACGGACGCTCGACGCGCTCTAAATTTCACATTCTTTTGACGTTCAGATATCGGCGGAACGTACAATATTGCGCGCAAATCGCGCGAATTTGAGAGAAGATGGGCGCCCGGAGCGGCGGCGAAAAGTCGCCGAAATCAATCCGTACGTGCATGAAACTAGACAAGTTTCTCTAATCAGCGCTAAAGTGCGCCCAATTCCACGGAAAAAGAAGCGACCATGACGCGACTGCTGGTACTGCACGGCCCCAACCTCAACCTTCTCGGCACCCGGGAACCCGAGGTCTACGGCCGCGTGACGTTGCCGCAGATCGATCAGGCGCTGGCAGACCGCGCAGCGGACGTCGGCGTCGAGATAGCGTCGTTCCAGAGCAATCACGAAGGCGCGCTGGTCGATCGCATCCAATCCGCCCGGACTGAAAAGACCGATTTCATACTGATCAATCCCGCCGCGTACACGCATACCAGCGTGGCCATTCGGGACGCACTGGCGGGGGTCGGCATCCCGTTCGTCGAGATTCACCTGTCGAACGTGCATCGCCGCGAACCGTTCCGGCACCACTCGTATTTCTCCGACCAGGCTGAGGGCGTGATTTGCGGCCTCGGCTGGAAGGGCTATCTGTACGCGCTCGAATTCGCGCTCGACCGGCTGTCCGCCGGTTCGTCGCGCGGCTGAATTCCACACACATCTAATTTGAGCCGGCGGCGCACCCCGCCGGCACTTCACGCATTGAAAGGGGCTGCCTGATGGATCTACGTAAACTGAAAACTCTGATCGACCTCGTCTCCGAGTCCGGTATTTCCGAACTCGAAGTGACCGAGGGCGAAGGCAAGGTCCGCATCGTCAAGAATGCGCCGCCGGTTTACGTGCAACCGTCCGCTTCGTACGCGCCGCAATACGCACAGCCGATGCCGGCACTAGGCGCCGCCGAAGCGCCCGCCGCAGCAGCAGGCGCCCCGGCTGCGCCGGCCGCCGCCGCGCCGCAAGGTCACGTGGTGACCTCGCCGATGGTCGGCACCTTCTACCGTGCGCCATCCCCGGGCGCCGATCCGTTCGTCCAGGTGGGCGACACGGTCAAGGAAGGCCAGACGATCTGCATCATCGAAGCGATGAAGCTGCTCAACGAAATCGAGTCGGACAAGTCCGGCGTGGTCAAGGAAATCCTCGTCGAAAACGGCCAGGCGGTCGAGTACGGCCAACCGCTGTTCGTGGTCGGCTGACGCGGCACGCTTTGCGTTCGCCGCCCGCGCGCCTGCCCTCCCGAGGCGCGCGACCGATCCTGTGAGGCAGCCGAGGTTGTGATCAACCCGGCGCCCATTGATGAGTCGAAAACCCGCTATGTTTGAAAAAATTCTCATTGCCAATCGTGGCGAGATCGCGCTTCGTATCCAGCGCGCCTGCCGCGAACTCGGCGTCAAGACGGTCGTCGTCTATTCGGAAGCCGACAAGGAAGCCAAGTACGTGAAGCTCGCCGACGAGGCGGTCTGTATCGGCCCGGCGCCTTCGAATCTGAGCTACCTGAACATGCCTGCACTGATCAGCGCGGCAGAAGTGACGGACGCCGAAGCGATTCACCCCGGCTACGGCTTCCTGTCGGAGAACGCCGACTTTGCCGAGCGTGTCGAGCAGTCCGGCTTCACCTTCATCGGCCCGCGCCCGGAAACGATCCGGATGATGGGCGACAAGGTCACCGCGAAGCAAACCATGATCAAAACCGGCGTGCCTTGCGTGCCGGGCTCTGAGGGCGCGTTGCCGGAAGATCCGAAAGAGATCGTGAAAATTGCCCGCCAGGTCGGCTATCCGGTCATCATCAAGGCCGCCGGCGGCGGCGGTGGCCGCGGCATGCGCGTGGTCCACACCGAAGCAGCACTGGTCAACGCGGTCAACATGACGCGCGAAGAAGCAGGCCGTGCGTTCGGCAATCCGCAGGTCTACATGGAGAAATTCCTGGAGAACCCGCGGCACATCGAAATTCAGGTGCTGTCCGATTCGTTCAAGAATGCCGTGTGGCTGGGCGAGCGCGACTGCTCGATGCAGCGCCGCCACCAGAAAGTGATCGAAGAAGCGCCGGCGCCGGGTATCGCGCGGCGCCTGATCGACCGTATCGGCGATCGTTGCGCGGATGCCTGCAAGAAGATGGGCTACCTTGGCGCCGGTACGTTCGAGTTCCTGTACGAAAACGGCGAGTTCTACTTCATCGAAATGAACACGCGCGTGCAGGTCGAGCATCCGGTGACCGAACTGATCACCGGTGTCGACATCGTGCAGGAACAGATCCGTATCGCGGCCGGAGAGAAGCTTGCGTTCCGCCAGCGCGACATCGTGTTCAAGGGTCATGCGATCGAATGCCGGATCAACGCGGAAGATCCGTTCAAGTTCATTCCGTCGCCGGGACGTTTGACGTCGTGGCATATGCCGGGCGGCCCCGGCATCCGCGTCGATTCGCACGTCTACAATGGCTATTTCGTGCCGCCGAACTATGATTCGATGATCGGCAAGCTGATCGCTTACGGCGCCACGCGCGAACAGGCGATCAAGCGGATGCGCATCGCGTTGTCGGAAATGGTGGTCGAAGGCATTCAGACCAACATTCCGCTGCACCGCGAGCTGATGCTGGATGCGAAGTTCGTCGAAGGCGGCACCAGCATTCACTACCTCGAAAACCGGTTGGCCGCGAAGCAGCAGGCCGCGCCGGAAGAAGTGTAAGTCATGAGCTACCGGGAACTGATCGCCGAGCTGGCACGCGAGCACGCGGAGGAGTTCTCCGACACGCTGCTCGAGTTGGGTGCGCTGTCCGTATCGGTCGAAGATGCGGACGCCGACACGCCCGACGAGCAGCCGCTGTTCGGCGAGCCCGGTCTCACGCCGGATCGCACGGCCTGGCAGCGTTCGCGCGTGATCGCGCTGCTCGCGCCCGAACACGACCCAGCCGTGCTGTTGACGGCCGCGGCAAACGAGCTGGGCCTCGATCCCGCGCCTTCCTTCATCGTACGTGAAGTCGAGGAACAGGATTGGGTGCGTCTCACGCAATCGCAATTCGATCCGATTCCGATCGGCGAGCGCATCTGGGTCGTGCCGTCGTGGCACGATGCACCCGACCCCGAAGCACTCGTGCTGGAACTCGATCCGGGCCTCGCGTTCGGCACCGGCAGCCATCCGACCACCCGCCTGTGCATGGAGTGGCTCGAGCAATCGGTCAAGCCAGAGCAATCGGTACTCGACTATGGCTGCGGCTCCGGCATCCTCGCGATTCTCGCGAAGAAGTGCGGCGCGAATCCAGTGTACGGCATCGACATCGATCCGCAAGCGGTCGAATCGGCGCGCCATAACAGCGAGCGCAATCGCGCGGACGTCACGTATGGTTTGCCTGACGAATGCCCCAGCGGCGAGTTCGATATCGTGGTCGCCAATATTCTGTCCAATCCGCTCAAGCTGATGGCCTCGATGCTGTCGTCGAAGGTCAAGCCGGGCGGGCGGATCGCACTGTCGGGCATTCTCGCGCGGCAGGCGGACGAAGTGGCGCAAGTCTATGCGCGATGGATCGACATCGCCGTATGGCGCGAACACGAAGGTTGGGTATGCCTGACGGGAACGCGCCGCGAAAGCCATTAGAATAAGGCGTATTGTCCAACCAACGGCCTCTCGGCTTACCGGCTCAATATGCTCCTGGCGACGCGTTGCCCCTTCTGCGAAACTGTCTTCCGCCTGCAGCCGGCGCAGCTCGCGCTGCGCCGCGGCCTCGTGCGCTGCGGGCATTGCGATGAAGTATTCGACGCGTCGAGCAGCCTGTTCGAACTGACCGAGGGCGGCGACTTCTCCACCGCCAAGCCGGTCGCCGCAGCAGCGGCGATCGAGGCACTGTCGGGCGTACGCCCCGGCGGCCCCGATTTCAGCGCCGAAGCATGGGACCCGTGGGCGCCGGCGCCCGATGCCGTCATCGACAACCGTCTGCGTCACAACGCCACCAATGTGCCGCTCAATCCGGTCTCGACCGGCGCGGGCGTCGCGGTTACGCCGCGCCACGCCACGGAGCCCGAATTGCCGTCCAGCGCGTTCACCGCGCCGATCCCTCCCGACCATGAACCGGTGTTCGCTGAGGCGCCGCCCGGGCCCTCCGCGCACGATGCCGGTCCGCCGGCAGAGGAAGCGCCGAGGGTCTGGCACAAGACCGAACGCCCTTCCGAACATCCCGTGGACGAACCGGCCACGTTGCACGGCATCCCCGACAACGAACCGCATTTCGGTGCGGTCGGCTCAGGCGCGGCCGGCCCACGCACGAGCACAGTGGGCGCCGCCGCGGCGGCGTCCAGTGGAGAGCCCTTCACGGTCCATCCGGTGCATGACGGCATCGATCCTTTCCCGGTGGTACGCGAAACCCGCCCGGCCGAACCGCGCCGGCTGGGCTGGATCATCGGTGGTTCACTGGCGGCGCTGCTGTTGGCCGTCGCGCTGCTCGCGCAACTCGCCTGGTGGCAGCGCGAGACGGTGATGGTCGACTTTCCGCGCTCGCAGACGCTCTACGCGAAGGCCTGCGCGCAAATCGGCTGTCAGGTCGCGCCGCCTCACGATATCGACGGCTTGCAGGTCGAGCCGTCCGATCTGCGGCAGATCGACGGTCCGCACAAGCTCGAACTGAAAATGCCGCTGCGCAATCGCTTCAATATTGCGCTGGCCTACCCGGCCATCGAACTCACGCTGCTCGACGACCAGAACAACGTCGCCGTGCGCCGCGTGCTGTGGCCGCAAGACTATGTCGCACCCGGCACGCCGATCGCGGCCGGTTTGCCGGCGCACACGACTCAAACCATGATCGTGCACCTCGACACGGGCAATGCGGTCGCCTCCAATTTCCGCGTTCAGATTTTTTATCCGTAACGCTTACTCGTGCGCCCGACACCAATCGGGCGCGTTCACCGTCATTTCTGACGAATTTTCGGAGCTCAACAACATGAGTCAAGTCACGCTGGGTGGTAACCCGATCGAAGTCGCCGGCACGTTTCCGTCGGTGGGCCAGCAAGCGCCAGCCTTCTCGCTGGTCGGCAAGGATCTGAAGCCCGTTACGCTCGCCGAATTCGCCGGCAAGCGCAAGGTGCTGAACATCGTCCCGAGCCTCGACACGCCGACCTGCGCCACGTCGACCCGCAAGTTCAACGAAGCCGCTGCCAAGCTGACCAACACGGCCGTGATCGTCGTGTCGGGCGACCTGCCGTTCGCCGCATCGCGCTTTTGCACGACCGAAGGCATCGAGAACGTCGTGACAGCCTCGACGTTCCGTGGCCATGAGTTTGCAGAGGCGTACGGCGTCGACGTGACAAGCGGCCCGCTGACGGGCCTGACGGCGCGCGCCGTGGTGGTGGTCGACGAGAACGACAAGGTCGTACACGCGGAACTGGTCAGCGAAATCAAGAACGAGCCGAACTATGATGCAGCGCTCGCCGCGCTGAAGTAAGACCTTCGCGCACGAGCCCCCGGCGCCGCGCTTCATGCGCGGCGCTGTCACGTCGTCGTGCCTTTTCTCTTTACCGATTTTTACAGGAACGCTCGCCTTGGCTACGCTGATTTGCGGCTCGCTCGCCTACGACAACATCATGACCTTCGAAGGCCGCTTCCGGGAGCACATCCTGCCGGAGCAGGTCCACATCCTGAACGTGAGCTTTCTCGTGCCGACGATGCGCCGCGAGTTCGGCGGCTGTGCGGGCAATATCGCCTACTCGCTGCAGTTGCTGGGCGGCGACGCGCGCATCATGGCGACGCTCGGCGCGACCGACGCGCAGCTTTACATGGACCGCTTCGAGCAACTCGGCCTGTCGACGGAAAACGTGCTTGTCGTGCCGGACACTTACTCGGCGCAGGCCATGATCACCACCGATCTGGAAAACAATCAGATCACCGCGTTTCACCCCGGCGCGATGATGCAGTCTCATCTGAATCGCGCCGATGAAGCAAAGGGCATCACGCTCGGCATCGTCGCGCCTGATGGCTACGACGGCATGATCCAGCATTCGGAGCATCTGGCAGCGGCCGGCGTGCCGTTCATCTTCGATCCGGGCCAAGGTTTGCCGTTGTTCGACGGTGAGTCGCTGCGGCGCATGATTGAACTTGCTACTTATGTAGCTGTCAACGATTACGAGGCCAAACTGGTCAGCAACAAAACCGGTTGGTCGATCGAAGAGATCGCCAGCAAGGTCGATGCGCTGATCGTCACGCTCGGCGAACACGGGGCGCAAATCCATCACGCCGGCGGTATCGAAGAGATTCCCGCGGTCAAGGCGCAGCAAGTGCTCGACCCTACTGGCTGCGGCGACGCGTTTCGCGGCGGTTTGCTGTACGGGATCGAGAACAAGCTCGGCTGGGCAACCACCGGCCGTCTCGCAAGCCTGATGGGGGCGCTGAAGATCGAACACCAGGGCCCGCAAAACTACGCGCCCACTCGGGCGGAGATCAACGAACGGTTCAAGCAGGCGTTCGGTTACGACCTGCCGTAATACCGAAAGCTATTGGAGTTAGGGAATGAAAACAATGAGTCGCCTGGTAGTGGCCGCCTTGATCGCCGGTTCGCTGGCCATGTCGGGGTGTGCGTATAACAGTAGTTCTGCTGACGTCTACACGGCGTCACAGGCACAGCGCGAAGAAACGGTCCGGATGGGCACGGTCGACAGCGTTCGCGCAGTGAAGATCAGTTCGAACAACGGTCAGCCGAGCGGCATCGGCGCGCTCGGCGGCGGTGCCTTGGGTGCGGTGGCCGGCAGCTCGATCGGCGGCGGCCGTGGCTCGATCGTGACAGGCATCATCGGCGGCCTGGCCGGTGCGGTGGCCGGCAACGCGGTCGAGAACGGCGTCGCGGTGCGCGACGGTCTCGAGATTACCGTGCGACTCGATAACGGCGATATGCGCGCGATCACGCAAAGCGCAACCGGTGAGATCTTCCGCGCCGGCGAGCGCGTGCGGCTGCTGTCCAGCGGCGGCGTCACGCGCGTCACGCACTAAGCTTTTTCCCCTCTGCCGCGGCCGCGCTTCAGGCGCCGCTGCGGCAACCTCACACGCATGCGCTCCCCTGTGCATGCGTTTTTTTTCGTCCATCCGTTTTGAAATCATGACGTGCACGCTTTTACGAGACGAAAAAAATCCCGTCGCCGGAAACCCGGCGACGGGACGCTGACCGAGTAGCGCTCGTCACACAGCTACTTAAGCGCTACTCGATCATCGGACACATCGTGCGACGTGTCGAAGTACTTCTACCGCTTATTTACCGCTTACGGACGGCTGCCCGTCGGGAACGGCCATGCCGCTGCCGGGTTCAGCGCGGTCTTCACCGTCGCTGCCGGTGCTGCGCTCGAGACAGAAGTCGCAGCGGGTGCAGGCGCAGCCTTCTTGGCGACAGCCTTCTTCGCAGGAGCAGCCTTCTTCGCAGGAGCAGCGGCCTTCTTAGCGGGAGCCTTCTTGGCAGGCGCAGCCTTTTTAGCAGCAGCCTTTTTCGCGGGCGCAGCTTTCTTGGCAGCAGCCTTTTTAGCAGGCGCAGCCTTCTTGGCAGCAGCCTTCTTAGCCGGTGCTGCCTTCTTTGCTGCGGCCTTCTTGGCCGGTGCTGCCTTCTTTGCTGCAACCTTCTTCACTGCGGCTTTCTTAGCCGGTGCTGCCTTCTTCGCCGGCGCTGCCTTCTTCGCTGCAACCTTCTTCACAGCGACTTTCTTGGCTGCAACCTTCTTAGCCGGAGCAGCTTTTTTCGCTGCAACCTTCTTGGCCGGTGCTGCCTTTTTCGCTGCAACCTTCTTCACAGCGACTTTCTTCGCCGCTACTTTCTTTGCCGGAGCGGCCTTCTTCGCCGGAGCAGCTTTCTTTGCCACAACTTTCTTAGCGGCGGCTTTCTTTGCAGTTGCCATCATTTTCTCCTTCAGGTTTTCAGATGAGAGTCAGTTCAAACTACACCCTTCGTCAAAACCCGCTTCCCGCGGACGCTTCTCAGGGCGCGCGCTACGAAGCGGGCTATTCATCGGCGTACGCAGGTGCTGCGCGCTTACGCTAATGAATGCGGTAAGGCGCGCGGTGCCCAAGGGCTCCGCGCGCCAGATCTGGTCGGCGCTGAAACCCAGCGCCGGCAATTGCTTGATCGGGCCACCGACGCTCACGCCAGCGGCTTTTTCCGGGGGGAAGTTTGCCCATCCCACTGAAGGGTTCGCAAAGTGCCTGTCATATTTGTGGGCCGCGAAGGCACGCGACGCACCGGGCATGCTTTGCATCAGGCGGTTCTGCTCCTAACCAAAATTGCCGTGGCCCTTGCCGACGGCATCCCCATCAATGAATGCATCTGCGACACGAACCCGGATCACTCCCAGGTCAGCGCGCCGCCAGTCTGATATTCGATCACTCGCGTTTCGAAGAAGTTGCGTTCCTTCTTCAGGTCGATCATCTCGCTCATCCACGGGAACGGGTTTTCCTCGTTCGGGTACAGCGGATCGAGACCGATCTGCTGGCAACGGCGGTTGCAGATGAAGCGCAGATAGCTCTTGAACATCGACGCATTGAGGCCGAGCACCCCACGCGGCATCGTGTCTTCTGCGTAGCGATATTCAAGTTCGACAGCTTGCTGGAAGATCTCGCGGATTTCCGCGCGGAACTCAGCCGTCCAGAGTTGCGGGTTTTCGAGTTTGATCTGGTTGATCAGGTCGATGCCGAAGTTGCAGTGCATCGACTCGTCGCGCAGGATGTATTGGTACTGTTCCGCCGCGCCAGTCATCTTGTTCTGGCGACCCAGCGCCAGGATTTGCGTAAAGCCGACGTAGAAGAACAGGCCTTCCATCACGCAGGCGAACACGATCAGCGAGCGCAGCAGGGTCTGGTCTGCCTCGAGCGTGCCGGTCTTGAAGGCCGGATCGGTCAGCACGTGGATGTACGGAATCAGAAATTCGTCTTTCGCGCGGATCGAGGAAACCTCGTGATACGCGTTGAAGATTTCGCCCTCGTCGAGGCCCAGCGATTCGACGATGTACTGGTAAGCGTGCGTGTGGATCGCCTCTTCGAACGCCTGGCGCAGCAGGAACTGGCGGCATTCGGGCGCCGTGATGTGGCGGTAGGTGCCCAGCACGATGTTGTTGGCGGCGAGAGAATCTGCCGTCACGAAGAAGCCCAGGTTGCGCTTGACGATGCGGCGCTCGTCTTCGGTCAGACCGTTCGGGTCTTTCCAGAGGGCGATGTCGCGCGACATGTTCACTTCTTGCGGCATCCAGTGGTTGGCGCAACCAGCCAGATACTTTTCCCAGGCCCACTTGTATTTGAACGGCACCAACTGATTGACGTCGGTCTGGCCGTTGATGATGCGCTTGTCGGCGACATTGACCCGCGCTTCGGAAACGGCAGCCGTTCCAGCAGCAGCATGGGCCACATGAGCGACGGGAGCGACAGCAATGTCGTTCGCGAAGATGTCTTGAGCCGAGGGAGCTTGAGGAGCGGAACGCGTTCCGACTTGCGAACCGACAGCCGATCCCGCAGCGTTGCGCAACACATTCTGTTGCGTAGCGCTCGAGGGAGTTACGGCAGTGATCTCGTCATCCCAGTTGAGCATAAATGTCACCATCAATTTAGAACGGTTTGTACCATCTTTTCACGAGCGATAAAAGAGTTCGCTGATGAAAAATCCTGTTTTCGATTCGCGTTGCTACGTTCATACAACACTTTGTTCAACAGACTGTGTGTGTCGCCTCATGTGAAGCGTGTTGAACGTGTGTCGTCGAGGTGCTTCGCGAGCTCGAAGAGCAACGTGTCGAAGTGACTTTTCGCTGCTCTATCTACTTGTATTGCGGAGCGTGCTTGCAGCGTCTTGCCGTTGCTTCTTGCTGCCTCGCGTTTGCTCCTTCGTCGGCATTAGCGAGGTGAAGTTCAGCGCAATGTTCAGCAATGCATGTGGCCGGTTGTGCTGATCGACCAGTCGATCGAACCGTTTGCTGAGCGCCCGGCGTCGAGCGCTGCGTCTGTGCTGCCGACTGCTTATCTACCGCTTCACTACTTCAATCTGTTGCCGCGCTTTCCGGCTTGGCTGCTTCGACGAGCGGCGCGGCTTCGAGATTCGTCGTCACGCCGCTCATCTGTTGCGCTGATTTGCTTCACTGCATGCGGGTCATTACCTACAAACCCGTCGGCAAGCAGCGCTGCTTGCCTCGTGCTTGCCTCGCAGTTGCCTGACGCTTACTGGCAAGCCTCGCACTCTTCAAAGCCAGGATCGCCCGGACGCATCATGCACACCGGACCATCCGCTTCAGGCGCAGCTTCGATTGCGACTGCCGGCGCTGCCGCTGCCGCCTGGATGCCGCCCGACGCAGCGCCACCGCTCGCGCCGAAACCACCCGCCGCGCCGCCAGCCGAACCGCCAGAGCCTTCGCCGCCACCCGAGCTCACCGCGTTCAGCGCGCCGTGCGCAACCGTCGACTTCTCGACGTGCGTCGCCGCCATCGTGCGGAGGTAGTACGTGGTCTTCAGGCCACGCACCCATGCGAGCTTGTAGATCTCGTCGAGCTTCTTACCCGACGCGCCGCCCATATAGATGTTCAGCGACTGCGCCTGGTCGATCCACTTCTGACGACGCGAAGCCGCCTCGACCAGCCACACCGGATCGAGTTCGAACGCGGTCGCGTAGATCGCGCGCAGGTCGGCCGGGATGCGGTCGATGCGCGAGAGCGTGCCGTCGAAGTACTTCAGGTCGGCGACCATCACTTCGTCCCACAGGCCGCGTGCCTTCAGGTCGCGCACCAGGTAGTCGTTGACCACCGTAAATTCGCCCGACAGATTCGACTTCACATACAGGTTCTGGAAGGTCGGTTCGATGCAGGCCGACACGCCGATGATGTTGGAGATCGTCGCCGTCGGCGCGATCGCCACGCAGTTCGAATTGCGCATGCCGTAGGTGGCGATGCGCGAACACAGTTCGGTCCAGTCCATCGATTCGCTCGAATCGACTTCGACATAGCCGCCGCGCGCTTCGGCCAGCAGCTTCACCGAGTCTTGCGGGAGGATGCCGCGATCCCACAGCGAGCCGCGGTAGCTGGAGTAACGGCCGCGCTCTTGCGCCAGCTCGGTCGACGCGTAGTAAGCGTAGTAGCAGACCGCTTCCATCGACGTATCGGCGAAGCTGACCGCCTCTTGCGACGCGTACGGCGTGCGCAGCAGGTGCAGGCAGTCCTGGAAGCCCATGATGCCCAGGCCGACCGGACGGTGCTTCAGGTTCGAGTTACGCGCCTTGGCAACCGCGTAGTAGTTGATGTCGATCACGTTGTCGAGCATGCGCATCGCCACGCTGACGGTGCGCTTGAGCTTGTCGTGGTCGAGCGCCAGCGTGCCGTCGGCCTGTTCCTTCAGGTGGGCGACGAGATTCACGGAGCCCAGGTTGCAGACGGCGATTTCGGCGTCGCTGGTGTTCAGCGTGATTTCCGTGCACAGGTTCGACGAGTGGACGACGCCGACGTGCTGTTGCGGCGAACGCACATTGCACGGATCCTTGAACGTGATCCACGGGTGACCGGTTTCGAACAGCATGCCCAGCATCTTGCGCCACAGTTGCGCCGCCGGAATCTTCTTGAACAGCTTGATCTCGCCGCGCGCGACCTTGTCTTCGTAAGCCGTGTAAGCCGTTTCGAACTCGGCGCCGAACTTGTCGTGCAGGTCCGGGCAGGTGGACGGCGAGAACAGGGTCCAGTCGCCGCCTTCGTGCACGCGCTTCATGAACAGGTCGGGAATCCAGTTCGCCGTGTTCATGTCGTGGGTGCGGCGACGGTCGTCGCCGGTGTTCTTGCGCAGCTCGAGGAATTCCTCGATGTCCAGGTGCCACGTTTCCAGGTATGCGCACACCGCGCCCTTGCGCTTGCCGCCCTGGTTCACGGCCACAGCCGTGTCGTTGACCACCTTCAGGAACGGCACGACGCCTTGCGACTTGCCGTTGGTGCCCTTGATGTGCGAGCCGAGCGCACGCACGCGCGTCCAGTCGTTGCCCAGGCCGCCGGCGAACTTCGACAGCAGCGCGTTTTCCTTCAGCGCTTCGTAGATGCCGTCGAGGTCGTCGTCGACCGTCGTCAGGTAGCACGACGACAATTGCGAGCGGCGGGTGCCGGAGTTGAACAGCGTCGGCGTGGACGACATGAAGTCGAAGCTCGACAGCACGTTGTAAAACTCGATCGCACGCGCTTCGCGATCGATCTCGTTCAGCGACAGACCCATCGCGACACGCATAAAGAATGCCTGCGGCATTTCGATCCGCACGCCGTCGTGATGCAGGAAGTAGCGGTCGTACAGCGTCTGCAGACCGAGGTAGCCGAATTGCAGGTCGCGATTGTTGTCGAGTGCGGCACCGAGACGCTTCAGGTCGAACTGCAGCAGCTTGTCGTCGAGCAGCTCGGCTTGCACGCCGCGCTTGATGAACTGCGGGAAGTACTCGCCGTAACGCTCGCCCATTTCGGCTTGCGTGACTTCCTCTTCGAGGATCTCGCGGCGGATCGTGTGCAGCAGGATGCGTGCGGTGACCTGGCTATAAGCCGGATCCTTTTCGATCATCGTGCGGGCAGCCAGGATCGCCGAGTCGTAGACCTGGCTCATCGGCACGCCGTCGTACAGGTTCTTCACCGTTTCCGCGACGATCGGCTCGGCGCTCACGGCGTCGCCCAGGTTCGCACAAGCGGATTCGATGATGCCGCGCAGCGCTGCCATGTCGAGCGGACGCGTGACACCGTTGTCGGTAACGTTCAGACCCGGCGCGCCGCCGGCGACCTGCTCGTCATGACCGCGCGCCTGGGTGCGCTTCTCGCGATACAGCACATACGCACGCGCGACGTTGTGCTCGCCGCCGCGCATCAGCGCGAGTTCGACCTGATCCTGGATGTCTTCGATATGGAACGTGCCGCCGTTCGGGCGGCTGCGCACGAGCGCGCGCACGACATTCTGCGTGAGTTGCTCGACCAGTTCGCGCACACGAGCCGACGCTGCGCCTTGACCGCCGTTGACGGCCAGAAATGCCTTCGTCACGGCGATGGCGATCTTCGACGGTTCAAACGACACCACACTGCCATTACGACGGATCACCTTGTAGTCGGCAAACGTCGCTTGCGGCGCGAGCGCTTGTGCGCCTTGTGCCTGGCCGAAGGCCTGGCCAGTGGGTGAGCCCTCGTACCGGGTCGTCACGTTGTCGGTGGTTTGCATGTGCAAAGCTCCTGGTCCTGGAAATGTTGCGGAGAAAGCCGCGGGTTAAAACGAACGCTGCGCCGCCGCGTGCGCAAGCGATGGGGTGCAGAAAAAAGGCCGACTGAGCCGGGTGGCGGGATGCAACTGCGATGAAGCTGAATTTGATTTGAGAACGGTCTTCATCGTGTGTGTCGCGATCACTTGCTGGGCCCCTTTCCTGAATGCTTCTGGATGCCGCCGGTGATGTGTACCGGCAGCGCCGCAGGAATTTTTTTGCTGCCTGGAATGCTTGCGGCGCCATGCTCGAAGAGCGGGGCGCCGCTGATTTATGCACCCGGTTATCCACACAGTTATGCACACCCAACACAAGATATAGTGTGAAACCGAATCTACGGCACCAAGTATAGTGGAGATTCGAGACAGGTCAAATCGATTTATTTGCCTTCGAAGTCTTGACACGGTATCGCGTGGCGTGAAGCCGACTCCCCGGAGAACAAGGCGGCGCCTTGTTCTCCTCGCATCACGCGAACTCGCGCGAAGGGTCGTTACGGCGTTTTGGAAAACTTGAGATAGGGGAAGTACTGATCCGCTAACGCGGTGTCGCGCTGCAGACGCTGCCACTCGAAATGAGGCCCAGGATCGGTCTTGCGGCCCGGAGCAATGTCCGAGTGACCGGCGAGCGCCTCGACCGGATAGCGGGCCGCGAGCGCCCTCACCAGCGCACCGAGCGTGCGGTATTGCGCCGCTTCGAAGGCAGTCGTGTCGCTGCCTTCCAGTTCGATGCCGATCGAGAAATCATTGCAGTGCTCGCGGCCGAAAAAATTCGACGGTCCAGCGTGCCACGCGCGCTCGTTGCACGACACATACTGTTCGAGCGCGCCGTCCCGATGGATCACGAAATGCGCCGACACCCGCACGCCGCGCAGATGCGTGTCGTAGTACGGGTGAGCGTCGCAGTCGAGACGATTCTGGAACAGTTCGGCGATCGCGCTACCGCCGAACTCGTCGGGCGGCAAGCTGATGTTGTGGACGACAATCAGCGTCGGCACGGCGCCGGCGGGCCGCGCCCCGAAATTCGGCGATGGCAATTTGCGTGCGGCGGCGACCCAACCGCCAGGATCGACGGTGAACTCGACGCTCATCGAGCGTCGCGGCCCGTCGGCCGCGCGCCGTGACGCTGCGCGTGCGCGGCGCTGCAGAACGGCTGCCCCGCCACTACTACCGACTCGCTCTTCGGCGCATGCACGCCACACTCGACGCAACGGATCATCGGCTCGGCGAGTTGCGGCGCTTCGGACGAACGCGCGCCGCCGTTCGGACCTTTCGCCCCGGCGGCGCCGTTCGCGCCCGAACTTGCGCCCGCGCCGGTACGTTGCGCCGTTTGCGCGTCATGACGACGCAGCGCCTTCACCAGCCATTGGCCGACGATGAACAACAGGATCAGCAGAAAAATTTGTCGCATGGGACACGCTCACACTACAGCACGGTGCAACAGCACCTCGAAAACGAAACGGCTGCCGACGTACGCCAGCAGCAGCGCGACGAACGACGCCAGCACCCAGCGCAACGCCGCACGGCCGCGCCAGCCGGACACCTTGCGCGCGGTCAGCAGCGCGCCGAACATCACCCAGGAAAGAATCGCGAAGACGGTCTTGTGATCGAGCCGCAAGGCACGGTCGACCAGTTGCTCGCTGAACATGATGCCCGACAGCAGCGTCAGAGTGAGCAGCACGAAGCCGGCGCCGATCAGACGGAACAGCAGCTTTTCGAGCGTCAGCAGCGGCGGCAAGGTATCGAGCCAACTGGACAGCCAGCCGTTCCCTGCTGCGGCCGCATGCCGCTGCGTGAGCCCGCCGCGCATTGCGTGCAGGCGGCGCTCCACCAGCAGCATCAGAATCGCGTGCAGCGCCGCGATCGCGAACAAACCGTACGCGATATTGGCGATCAGGAAGTGCAGCTTGAACATCGGTGCGGCGGAATACGGCAGCACGCGTACGCCGTTGAACGCCAGCGGCAATAAAGAAGCTACGCAGGCAAGCGGCAACACCAGCAGGCGCAGGCCGTCGAGCGGAAAGAAAAAGCTCTCGATCCAGTAGATGCCGGCGCCGAGCCAGAACATCGCCGAAAGCGCGAACGCGAAGCCGAACACCATCGCGTTCTGGGGAAAGATAGTGGTATGCAGCAGCACGCCGTGGGCGAGCAGCGCGACACACAGCAGCGCGCGGCCCGACGTGCTCATGCCTGAGGAGGCCGATGGGGCCGATGAGCTCGACATGCCCGCGGCGGCCGGCACCGGCGGCACGCTCCCGAGCATGGGGCGCACGGCGGCGTGCCGGTGCGAGCGCCAGCCGGCGACGGCGAGACCGCCGTACAGGAGTGCGGTGAGGGCATACAGTACAATATCCATATTCGAAGTTTACACTAGGCCCCTACTCCGCGACGTCTTCCGCTTCGCGCGCTGCACGGGCCGCACTGTTCATCGCTCCCCATGCTCGACAATCTGACTCAACGGATGGCGCGCGTCGTCAAGACGCTGCGCGGCGAAGCCCGGCTCACCGAGGCGAACACCCAGGAAATGCTGCGCGAAGTGCGCCTCGCGCTCCTCGAGGCGGACGTGGCCTTGCCCGTCGTGCGCGAGTTCATCGCCAAGGTGAAGGAAAAGGCGCTCGGCGAGGAAGTCATCAGCAGCCTGTCGCCGGGTCAGGCGCTGGTCGGCGTGGTGCAGCGCGAGCTGACCGCGATCATCGGCGGCGACTACGAGGGCAAGGCGGTCGAACTCAATCTCGCCGTCACGCCGCCGGCCGTCATCCTGATGGCGGGTCTGCAAGGCGCCGGTAAAACAACCACCGTCGGTAAGCTCGCCAAGCTGCTGCGCGAGAAATACAAGAAGAAGGTACTGACCGTCTCGTGCGACGTCTACCGCCCGGCTGCTATCGCGCAGTTGAAGACGGTGACCGAGCAGGTCGGCGCGGACTTCTTCCCGTCGGAACCGGATCAGAAACCGGTCGACATCGCGCGCGCCGCGGTCGATTGGGCCAAGCGCCACTACCATGACGTGCTGCTGGTCGACACAGCCGGCCGTCTCGGTATCGACGAAGCGATGATGCAGGAAATCGCCGCGCTGCACAGCACGCTGAAGCCGGCGGAAACGCTGTTCGTCGTCGACGCGATGCTGGGTCAGGATGCCGTCAACACGGCCAAGGCGTTTAGCGACGCGTTGCCGCTGACCGGCGTGGTGCTCACCAAGCTCGACGGCGATTCGCGCGGTGGCGCGGCGCTCTCCGTGCGTCACGTGACGGGCAAGCCGATCAAGTTCGTCGGCGTCGCCGAAAAGCTCGACGGCCTCGAAATCTTCTATCCGGACCGCATGGCGAACCGGATTCTCGGCATGGGCGACATTCTCGCCCTCGTCGAAGAAGCGCAGCGCGGCGTCGACGTGCAAGCCGCACAGAAGCTCGCCGACAAGGTCAAGAAAGGCGGCGACTTCGACCTCAACGATTTCCGCGCACAACTTTCGCAGATGAAAAACATGGGCGGCCTGTCCACGCTGATGGACAAACTGCCCGCGCAGTTCCAGCAAGCCGCTGCCGGCGCCAACATGGGCCAGGCCGAAAAGCAGATGCGCCGCATGGAAGGCATCATCAATTCGATGACGCCTTTGGAACGCGCCAAGCCCGAACTCATCAAGGCCACCCGCAAGCGCCGCATCGCCGCGGGCGCGGGCGTGCAGGTGCAGGAGGTCAACCGGATGCTGAATCAGTACGACCAGATGCGCACGATGATGAAGAAGCTCAAGGGCGGCAATCTGCAGAAGATGATGCGCGGCATGAAGGGTATGTTGCCCGGCATGCGCTAAGCTTTACCCAGACGGCGGCGCGCGTGGCTCTGTGCATAAAGGGTATGCGCGGCTGACTTCGGGTTTGTGCGGGTTTATTCTCTACCGTACGCCGCCGTCCCCCAAGGGGACTTCCTTCGGGGCGTTCTCACCCACATTATGTATACAGTTACCGCCCGTCAGACGTCATGAACCGCGAAGAAGCTCTCCACATTTTTAGCCACTCCGAAGAAATCGTTTCGGCCAAGGACGTCAACGCGTCGATCAGCGGCATGGCCGCCGCCATCCGCAACGAAATGAGCGAGGATTTCCCGCTCGTGCTGTCGGTGATGGGTGGCGCGGCGGTGTTCACCGGCATGCTGCTGCCGCACCTCGATTTCCCGCTCGAGTTCGACTACATCCACCTGACCCGCTACCGCAACACCACCAAGGGCGGCAACGAGATGCAGTGGCGCGTGGCGCCGGCCGAGTCGGTGAAAGATCGCGTGGTGCTGGTGCTCGACGACATCCTCGACGAAGGCGAGACGATGGCCGCGATCCGCGACCGCATCCTCGCGATGGGCGCGAAGCGCTTCCTGAGCGCGGTGCTGTGCGAGAAGATCATCCCGAAGGCCAAGCCGCTACGTCCGGATTACTGCGGCTTCGAAGTGCCGGACCGCTATGTGTTCGGCTGCGGGATGGACGCCAAAGGCTATTGGCGCAACCTGCCCACCATTCGGGCGTTGACCGAAGGGGCGTGAGTTTCCAGCGCGCTCTTCGTTGCGGTTGATGCAGCAGCAAACAAAAAAGCGGCCTTTGCAGGCCGCTTTTTTGTTTGCTGAGAGCGACGATCGCTCAAAGCTGATGCACGAAGGTGCGAATCCCGCCTAGCATCATCTCGACCGAAATCGCCACTAGCACGAGTCCCATCAGCCGCTCGAAGGCCATCATCGTGCGCTCGCCGAGCCACGACTGAATGCGCTCCGCCAGCATCAGCACGATCGCGCAGACGATCATCGTGACGGTCAACGCACCGATCCACTCGAACATCTTGCCGGGCGCCTGCGACGTCAGCAGCATCACCGTCGCCAGCGCCGATGGGCCCGCCAGCGCCGGAATGGCGAGCGGCACGATCAGCGGTTCGCCGCCGCGCGTGTCGCCACCGAACGGACCATCCGGGTGCGGGAACACCATCCTGAGCGCGATCAGAAACAGCACGATCCCGCCGCCGATGCGCAACGACTGGTCGGTCAGACTCATCATGCGCAGGAAGCGGTCGCCGACCACCATGAAGACCAGCAGGATCGCAAAGGCGATCGCCACCTCACGGAGAATGACGATCGTGCGCCGCTTCGGCGCCACTCCGCGCAGGCAACTGATGAAGAGCGGGATGTTGCCGAGTGGGTCGGTGATCAGAAGCAGCAGGACGGTAGCAGACAGGAAGGTGTACTCCACCGTCCGCTCCGCTTAGTGCGCCAACGCGGCGCGAACTTTGCCGATCACCGTTTGCGCGGCGTCTTCGACCGGCAGCAAAGTGGCTTCCGCGTCGCGGCGGCCCTGGTATTCGAGCTTGCCTTCCTTCAGGCCACGATCGCCGATCACCAGACGATGCGGCACGCCGATCAGCTCCCAATCGGCGAACATCACGCCCGGGCGCTCGCCGCGGTCATCGAGGATCACGTCGATGCCCGCTTCGACCAAAGCCGCGTACAGCTTGTCGGCCTCTTCGCGCACGGCTTCGCTGCGGTCGTAACCCATCGGGCACAGCACGACCTCGAACGGCGCAATCGACTCCGGCCAGATAATGCCCTTGTCGTCGAAATTCTGTTCGATCGCAGCACCGAGAATACGCGTGACGCCAATGCCGTAGCAGCCCATTTCCATCGGCTGCGGCTTACCGGTTTCGTCGAGGCAAGTGGCGTTCATCGCTTCCGAATACTTCGTGCCGAGCTGGAACACGTGGCCGACTTCGATACCGCGACAGATGTCGATGACGCCCTTGCCGTCCGGCGACGGATCGCCCTTCTGCACGTTGCGGATATCGGCGACGACCGGTTCCGGCAGATCGCGGCCCCAGTTCACACCGGTGGTGTGGTAATCCACCTCGTTCGAGCCGACCACGAAGTCGCTCATGTTCGCGACCGTGCGATCCGCGACGACCTGGACCGGCTTCTTCGTGTTGATCGGGCCGAGGTAACCCGGCGGCGTGCCGAAGGTCTCGATGATCTCAGCTTCGGTCGCCATGCGGAACTCAGCCAGACCCGGCAGCTTGCTCGCCTTGATCTCGTTCAGATCGTGATCGCCACGCAGCATCAGCAACCAGATGGTGGGCTCGGCGCCTTGGTTTTCCGTGGCGAGGACGATCGACTTGATCGTGCGTTCGAGTGGAATGTTCAGCAGTTCAGCCACCGCTTCGCACTTCGCCTTGCCCGGCGTTGCGGTCTTCTTCATGTCCTCGGCGGGCGCCGCGCGTTCCGCGTACAGCGGCAAGGCTTCGGCCGCTTCGACATTCGCGGCGAACTCGGAAGTCGGGCAATAGGCGATCGCGTCTTCGCCGGTCTCGGCGATCACATGGAATTCATGCGAGCCGCTGCCGCCGATCGAGCCGTTGTCCGCCGCCACCGCGCGGAAATCCAGGCCGAGGCGCGTGAAGATGCGCACGTACGCGTCGTACATCTTGCGATACGACTCGCGCAGGCCTTCCGCGTCCTTGTCGAACGAGTACGCGTCTTTCATGATGAACTCGCGGCCGCGCATCACACCGAAACGCGGACGGATCTCGTCGCGGAACTTCGTCTGGATCTGATAGAAGTTCACCGGCAATTGGCGGTAGCTCTTGATCTGGTTGCGCGCGATGTCCGTCACCACTTCTTCGTGGGTCGGTCCAATCACGAAATCGGATTGTTTGCGGTCCTTGAAGCGCAGCAGTTCGGGGCCGTACTTTTCCCAGCGGCCCGATTCCTGCCACAGCTCGGCCGGCTGCACCGCCGGCATCAACAACTCGATCGCCCCTGCCCGGTTCATTTCTTCGCGCACGATGGCTTCCACCTTGCGGATCGAACGCAGGCCGATCGGCAGGTAGTTATAGATACCGCCGGCGACGCGGCGGATCATGCCGGCGCGCACCATGAGCTTGTGACTGACGATCTCGGCGTCGGCGGGCGCTTCTTTCAGGGTGCCGATAAAGAAACGGGAAGCTTTCATTCAGATTTTCCAAAAGCGGCGGCTCCGGAGGGACCGCCCGAAAGGTGAAAACGGTGGGGAATCGACGCAGACCCAACGCAGACCTGGCGCAGGCCCGCCAGACCGTGGCGCCGACGCTGCCGCGCAAAGCCTTTGCAGCAAGGGGGAAGGCGCAGAAAGACTGACAGGCTACCGCAAACACGGCCCTTTTGCGGCGAATCGTTCCATTCTGGTGCGAATCGGTGCGTCGGGTCCGTTATCTGTTTATAATCAAAGCAATTTTAAAGGATTCGAAGGTGGTTGTATGCTGGATCGTGAAGGCTTTCGCCCGAACGTCGGCATCATCCTCTTGAACGCGCACAACGAGGTGTTTTGGGGCAAACGGCTCCGTGAACATTCCTGGCAGTTTCCGCAAGGGGGCATCAAGTACGGTGAGACCCCCGTGCAAGCCATGTATCGGGAGTTACACGAAGAAACCGGGCTGCTTCCAGAGCACGTCAAGGTGATCGGTCGCACGCGCGACTGGTTGCGTTACGAGGTGCCTGACAAGTTCATCAAGCGCGAAGTACGCGGTCATTACCGCGGCCAGAAACAAATCTGGTTTTTGCTCCGGATGGTTGGACGCGATTGCGACATCTGCTTGCGCGCCACCGACCACCCTGAGTTCGATGCGTGGCGCTGGAACGAGTACTGGGTGCCGCTCGACTGTGTGATCGAGTTCAAGCGGGATGTGTATCAGTTGGCGCTGACGGAACTCTCCCGTTTCATGCGCCGGGCTGCGCCGCGTGCGGAAAAACCTGGCGGGCACCATGGGCCGCGTTATCCCCGGATAGCGTCGTCGATGGAAGGTCCGCCGGATTCGACGATGATGACGGTGACCACCGTTAGCATCGAAACATCGATTCACACGACGTCGATTGTGTCCGATTGCGTGCCTGGTTCCGGGTCGGGAGCCGAGGTTGGCGCCGCGTCGGCACAAGAAGACGAGCCGGATCGCGGAACCGCCGGCTCGCTCTTGCGTAGCGGCGTGCGCAGTTAATAACTCTGTGCGGCTGTCCATGCCGCCTCTGCTGGCGCGGCTCCATGAGCCGCGCCAGCGTTTCAAGGAAATCATATTGAAAGCACTTGCTCTCGTCGTGGCGTGCGTCGCCACCGGCGCCCTGCTGGCCGGCTGCTCGAGCGCCGGCAAACCTACCAATCAAGACGACAGCGCGTTCCACTACCTGCTGGACCAGCCGACCAACTGGGTTGAAAACAAGGTGGACACCCTGCCGCCGCTGCCGCAAGACTCGAATTTGTTGCCTTTCGAGGTTTCCGGCAATACGCCGCTCCAGTTTTCGATCGATAGAAACTCCGTCAGCGTCGGCTCCGACGGCGTGGTGCGCTATACGGTGGTCGTGACGAGTCCGAGCGGCGCGCGCAACGTGAACTACGAAGGGATCCGCTGCGACACGTACGAATGGCGCCTCTATGCAGGTCTGAACGCCGATCATGACGGCTGGGACCGGACAGTTGAGAACGGCTTCACGCGAATTGAGAACGGCGCGCTGAACGCCTATCAGGCAGTGCTGTATCAGGACTATATGTGCGCGAACAAGATACCGACGGGCAAGGCGGGCCAGATTGTCGAGAATATCCGCTACAAGCGCACGGCGGCCTCGTTGGTTCGCTAAAGCGTTGTCAGCGTTCTTCGAATCTGAACGCGTGGACAGGAAAAAAGCCGTTCCAGCGTGAGCCGGAACGGCTTTTTTTGTATGCTGCGCGTGCCTTTGTCGGTAGATCAGACCAGCACGAGGTTGTCGCGATGAATCAGCTCCGGCTCCAGCATGTAGCCGAGCACCGATTCGATATCGCCGCTCGGACGCCGCTGGATCAACTTGGTTTCCGCGCTGCTGTAGTTCGTCAAACCGCGCGCGACTTCCCGCCCCGCAACGCTCAGACACGCAATCACTTCGCCGCGTGCAAACGCGCCCTGCACGCCGACGATGCCGATGGGCAGCAAGCTCTTGCCGCCTTCGGTCAGCTTCTCGACCGCGCCGTCGTCGATCACGACATGGCCGCGCACCTGCAGATGATCCGCCATCCATTGCTTGCGCGCCGCCATCCGCGCGGTGCGCGCAATCAGCTGCGTGCCGATCGCTTCGCCCGAGGCGAGCCGCGACAGCACATCCGCTTCGCGACCGCTCGCGATCACCGTATTGGCGCCGCTGTGCGCCGCGCGCTTGGCTGCGAGAATCTTGGTCAGCATGCCGCCGCGGCCGAGGCTCGAGCCCGCGCCGCCTGCCATCGCTTCGAGTTCCGGCGCACCGGCATCGGCTTGCTGGACCAGCGTCGCGTTCGGATCCTTGCGCGGATCTGCGGTGAAAAGCCCTTGCTGATCGGTGAGGATGACGAGCGCATCCCCTTCGATCAGGTTCGCGACCAGCGCACCCAGCGTGTCGTTGTCGCCGAACTTGATCTCGTCGGTAACGACTGTGTCGTTCTCGTTGATGATCGGCACGACGCCCAAACGTAGCAGCGTAAGCAACGTGGAGCGCGCATTCAGATAGCGTTCGCGGTCGGCCAGATCGGCGTGAGTCAGCAGAATCTGCGCGGTTTGAATCGAATGCTCGGCAAAGCGGCTTTCGTAGACCTGCGCAAGGCCCATTTGACCGACGGCCGCGGCCGCCTGCAATTCGTCGATTTCGCGCGGCCGCCTGGTCCAGCCGAGCCGCTGCATCCCTTCGGCAATGGCGCCTGAACTGACCAGCACCACTTCCTTGCCCTGCGCGCGCAGTGCGGCAATCTGCGCGGCCCAGCGGCCGATCGCAGCATGATCGAGGCCGCGCCCGTCATTCGTGACGAGGCTCGAGCCGACTTTCACTACCAATCGCCGTGAATCTGCGATGACGGAACGCATTGTGCGCAGTCTCCCAAGATGACGCGTGATGTCTGCCGGCCGCCCTCGCGGGTGCCGGCGCTCAGGCTTGTTATTCCTGCGGGTCGACGCTGTCCGACGCCGCGGCGGCCGGCGCTTCCGGCTTTTCGCGGAAACGCACGTCCGCGGCGAGGTCTTCAGCTTCGGCCGCACGCTGCGCGTCCGAATGCGCGGCGATGTGGTCGAATACCGCGTAGCAAAGATTCTCACAACCCTGGCCGGTCAACGCCGAGATTTCGAACACCGGGCCGTCCCAGCCGAAGCCCTCGATGAATGCCGCGATGCGCGCTTCACGCTCGTCTTCAGGCACCATGTCGAGCTTGTTCAGCACCAGCCAGCGCGTCTTTTCATACAGCAGCTCGTCATACTTGCGCAGCTCGTTGACGATGGCCTTGGCTTCCGCGACCGGATCGACCGCGTCGTCGAACGGCGCGAGGTCGACGATGTGCAGCAATAGACCCGTACGCTGCAAGTGGCGCAGGAACTGGTGACCGAGGCCGGCACCTTCCGCCGCGCCTTCGATCAGGCCAGGAATATCGGCGATCACGAAGCTGCGGCTCGGCCCGACGCGCACCACACCGAGATTCGGCGCGAGCGTGGTGAACGGATAATCGGCGATCTTCGGCCGTGCGTTCGACACCGAGGAGATAAAGGTCGACTTGCCGGCGTTCGGCATGCCGAGCAGACCGACATCGGCCAGAACCTTCAATTCGAGGCGCACCATGCGGCGCTCGCCGGGCTTGCCGTCCGTCTTCTGACGCGGCGCGCGGTTCGTACTGGATTTGAAATGCAGGTTGCCGAGACCGCCCGCGCCGCCTTGCGCGATCTGCACGCTCTGGTTGTGCTCGGTCAAATCGGCGATCAGCTCGCCGGTTTCCATATCGGTGATGGTCGTGCCGACCGGCATGCGCAGCGTGATGTCGTCGCCGCCCTTGCCGTAGCAGTCCGCGCCGCGGCCGTTTTCGCCGTTGCGCGCCAAATGTTTCTTCGCGTAGCGGTAGTCGATCAGCGTGTTGATATTGCGGTCCGCGACCGCGATCACACTGCCGCCCCGCCCGCCGTCGCCGCCATCCGGGCCGCCGAACGGAACGAATTTCTCGCGGCGCATCGACGCGCTGCCATCCCCTCCGTCGCCGGCGATGACTTCAATTCTCGCTTCGTCAATGAACTTCATGCGTAACTCCGTCCCGTGGTGTGCTGCCAGTGGTGCCGCTAGATTTAATGCTTTCGGATGCTGCTATTTTGCCGCGCCCGCCGCGCGATGATCAATCGATCGAACGGCATAGGCGCGCCGCACTTCATCAATCGAATCAGGCAACGAAACGCTGCAATAAAAAAGCCCCGCGAACTTCGCGGGGCCTTTTTCCGGTCCTGAAGCCCGTGCCTGACTAATCTCAGACTGCTGCCGGGACGACGTTGACCATGTGCTTCTTCGCTGCGCCCTTCGTCGAGAAATTGACGTGGCCGTCCGTCAGCGCGAACAAGGTGTGATCCTTGCCGATACCGACGTTTTCGCCCGGGTGCATACGCGTGCCACGTTGACGCACGATGATGCCGCCAGCGTTGATGGCTTGACCGCCGTAAACCTTAACGCCGAGACGCTTCGATTCAGAGTCGCGGCCGTTCCGGGACGATCCGCCTGCCTTTTTGTGTGCCATTTGATTTGCTCCTTAACCGTTGCGCTTACGCGTTGATCGCGTCGATGCGCAGTTCGGTATAGTTCTGGCGGTGGCCGCCATGCTTCTGGTAGTGCTTCCGGCGACGCATCTTGAAGATGGTCACTTTTGCGTGACGACCTTGCGACACGACGGTAGCCTTGACGGAAGCCCCACTGACCAGCGGCGTACCGAACTTAATCGATTCGCCTTCGCCCACTGCGAGAACCTGGTCGAGCGTGATTTCAGCGTCAATGTCTGCCGGTATCTGTTCTACTTTAAGTTTTTCGCCGACAGCAACTTTATACTGCTTGCCACCGGTTTTTATGACCGCGTACATTGAGAACCTCACTCTGTGTTCATTTTTCCCACGCACCGCGCGCGGAAACCCGTGATTATACATAGAGTTAGCTGCGCGGTCAAAACTCGTTGAGAGGTGCCGCGGGCGCACCCCGGCACCTCGCCGTCAGCCCCGGCGCGCGGCCTTGCCGCGCGCCCGCATCGTACCGCGCCGCAGCCAGCGACCCGGAACTGTCGCGATTCGCCTTATAATTCGCGGCACTACCCAATTCAGCCATCATGTCGTCGACTGCCACCCCCTCCTCCAACGCCGCCAGCCTGCTCGCTCCGATTGCCGAAGACATGCAGCAGGTCAATCGCGTCATCCGGCACCGTCTGGCGTCCGACGTGATGCTGATCAACCAGATCTCCGAGTACATCATCAGCGCCGGCGGCAAACGGCTGCGGCCCGCGCTGCTGCTGCTGGTAGCGGGCGCGCTGGGCGAAACCACCGGGCATCGGCATGAACTGGCCGCGGTGGTCGAATTCATTCATACGGCCACGCTGCTGCACGACGACGTGGTCGACGAATCCGATCTGCGGCGCGGCCGGCAGACCGCCAACGCGCTGTTCGGCAACGCGGCAAGCGTGCTGGTCGGCGACTTCCTGTACTCGCGCTCGTTCCAGATGATGGTCGGCGTGGGCAAGATGCGCGTGATGGAAATCCTGTCGGAAGCGACCAACATCATCTCCGAAGGCGAAGTCCTGCAACTGCTTAATATGCACGACGCCGACGTGGACGAAGCGCGCTACATGCAGGTGATCCGCTACAAGACCGCCAAGCTGTTCGAAGCCGCCGCCCAGCTCGGCGCGGTACTGGCCGGCTCGGACGCGAAGACCGAAGCCGCCGCGGCGGAATTCGGCCGGCGCATCGGCACCGCGTTCCAGATCATGGACGACTGGCTCGACTACACAGGCACGGCGGAATCGATGGGCAAGAACGCTGGCGACGATCTGCGCGAAGGCAAGCCCACTCTTCCACTGATCTATCTGATCGAACGCGGCACGCCGGAGCAATCGGCGCTCGCACGCGAGGCGATCGAACAAGGCGGCACGGATCGTTTCGACACGATTTTCGAAGCCATCACGCGTTCTGGCGCGCTGGATCACACGCTCGAATGCGCGAAACAGGAAGCCCAGGCAGCTGCTGCAGCAATTTCTTCGTTTCCCGATTCCATTTTCAAAGATAGCCTGCTAGAATTATGTTCTTACTCAACGGCAAGACAGTCTTGAACGAGACTGAAACACCGTAGGAGTCCAGCAGTACAAATCGGGGTGTAGCTTAGCCTGGTAGAGCGCTACGTTCGGGACGTAGAGGCCGGAGGTTCGAATCCTCTCACCCCGACCAGATTTGCCTTGTTAGCCCAAGGCTCGAAAAACCGCCCAGCTTGCTCGGCGGTTTTTTGTTTTGGGTCGCGTTTCTTCGCACCCCCACGCGCGACTTGGCAAAACCGCCCGTGAGGCGCGTGAAAACGCGCGGCCAGGTGTCTTAAGCCTTCCGGCCAGGCGGCTGGCGCCGCCCCCTCTGCTATATTCTCTCCATCCTGTCCCCTATCCTTCACGACGCGTGGAACAACTTCCCTTATGGGCGCAGATTGGCGCCGTCTTTCTGCTGCTCGTCTGCTCCAGTTTCTTTTCGATTTCCGAAACGGCGATGATGGCAATCAACCGCCATCGCCTGAAACACCTTGCCAATCAGAACGCGCTCGGAGCGAGGACCACTCAGGGTCTGCTCGTGCACACCGACCAGCTGCTAAGCGTGGTCCTGATCGGCAACAACCTGTTCAACACGATCATCCCGGTGCTCACCACCTCGATCGCGCTGCACACGTTCGGCCGCAACAACCTGGTGCTGTCGATCGCGACGGGCATCGTTGCGTTTCTGATTATCGTGTTCGCGGAAATCACGCCGAAAATCGTCGGCGCGACGTTCCCGGAAAAAATCGCGCTGCCGGCCAGTCTGCTGATCGCGCCGATGATGCGCGTCGCCAAGCCGCTCGTCTGGTTCGTCAATCTGTTCGCGAACACCATCTTGCGGGTGCTGCACATCAATACCAAGGGCGCGCACGATCAGCGCCTTTCCACCGAAGAGCTTCGCACCATCGTGCTCGAATCGGGTAGCTTCATGCCCACCAAGCACCGCAGCATTCTGCTGAACCTGTTCGACCTCGAAAACATTTCCGTCGACGACGTGATGATTCCGCGCCGCCGGATCGAAGCGCTCGACTTCGACGCGCCGTTCGAGCAGATCCTGCATCAACTCGAAACCTGCTATCACAACAAACTGATCGTCTATCAAGGCGATATCGACCGTGTGCTCGGCGTGCTGCACGTACGCAAGACGCTCGCGGCGCTGCACAACCAGGAACTGGAGCGCGAGACGCTGCGTGAACTGCTGGCGGAGCCGTATTTCGTGCCGTCCGGTACGCCGGTGTTCCAGCAATTGCAGTACTTCCAGGAGAGCCGTCATCGCACGGCGCTGGTCGTCAACGAATACGGTGAGCTGCAAGGGCTGATCACGCCGGAAGACATCATCGAAGAACTGATCGGTGAATTCACCACGTCGATTCCCCGGGGCGCGAATTCGCGTGGCGGCTGGAACGAGAACGGCGAATGTATCGTCGCCGGCAGCATGCCGCTGCGTGAACTGAACCGCTGGCTGCAACTCACGCTGCCCACCGACGGACCGAAAACGCTCAACGGCCTGATCCTCGAAATTCTCGAAGACATTCCCGATGGCGACGTGTGCGTGCAGATCGGCGAGGTGAAACTCGAAGTGATGCGCAGCGACGACCAGGCGATCCGCACGGTCAAGCTGTTCAAGCCACCGGCGCGCTCAGGTGCGAAGGCCGGCAAAGCAGCGCGCCGTTGAAGCCTGCACGCGGCAGCATCGCGTACGAGCGCAGCGCGCGCCATTAGCCGATCGGCTGAATGGTGGCGACCGCCGCCTTACCGGATGATGGAGTCGTTGTGTACTACAGGCGGCTCATCACCGGTCTCCCATGCAAGCATCTTTTCAACCGGCGGCGCCGGCGTTGCGGCCCATCGATTTCGATAGCGAAGTCGCGGCCAAGCCGAAACCCAACGCGTTCGCGACCAACGCCGGTGCAAGCCTCGCCGATCCTGACAACGCCCCTGCCGTTCGGCTGCTGACCGACACGCTGCAGGAAGCGACGCGCCGCAGCGCTTCTGACCTGCACATCGAACCGGCGGAGCATGGCTGGCGCGTGCGCTTGCGGATCGACGGCGTGCTGCACGAGATCCCTGCGCCGCCGGCACATCTGCGCGACGCGTTCATCACGCGCGTGAAGGTGCTGGCGCGCATGGACATCGCCGAGCGGCGGGTCCCGCAGGACGGTCGGCTGCGTATCGCCACGTCGCCCGGCCGGACCGAAGACTATCGCGTCAACTCACTGCCGACGCTGTTCGGTGAAAAGCTGGTGTTACGCAGGCTTGACGCGCTACCCACCGATCTTTCGCTCGACTCGCTCGGCCTCGACCCGCAACAGCGCGAAGCCGTGGATGCGGCGATCCGCGCGCCGCACGGCCTCGTGCTCGTCACCGGCCCAACCGGCAGCGGCAAAACGCTATCGCTGTATTGTTTTCTGCAACTTCTCAATGACGAGGCGCGCAATCTGTGTTCGGTCGAGGATCCGGCCGAAATCCAGCTGGCCGGCATCAATCAGGTCAGCGTGCGCGAAAAGGCCGGGCTGACCTTCGCAGTGGCGTTGCGCGCATTTCTGCGTCAGGACCCGGACGTGATCATGGTCGGTGAGATCCGCGACGACGAAACCGCCGACGTCGCCGTGAAGGCGGCGCAAACCGGCCACCTGGTGTTGTCCACCTTGCATACGAACGACGCCCCCGCTGCTGTCGCGCGTCTGATCGACATCGGCGTCGAGCCGTACAACCTCGCCGCCGCGCTGCGGATGGTGACGGCGCAGCGGCTGGTGCGGCGGCTTTGCACAGCGTGCCGCGCACCGGCGCCGCAATCGGCTGCGGCGCTGCGAGCAGTAGGCTTTGCCGGCGACCAACTCGACGGCTGGCAACCGTATGCCGCCGCCGGGTGCGCGGCCTGCCACGGCATCGGCTACCGGGGCCGCGTCGGGGTTCACCAGGTGATGCCCGTCTCCGATACGATGCGTGAGCTGATTGTGGCGAGCGCGGGCACGCACGAGCTTGCACGTCTCGCTCAAACCGAACGGGTGGCCACGTTGCGCGGCGCGGCGCTGGCCCGGGTGCGCGACGGCACCACGAGCCTCGCCGAAGCACTTGCCGCTACCGAGGTCGCATGAGCACGGCCACATCTCCTCAGCCCGCGGCAGCCGATTTGCGCTTCAGATGGCGCGGTGTCGACGCTGACGGCGTACAAAAAAACGGCGCGCTCATTGCAGCGAATGTTAGCGCCGCGCGAGCGATGCTCAAACGCGACAATCTGTTCATCGTCGAACTGACGGCGCGCGGGCCGGCGCCGCGTCCTAAAACTCGCGCCGCTGACGTCACGATATTCACCCGCCAGCTTGCCAGTCTGTTACGCGCCGGTTTGCCCCTCGCGCCCGCGCTCGACCTTCTTGCCCAAACGCAGAGTTCGCGCCAGCCCGGCATGCCGCGGATCGTCGGCGCGCTGGCGCGTGATATCACCGGCGGCCTGCGGTTTTC
This sequence comes from Paraburkholderia sp. IMGN_8, assembly GCF_038050405.1. Classification (NCBI taxonomy): domain Bacteria; kingdom Pseudomonadati; phylum Pseudomonadota; class Betaproteobacteria; order Burkholderiales; family Burkholderiaceae; genus Paraburkholderia; species Paraburkholderia sp. IMGN_8. The sequence goes on along the minus strand of NZ_CP150900.1, from coordinate 511,789 downwards.
GGCGGCGTTGCAGCGGCATCCGGCGCAGTTCAATGCGCTGTATTGCCAGCTCGTCGAGGTCGGCGAAGCGGCCGGCGCATTGGCAACGGTTCTCGCCAGGCTCGCCGACGACCGCGAACGCGCCGCCGCGCAGCGTGCCAAGGTGCGGGCGGCGCTAACCTATCCGACGGCCATCCTGTTGCTTGCGATTGCGATTACCGCAGCGTTGCTGATATGGGTTGTCCCTACTTTCAAGCAGATCTTCGACGGCTTCGGCGCGAAACTGCCGGCACCGACGCAGTTCGTGCTGGCGCTGTCGTCCGCCGCCGCACGCTGGAGCGTGCCCGCGATCGTCATGATCTTCGCCGTGGTTTGGGCTATGACGTTTCTGCTACGCCGTTCCGAAGCGGCGCGCATCTCCTTCGGCCGCCTATCGCTGACAATGCCGGTCGCCGGTCCGCTGCTGCGCACGTTGTGCGCAGCCCGCTGGAGCCGCGCGTTGGGCACGCTGCTGTCGGCCGGCACGCCGCTCGCCGACGCATTCGATTCCTTGACACACGCCACCGGCAATGCATTCTTCGACCGCGCCACCGTGGGAATTGCCGCGCGGCTGCGGCGCGGCGAACGACTCGCCGCGGCGATGCACGCCGCGCACTGCTTTCCACCGGAGGTGGTCCAGCCGGTGGCGGTTGCCGAGGAGTCCGGCGCGCTCGATACGATGCTGATCGACGTGGCCTCGCTCGCCGATCGTCAGGTAGACGAAAAGATCGGCACGCTGTCGAGTTTGTGCGAGCCGCTCGTCATCATCGTGCTGGGTACGCTGGTCGGCGGCCTTGTGATTGCGATGTATCTTCCCATTATTCAACTCGGCAACGTGGTGTAGCATCGCAGCCGAATCCAACTCTTTCGTTATGCAGGCGACCCTTCCGCTCGTGTCAGAAACTTCTTCCAGCGTGCTGTCGGGCTTGCTGCCCGGCCACTTCGCCGCAGGTCTCGGCCTCGCGTTCGGCAGCTTGCCTGCCGGCCTGCAGATCGCGTTCGCGATCGTGTTCGGCCTCGTGATCGGCAGCTTCCTCAACGTGGTCGTGCATCGCGTGCCGATCATGCTCGAGCGCGCATGGCGCGAGGAAGTCAGCGAGGCCACCGAGAAACCACTCGAAGACGACGGCCTGCCCGCGCGCTACAACTTGTGGGTACCACGTAGCGCGTGCCCGCACTGCGGCCATGTGCTGAGCGCCTGGGAGAACCTGCCGGTGCTGAGCTATCTGCTGCTGCGCGGGCGCTGCTCCGCATGCAAGACGCGCGTGAGCCTGCGCTACCCGTTGCTCGAAATCGCCAGCGCTGCCTGCGCCGCAGGCGCGCTCGCGTTGTACGGACCGACGGGCATGGCGCTCGCCGCCTTCGGTCTGTGCGCCGCGTTGCTGCCGATGAGCGCGATCGACATCGACACCCACCTGCTGCCGGACTCAATGACACTGCCGCTCTTGTGGGCAGGCCTGATCGTCAACTTCAACGGCATGTTCGCGAGCCTGCACGACGCGGTGCTGGGCGCGATCTTCGGCTATCTGGTGCTATGGGTGGTGCACTGGCTGTTCCGGCTGGTGCGCGGTATCGAAGGCATGGGTTATGGTGATTTCAAACTGCTGGCCGCGCTCGGTGCATGGCTCGGCTGGGCCGCGCTGCCGCAAATCGTACTGATCGCGGCGGTTGCCGGCGCGGTGGTCGGTCTCGCGGCGACGTGGCGCGGACGCATGCGCTTCGAAGAACCCCTGCCGTTCGGGCCGTTTCTGGCGGCGGGCGGTGCTGTTACGCTGTTTCTCGGCACGCCGCTTTATCCGGCTTTAGGAGGCTGAAGCATGTTTGCTGTGGGATTGACCGGCGGCATCGGCAGCGGCAAATCGACCGTGGCGGATCTGTTCGCCGCGCACGGCGTGCCGCTTGTCGACACGGACCTGATCGCACATCGCATCACCGCGCCACAAGGCATTGCGATGCCGCAGATCGCCGCCGCGTTCGGCAACTCGTTCGTTGCGGCAGACGGCTCGCTCGACCGCGCCCGTATGCGAACCCTGGTGTTCAGCGACGACGGCGCGCGCAAGCGCCTCGAAGGCATCACGCATCCGTTGATTCGCGCGGAGACCGAGCGCGAGCAGCGCGAGGCGCGCGGACCGTACGTCATCGTGGTCGTCCCGCTGCTGGTCGAGTCGGGTAGCTGGAAGACCCGTGTGAACCGCGTGCTGACGGTCGATTGCAGCGTCGAGACGCAAATCTCGCGCGTGATGCGTCGCAACGCGTTCAGCCGTGAACAGGCACTGGCGATTATCGCCCGGCAGGCCACGCGCGAAGCGCGCCTCGCCGCAGCCGACGACGTGATCGACAACGACGACGCGCCGCTCGATGCGCTCACGGCGCAGGTCGACGCGCAGCATCGTATGTATTTGTCGCTCGCAGGCGCGTGAGCAGACATGCGCGCGCGTGAGCGCCACGTGACGAGCACGTGACGGAAACGTATCCGCGCGAACCATTGAACTTTGGAACTTTGCAGCGATGAGAGAGCCGAAGCACGCAGAAAACCGCCTAAAACACGCAAAAAAAGTTGCAAAAGCGCGCTGAAAAAGTGCGTGATTGCTAGGGTAGTCTCGCGGCATTAGAATGTTCTGCATTCCCGTCACCGACCACGCCCGAGGCGAGCCCGCTTGATCCTTTACGAGTATCCCTTCAACGAGCGAATCCGGACGCTTTTGCGCCTCGAAGATCTGTTCGAGCGCTTCACGTTCTTTCTGACTCAGGAAGATGCCAGGGAACATCACGTCGCACTGACCACGTTGTTCGAAATCTCTGAAGTCGCGGGTCGCGCGGATCTGAAGTCGGATCTGATGAAGGAACTCGAGCGGCAACGGCAGACGCTGGCGCCGTTCCGTGGCAATCCTGGCATCGAGCAGAACGCGCTCGAAGCTGTTCTCGGCGAAATCGAGCAGACTCTTGCGGGGCTGTCGCAGATGCAGGGCAAAACCGGCCAGCATCTTGCAGATAACGAATGGCTCGCCAGCATCCGCAGCCGCGCGATCATCCCGGGCGGCACCTGCAAGTTCGATTTGCCCTCCTACTATGCCTGGCAGCAGATCCATCCCGATCAGCGCCGCCAGGACATCGCCAAGTGGGTGACGCCCTTGCTGCCGCTGCGCGATGCCGCCACGATCGTCTTGCGTCTCGCGCGCGAATCCGGTCAGGCGTCCAAGGTGATGGCGATGCAGGGCAGCTATCAGCAAATGCTGTCAGGCCGTTCTTATCAATTGATGCAGGTACGGGTTGCACCCGAATTGCGTGTGATCCCCGAGGCAAGCGCCAACAAGTACATGCTGTGGGTACGCTTTACCGTGCAGGACGGCGATTTGCGCCCGCGTGCGGTGGATGTCGACGTGCCCTTCCAGCTCACTTTGTGCAGCTTGTAACGTTCGCCATGTAAAACCGCACTGAAGGGCCGCGCCTTTAAAGCGGCGCGAAACGCCCCTATATTCGAGACATGTTCCGTTTGCGATTAACCGCCTGACCGTATGCCTACTGTCGTCAAATGCCCTACTTGCGGAAAGGATGTCCGCTGGACCCCTGAAAACCGCTTTCGCCCGTTCTGCTCCGACCGTTGCAAGCAGATCGACCTCGGCGCCTGGGCCGCCGAGAAGTACAAGATCGGCGGCACGGATGAAGAAGCGCCTCCGGATGAATCGCCGAGTGGCGATTACAACCCGCACTAGACGCACCAGCCGTATGTATGAACGCGCGGGTCGACGCTGCTAGCGCAGCGCCCGCCACCGCGCGCCGTTCTGTCTAGTTTTTCTCAGCCGCGAGCCAATCCAGCACCGGAATCGTCGCCGGCAACAGCGGCGAAACATCCGCGGGCAATGCCTGCCAGACAAACGCCTGACCCTCACGCCCGTGCAACTCGCCGGTCCAGTCCGTTACCTTGCAGAAAAACAGCCGCACATAGGCATGCGGGTAATCGTGTTCGAGCGTGTGCCACAGGTGGCTCGCCTTGACGTCGATCCCCAATTCCTCGTGCAACTCGCGAGCGAGCGCCGCCTCGACCGACTCGCCCGCCTCCAGCTTGCCGCCCGGAAACTCCCAATAGCCCTCGTACGGCTTGCCAGCCGGGCGCTGGGCCAGCAAATAGCGCCCGTCCGGCTGAATCAGCACGCCGACGGCGACTTCCGTCACTGGCCGCCCGGCGGCATTCTTCTGCGCGTCGCTCATGCCTGGGTCTTCCGGCCCGACCAGTCGCGGGCGAACTGCCACGCGACGCGCCCCGAGCGCGAACCGCGTTCTAGCGCCCACACCAGCGCATCGCCGCGCGCGGCTTCGACTTCCGCGTCATCGCAGCCGAAATGCCGCAGCCAGTGGCCGATGATCGACAGGTAGTCGTCCTGCTTGAACGGATAGAAGCTGACCCACAGCCCGAAACGCTCGGACAACGAGATCTTTTCTTCGACCAGTTCGCCCGGATGAATCTCGCCGTCGGCCATGTGCTTGTACGTTTCGTTGTCGCTCATGTACTCGGGCAGCAGATGGCGGCGGTTCGACGTTGCATAGATCAGCACATTGTCCGACTGTGCCGCGATCGAGCCGTCGAGCGCAACTTTGAGCGCCTTGTAGCCCGACTCGCCGTCTTCGAACGACAAGTCGTCACAAAACACGACGAAGCGCTCCGGCCGATGCGCGATCAGGTCGACGATGTCGCCGAGATCGTGCAGGTCGTCTTTATCCACTTCGATCAGACGTAAGCCGTTTTTCGCATACGCGTTCAGGCAAGCCTTGATCAGCGACGACTTGCCGGTGCCGCGCGCGCCCGTCAGCAACACGTTGTTGGCCGGTTGCTTGTCCACGAATTGACGCGTGTTCTGCTCGATCAGACCTTTCTGGCGATCGATGTTTTGCAGGTCGTCGAGCGTGATCGCCGAGATGGCGGGCACCGGCTGCAGGTAGCCGCGCCCCTGGCGCTTGCGCCAGCGAAAAGCGACCGCGGCTGACCAGTCGATATCCGGCTCGGCGGGCGGAAGCATCGCTTCCAGACGGCCGAGCACGGCTTCGGCACGGGTCAGAAACTGTTCGAGTTTGTCCATGGCTGTGAGTAAGCGACAAGGCGCCGCATGATGAACCTGGTTACGAACGATAGTCGGCGTTGATGCTCACGTAGTCGTGCGACAGATCGCAAGTCCAGATCGTGGCTTGCGCATTGCCGCGCCCGAGCACGACGCGAATGCCGATCTCGCTCTTTTTCATGACGCGCTGGCCGTCTTCTTCACGGTAGGCCGGATTGCGGCCGCCGGCCGTCGCGACCAGCACGTCGTCCAGATACAGATCGATCTTGCCGACGTCGAGATCGTCTACGCCGGCATAGCCGATGGCCGCGAGAATGCGGCCGAGATTCGGGTCCGATGCATAGAAGGCCGTTTTCACGAGTGGCGAATGGCCGATCGCGTACGCGATCTGGCGGCATTCACCGACGCTCGAACCGCCTTCAACGTGCACCGTCATGAATTTGGTCGCGCCTTCGCCATCGCGCACGATCAGTTGTGCGAGCGTCTGGGCGACTTCGGTCACCACATCGCGCAGCGCTGCATAAGCGGGCGAATCGGTAGACGTGATTGCCGGCAGGCTCGATTTGCCCGACGCGATCAGAATGAAAGAATCGTTGGTCGACGTATCGCCGTCGATCGTGATGCAGTTGAACGAGCGGTCCGCGACGTGCCTGACCAGCGCGTCGAGCACGGGTTGCGCCACGGCGGCGTCGAACGCGAGGAAGCCGAGCATGGTCGCCATGTTCGGCTTGATCATGCCGGCGCCCTTGCTGATGCCGGTCAGTGTCACCGTATGGCCGTCGATCGTGACTTGGCGCGAAGTGGCTTTAGGCAGCGTATCCGTGGTCATGATCGCCTGCGCAGCGTCGTACCAGTGAGCAGCCTTGCGGTTCGCCAGCGCGGCCGGCAGACCCGCTTTCAGACGATCGACCGGCAGCGGTTCCAGAATCACGCCTGTCGAAAACGGCAGCACCTGTTCCGGCGCAATATCGGCCAGACGCGCGAGTTCCGCGCAGGTTTCGCGTGCATGCGCGAGCCCCGGTTCGCCCGTACCCGCGTTCGCGTTACCAGTGTTGATTACCAGCGCGCGAATCGGCTTGCCGCCCGCGCGCACACGTTCCAGATTCTCCCGGCACACCGTGACGGGCGCGGCGCAAAAGCGGTTCTGCGTGAACGCGCCGCCTACCGTCGCGCCTTCGTCGACGGAAATGACCAGTACGTCCTTGCGGTTCGGCTTGCGGATGTTCGCCTCCGCCCAGCCTAGCGTAACGCCGGCGACGGGATGGAGTTGAGCGGGATCGATCGAGGGGAAATTGACAGCCATGGTCGCGACCTGTCGAAGAAAATGCCGGCAGAGCGCCGGCATCGAGGGAAACGGAAACTGATGGCTCGGGCGTGCTGCCAAACCACCGCGAAATTACCAGCAAAGCACCGCAAAAAAACGACGCGGCGCGCATGAAGCGCGCCGCTTTCGCCTTTACGCGATCTTGCCGTGGCACTGCTTGTACTTCTTGCCGCTACCGCACGGGCACGGGTCGTTGCGGCCGACCTTCGGCACGTTCTCCGCACCGACATCCGGCGCGGCGGCATGCGACAAGCCGTGGCTCATCGCGTCGCCGATCATTGCGGCAGTGGCCGCTTCCGCGGCGGCAGGCCCTGCGGCCGCTTCGGCAAATTCGGCGTGACGGAACTCGACGTTTTCGAGGTGGCTGCCCTGCTCTTCGTACTGCTCGGCAGCCTGCTCCAGCTGTTCCGGCGACTGGATCTGCACGTTCATCACCACGCGGGTGACTTCGAGCTTCACGGCGTCGAGCATCGCGGCGAACAGTTCGAACGCCTCGCGCTTGTATTCCTGCTTCGGATTCTTCTGCGCATAACCGCGCAGATGGATGCCCTGACGCAGGTGATCGAGCGCCGCCAGATGCTCGCGCCAGCTGCGGTCCAGCGTTTGCAGCATGATCGAGCGCTCGAACGCGCTGAACGATTCGCGGCCGACCTGCTCGACCTTCGATTCGTATGCTTCGTCCGCCGCGGCCTGAACCGCTTCGCGAATTTCGTCCGCGCTGATCGAGTTCGACTCGTTGATCATTTCCTGAATCGCGAGGTCGAGCTGCCATTCGTTGCGCAGCACTTCCTCCAGTTCGGGCACATCCCATTGCTCTTCAATGCTGCCGGCCGGCACGAACTGGTGAACGACATCGCTGATCACGCCATGACGCATTGCGCCGATGGTTTCAGTGATGTCATTCGCTTCGAGCAATTCATTGCGCTGCTGGTAGATCACCTTGCGCTGATCGTTCGACACATCGTCGTATTCGAGCAATTGCTTGCGAATATCGAAGTTGCGCGCTTCGACCTTGCGCTGCGCCGATTCGATCGAACGCGAGACGATGCCCGCTTCGATCGCTTCGCCTTCCGGCATCTTCAGGCGATCCATGATCGCGCGCACGCGGTCGCCGGCGAAGATGCGCAGCAGCGGATCTTCCAGCGACAGATAGAAACGCGACGAACCCGGGTCGCCCTGACGGCCGGCACGGCCGCGCAACTGGTTGTCGATCCGGCGCGATTCGTGGCGCTCGGTGCCGATGATGTGCAGACCGCCCGCGACCTTTACCTGATCGTGCAATGCCTGCCATTCGTCGTGCAGCTTCTGGATACGGCGTTGTTTCTCATCCGCAGGAATCGATTCATCGAGTTCGATGAAGGACGCCTGCTTTTCCGCGTTGCCGCCGAGCACAATGTCGGTACCGCGACCGGCCATGTTGGTGGCGATCGTGATGCGCTTCGGACGGCCCGCTTCGGCGACGATTTCCGCTTCACGCGCGTGCTGCTTGGCGTTCAGCACTTCGTGCGGCAAACCGGTCTGCTTCAGCAGATGCGACAGCAACTCGGAGTTTTCGATCGACGTCGTGCCGACCAGCACCGGCTGACCGCGCTCGTGGCAATCGCGGATGTCGCGGATCACCGCGTCGTAGCGTTCCTTCGCGGTCTTGTAGATCTGATCCTGCTTATCGATCCGTTTCGGCGGACGGTTGGTCGGGATCACGACCGTCTCGAGACCGTAGATCTCGTTGAATTCGTACGCTTCGGTATCGGCCGTGCCGGTCATGCCGGACAGCTTTGCGTACATACGGAAGTAGTTCTGGAACGTGATCGACGCGAGCGTCTGGTTCTCGCTCTGGATCTTGACGTGTTCCTTCGCCTCGACGGCCTGGTGCAGACCGTCCGACCAGCGGCGGCCTGACATCAGACGGCCGGTAAATTCGTCGACGATCACCACTTCGCCGTTCTGCACGACGTAGTGCTGATCCTTGAAGAACAGCGTGTGTGCGCGCAGCGCGGCGTACACGTGGTGCATCAGCGTGATGTTCTGCGGTGCGTACAGGCTCTCGCCCTCACCGATCAGGCCCCACTCGCCGAGCAGACGCTCGGCCTTTTCGTGGCCCGATTCCGTGAGGAACACCTGGCGGCCTTTCTCGTCCAGCGTGTAGTCGCCCGGCTTTTCGACGCCGGTGCCGTCAGCCTTCTCTTCGCCGATCTGGCGTTCGAGCAGCGGCGGCAGTGCGTTCATCCGCACGTAGAGTTCCGTGTGATCTTCGGCCTGGCCGGAAATGATCAGCGGCGTACGGGCTTCGTCGATCAGGATCGAGTCGACCTCGTCGACCACCGCGAAATTCAACGCCCGCTGCACGCGCGCGTCGGTCTCGTAGACCATGTTGTCGCGCAGGTAATCGAAGCCGAATTCGTTGTTGGTGCCGTACGTGATGTCCGCGGCGTACGCTTCCTGCTTCGCGGCGTGATCCATCTGCGACAAATTGATGCCGACCGACAGACCGAGGAAGTTGTAAAGGCGCCCCATCCACTCGGCGTCGCGTTGCGCGAGGTAATCGTTGACCGTCACGACGTGCACGCCGCGACCGGACAGCGCATTCAGGTACACCGGCAGCGTAGCGACGAGCGTCTTGCCTTCGCCGGTGCGCATTTCACCGATCTTGCCATAGTGCAGGACCATGCCGCCGATCAGCTGCACGTCGAAGTGGCGCATTTTCAGCGTCCGCTTGCTGGCCTCGCGGCAGACCGCGAAGGCTTCCGGCAGAAGCTTGTCGAGCGACTCCCCGCTCGCTATGCGCTGGCGGAATTCACCCGTTTTCGCGCGCAGTTGATCGTCCGTCAATTGCTCGATCTGCGGCTCGAGCGCATTGATCGCCGCGACGGTCTTTTGATATTGCTTGACTAGCCGCTGGTTACGGCTGCCAAAAATCTTCTGTAGAAAACCGGTGGTCATCGGATCGGTGTCTGCGTCGCGGCTTCGGCTGGGTTCGCGGCGTGCAGTTCGTGCACGTGCGCTCCGGGGTCGGAAGTGCCTCGGCGGCTTAGTCCAAGAGTGAATTCGAATCGGGCATTTTAGCACGCGCCCCCGCCCGCGCCTGTGACAGCAGCGCGACGGCGGCAACGCATCCGAAGCCCGCCGCAGCGCCCTCTGACGGTACGCATTGAGGCAGGCCCGCGTGCATCCTGCGCGGTACAATCGCGGCGTGAACGCGCATTGGGCGCGAACACGCCGTCATCACCAAACATGAGCCGTTTTCCGTCCTTTTCAAGGCCGCCGTCCAAGCAGTTCAACGCGCGCCGCCCGCAACCCGTCGCCGAAGTGCTCAATCGCACCGACGCGTTCGCGGCCCTGCGCGCGGGCGTCGAACAGATTGCCGCGCTCGAAAAGGATCTGCGGGAGTTGCTCCCCGATTATCTGGCAACCAGCGTCGAGCCGAGCTTCATCAAGGAAGGTGTACTGGCCCTGTTTGCCGGACACAACGCGCTGGCGGCGCGGCTGCGACATATGGAACCGCGGCTGTTATCAGACTTGCAGCAGCGCGGCTGGCCGGTCAATGCGCTGAGAATTCGCGTGCGCCCGCAGCCCGCCAAAGAACCGCCTCCGGTCAAGCAGGCGCGCATGACACCGGCTGGCGCGGACGCCTTGCACGCGCTTTCCGAATCGCTCGCGCCGTCGCCGTTGCAGGAGGCGCTGGCGAAAATGGCCGCGCGGCATAGGAGAAATCGCTGAACAAAAAATAAGCGGCCCAGATGGGCCGCTTATTTTTCATCCATTCGCTTCGGGAAATTCACCCGAAGCGGTGACAACGTCATGCAAATGCCGTCTGCGTTTCGTACGCAAAGCCGCGAGGCGCCTTCTGCGTGTCGTCGAAGGTGACGATTTCGTACGCATCTTCATGCGCCAGCAGTTCGCGCAGCAGCGCGTTGTTCAGGCCGTGGCCCGACTTGTACGCCGTGTACGATGCCAGCAACGGATGGCCGACCACGTACAGATCGCCGATCGCGTCGAGCATCTTGTGCTTCACGAATTCGTCGTCGTAACGCAGGCCGTCGTTATTCAGAATACGGTATTCGTCCAGCACGATCGCGTTATCCATGCTGCCGCCGCGCGCCAAACCCAGTTCTCGCATCATTTCCACTTCATGCGCAAAGCCGAACGTGCGCGCACGGGCAATTTCCCGCACGTACGACGTATTGGCAAAATCCACTTCCAGCGCCTGACCGGTTTTATCGACAGCCGGGTGACGGAAATCGATCGTGAATTTCAGCTTGAAACCGAAATACGGGTCGAGCCGCGCGAACTTGTCGCCGTCGCGGATTTCGACCGGCTTGGTGACCTTAATGAATTTCTTCGCCGCGTTCTGCTCTTCAATACCGGCCGATTGAATCAGAAACACGAAAGACCCTGCACTACCGTCCATGATCGGGATTTCTTCGGCGGTGACATCGACATACAGATTGTCGATGCCGAGACCCGCGCAAGCGGACATCAAATGCTCGACCGTCGACACCCGCGCGCCGTCTTTCTGCAACACGGAAGCCAGACGCGTGTCGCCAATCGCCATCGCCGACGCGGGAATATCCACCGGCGTGGGCAAATCCACGCGCGAAAACACGATGCCTGTGTCCGGCGCCGCCGGGCGGAGCGTCAAGTCGACTTTGCGGCCGGAGTGCAAGCCGATGCCGACTGTCTTGACGATTGATTTGATAGTGCGCTGCTTCAACATGGCGATCTTCTATTCGATTGAAAATCCCAATCGGGACTTTTTATTCCATAGCGCGAATTATACTCCAATACCCTAAGGAGCGTCTTTGCGCGGAACGTATCAATCTGTTTCGCCGCATTACTCGATGGGCACTCGTCAGGGAAAGCGTGACGGGCCGATGTCCGGAACGGAGGCGTTCCCGGTCATCGGCCCGCGTAACGGCCTGTCACAAAAGCGTCTTATTATCCGTTGCCCTGCTACAACGCGCTTACCGCGCAAACTCAGGGCAAAGGCTTCAGACGCACAGCAACTAGCTCAACGTAGCGAGGATACTCCCTGCATCGCTGACTTCGAATTTGCCGGCAGCCTCGACGTTCAACGTCTTGACCACGCCGTCGTCGACCACCATTGCGTAGCGCTGGGAACGGATCCCCATGCCGCGCGCCGACAAATCCTGCTCAAGACCGAGCGCCTTCGTGAAAGCCGCACTGCCGTCCGCCATCATGCGCACCTTGCCCGAGGCGTGCTGATCGCGTCCCCACGCGCCCATTACGAACGCGTCGTTGACGGACACGCACCAGATCTCGTCGATGCCAAGAGCGCGCAACTGCTCGGCGTGCTCGACGTAACCCGGCACATGTTTGGCCGAACAGGTCGGCGTGAACGCGCCCGGCAATCCGAAGATCACCACGCGCTTGCCCGCCGTCTGCTCGCGCACGTCGAAGCTGTTAGGCCCGACCGTGCAGCCCGCCCGCGCGTCTTCGACGAACTCGAAGAGCGTCGCGTCGGGCAGCCTTTCACCTGTCTGAATCATGCTCAGTCCTTTGCATCGATGCGAAGCACGCTCGCACGTTGTCGTGTCGCAGTGAAATGCGACGGTTGTCCGATTGAAGACTCCGTCATCCGGCGACAGTCGCCCATTCCGCTTCGCGAATCCGAAGAGGGCACCTGTCCTTGCCGCGAATCTGACGATACGCGGCCTGTTCGCCGTTCACCCGCCACGCTCGTGCATTCGTCTGCCAGCGCTAAAAAACGGCGCCGCAGCGAAAGCCTGCTCGTGCGCTCAGTCCGCTTGCTTGCGCAGGAACGCCGGAATGTCGTACGTATCGACACCCTTTTCCTGCAGCGCCTGCACGTGCGAAGCCGCCGTATCGCGCGACGTGCGCCACACAGCCGGCGTGTCCAGCGCGCCGTAATCGGCCGTGCTGGCGTGCGACGGTGCGTACGCTGCGTGTTGCATCGTGCTGATCGGCTGATTGTCCGTGCCGGTGCGCAGCAGCGTCATCGGTGCCGATTGCTGCTTCTTCGCCGCACGGCCCAGACCCGTTGCCACGACCGTCACGCGCAGCGCGTCGCCCATTGCATCGTCGTACACCGCACCGAAGATCACCGTAGCGTCTTCTGCAGCATAGCTCTTGATGGTGTTCATCACTTCGCGCGTTTCCGACAGACGCAGCGAACGGCTCGACGTGATGTTGACCAGCACGCCACGCGCGCCCGACAGATCCACACCTTCCAGCAGCGGGCTGGCAACAGCCTGCTCTGCGGCCAGACGCGCGCGATCGACGCCGGCAACCGTCGCCGTGCCCATCATCGCCTTGCCTTGCTCGCCCATCACCGTCTTCACGTCTTCGAAGTCGACGTTCACCAGACCGTCGACATTGATGATTTCGGCGATACCGGCAACTGCGTTGTTCAGAACGTCGTCTGCGCACTGGAAGCACTTGTCCATCTCGGCGTCATCGCCCATCACCTCGAACAGCTTGTCGTTCAGAACGACGATCAGCGAGTCGACGTGATCCTCCAGTTGCTGCGAACCTGCTTCTGCAACGCGCATCCGCTTGCCGCCTTCGAATTCGAACGGCTTGCTGACCACGCCAACAGTCAAGATACCCATTTCCTTGGCGATCTGCGCGACCACGGGCGCGGCGCCCGTACCCGTGCCGCCGCCCATGCCGGCGGTGATGAACACCATGTGCGCGCCGAGCAGTGCGTCGGCGATGCGTTCACGTGCTTCTTCTGCTGCCGCGCGGCCCATTTCCGGCTTGGCACCAGCGCCAAGACCCGTATTGCCGAGCTGGATCACCGCAGTTGCACGCGAACGCGACAGTGCCTGGGCGTCCGTGTTCATCACGATGAAATCGACGCCTTGCACGCCTTTGTTGATCATGTGCTGAACGGCATTGCCGCCAGCGCCACCTACTCCGACCACCTTGATGATGGTGCCGTTCGTTTCGGTTTCCAGCATCTGGAATTCCATGTTGCCTCCGTCAAGATAAAAAATTGCAGCCACTCGGCCGTTATTCGGCAGGAGATCGGGCAACCCCCTGTCGCGCGCCAGCCGCCGGCACCAGCGCGTGTTTACGTAAAACCGTTCAAAAGCGAATTCGTTAGAAGTTGCCGAGGAACCAGTCTTTCATTCGCGTGAAGACCTGCCCCATCGACCCCGACTGCACCGCGACCTTGCGCCCGCGCATCCGTTGCGAGCGTCCTTCGACGAGCAGCCCCATTGCCGTCGAGTAACGCGGGTTACGCACCACGTCCGCAAGACCACCCGCGTATTCCGGCACGCCGATACGCACCGGCTTCAGGAAAATGTCCTCGCCGAGTTCGACCATCCCGAGCATCATCGACGCGCCGCCGGTCAGCACCACGCCGGAGCTCAGCAGTTCCTCGTAACCCGACTCGCGCACCACTTGCTGCACGAGTGAAAACAGTTCTTCGACACGCGGTTCGACCACCGCCGCCAATGCCTGGCGCGACAGCGTGCGCGGACCGCGCTCGCCCAGCCCCGGCACTTCGATCATCTCGTCCGGATCGGCCAGCGCCTGCTTGGCGATGCCGTAATCGACCTTGATGTCTTCCGCATCCGGCGTCGGCGTACGCAAGGCCATCGCGATGTCGCTGGTGATCTGGTCGCCGGCGATCGGAATCACCGCCGTATGACGAATCGCGCCTTCGCTGAAAATCGCGATGTCCGTCGTGCCGCCGCCGATGTCGACCAGCACCACGCCCAGTTCCTTTTCATCTTCCGTCAGCACCGCCAGCGACGATGCCAGCGGCTGCAAGATCAGATCGTTCACTTCGAGCCCGCAACGGCGCACGCACTTGACGATGTTCTGCGCCGCGCTCACCGCGCCGGTCACGATGTGCACCTTCACTTCCAGCCGGATGCCGCTCATGCCGATCGGCTCGCGCACATCTTCCTGACCGTCGATGATGAATTCCTGCGTCAGGATGTGCAGCACCTGCTGATCGGTCGGGATGTTGATCGCCTTGGCCGTCTCGATCACGCGCGCCACATCTGTCTGCGTGACTTCTTTCTCCTTGATCGCCACCATGCCGCTCGAATTGAAGCTGCGGATATGGCTGCCGGCGATCCCGGTAAATACGTTAGTGATCTTGCAGTCGGCCATCAGCTCGGCTTCTTCGAGCGCACGCTGAATGGACTGCACGGTGGCCTCGATGTTCACCACGACGCCTTTCTTGAGCCCCTTCGATTCGCTCTGGCCGAGTCCGATCACCTCGTAGTGACCTTCGCCTTTCAGTTCGGCGACGATGGCCACCACCTTCGCCGTCCCAATGTCGAGGGCGACCAGCAGATCTTTATAGTCTTTACTCATAGCGTGCTCATTGCGTGTGATGTCCGTTTACTTCTTGCCCTTGTCGGGTTCGCTGATAAAGCGCATGCCAGCGGCACGAATCGCGAAACCGTTCGGATAGCGCAAGTCCGCATACTCGATATCCTTTCCCCAACGTTGCGTCACCGCGTTCCACGCCGCGGTCAGGCGCTTGCTGCGATCGAGCAGCGTGTCCTGATTGCGTTCGCGCCCAAGTTCCACCTGCATGCCGTTCGACAGCTTCACGGTCCACGCGTAGCGCGGCGACAGTGTCACTTCATCCGGCGTCGCGCCCAGCGGCGCAAACCACTTCCTGAAGTCGCGATAACGCGCGACAACTTCTTTTGCCGTGCCGTCCGGGCCGTCGAACGCAGGCAGCTCTTCTTCGAGCTCGCCCTGGTTCGCGGTGAACAGCTCGCCGTCGACGCTGACCAGCTGATCGCTGCCCCACGTTCCCAGCGGTTTGTACTCTTCGAGCGTGACAGCTAGTGCATTCGGCCAGACGCGCCGCACGCTCGCATGACGCACCCACGGCATCTGCTCGAACGCCTGCCGTGCGACGTCGAGATCCACCGTAAAAAAGTTGCCCTTCAACCGCCCTACTACACCGGCGCGCACCGTCGGCGAATTGATGTGCTCGGTGTCTCCATCGATCTGGATTTCGCGCAGCGCGAAATTCGGGCGCTGGATCAGCCAGTAACCGCCCGCCGCCAGCAGCACGAGCACCAGCAACGCATGCAATGCGTTGGCGGCGAGATTGAGCTGGCGAACGTTGTTCCACATGGTGTTGCTTTCGGGTCGCCCCGGTTAGTCCTTTGTTAGTCCTTGAGCGTCAGCGCCAACACGCCGACAACCAGTTCCTGGTAGCTGATGCCCACCGCACGCGCCGCTTTCGGCGGCAGCGAGTGATCGGTCATCCCAGGCGCCGTGTTCACTTCAAGAAAATACGGATTGCCGTGCGCGTCGAGCATGAAATCCGCACGGCCCCAATCGGTGCAGCCGAGCACGTCGAATGCGCGACGCGCCAGCACTTTCAGACGCGCTTCCTCGTCCGGTTCCAGGCCGCACGGAATCAGGTACTGCGTGTCGTTGGCGATGTACTTCGCGTGGTAGTCGTAGAACTCGCCGGCCGGCACGATGCGGATCACCGGCAGATCCAGATCGCCGGCGATGCACGCGGTGTATTCGCCACCGCCTTCAATGCTCTTTTCGACCACGACGATCTTGTCGTACTTCACGGCTTCGAGCAGCGCCGCCGGCAATGCGCCGGCATTTTTCACCTTGATCACGGCGACGCTCGAACCTTCGCTGGCCGGCTTCACGAACAGTGGCAAGCCGAGCTTCGCGACGATGTCTTTAGCGCGTGATTCGTAGTCGTCGCCACGCAGCACAGCTTCGAACGACGGCGTCGGAATACCGAGTTGCTGCCACACGAGCTTGGTGCGGAATTTGTCGAGACCGAGCGCCGAACCGAGCACGCCGCTACCCGTGTAACGGATGCCGTAGAAATCGAGCGCGCCTTGAATCTGGCCGTTTTCGCCGTAGCCACCGTGCAGCGCGTTGAACGCGCGTATGAAGCCTTCCTCCTTCAACGCGGCGAGCGGACGCTCGGCCGGATCGAACGGATGCGCGTCAATACCGGCGTCGCGCAGACCTTGCAGCACGAGGCGGCCGGAATTGAGCGACACCTCGCGCTCGGCGGAATCGCCACCGAGCAGCACTGCCACTTTGCCGAATTGTTTTGGATCGATGCCGCTCATCTCACACCTTCGTTTCTTGCGCGAGGCGTCCCGGCACACCGCCGATCGAACCCGCGCCCATCGTGATCACCACATCGCCGTCGCGCACCACTGCTGAGAGCGCGTCCGGCACTTCATCCACCGTATCCACAAACACCGGCTCGACCTTGCCTGCGACGCGCAGCGCACGCGCCAATGCGCGGCCATCAGCGGCGACGATCGGCGCTTCGCCCGCTGAATAGACCTCGGTCAGCACAAGTGCGTCGACCGTCGACAGCACCTTCACAAAATCTTCGAAGCAATCGCGCGTGCGCGTGAAGCGGTGCGGCTGGAATGCCAGCACCAGACGCCGCCCCGGAAACGCACCGCGCGCCGCCGCCACCGTCGCCGCCATTTCGACAGGGTGATGGCCGTAGTCGTCGACCAGCGTGTACGCGCCGGCAGCTTTCCCTTCTGACATAACCGGCACTTCGCCATAGCGCTGGAAGCGCCGGCCCACGCCGTTGAAATCCGCCAGCGCTCGCTGGATATCGGCATCTTTCACTTCAAGTTCAGTCGCAATTGCGATCGCGGCCAAAGCGTTCTGCACGTTGTGCTCGCCGGGCAGGTTCAGCACGATGTCGATCGGCGGCGCGTCTTCGCGCAATGCCGTGAAATGCATCTTGCCGCCGCGTGCCTCGACGTTGACCGCGCGCACCTGCGCATCCGGCGCGAAGCCGTAACGGATGATCGGCTTCGACACGAACGGCAGGATCTCTTTCACGTTCGGATCGTCGACACACAGCACCGCGATACCGTAGAACGGCAAACGGTGCGTGAATTCGATGAACGCCTGCTTGAGCCGAGCGAAGTCGTGGCCGTAGGTGTCCATGTGATCGGCGTCGATGTTCGTGATGACTTCGATCACCGGGAACAGATTCAGGAACGACGCATCCGACTCGTCCGCTTCGGCGACGATGAAGTCGCCCGTACCCAGACGCGCATTCGCGCCCGCGCTGATCAAACGACCGCCGATCACGAAAGTCGGATCGAGGCCGCCGGCCGCCAGCACGCTCGCCACCAGCGAGGTGGTGGTGGTCTTGCCGTGCGTGCCGGCAATCGCGATGCCCTGCTTCAGGCGCATCAGTTCCGCGAGCATCACCGCGCGCGGCACGATCGGAATCCGGCGATGACGCGCGGCCAACACTTCCGGGTTGTCGCTGCGCACGGCCGTGGAAACGACCACCGCATTCGCACCCTCGATGTTCTCCGCCGCATGGCCGATGGCGATGCGCGCGCCGAGCGCGGCGAGGCGATCGGTGACCGGGTTGCTCGTGAGATCCGAGCCGCTCACCTGATAGCCGAGATTAACCAGCACCTCTGCGATGCCGCTCATGCCGACACCGCCGATGCCGACAAAATGAATGTGTTTGACGATGTGTTTCATTGCTTTCCTTCCAGGCTCGGGCTCGGGGTCCAACCCGCCACGGTCGCGCAAATCTGTGCGACCTGTTCGGTGGCGTCGGGTTTCGCGAGCGAGCGCGAACGCTCCGCCATCTCCGCGAGGGTCTCTCGCGTCTGGCTGCGCAACCAGTCGGCGAGCTTGTCCGCCGACAGATCGCGTTGCTGCACGACCAGCGCCCCGCCGTTGTCGGCGAGAAACGCTGCATTAGTTGTTTGGTGATCGTCTACTGCAAATGGGAACGGCACGAAAAATGCCGCCACCCCTACGGCTGAAATCTCCGACACCGTCATCGCGCCCGAACGGCAGATCACCAGATCTGCTTTCGCGTAGGCGCTCGTCATGTCGTCGATGAACGGCACGAGTTCTACGTCGGATTGCTCACCGTCAGCGATTTGCAAACCCGCTGCCGCGTAGTGCTCACGCAGCGCTTCAATATGCTTCGCGCCCGCCTGATGCACGATGTGCGGACGTTCGTTCGGCGAGAGCAGCGCGACCGCGCGCGGCACCACTTCATTCAACGCCGCCGCGCCCAGACTGCCGCCTACGACCAGTACATTCAGCGGACCGCTGCGCTGCGCG
Organism: Paraburkholderia sp. IMGN_8; assembly: GCF_038050405.1. Classification (NCBI taxonomy): domain Bacteria; kingdom Pseudomonadati; phylum Pseudomonadota; class Betaproteobacteria; order Burkholderiales; family Burkholderiaceae; genus Paraburkholderia; species Paraburkholderia sp. IMGN_8. The sequence continues at coordinate 493,318 of NZ_CP150900.1, read as the reverse complement.
TAGCGTGCTTTGGGTGCAATTGCGCGCGCAAGTTCCGCACGAATCGGGTTTCCGGTCCATTCGCCGTGCGGCAGCGCGTTCGGGAACGCAACCAGCACACGTTTGGCGACCTTCGCGAGCACCTTGTTCGTCAGACCCGCAATCGAATTCTGTTCATGCAGCACCAGCGGCCGGCCGCTCAACGCGGTCATCAGCCCTGCGGGGAACGTGATGTAACCGCCCATGCCGAGCACGACGTCCGGCTTCACGCGACGCAGCACGCTCAAGCTTTGCGTGCAGGCGCGAAGCAAATTCAGCGGCAGCATCAGCTTGGTTTTTATGCCCTTGCCGCGCAGACCGCCGAAGCGCACGTATTCCATCGGGATACCGTGCTTCGGCACCAGCGTCGCTTCCATGCCGGCGGGGTTGCCGAGCCAGACGACCTTCCAGCCCCACGCCTGCATCAGGTGCGCGACCGCGAGCCCCGGGAACACGTGTCCCCCGGTGCCCCCGGCCATCACCATCAGCGTGCGTTGCGGCAGAGCGGTCATACCTTCCCCCCACGCATCAGCACCCGGTTTTCGTAATCGACACGCATCAAAACGGCCACCGCGACGCAGTTCAGCACGATGCCCGAACCGCCGTAGCTGACGAGCGGCAACGTGAGGCCTTTGGTGGGCAGCAAGCCGAGGTTCACGCCCATGTTGATAAAGGTCTGCGCGCCGAACCAGATGCCGACGCCCTTCGCCACCAAACCCGCAAACGTGCGGTCGAGCGCGAGCGCCTGACGGCCGATCTCGAACGAACGGCGCACGATCCAGTAGAACATCAGGATCACGACCAGCACGCCGACAAAACCGAGTTCCTCGCCGATCACCGCGAGGATGAAGTCGGTATGCGCTTCCGGCAGATAGTTGAGCTTCTCGACGCTGCCGCCGAGACCCACGCCGAACCACTCGCCGCGCCCGAACGCGATCAACGAGTGCGTCAATTGATAAGCCTTGCCTTGCGCGTAACGGTCGTCCCACGGATCGAGGTAAGCGAAAATCCGCTCGCGACGCCACGGCGACGCCCACACCAGCAAGCTGAACGTGCCCACCGCGGTAGCCACGAGACCACCGAACAGCTTGCCGTTCACGCCGCCGAGGAACAGCACGCCCATCGCGATCGCGGCGATCACCATGAACGCGCCCATGTCCGGCTCGAGCAGCAGCAACGCGCCGACAAGACCCACCGCGACCGCCATCGGCAGAAAGCCCTTGGCGAAGCTATGCATATATTCCTGTTTGCGCACCGTGTAGTTCGCCGCGTAGATCGTCACGGCGAGCTTCATGATTTCCGACGGCTGCATGTTCGTGATGCCGAGCGGAATCCAGCGGCGCGCGCCGTTCACGCCTTTGCCGACGTGCGGGATCAGCACGATCACCAGCGCGACCAGCGAAATCAGGAAGAGCTTCGGCGCGTACTTGTCCCACGTCGAGATCGGAATGCGGAACGACACGACGCCAATCACCGAGCCCATCACCACGAAGATGATCTGGCGCACGAGGAACGCGTAGTCGCGATACGACGCGTACTTCGGCGAATCGGGCATCGCGATCGACGCCGAATACACCATCACGACACCAAGACCCAGCAACGCGACGACCACCCACAGCAGCGAGTGATCGTAGTCGAGCATCCGCGAACGCAGCGGACGTACGCCGTTGACGGCGCTCGATAGACCGCTGCCGCCGGTGCGGCCAGACGGGCGACCGGTGCTGCTTGCGCTGCCTGCGTCGCCTTGACCGGCACGGGACCCGGCGAGGCGCGAACCGAAACGTTCCGACCAGCTCATATCATCGTCCCCCGTTCGGCAGCGATGTCTTCCACCGTGCTGCGGAACACCGCCGCACGATGCGCGTAACCCTTGAACATGTCGAAGCTCGCGCAGGCCGGCGACAGCAGCACGGCGTCGCCCGGTTGCGCCAGCGCTGTAGCCGCACGCGTGGCTTCTTCGAGCGTCGCATGATCGGTCAGCGCGATGCCGGTGTGTTCCAGCGCGGCGCGAATCTGCGGCGCATCTCGGCCGATCAGCATCACGGCGCGGCACCAGCGCATGACCGGCTCGGCGAGAGGATCGAAATCCTGGCCCTTGCCGTCGCCGCCGGCGATCAGCACCGCGCGCTGGGCTAGGCCGTCGAGCGCGGCAACTGTCGCGCCGACGTTGGTGCCCTTGCTGTCGTCGACGTAATCGATGCCTTCGATCGATGCGATCAATTCGACCCGATGCGGCTCGCCACGGTATTCGCGCAAGCCGTGCAGCAGCGGCGCGCCGGGCAGACCGATCGCACGCGTCAACGCGTATGCTGCCAGCGCGTTCGCGGCATTGTGCAGACCGCGAATACGCAAGGCGTCGGCGGGCATCAGGCGCTTGAGCGCGATATTCGGCGCTGCGCTCACTTCATTCTTGCGACGGCGCGTCGGCGCCGGCGCCCCTAAGGAAGCCCCCCTAGGGGATTCGTCGCCGGCATCGCGATCGTGCGCTTCGACCAGCCAGACGATACCGTTATCGCGCAGCAAACCGTAGTCGCCGTCGTTCTTCGGCTCGGTCACGCCAAACGTGATCATCGCCGCCTCGCCGCCCACGGACGGCGCGAGTGCCATCACGCGTGCGTCGTCGCGGTTCAGCACACGCACGGTTTGTGTACCGAAGATGCGGCCCTTCGCAGCGGCGTACGCATCGAGGCCGCCGTGCCAATCCAGGTGATCTTGCGTGATGTTCAGAACGACCGCTGCGTCCGGAGTAAACGTGTGCGCGGTTTCCAGCTGGAAGCTGGACAATTCCAGAACCCATACGTCGGGTAATGCGGTGTTGTCGATCGCTTCGGTCAGTTTGTCCAGCGCGGCCGGACTGATGTTGCCCGCCACCGCGACCTTCTTGCCCGCGCGTTCGCACAGCAGGCCGGTCAGGCTCGTCGTTGTCGTCTTGCCATTGGTGCCGGTGATCGCGATCACCTTCGGCGCGTAACCGCTTTCGCCGAGCGTCTTCAGTGCTTGCGAGAAGAACTCGAGTTCGCCCCACACGGGGATCTCCTGCTCACGTGCAGCGCTGATCAGCGGCAGCAGATCGGCGGCAAGCGGCGACAAACCCGGGCTGATCGCAACCAGTTCGACGCCTTCGAGCAGCACCGGCGAAAACGGGCCGCCGATGAACTCGGCATCGACGCCGTGCGCTTCCAGTGCGGACAGGTTCGGCGGCACCTCGCGCGTATCGGCCACACGCAGCCGACAGCCGTGCCGCGCGCACCAGCGCGCCATCGCGAGACCGGATTCACCGAGTCCCAGCACGAGCACCATCGGCTTTTGCCGATCCCGAAACTTCTCGCCAAACATCGCCTGCTTCCCCTATTTCCTTCTTAACGCAACTTGAGCGTGGACAAACCGAACAAACACAACATCAGTGTGATGATCCAGAAACGCACGACCACCTGCGTTTCCTTCCAGCCCGACAACTCAAAATGGTGATGCAGCGGCGCCATCTTGAAGAGCCGCCGCCCTTCGCCGAAGCGGCGCTTGGTGAACTTGAACCATGTAACCTGCAACATCACGGAGAGCGTCTCCGCGACGAAAATGCCGCCCATGATGAACAGCACGATTTCCTGGCGCACGATCACCGCGACGGTGCCGAGCGCGCCGCCCAGCGCCAGCGCGCCGACGTCGCCCATGAACATCTGCGCGGGGTGCGTGTTGAACCACAGAAACGCGAGCCCTGCCCCGCCCATCGCCGAACAGAAAATCAGCAGTTCGCCGGCGCCGGCGATATGCGGAAACAGCAGGTACTTCGAGTAGACCGAGCTGCCCATCACATACGCGAACACCCCGAGCGACGCGCCGACCAGCACGACCGGCATGATCACGAGGCCGTCGAGGCCGTCGGTGAGATTGACCGCGTTGCTCGCGCCGACGATCACCAGATACGTCAACACGATGAAGCCCCACACGCCGAGCGGATAGCTAATTGATTTCACGAACGGCAGCATCAGGTCGGCACGTGCGGGCAAGCCCATCGACAAGCCGCTGCGCACCCACGCCATGAACAGGTCGAACACGCGCACATTGCTGGCTTCGGACACGCTGAACGCCAGATAAACCGCGGCGAACAAGCCAATCACCGATTGCCAGAAGTACTTTTCGCGCGACGACATACCGCGCGGGTCCTTGTAGACCACCTTGCGGTAATCGTCGACCCAGCCGATCACGCCGAAGCCGAACGTGACGAGCATCACGATCCAGATGAAACGGTTGGTCAGATCGGCCCACAGCAGCGTCGCCACTGCGATACCCAGCAAAATCAGCACGCCGCCCATCGTCGGCGTACCGGATTTGACGAGGTGCGTTTGCGGACCGTCCTTACGAACGGCCTGGCCGACCTTCATCGCGGTCAGCTTGCGGATCACCCACGGGCCGCAGACGAGCCCGATCAGCAGCGCGGTGATGGTAGCCATCACTGCACGGAAAGTCAGATAACTGAACACGCGCAAGAAGCTTGCGTCATTCTGCAGCCATTGCGCCAGCGCCAGTAGCATGCTTCGGTCCTTCTATTTCAATGTGCAGCGGGCGCACTGCCCGCTGCGTTGGGTTGTGGACTCGTTACGGCGTCCACCACGCGCTCCATTTGCATGAAGCGCGAGCCTTTCACGAGAAGCGTTGCAGCGGGACCGAAACCGGCCTGCTGCAATTGCGCGACCAGCGTGCCGACATCGGCGACGTGATACGCGCCCGCGCCATACGCAGTGCAGGCATCGCGCGAGGCGTCGCCCAGTGCATACAGCGCGTCGATACCGCGTTCTTTCGCGTATGCACCGATTTCGCGGTGAAACGCCGGACCGTTGTCGCCGACTTCGCCCATGTCGCCCATCACCAGCACGCGCGGCGACGCTTGCGACGCGAGCACGTCGATCGCGGCGCGCATCGAGTCGGGATTCGCGTTGTAGGTGTCGTCGATCACCGTTGCGTCGGCAAGCGTGCCGAGCGCGGCGCGCTTTACCTGCAAACGGCCCTTCACCGCGCCGAACGATTCGAGGCCGCGTTTGATCGTGTCGAGCGGAACGCCCGCGGCGAGCGCTGCGGCAGTCGCTGCCAACGCGTTGTGCGCGTTGTGGTTGCCTAGCACTTGCAGCGTGAGATCAATGTTGCCTTCCGGCGTGTCGATGTTCAGAACGTTGCCTGCGAACGTGCCTGTTACCGCAGCTTCGGTGACGCGCTCGTCGAAGTTCAAAGCGAAGTCGATGATCCGGTTGCCGGTCGCCGCGACGCGCCAGATGCTTGCATATGCGTCGTCAGCCGGGAACACGGCGACGCCTTCCGGGGATAGCGCGTGAATCACGCTCGCGTGTTCGAGCGCGACCGCTTCGACGGTCGCCATGAATTCCTGATGCTCGCGCTGCGCGTTGTTCACTACTGCGACGGTGGGCTCGGCGATCTTCGCGAGCAACAACGTTTCCCCCGGATGGTTCATGCCGAGTTCGACCACCGCGAGGCGATGCGCGGCGTGCAGACGGAACAGCGTCAGCGGCAAGCCGATGTCGTTGTTGAAATTGCCCGCGGTCGCGAGGCGAGCATCCGCGCCGACCGCGGCGGCGAAGATCAACGCGATCATTTCCTTGACCGTGGTCTTGCCGTTGCTGCCCGTCACCGCGACGAGCGGCATGCTGAACTTGCGACGCCAGCCGCGTGCAAGGGCGCCCAATGCAACGCGCGTATCAGCCACACGCAAGGCGGGCATGCGCCAGTCAGCGGGACTGCGCGCGACCAACGCGGCCGTGACGTTGCGCGAGGCCACTTCCGGCAGGAAGTCGTGCGCATCGAAACGCTCCCCCTTGATCGCGACGAACAGATCGCCCGGACCGGCGCTGCGGCTATCGGTCGACACGCGTTCGAACGTGACGCTGTCGTCACCGAGTACGGTAGCGCCGGGGATCAGCGCGGCGGCGTCTCGCAGCGAGAACATCGTCATTCGCCACCTCCGCGTGCGTGCGTCGCCCGCGCGGCGAGCGCGAGGCGAGCGTGGTCCTGATCGGAGAAAGCGCGTTTCTTACCCATGATTTCCTGTGTTGCTTCGTGCCCCTTGCCGGCCAGCACGATGACGTCTTCGCGCGCTGCGCCGCGGATCGCTTGCAGGATCGCGCTCGCGCGGTCCTCGATGCAGCGGGCCTTCGACGCGTCTTTCATGCTGGCGGCAATCTGTTCGATGATCGCTTGCGGATCTTCACTGCGCGGGTTGTCGCTGGTCACGACGACACCGTCGGCGAGCTTCTCGGCAATCGCGCCCATTAGCGGACGCTTGGTCGCGTCACGGTCGCCGCCGCAGCCGAACATGCAGATGAGTTCGCCGCCCCGTGCTGCCGCCATCGGGCGCAATGCTTCTAAAGTCTTTTCCAGCGCGTCCGGCGTGTGCGCGTAATCGATCACGACAAGCGGTTCGTCGTTCTGCAAGCGGCCACCCAGACGCTGCATGCGGCCGCTCACCGGCTCGAGCTTCGCCAGCTCGGCGAGCGCGGCTTCGAACGGCACGTCGGCAGCGAGCAACGCGCCGAGCACGCCGAGCAGATTGCTGATGTTGAACGCACCAAGCGTTTGCACTTCGACTTCAGCGTTGCCCCAATCGGATGTGGTCAGATGAAACGCGGTGCCGGTGGCCGTGGCGCGGACGTTCGATGCGAGCAACAACGCATCGGCTTGTGGCACGTCCTGCAGCGTTTCGTCGAGCCCGTACGCAATCGTGCGTGCATGGCCTTGCGTGCTTGCGAGCAGGCGCCGGCCGGCTGCATCGTCGCGGTTGATCACCGCGGCACGTAGTTCCGGCCACACGAACAGGTGCGCCTTCGCGGCTTCGTAGGCGTCGAACGTGCCGTGATAGTCGAGGTGGTCTTGCGTGAGATTCGTGAACACGGCGATGTCGAATGCGGTGCCGTTCGCACGGCCTTGATGCAACGCATGCGACGACACTTCCATCGCCACCGCCTGCGCACCCGCGTCGCGCAACTGCGCGAGACTGCGCTGAAGCTGCGGCGCGTCGGGCGTCGTGAAGCCGGTGTGGACGAGTTGGCCCGGCAGACCGGTGCCGAGCGTGCCGATGATTGCGCAACGCGTGCCGAGCGCGGTCAGCGCCGCCGAGATCCATTGGCTGCACGAGGTCTTGCCGTTGGTGCCGGTGACGCCGACGGCCAGCATCGCGTCGCTCGGATCGTTATACCAGGCGCTCGCGATCGAGCCTGCCAGTTCGCTCAGCGCCGGTACGGCCAACATCGTGGACGGATCGATCGTGCCGCTGAAACCTTCCGGCTGAACCAGCACCGCTGCCGCGCCACGCTCGATCGCGCCGTCGATGAACGGACGGTTGTCCGCCCCGTCGACTGCGTACGCGAAAAACGCGTCGCCCGCCGCAAGCGAGCGCGTGTCGGCGTGCAGATGTGCGCCTGGCTGCACGCGCGCGTGCAGCCAGGTCAATGCGTCGGCAATCTGCCGGTGCGCTGGATGTTTCTTACGCAGCGCGCTCATCGCACAACTCCGGGATGGCTTTTTGCGTTGGCGGCGATCGTCATTTTCTTCGCGCCACCGCTGGTGGAGAGTTTTTTCACCGTTGCGGCCGAGGGCGGTGCACTCGGCGCAGCAGGCGCTGAATCGTCCGACACCACCATCTGCTTGACCGGCATATCCGGCGGCACATTCAGCGAGCGCAGCGTATCGCCGACGATCGCCGAAAACACCGGACCTGAGACCTGACCACCGAAGTGGCTGCCCGCGGTCGGTTCGTCGACCGACACAGCCACGACGATGCGCGGATTCGGCATCGGCGCCATGCCGACAAACGATGCGCGGTACTTCGAGTGGTCGTAGCCGTGAGCACCGTGCTTGTAAGCGGTACCGCTCTTGCCGCCGACCCGATAGCCCGGCACGGCCGCATCCGGCGACGTGCCGCCCGGCGCCGTCACGGTTTCGAGCATCGCGCGCACTTCGCGGGCGGTGGTCGGTGCGAAGATTTGCGGCCCCGTCGCCGGCTGATCGCCAGGCGTGCGGAAAATCGACACCGGCATGATCTCGCCGTCATGCGCGATCGCGGTGTACGCGCGGCCCAGCTGGAACAGCGACACCGACAGGCCGTAGCCGTACGACATGGTCGCCTGCTCGATACGGCGCCAGCCCTTCCACGGACGCAGACGGCCCGCCGCCGCGCCTGGGAACCCGACCTTCGGCGCCTGGCCGAGACCGATGCTGGTATACATATTCCACATCTCTTCGGGCTTGAGCTGCATGGCGATCTTCGTCGCGCCGATGTTGCTCGACTTCTGGATCACACCGCCCACCGTCAGCACGCCGAACGCGCTGTCGTCGGTAATCGGCGCACCGTCGAGCACAAAGCGGCCCGGCCCCGTATCTACCAGTGTAGTCGGCGTCACGCGGTGCAGATCGAGCGCGAGCGACACCGTGAAGGGCTTCATGATCGAGCCGGGCTCGAAGGTGTCCGTCAGGATGCGGTTGCGCAACTGATCGCCAGTCAGGTGCGAACGGTCGTTCGGGTTGTACGTCGGGTAATTGACGAGCGCCAGCACTTCACCGGTGCGCACGTCGATCACCATCGCGGCGCCGGCTTTCGCCTTGAATTTCTCGACGGCCGCTTTCAGGTTCGTGTACGCGATGTACTGGATCTTGCTGTCGATCGACAGATCGACGTCCTGGCCGTTGTGCGGCACGACCTGTTCGTCCACATCTTCGATGATGTGGCCCATCCGGTCCTTGATCACGCGGCGGCTGCCCGACATGCCGGCCAGCAGCTTCTGGTCGCCGAGTTCGACGCCTTCCTGACCCTCGTCTTCGACGTTCGTGAAGCCGATCAGGTGAGCCGTGATCTCGCCTTCCGGATAGAAGCGCTTGTACTCGTCGCGTGCATAAATGCCGGGAATGTCGAGCGCGGTGACCTGCGCGGCGACGTCGACCGGCACCTGCCGCTTCACGTAGACAAAGGTCTTGTCTTCCGACAGCTTGGCACGCAGTTCCTTATTAGTCATGCCGAGCAGCTTGCCGAGCGCGGTCAGCTTGTCGGCGCCGAGATCGTCCGGCACCGATTCGGGAATCGCCCAGATGGCGCGCACCGGCAGACTCGTGGCGAGCACGAGACCGTTGCGGTCGAGAATCTTGCCGCGCGTGGCAGGCAGTTCGAGCCGGCGCTGATAGCGGATTTCACCCTGCTTCAGATAGAACGCGTTGCCTGGGCCCTGAATCCAGAAGGCGCGCGCGGTCAGCGCGACGAACGCCATGAACAGCAGGAACACGACGAGTTTCGAGCGCCACATCGGCAGGCGCACCGACAGGATCGGATTCGCCGAGAAGGCAACGCTTTTGCGAGTCGACGATTTTTTCATCGCGCGCCTCCGCGACGGGTCGTGAGCGGTGCCGACGCCGGTTCTGAGGTCGCGATCGGCGCGTCTTCAGCCTTGGCCGCGCCCGGATCGAGCGTCAGATATTGGGTGCGACCGGTGCCCACCGCCTGCATTTTCAGCGAGGCTGTGGCGACCTGCTCGATGCGCGAGGTCTTCGACAGCGCGCTCTGCTGATATTGAAGCTGCGAATAGTCCTGCTGCAGCTGGCGCTCCTGAGATTGGGCGCGCTGCAACTGGATGAAAATCTGACGCTGCTGATTGGTGGCGTTGACAACCGACAAGGCGCAACCCATCACGATCATCAGCAGGAAGATATTGAGGCGATTCATGGTGCGATCCGCTCCGCCACGCGCATCACGGCAGAACGGGCGCGCGGGTTCGCGGCGACTTCAGCGTCGCTTGCGAACACGCGGCCGATGATTTTGAGCGGAGGGCTCGGCAGATCGACTGCGCGAATCGGCAGACGGCGATCGACTGCAGGCGTACTGGCGTGCGCCTGCATGAATCGTTTGACGATCCGGTCCTCGAGCGAATGAAAGCTGATGACCACCAGCCGCCCCCCTTGCTCCAGCAACGACAACGCTGCTTCTAAAACGACTTGCAACTCCGCAAGCTCTTGATTGATGTGAATCCGTATAGCTTGAAAGGTGCGGGTTGCCGGATCCTTGCCCTTCTCACGGGTTTTGACGACGTTAGCCACGATTTGGGCAAGCTCGCCCGTGCTGACGAGAGGCCCAAGACGGTCGGACTCTGCCCGGCGAGCAACAAGCGCCTTTGCAATCTGAAAAGCAAACCGTTCTTCCCCATAATCTCGTATCACCTCCGTCAGTTCCTGCACCGTGGCCCGCGCCAGCCAGTCAGCAGCGGACTCGCCGCGCGTCGGGTCCATCCGCATGTCTAGCGGGCCGTCGGCGCGGAAGCTGAAGCCCCGCTCCGGATCGTCGACTTGCGGCGACGACACACCCAGATCCAGTAAAACGCCCGACACACGCCCTACCCCGCGCTCCGCAATTGCGCTACGCAGTGAAGCAAAACTCTCGTGCACGATGCTGAAGCGCGGATCGGTAATCTGCTGGGCTGTGGCAATGGCGAGCGGGTCTTTGTCGAACGCGATCAGACGCCCCGATTCCCCCAACCTCTCCAACACCAGCCGGCTATGACCGCCGCGCCCGAACGTACCGTCCACATAAACGCCGTCCGCGCGTGTCACCAGCGCATTGACCGCCTCTTCCAGCAGCACCGTGCGATGCTGCAATTCGTTTCCCATCGCAGGTGCCATATATGTATGCCGCGATCAGAACGTGAAATTCTTTAACGCTTCGGGCATGCCCTCGGCGATCGCCGCCTGTTCCTTCGCGGCGTAAGTTTGTGCGTCCCACAATTCGAAGTGACGACCCATGCCGAGCAAGGTCACTTCTTTTTCCAGCGAGCCGGCCATGCGCAGCTCCGGCGACACGAGCACGCGACCCGCGCCATCCATGTCGACGTCCATTGCATTGCCGAGGAAAATGCGGCGCCACCAGGTCGCGTTCATGGGCAGATTGCCAACCTTCTCGCGGAAGATTTCCCATTCAGGACGTGGAAAGAGCAACAGGCAGCCGTCCGGGTGCTTGGTGATCGTCACCCGGCCTTCTGCCTGTGTCTGCAGCGCATCCCGATAACGAGAGGGAATCGACATCCGCCCTTTCGCATCGAGTGTCAGCGCCGACGCCCCTTGGAACACTTCGCTCTCCCCTCTTACGACGCTTTAGCGCCGACTGCCCGATCTGTGAAAATCTACCCGAATTCGCCTGCGAGATCACACAAAAATACACTTTCTCACACTGTCTCCCACTTTAGAGGAACGCTAAACAGGGGTCAAGGGAGATACGCGCTTTTCGAGCGAATTTTGTTTGTTAGAACAAGGACTTAGCGCCACTCCTTCACATCAGACATAAAACGGAAAACCGTTATAAATGAATGAGCTAGTGCAACTTGTGAAGGTGATACGTGAAAAGTGCGGGGGAAAGGCGCGGAATGTAAGAGATCGTGAAGTGGAATCGTGGGATGTTTTGCGGAGGTTTTGGCGCTTCAGAAGGGGCGCTCGATGCGCCGTCCCACTTTAGGGAGGCGGCGTGAATTTATGGGTCGAACTTATATGTAATAGGCCGTGCGAGTCATGACCTTCGACACCGCACGCATCAGTGCGCGTGCCGGAAACGGCAACTCGACGCCGCCTGCATCCATCGCTGATTTACCGTGCTCTACTTCGTCTACACGCATCTGCTCGACAATCGCGCGCGACTCGCGATCGGCTGCGGGCAGCTGATCCAGATGACTATCCAGATGCTGTTCCACCTGGCGCTCGGTTTCCGCCATGAAGCCGAGGCTGACGCGATCGCCCAGGCGGCCTGCTGCCAGCCCGATTGCCAACGCGCCGGTGTACCAAAGCGGGTTCAACAGACTAGGACGCGAATCGAGCGCCTGGAGGCGCTTTGCGGTCCACGCCAGGTGATCCTCTTCTTCGATCGCCGCGTGATTGAAGACCGCCCGCAAAGACGGCGATTTTGTCGACAGTTTCTGAGCCTGATAAAGCGCCTGGGCGCACACCTCGCCGACATGGTTCACCCGCATCAAGCCGGCCGCGTGCGCGCGTTCCGCCGGCGAGAGCTCCGCGGTCTCCGCCGCCGATTCTTGCGGAACCGGCAACGGACGGCTCATCCGCGACACGCCCGTCATCGAGCGTAAACCCCGATCAAACTCGCTGATCAATTCGTCCAGAAACATGCAGCACTCCCGTGATTCGACAACCGCCCACCGCGCTGACAGGTCTGCTCGACAAGGCTTTGCAGCGCAAAACCGGACTCACGAAGACCTTGGACCCGAACGAACTTGGCGGCCAATTTGTGATTTTAGACCATGTTGCGTAAACGAAACAGGAGCCTTCGTCGCCGTCTCCTTTTTCTTTGTGCCATGTATGCCTTTTGTTACATTACGTGCAACTTCTCGCGAAGTTGGACCGCAAGGCCTCAACGCAACATAAATATTCGCCTTGTATAAAAGATTCGCAATCCTTGGAGATCATTCGATGAAAAAGTCGCTTCTCGCTCTCGCAGCACTGGGCGCATTTGCAGGCGTCGCTCATGCGCAGAGCAGCGTGACCCTGTACGGTATCATTGACGAAGGCTTCAACATCAACACCAATTCGGGTGGCAAGCACCTGTACAACCTGTCGAGCGGCGTTATGCAGGGCTCGCGTTTCGGCCTGCGCGGCACGGAAGATCTCGGTGGTGGCCTGAAGGCAATCTTCGTGTTGGAAAACGGCTTTGACGTGAACAACGGCAAGCTGGGTCAAGGCGGCCTGATGTTCGGTCGTCAAGCTTACGTCGGTCTGTCGAGCCAGTTCGGCACGGTCACGCTGGGTCGTCAGTACGACTCCGTGGTCGATTACGTCGGTCCGCTGGAAGCCGGCGACCAGTGGGGCGGCTACATCGCTGCTCACCCGGGTGACATCGACAACTTCAACAACGCGTACCGCACCAACAACACGGTCAAGTACACGAGCGCGGACTACAGCGGCCTCAAGTTCGGCGGCACGTACAGCTTCGGCGGCCAGGCAGGCAACTTCAGCGGCAACCAGATCTGGTCGTTGGGCGCTGGCTACAACAACGGTCCGTTGGTCTTGGGCGTTGGCTACTTGAACGCACGTACGCCGGCAGCATCGGGCGGCCTGTTCAACAACAGCGGCACGATTGCAGCAGCGAACGCAGCAGTGTCGTCGCCGGTCTACACCGGCTTCGCTTCGGCTAACACGTACCAGGTGATCGGTGCAGGCGGCGCATACACGTTCGGCGCAGCAACGATCGGTGCAACGTACTCGAACATCCGTTTCGCAAACCTGGGTTCGTCGTACGCATCGCCGTTCAAGGGCCAATCGGCTACGTTCAACAACGCGGAAGTCAACTTCAAGTATCAGTTGACCCCGGCGTTGCTGGTCGGTGCTGCATACGACTACACGCGCGGCGCGGAAATCAACGGCGCATCGCGTGCCCAGTACCACCAAGGCTCGGTTGGCGTGGACTACTTCCTGTCCAAGCGCACCGACGTGTACGTGATCGGTGTGTACCAACACGCTTTGGGCAACACGCTGAACGCAGCGGGCGCTACGGTTGCTGCAACCGCAGGCATCAACGGCCTGTCGGGTTCGTCGAACCAGAACCAGCTCGCGGCTCGCGTCGGCATCCGCCACAAGTTCTAATAAGTCGTAATAAAGCAGTTTGCCTCAAGGGCGCCTTCGGGCGCCCTTTTTTATGGCACGCGCGCGCCGACTGGTTTGCGTTCGAGGCGGCGGCTCAAAGGGAAAGGCCCGACAGACTTTCGTCTGCCGGGCCTTTTTCTGAATTGCCTTACGTTACGCCGGCGTTTTTATGCCCGGCCATCGCGCAATTCGCGGCGCAGAATTTTGCCGACATTGCTCTTGGGCAGTTCCGTACGGAATTCGACGATCTTCGGCCGCTTGTAGCCGGTCAACTGCTGCTTGCAGTACGCGAAGATGTCCGCATCGGTGAGCGCCGGGTCCTTCTTCACGACGAACAACTTCACCGCTTCGCCCGAGTGCTGATCCGGCACGCCGACCGCGGCGACTTCGAACACGCCAGGCAACTTCGCGACCACATCCTCGATTTCGTTCGGATAGACATTGAAGCCGGACACCAGAATCATGTCCTTCTTGCGGTCGACGATCTTGACGAAACCGCCTTCGTTCATCAAGCCGACGTCGCCCGATTTGAAGAAGCCATCCGGCGTCATGACCTTGGCTGTTTCGTCCGGCCGGTTCCAGTAACCTGCCATCACCTGAGGACCACGGATGCAGATTTCACCCGGCTGGCCGAGCGGCACTTCGTTGCCTTCGTCGTCACGAATCGAGATTTCCGTCGACGGCAGCGGCAAGCCGATCGTACCGCTGTATTCGGTGACGGTGACCGGATTGCAGGTCACGCACGGTGACGTCTCCGACAAACCGTATCCTTCGATGATCGGCGTATGTGTCTGCTCGTACCAGCGCTTGGCCACCGCTTCCTGCACCGCCATGCCGCCACCGTTCGCCGCGATCAGCTTCGAAAAGTCGAGTTTGTGGAAGTCCGGACTGTTCAGAAGCGCGTTATACAGCGTGTTGACGGCAGGAATCGTCGTGATCGGATAGCCTTGCAGCGACTTGATCATTCCGGGGATGTCGCGCGGATTCGGAATCAGCACGCCAAGACCGCCGGTACGAATCGTCAGCAGACCGCAAACCGTCAGCGCAAACACGTGATAAAGCGGCAAGGCGACAACGGTGATGAATTGATCGATGTCCGTGCGGTTTGAGCGGACCGGATTGAGCCAGATTTCCGACTGCAGCACGTTAGCAATCAGGTTCCGATGCAACAGCGTCGCGCCCTTGGCCACGCCGGTCGTGCCGCCCGTGTATTGCAGGAACGCGATGTCGTCCGGACCTTGCTTGACCGGTTTGAAGCTCTGACGGCCACCCTCTGCGATCGCGGTGTTGAATTTGACGTGCCCCGGCAGACTCCACGCTGGCACCATCTTCTTCACGCGCCGCACGACGAAGTTCACAAGTGCGCCCTTCACCCCCATAAGATCGCCCATCGCGGCGACAACGACGTGCTTGACCGACGTATTGCGGACAATCGCCTGCAGCGTGACGGCGAAGTTTTCGAGCAGGATGATCGCTTCCGCACCGCAGTCCTTGAGCTGATGCTCGAGTTCGCGCGGGGTATAGAGCGGATTCACGTTCACGACCACGTAGCCCGCGCGCAAGATCGCGGCAATCGCAACCGGATATTGCAGCACGTTCGGCATCATGATCGCGATGCGCGCGCCGCGGACAATGCCCTTCGACTGAAACCACGCGGCCAGCTTGCTCGAGAGCGTGTCGAGCTCGCCATAGCTGATCTCTTTGCCCATGCAGACGAACGCCGGTTTGGCGCGATGCTCGCGAAAGGCTTCTTCGAGCAGTTCGGCGACAGACGAATAACGGCTCGGGTCGATCTCTGCCGGAATGCCGGGCGGATAAGATTTCAGCCAGATTTTTTCCATGCAGTGTCTCCTCCCTTATTTTCGAATGGTCGTGCTAAAAATGCATCGTAGCATGCAGACGCCTGTGTTATTCGCGAAAAGCGGCTGGGTTAGACGCAAGCCTCGAACCGGTTGTGGACAATGGCGGCGTGATTCTTCGTGGCTTTTCACGCCCGTTCAACCTCGACGAGGCAATCGTAGAAGGTGGCCGAGCCACCGAGATCGGTTAGGGCCTGGCTTGTGACCTGGTTGGCGTTGCGGCCGTCGGGTGCGAGTTTCTTCCACCAGATAGACAGGCCGACGACGAGGCCTTCGCGCGCTTTGTCGGTGACACGGGCGCGTGCCTGCATCGAGCCGCGGTCATTGAAAATACGTACCTGATCGCCGTCGACGATCTTTCGCGCCTGTGCATCGGCCGGGTGAATGTCCAGGTGCGGCTCGCCTTCCGTCGAGCGCAGGCTTTCGATGTTCACGAAGGTGCTGTTCAGGAAGTTACGCGCGGGCGGCGAGATCATCGCCAGCGGATAACGTGCGGCGAGTTCCGGCGCGCCGTCAACGGACTCGTAGGGTGGCAAATAATCAGGCAGTGGATCTAGCCCCTGTTGCGCAAGGCGCTCACTGAAAAACTCGCATTTACCAGACGGCGTTCGAAAGCCGCCTTCGGCGAACGGCGCGTCGGGCAGGTTCAGCTTCGCCCAGCCCGTTTCCTTCAGCGAGTTCCAGTCGACGCCTTCTAGCGCTGTGTCGTCCCAACGGAATGCCGCTTGCGCCACCGTTTCGTCACTGTCGTACAGCGCCGGCTCCTCCAATCCCATGTGACACGCGATACCACGGAAAATCTCCGTATTCGGACGCGCGTCGCCGACCGGGGCAATGGCCGGCAGATTGACCATCACGTGCGTGTGCCCGTACGACTTGTGCACATCGAGATGCTCGAGTTGCGTAGTGGCAGGTAGGAGTAGATCGGCGTAGTCCGCGGTGTCTGTCTGAAAATGCTCGAGGACAATCGTGAACAGATCTTCACGCGCGAAACCGGCTGCGACCCGCTCCGAATCCGGCGCTACCGCCACCGGGTTCGAGTTGTAGACGATGACCGCTTCAACCTTGGGGCCGAACGCGGCGTCGCCCGGATGCAGCAACGCGTCGCCGATCGCATTCATATTGATGACGCGCGCTGCCTTGGCCGGCCAGCCCGGCATCAGATCAGGACGCTGCAGCGCGTGCGAATTGACCGGTGCCCATCCCCCCGACGACAGCAACACACCGCCCGCCCGCTCGCGCCACGCGCCTGTTAGTGAAGGCAGGCAAGCAATTGCGCGCACCGCGTTACCGCCGCCACGGACCCTTTGCAGGCCGTAGTTCATTCGGATCGCGGCCTTCTTCGTGCTGCCGTAAAGGCGCGCAAGGTCGACAACCACCTGCTCGTCGACGCCGCATATTTCAGCGACGCGAGACGGCGGATAGCTGAGTGCGCGGACCTTCAGTTCAGAAAACCCCAACGTGTGAGTCGCGATGTAAGCGTGATCGAGCAGGTTCTCCGCGATTAGCACGTTTATCATGCCAAGCGCGAAAGCGCCGTCGGTGCCAGGCTTGATGGCGATGTGCTGATGACACTTTTCCGCCGTCAGCGAGCGGTAGGGATCGATCGCGATCAGACGCGCGCCGCGACGCTTGGCTTCCTGCGCGCGTGTCCAGAAATGCAGGTTCGACGCGATCGGATTCGAGCCCCAGATCAGGATGAGCTCACTCTCGGCGAAAAACTCGGTGAGCATGCCGAGGCTTGCGCCGTAGGTGTATTTCAGCCCCGCCGCGCCGGCGGCCGCGCAGATCGTACGGTCCAACTGCGACGCGCCGAGCTTATGGAAGAACCGTTGCGCAATGCTATCGCCCTGGACCAAACCCATCGTGCCCGCGTAGCTGTACGGCAGGATCGCTTCGGGTGCGCGGCTAGCGATCTCAGACAGACGCGCTGCAGCCAGTTCGAACGCCTCGTCCCAACTGATCGGCTCAAAGCGGCCCTCGCCCTTGTTGCCGACGCGCTTCATCGGTGTCGTCAGCCGATGCGGATGATGCACGCGCTCGGCATAGCGACTGACTTTAGTACACAGCGCGCCTTGTGTCGGCGGATGATCAGGATCGCCGACAACCTTGATCGCCCGGCCATCTTCGACAGTCACACGCATCGCGCAAGTATCAGGGCAGTCATGCGGGCACACCGCGCGGGCGAATTCGGTCGGAGCATTCATCGGCGATTGGTTCACGAGAGCGGTGTGGGAGCAATGTCGAATTTTACGTCCGCAGCCGCTTAGCCGGTGCGGTGCCGCCAAAAATGCCTTCGGCGTAGAATCGGTTATCACAGTGCCCGGGCAAAATCGCCCCGAGCGATCCCACGCCAAGCAAAGCACAAGCGCACCATCATCCCATCATGAAACTGATCCCCGAAATCCAGGCCGCTCACGGCGAAATTCAGACCCTTCGACGAACAATTCATGCCCACCCAGAGCTTCGTTACGAAGAAACAGCAACGGCAGATCTGGTTGCCAAAACCCTTGAGGCATGGGGCATCGAAACGCACCGCGGGTTGGGCAAAACAGGCGTGGTGGGCGTATTGAAACGCGGCAACGGTTCGCGCGCGATTGGTCTGCGAGCTGACATGGACGCGCTGCCGATTCAGGAACTGAATAGCTTCGATCACCGCTCGCGTAACGACGGCAAAATGCACGCGTGCGGCCATGACGGGCACACGGCGATGCTGCTCGGCGCGGCGCAGCATCTGGCAAAGCATGGCAACTTCGACGGCACGATCGTCTTCATTTTCCAACCCGCCGAGGAAGGCGGCGCTGGCGCACAGGCGATGATCGACGATGGCCTGTTCACCAGGTTTCCAGTCGATGCGGTGTTCGGCATTCATAACTGGCCGGGCATGCCGGCGGGCCACTTCGGCGTGACCGAAGGCCCGATCATGGCATCGAGCAACGAATTTCGCATTGAAATCAAAGGCGTAGGATCGCACGCTGCGCTACCGCATAACGGCCGTGACCCGGTATTTACGGCTGTGCAAATTGCGAACGGTTTGCAAAGCATCATCACGCGCAACAAAAAGCCGCTCGACACCGCGGTACTGTCGATCACCCAGATTCACGCCGGCGACGCCCTCAATGTCATCCCGGACGACGCGTGGATTGCGGGCACGGTGCGAACTTTTACGACGGAAACGCTCGATTTGATCGAAGCGCGCATGCGCAAGATCGCCGAAAGTACCGCCGATGCCTATGATTGCTCCGTCGACATCCATTTCCATCGCAACTATCCGCCGACCATCAACAGTAGCGAAGAAACGCGCTTTGCGGCGGCGCTTATGAAGGAGATTGTCGGAGCGGAAAACGTAGACGACGCAGTTGAACCGACGATGGGCGCCGAGGATTTCTCCTTCATGCTGCTGGCGAAACCGGGCTGTTATGCATTTCTGGGCAATGGCGACGGCGGCCATCGGGATTCTGGCCACGGTGCCGGGCCGTGCATGCTGCATAACGCGAGCTACGACTTCAACGATGAGCTATTGCCGATTGGATCGACGTACTGGGTCAAGTTGGCTCAACGATTCTTGTCGCAAGAATAGGAGCAGTTGGGTGTGGGGCGACGACGTGTATATGCTTCGCTTCCTGCCGCGCTACCGATGCGGGGGTTACCTGGGGCGAGCGGGTTGACCGGTTTGACGGCCACGAGCTGATGGTTTTTTTCGCCGTAAACGCAGAAACCCCACCTTTTCGGGGTGGGGTTTCTGTTGCTGCAGGGGAGCCTGACGATTACCTACTTTCACACGGGAATCCGCACTATCATCGGCGTGGAGTCGTTTCACGGTCCTGTTCGGGATGGGAAGGGGTGGGACCGACTCGCTATGGTCATCAGGCATGACTTGTTGCCGTACTGCCCTGGGGCAATACCGCCAATCTGGAAGAAGTAGCTGAGAGGATGTCTCTCGGTAATGCGTTGGGCTGTGTTGTTTCCGGCACAACACTGATCTCAACCTGTGTGTTCTGGAGACCCTGCGCGTGGCGCAGGGTGGGGCATCCATAAGTGCCAAAGCACTAACGGCTGCCGACACACACCTGTTATAGGATCAAGCCTTACGGGCAATTAGTATCAGTTAGCTTAACGCATTACTGCGCTTCCACACCTGACCTATCAACGTCCTGGTCTTGAACGACCCTTCAAGGGGCTCGAAGCCCCGGGGATATCTCATCTTAAGGCGAGTTTCCCGCTTAGATGCTTTCAGCGGTTATCTCTTCCGAACATAGCTACCCGGCGATGCCACTGGCGTGACAACCGGTACACCAGAGGTTCGTCCACTCCGGTCCTCTCGTACTAGGAGCAGCCCCCTTCAAATATCCAGCGCCCACGGCAGATAGGGACCAAACTGTCTCACGACGTTTTAAACCCAGCTCACGTACCTCTTTAAATGGCGAACAGCCATACCCTTGGGACCGGCTACAGCCCCAGGATGAGATGAGCCGACATCGAGGTGCCAAACACCGCCGTCGATATGAACTCTTGGGCGGTATCAGCCTGTTATCCCCAGAGTACCTTTTATCCGTTGAGCGATGGCCCTTCCATACAGAACCACCGGATCACTATGACCTGCTTTCGCACCTGCTCGACTTGTCGGTCTCGCAGTTAAGCACGCTTATGCCATTGCACTATCAGCACGATTTCCGACCGTACCTAGCGTACCTTCGTACTCCTCCGTTACACTTTGGGAGGAGACCGCCCCAGTCAAACTGCCTACCATGCACTGTCCCCGACCCGGATCACGGGCCAAGGTTAGAACCTCAAACAAACCAGGGTGGTATTTCAAGGACGGCTCCACGCAGACTGGCGTCCACGCTTCACAGCCTCCCACCTATCCTACACAGACCGGTTCAAAGTCCAATGCAAAGCTACAGTAAAGGTTCATGGGGTCTTTCCGTCTAGCCGCGGGGAGATTGCATCATCACAAACACTTCAACTTCGCTGAGTCTCGGGAGGAGACAGTGTGGCCATCGTTACGCCATTCGTGCAGGTCGGAACTTACCCGACAAGGAATTTCGCTACCTTAGGACCGTTATAGTTACGGCCGCCGTTTACCGGGACTTCAATCAAGAGCTTGCACCCCATCATTTAATCTTCCGGCACCGGGCAGGCGTCACACCCTATACGTCCACTTTCGTGTTTGCAGAGTGCTGTGTTTTTATTAAACAGTCGCAGCCACCAGTTTATTGCAACCCCTTCACCCTTCTGGCGCAGGCCAGTCAAGCTACAGGGGCGTACCTTATCCCGAAGTTACGGTACCAATTTGCCGAGTTCCTTCTCCCGAGTTCTCTCAAGCGCCTTAGAATACTCATCTCGCCCACCTGTGTCGGTTTGCGGTACGGTCTTGTTAAACTGAAGCTTAGAGGCTTTTCTTGGAACCACTTCCAGTTGCTTCGTGACCTGGATCACTCGTCCCATGCCCTTGAATTGCGCGCCCGGATTTGCCAAAGCGCCTTCTCCAACACAGGAACCGGGACTTCCAACACCCGGACAACCTTCCGCGATCCGTCCCCCCATCGCATTTAACAATGGTGCAGGAATATTAACCTGCTTCCCATCAGCTACGCATTTCTGCCTCGCCTTAGGGGCCGACTCACCCTACGCCGATGAACGTTGCGTAGGAAACCTTGGGCTTACGGCGAGGGGGCCTTTCACCCCCTTTATCGCTACTCATGTCAGCATTCGCACTTCCGATACCTCCAGCGCACTTTTCAATGCACCTTCGCAGGCTTACGGAACGCTCTCCTACCATGCACATTACTGTGCATCCGCAGCTTCGGTATATTGCTTAGCCCCGTTACATCTTCCGCGCAGGACGACTCGATCAGTGAGCTATTACGCTTTCTTTAAAGGATGGCTGCTTCTAAGCCAACCTCCTGACTGTTTTAGCCTTCCCACTTCGTTTCCCACTTAGCAATATTTGGGGACCTTAGCTGGCGGTCTGGGTTGTTTCCCTCTTGACACCGGACGTTAGCACCCGATGTCTGTCTCCCGTGATTGCACTCTTCGGTATTCGGAGTTTGCTATGGCGTAGTAATCCTCAATGGACCCCACAACCATGACAGTGCTCTACCCCCGAAGGTGATACACGAGGCACTACCTAAATAGTTTTCGGAGAGAACCAGCTATTTCCAGGTTTGTTTAGCCTTTCACCCCTATCCACAGCTCATCCCCTAACTTTTCAACGTTAGTGGGTTCGGACCTCCAGTACGTGTTACCGCACCTTCATCCTGGCCATGGATAGATCACCTGGTTTCGGGTCTACACCCAGCGACTGAACGCCCTGTTCGGACTCGCTTTCGCTACGCCTGCCCTAATCGGTTAAGCTTGCCACTGAATGTAAGTCGCTGACCCATTATACAAAAGGTACGCCGTCACCCCTTGCGAGGCTCCGACTGTTTGTATGCATGCGGTTTCAGGATCTGTTTCACTCCCCTCCCGGGGTTCTTTTCGCCTTTCCCTCACGGTACTGGTTCACTATCGGTCGATCACGAGTATTTAGCCTTGGAGGATGGTCCCCCCATCTTCAGACAGGATTTCACGTGTCCCGCCCTACTTGTCGTACACCCAGTTCTTCCTCGCTGTTTTCGTCTACAGGGCTATCACCTGCTATGGCGGCACTTTCCAGAGCCTTCGACTAACAATGAAGATAAAGAGTACAGGCTGGTCCCATTTCGCTCGCCACTACTCTGGGAATCTCGGTTGATTTCTTTTCCTGCGGTTACTTAGATGTTTCAGTTCACCGCGTTCGCTTCGCATAGCCTATGTATTCAGCCATGGATACTCCATACGGAGTGGGTTTCCCCATTCGGATATCGGTGGATCAAAGCTCGTTTGCCAGCTCCCCACCGCTTTTCGCAGGCTACCGCGTCCTTCATCGCCTGTGATCGCCAAGGCATCCACCACATGCACTTGTTCGCTTGACCCTATAACGGGTGTGTCTCCGCCACGCTTGCGCATGACTTCATCACATCGTTACAGGTTGAGTATTCGTGTTGCGCCGTATTCCAAAGCAATCTTTCGATCACTTATAAAATACATTGATACAATCACAACCCTGATTCACCTACTCACACACCCATCTCTAAGTATGCTTTCGTGAATCTCTTTACTACTTCTTCCTGATTGTTAAAGAACGACAGCCGATATAAAGCTCTGCTTCATATCACTCTGACTGGCTCAATCGCCAATGCCTGTTTCACTACACCGCAAACATCTTTCAATGTTCACCGCAGTAAAACCGGCATTGAGGATTGGTGGAGGATGACGGGATCGAACCGACGACCCCCTGCTTGCAAAGCAGGTGCTCTCCCAGCTGAGCTAATCCCCCAGTCATACACAGATATCACTACCTGTACTCATACCCAGAGGTTTCAGTTGATCAGCCACCGCAGAAACAGTGGTGGGTCTGGATGGATTCGAACCATCGACCCCCGCCTTATCAAGACGGTGCTCTAACCGACTGAGCTACAGACCCCTGAGTCTGTCTTTTTCACAGCCGATAAGCGTGAGCGCTCAACGTTTGACACGTTAGCTCGAGAAAGGAGGTGATCCAGCCGCACCTTCCGATACGGCTACCTTGTTACGACTTCACCCCAGTCATGAATCCTACCGTGGTGACCGTCCTCCTTGCGGTTAGACTAGCCACTTCTGGTAAAACCCACTCCCATGGTGTGACGGGCGGTGTGTACAAGACCCGGGAACGTATTCACCGCGGCATGCTGATCCGCGATTACTAGCGATTCCAGCTTCACGCACTCGAGTTGCAGAGTGCGATCCGGACTACGATCGGTTTTCTGGGATTGGCTCCCCCTCGCGGGTTGGCGACCCTCTGTTCCGACCATTGTATGACGTGTGAAGCCCTACCCATAAGGGCCATGAGGACTTGACGTCATCCCCACCTTCCTCCGGTTTGTCACCGGCAGTCTCCCTGGAGTGCTCTTGCGTAGCAACTAGGGACAAGGGTTGCGCTCGTTGCGGGACTTAACCCAACATCTCACGACACGAGCTGACGACAGCCATGCAGCACCTGTGTTATGGCTCCCTTTCGGGCACTCCCACCTCTCGGCAGGATTCCATACATGTCAAGGGTAGGTAAGGTTTTTCGCGTTGCATCGAATTAATCCACATCATCCACCGCTTGTGCGGGTCCCCGTCAATTCCTTTGAGTTTTAATCTTGCGACCGTACTCCCCAGGCGGTCAACTTCACGCGTTAGCTACGTTACCAAGTCAATGAAGACCCGACAACTAGTTGACATCGTTTAGGGCGTGGACTACCAGGGTATCTAATCCTGTTTGCTCCCCACGCTTTCGTGCATGAGCGTCAGTATTGGCCCAGGGGGCTGCCTTCGCCATCGGTATTCCTCCACATCTCTACGCATTTCACTGCTACACGTGGAATTCTACCCCCCTCTGCCATACTCTAGCCCGCCAGTCACAAATGCAGTTCCCAGGTTAAGCCCGGGGATTTCACATCTGTCTTAGCGGACCGCCTGCGCACGCTTTACGCCCAGTAATTCCGATTAACGCTTGCACCCTACGTATTACCGCGGCTGCTGGCACGTAGTTAGCCGGTGCTTATTCTTCCGGTACCGTCATCCCCCCGGGGTATTAACCCAGAGGTTTTCTTTCCGGACAAAAGTGCTTTACAACCCGAAGGCCTTCTTCACACACGCGGCATTGCTGGATCAGGCTTGCGCCCATTGTCCAAAATTCCCCACTGCTGCCTCCCGTAGGAGTCTGGGCCGTGTCTCAGTCCCAGTGTGGCTGGTCGTCCTCTCAGACCAGCTACAGATCGTCGCCTTGGTAGGCCTTTACCCCACCAACTAGCTAATCTGCCATCGGCCGCCCCTGTAGCGGGAGGTCCGAAGATCCCCCCCTTTCCTCCGTAGAGCGTATGCGGTATTAATCCGGCTTTCGCCGGGCTATCCCCCACTACAGGACACGTTCCGATGTATTACTCACCCGTTCGCCACTCGCCACCAGGATTGCTCCCGTGCTGCCGTTCGACTTGCATGTGTAAGGCATGCCGCCAGCGTTCAATCTGAGCCAGGATCAAACTCTTCAGTTCAAACCTGTTACTGTTTTTCGGTTGTTTTACCAACCGGTCGCTCACTCAACGTACTGACGAATGATCCTCCTGCCGGCGTGAATCCACTCCAGCAGGAAAACCTTTCCTTGATACCAGTGTGAGACTTGATACTTTCGCTTGTCGACAGACCCCGAAGAATCCATCGTCGCGTCGCGCATCAAGCGCCCACACTTATCGGCTGTTAATTTTTAAAGATCGAGTGCGCATTCACCACCAAACCGCCACCGCGCGTCGTCAACCTCACAACCACCCGGCACCGCTTCGTTCTGCGTCGCTGCATCAGCAGCAGAGAAGCGAGATTATGGAGAACTTTCGCTACGTCGTCAACAGGTTTTTTTAACTTCCTGAACCTGCCCGACCTCT
This sequence comes from Paraburkholderia sp. IMGN_8, assembly GCF_038050405.1. Lineage (NCBI taxonomy): Bacteria > Pseudomonadati > Pseudomonadota > Betaproteobacteria > Burkholderiales > Burkholderiaceae > Paraburkholderia > Paraburkholderia sp. IMGN_8. Next base: position 468,336 of record NZ_CP150900.1, on the reverse strand, counting down.
CGGAAACCCCCGCCATTGCTGGCTCTCCCGCCTCCCGCGCCCCGTTGTCCGAAGCGCGAAAGAGCGAGATTCTAGCGAGCCGGACCGCGGCTTGCAAGCGTTATTTTGACAAGCGTATTAACGGTGCTTGAAAACAGGCTTCCGCTTCTCCACGAACGCGGCCATTCCCTCTTTCTGATCCTCAGTCGCGAACAGGGAGTGGAACATGCGGCGCTCGAAATGCACGCCTTCCGCCAGCGTTGTTTCATATGCGCGATTCACCGACTCCTTCACCATCATCACCGCAGGCAAAGGAAACTCTGCGATGGTCGCGGCCGCAGCGATTGCCTCATCAATTAAGGACGCAGCCGGAATCACGCGCGAGACCAATCCAGCGCGCTCGGCTTCAGCCGCATCCATGAAACGGGCGGTCAGGCAGAGGTCCATTGCTTTCGCCTTCGAGACGGCTCGCGGCAGACGTTGCGTGCCGCCGGCGCCCGGCATGATGCCGAGCTTGATTTCCGGCTGGCCGAACTTCGCGGTGTCAGCGGCAAAAATGATGTCGCACATCATCGCCAGCTCGCAGCCGCCGCCAAGCGCGAAGCCGGCCACCGCGGCGATGATCGGCTTGCGGATAGAGCGCACCGCTTCCCAGTTGCGAGTGATGTAGTCGCCTTTATAGACATCCATATAGGAATAGGTTGCCATCATGCCGATGTCGGCGCCGGCGGCGAACGCTTTCTCGCTGCCCGTCACTACGATTGCACCGATCGCTTCATCAGCGTCGAACTCACGTAGTGCAGCACCCAATTCGTCCATCAGCGCATCGTTCAAAGCGTTCAACGCCTTCGGGCGATTCAGCGTGACCAACCCGACCCGCCCCCGCGTCTCAACCAGAATGTTCTCGTAAGCCATGCCACCTCCTAGTGTGAATGGCGCGCGAAAACGCTTCGCGCGGCCGTCTTAATAATGCTAACATTCCCCAACCAACCGGTCGGTCAATTATTCGACAGGCTTTTCCCAACGTACAGCCAAGCCCCTCTGCCATGACACATCCGCTATTCACCAAACACGAAGACACGCTGCAAAAGGCACTCACCGCGGCTGAAACGCGCGGCTACTGGAGCCCATTCGTCGAGATGCCCAGTCCGAAAGTGTACGGGGAAACAGCTAACGCCGACGGCGAAGCCGCGTTCAAAACACACCTGAACAAGACCTTCGAACTTGACCAGCCGTCGACCGGCGAAACCGTCGGGGCTGAAGTCTCGCCGTTTGGGTTTGCGCTTGGCGTCTGCTATCCGAAAACCGATCCCGACGCGCTGATCGCAGCCGCCGGTGCCGCACAGCGCGAATGGCGCGCCGCCGGCCCTCAGGCATGGATCGGCGTGTGCCTCGAGATCCTCGCCCGCGTGAATCGCGCCAGCTTCGAAATTGGCTACAGCGTGATGCACACAACCGGCCAGGCATTCATGATGGCTTTCCAGGCCGGCGGCCCGCATGCACAGGACCGCGCGCTCGAAGCCGTCGTATATGCATGGGACCAATTGCGCCGTATCCCCGCGGACGCCCACTGGGAAAAGCCGCAGGGCAAAAATCCGCCGCTTGCAATGCACAAGCGCTATACCGTTGTGCCACGCGGCACTGGCCTTGTGCTCGGTTGCTGCACTTTCCCGACATGGAACGGCTACCCCGGCCTGTTCGCCGATCTGGCCACCGGCAACACGGTCATCGTCAAACCGCATCCGGGCGCAATCCTGCCGCTCGCACTGACCGTGCGAATCGCGCGCGACGTGCTGCGCGAAGCCGGTTTCGATCCGAACGTCGTCACCCTGCTGGCGACCGAACCGAACGATGGCCCGCTCGTCCAGGATTTGGCCTTGCGCCCGGAAATCAAGCTGATCGACTTCACGGGCAGCACGCAAAACGGCACCTGGCTCGAGCGCAATGCGCATCAGGCGCAGGTCTACACCGAAAAAGCCGGCGTCAACCAGATCGTGATCGACTCGGTCGACGACATCAAAGCCGCCGCCCGCAATATCGCGTTCTCGCTCGCGCTGTACTCGGGCCAGATGTGTACTGCACCACAAAACATCTATGTGCCGCGCGACGGCATCCGCACCGCTGACGGCGCACTCGGTTTCGACGAAGTCGCTCAAGCCATTGCCGGCGCCGTGCAAAAACTGGTTGCCGACCCAGCCCGTGCCGTGGAACTGCTCGGCGCTATTCAGAACGACGGCGTAACCCAACGTATCGACGAAGCGAGCAAGCTCGGCCGCGTTCTCGTAGCGAGCCAGTCGCTCGAGCACCCTGCTTTTGCCGGCGCACGCGTGCGCACACCACTCGTGCTCCAACTGGATGCCGCCACGGACCAGGCACAGTTCACCAAGGAATGGTTCGGCCCGATCTCGTTCGTAATCGCGACGGACTCGACAGCGCAGTCGCTCGATCTCGCCGGCGCGATTGCCGCCGAACACGGCGCGCTGACGCTGTCGGTCTACAGCACGGACGAAGCTGTGCTCGACGAGGCTCATGAAGCGTCGATTCGCGGCGGCGTGGCACTGTCGATCAACTTGACGGGTGGCGTATTCGTCAATCAATCGGCGGCCTTCTCCGACTTCCACGGCACGGGTGCGAATCCGGCAGCAAACGCCGCGCTAGCCGACGCCGCATTCGTCGCGAACCGCTTCCGCGTAGTTCAGAGCCGCGTTCATGTTGAACCGAAAGCGGCACCCGCGGTAGCTAGCTGAACGGCGTAAGACAAAAGCGCGGCTGTCGTCCTATGCCGTTTGGCCGAATGGACCGCACCGTGCCCCCCAACTAACATGAGACATCGGATTGACATTTCGCGCCGATCCGTCCCAGCAGGAACTTCACATGAACGACGCCTTCATTTGCGACGCGATTCGCACCCCTATCGGCCGCTACGGCGGCGCCCTGAAGGATGTCCGCGCCGATGATCTCGGTGCGGTACCGATCAAGGCGCTGATCGAACGCAATCCAGGGGTGGACTGGCTCGCGCTGGACGACGTGATCTATGACTGCGCCAATCAGGCCGGTGAAGACAATCGCAACGTTGCCCGTATGTCGGCATTGCTGGCTGGTTTGCCGACCAACGCGCCCGGCGCGACCATCAACCGCCTGTGCGGCTCGGGCATGGACGCGGTCGGCACTGCAGCGCGCGCCATCAAGGCGGGCGAAGCGCGTCTGATGATCGCGGGCGGCGTCGAAAGCATGACGCGCGCGCCGTTCGTGATGGGCAAGGCCGGTAGCGCGTTTTCGCGGCAAGCTGAAATTCACGACACGACCATCGGCTGGCGCTTTATCAATCCGCTGATGAAGCGCCAATACGGCGTCGATTCGATGCCGGAGACCGCGGAAAACGTCGCCGTCGAATTCAGCATAAGCCGCGCGGATCAGGATGCCTTTGCGCTATCGAGCCAGCAAAAGGCGGCTCGCGCGCAGCGCGACGGCACGCTGGCTCAGGAAATCGTCGGCGTCGAAATCGCGCAGAAGAAAGGCGACCCCGTGCGCGTAACGCTTGACGAACACCCGCGCGAGACTTCGCTCGAAAGCCTCGGCAAGCTCAAAGGCGTGGTCCGCGCCGACGGCAGCGTGACCGCCGGCAACGCATCGGGCGTGAACGACGGCGCCTGCGCGCTGTTGCTCGCGAATCAGGAGGCTGCCGATCAATACGGACTGCGTCGCCGCGCACGCGTGGTGGGCATGGCAACGGCGGGGGTCGAGCCGCGCATCATGGGCATCGGCCCGGCGCCGGCCACGCAAAAGCTGCTGAAGCAACTGGGCATGTCGCTCGACCAATTCGACGTGATCGAACTGAACGAGGCCTTCGCATCGCAAGGACTTGCAGTTCTACGCACGCTTGGGCTGCGCGACGACGATCCACGGGTCAATCCGAACGGCGGAGCGATTGCACTCGGCCATCCGCTTGGCGCGTCGGGCGCCCGTTTGATTACCACAGCGCTGTATCAGCTGGAACGAACCAACGGCCGCTTTGCGCTTTGCACGATGTGCATCGGCGTCGGCCAAGGCATCGCATTGGTGATCGAGCGGCTCTGACATCGAGCCGCCGCGACCACCGGTCAAAGAGACTTTGAGGAGACACCCAATGTCATATGAAGCGATTCGCGTCGACGTCGACGCCTCGAGCCACGTAGCGACCATCACGCTAAACCGCCCGGACAAGCTCAACAGCTTTACGCGCGCGATGCATCAGGAACTGACTGTCGCGCTCGGCCAGGTCGAAACATCCGGCGCACGCGCACTCGTGCTGACCGGCGCGGGGCGCGGCTTCTGCGCCGGGCAGGATCTCGCGGATCTCGACTTCACGCCGGGCGCGATGACCGATCTCGGCGAGCTGATCGACGAGCATTTCAATCCGCTGATTCGCCGGCTGCAGGCGCTGCCGTTGCCGGTGATCGCAGCGGTCAACGGCACGGCTGCCGGCGCCGGCGCCAATCTCGCGCTGGCTTGCGATCTCGTGCTTGCCGCTCGCTCGGCCAGCTTCATTCAGGCGTTCGTGAAGATTGGTCTCGTGCCGGACTCGGGCGGCACGTGGTTTCTACCGCAGCGTGTAGGCATGGCGCGCGCCTTGGGCCTCGCCATCACCGGCGACAAACTGAGCGCGGAGAAGGCCGAAAGCTGGGGGCTGATCTGGCAGACGGTCGATGACGCGGAGCTCGCCGCCGCCGCGGCCAGGCTAGCGGCCCAACTCGCACAGCAGCCCACGCGCGCCATCGCCGCGATCAAGCAGGCCATGCGTGCGGGTGCAACACAAACCCTCGACCAGCAGCTCGATCTCGAACGCGATTTGCAGCGCGAACTCGGTGCGTCGCACGATTATGCCGAAGGAGTGCAAGCGTTCGTGGAAAAGCGTGCGCCGCGCTTCGAGGGGCGCTGACATGTCCACACAACCGAACCGCCCCGCCCACATGACGCCGGACGAACTCGCCCGCGCGACCGCTGCTGCGATGTACGAAAACGACACGTGCAGCCGTGCGCTCGGACTAGAAGTGGAGGAAGTACGCGCAGGATATGCGCGCTTGCGCATGGCCGTGCGCGACGACTTCCTCAACGGCCATCAGATCTGCCATGGCGGCCTGATTTTCACACTCGCTGATTCCACGTTCGCCTTCGCCTGCAACACGTACAACATCAACACAGTCGCGGCGGGCTGCTCGATTGAGTTTCTACGGCCGGTACACGGCGGCGACGTGCTGACGGCTGAAGCCATCGAGCAAACGCTGAGCGGCCGCACCGGCATTTACGATATTCGCGTGACGAATCGCGCTCAGGAAACCGTGGCGATGTTTCGCGGCAAATCGGCGCGAATCAAAGGCCACCTGATTCCTACGGGTGACTGAACGGCACATTAATCGCGCATGCATAACAGCCCGCCGACCAGCCCCGATTTTCACACCCGATCGCGCACCGCTCACCAGACTCAAGCATTGAAGCAGCAAGGAGACATTCGATGACTACCGCCCTCCCACTCGATCCTATCGAGACAGCCAGCCGTGACGAACTTGCTGCGCTTCAGCTCGAACGGCTCAAATGGTCGCTGAACCACGCTTACGAAAATTCGCCAGTCTATCGGCGCAAATTCGATGAAGCTGGCGTTCATCCGAGCGACGTGAAGACCCTCGCCGACCTGTCGCGCTTCCCCTTCACAACCAAGAAGGATCTGCGCGACAACTACCCTTTCGGCATGTTCGCAGTGCCGCAGGAACAGATATCGCGGATTCACGCATCGTCGGGAACGACGGGCAAGCCGACGGTGGTCGGCTACACCGCGCGCGATATCGACACGTGGGCGAATCTCGTGGCGCGTTCGATCCGTGCCGCCGGCGCGAAGCGTGGCGACAAGGTACACGTGAGCTACGGCTATGGCCTGTTCACGGGCGGCCTCGGCGCGCACTACGGTGCTGAGCGCGCGGGCTTGACAGTGATCCCGTTCGGCGGCGGCCAGACTGAAAAGCAGGTGCAACTGATCCAGGATTTCCGCCCGGACATCATCATGGTGACACCGAGCTACATGTTGTCGATCGCCGATGAACTCGAGCGGCAAGGCGTCGATCCGGCCAGCTGCTCGCTGCGCATCGGCATCTTCGGCGCGGAGCCGTGGACCAACGACATGCGGCATGCAATCGAAAAACGCATGGGTATCGACGCGGTCGATATCTACGGTTTATCCGAAGTAATGGGACCTGGCGTGGCATCGGAGTGTGTCGAGACCAAAGACGGCCCGACCATCTGGGAAGATCATTTCTATCCCGAGATCATCGATCCCGAAACCGGCGAGGTGTTGTCGGACGGTGAACTCGGCGAACTGGTGTTCACATCGTTGACCAAGGAAGCACTGCCCATCGTCCGTTACCGGACGCGCGATCTGACGCGCCTCTTGCCGGGCAGCGCCCGCACCATGCGCCGGATGGAAAAGATCACCGGCCGCTCGGACGACATGATGATCGTACGCGGCGTCAACGTGTTCCCCACGCAGATCGAAGAATTGCTGCTCAAGCAGCACGCCCTTGCGCCTCACTATCAAATCGTGCTGACGAAGGAGGGTCCGCTCGATGTATTGACGCTGAACGTCGAGCCCTGCCCGGAAACAGCGCCGGATACAGCCGCGCTGCACACGGCAAAACAAGCGCTGACCTATGACATCAAGGCGCTGATCGGCGTCAGCGCGGTAGTCAATGTGCTGGCTGTGAACGGGATCGAGCGTTCGGTGGGCAAGGCGCGACGAGTCGTGGACAAGCGCAAGTCCGGGCCTTGAACCGGCGGACGGCCGCTGGTGAGTGAAAGCAGAAGGCAACCGCAACCGCAACACACCAGAGTAAAAGATCGGGCAAGGGCGGCATTTCCAATCAGGACAATGCCGCCCGCGCGCCGCCAATCCCTCAGGAGTTCGGCAGCAGCAACCACATCCGGCCACCCTGCTTCATCTTGCCGGCCAGATCGCCCGCGTCGTCGCCGAGGCCCCAGAAGTAATCGGCGCGCACGCCGCCTTTGATCGCGGAACCCGTGTCCTGCGCAAATACGAGGCGATTCATCGGCGAGTTCGTCAACGGACGCGTGGTCTGCAAAAACACCGGCGTACCGAGCGGAATCGAAGACGGGTCAACGGCAATCGACCGTTCCGGCGTCAGTGGCACGCCCAACGCACCGATCGGACCGTCGGCGCCACCACTCGGTACGCTCTCGCCGGACGGCATTTCGCGGAAGAACACGAAACGCGGATTCGTGTCGAGCAGCGCGTCGACCCGTGCCGGATTAGCACGAGCCCATGCCTTGATGCCCTGCATGGTCGCCTGCGCCGGCGTGAGTTCGCCGCGATCGAGCAGCCAGCGTCCGATCGACTTGTACGGCTGATTGTTCGTGCCGCCAAAGCCGACCCGCATCACGCTGCCGTCTTCCATCACGACGCGCCCGGACCCTTGCACTTGCAGGAAGAACGCTTCGATCGGATCGTCGACCCACACCAGTTCATTCCCGTTTAGCACGCCCGCGCGCTCGAGTTGCGCACGCGCCGGCAGCGGCGCGCCGGCGCGATAACCGGACGGCCAGCGATACAGCGCAATCTGGTACACGCCGTGCCGCGTGCGCGAACCGCGCAGCAACGGCTCGTAGTAACCGGTGACGAGACCGTCGAGCGTGCCGTCGTTGTTGGCTAGCTGGAAAGGCGTGAAATAGGCCTCGAAAAATGCACGCGCGCTGGTGACGTCGAGGTCGTCGATCTGCGCGGCCGCCGCACATGCGCGCGCCCAGTTCGGTTGTCGCGCCAGCCTCAGACAGTTTTGCCGTAACGCGGCCGTTGCGCCGATCAGCGAGTCGTCCTGCCAGCCCGGCACTTGCTGCCAGGCCACTGCTGTGAGCCGCGCCGGGGCAATCTGTCCGGGTATGATCGCGGCGCCTGTGGGTGGCGAAACTGAAGGCCGGACTGCACCGCCGCCGCCGCAGGAAGCCAGCATGACAGCAACCGAAAGCGCCCCGAGCCATGCCCCGGCCGTGCGGACAAAACGCATACAATGTTCGTTCTTGATGGAAACCGCCATGTCTGATCTGTTCGACGAATACCCGATGCTCATCTTCGCGCTGGAATCGCTCCTCGCGCTCTTCCTGCTCGTCTTTATCGTTGTGTGGACGTCGTCCGGCAAGAAAAAAGCCGCGCGCGCCAACAGTAGTGAACAGCAAAAGCAGCAAAAACCGCAGTAACGCTGCACAGTAAAGCTCTTTAAAGACCGCGGGCCGCGCCCTCGGTTCAATGCAACGTGCGTGGCATGCGCAGGATGAACTCGGGCACGGGTGCGTCGAAGCGTTCACCGTCCTCAGCCACACAGAAATACTCGCCGCGCATCGTGCCAACGGGTGTGGCGATCACCGCCCAACTTGTATATTCGAACTGCTCGCCGGGTTTGAGCAGCGGCTGATGGCCGACCACGCCAAGACCTTTCACTTCCTGCACGTTCTTGTCGCTATCGGTGATCACCCAGTGGCGCGCAATCAGTTGCGCAGGCACCTGGCCGCTGTTACGGATAGTCAGCGTGTATGCAAACGCATACTGGCGGCGCTCCGGGTCCGACTCTTCGGGCAGATACTGCACCTGCGCCGAGACGCTGAATTCGTACTGGCTCATCCTGATTCCGGTCTAGTGAAACGGGGGCGGGAAAATCGCGGGGAGGCCCGAACGCCAATGGTTTGCGGGCACATAGGCGAAGCGGCGCTTATGGTTTGGCATTCTGCTTGATGCGCGGCACGCCCGCAACCGGACAAATCCCTTCGGCCAAGGGGTTTTAGGGTGTTTTGTCACGTGCGGCACGCCATTCGAAACCCACATCGAAGCGCCCGCGAGCCAGTTCGCAACCGCGCAAACCGGTAAAATGGCGTTTTCCCGCCTGCCTCCGCCCCTGCCATGACGCAATTCCGCATCGCTCCCAGCATCCTTTCCGCCGATTTTTCGCGCCTCGGCGAAGAAGTCCGTAACGTTGTCGCCGCCGGCGCCGACTGGATTCACTTCGACGTAATGGACAACCACTATGTGCCGAATCTGACGATCGGCCCGCTCGTCTGCGAAGCGATCCGCCCGCACGTGGACGTGCCGATCGACGTGCATCTGATGGTGCGCCCGGTCGACCGCATCGTGCCGGATTTCGCCAAGGCCGGCGCCAACCTGATCAGCTTCCATCCCGAAGGCTCGGACCATATCGACCGCACGCTGTCGCTGATTCGCGACCACGGCTGCAAGGCCGGTCTCGTGTTCAATCCGGCTACGTCGCTGAATTATCTGGATCACGTGATGGACAAGCTCGACCTGGTGCTGATCATGTCGGTGAACCCGGGCTTCGGCGGTCAATCGTTCATTCCCGAGGCGCTCAACAAGCTACGCGAGGCACGCAAGCGGATCGACGCGTACAAGGAAAAGACCGGCCGCGAGATTCATCTCGAAGTGGACGGCGGCGTGAAGGTCGACAACATCGCCGAAATCGCGGCGGCTGGCGCGGACACGTTCGTGGCCGGCTCGGCGATCTTCGGCGCGCCGGATCACAAGGCCGTGATCGACAAGATGCGTAGCGCGCTCGCCAACATCCAGCACTGAGATCGAATACTGAGCATGACGTCTGCATTCCCTGCCCCGACTTTCACCGGTCCGCGCCTGCAAGCCGCGCTCATCGATCTCGACGGCACGATGATCGACACCGCCGACGATTTCACCGCCGGCCTGAACGGCATGCTCGCGCAACTCGACGCGACAGAGACTTCGCGCGAGGAAGTGGTCGGCTATGTCGGCAAGGGTTCGGAGCATCTGATCCGCAGCGTGCTGGCGCCACGCTTCGAAACGGCCCATGCGCAGGACCGTTTCGACGAGGCGCTTGCGATCTATCAGGCGGAGTACGCGAAGATCAATGGCTTGCACACGCGGCTGTATCCCGACGTCGAAGCCGGCCTGATCGCCATGCGCGATGCCGGCCTCAAGCTCGCCTGCGTCACCAACAAACCGCATCGTTTCGCGGTTGAATTGCTCCAGCAGTACGGGCTCAACCAGTATTTCAACGTCGTGCTCGGCGGCGACAGCCTGCCGAAAAAGAAACCGGATCCGTTGCCGATGCTCACCGCCGCGGCACAGTTAGGTGTCGAGCCGCAAGCCACGGTAGCCATCGGCGATTCGGAAAACGACGCGCTGGCGGGCCGCGCCGCGGGCATGGCGACGCTGACGGTGCCTTACGGCTACAACCACGGCCAAGCTATACAAACAATAAAATCCGATGGTATAGTTGCCTCGCTGCTCGATGCCGCGAAGGCTATCGCAGCGCACCAATCCACGACTTGAAAAGTCCCTTCATCCTCATGTTTCTGAATAAAAAACGGAGTCTGATTAGCATCGACCGGGGAGCCTGGCCCTGGCGTCGCTGGTCGCGCTAACCTCGCCTGAGGTACGCTGAAGCTCGTCTTCGGCAACCGTTTTTTACTTCGCTGCGCTCACGCGTTTTTTCCATCACCTTGTTTCGCTGTATCGGTTGATTCGGCCTTCGTGTACCCGCAAAGTACCGCTATGTGCTGAAACCCGTTGCATGCGTCGATGGGAAACTCGCGCCGGTCGGTATGATCGTGTCGAAACGTCGAACGAACGCCTGACCGGCCGCGCAACGCCCCGCTTTGTCCGACGCACGCCGCCGCCGGACGTACGAACAGGATCGGAACATGACCGAACTCGAATTCCAGTCCCTCGCCAACGAGGGTTTCAACCGCATTCCGCTGATCGCCGAGGCGCTCGCCGACCTCGAAACGCCGCTCTCGCTCTACCTGAAGCTCGCGCAAAGCGAACGCAACGGCGCCAACTCGTTCCTGCTGGAATCGGTGGTGGGCGGCGAACGCTTCGGCCGCTATTCGTTCATCGGCCTGCCGGCGCGCACGCTGCTGCGCACCCGCAACGGCGTGTCGGAAGTGGTGCGGGACGGCAAGATCGTCGAAACGCACGAAGGCGATCCACTCGAGTTCATCCAGCAATTCCAGAGCCGCTTCAAAGTCGCGCAACGCCCGGGCTTGCCGCGTTTCGCGGGCGGGCTCGCTGGTTACTTCGGCTATGACGCAGTGCGCTACATCGAAAAAAAGCTCGCTCACACCGCGCCGAAAGACGATCTGAACCTGCCCGATATCCAGTTGCTGCTGACCGAAGAAGTCGCCGTGATCGATAACCTCGCGGGCAAGCTCTATCTGGTGGTCTACGCCGATCCGACGCAGCCCGAGGCCTACACAAAGGCCAAACAACGTCTGCGTGAATTGCGTCAGCGTTTGCGCACGACCGTGCAGCCGCCGGTCACGTCGGCCAGCGTGCGCACCGAGACCTACCGCGAATTCGCGAAAGACGACTATCTGGCCGCCGTGCGCAAGGCGAAGGAATACATCGCCGCCGGCGAATTGATGCAGGTTCAGGTCGGCCAGCGTCTGACCAAGCCGTATCGCGACAATCCGTTGTCGCTGTATCGCGCGCTGCGCTCGCTGAATCCGTCGCCGTATATGTATTACTACAACTTCGGCGACTTCCACGTGGTCGGTGCGTCGCCGGAAATCCTGGTGCGCCAGGAAAAGCGCGGCGAAGACCGCATCGTGACGATCCGCCCGCTCGCCGGCACGCGGCCGCGCGGCAATACGCCGGAACGCGATGCGGAACTCGCCACCGAACTGCTGAACGATCCGAAGGAAATCGCCGAGCACGTGATGCTCATCGACCTCGCGCGTAACGACGTCGGCCGTATTTCGCAGATCGGCTCGGTGACCGTCACCGATCAGATGGTGATCGAAAAGTACTCGCACGTGCAGCACATCGTGAGTTCGGTCGAAGGCAAGCTGAAGCCCGGCACCACCAATTTCGACGTGCTGCGCGCCACCTTCCCGGCCGGCACGCTGTCCGGCGCGCCGAAGGTCCGCGCAATGGAGTTGATCGACGAACTGGAACCCGTGAAGCGCGGTTTGTATGGCGGCGCGGTCGGCTATCTGTCGTTCACGGGCGAAATGGACATGGCCATCACAATTCGCACCGGCGTGATCCATAACGGCAATCTGTATGTGCAGGCGGCAGCGGGTGTGGTCGCGGATTCGGTGCCGGAATCCGAATGGCAAGAGACCGAGAACAAGGCGCGTGCGGTATTGCGCGCCGCCGAGCAAGTGCAAGACGGCCTCGATAGCGACTTCTGACCGGAGACAGACCATGCTGCTAATGATCGACAACTACGACTCGTTCACCTACAACCTGGTGCAGTACTTCGGCGAACTCGGCGAAGACGTGCGCACCTATCGGAACGACGAAATCACGCTGGACGAAATCGCCAGGCTCAACCCCGAGCGCATCTGCCTGTCGCCTGGCCCGAGCAACCCGCAACACGCGGGCATTACGCTGGACGTACTGCGCGAATTCGCCGGCAAGATGCCGATTCTCGGCGTCTGCCTCGGCCATCAGGCGATCGGTGAAGCGTTCGGCGGCCGCGTGGTGCGTGCGCAAACCATCATGCACGGCAAGGTGAGCACTATCGAAACCGACTGCAAAGGCGTATTCGCCGACCTGCCGAAGCATTTCGTCGTAACTCGCTACCACTCGCTCGCGATCGAACGCGAATCGCTGCCCGACTGCCTCGAAGTGTCCGCATGGACCGAGGACGGCGAAATCATGGGCGTGCGTCACAAGGAACTGGCTGTAGAAGGCGTGCAGTTCCATCCGGAGTCGATCCTGTCCGAACACGGCCACGCGCTGCTCGAGAATTTCTTGAAGCAGTCGAAGGCCGCCGCAACACCACGCAACGCTTGATGAAGAGAGACGACATCATGACGATTACGCCCCAGGAAGCGTTGCAGCGCACGATCGAGCACCGCGAAATTTTCCACGACGAAATGCTGCACCTGATGCGCCTCATCATGCGCGGCGAACTGTCGCCCGTGATGGCGGCGGCGATCATCACCGGCTTACGCGTCAAAAAAGAGACCATCGGCGAAATCACCGCTGCCGCCACGGTGATGCGTGAATTTGCCCGGCACGTCGAGGTGCAGGACAACTCGAACTTCGTCGATATTGTCGGCACCGGCGGCGACGGTTCGCACACCTTCAACATTTCCACGGCGACGATGTTCGTCTCCGCCGCAGCCGGCGCGAAGGTTGCGAAGCACGGCAATCGCGGCGTGTCGAGCAAGTCCGGCAGCGCGGACGTGCTCGAAGCGCTCGGTGTGAATATCGACCTGCAGCCGGAACAGGTGGCGGCGTCGATTGCGGAAACCGGCATGGGTTTCATGTTCGCGCCGAACCATCATCCGGCCATGAAGAACATCGCGCCGGTGCGCCGCGAACTCGGCGTGCGGACCATCTTCAACATTCTCGGGCCGCTGACCAATCCGGCCGGCGCGCCGAATCAGCTGATGGGCGTATTCCACGCCGACCTCGTCGGCATTCAGGTGCGCGTGATGCAGCGCCTCGGCGCGAAACACGTGCTGGTGGTGTACGGTATGGACGGCATGGATGAAGTCTCGCTCGGCGCAGCCACGCAAGTCGGCGAACTGCGCGACGGCGAGGTGCACGAGTACGAGATCCATCCGGAAGACTTCGGCATGCAGATGGTGTCGAACCGCACGCTGAAAGTGGCCGACGCGGCCGAATCCAAAGTCATGCTGCTCGAAGCGCTCGACAACAAACCTGGCGTCGCGCGCGAAATCGTCACGCTGAATGCGGGCACGGCGCTGTATTCGGCGAACGTGGCGGCATCGATTGCGGACGGCATCCAATTGGCGCGGGAAGCGATCGCGAGCGGCAAAGCACGCGCGAAGGTCGACGAACTGATCCGCTTCACCCAGCAATTCAAGCAGTAACTACGTAGCGAGACACTCATGAGCGACATCCTCGACCGCATCATCGCGGTCAAACGCGAAGAAGTCCGCGCGGCCGAACAGAGCGCGCCGCTTGAAGAACTGCGCCTCGAGGCGTCGTCGCGCGATATCCGCGATTTCGTCGGCGCATTGCGCGCGAAACACGCAGCAGGTCTTGCCGCCGTGATCGCCGAGGTGAAAAAGGCGAGCCCATCCAAAGGCGTGCTGCGCGAGCATTTCGTGCCGGCGGATATCGCCCGCTCGTATGAAAAACACGGCGCAGCCTGTCTCTCCGTTCTCACCGACGTGCAGTTCTTCCAGGGCAGCGTCGCGTATCTCGAACAAGCGCGCGCCGCCTGCAGCCTGCCGGTGCTGCGTAAAGACTTCATCGTCGATCCGTATCAGATCGTCGAAGCCCGCGCGATGGGCGCCGACGCGATCCTGCTGATCGCCGCCGCGCTCGACACCTCGGAAATGCAGGACCTCGAAGCGCTCGCGCATTCGCTGGGTCTCGCGGTGCTGGTCGAAGTGCACGACGGCAACGAATTGGCTGAAGCGCTCACGCTGAAGACGCCGCTGATCGGCATCAACAACCGTAATCTGCGCACGTTCGAGACGTCGATCGACACGACCATCGGCATGCTCGACTCGATCCCGGACGACCGGATCGTCGTCACCGAGTCGGGTCTCCTGTCACGCGGCGATGTCGAACGGTTGCGGGCGCTGAACGTGCATACGTTCCTCGTCGGCGAGGCGTTCATGCGCGCAGAAGAGCCGGGGGCAGAACTGGCGCGGATGTTTTTCTGAACGCAGCTTCAACACGCAGCATGTAGCGGAACAAATCATGGGCATGGAACGTGAAATCAAGCTGGCGCTGCCGGCTGCGCAGGTGACAGCGGCGACGCAATGGTTCGTCGCGCGCACCGGCGACGAGGGCTGCCCGATCAAACTGGCAAATATTTACTTCGATACGCCCAAACTGGCTTTAGCGAGTGCAAAGAGCGCGCTGCGCCTGCGGCACACGCCGGACGGCTGGCTGCAAACCTTCAAGACGGTGGGCAATGCGAAGAATGGTTTGCACAGCCGGCATGAATGGGAAATGCCGGTGGCCGGTGAAAAACTGGAGATCGACGCTTTACTGCACGCGTGCGACGAACCCGCTGCTGCTGAGGCTTTGCGTCAGGCAGCGCCGGAGTTGATCGAACTGTTCCGCACGAATTTCACGCGCACGCTCTGGCATATCGAACTGGACGGCTCCGAAGTCGAAGCCGCGATCGACCAAGGCGACGTGCTCGCCGAAGTGAACGGCGAAACCCGCCGCGCGCCGATCTCGGAAGTCGAACTCGAACTGAAATCCGGTGACGAAGGCGCGCTCAACACGCTTGCGAGCGAACTCGGCAAACGGGTCGCCGGCCTTGCGCCGGACAACATCAGCAAGGCACAACGCGGGTATCAGTTGCGGGCAGCCTGAGCGGTGGTGACATGCGCGACGACGCGGCGCGCTTGTCGGCCCGGCTGCAGTTCGGGTCTCCGCCTTACACGCCAACCACGCGCCGCCGCGTGACACCCGCTCCGCCCGCTTCCCGTCAGACTGCCCTATGCGCCCCAACGCCGCGCAGCAGACGCATCTTGAGCAACGGCGCGTTTGCTGCGACACTTGCCCGCCATGACCTCAGCTTCCCGCAACCGCTCCAATCCGTCGCAAGCCTCGTTGTTCGGCGACGCCACCGCCACGCCCGTCAACGCAACGGCAATGCAGATGCAATCAGCCAGCACCGATGCCCCGCCAACGCTAGAAGCCCAGTTCGCCGCGCTGCCACCCGCATGGCGCGAGCATCTCCGCCCGTTCACCGAAAGCGACGCCTACGCGCCGCTGTGCCGCTTCGTCGACGGTAAGCGCGCGGCCGGCAAAACCGTCTACCCCGCCGACGTATTTCGCGCGCTGCGCCTGACCAGTCCCGACGAAGTAAAAGTCGTGATCCTCGGCCAGGACCCGTACCACGGCGAAGACCGCGGCACGCCGCAAGCCCACGGACTCGCGTTTTCCGTGCCGCCGGCCGTGCGTCCGCCGCCGTCGCTGCGCAACATCTTCAAGGAAATCGCCGCGAGCCTCGGTTACGAGCCGCCGCGTCACGGCTGCCTCGACGCGTGGGCCAGGCAAGGCGTACTGCTGCTGAACACGGTGCTGACGGTCGAGCGCAATTCGGCCGCGAGTCATGCGAAACGCGGCTGGGAGAAATGCACGGACACCTTGATTCACGAACTGGCGATGCGCCACGACAGCCTCGTCTTCATGCTGTGGGGCGCGCACGCGCAAGCGAAGCGCGCGCTGCTCGGTGGCAAGTCGCATTACGTGCTGGAAGCGCCGCATCCGTCGCCGCTGTCAGCGCATCGCGGCTTCCTCGGGTGCGGGCATTTTGCGTCGGCCAACGAGTATCTCGCCAGCCACGGCCGCCAACCGATCGATTGGCGCTTGCCCGACGAAGCGCAAATGCTCGCGTAAAGCCGCGTTCGTCAGCGCTGAAGCAAAAACAAAAACGCCACGGAACTCACATTCCGTGGCGTTTTTTCATTCACCGCTATGAAACTGACGCGGCAGAGCAATCCTTACGCAGCAGCGATCGCTTCGCGCGCGCTCGCCAGCGCTGCACCAGCTGCGTCCGGGCCCATGTTCAGGCCTTCGGCGTAGATGAAGTTCACGTCGGTCATGCCGAGGAAGCTGAGGAAGCTCTTCAGGTACGGGGTTTGGCTGTCGTTCGGGGTGCCCACATACTTGCCGCCGCGTGCCGACACCACGTAAACCTTCTTGCCCTTCACGAGACCTTCCGGACCGTTCGCCGTGTACTGGAACGTGATGCCAGCGCGTGCGATGAAGTCGAAGTACGTCTTCAGCTGCGACGAAATGCCGAAGTTGTACATCGGTGCGCCAATCACGACGATGTCGGCGGCTTGCAGTTCGGCGATCAGCGCTTCGCTGCGTGCAGAAATCGCGGCTTGTTCCGGCGTGCGTTGGTCGGCCGGCGTGAAGAACGCGCCGAGGACGGCGTCGTCCAGATGCGGCAGCGGTTCAGCTTGCAGGTTACGGACGACGACTTGCGCGCCCGGATTCGATTGTTGCAGCTTGGCGGTCAGCTCGTTGACGAGCAACGTCGAGTTCGCGCCTTGCGAGCGGGCTGCCGAGTTGATTTGCAGGATCGTGGTCATGGTTGACTCCAGTAGGGGCGCGCAGTGTTGCGCGAGTGGAGCCATTGTGTTTTTTTACCGGCCCGGGAAAAAGCCATCCGGCAGCGACGGATTGTTGCATGGATAGAACAATCCGCCGCCCTGAACCGTCAATTTGCGACGGCCAGGATTACGATCAGCTTGCCAGCCAGCGGTCACGCGACTTGCGCGCGGCGGGCCGCTTGTCGCTCACGGTGAGCTTGTAACGCGCCACCTCAGGCCCGTCCAGTTTGACTTGCGCGGTGCGCAGCTCGTCGCGGCGGAACGCGTGGACCTCAACTTTCGCGCCCGGCAGATAGCGCGACAGCAGCGTGTCAAGATTCGAGCCGGTCACGCGCAGGCCGTCGATCGCGATCAGCACGTCGCCCGCCGACAGCCCGGCTTTTTGCGCCGCGCTGCCGTCGTGGACCGCCGTCAACGTGCAATCCGCGCCGCCGCGCACGCGCGCGCCGAGCGAAGGCTTGCCGTTCTTGTCCAGGTCGGGTGCGAGCGTGACGCCGAACGGCGCCAGCAGCGTGTCGAGCGGCAGGTCGCGCGTGCCGTGCACGGCGTCGGCGAACAGTTCACCCAGGTGCGCGCCGGTCGCTTCCGCGAAAATCGCCTCGATCTCACTTTCTTCGACACCGACTGGCTTGCCGCGATAGAAGTCCCGCCCGAAGCGTTGCCACAGCAGACGCATCACGTCATCGAGCGATTTGCGGTTATTGGTTTGCGCGCGAATCGTCAGATCGAACGCCAGCGCGACAAGCGAGCCCTTGGTGTAATAGCTGACGATCGCGTTCGGTGCGTTTTCGTCCTGCCGGTAATATTTGACCCACGCGTCGAACGCGCTCTCGGCGACCGTCTGCTTCTGGCGGCCGCTGCCGCGCAGGACGCCGCCGATCACCTTGCCGACCATGCCGAGATAGTCTTCCTGCGAAATGACGCCGCTGCGCACCAGAATCAGGTCGTCGTAATACGACGTGAAGCCTTCGAACAGCCACAGCAGCGACGTGTAGTTCTCGCGGGTCAGGTCGTACGGCGCAAACACGGCCGGCTTGATGCGCTTCACATTCCACGTGTGAAAATATTCGTGGCTGCACAGGCCGAGGTAGGTTCGGTAGCCTTCGGTGAGCGCTTCGCGGCCTTCCACCGGAAGATCGCCGCGGCTGCAGATCAGCGCCGTCGAGGCGCGATGCTCCAGGCCGCCGTAACCGTCGGCAACAGCCTGCGTCATGAACACATAGCGCTCGACCGGCGCTTTCTTCGACTTCGGCTCGAACAACGCGATCTGCGCTTCGCAGATGCGCTTCAGGTCGGCGGACAGCCGCGCCATGTCGAGCCCGACCACCCGCCCGGCGATCACGATGTCGTGCGGCACGCCGTGCGCCTTGAACGTCGCCAGCGCGAATTCACCCAACGTAACAGGATGATCGATCAGCTCGTCGTAGTTCTGCGCGCGGTACTCGCCGAAACCGTAGCGCTTGGTGCCGCGCACTTCCGGCAACGCGGTCGCGACCCGCCAGTTGCGATACGCCGCGCCCTCCGGCTTCTGAATATCGACCACGCACTGCGCTTCCTCGTGACCGAGCGGCGACAGAAACACGCTGGTGCCGTTGAAAAAGCCGGTCGTGTCGTCCAGATGTGCCGCGCGCACCGACAGATCCCATGCATACACCTCATAGCGCAGCGTCAGCGCGCCTTTGGCCGGCGCAGCCTGCCACGTCTGCTTGTCCGTCTTCTCGATGCGCACTTTGCGGCCCGCGTCGTTGAAGGCACGCAGCGTGACGATGTTGCGCGCGAATTCACGCACCATGTAGCTGCCCGGAATCCACACCGGCAGCGTGAAACGCTGGCCGGCCGGATCGGGATCGGCGACGGTCACGGTGACTTCGAACAGATGGGCGGCGGGTTGCTTGGCAACGATGGTGTAGCGGATCGGCTTCATCGGCGGCGGTTAGGAGATTTCAGGCGAGGATGTGCGGGGCTTGATGTGAAAGGAGGCGCACGCCGCGCCTCCTCTGTTCAATTCGTGTTGCGTGCTCAGCGCACGGCGGACATTTCCTTATCCAGCCGGTCTGCCGGCACCGCGCCGGGCAAGCGGCGGCCGTCGGCGAGGAACACGGTGGGCGTGCCCTCGACATTCATTGCGTGGCCGAGCGCCAGGTTCTTGTCGAGCGCGGCGGTATCGCACGTGCCGGCTGCGGTCGGCGCCTGATGGTCCTGCATCCACGATTCCCACGCCTTCGCGCGGTCGCTCGAGCACCAGATCGACTTCGACTTCGCTGTCGAATCCGGCGACAGCACCGGGTACAGGAAGGTGTAAACCGTCACGTTGTCGATCGACTTGAGCGTGGTTTCGAGCTGCTTGCAGTACGGGCAGTTCGGATCGGAGAACACGGCGATCTTGCGCGCACCGTTGCCCTTCACGACCTTCACGGCATTTGCGAACGGCAAGCTCGCGAAATCGATACGGTTGGTTTCCGACAGACGCGCTTCCGTCAGATTCTTGCGCGTCTTCGCATCGACGATGTCGCCGAGCATGAGGTAATCACCGTTCGCGTCGCTATAGACGATCTGCGTGCCGAGGTTCACTTCGTAGAGGCCGGCAATCGGCGACTTCGTGACACTCTTGATCGTCACGTCGGCGAGACGCGTTTGCAGCGTGGCTTTGAGCTTGTCGGTGGCTTGATCGGCCTGCGCGGAGCAACCGATTGCCACAGCGGCGATCGCGAGCGCGACAGCTGCGATGCGGAAGGATTTTTTCATGCTGAATTCCTGGGTTCTAGCGCGTAAGGTGCGCGTTTTTGCGACGTGACTGGTCTGACCAGAATGGCGTCCATCCGTTCATCATACCTGTCTCGCCGATCCAGACATGCGGGCCGGCGCACGCTCTAACCCAAAGCCGCCGACACCAGCCAGCGCTTGATGAACGGCTGCGCACCGACGAAGGCCATGCCGGTATTGCGCAAGGCCTTGGCGAGCGGGCCGGGCACGGAGAAGAGCTTTTGCAGACCGTCGGTGGCGATCATCAGCGCGCGAATGTCTTCGCGGCGGGCGCGCTCGTAG
Source organism: Paraburkholderia sp. IMGN_8 (assembly GCF_038050405.1). Taxonomy (NCBI): domain Bacteria; kingdom Pseudomonadati; phylum Pseudomonadota; class Betaproteobacteria; order Burkholderiales; family Burkholderiaceae; genus Paraburkholderia; species Paraburkholderia sp. IMGN_8. The sequence goes on along the minus strand of NZ_CP150900.1, from coordinate 448,221 downwards.
CGGCGCAGCAGCACCATGTCGCCGAGATCGCGGAACGCTTCCTTGCCGGCGACCGTCTCGGCGAGTGCGGCGACGTCGCGCAAACCCAGGTTCATGCCCTGGCCGGCCAGCGGGTGAATCAGATGCGCGGCATCGCCAACCAGCGCGACGCGCGGCGCCACCAGGCGGTCGACCGTTTGCAACGCGAGCGGGAAGCCTTGCGCGGGCGTCACGCATTCGAGCGCGCCGAACTGGCCGCCCGTCACGCGTTCGACTTCGGCGGCGAGTTGCGCCGGATCGAGCGCGACCAGTTGCTCGGCGTGTTCGGTGCGCGCCGACCAGACCAGCGACACGTGGCCGTCCGGCATCGGCAGCAGCGCGACGATCTCGCCGTCCTTGAACCATTGATACGCCGTTTCGCTGTGCGGCTTCTCAGCCTTGAAGTTCGCGACCACACCGGTTTGCCTGTAATCGCGCCGGTTCATCTTCGAACCGATCTGCGCGCGCACCCACGAATGCGCGCCGTCCGCGCCGACCACCAGATCGGCCTCGAGTACATTGCCGTTGGCCAGACCGACGCTCGCGCCATCGGCATTGAAATCGAGCGCCTGAGCGCGCGAGTCGATCCAGGTGAGATTCGGCTGGAAACGCAGCGCGGCATCCAGGGCGCGCTCGATCAGCGACGATTCGACGATCCACGCCAGCTGCGGCACGGACGCCTGAAATGCGGAGAAATGCAGTTCAGCGTGCGCGTCGCCGTAGACCCGCATGTCATAGACGGGGCCCAGCCGCGACAGATCGAGCGCCTGCCAGACCCGCAACCGCTCCAGCAAAGCCTGTGAACTCGACGACAGCGCGTAGACCCGCGAGTCGAACGTGGCTCCGGCGGGGAGCGGCGCACAGGGTTGCGCGAGCAGCGCCGCGCGCAGTCCGCTTTGCGTCAGCGCAAGCGCCGCGGTCTTGCCGACGAGCCCGCCGCCGATCACGGCGACATCAAAGGTCTGGTGGTGTACGTTCATCCGCGCATTATAGCTGCGGGGGTTGCGGGGGACGGATCGGCACGTGCGGCATTTCGGCTCGAAAGCCGGCGTCCATGCCAGGGTCTGTTCCAGCTTTCCCGCTCCCTCACCCAGGAAGCCCACCCGAAAGAGTTACAATCGCGACTTCCGTGACAAAACTCGCACTAAATCGTTGAGCCAACGCCCCGATTTGGCGTCTTGTCTCGCTCCGCTGCGGTCCATCGCCACGCCATCACGAATGCTTTCGCATCCAGCACACAGCGTCGAGCGCATCACGCAACTTATTGATTCACTGAAGGATTTCCATGAGCCTCAAATGCGGCATCGTCGGCCTGCCTAATGTCGGCAAGTCCACCCTGTTCAATGCGCTGACCAAGGCGGGCATCGCCGCGGAAAACTATCCGTTCTGCACGATCGAGCCGAACGTCGGCATCGTCGAAGTGCCGGACGCGCGGTTGAAGGCGCTCGCCGAAATCGTCAAGCCGGAGCGCATCCTGCCGGCGGTTGTGGAATTCGTCGACATCGCGGGCCTCGTGGCCGGCGCGAGCAAGGGCGAAGGTCTGGGCAACCAGTTTCTCGCGAACATCCGCGAAACCGACGCGATCACGCACGTGGTGCGCTGCTTCGAAGACGAGAACGTGATTCACGTCGCGAACAAAATCGATCCGCTGTCGGATATCGAAGTGATCAACACCGAACTGGCGCTGGCCGACCTCGCGACCGTCGAGAAGGCGCTCACGCGCTATTCGAAGGCCGCCAAGTCGGGTAATGACAAGGAAGCAGCGAAGAACGCCGCCGTGCTGGAAAAAGTCCGCGCGCAGCTCGATCAGGCCAAGCCGGTTCGCGCGCTCGATCTGTCGGACGAAGAAAAAGCGCTGCTCAAGCCGTTCTGCCTGATCACCGCGAAGCCGACGATGTACGTCGCCAACGTGAAGGAAAACGGTTTCGAAAACAACCCGCATCTGGACGCGGTGGCGAAGTTCGCGGCAGCGGAAAACGCGCCGGTCGTCGCCGTGTGCGCGGCGATCGAAGCGGAAATCGCCGACCTCGACGAAGCCGACATGGAAGTGTTCCTCGAGGACATGGGCATGGAAGAGCCGGGCCTGAACCGCGTGATTCGCGCGGGTTTCAAGCTGCTGGGCCTGCAAACGTACTTCACGGCCGGCGTGAAGGAAGTGCGCGCGTGGACCATCCATGTCGGCGATACCGCGCCGCAGGCGGCGGGCGCGATTCACACCGACTTCGAGCGCGGCTTCATTCGCGCGCAGACGATCGGCTTCAACGACTTCATCACCTACAAGGGTGAGCAAGGCGCAAAGGAAGCCGGCAAGATGCGCGCCGAAGGCAAGGAATACGTCGTGCACGATGGCGACGTGATGAACTTCCTGTTTAACGTCTGACGTTCGGCCTCACCGCCAGGCGGCATTTGGCGAAACGCTGAGCGCCGTAGAAACGCCCCAAAAACAAAAAGCCCGCTCGATGCGGGCTTTTTGTTTTACTGCTGGTCCGCTGCGCCGCGCGCCGCACACCGCAGCGGCATTGCGACACCTTCCCTGATCGCCGCCATCTTCGACGGCGAATCCGCCAGCACCGCGTCAATCCCGAGACAGGCCGCCGACAGATAATCGTCCGCACTGTTCACCGCGATCGCGACGATCCGCACATCGGGCTTCTGCCGGAAGCAGGCGACCGTCGCGGGCGTCCATAGCGTTGCCAGCACGTCGGAGCGGCCTTCACCCAGCGTGAATTTCTCCACCACCGTCATCGCACGGTGCAGCTCGAACGCCGTCGACGTATGTTCGGCAGGTGCGTCCACGCAGCCTTGATCGAGGAGCACCCGCACGAGCCGCCCGCGCGTTGCGTCGCGCGACTCGAACAGCTTCGCCTGCGGATAGGCCGCGAAGCTCTGCTGGTATTCAGCTTCGGTCGAATAGATCGTCACGCGCGACCACGCGCTTTCTTCGTCTAGCACACGGGCCACGGCCAGCGCCTGCGGCGCGGCGGGTAGCGCTTTCATATCCAGGATGACCGGCATGGCAGCCGGGACCGTGCGCAAAGCTTCGCGCAGCGTCGGAATGCCGGCTGGCTGATCGCGATAGGGATACGCATCGCCGCGACGGAAGCTCCAACCGGCATTCACTCGAGCCAGTTCTACCGCGGTAAGTGCGGACACGGGCCCCTTCGCATCGGTCAATGCCGACAGATCGGCTGGTCGATACAGAACAGGTACACCGTCCTTGCTCAATTGAACGGTGAGCCACATTGCGTCGGCATGATGCGCGATCGACCGGCGAACCGCCTCGAGCGTGTTTTCGGGCGCATCGCCTGTCCCGCCGCGATGCGCGATGATCTTCGGCAGCGATGTCACCTGCGCTGCCCTATCGTCCGCAGCCACGGGCGTCAACGCACAACCCGCCAACATGAGACCCACTATCGAACCACAAACCACAAATCGTACTGAACCTGGCATCCGTAATCCTGATTAATAAGCACCATGAGTAGGCCGCCGCCCGGCTAGCGACGCCGAATTGTCATGGAATACAAATAGAATCGCGCGATTCGCATTCCCGTTCCGTTCCGACCCCCAACCATGTTGCATGGGACCGGAATAAGCGCTATGGGACCAGAGTAAGCGCTAAAGCGCTAACTCTGGTCGACACGCTAACTCCGGTCGACACAGGAGACAAATCGATGAGTTGCAAGCCGCTGTTCCGTTCGCTTTCCGTTGCCGCCGTGTTGAGCTTCGGCATCAGCCAGACGGCTCACGCCGCCACTGAAATCCAGTTCTGGCACGCCATGGAGGCCGCCCTGGGCGAACGTCTGAACGATATCGCCAACGCGTTCAACGCCTCGCAGAGCGACTACAAGATCGTGCCGGTGTTCAAAGGCGCCTACGACCAGACGCTCGCCGCCGGCATCGCCGCTTACCGCAGCGGCAACGCGCCCGCTATCTTGCAGGTCTACGAAGTCGGCACTGCGACAATGATGCAGGCGAAGAAAGCCGTGATCCCGGTCTCGGACGTGTTCAAGCAGGCCGGCGTGCCGCTCGACGAAAAGGCCTTCGTGCCGACCATTGCAAGTTATTACAGCGACTCTAAAACCGGCCAGCTGATCTCGATGCCGTTCAACAGCTCGACGCCGGTGCTGTACTACAACAAGGACGCGTTCAAGAAAGCCGGGCTCGACCCGAATCAGCCGCCGAAAACCTGGGCCGAAGTGCAGCAGGACGCGCAGAAGCTGAAAGCGTCGGGCATGGCGTGCGGATATTCGTCCGGCTGGCAGAGCTGGATTCAGCTTGAAAACTACAGCGCGTGGCACGGTGCGCCGTTTGCGTCGGAGAACAACGGTTTTGACGGCGCGAATGCCCAGCTCGAATTCAACAAGCCGACGCAAGTCGCGCACATCCAGTTCCTGCAAAACATGCAGAAGGAAGGCACGTTCACCTATGTCGGCCGCAAGGACGAACCGGTGTCGAAGTTCTATAGCGGCGATTGCGGGATCATCACGAACTCGTCCGGCTCGCTGGCCACGATCAAGAAGTACGCGAAGTTCAGCTTCGGCACCGGCATGATGCCGTACGACGCCGGCGTGAAGGGCGCGCCGCAGAACGCGATCATCGGCGGGGCAAGCTTGTGGGTGCTCTCGGGTAAGGATCCGGCTGTGTACAAGGGCGTGGCGAAATTCCTCGCGTATCTGTCGTCGGCGCCGGTGGCGGCGAAGTGGCATCAGGACACCGGTTATCTGCCGGTCACGAACGCTGCATATCAACTGACGCAGCAGCAAGGCTTCTACGAGAAGAACCCAGGCAGCGACACCGCGATCAAACAGATGCTCAACAAGCCGCCGCTGCCGTACACGAAGGGCCTGCGTCTGGGCAACATGCCGCAGATCCGCACCATCATCGACGAAGAACTCGAACAGGTCTGGGCGCAGAAGAAGACACCGCAAGAAGCGCTCGATTCGTCCGTGACGCGTGGCGACGAGTTGCTGCGCCGCTTCGAGAAAGCCGGTAGCTAAGCATCTGGAGCAACGGGTATCGGTGTGTTCGCACCGATACCCGCTTTGCAGAACCTTGGGAATTCTCGATGGAAAAGCGCTCTAGCTTCGGCACCAGCGTACTACCCTACCTGCTGGTCGCGCCGCAACTCGCGATTACGCTGCTGTTCTTTCTGTGGCCGGCCGGTGAGGCGCTTTGGCAATCCACGCAGAGTCAGGACGCGTTCGGCACATCGAGCGAGTTTGTCGGTCTGGCCAATTTCAAGCAGCTGTTCGCCGATCCGCTCTATTTGTCGTCGTTCAATACGACGCTGATCTTCTGCGCGCTCGTCACCGTGTCGGGACTGGTGATCTCGCTGTTGCTGGCGGTCTGCGCCGATCGCGTGACGCGCGGCGCAAAGGCCTATCAGACGCTGCTGATCTGGCCGTATGCAGTCGCGCCCGCGATCGCCGCCGTGCTGTGGTCGTTTCTGTTCAACCCGAGCATCGGGCTTGTCACGTATGGGCTCGCGAAGTACGGCATTGTGTGGAATCACGCGTTGAATGCGAGCCAGGCGATGTTTCTCGTCGTGCTGGCTTCGGTGTGGAAACAGGTGAGCTATAACTTCCTGTTCTTCTATGCGGGTTTGCAGGCGATCCCGCGCTCGCTGATCGAAGCTGCCGCAATCGACGGCGCCGGTCCGGTGCGGCGCTTTTTCGGCATCGCGCTGCCGCTCCTGTCGCCGACCAGCTTCTTCCTGTTGGTGATGAACATCACCTACGCATTCTTCGACACGTTCCCGGTGATCGACGCGGCCACCGGCGGCGGCCCCGCACAATCGACCCGCACGCTGATCTACAAGATCTTCGCTGAAGGTTTTCAGGGACTCGACATCGGTAGCTCGGGCGCGCAATCGGTCGTGCTCATGATGATCGTCGTGGCGTTGACGGTCGTGCAATTCCGCTTCATCGAACGCAGGGTTCAATACTCATGATCGAGAACCGCCGCGGTTTCGACCTGTTCTGCCATGCGGTGCTTATTCTCGGCGTCGTGCTGGTGGTGTTTCCCGTGTACGTCGCGTTCTGCGCGGCGACCATGAGCGAGCACGAAGTGTTCAGCGTGCCGCTGTCGCTGGTGCCGAGCACGCATCTGTTCGAGAACATCGCCACCGTTTGGACGCAAGGCAGCGGCAATGCGGCTGCGCCGTTCGGCCGCATGCTGTTCAACAGCCTCGTGATGGCGCTGGTGATCTCGATCGGCAAGATCGCCGTGTCGATGATTTCCGCGTACGCGATCGTGTTCTTCCGCTTTCCGTTTCGCAATCTGGCGTTCTGGCTGATCTTCGTCACGCTGATGCTGCCGGTCGAAGTGCGCATCTTTCCGACCGTGCAGGTCGTGTCGTCGATGCATCTGAGCAATACGTACAGCGGTTTGACCTTGCCGCTGATCGCGTCGGCGACCGCCACCTTCCTGTTCAGACAGTTCTTTATGACGCTGCCGGACGAACTGATGGAAGCGGCGCGCATCGACGGCGCCGGCGCAATGCGGTTTTTCTGGGACGTGGTGCTGCCGCTGTCCAAAACGAACATGGCAGCGCTGTTCGTCATTACGTTCATCTACGGCTGGAATCAGTATCTGTGGCCGATCCTGATTACGAGCCAGCAGTCGCTGACGACGGCCGTGGTCGGGATCAAGAGCATGATCGCGTCCGGCGACACCGCGACCGAGTGGCATCTGGTGATGACCGCGACGCTGCTAGCCATGTTGCCGCCGCTCGCTGTCGTGCTGACGATGCAGCGCTGGTTCGTGCGCGGACTGGTCGACTCGGAAAAGTAAGAACCGCCGCACTGAGAGCTCCGTCAGCTCCGTCATTGAATGAAAAACATCGCGCGATCCGCGAATGCAACGAAAGGCTAAAACGGTATGGCTGCACTGACTCTGCAAAGCGTTAAAAAAACCTACGACGACAAACAGTTCGTGTTGCACGGCATCGACGTTGACGTCGCCGACGGCGAGTTCGTCGTGATGGTCGGCCCGTCCGGTTGCGGCAAATCGACGTTGCTGCGGATGGTGGCCGGGCTCGAGCGCATCTCCGAAGGGACGATCTCGATCGCCGGCAAAGTGGTCAACCAGTTGGAACCGAAGGATCGCAACATCGCGATGGTGTTTCAGAACTACGCGCTATATCCGCATATGAGCGTCGCCGAGAACATGGGGTACGCGCTGAAGATCGCGGGCATCGATCGCGCGCAGATTGCAAAGCGCGTGCAGGCCGCCGCGCAGATTCTGGAACTCGAAGCGCTGCTCCAACGCAAGCCGCGCGAGCTGTCGGGTGGACAACGGCAACGCGTCGCGATGGGCCGCGCGATCGTGCGTGAACCGGCGGTGTTTCTGTTCGACGAGCCGCTGTCGAATCTCGATGCGCGGCTACGCGTGCAAATGCGCCTCGAAATCCAGCGCCTGCATGCGCGGCTTGCCACCACCAGCCTCTACGTCACGCACGATCAAGTCGAAGCCATGACCTTGGCGCAACGCGTGATCGTGATGAACAAAGGCTACGCCGAGCAGATTGGCGCGCCGACCGAAGTCTATGAACGGCCGGCAACGGTGTTCGTCGCGAGCTTTATCGGCTCGCCGGGCATGAACTTGCTGGAAGGCCGCCTATCCGACGACGGTTCGACGTTCGAGGTGGCGGGCAACGGTCCGAAGCTGCCATTGCAAGGTGTTGCTTCGATTGGCGAGGAAGTGAAGGCAGGACGCGAATGGACGCTCGGCGTTCGCCCGGAACACATGACGCCGGACCACGCGGACGCAACGCGCGCCACGCTCACCGTCGACTCCTGTGAACTGCTCGGCGCGGACAACCTCGCGCACGGCCGCTGGGGCAAGCATGACGTGACGGTGCGCTTGCCGCATGCGCACCGGCCGGCGGCAGGCGAAGCGCTGCAAGTGGCGCTGCCCGCGCAGCATCTGCATTTCTTCGATCCGTCGACGGGACGACGCGCGAACTGACGCCGCTGCCGTCCCACCCTCCCCCCGAAGTACAATGGCACCTCACCGCCCCGCGCGCGCGGCAACTTTAGCTCGACGCCGCGCTGGCCGGAACCGGCGCACCACCCGGTCATAACACCCGTTACCCATCCACCCACGACCGCCGCCCTCACGCGGCTGGCGGCGTCAACGTCTATTGCAAGCAAATGGCCCAATACGTCTTCACCATGAACCGGGTCGGCAAAATCGTGCCGCCCAAGCGTCAAATCCTGAAAGACATCTCGCTGTCGTTTTTCCCCGGCGCGAAAATCGGTTTGCTCGGCCTGAACGGCTCGGGCAAGTCGACGCTGATCCGCATCATGGCCGGTGTGGACAAGGACATTGAAGGCGAAGCCACGCCGATGCCGAACCTGAACATCGGCTATCTGCCGCAGGAACCGCAACTCGATCCGCAAAAGACGGTGCGTGAAGCGGTCGAAGAAGGTCTCGGCGACGTCTTCAACGCGCAAAAGAAGCTCGACGAAATCTACGCGGCCTACGCGGAGCCCGACGCCGACTTCGACGCGCTCGCGGCCGAACAGGCGAAGTACGAAGCGATCCTCGCCACCTCGGACGGCGGCAATGCCGAGCAGCAGATCGAAATCGCCGCCGACGCCCTGCGTCTGCCGGCATGGGACGCGAAGATCGAGCATTTGTCCGGCGGCGAAAAGCGCCGCGTCGCGCTGTGCAAGCTACTGCTCGAAAAGCCGGACATGCTGTTGCTCGACGAGCCGACCAACCACCTGGACGCGGAATCGGTCGATTGGCTGGAACAGTTCCTGACGCGCTTCCCGGGCACCGTCGTCGCCGTGACCCACGATCGCTACTTCCTCGATAACGCCGCCGAGTGGATTCTCGAACTCGACCGCGGCTACGGCATTCCGTGGAAGGGCAACTACAGCAGCTGGCTCGACCAGAAAGAAGAACGCCTGAAGCAGGAAGAATCGTCGGAATCGGCGCGCCAGAAGGCGATCAAGAAGGAACTGGAGTGGGTGCGCCAGAACCCGAAGGGCCGTCAGGCGAAGTCGAAGGCGCGTATCGCCCGCTTCGAGGAACTGAACAGCCAGGACTACCAGAAGCGCAATGAAACCTCGGAAATCTTCATTCCGGTCGGCGACCGCCTAGGCAATGAAGTGATCGAGTTCAAGAACGTCAGCAAGTCGTATGGCGACCGTTTGCTGCTCGACGACGTCAGCTTCAAGATTCCGGCGGGCGCGATTGTCGGCATCATCGGGCCGAACGGCGCGGGTAAGTCGACGCTGTTCCGCATGCTGACGGGCCGCGAACAGCCGGATTCGGGCGAGATCATGCAAGGGCCGACGGTCAAGCTCGCGTACGTGGACCAAAGCCGCGACGCGCTCGACGGTTCGAAGACCGTGTTCGAAGAAATCTCCGGCGGTGCGGACGTGCTGACGGTCGGCAAGTACGAAACGCCTTCGCGCGCCTATATCGGCCGCTTCAACTTCAAGGGCGGCGATCAGCAGAAGGTCGTCGGCAATCTGTCGGGCGGTGAGCGCGGCCGGCTGCATCTGGCGAAGACGCTGATCGCGGGCGGCAACGTGCTGCTGCTGGACGAACCGTCGAACGACCTCGACGTCGAAACGCTGCGCGCGCTCGAAGACGCGTTGCTGGAATTTGCCGGCTCCGTGCTGGTGATTTCGCACGATCGCTGGTTCCTCGACCGGATCGCGACGCACATCCTCGCGTTCGAAGGCGATTCGCAAATCACGTTCTTCGACGGCAACTACCAGGAATACGAAGCGGACAAGCGCGCGCGTCTCGGCGAAGAAGGCGCGCGTCCGAAGCGCCTTCGTTACAAGCCGATCACGCGGTAAATCTTGGCGGCGGCGGCGCTTGCTGAATGGGCGGCGCGGCACACGAGTAACGCGGTGAAAAATCTGCTCGGTCAGTAGGCATCGGCGCTAAACGCCGATGCCTCACCGCTTAAACCGGCAAACCCAACTCGCGCAACTTCGCTTCGGTTCGCGCGGCGCTGGTGTGATGCACGCTGCGCCAGCCGAGTGCCGTCGCGGCCTCGGCGTTTTTCAGATTGTCGTCGATGAAGGCGAGTTCGGCGGGCTGGATGCCGGGCAATTGCGCTTCAATGCGCCGGCGCATTTCCGCGAAGATCGCCGGATCGGGCTTCACCAGCTTCACGCGCCCCGACACGACGATGTCGCGAAACCGCCGCAACACCGGGTAGTGCTCCCACGCATACGGAAACGTCTCCGCCGACCAGTTCGTCAGCCCGAACAAAGGCACGCCGGCCGCCTCGAGCTTTGCCATCGTCGCCACGCCCGCTTCCAGCACGCCGCCCAGCATCTCGTGCCAACGCTCGTAAAACGCGCGGATCAGCGGCTCATGATCGGGAAATTTTGCGATCAGCTCGTCAGTCGCCTCGACGATCGGCTGGCCACCGTCCTGACGGATCACCCAGTCCATCGAACAGACGTGGGTCAAAAACCAGCGGCGCTCGGCTTCGTCCGGAATCAAATGGCGATACAGATACTCGGGGCTCCAGTCGATCAGCACGCCGCCGAAATCGAACACGACTGCCTTGATGGCCATGCACTCTCCTTGAGCAACGTCGTTGCTGCGATCAGACAGGTTGCGTACGCAACTCCAGCCACGCCTTCGCGTCACCCGACACATGCGGCGACAGGCGCGTGCGCACCGTCTCGTGATAGGCGTTCAGCCATGCGCGTTCGTCGTCGCGCAACAGCGACAGGTCGAGGCAACGCGTGTCGATCGGGCACAGCGTCAGCGTCTCGAACTTGAGGAAATCGCCGAACTCGGTTTTCTCCGCCGGAACGTTCAGCACAAGGTTCTCGATCCGTATGCCCCACTTGCCCGGCCGGTATATGCCCGGCTCGACCGACGTGATCATGCCCTCTTCCATCGCCGTCCACGGTTCGGCCGGCGCGTAGTGCGAGATCACCTGCGGGCCTTCGTGCACGTTCAGGAAGTAGCCCACGCCGTGGCCCGTGCCGTGGCCGTAGTCGGCGCCGGCTTCCCAGATCGGCGCGCGAGCGATCGCGTCGAGCATCGGCGAACGGATGCCGCGCGGGAACTGCGCGCGCGACAGCGCCATCGTGCCTTTCAGCACGATCGTGAAATCGCGCCGTTGCTCATCGCTGATGGTGCCGACCGGCACGACGCGGGTGATGTCAGTGGTGCCGCTCAGGTATTGCGCGCCCGAATCGATCAGCAACAGGCCGTTGCCTTCGATCACCGAATGCGATTCTTCGGTCGCGCGGTAGTGCGGCATGGCGCCGTTCGCGTTGAAGCCGGCGATGGTCGCGAAGCTCAACGACACAAAGCCCGGACGGCGCGCACGTGCTGCCGTCAGGCGTTCGTCGATGGTCAGTTCAGTGACCGTTTCACGGCCGAGCGCGCCTTCGAACCAGGCGAAAAATTCCGCGAGCGCCGCCCCATCCTGCTCCATCGTCTCGCGCACGTGGTCCGCTTCAGCTTCGGTTTTGCGCGATTTGAAGAACGTGGACGGATTGACTGCCTCGACAATCTTGACCGTCGACGGCACCGATTGCAGCGAACCAAAAGTAATCCGGCGCGGGTCGATCAGCAGCGTGCTGCCGCTGGGCAGCGCGGCGAGCGCATCTGCCGCTTTCGCGTACGGCACGACGCTGATGCCGTCGCGCGCGAGCGCGTCGGCCAGCGCCTGCGGCACCTTGCCGTCCGAGACGAATAGCGACGCGTGCTCCAGACCGATCAACGCATGCGCGACGAACACCGGGTTGTAGCTCACGTCGGCGCCGCGCAGATTGAGCAGCCACGCGAGATCGTCGAGCGTGGAGATGAAGTGCCATTGCGTGCCCTTCTCCACCATCGCGCGGCGAATCTGCACGAGCTTTTCCGCGCGGGCCACGCTCGCGTGCGGCGCCGCGTGCTCGAACACGGCGGCGACGGGCAATGACGGACGCTGCGGCCAGACCGCGTCGAACAGATCGACGTCGGCGCGCAGCTTCACGCCGCGCGCGGTGAGCGCCTGGGTCAACGCTCGCGCCGCCGCCACGTCAAGCACCGCGCCGTCGACGCCGACGGTGCCGCCGGCCGCAACGTTCTGCGCGAGCCAGTCGAAATGCGGCGCAGTTTGCTGGCCGCCGGTCATCTTCATCAACTGCACGCCGGTACCGGCGAGTTGCGCGTTGGCCTGTTCCCAATAGCGGCTGTCGGTCCACACACCGGCGAAATCGGCGGTCACGATCAACGTGCCGGCCGAGCCGGTGAAGCCCGACAACCACTGTCGGCCCTGCCAGCGCCCAGGCAAATATTCGGACAGGTGCGGATCGGCGGACGGCACCAGGTAGGCGGCCACGCCTTCACGCGCCATTGCGCGGCGCAATGTGGCGAGCCGTTCTGGGATGGAGGAAGTTTCGGGAAGTCGGGCATTCATCGGAGTCACCTGCAAATATTCATCGACGGGAAAGCAAGCCGACCGTCACGGCAACGGCGATCAACGCAATGGCGGTGCACACCGGCCATTCGAGCGTATCACCGTCATGAAAGAGACCAACCACGTTGCCGGCCATTCGCGCGACACCCGCACCCAGTACGCCCGCCAGCAGCGCCACCCACCATTGCGCACGGCTCGAGCGGCGCAACGGATGCAGCCACCAGCCCGCGAGGCCGATCACCGCGCCCAGCATCACGATTCCGGACCACCCCATCAGCGACCGGCCTCGCGCAGTTTCAGATTTGTCTCATGGCCGCACGCCACCCCTCCAGTTAGCATTTTTGTCTCTTTCACTATATAGGTCTGCACGGCGCTTTCCGCATAGCGGTTGAGTTTAGGGGTCGGGGTGACGTTAGGCAAGTTGTAAGCCTTACGAAGAAACCTAGCGCCGGTGCGTTGCCTGCTACACAGGCGTCATGCGAATCGCCCTTATCGAGCCGGACTTGCGTCACGCTGAACTGGTTGACCGGCTGATCTTTGCAGGCGGCCATGCCTGCCAGCACTTCGTCACCAGCGCGCCGTTCCTGAGCCGCGCCGCAGACGAATTCTTCGATCTTCTTCTCACTGAAAGCTGGGCCGGCGACCGCCCCGCCGAAGACGTGATCCCGCGCGCCCGCTTGATTCTGCCGAGCTTGCCGGTGGTCGTTCTGTTGTCCGAGCCGCGCGAAAGCGAGATCGTCGCGGCGCTGCACGCCGGCGCCGACGACTGCCTGAGCAAACCGGTTCGCGGGCCGGAAATGCTGGCGCGCGTCAACGCGCTACTGCGCCGTGCGGGCCTGCGGCGCCCGCAGAACCGGCGGCGCGACACTATTGGCGGCTATGCGTTTGACGCCGCACACTTCTCCGTCACTTTCCGCGGCCAGACCGCCATACTGACCCCGAAGGAATTCCGCTTTGCGCTGCTGCTGTTTACCAATCTGTCTCGGCCGGTGTCGCGCGCGCATATTCTCGAAACCATCTGGACGCGCCACCGCGGCGTAAGGTCGCGTACCGTCGACACCCATGCGTCGCGCGTGCGGACCAAATTGCAATTGCGCCCCGAGCTCGGCTATTGCCTGACGCCGCTCTACGGTTACGGCTACCAGCTCGATGCAGTGCCGCCGGAAGCCGTTGTGGAGGCCGGATGACGCGCGCAGAATGAAAGAATCGTGAAAACGCTATAATATTGGGCTAAACCATAGCTCCCCTTATGCAGCTTCTAACGATCGGAATCAATCACCACACTGCGCCTGTCGCCTTGCGCGAACGCGTGGCGTTTCCGCTCGAACAGATCAAGCCTGCATTGGACACCTTCAAGAGCGTCTGGCTCGGCCGCACCGCGCGCACGGCGCCGGAAGCAGCCATTCTGTCCACCTGCAATCGCACCGAACTCTACTGCGCGACCGACGACCAGGCCGCGCGTGAAGCCGCCATCCAGTGGTTCTCGAAGTACCACAACCTGCCCGTCGACGAACTCGCGCCGCATGTGTATGCGCTGCCGCAGTCGGAAGCCGTACGCCACGCGTTCCGCGTCGCGTCGGGGCTGGATTCGATGGTGCTCGGCGAGACGCAAATCGTCGGACAAATGAAGGATGCGGTGCGCACCGCGTCCGAAGCCGGCGCGCTCGGCACGTATCTGAACCAGTTGTTCCAGCGCACCTTCGCCGTCGCGAAGGAAGTGCGCAGCACGACCGAAATCGGCACGCAGTCGGTTTCCATGGCGGCTGCCGCCGTGCGGCTCGCTCAACGCATCTTCGACAAGGTTTCGAACCAGCGCGTGCTGTTCATCGGCGCGGGCGAAATGATCGAGTTGTGCGCAACCCACTTCGCCGCCCAGCAGCCGCGCGAGCTGGTGGTCGCGAACCGCACCGCCGAGCGCGGTACGCGGCTCGCCGAACGCTTCAACGGACGCGCCATTCCACTGTCGGAATTGCCCACGCGGATGCATGAGTTCGACATCATCGTGTCGTGTACCGCTTCGACCTTGCCGATCATCGGTCTGGGTGCAATGGAGCGGGCGGTCAAAGCGCGCCGTCACCGGCCGATTTTCATGGTCGACCTGGCGGTGCCGCGCGACATCGAACCTGAAGTCGGCCAGCTCGAAGACGTCTTCCTGTACACCGTCGACGACCTCGGCGCGATCGTCCGCGAAGGCAATGCATCGCGGCAAGCCGCCGTTGCGCAGGCCGAAGCGATTATCGAAACGCGCGTGCAGAATTTCATGCAATGGCTCGACGCGCGCAGCATCGTGCCGGTGATTCGCCACATGCATACGCAAGCCGACGTGCTGCGCCGCGCCGAAGTCGAGCGCGCGCAGAAAATGCTCGCGCGCGGCGACGATCCGGCCGCGGTGCTCGAGGCGCTGTCGCAATCGCTGACCAACAAACTGATCCACGGACCAACGCACGCGCTCAATCGCGCGAGCAGCGAAAACCGTGACACGCTCATCGAAATGATGAGCGGTTTCTACAAACACTCCGGTTCTTCGGAGCGTTAGCGGCGCAGCCACTGCCGCGCCGTCCGCGCCACCCGAAAGTGGCCCGCGACGTGCTTCTGATCAGGGCATCTGCCCACTTCCCTAGTCGTCGTCCTTTCCGGAGCCCGCTCCGAACCCCGTCCGATGAAAACGAGCATGCAACGCAAGCTCGACCAGCTCACTACCCGGCTGGCCGAACTGAACGACCTGTTGAGCCGCGAGGACATCACCGCGAATCTCGACCAATACCGCAAGCTCACGCGCGAACACGCCGAGCTCGGGCCGGTCGTCGAGCACTACGCGCTGTGGCGCCAGGCCATGACGGACTCCACGACCGCGCAGGAACTGCTGGCGGACACCTCGATGCGCGACTTCGCGGAAGAGGAAATTCGCGCGGCGCGCGAGCGGATGGACAAGCTCGGCGCCGAATTGCAGAAAATGCTGCTGCCGAAAGATCCGAACGACGACCGCAACATCTTCCTCGAAATCCGCGCCGGTACCGGCGGCGACGAATCCGCGCTGTTCGCGGGCGACCTGCTGCGGATGTATCTGCGCTTCGCCGAACGCAATCGCTGGCAAGTCGAAATGATGTCGGCGAGCGAGTCGGATCTCGGCGGCTATAAGGAAGTGATCGTGCGGATCGCCGGCGAAGCAGCCTATTCGAAGCTCAAGTTCGAGTCCGGCGGACATCGCGTGCAACGTGTACCGGCGACCGAAACGCAGGGCCGCATTCATACGTCGGCATGTACGGTTGCGGTGATGCCCGAAGCGGATGAAATCGGCGAAGTCGAGATCAATCCGGCCGATCTGCGGATCGACACGTTCCGTGCGTCCGGCGCGGGCGGGCAGCACATCAACAAGACCGACTCGGCCGTGCGGGTGACGCACTTGCCGACCGGCATCGTCGTCGAATGTCAGGACGACCGGTCGCAGCATAAGAACAAGGATCGCGCGCTGAAGGTGCTGGCCGCGCGCATCAAGGACAAGCAGTCGCACGAGCAGCAAGCGAAGGAAGCGGCAACGCGCAAGAGTCTGATCGGCTCGGGTGATCGCTCGGAGCGGATTCGCACGTACAACTTCCCGCAAGGGCGTCTGACCGATCACCGGATCAATTTGACGCTGTATCGGCTCGACGCGATCATGGACGGCGATCTCGACGAATTGATCGCGGCACTGGTCAGCGAGCATCAGGCGGAGTTGCTGGCTTCGCTGGGCGACGCGGACTAAGCGCGAATGAGCCCGGACACGCCCGCCGCGCTGTTGCGCGCCTCGCCGCTGCCGCCGCTCGAAGCGCGCATTCTGTTGACGCACGTGCTTGGCTGGCGGCGCACTGAGTTGATTACCCGCAGCGACGATGTGCTGGAGGCGGCTGCGGTTGCCCGCTACCAGGCACTTGAAGCGCGGCGCGTAGCCGGCGAGCCGGTAGCCCAGTTGGTCGGCGCACGGGAGTTTTTCGGCCTCGACTTCGACGTCACGCCGGATGTGCTGATACCGCGCCCCGAAACCGAACTGCTGGTCGAAACAGCGCTGACGGCGATGGAAGGCATCTCGCGGCCGCGCGTGCTCGATCTCGGCACCGGCACCGGCGCGATCGCGGTGGCGATTGCGTCGATGCGGCCGGATGCGCACGTCTGGGCGCTGGATCGTTCTGCTGAAGCGCTGGCGGTCGCGACACGCAATGCCACGCGCCTGCTTGACGCCAAGCGTCCCGGCGGCGCTTTGGTGCTCTGGCAAAGCAACTGGTACGACACGCTTGACGCAACGCTGCGCTTCGACGTAATCGTCAGCAATCCACCCTATATCGCGAGCGGCGACCCGCATCTGTCCGAAGGCGATCTGCGCTTCGAGCCGCGCGGTGCACTCACCGACGAAGCCGACGGCCTCAGCGCGATCCGCACGATCGTAGCCGGCGCGCCAACACGTTTGAACGCCAATGGCGTATTGTGGATTGAACACGGCTACGATCAGGCAGAAGCCGTTCGCGCACTTCTTTCTGCACAAGGTTTCGTAGAAGTCCGCTCGGAGCAGGATCTCGCCAGCATCGAGCGAATCAGCGGAGGACGGCTGCCCGGCTGAGCTTACTGGCTTTAATAGCCAGGAGGCCAGAGCAGGCCTCGGCCGGTCTTACCGAAATCCGCTATCATTTCAGCCTATTCCCTACACATAACGGAACCGCAAGGTCAGTCATGGATACGCAACAACGCATCAAGCAAATCGTCGACGAAAACAACGTCGTGCTCTTCATGAAGGGCAGCGCCCAGTTCCCGATGTGCGGCTTCTCGGGCCGCGCCATCCAGATCCTGAAGGCGTGCAACGTCGGCGAGTTCAAGACCGTCAACGTGCTCGAAGACGACGAAGTCCGCCAGGGCATCAAGCAGTTCTCGAACTGGCCGACCATCCCGCAGCTCTACGTGAAGGGCGAATTCGTCGGCGGCTCGGACATCATGATGGAGATGTACGAGTCAGGCGAACTGCAGCAACTATTTGCTGCGGTCTGAACGGCCGCTGTTCGAACACCTGCTCCAATAAGGCGCCGCAAGCCATGGAAACACGCGCTGCGGCGCCACGCCGGCTGATCGTTGCGATCACCGGCGCCACCGGCGCCATCTACGGCATCCGGTTGCTCGAGACGTTGCGCAAGCTGGGCGGCGTCGAGAGTCATCTGCTGATTTCGAGCGCCGGCTGGCTCAATATCCAGCACGAACTGCAGTTGAGCAAAGAAGACGTACATCCGCTCGCGGATGTCGTCCATTCGGTCCGCGACGTCGGCGCGAGCATCGCGTCCGGCTCGTTCGCGACCGACGGCATGGTAGTTGCCCCTTGCTCGATGAAAACGCTCGCCAGCGTTGCGCACGGCCTTTCCGACAACCTGATTACCCGCGCAGCCGACGTCACGCTGAAAGAACGCCGCCGCCTAGTACTTTTAGTGCGCGAAACGCCGTTCAATCTCGCGCACCTGCGCAACATGACGGCTGTCACCGAAATGGGCGGCGTGATCTTTCCGCCTTTACCCGCCTTCTACAACCAGCCTGCCTCGATCGATGAGATGGTCGATCATACGGTAGCACGCGTGCTGGATCTGTTCGCGCTCGGCCCGGCGTTGTCGCCGGCGTGGCCGGGATTGCGCAGTACTCAGGAATAGTTCACGCCTGCTTTGCGTTTGTGCCGCGCTGTGTCGCGCCGTGCTGCTGTGTCGAATCAATTAACAACACCTGCGACACAATCAATTCTGCTTTCACCTGTTTATCAAACGTCGGTGCGGACCTATATTGAAAGCAACCCAACCTCTGCGCCGCCCCCACGCGGCGGCGTTGCCGCCATGAATCGCTTACCGTCGCTTTTCCTCTCCCACGGCGCGCCCACGCTGCCGATCGACCCATCGCTGCCGTCGGCGGAATTCGCCACGCTGTCGGCGCAATTGCCGCGTCCGGAAGCCATCCTGATGCTGT
Organism: Paraburkholderia sp. IMGN_8; assembly: GCF_038050405.1. Taxonomy (NCBI): domain Bacteria; kingdom Pseudomonadati; phylum Pseudomonadota; class Betaproteobacteria; order Burkholderiales; family Burkholderiaceae; genus Paraburkholderia; species Paraburkholderia sp. IMGN_8. Next base: position 429,839 of record NZ_CP150900.1, on the reverse strand, counting down.
CGGCCCACTGGGGCACGGCACAGCCGGTGGCGAGCACGTCCACCGCGCCGGAGACCATCCACGATTTCTACGGTTTTCCGCGTCAGTTGTACGAAATTCAGTATCCGGCTCCGGGCGCGCCCGACGTGGCGCGCCGCGCCGCCGTGCTGCTCGGCGAGCACGGCATCCTCACCGATGCACAGCCGCACGGCCTCGACCACGGCGCATGGGTGCCGATGCTGCTGATGTTTCCGGAAGCCGACGTGCCGGTCGCGCAGTTGTCGATTCAGCCGCACATGGACGCCGCGCATCACTTCCGCGTCGGGCGGGCGCTGCGTGCGCTGAAGGACGATGGCGTGATGCTGATCGGCTCGGGCCAGATCACGCACAATCTGCGCGCCGCCGACTTTTCGGCGCGGCCGGAAGACGCCGATCCGCGCGTCGCCGAATTTACGGATTGGTTCGAGGCAAGGCTTGCCGCGCACGACATCGACGCGTTGCTCGACTACCGCCGCCAGGCGCCGCACGCGGTGTTGATGCATCCGACCGACGAGCATCTGCTGCCGGTATTCGCTGCCCTCGGTGCGGCCGACGACGATTATTCGCTGGCGATTCAGTCGCTCGGGACCTACCAGCGCTCGTTAGCAATGACGAACTACGTGTTCGGCACCGCTTGACTGAAACAGGAACGCACCAACGGCGCACCAACAAAAAAGCCCGCCTGAGCAATTCAGGCGGGCTTTTTTTCAGCATGCTCCGCCGGACCGCGATCCGGCAGACAGGGTCAGCGCAGCAACTTAATGTACGGCCATGCCTTCGAGCACTTCGTCGTGCGTTTCACGCTCTTCCAGATACTCCGAGCGGTAGCCGCTATTCACACCCCAGTAGTAGAACACCAGCGAGAACACGGCCACCGCCAGCATGTCCCAGCCGTACGGCAGAACGCCGAGGCCGCCGAACTCCTTGCTGCCGATCAGCGACAGGATCGCCATGATCGGCAGATAGGCCACCAGCCACCAGGCTGCCTTCAGATCGCGGCCCCAGCCGCCGAAGCCCGACTTCGCCTGGAAGTAGAAATACACCGGCAGCGCGACGACCATCAGCAGAATGATTTCGCCGGTCAGCGGCCACTTCGCCCAGTACAGGATCAGCGACGCGCACACGAATGCAAACGGCGCGATGATCTTCATGCCCGGAATGCGCAGCGGACGCTCCAGATCCGTCGCCGCGCGGCGCAGCGCCATCAGGCTGATCGGGCCGGTGAGGTACGAGATCACCGTCGCGACCGAAATCACTGCAGCCAGCGAACTCCAGCCGCGGAAGAAGAACAGGAAAATAAACGAGACCAGCAGGTTGAACCACATCGCCTGACGCGGCACGCCGTAGAACGGGTGCACGTTGCCGAACATCTTCGGCATCGTGTTGTTGCGCTCCATCGCGTAGATCATGCGGGTGGTGGTCGCCATGTAGGTCGTGCCGGTACCGCTCGGGCTCACGAACGCGTCGACGTACAGCAGGATGGCGAGCCAGTTCAGGTTCAGCGCGATCGCCAGTTCAGCGAACGGCGACGCGAAGTTGAAGTGGCCCCAGCCCTTCATTACATCGCTCGGGTTCACCGCACCGATATACGCGACCTGCAGCAGCACATAGATCACCAGCGCCAGCAGGATCGAGCCGATCACCGCGAACGGTACGCTCTTCCCCGGATTGCGCGCTTCACCGGCCAGGTTGATCGGGCTCTGGAAACCGTTGAACGCGAACACGATACCGCTCGTCGATACCGCCGTCAGCACAGCCGACCAACCGTACGGCGCGAAGGTGCTCGCTTCGCCGAAGTTTTCCTTGTGGAAGCCCGTCAGCATCAGACCGGCGATCGTCGCACCCGGAATCAGGAACTTGAAGATCGTGATCGCCGAATTGGCACGCGCGAACAGCTTCACGCCCCAATAGTTCAGCAGGAAGTAAATGATCACCAATGCGGCGGATAGCAACAGCCCATTGGTTGTTAATTCTCCATTCACGAATAACGCGTGCGCCCATGGATACGGCCACGTACTCATATATTGAATGGATGCTTCGGCCTCGATTGGAATCACCGAGACGATGGCGATCCAGTTGGCCCATGCACTGATGAAGCCAACCAGCGCGCCGTGCGAATAGCGCGCGTAACGCACCATGCCGCCGGACTCCGGGAACATCGCGCCGAGTTCGGCATAGGTCAGCGCAATCGCGAGAATCACGACCGCACCGATTACCCATGCACATATGGCAGCCGGACCAGCAATTTTTGCGGCCTTCCACGCGCCGAACAGCCAGCCCGAGCCGATGATCGAACCCAAGCCGGTCAGCAGCAGCGCGAACGGCCCGATGTTCCTCTGTATAGAACTTTTCACGTCTTCTCCTGTGTCGACCAGAGTTAGCGTGTCGGCCAGAGTTAGCGCTTTAGCGCTTACTCTGGTCCCATAGCGCTTACTCTGGTCCCATACACCGTGTATCGGCCGGAGTTAGTGCTTTAGCGCTTACTCCGGCCCCATGCAAGTTTGCTGCAGAACCATGTGTCGGCACCGCGTAACATCGCTCGTGGCGCTGGAGACGGGGTGACGCGCATGCATGCGCGACCGGTGCAACCGGTGCGCGGCGCGTAGTTTAACGGTTGCACCCTCCCGCTGCAGCGGAACTAAGGGTTCTCCCTAGCAAAATTCTCGGGTGAGCAGCAAGGTTTGTAAGCAATTTTTGCGCCGACCTATCAAAATTTTGTAAAGATGCGGGCAGACAGTTGACCTTCTCTCGAAATCGCCGTATAACGTTCGGGCAGGATTTCAAGCGGCGAGTGAATTGGTCTTTCGTAGTTCGCCCATCAACGGTACTCCGGTTGGTCCCATTACCCCCTTCCTTGATTTTCATGCACCCATTGGGCTTCGGCCTTATTCACCATCTTTAGGAACAAGTAATATGGAAACCGGTACCGTCAAGTGGTTCAATGACGCAAAGGGCTTTGGCTTCATCACGCCGGACGGCGGCGGCGAAGATCTGTTCGCGCATTTCTCGGAAATCCGCACGGAAGGCTTCAAGACGCTGCAAGAAAACCAAAAGGTTACGTTTGAAGTGAAGACGGGCCCGAAGGGCAAGCAAGCTGCTAACATCAAGCCGGTGTAAGCAGGCACGCTTCCTTCTGGACGCAAAAAACCCCGCCTCGGCGGGGTTTTTTTATATCCGTCGCAATTGGATAGACGGATTATCTTCGCGGTATGCGATTGGTTATCCGAACACCCGCCGTGCGTGAATCCCAAGGCCTGTTGCAACGCTGGCGAGACGATCGCCGAATACCGCTTTCGCATCCGGAAAGGCAGCCGCCAATGCGCTGGACAGAAACACCAGACCGGTCGAACCGCCCGTGAAGTAAATCGCGCTGACGTCGCGCGTGGCTACGCCGGCTGCCTGCACCGTGTCGCGCGCCGCCTGTACGATACGCAGCGTCTCATCGTGGCCGGCCTTGATGAGCTGAGCCTCGTCGAACGCGAGGCGCAAATCGTCTTCCACCTGATCGAGATCGATCACAGTCTCGCCGCCCGCCGCCACGCCGATCTTCGCCTCTTCCGCGTGCGCCGCCAGCGCATGCCCCAGGCGGCGCTCCACGACCCTCATCAGCCGGTCATGATGCTTGATCTCGGTGAACAAATGCCGCATCAGCGCGAGTTCGCTGACGCGCTTCGGCGCGTAGACGGTGTTGATCAGGTGCCACGTCGCCAGATCGAAATAGATCCGGTTCGGAATCTCGCGGCCTTCCGGGTCGAGCGTTTGATAACCCAGTTCGCGCAGAATCGTGACGAGTTCGACGCGGCGGTCGAAGTCGGTACCCGCGACGTGCACGCCGTGGTGGGCCAGCACGTCGTCTTTACGCTCGACGCGCTTCATCCGCTCCGGCCCGACCCGCACTAGCGAAAAGTCCGACGTACCGCCGCCGATGTCGGCCACCAGCACGAGGCCCTCTTCCGTCAGATGCGATTCGTAGTCGAACGCCGCGGCGATCGGCTCATACTGGAAGTGAATCTCGCGCAAACCGACCGAGCGCGCCGCCGCTTCGAGCTGCTGCTGCGCCAGCTGGTCGGCACGCGGATCGTCGTCGACGAAAAACACCGGGCGGCCCAGCACGGCGCGGCTGATCGGACCGCCGGCGCTGGCTTCAGCCGAGCGTTTCAGGTGATCGACGAAAATCGCGATCACGTCTGTGTATTTGATCGCCGAGCCGTCGCCGAGATCGGTCGAATTCTCGGCGAGCGGCGAGCCGAGAATACTTTTCATCGAGCGCATCAGGCGACCGTCGAAACCGTCGATGTACGCCTCCAGCGCCGAGCGCCCGAATTCGCGGGTGTTTTCGTCGGTGTTGAAAAAGACGGCGGTCGGCAGCGTCGTATAGGCGCCTTCAACCGGCGCAAGCCGCAGTGCGGCGCCGTCGGGCACGGCGACGGCCGAATTGGAAGTACCGAAGTCAATCGCGCAATAGTTCATGGCAGGAATCGCCGCTCACGGCTGGCGCGGACAGAAGGGGGAGCGGCTTTGTATCACGAAAGCCCAATCAGCATCAACTAACGCTTCGGGGACGGTCGCCACCATGACCAGGACCAGTCCAGCGGAACGAAAATTGCTCATTCGGACAGGATACGCCGCCAATTTTCGAGAATCAGGAGACTTCCAGCAATGCGCGCGCCGCCCACCGCCGCTGTCGACGAAAAAACTTCCGCTGTCATCGAAACCGATCTCCCTTCACGGCTCGACCGCTTGCCTTGGGGACGCTTCCATTCGCTGATCGTCGTGGCGCTGGGCGTGACGTGGCTCCTCGACGGTCTTGAAGTGACGCTGGCAGGCGCCGTGGCAAGTGCGTTGAAGTCTAGCCCATCGTTGCACTTTACCAACGCCGAAGTAGGCCTCGCCGGCAGTGCGTACATTGCCGGCGCGGTGCTCGGCGCGCTCGGCTTCGGCTGGCTGACCGACCGGCTCGGCCGGCGCAAGCTGTTCTTCATCACGCTGGCGCTGTATCTGGCCGCCACCGCGGCCACCTCGCTGGCGTGGAATCTCGCCAGCTTTCTGCTGTTTCGCTTTCTGACTGGGGCGGGCATCGGCGGCGAATACACGGCGATCAATTCGACGATCCAGGAATTCACCCCTGCACGCGTGCGTGGCTGGACCGATCTGGGTATCAACGGCACGTTCTGGGTCGGCGCGGGCATGGGGGCGGCGGGTTCGCTCGTGCTGCTCGATCCACATCTGCTACCTGCCGACTGGGGCTGGCGCGCATGCTTCTTTATCGGCGCGGTGCTGGCGCTCGCGATCTTGCCGATGCGCATGTGGGTGCCGGAAAGCCCGCGCTGGCTGCTCACGCACGGCGGCGAACCCGACGCTCGGTCGATTGTCGAGGGCATCGAAACGCGTTTTCGCGATAAAGGCCACCAACTCGTGGACGATGAACTGACCGGGTTGCGCCTGCGGTCGCGGGGACCTACGCCGCTGCGCGAGGTGTTCCACACGCTGTTCAACGTGCATCGGCGCCGGGCGCTGGTCGGGCTGTCGCTGATGACCGCGCAGGCGTTCTTTTACAACGCGATCTTTTTCACCTACGCGCTCGTGCTCACCGATTTCTATCAGGTGCCGGGCGAGCGCATCGGCTGGTATCTGTTGCCGTTCGCGCTCGGCAACTTCCTCGGGCCGCTGGTGCTGGGCCGGCTCTTCGACGTGATCGGCCGACGCAAGATGATCGCGACCACCTACGGACTCTCCGCGATCCTGCTGACACTGAGCGGCTACCTGTTCGAGCAACAGCTGCTGACTGTCGTCACGCAGACGATCGCCTGGATGGTGATCTTCTTTTTCGCGTCGGCGGCCGCCAGTTCGGCGTATTTGACAGTCAGCGAATCCTTCCCGCTCGAAATCCGCGCCCTGGCGATCGCAGTGTTCTACGCGTTCGGCACGGCGCTCGGCGGCATCGCCGGGCCGGCGTTCTTCGGCCGGCTGATCGACACGCATCAACGCAGCGAAGTATTTTCGGGCTATCTGGTCGGCTCGGGGCTGATGCTGGCGGCGGCGGTGATCGCCGCAATCTGGGGCGTGGATGCCGAGCGCAAATCGCTGGAGCATGTCGCCGCGCCGCTTTCGAGCGTCATGGACGACGCCGAATAAAAATCGCGCGGCCGGCCGCCGCGCGTTTCCTGATACTACGGACCTGCTATGACTGCGCGGCGCTCAGAACGCCTTCTTCCAGCCACCGCCATACGCGATATCGGCAAGCGGCAGGCGCTGACGCACCGACTTCTCGCGTTCGCGCAACACCGGATCGAGTTTATCGACGTCGCCATAGTGGCCAAGCGAAATGATCGCGATCACGTCGACGTCGTTCGGCAGCTTGAATGCCGTGCGGAACGCGTTCGGGTCGAAGCCGCTCATCTGATGCGCGGCGAGACCGAGTGCGTGCGCCTGCAACACCAGAGACATCGCCGCCGCACCCGCATCGTACGACGCGGCACGGTTCACGTCGCCCTTGTTGGTAAGCGTGTGCGTGGTCACGGCGATCAGCACCGGCGCAGGCGCATTCCAGCCCTGGTTGAACGGCACCAGCGTGGCGAAAGCCTGCTTGAAGGCCACTTCATCGACACTGCGGTCAAAAACGAGGAAACGCCACGGTTGTGCGTTATACGAAGACGGCGCCCAGCGTGCCGCTTCGAGAACCGCACGCAGATGCTCGCGGCTCACCGGCTCGCTCGAATACGCGCGCGGGCTCCAGCGGCCTGCAATCAGTTCGTGAATGGCAACTTCTGTAGGGGCGGGTTTGTTGGCCATACGCTTCTCTCGGTCGAAATTCATGATCGACGGGCGGCTGCCCGGGGCCACATAGCATAACCGGGCTTCACCGCACACGCTCCATCAAGTGTGCAGTTAGTTTTTACGTAGAGTGCAATGGAAAACGGCCCAGTGCGGGCCGTTGGCGTTCAAGCACTTGGCTTTGACGCGTGGCTTTAAACCGCCTGCGCCTCCGGCACCCGAGCCGGCCGGTTGATGCGCAGCACGATTACGGCGGCGACCAGACACAGGCCACCCGAAATCATCGACGCCACCGTGTAGGTGCCGAGGCTCGCACGCAGCATCCCCGCGCCGAGCGCCGCGAACGCCGCGCCCAACTGGTGACCCGCGACCACCCAGCCGAACACGACAGGGGCCGATTCCTTGCCGTAGACGTCCGTGGCGAGACGCACAGTGGGCGGTACGGTGGCGATCCAATCGAGGCCGTAGAACACTGCGAAAAGCGGCAGGCCGAAAAAGTCGATGCCGAACGCGTGCGGCAGATACATCAGCGACAAGCCACGCAGACCGTAGTACCAGAACAGCAGCACGCGACTATTGAAGCGGTCCGACAGCCAGCCCGACAGCGTCGTGCCGAACAGATCGAAAATGCCCATCGCGGCGAGCAACGATGCACCCTGCACTTCGGTCATCCCGTAGTCGCCGCACATTGCGATCAGATGCGTGCCGACGTAGCCGTTGGTGCTCGCGCCGCAAATGAAGAAGCTGAAGAACAGCAGCCAGAAATCGCGCGTCTTGCTGGCCATGGCGAGCGTGCCGAACGCGATCGCCAGCGGATTCTGCTTCGTGACGGTCGTAGTGATCGGGGCATTCGCCGGTTCGCCGAACGGACGCAGTTTCATGTCGGCCGGCCGCTCCGGCAGCAGGAATGCGACCAGTGGCAACACGATCGCCGCCGCGCCGGCGACGACCCACACAACTTGGCGCCAGCCGTAATGCTCGGCGATGGCCGCGAGCATCGGCAGGAACACCAGTTGGCCGGTGGCCGAACTGGCGGTGAGAATCCCCATCACCAGCCCGCGATGCGTGGTGAACCAGCGGGTCACGACGGTGGCCGACAGCGACAGCGCCGCCACACCCGTCGAGCCGCCAACCATCACCCCCCAGATCAGGACCATCTGCCACGGATGCGTCATCAGCGACGACAGCGCCACGCCCGCCGCCATCGTGCCGAGCGCGGCGAGCAGTGTCGGACGCACGCCGAAGCGTTGCATCGCGGCGGCCGCGAACGGCCCCATCAGGCCGTAAAGAGCAATGTTTACGGAGATCGCGAGTGAAATTGTCGCGCGGCTCCAGCCAAATTGATGCTCGAGCGGCACCATCATCACGCTCGGCGTCGCGCGCGTGCCGGCCGCCGCCAACAACACCAGAAACACCACCGCCACGGTCAACCAGCCGTAGTGGAAACGCCCGCCAATCAGTCTCGCTGCCCAGTTCATCAGTTCTCCAATCGACGCGTATCCCGCAGGGTGCGCCGCTTCGCATTGTTACGACTTCGGTAAAGGACTTGTGACAGATCAGTCACAATAGGTGTTGCGATATTAGTTACTGGTCGGTAACATGTCAAGGCGTCAATTCAATTCAGGTGACACGCCATGTCCGACAGCAAAACTCCCAAGCCAGCCGGCGTACGGCGCGCGCGCGGCGCGCAAACCGCCGGGCCGCAGGCGCAGCAGCACTTGCTGCGCGCGGCGGATGAACTGTTCTATCACGAGGGCGTGCGAGCAGTTGGAGTCGACGCGGTGGTTGAGCGTGCCGGTGTGAACAAGATGAGTTTGTACCGCCAGTTTTCGTCGAAGGATGAACTGGTGATGGCGTACCTGGAGGGCAAGGATCAGCAGTTTTTCGGTTACGTCGAGAAGAGTTTTGCAAAACATCCGGGCGAACCGGCGAAGCAACTCCAGCAGTATTTCGACGACCTGGCGGTGCGCGCGTCGATTGACGACTACCGCGGTTGTCCGTTCGTCAATGTCTCGGTGGAATTTCCGGACGTGTCGCATCCGGCCCGCCAGTTCGTGTTTCGCAACAAGGAACGGTTGATGGCGCGGATCACGGAGTTGACGACTGCTGCGGGGGCCGATGATCCGGTGGCATTGGCCAATGCGCTGGGTTTGATGATCGAGGGCGTGTATGCGGCCAGCCAGACTTATGGGCCAGGTTGCGGGCCGATTCTTGCCGCACCCAAGGTGGCGGCGCAGTTGATTGCCGCTTCGTGCGGTTCGGCGCCTGCGGCTTGAACTTTGGGCCATGGTCGGGTGGCTTTGGCCCGGTAAGATGACGTTTTCTCTTTCGTTGCCGCTTTCTTATGCCGCTGTCTGCCGAGTCTCGTGATGCTGTTGTCGCTGCTACCCGCCATTGGCTGACGAAAGCGGTGATCGGGCTCAATTTGTGCCCCTTTGCCAAGGCCGTGCATGTGAAGGGGCAAATCCGCTATGCCGTTAGCGAGGCGATCGATATGGAAGGGGTTTTGATCGATCTCGAAAACGAGCTTCAGGCGCTGGTCGCCTCGGATCCTGATGCGGTGGATACCACTCTGTTAATTTTTCCGCAGGCGCTTGGGGATTTTCTCGAATTTAACGATTGTTTGTTTTTTTCTGATCGGATGATCAAGCAGATTCGGCTTGAAGGTGTTATTCAGATTGCCAGTTTTCATCCTCATTATCAGTTTGAAGGTAGTGGGCCGGATGATATTGAGAATTATACCAATCGTGCACCGTATCCTATTCTTCATTTGCTCCGCGAGGATAGTATTGAACGAGCTGTTCAGGCTTTTCCTGATGCGGAGGATATTTATGAGCGGAATCAGGAGACCCTCAGGAGGATTGGCCTTGCAGGCTGGAATGAGTTGATGGAACGCAGTGGCGAGTGATTGGTTGTTTGCCTACGGCGCTGGCTTTTTCTTTCTGTTTTTGCCTGCTCGGCGATTTATGTCTGTTTGCCTGCGGCGTTGGCCTTTCCTTGATTTCTTAATGGTCTATTAGCTTCGCCCCTGTGCGGGGCAGGCACTTACTTTCTTTGCCGCCGCAAAGAAAGTAAGCAAAGAAAGCGGCTTCACACCGCTAATTCTTAAGCGGGTCCCCTGGCTTGGAGGCGGTAGTGGAGCATCTGGAATCGGTGTTCTCGCACACTCCGCGCTGGTGACAAAGCAGTCATTCTTCCCGCCTCGCACTGCGTGCTCACCGGAACGGTCTGGAAGGGAAACCAGTGGATTCGCTTTGGTTCAGTGGGGGCCATCGGCTGCGCCTCGGCGAGGCGCCCAAGTGTGCGAGTGTGTGCCCGCCACTTCGAGCGAGACGCTAGCGCTTCGGTGAGGCATGGGGGACACGAGGGTGATGCATTTTGGACACGATTGCGAGCCGCTGCGCCGAACCAGCCGCAAGCGCAAAAACCGCCAGGCGATTTTAAGAAGCACCGCTACGGCGCGCGCAGCGCCGCCGGAAGTATGACTGCCTTGTCACCAGGGCTGAATGCGCGAGGACACAGATTCCAGATGCTCCACTACCGCTTCCAAGCCAGGGGACCCGCTTAAGAATTAGCGGTTTGAGCCGCTTTCTTTGCTTACTTTCTTTGCGGCGGCAAAGAAAGTAAGTGCCTGCCCCGCACAGGGGCGACGCTAATAGACCACTAAGAAATCAAGGAAAGGCCAACGCCGCAGGCAAACACCCAAAGCGCCGAGCAGGCAAAAAAACCAATGCCCCCGCAAGGAAAATCACCTTTATACAAAAAACCTTTCTTTCAACTCCTCAATCCCAAGTGTCCCCATAATTTCATTAAGCCTTTCAGCAGACCGCCGCCTCGGCAAATCCTTATACTGAGCAATAATGAGCTCATTCTTCATGGAGTGCTCCCATCCGACGAGCTCGGTAACACTCACCTGATACCCATGAGCTTCCAGCTGCAAACACCGCAATACATTAGTAATCTGGCTCCCGAACTCTCGCGTATGCAAAGGATGCCGCCAGATCTCCGTCAAAACATTCCCAAGCGATTTACCCTTATTCTGTCGCAAAACCCCAGCCACTTCAGCCTGGCAACACGGCACCACAACAATAAATTTGGCATGCTTTTCCAAAGCAAACCGAATCGCGTCGTCAGTAGCGGTATTACATGCATGCAGCGCCGTCACAATATCGATCTCAGCGGGCAACCGCTCCGAAGTGATCGAATCGGCCACCGACAGGTTCAGAAACGACATCCCCGTAAAGCCAAGCCGAACAGCCAGCTCCTCGGACCTCGTCACCAGATCCTCGCGCGTCTCAATGCCGTAAATGTGCGAAGCACCACCAGCGGCACCTTGAAACTCCTTGAAGAAAAGGTCATACAGGATAAAACCTAGATATGACTTGCCCGCGCCGTGGTCGACGAGCGTCACGTCGCCCTGCTTGTCTTTGAGCTCTTTGAGCAGCGGCTCGATGAACTGGAACAGATGGTAGACCTGCTTCAGCTTGCGGCGGCTGTCCTGGTTCATCTTGCCGTCGCGCGTCAGGATATGAAGCTCCTTCAGCAGTTCGACGGACTGGTTCGGACGGATTTCGTGGGTTTTGCTGGACATCGTGGGAACCGCCATCAATTGCAACGCGAACGTGCGACAGATGACGGAAAAAAGGAAAAGTTGCTGCCAGTTTACCCAAAGCGCGGCCCGCTCACCTGAGTAGCCGCGCAGGCCGTACGAAAAACACCGCATCCTGGAACACTTCCTGCTCAACAGACAGTACGTGGAACGTTTCCAAAGCGGCGCAACACACCATGCGTGCCGGCTCGCCCGACAGCCCAAGCCGGCATACGCATAACAACAGGCTGCCGGCCGTGGCGTCGATCACGCGAACCGAATGCATGTGGGGATGGCGGACCCGGAACACGGGCCGAACGTTACGTAACCAGCAGCGCGCCGCGATCGCAAACGGAAGCGCGCTCGGATAATAGAAGAGGCGGCAATGGATACGATACCCAACGGAAACGTCGAGCAGAAGTTTCAGGAAATGCTGGCGAAGCTCACCGCCGCGCCCGCGTGGTCGGAGAAACAGCAGCTCGAACTGGAGATGGCGCGCGATATCTCCACTGAAATGCTGCGTCTAGCCGAAGTCATGCGCGACGGCAGCGTCGACATGGAAACATGCCTGACAATGCTCAAATACGCGAAGGTGCTCGACTTCGTCATGACCACGCTCGCTTCGCGCCGCGACATCAAACCGCAAACGCTGCGGGTGATCTTCAAGCTCGCCGGCCTCAAAGTGGACGAAGCTTATCCCGGCTGAACCAGCAACGCCGCGACGAAAGCGGGCGACGCACGCCGCCCGTTTTCGTCAGCCGGCATCCGTTCTCGCAGAAAAACAGATCGCCTGTGAAATCACTTGCGCGGCGCCTCCATCGGCGGCGTGCCTTCATGAAACAGCGTCTTCAGCTGGGAGCGCAGTTCCGGCGAGTCCGTATGTTTGTGAACCGAGACGGCGTGCTGCACAGCCGCGTCGAGCAATTCGCTCTCGGTATCGGCGGACAACGCAACCGTGCAATTCATTTCACTCGGAAATTCACGGCAGTCGATATATTTGCGGGTCATGACAGTCTCCGTCATCTAAGCAACAGCACGCGCGCAAACCATCTCGTCGAGCCGCAGCGCAACGGCAGCGTCGAGCGGCATGGAGGTGTTGAGCATGTTTGGCGTGGGGAAGACGCGAACGGCGTCCGGTGGAAGGTGTTTGGAAAAAGTATAGTTCGCGCACCTGAATTGCAAAGAACCGCGCGCCGGCTCAACGAATGCCAAAGCGCCCGAACCCAGACGTTTTCGGCCAGCCCGCCGAGCCGCCCGTTTGCCCTGGCGTGCCGGCAGTGTGAAAATAGCGCCCTTCGCGCCGCTCGATCGTTGCATCGCGCAAGCGCGCCGCCTCTCCGCTCATCTGCAGGACCGCATGTCACCCTCCATTGATTCCGCCTGTGTCGCCGTGATCGGCGGCGGCCCCGCCGGCCTGATGGCCGCCGAGGCGCTGGCCCAGCAGCATGGCTTGCAGGTCGACGTCTACGACGCAATGCCGTCGGTTGGTCGCAAATTTCTGATGGCGGGCAAAGGCGGCATGAACATCACGCACTCTGAGCCGCTCGAACCGTTTCTCGGCCGTTACGGTCCGCGCCGCCAGCAGATCACGCCGCTACTCGATGCCTTCGGGCCCGATGCGTTGCGTGCCTGGTTGCACGAGCTCGGCGTCGAAACCTTTGTCGGCAGTTCGGGCCGGGTTTTTCCGACCGATATGAAAGCCGCGCCGATGCTGCGCGCGTGGCTGCATCGGTTGCGGGAAGCGGGGGTACGCTTTCATATGCGCCACAAGTGGATCGGCTGGGACGAACAAGGCAACAGCGCCGCCCCGCACGCCCTGCGCTTCGCAACACCCGACGGCGCGCGAACCGTGACCTGCGATGCCGTCGTATTCGCGCTCGGTGGCGCAAGCTGGCCACGGCTCGGATCGGACGCCGCGTGGGTGCCGCTGATGAGCGCGCGCGAGGTGCCGGTGACGCCCTTGCGGCCCGCGAACTGCGGCTTCGATGCCGACTGGAGCCCCTATCTGCGCGAGCGTTTCGCAGGCCAACCGGTCAAGCCGGTGGCCATCGCGATCACAGATATAGACAAAAACGTCCACAATCGACAAGGTGAAATACTTCTGACCGAAACGGGTCTCGAAGGGAGCCTGATTTACGCATTGTCGGCAGCAATCCGGGAGCGAATTCTGGCCGACGGCGACGTCACGATCACGCTGGATCTGGCGCCAGGCTTGACTCTGGAGCGCATCGTCACCGAAGTCACGCGGCCGCGCGGCTCGCGTTCAATGTCGAGTCATCTGCAAGGCAGAATCGGTATTGGAGGCGTAAAACTCGCGTTGCTGCACGAGATTCTGTCGAAGGAAGCTTTCGCCGACACGAACCACCTGGCTCAGGCAATCAAAGCGCTACCGGTGCGGCTCACGCGCGCGCGGCCAATCGAGGAAGCGATCAGCACCGCCGGCGGGATACCTTTCGAAGCGCTCGATCCGCAGTTGATGATCGAGCGTCTGCCCGGCGCGTTCTGCGCGGGCGAGATGCTCGACTGGGAAGCGCCGACCGGCGGCTATCTGCTGACGGCCTGCTTCGCTAGCGGCCTGGTGGCGGGGCGCGGCGCGCTAGCCTATCTCGCGGCGCGCGACGTATCGGTCTAGCACGCCGCTTTCTTTTCAGCAGCGCGCCGCACTTCATCGTCCATGGCCTATCGCGCTTTCAGCCGCCACAGCGACGTCACCTCAGCCACACGCGCAGCGTGCAGCGCATCGGTCTCATCGGTCGACTTCAGATGACGCGGACGAATATCCTCGCGGCCGACCACCGTCAGCCCGGCCTTTTCGATCGCAGCGAGCAACCATTCGCGCGTGCGCAGACCGAGATGCTCGGCGAAATCCGACATGATCAGCCAGCCTTCGCCGCCCGGCGACAGATGCTCCGCCAGGCCGTTGAGGAAGCCGAGCAACATGCGGCTCTCCGGATCGTAGACCGCGTATTCGATCGGCGACGCGGGCCGCGCCGGCACCCACGGCGGATTGCAGATCACGAGCGGCGCGCGGCCTTCGGGGAATAGATCCGCATCCACGATATCGACTTGCTGGTCGTAACCAAGACGCGTGAGGTTTTCGCGTGCACAGGCGAGGGCTCGCGGATCCCGATCTGTCGCGATGATTTTCTTCACGCCACGCTTGGCGAGCAGCGCAGCCAGCACGCCCGTGCCGGTGCCGATATCGAACGCCTTGTTCAGCGACGGCAACGGCGTGCGTGCGACCAGGTCCACATATTCGCCGCGCACCGGTGAAAACACACCGTAGTGTGGATGAATGCGCTCGCCCAGCACGGGAATGTCGACGCCCTTCTTGCGCCACTCGTGCGCACCGATCAGTCCGAGCAATTCGCGCAGCGACACGACCGACGGCTCATCGGCTGACGGTCCATAGGTTTCGAGGCAGGCCTGCTGCACTTCAGGCGCGCGGCGCAGCGGTATCGCGTAGGCGGCGTCGAGCGGGATCAGGATCATGCCGAGCGTGCGGGCGCGTTGCGACTGCGCCTGACGATGCAGGTTGAACGCGTCGAGCGGCGTGTCGCCCTGCTTGCGCGGCTTACGCTCCAGACGGCGCGTGACCGCTTGCAATAGTTGGCGGGCGTTCTGGAAGTCGCCGTTCCAGAGCAGCGCGGTGCCTTCGCACGCGAGGCGGTAGGCAGAGTCGGCGGTAGTGCGGTCATCGGCGACGACGACGCGCTTAGGCGGCGGCACTGCTGCTTCGGAGCGCCAACGCGCAGTGCGGGGGCCGTCGGCTTCGGGCCAGGTGATGGTTGCGGGGCTGGTCATGATGAGGTGGGATGCGTTTTGCGGGAGTGACGCGGTGAAACGGCGCGTCGTCGGGGGCTTTGCCCGCCGGAGTGATTTTCTTGCAATGCCGACTGACGCCCGAATAGTAACTCTGTCGCCTCGGTTCGCGTTGCGGTATTCGTTAGCGAACGCCGCTGAGGATACCGATGCCACGGCTTTTGCCGCCTTCAAAGCGCGTTTCGTAGACTAAAAAGTCCAATATCGACAAGGTGAAAGAGATCTGAGCAAAAACGACTGTTTTTGCTTCAGCTAGGCCTGGCCGGCTGCCCTGCCCCGCACTACGCCGCGGACGTCGAATGCATGGCCAGCAAGTCGCGCGCGGCGCTCCAGGCATCAGTTGCGGCAGTTTCACGGCCTGAGATTTGCACCGAGAGCGTGGCGCCGTCGAGCAGCATCACGATCACCGGCGCCAGTACTTTTGCCTGCTCGGCGGGCACGATGTCGGCGGCCAGTTGCTCGATAAATTGCGTCAAGTCGGCCTTCTGCTCAACGATAATGCCGTGGATGCTGCTGCCTTTGTCGGCGAATTCGGAAGCGGCGTGCACGAACATGCAGCCGGTGAACATCGCGCTTCTGAACCAGTCCTGGTGCCAGTCGAAGACACGTTCGAGACGGGCGAGCGGCGACTCCGCCTCGGCGACAAACGCCTTGAGCGACACCGCGCATTGCTCCTGACGTTGCCGCAACACCGCAATGACCAGATCCGTTTTGGACGGGAAGTGCCGGTACATGGTCATTTTCGCGACACCCGATTCGGCAATGATCCAGTCCACGCCGACGGCATGGTAACCATGCTTGCTGAACAGGATCGTTGCGGTATCGAGAATCTGCTGACGCTTGTCGGACACGGCGGCCTTGTGCGTTAAATATCTGGTAAACGATTATACAAGGGCCTCCATTCGCCAATTGCAACAAGCGGTTTCAGTGGTAATCGTTGTACGGGCGGAGTGCTCCACGGGGCGCAGTGGCCTGAAACCGGCTCACAGCGTCGACTGTGAACATGGCCCTGGGCCACTGGCTGCGAAAAAGCTCGTCTTCTCGCATCGAACGTCTTGCACATATGGCCGAATAACGCGCTATGCCTATTCACTTGAGCGTGTCTCGATTGAGTCACGGCCGAGAATTTCGTACAGCCCAAGCATTCGCGAGGCAGTACAGGAATACCTGTCTGCATTGATAATCGACACCGCTCATCAGAACAAAAGCACATTCGTTCATTCAAAATGCATATTCGCTTTCCGGCAAGACAATAGACAGACCCGTATAGCTTCGGTATAGTCGCATCAACTACGGGGACACACCGTTGCACAATAGAACCTGAGAGAGTGGTGCCGGCGCAATTACAACTTCTACAGCGTCGATTCAAAAAAAACCAACACTTAGTTGCGGACGCATATTGCGTCCGCAACTAATATTCTTCCGAATCAGCTATTAATTAGCCGGCTTGCGCTCTAAAGCCGAATTCACATCCCAATCGAAGCTAATACTCCCATGCATTGCCCCGGGTTATTGCTTGCGTGCTGAACGCGTCTAAATGTTGCCTAAAATAAAAAACGGGTTTCTGAAAATTCTCAGAAACCCGTTTCGTACTACTGGTGCCGGCTGCAGGACTCGAACCCGCCACCTCATGATTACAAGTCAAGCGCTCTACCTGATGAGCTAAGCCGGCTGAGGCCGTGATTCTACTTCATTTCACGATCTTAAGGCGAGCCCTTCCGCCACCTTTTGAACCATCGTCGTCAGGTTGCGGTCCTTCGGCGGCGCTATCCGCTTTGGTGGACGCGCTTTCCGCAGCCGGCGACGCAACAACCGCGCGCGGTGCACCTCCGCTCGGCGCGGCCGGCGACTCGGTTTCGTCCGCCAGCTCTGCATCGGCGCCCGAATCCAGCGCCTCGCCGCCCGCCGATTCGACCGGGAATGCCATGCCTTGCCCGTTTTCGCGCGCGTAAATCGCGAGAATATTGGCGACCGGCACTTCGATCTTGTGCGACTTGCCGGAGAAACGCGCGCTGAACTCGATCCATTCGTTGCCCATCTGCAACTGGCTGGTCGCCTCGAAGCTGATGTTCAACACGATCTCGTTATCGCGCACGAACTGACGCGGCACCCGCGTCTGATTGTCGACCCGCACCGCGATGTGCGGCGTGTAGCCATTATCAGTGCACCACTCGTACAGCGCGCGCAACAGATAAGGCTTGGTGGAAATCTCTTGCATCAACAGTCCTCTTACCGGGTGCGGGCCCGCGCAAAACCATGCGCGCGGTGCCCTCACCCCAAAGCCAAACTCAACGACGCATCACCTTTTCCGAAGGCGTCAGCGCTTCGATATAAGCCGGGCGGCTGAAAATGCGCTCGGCGTACTTCATCAGCGGTGCAGCGTTCTTCGACAGCTCGATGCCGTAGTGATCCAGACGCCACAGCAGCGGCGCGATCGCCACGTCGAGCATCGAGAACTCTTCGCCGAGCATGTACTTGTTCTTCAGGAAGATCGGTGCGAGCTGCGTCAGGCGATCGCGGATCGCGAGGCGCGCCTTTTCGTGATTCTTCTCAGCGGCCTTGCCCTTTTCGTTTTCGAGCGTGCCGACGTGGACGAACAACTCCTTTTCGAAGTTGAGCAGGAACAGGCGGGCACGGGCGCGCTGAACCGGATCGGCCGGCATCAGTTGCGGGTGCGGGAAGCGCTCGTCGATGTACTCGTTGATGATATTCGATTCGTACAGAATCAGGTCCCGTTCGACGAGAATCGGCACCTGACCATACGGATTCATCACAGCGATGTCTTCCGGCTTGTTAAACAGGTCGACGTCGCGGATCTCGAAGTCCATGCCCTTTTCGAACAACACCAGCCGGCAACGCTGGGAGAACGGGCAAGTTGTGCCGGAATACAGAACCATCATGTTTACGTTTCCTCAAAAAGCTGAAGGGCCAGCGCGCGGAAAAACCGTTCAGCAGGTTTTTCCTGGCGCCGGCCCCACGCCGGTGACGGCGTGATTATTTGATATGTTTCCAGTACGCGGCGTTCAATCGCCAGGCGAAAAAGCTCAGGATGCCGAGGAAGAGCAGTACCCACACGCCAAGCTGTTTGCGGGTTTTCTGCGTCGGTTCGGACATCCATGACAGGTACGACACAAGGTCGGCCACAGCAGAATCATAATCTACCGGCGACATCGTCCCCGGAGTGACCTGTTGGAAGCCGACAAATTTGTGCACTGTTTCGCCTGTTTTTTCGTCGGTTTCGTCACCGAACTTCGCGGTACGTTGCCCCTGAAGCTGCCACAGCACGTGAGGCATGCTCACGTTTTCGTACACCAGATTGTTCCAGCCGGTCGGCCGCGTATCGTCGCGATAAAAACTGCGCAGATACGTGTACAGCCAATCCTTGCTGCGCGCTCGCGCTTCCACAGACAAATCCGGCGGACTCGCGCCGAACCACGCTTTCGCGTCGTCCGGGCGCATCGCCACGGTCATCGTGTTGCCGACCTTGTCGGTGGTGAACAGCAGGTTCGACTGGATTTCACTCGGCGTAATGCCGAGGTCGGTCAGCCGGTTGTAGCGCATCAGGTTCGCGCTGTGGCAATTCAGGCAATAGTTTACAAACAATTGCGCGCCGTGCTGCAAGGAAGCGAAATTCTCCGCGTTATCGGGCACGCGGTCGAGAGGGAAATTCTCGTCCGCGTGCGCCGGGCCTGCCAGCACCGCGAGCAGTGTCGCGCCAATTAGCGCGCACGTCGAAAGCAGCTTTTTCATTTCGTGTTCTCCTGGCTCGCGATTAGTGAGGCTTGAACCGCACCCGTTCGGGCGGCTGCTTGAACGTGCCAAGCCGCGTCCAGAACGGCATACCGAGGAAAAACGCGAAGTAGATCAGCGCGCACACCTGTGCAATCAACGTCGAAGCCGGCGACGGCGGTTTAGTGCCGAGGAAGCCCAACGTCAGGAAGGCGAGCACGAAGATCCCGTAGAACACCTTGTGAAAAAACGGCCGGTAGCGGATCGACTTCACCGGCGAGCGGTCGAGCCACGGCAGGAAGAACAGCGAGATCACCGCGCCGCCCATCACCACCACGCCCCAGAACTTCGATTCGGTGAACGCCATCGCCAGAATCACCAGCACGGCGAGCACCGGAAGCCCAAGCTTCCACTTGCCGCGCGCGCGGACCAGCGCGAACAGGCCGAGCAGCGCGATGATGATCATCAGCACGATCTTGAACGGATCGGTGGTGGCGCGCAGCATCGCATAGAACGCCGTGAAGTACCACACAGGCGCAATTTCCTGCGGCGTTTGCAGCGGATTCGCGGGAATGAAGTTGTTCGCTTCAAGGAAGTACCCGCCCATCTCCGGCGCGAAAAAGATGATCGCCGCGAAGACTATCAGGAACACCGACACGCCCATGAAATCGTGCACCGAGTAGTACGGGTGGAACGGAATGCCGTCGAGCGGAATGCCGTTCGTGTCCTTCTTCCCCTTGATCTCGATGCCGTCCGGATTGTTCGAACCGACTTCATGCAGCGCCACCAGATGCACGACGACCAGCAAGATCAGAACCAGCGGAATCGCGATCACGTGGAACGCGAAAAAGCGGTTCAGCGTGACGTCGGACACGACGTAGTCGCCGCGAATCCACAACGACAGATCCGGCCCAATGAACGGAATCGCCGAGAACAGGTTCACGATCACCTGCGCGCCCCAGAACGACATCTGGCCCCACGGCAGCAGGTAGCCGAAAAACGCTTCTGCCATCAGGCTCAGGAAAATCGCGCAGCCGAACACCCACACCAGCTCGCGTGGCTTGCGATACGAGCCGTACATCAGCCCGCGGAACATATGCAGATACACGACGACAAAAAACATCGACGCGCCTGTGGAGTGCATATAGCGGATCAGCCAGCCCCACGGCACGTCGCGCATGATGTACTCGACCGACGAGAACGCGAGCGTCGCGTCGGGCTTGTAGTTCATCGTGAGGAAGATGCCGGTGACAATCTGGTTCACCAGCACCAGCAGCGCCAGCGAGCCGAAGAAGTACCAGAAGTTGAAATTCTTCGGTGCGTAGTACTCGGAGACGTGCTTCTTCCACGTCGACGTCATCGGAAAGCGCCGGTCGATCCAGCCGGCAAGCCCGGTCGTCTCCACTTCGTGTTCGATCGCCATTTACGCTTCTCCTTTCTCGTCCTTGCCGATCACGAGGGTATTCGCCGACGTGAACATGTAAGGCGGGACGTCCAGATTCTGCGGCGCAGGTTTGTTCTTGAAGACGCGGCCGGCCATGTCGTAGGTCGAGCCGTGGCAAGGACACAGGAAGCCGCCTGGCCAGTCGTCGGGAAGATTGGGCTGCGCGCCCTCCTGGAAGCGCGGCGTCGGCGTACAGCCCAGATGGGTGCACACGGCGACGGCGACGAAAAGGTTCTTGTGATCGGTCCGCGAACGGAACTCGTTGTTGCAGTACTCCGGCAACGGCATCGAAAAAGCATTCTTGGTGTGGGGATCCGCTACTTCGGTATCGGCTTTCTGGACATCGGCGAGCATCTTGTCGGTGCGGTTGATGATCCACACCGGCTTACCGCGCCAGGCAACGGTCATCATGTCGCCAGGCTTGAGATTACTGATATCGACTTCGACCGGCGCGCCTGCCGCCTTGGCCTTTTCAGATGGTGCAAACGAACTAACAAAGGGTACGACAGTGGCTACGCCTCCTATGCCACCTGCTACGGTCGTCGCTATCAGCCAGCTACGGCGGCTGCCGTCGACGCGTTCATCTTCCTTGTCTCGCATCACACGCCCCACTTCTGAGTTGGATTTTTCCTTCACGTCGCTTCTACCGCCGCTAGTTTGCGCGAATGGAGTCGGCATTTACAAGGCCCGATTGCCAAAAACCGTGCGAAGCCATTGATATCTCAGGGTTTCTCCGTACGGATCGCAAACTTTTTTATACCTCCTTTTAAGTGCCCCCTCCGTTATTCATGCCTTTTTCTTCTCTAATGCAGATTTTCAATTCAAACGGGATTAGGGATATCGATAAACAGGTGTTCGATATCGAACGACTCGGATAGATGCTTGCCGACCGCCTGCACGCCGAAACGCTCGGTCGCGTGATGGCCGGCCGCGAGGAACGCGACACCGCTTTCCGCCGACGTGTGCATCACCGACTCCGACACCTCGCCGGTCAGGTAGACATCGGCGCCGGCGTCGATCGCGGCGTCGAACATGCCTTGCGCGGCGCCCGTGCACCAGCCGACGCGGCGCAGTTCGCGGTCCGAGTCGCCGAATACCAGCGGTGTACGGCCAAGTGTCTGCTCGACTTGCGCGGTGAAGTGCGCGAGCGTGATCGGCATCGGAAACGTGGCGAGCCAGCCGAGGTCGTTCTCGCCGAAGCGTGCGTCGCTGATCCAGCCCATCTTTGCGCCGATCTGCGCGTTGTTGCCGAACTCGGGATGGTCGTCGAGCGGCAGGTGGTAGGCGAACAGGTTCAGATCGTTGGCGAGCAGCAGCTTCAGGCGCGCGTATTTGCGCCCGGTGATCTGCGGCGCCTCGTTGCGCCAGAAGTAGCCATGATGAACCAGCACGGCGTCGGCGCCCCAGTCGAGCGCGGCCTCCAGGAAGGCCGCTGACGCGGTCACGCCGGTCGCGAGCTTGTTGACCCGGCGGCGCCCTTCGACCTGTAATCCATTGGGGCAATAGTCCTTGAAACGCGCGGTTTCAAGGAGATTGTTCAAGTACAATTCAAGTTCGATCCGATCCATATAAACCTCTAGTCTTCAGATGCTTAGACGCTTTTGGCTGTTCTTTGCCCAAGCGGTGACTGTGCTGTTGGCGCTGATGTTCATCATTGCGACCCTCAAACCGCAGTGGCTCCAGCGTCAAGGGCAATTCGGCAAGCAACTCGCCGAACCGATCGTCGCCCTTCGGGAAGTGGCGCCAGGCATCGGCAGCGGCCCTGCACAGGCGTCGTATGCGGACGCCGCGCAGAAAGCCATGCCCGCGGTCGTCAATGTGTTCTCGAGCAAGGATGGCTCGCTGCCGCCCGATCCCCGGGCGAAAGATCCGTTGTTCCGCTACTTCTTCGGCGACAAGAACAAAGGCAAGCAGCAGGAACAACCCGCCTCCAATCTTGGCTCGGGTGTGATAGTGAGTTCGGAAGGTTACATTCTAACGAACCAGCACGTCGTGGACGGCGCGGATCAGATTGAAATTGCGCTGGCCGATGGTCGCACCACCAATGCGAAGGTGATCGGCGTCGATCCGGAAACGGACCTCGCTGTGCTGAAGGTCAACATGACCAATCTACCCACCATCACGCTCGGCCGCATGGACCAGACGCGCGTGGGCGACGTGGTGCTCGCGATCGGCAATCCGTTCGGCGTCGGCCAGACGGTGACGATGGGCATCGTCAGCGCGCTCGGGCGCAATCACCTCGGCATCAACACCTTCGAAAATTTCATTCAGACCGATGCGGCGATCAACCCGGGCAACTCGGGCGGCGCTTTGGTCGATGTGAACGGCAATCTGCTCGGCATCAATACGGCGATCTATTCGCGCTCAGGCGGCTCGCTCGGCATCGGCTTCGCAATTCCCGTGTCGACGGCGCGCAGCGTGCTGGAGAGCATCATCACGACCGGCTCGGTGACGCGCGGCTGGATCGGCGTCGAGCCGCAGGATGTGACCCCGGAGATCGCCGAGTCGTTCGGGCTGGAGCAGAAGTCCGGTGCGATCGTCGCGGGCGTGCTGAAGAACGGTCCGGCCGACCGCGCCGGCATCAAACCAGGCGACATCCTGGTGAGCGTGAACGGCCAGGACATCACCGATACCACGCGTCTGTTGAACGTGATCGCGCAGATCAAACCGGGCACGGCCGCCAAGGTTCATCTGGTGCGCAAGGGCCGTGAAATGGATCTGGACGTGGCGATCGGCAAGCGCCCGCCGCCGCCGAAGCAACCGGTGGACAGCAACGGCGGCGATCAGCAGGACGACGACGGCGGTTGATATGCACAGCGGCACAGGCCGCAGGCGACATGGCAAGCCAAACAGCAACGCGGTTGCAAAACAAAAAGGGCAGTCCTGAATGGACTGCCCTTTTTGTTTTGCCAGCTTGGTCAGCGCGCGAGGCGCCAGATCAATTCGGCGGACTTGCGTCTTCGACCACCGCCGGCTGCTTGCCTACAATCAGCCGCGCAGCGATGATGCCGGCCTCGTACAGCACGATCAGCGGAATCGCCAGAATCAGCTGCGAGAACACGTCCGGCGGCGTCACCACAGCCGAAACCACGAACGCGCCGACAATCACATACGGACGAATTTCCTTGAGCTTCCTGATGGTCAGCACGTTCATGCGAACCAGCAGCACGACCACGATCGGCACCTCGAAGGTCACGCCGAACGCAATAAACATTGTCAGCACGAAACTCAGGTAATTGTCGATATCGGTGGTCATCTCCGCGCCGAGCGGCGCGTTGTAGTGCGCCATCACGCGGAAGATGGTCGGAAACACCACGAAGTACGCGAACGCCATGCCGCACAGAAACAGCGTGTAGCTGCTGCCCACCAGTGGCCCGACCAGCTTCTTTTCATGCTGATAAAGACCCGGCGCGACGAACGCCCAGATCTGGTACAGCACGATCGGCAACGCGATCACGAAGGCGACCAGCATGGTGACCTTCATCGGCACGAAGAACGAACCGGTGACGTCGGTGACGATCATTTTGCCGTCCTTCGGCAGATTCTGCATCAAGGGCCGGGCCAACAGCCGGAAGATGTCCGGCGCCCAATACACGAGTCCGACAAACACCACGATGACGGCAAGGCCTGCGCGGATGATGCGGTCGCGCAATTCAACGAGGTGGGAAATGAAGGTCTCTTCAGTGCCTTCGTCTTGGGTTTGCTGGGGGTCGCTCACACCGGCCCTCGGTTAGAGATTGTCGTTCTGATCATCAGAAGAACCGCGTCGGACGACGCATGGTGGCCGGCGTGTGACGGGCCACGCGCGCGGCGCCCGATTGCACGCGCGTGCGGCGCGTCGTGGCGCGCTTGTACCAGGTGGGCATGGCCGTTTGTTTGACGCGCCAGTTCTTGCGCCTGGGTCCCGCGGGCGGCGTGCTGGTCTGCCACGACGAAGTGCCCACGTCACCTTCGAGCGCGCCGCCGGCAATGCTCGGCGACACCGACGTGCCCGAATTCCAGGCGTCGTTCAGCTCGGTTTCGTGCTTGCGCAGATTGTCGTGAACAGTGGTTTCGACGTTGCTCGCCGCCGCTTCGAACTCGCTTTTCATGCGACGCAACTCGTCGAGTTCGATTTCGCGCGTGACTTCGGCCTTGACGTCGTTGATATACCGCTGCGCGCGGCCGAACAGCGCGCCGGCCGTGCGGGCCACGCGTGGCAGGCGCTCAGGCCCGAGTACGACCAGCGCGACGACGCCGATCAGCGCCATCTTGGTTAGACCGAGGTCCAGCATGAAGTGAAGTGTCCGTCAGTAACGCGGTTGGGCCGCGGCTTAGCGGTAATCGCCGGAACGCGGCGTCTTTTCCTTCGCGTCCACATCCACGGCGCCGTTGCGCGGCAGTTCGCGCTGCTGTTGCGCGTCAGCCGGCGTTTCGGCTTCTTTCATGCCTTCCTTGAAGCCCTTCACCGCGCCACCCAGATCAGTGCCGATATTGCGCAGCTTCTTCGTGCCGAACACCAGAGCGACGATCAACAACACGATCAGCCAATGCCAAATACTCAACGAACCCATGACTACTCTCCTTAACCCCGACGCCGCCTACAGATGCGGCAAAACTCTTATGCCTTGCGGCGTGAATCGAAGCGCGTACGCTTCATCTATACGTTACCGCAGGCTCTTCCGATTCAACCGGCGGCACAGTGAATATGATTGTGACCAGACGATCGCGTCGGCGTAATTACAACGCGGCAGAAACACCGCTGCGCTATTGTCCGTGGCCAAAACTCGTCATGCGAGCGACGGCCAATCAATCGTCCATTCGTCAGCCCATTCGGTGCCACGGACGCGGCCCCGCCAGAATATGCGCGTGCAGGTGATACACCTCTTGCCCGCCGCCGGGACCGGTATTGATCACCGTGCGAAACCCGGTTTCACCACCGGTATAAGCGACGCCCAGCTGGTCGGCCAAACGCGCAACCAGAACAAGCATTCTACCAAGCAGCGATGCGTCGCTTTCGGCGCAGTTCGACAGCGTCGCGATGTGCTTGCGCGGAATCACCAGCACGTGAGTTTCGGCCGCCGGACGGATGTCGCGGAAGGCAATAAACTCTTCGTCTTCATGGACTTTGGTCGACGGAATCTCGCCGGCGGCGATCTTGCAGAAAAGGCAGTTCGGGTCGTGACTCATCGTATTCCTGACGCGGTATGGCCGCGGTATGGCTAAAGCGCGAAGCGTTCGGCGCGGTTCCGCGGTTTTCTTTTCCAGCTCAGTAGCCAGCAGACGAAACTCAGAACCAGCCGCGCGGATCCGCGAGCGGCTTGTTATCGTACAGATACAGCCAGCCCTTGATAATACGGTACAACATCCAGATGCTGACGGCCCACAGAACCGGAAAGCCGATCAGGACAAAAACCAGCGCGCCGCCGATCAGATAGCCGGCCAGGCCCATCCAGAACGAGCGGATCTGCCACTCGAAGTGTGCTTCGTACGGCGTGCCGGCCACATCCTGGCGCTTCACATAGTTGACGATGACCGCGATCAGAATCGAAATCCCGCCCGTCAGCCAATGGACCGCATACAGCGCGTACAGAACATGGGTGAGCGTGCGCAGACTGCGCTCGCGGTCGGAGTCGATCGCGTTGCGATACGCCGGCGGCGGGTAACTGTTGTGCGACTGTTCCATGCTTGCGTCCTCCTGAGGATGCGGTCGGATGTGTTCAGTGCAATGTGGGCGCCGGCGTTCGCTACTTCAAGACATTATGTGGCAATCAGTCGCCGTTCTGCTCGCGTTCGCGGCTCTTGCGCAGCGCCTTTTCCTCGATACCCGACAGGCCTTCGCGGCGCTCGAGTTCGGCGAGCACGTCCGCCGGGTTCAGATCGAAATGCGACAGCATCACGAGGCAATGAAACCACAGGTCGGCCACTTCGCCGACCAGCGCTTTCGGCGCGCCGCCATGGCGCGCGTCTTTGGCGGCCAGCACGACTTCGGTGGCTTCCTCGCCGATCTTCTTCAGAACCGCGTCATCGCCCTTGTGGAACAGGCGCGAGACGTACGAAACGTCCGGATCGCCACCCTTGCGGCTGTCGATGATGGCAGCGAGACGCAGCAGCGTGTCGTTAGTAGATTGCGTGGATTGCGTCATTTGTAGATGTGTTCGGGGTCTTTCAGCACGGGCTCGACGGCGACCCAGTCGCCGTCGTCAGCCGTGCCTTCGAATTTCTGGAAAAAGCACGAGT
Organism: Paraburkholderia sp. IMGN_8; assembly: GCF_038050405.1. Taxonomy (NCBI): domain Bacteria; kingdom Pseudomonadati; phylum Pseudomonadota; class Betaproteobacteria; order Burkholderiales; family Burkholderiaceae; genus Paraburkholderia; species Paraburkholderia sp. IMGN_8. The sequence goes on along the minus strand of NZ_CP150900.1, from coordinate 403,245 downwards.
GGCGGCCGGTGTGGCAGGCGATGCCCGACACCTGCTCGACCTTCAGCAGCACGACATCTTCGTCGCAATCGAGCCGCACTTCGTGCACATGCTGCACGTGGCCAGACTCTTCGCCCTTGAACCACAGGCGCTGGCGCGAGCGCGAGAAATACACCGCGCGGCCGGTTTCGACGGTTTTCGCCAATGCCTCGCGGTTCATCCACGCGAACATCAGCACGTCGTTCGTCGACGCTTCCTGCGCAATCACCGGCACAAGGCCGTTCGCGTCCCACTTGACCTTGTCGAGCCAGTCCACGTCCGACGGATTCACCACGTCACAACCTCACCGAAATGCCTTGATCGGCCATGAAGCGCTTGGCCTCGCCCACGGTGTGTTCGCCGTAGTGGAAGATGCTGGCGGCCAGCACCGCGTCCGCGTGACCGTTCTTGATGCCGTCGGCCAGATGCTGTAGCGAGCCGACCCCGCCCGAAGCGATCACCGGAATCGGCACCGCGTCCGACACCGCGCGCGTGAGCGCGAGGTCGAAGCCGCTTTTGGTGCCGTCGCGGTCCATGCTGGTCAGCAGGATTTCGCCGGCGCCGAGTTCGGCCATCTTGCGCGCCCATTCGACGGCGTCCAGCCCGGTCGCCTTGCGCCCGCCATGCGTGAAAACTTCCCAGCGCGGCGGTTCGCCGTCTGCGGACACGCGCTTCGCGTCGATCGCGACGACGATGCATTGCGAGCCGTATTTGTCCGTCGCGTCGCGCACCAGCTGCGGATTCGAGACCGCCGACGAGTTCATGCTGATCTTGTCCGCGCCCGCGTTCAGCAGACGCCGCACGTCTTCGACGGCGCGCACGCCGCCGCCGACCGTCAGCGGAATGAACACCTGCGAGGCGACCGCTTCGATGATCGGCAGGATCAGATCGCGCTGGTCAGAGGTGGCGGTGATGTCGAGGAAGGTGAGTTCGTCGGCGCCCTGATCGTCGTAGCGGCGAGCAATTTCGACCGGGTCGCCCGCATCGCGCAATTCGACGAAGTTGACGCCCTTGACCACGCGACCAGCCGTGACGTCGAGACAGGGGATGATGCGTTTAGCTAGTGCCATGATCTTGCAATTCTGCCAATACCGCTGATGAGGCCGCTCATTCGGGAGCGGCACAATGCCGGCGCGGCTAGCCGCGTCACGTCGCAAGTGTCTCGAACACGTACGGCATGAGGCGCCTTCAGGACGCGCCATTACGTCCGCTTAAGCCCGCTTAAGGCCGCTTGAGCGGATTGCGCCGTTCAGGCGTCGTCCGATTCGCGCAGCCGGTCCGCGAGGGTCTGCGCAGCAGCGAAGTCGAGATCGCCCGAGTAAATTGCCCGGCCGCAGATCACGCCTTCGATGCCTTCGTCCTCGACCTCGCACAACGATTCGATGTCCGCGAGGTTCGACAGACCGCCGCTCGCGATCACCGGAATCTTCACCGCGCGTGCAAGGCGCACCGTCGCTTCGATGTTGATGCCTTGCAGCATGCCATCGCGGCCGATGTCGGTGTAGATGATCGATTCGCAGCCGTAATCCTCGAATTTGCGCGCCAGATCCGCCACTTCATGGCCGGTCAGCTTGCTCCAGCCGTCGGTCGCGACTTTACCGTCTTTCGCATCCAGCCCGACGATGATATGGCCGCCGAACGCCGTGCACGCATCCTGCAAAAAGCCCGGATTCTTCACCGCGGCCGTACCGATGATCACATACGACAACCCGTCGTCCAGATAACGTTCGATCGTGTTCAGGTCGCGGATGCCGCCGCCCAGCTGGACGGGAATCTCGCCACCCACCTCCTCGATGATCGCGCGGATCGCGTCTTCATTCTTCGGCTTGCCGGCGAATGCGCCATTCAGGTCGACGAGGTGCAGACGCCGGGCGCCGCGGTCGACCCAATGCCGGGCCATCGCCGCCGGTTCCTCGGAAAATATCGTCGCCTGGTCCATATCGCCTTGTTTGAGGCGTACACACTGACCATCTTTCAGGTCGATGGCGGGAATCAGCAGCATAGCAATCGGGTGTTGTCTGGGAGGTGGTTGAAGGTCGGCGGCAGCGGCTGGTGAGCCAGCTCGTCGCAACGCCGTTCCGCTAGTTTAGTACAACTCTTTCGGCATCCTTGCTGGGCGCGATGGAGCTGAGAAATCGTCATGCTGCGGTTGTAGCACGCGGCAGCCGCCACGCTTGTGGCGCAACAGCGCACGGCAACAGGAAGAAGAAAGGCGCTCACGGGTTCCAGTACACGAAGTTGCGATACACGCGCAGGCCCGCTTCGGCGCTCTTTTCCGGGTGAAATTGGGTCGCGAAGATGTTATCCCGCGCCACCGCCGAGGTAAAGGGCACACCGTACACCGTTTCGCCCGCGGTGTGGGCCGCATTCTCCGGCACGACGTAATAGCTGTGCACGAAATAGAAGAACGCGTTATCCGCGACGCCGTCCCACAGCGGATGCGGCTGCGCCTGACGCACGCGGTTCCAGCCCATTTGCGGGACCTTGAAGCGCGAGCCGTCGTCCTGCAGCTGGCCTTCGAGGTCGAAACGCAGCACCTTGCCGGGCAGCAGACCGAGGCCGGGCGTATCGCCCTCGGCGCTCCAGTCGAACAGCATCTGCTCGCCGACGCACACGCCCATCAGCGGCTTCGTGCGCGACGCCTCGATTACCGCCTCCTGCAGGCCGGACTCGCCGAGACAGCGCATGCAGTCCGGCATCGCGCCCTGGCCGGGCAACACCACGCGGTCGGCCGAGCGAATTGCCTCCGGCTGATCGACGATCGCCACGTCCGCCTCGGGCGCGGCTTTGCGCAGCGCCTGAGCAACCGAACGCAGGTTGCCCATTCCGTAATCCACAATCGCTATCGAAGTTTTCATTTCAAATTAGGCAGCAATGCCTTCAATCCATCGACGATGAATTCCACCGCCAGCGCCGATAACATCAAACCCATGAGCCGCGTGCCGATATTGATACCCGTGCGGCCCACCCAGCGGGCAATCGGTTCGGCAAGGCGCAGCGAAAAAAGCAGATCGCCGCCAGCGCCGCACCGATTGCGATCAGGCTGAGCCGGTCGTACCAGTGCGCCGAGCCCGCCGCATAGATGATCGTCGTACTCATCGCGCCCGGGCCGGTCAACAGCGGAATCGCCAGCGGCACGACCGCGATGTTGTCCTTCTGCTCGGCTTCGTCGCGCTCTTCCGGCGTCGAACGGCTGTTGCCGATCTGCGCGTTCAGCATGTTGATCGCCATCAGCAGCATGATGATCCCGCCGCCCACTTCGAGCGAGCCGACCGAAATGCCGAAGAAGCTGATGATCTGCTGCCCGAGCAGCGTGGTCACCGCAATCACGCAAAACACCGAAATCGCCGCGATACGGATGGTTCTGCGCCGCTCGACATCGCCCTGATGGGCCGTCAGGCTCATGAAGAACGGGATGGCGCCGACCGGGTTGATCAGCGCCAGCAGCGAAATAAACGACTTCAGAATGTCCATCGCATACCGGCGCGCGTGAGCGCAGCCGGTCCTGGTCAGTGAGTCGTTTAAAGGCTGCCCTTGGTCGACGGAATCTGCCCCGCCGCGCGTTCGTCCAGTTCGACGGCCATGCGCAACGCACGTCCGAACGCCTTGAACACGGTTTCCATCTGGTGATGGGCGTTCAGGCCGCGCAGGTTGTCGATATGCAGCGTTACGCCGGCGTGATTCACGAAACCGCGGAAAAATTCGATGGAGAGATCGACGTCGAACGTACCGATGCGCGCGCGGGTGAACGGCACGTGGAATTCGAGCCCGGGCCGACCGGAAAAGTCGATCACGACACGCGACAGTGCTTCGTCGAGCGGCACGTAAGAATGACCGTAGCGGCGGATGCCCTTGCGGTCGCCAATGGCTTTCGCGACCGCCTGACCCAGCGTGATGCCGGTGTCTTCGACTGTGTGGTGGTCGTCGATGTGCAGGTCGCCATGCGCTTCGATGTCGAGATCGAACAACCCATGCCGCGCGATCTGGTCGAGCATGTGGTCGAGGAACGGCACGCCGGTGGCCAGTTTCTGCTGACCGGTGCCGTCCAGATTGATCTTCACACGGATCTGCGTTTCGCTGGTATTGCGAACGACTTCCGCAAGGCGCATGGTAATTCCTCGAATCAAGCTAGAAAGCGATAGTAGTGTGGGAGGGGAAAACGGCTGGCCGCGCGCGCTATGCAGAAGCGCCGACACGGCTATTTAACGCCATTCAATGCAGCACGAGTTTCAGTGCGGCGACCAGTTGGGCGTTTTCGTCAGGGGAACCGACGGTCAAACGCACACAATTAGCCAGCAATGGATGCATTTTACTCACGTTTTTGATCAGAACCCGTGCCGCCAGCAGCGTTTCGAACATAACGGATGCATCGGGCACCCGCACCAGCAGGAAGTTGCCGGCGCTCGGGAACACTTCGGCGCCCGGCAACTGGGCCACGGCTTGCGCCAGTTTCGTGCGTTCTTCGCGCAGTTGCGCGGCCTGGCTGTCGAGCACGTCGACGTGGTCGAGCAGGAAATCGGCGGCGGCTTGCGTCAGCACATTAGTGTTGTACGGCGGCCGCACTTTGTCGAATTCGGTCAGCCACGCGGGCTTGCCCACCAGATAACCGAGGCGGATCCCGGCCAGACCGAGCTTGGACACCGTGCGCATCACGACGACGTTGTCGAACGCGTCGGCGCGCGGCAGCCAGCTTTGCTGCGCGAACGGCTGATAAGCCTCGTCGATCACCACGAGGCTTTTGTTGGCCGCGGCGATGATGCGCTCCATGTCGGCGTCGTCGTAGAGCGTGCCAGTCGGATTGTTCGGATAGGCCAGGTAGACGATGGCCGGCTCATGCTCGGCGATCGCGGCCAGCATGGCCTCGGTGTCGAGTGTGAAGTCGGCCTTCAGCGGCACGCCGATGAACTCCAGATTCGCCAGCTTCGCCGACATCTGGTACATCACGAAACCCGGCATCGGCGCGAGCACCTTGGCGCCCGACTTGGCGCAAGCGATCGACACCATGCTGATGATTTCATCCGAGCCGTTGCCGAGCAGCACGTCGCAGCCGGCCGGCACGCCCATTACGCGCTTGATCTTCTCGATCAGCGCTTCCGGACGCGGCGCCGGATAACGGTTCAGCGCGACACCGGCCAGATGCTCGCCCAGATGCGCGGCCAGCACCGGCGGCAGCGGAAAGGGGTTTTCCATCGCGTCGAGCTTGATGTAGCCCGTCGCGTCCGGAACCGGATAGCTCGTCATCGCGAGCACGTCGCGGCGGATGATGTCTTGAGGTGTCGTCATAAGTCAGCGGACCGGGCCGCAAGGGAGAAGCCGGCCTGGCATCGGCGGCAGGCCGGCCGCTCCAGGTTGGTCTGTATTGTCGTTATTTAACGGGAAACCGCGCGAAATCCGTCGGTGGAGTTCGCGGGCATCGGCTCGATGCCCGCCTGCGCCATCATCGGGTTCTCCGCATTCGGCCTCGTTCAGCTGCGCATTTAGCCGCTCTTTTAGCCGTTCTGCCGCATCCGGTATTCGGCGCTGCGGGCATGCGCCTGCAGGCCTTCGCCGTAGGCGAGTTCGGCGGCGATCTCGCCGAGCGTCTGCGCGCCTTCCGCACTGACTTCGATCACGCTCGAGCGCTTGAAGAAATCATAGACACCCAACGGTGATGAAAACCGTGCGGTACGAGACGTAGGCAGCACGTGATTCGGCCCCGCGCAGTAGTCTCCGAGGCTTTCGCTGGTGTAGCGGCCGAGGAAGATCGCCCCGGCGTGGCGGATCAGCTTGCCCCATTGATGCGGCTCCAGCGCGGAGATTTCGAGGTGCTCCGGTGCGATGTCGTTGGCGATCGCGCAGGCTTCGGCCATGTCGCGCACCTTGATCAGCGCGCCGCGGCCTTCGAGCGATGCGCTGATCACGTCCCGACGCGGCATGGTCGGCAGCAGTTCGTCGATCGCGTCTTGAACACGGCCGATGAACGCGTCGTCCGGGCACAGCAGAATGGATTGCGCGAGTTCGTCGTGCTCGGCTTGCGAGAACAGGTCCATCGCGACCCAGCGGGGATCGGTGGTGCCGTCGCACAGCACGAGAATCTCCGACGGTCCGGCGATCATGTCGATGCCGACCGTGCCGAACACGCGGCGCTTGGCCGACGCGACGTACGCGTTGCCCGGGCCGCAGATCTTGTCGACGGGGGGCACGGTTTGCGTGCCATACGCCAACGCGCCCACTGCCTGCGCGCCGCCGATCGTGAACACGCGGTCCACGCCGCCCAGCAAGGCAGCCGCCAGCACCAGCGGATTCTTCACCCCATCCGGCGTCGGCACGACCATGATGATTTCGCGCACGCCGGCCACCCGCGCCGGAATCGCGTTCATCAGCACCGACGACGGGTACGCCGCCTTGCCGCCCGGCACGTAAATACCGGCGCGATCCAGCGGCGTGACCTTCTGGCCGAGCACGGTGCCGTCGGCTTCCGTGTACTGCCAGCTATGGCTGCCGCACTCGATCTTCTGCTTCTCATGATAACCACGCACGCGCGCAGCCGCCGCTTCGAGCGCCGCGCGACGCTTCGGTTCGAGGCCTTCGAGCGCCGCTTCGAGTTCCGACATCGGCAACTCGAGCGCCTCGACGCTCGTCGCATCGACGCGGTCGAAGCGGTTCGTGTACTCGAGCACCGCGGCATCGCCGCGCACCTTCACGTCATTCAGAATCTGCGCGACCGAGCGCTCGATTGCTTCGTCCTCGCTCGCCTCGAACGCGAGCACCGCGTGCAGCGACTTCTGGAAGTCGGGAGCCGTGGAATCGAGTTTGCGAATCTTGATAGGCATACGGGTATCCGTTTCGGTAAGGCGCGCTTTACAGCGGGGTCAAACTACTCAGGCCGCCGCAGCGCCGGGCTTCGACGCGCGTTCGAACGCGTCGAGGATCGGCCGCAGCGCGGCGCGCTTGAGCTTCAGCGCCGCCTGGTTCACAACGAGGCGCGACGAAATCTGCATGATCTCCTCGACCTCGACAAGATTGTTGGCGCGCAAGGTATTTCCCGAGCTGACCAGGTCGACGATCGCGTCAGCGAGGCCAACCAGCGGCGCCAGTTCCATCGAGCCGTACAGCTTGATCAGGTCGACGTGAACGCCCTTGGCGGCGAAATGCTCGCGCGCGGTTTCCACATATTTGGTGGCCACACGCAGGCGTGCGCCCTGGCGCACTGCGCTGGCGTAATCGAAGCCCGCCGCCACTGCGACCGACATCCGGCAACGCGCGATATCCAGATCGACCGGCTGATACAGCCCGCTGCCGCCATGTTCGAGCAGCACGTCTTTGCCGGCCACGCCGAAATCTGCGGCGCCGTACTCGACGTACGTCGGCACATCGGTCGCGCGCACGATGATTACGCGCAGGTTCGCATCGGTGGTCGGCAGGATCAGCTTGCGGGAGGTTTCCGGGTCCTCAGCCACTTCGATGCCCGCTGCGGCGAGCAGCGGCAGCGTCTCTTCGAAGATACGCCCTTTCGACAAAGCCAGCGTGAGCGGCGCGCTCACCGCCGGCGACGACGACGTTTGCGGCATCGAACTCATGCCTGACTCCCGGCGATGCGGCGCACTTTCGCGCCGATGGCGGTGAGCTTGGCTTCCATCCGGTCGTAGCCGCGATCCAGGTGATAGATGCGGTCGATCAGCGTTTCGCCGTCGGCACGCAGCGCGGCGATCACGAGACTCGCCGACGCGCGCAGGTCGGTGGCCATCACCTTCGCGCCCGAGAGCTTGTCGACGCCGGTCACGAGCGCGGTGTTGCCGTCGATCGTGATGTTGGCGCCGAGACGGTTCAATTCCTGCACGTGCATGAAGCGGTTTTCGAAGATCGTTTCAACGACTTGCGAAGTGCCGTCAGCGATCGCGTTCAGCGCCATGAACTGCGCTTGCATGTCGGTCGGGAACGCGGGGTATTCGGAAGTGCGGAAGGTGACCGCGCTCGGACGCTTGTCCATGCGAACGCGCATCCAGTCCTCGCCTTCCTCGATCGTCACGCCCGCTTCGCGCAGCTTGTCCGTCACGGCTTCGAGAATCAGCGGACGCACTTTGCGCAACGTGACGTCGCCACCGGCGGCAGCCACCGCGCACAGGAACGTGCCGGCTTCAATGCGATCCGGAATCACCGTGTGCTTCGCGCCATGCAGCTTGTCGACGCCTTGGATCACCAGACGATCCGTGCCGATGCCTTCAATCCTGGCGCCCATCGAGACCAGCAGATGCGCGAGGTCGCCGACTTCCGGCTCGCGCGCGGCGTTCTCGATCACCGTTTCGCCTTCGGCCAGTACGGCCGCCATCAGCAGGTTCTCAGTACCGGTCACGGTAATCATGTCGGTCACGATACGCGCGCCCTTGAGACGCTTCGCGCGTGCTTCGATGAAACCGTGCTCGATCGTGATCTCGGCGCCCATCGCCTGCAGGCCCTTGATGTGCTGATCGACCGGACGCGCGCCGATTGCGCAGCCGCCCGGCAGCGACACCTTGGCGTGACCGAAGCGCGCGACCAGCGGGCCGAGCACGAGGATCGACGCACGCATCGTCTTCACCAGTTCATACGGCGCGACGAGGTTATCGACCTTCGACGCATCCAGCGCCACACGCCCCGCGCCGCTCTCGATACGCACGCCCATCTGGCCGAGCAGCTTGAGCATCGTGCGCACGTCCTGCAAGTCGGGCACGTTTTCCAGATGCACCGGCTCCGCGCTGAGCAGACCCGCGCACAGGATCGGCAACGCCGCATTCTTCGCACCTGAGACGACGACTTCACCCGAAAGCGTGTAGCCACCTTCAATGACGAGTTTATCCATGCCTGTCAGTTCCTGATGTACCCGGACTTCAGCCGGGCCTGCTTTGCCTGTGTTCGACGCGCCGCTACCGACGTCGCGCCCTTCTTGAGTAATTCGCACTAAATTTCCAGATTACGCGTTCTGCCATTCGGCGGGCGTCAGCGTTTTCATGCTGAGCGCGTGGATTTCTTCGCGCATGCGGTCGCCGAGCGCCGCGTACACGAGTTGATGGCGCTGGATCAGACGCTTGCCTTCGAAACTCGGCGAAACGATGGTCGCAAAGAAATGCTGGCCGTCGCCTTCGACTTCGAGATGCTGGCAAGCGAGCCCAGCTGCAATGTATTGCTTGACCTGTTCGGGAGTCGGCAACATGAGAGAAGCTCCTGATCAGTGGCGCAGTTTGTAGCCGGAGGCAAGCATACGCATCGCCACTACGGCCAGCACCACGAAGAAACCGGCGACAATCGCGAGGCTCACGAGCGGATCGATATCCGACATCCCGAAGAAACCGTAGCGAAAGCCGTCGATCATGTAGAAAAAGGGATTGAGTCGCGACACTTCGCGCCACACCGGTGGCAGCGTATGCGTCGAGTAGAACACGCCCGAGAGGAACGTGAGCGGCATAATCAGAAAGTTTTGAAACGCGGCAAGCTGATCGAACTTTTCGGCCCAGATCCCGGCGATCAAACCAAGCGTGCCGAGGATCGCCGCGCCGAACACCGCGAACAGAATGATGTACAACGGCGCGCTGAAGCTGACCGGCACGAACCAGATCGTCACGATGAACACGCCGAAGCCGACCGCCAAACCACGCGCGACGGCGGCGAGCACATAGGCGCCGAACATCTCGTAGTGCGACAGCGGCGGCAACAGCACGAACACCAGGTTGCCGGTGATCTTCGACTGGATCAGCGACGACGAGCTATTCGCAAACGCATTCTGCAACACGCTCATCATCACGAGGCCCGGAATCAGGAAGCTCGTGTATTCGACGCCCGGATACACATGCACATGATCGCGCAACGCATGGCCGAAAATCGTCAGATACAACAGCGCGGTGATGACGGGCGCCAGCACGGTCTGGAACGACACCTTCCAGAAGCGCAGGATTTCCTTGTAAAACAGCGTGCCGAATCCACTATAGCCGCTCATGCAAGCCCCTCGATCACTTCCGGACCGTTCATCACCTGAACGAACACGTCTTCGAGGTCGGCTTTGCGGACCTCGATTTCTTCCAATGTGCAACCCGCCGCGCGGCACTGCGCGAGAATCCGCTCGACGTCGTCGTAGCTCGCCAGACGCAATAGATGCTGACGGCCATTGCCGTTGCCCGCGCCGCTTTCCACTTCGAGCGGACGCAACTCGACGGGCAACGCGCCTTGCGCGAAGCGCAGAAACAATTGCATGCCCGCAAAGCGTTGCAGCAGCGTGCTGGTGCGCTCGAGCGCGACCACCTCGCCGCGCCGCAGCATCGCGATACGGTCGCACAGCGATTCGGCCTCTTCCAGATAGTGCGTGGTCAGCACGATCGTGTGACCTTCGCGATTCAGGCGCGAGATGAATTTCCACAAGGTTTGACGCAATTCCACATCGACACCCGCGGTCGGCTCGTCGAGCACGATCACCGGCGGCCGGTGCACCAGCGCCTGCGCGACCAGCACGCGGCGCTTCATGCCGCCCGACAGCGCGCGCATGTTAGCGTCGGCTTTGTCGGTGAGGTCGAGATTGGCCATGATCTCCTCGATCCACGCGTCGTTATTGCGCAGGCCGAAGTAGCCGGATTGAATGCGCAAGGTTTCGCGCACCGTGAAGAACGGATCGAACACGAGTTCCTGCGGCACCACGCCGAGCGCGCGGCGCGCCAGACGGAAATCGTCGACGACATCGTGCCCGCGCACGGCGATGCTGCCTTCATCGGCACGCGCGAGACCGGCGAGGATGCTGATGAGCGTCGTTTTGCCCGCGCCGTTCGGACCGAGCAGTCCGAAAAACTCGCCTTCTTCCACCGTGAGGCTGACGCCCTTGAGCGCCTGTAAGTCCTTGTAGCGCTTCTTGACGTTACGAATTTCTATGGCTGACATGACTGTGCGCCGCGGGCATCGCGGCGCCTAAAGGAGCCCTAACGGGGGCGCAAAAGTGCTGGAAGGAACGCAATTGGGGCCGGTTATGTGCCCCAAAAAACGTTTGATTATAGGGCAAAAATCGACAGCCCCTGCTCGGCCAAGGGGATTGGGAGTGACGCAATTAGTGCGTCAATGTCGCGCCGGCAGAAGGGTGTCGACGCCGTAGGCTTGCGCGAGACTGGCGAGACCAGCCGGCAGATTGACAATCTCGAACGCGGCGCCGCGTGCCTGGGCGGCACGCTGCCACGCGAGCAGGACGGCAAGCGCGGACGAATCGAACTGCGCGAGCGGCGCGCAATCGACACCCTTCGCGCCCGCTGCGATCCGCTGCAAACCCGCCGCGAGCGCGGCTTTCGCGCTCGCGTGGGTCAGCGTCGCGCCGCTGTCGAAGCGGCTCACGACGGGGCTCAGCACCTCGCTCACGACTGCTTGCCCGAGGCCAGTTGCTGGTTGCGCTGCGTGAGGAACTGGATCAGTCCGTCCACGCCCTTTTGCTGGATCTGCTCGTTGAACTGCTGCTGATACGCCTGGATCAGCCATGCGCCGAGCACGTTGATGTCATACACGCGCCAGCCTTGCGGCGTCTTGTACAGACGGTAGTCGAGTTCGATCGGCGAACCGTTGTTCATCACCACCGAGCGCACCACCGCGTCGGTGTCGTCCGGGTTCATGCGGAATGGCTTGTACTGAATCTGCTGGTCGCGGACCTGGGCGAGCGCACCCGAGTACGTGCGGATCAGCAGCGCCTTGAACTGCTCGACCACGGCGTTTTGCTGGTCCGGCGTGGCGGTACGCCAGTTGCGGCCCATCGCCAGTTGCGTGGTACGGCGGAAGTCGGTGTACGGCAGGATCTTTTCGTTGACGAGCCGGGTGATGTGCGAGATATCACCTTGCTGGATCGACTTGTCGGCGTGGATCGCGTCGATCACCTGCTGGGTGACGGTCTTGACCAGCGTATCCGGCGAACTCGAATCGACGGTTTGTGCCGATGCACCGGCACTTCCGAACGAGAACAACGCAACGAAGAACGGAATCAGAAAGAATTTTTTCATATCGAGCCTTGCCTTAAAAATAGTGCAACCGTTTGAGCGGACATTAACACGCGAGTTCAGCAGCAATCCATGCGCAAACTGCGAGAGTCGTATCGAGGTGTTACGGCAGCACAATCAACGCAATTTGAATGACGGAAAGTTAAAACGCGTCGGCGGGACCAGTTGACCTGCCGGAATCTGGGTCGTTTCCGGACCGCCGTTCATATCGAGCGGCGGCGTTTCCGACGTGCCGGACGCGGCTTCGGGCGCAGCCGCACTGGTCGTACCTGTCGTCGCGCCGGCCGCCGAAGCCGCCTGCGGCGCTGTGGCAGCCTTCGCCGCAGCACCCTGCGTGCCTGCCGCAGCCGCGCCGCCGCCGACGTCCTCGTACTTCGGCAGCGGCGCTTCGTCGCCGTAGTTCGGCAGCGCCGCCGACTGCTTGCCGTCCGACAGCAGATACTGACGGCGTTGCAGATACGCATTACGCACGAACGAGTACTTGTCGAGCGCGGCGCCTTCCAGCACTTCGCCCGCGCTAAGCAGATTCGCGCGCGTGTTGATCACGTTCAGCCCATACAGCGCCCAGCTCAAACCCGGCGGATCGATGTAGCTTAGCGGGTTCACATAATAGTTGCCGATCGAGCCGACCGCGTCGCGCACCGTGCTCGGCCCAAACAGCGGCAGCACGAGGTACGGCCCCGCCGGCACGCCATAGTGGCCGAGCGTCAGACCAAGGTCGTTGTCATGCTTGGGCAGCTTCGCGAGCGTCGCCACGTCGAACAGGCCGCCGACACCGAACACCGTGTTGATCACGATCCGCATGATGTCTTCGACGCCATCGGTAATCTTCAATTGCAGCAGGTTGTTGGCCGCGATGTAGACGTCGCCGATATTCGAGAAGAAGTTGGTGACGCTGTCGCGCACCGGTTGCGGCGTCGCCCAGACGTAGCCCTTCGCGACCGGCTTCAACGCGTACTGGTCGAGCTTGTCGTTGACGGTGAAGATCGTGCGGTTCAAACCCTCCAGCGGGTCGCCCTTGGTCGGCGTCTGCACGGTCGTGCAGCCGGCGAGCGTGGCTGCCGCCACCGCCAGCGTCGCGACCTGGAAGGCGCGCACGCCTCTGAGCCGTATGGTCTGCATTCTTGTTCTCCTTATTGACCAGCCGCGCCGGAAGCGGGCAGGGTCGGTGCCGGAACCGCCGGCGCTGGCGCCGCGGCAGGTGCAGCAGCAGATGAGCCGGATTTGGACGCACCCGAGTCTGCCGCCTTGCTGTACAGAAATTGTCCGATCAGGTTCTCCAGCACGATCGCCGATTGCGTCATCGAGATCGCGTCGCCCGCCTTGAGCATCTCGCTGTCGCCGCCGGGTTCGAGCCCGATGTATTGCTCGCCGAGCAGACCCGAGGTCAGGATCTTCGCCGAACTGTCTTTCGGAAACTGGTATTGCTTGTCGAGATCGATCGTCACGACAGCCTGATACGCGTTGCTGTCAAAGCCGATCGACGCGACCCGGCCAACCGTCACGCCCGCGCTTTTCACCGGCGCGCGCGCCTTCAGTCCGCCGATATTGTCGAACTTGAGCTTGACCGGGTACGTTGCCTGAAACGACAACGAGCTCATGTTGCCGGCCTTCAGCGCGAGAAACAGCAACGCCACGAAACCCAACACCACGAACAGGCCGACCCAGAAGTCGAGAGCAGTCTTTTTCATCGTTATCCCAAAGTGAATCCGCCTCGCCATCCGTACTCCCGCCGCGCGCGATCAGTGACGCGCCCGCCGACGGGAAACGTGCGGCGCAGTCTTAACTGAACATCAGTGCAGTCAGCAGAAAATCGAGGCCGAGTACGGCAAGCGACGCGTACACGACGGTCTTGGTCGTGGCGCGCGACACGCCCTCCGGCGTCGGCTTGGCTTCGTAGCCCTGAAACAGCGCCACGAAAGTCACCGCGAAGCCGAACACCACGCTCTTGACGACCCCGGCGCCGACGTCGCGCCAGACATCGACGCCACCTTGCATCTGCGACCAGAACGCGCCGGCATCGACGCCGATCAGCAGCACGCCAACCACATAACCGCCTACTACGCCGACGGCGCTGAAAATCGCGGCCAGAATCGGCATGGAAATAATGCCTGCCCACAGGCGCGGCGCGACCACGACCTTGACCGGGTCCACCGCCATCATTTCCATCGCGGTCAGTTGCTCGCCCGCCTTCATCAGTCCGATTTCGGCCGTCAGCGACGTACCGGCGCGCCCCGCGAACAGCAGCGCGGTCACCACCGGCCCGAGTTCGCGCACCAGCGAGAGTGCGACCAGGAGCCCGAGCGCCTGTTCGGAGCCGTAGCGGTTCAGCGTGTAATAGCCCTGCAAGCCGAGCACAAAGCCGACGAACAGGCCCGACACCGCGATGATCACCAGCGAATAATTGCCGACGAAGTGGATCTGCTTTGTGACAAGGCGCGGACGGCGCAGCAATGGGAAAAACTCGAGCACCAGCCTGAAGAAGAAGCGCGTGGCGTAGCCGGCCATTCCCAACCCGTCGAGCACCGAGCGACCGAGTGTACTGATCATGACTGCCCCCCGCCGATGCCGAAATCCGCCGCGAGCGGCGTCTTGCTGGGATAGTGGAATTTGAACGGACCGTCCGGCGCGCCGTCGATGAACTGGCGCACCGTAGGATCGGTCGACGCGCGCAGCTCGGCCGGTGTGCCTTCGGCGTGAACGCCGCCGTTGGCGAGGAAATACACGTAATCGGCGATCGCGAACGATTCGGGCACGTCGTGCGTGACGAGGATCGACGTTGCGCCAAGTGCCTGATTCAGCGCGCGAATCAGGTTCGCGGTGATGCCGAGCGAAATCGGATCGAGGCCGGCGAACGGCTCGTCGTACATCATCAGCTCGGGATCGAGGGCAATCGCGCGAGCCAGCGCCACGCGCCGCGCCATGCCGCCGGAAATCTCGGACGGCGGCAGATCGCGGGCGCCTCGCAGGCCGACCGCGTTGAGCTTCATCAACACGAGGTCGCGGATCAGTTCTTCGGGGAGATCGGTGTGCTCGCGCAGCGCGAAGGCGACGTTTTCGAACACCGACATATCGGTGAACAGCGCGCCGAACTGGAACAGCATACCCATCTTGCGGCGCAGCGCGTAGAGGCCTTCACGCGTCTGCTGGCCGACGTCCTGGCCATGAAACAGGATCTGGCCGCGCTGTGCGCGCACCAGACCGCCGATCAGACGCAGCACCGTGGTTTTGCCGCAACCCGAGCCGCCCATGACTGCGACGACCTGGCCGCGCTTGAAGCGCAGATTCAGGTTCGACAGGACGGGCCGGTCGCCATAACCGAAGTCGACGTCGCGCAGCTCGAGTAAGGTCTCGGGGGAGGAAGACACGAAACTGACAGTCCTTTTACACGGAAGGCCGAATTATAGGGCCATCATGCGAAAGTTGCCGTGAGGTGCCCTGTCCCTTTACTCAAGTTGACGATTATTGCGTAAACGCGTGTTGCAACGCAGAAACGGCGGCAGCCGGATCGGCCGCTTCCGTCACCGCCCGCACCACCGCTGCGCAACCCACGCCGGTCGCCAGCACGTCCGGCAACACCTGCAGGTCGATTCCGCCGATCGCCACGAGCGGCACGACGTCGTCGAGCAGCCGCACGTAACGCGCGAGGCGTCTCAGGCCCTGCGGCGCCGTGGGCATGACTTTGGTGGTGGTGGGGAACACCGCGCCCAGTGCAATATAGCTTGGCCGGAAATGCAGCGCGGTCAGAATCTCGTAGAAACCGTGAGTCGACAAACCGAGCCGGACACCCGCCGCGGCAAGCGCCGGCAAGTCGGCGGTATGGACATCTTCCTGGCCGAGGTGGACGCCGTATGCGCCCGCTTCCAACGCGGCTTGCCAGTGATCGTTGATGAAAACCTGGGCGTCGTGCTCGCGGCCGGCGGCGACGCAACGGGCGATTTCGCGCTTCAGTTCATCGACGGGTTCGGCCGATTTGCGGCGCAACTGAATGGTTTTCACGCCGAAGCCCACCACGCGCTCGACCCAATCCGCGGTCGGCAGCACCGGATACAGACCCAGCCGGTCCGGGCAACGCGCGAACGCTTGCGCCGGCGCGTCCGGCAAACCGGCGATACGCGGGAAACGCCCGAGGTCGGCCGGAAATGCGTCGTCCGCACGGGTTTCGTCGCCGTCGCGCCAGGCCAGCGCCAGCACCAGCGCGTCGTGCGGATCGAAACCGCAGTCCAGAAACGCCGCCAGCGCGGCGATCCAGTCTTCCGCCAGGTGGCCCTCCAGACGGTATTTTTCGCCACCCAGATGCAGTGCCGCGCGGTTCTCCGCGGCTTCAATCACGCCCGCGCCCTGCACCAGCCAGCGCGCCACCTGCTCGCCATGCTGCTGCGTGTCGGCGACGATGATCAGGTCGCCGCCGTTCGGCTCGTCCGGCGCGGTCAGGCAAATGCGCCACGGCGCGTGCGTCGGCGGCCAGTCGCCCAGACGGGCGCGGATGCGTTCGGCGGCTTCGGTGAGTTCGTCGGCGGGCGGCCAGAAGACGTCGCGATCCTTCAAAAGCAAAGTCTGCGTCATGCGGCGCTCCCGTCTTGATGCCAGAACGGCATGCCGACCACCGGCGTGCTCGCATGCGCGCTTTCGCGCTCGGCCATCGGTCCCGCCAGAAAGGCCTGGCGGCCCGCCTCGACGCCCAGCGCGAAGGCGCGCGCCATGGCGTCGGGATGCGTCGCCTGCGATACCGCGGTGTTCAGCAGCACGCCATCGAAGCCCCACTCCATCACTTGCGCCGCGTGCGACGGCACGCCGAGGCCTGCGTCGACGATCAGCGGCACATCGGGCAGCCGCTCGCGCAACACCCGCAGGCCGTACGGATTGATCACGCCCTTGCCGGTGCCGATCGGCGCGCCCCATGGCATCAGCGCTTCGCAGCCCGCATCCAGCAGACGGCGGCCGATCACCAGATCTTCGGTGCAATACGGCAGGACCTTGAAGCCGTCCTTGATCAGCTGCGCGGCCGCTTCGATCAGGCCGACCGGATCGGGCTGCAACGTGTAGTCGTCGCCGATCAGTTCGAGCTTGATCCACTCGGTTTCGAAAATCTCACGCGCCATGTGCGCGGTCGTCACCGCCTCGCCCACGGTCAGGCAGCCGGCCGTGTTCGGCAGCAGCGGCACGCCGTGGCGTTTGAGCAGATCGAAGAAGCCGGCTTCGGCGCCACCTTCGTTCATCTGCCGGCGCAGCGCGACGGTAACCATGCCGGGCCGCGCGGCGTCGATCGAATCGGACAGCGATTGCAGCGACGGATAGCGTGACGTGCCGAGCAGCACGCGGCTGGCGAAGGTTTCGCCGTACAGCGTGAGCGCGTCGGCGGGTCGGGGGGAAATCATTTGCATAATCCTTGTCTCCGGCAATGCGTGGCGGTTCAGTCGGGCCTCGACGAGGCTCAGCCGCCGGCCACGGGTTGCACGACATCGAGCTTGTCGCCCGGCTGCAGCGCGCGCGCCGCATGCTGGGAGCGCGCGACGAAATCGCCGTTTAGCGCGACCGCGAACGGCGGACGCGCGCCGAACGCGGCGAGCGCATCGGCGACTGTCGCGCCTTCGGGCAGCGACAACGGCTTCTGGTTGATATGAATGTCCATGGTGTTCGAATACGGTTCAATCGATGGCGGTAGCGGCGCAGCGTGCAATGCGTGCATTAAAAACCGCAGCGCTCATGCCGGCTCCCGCGTGGAATCCAGTTGAAACAGCTCGCTCCAGCGCGCGTCGCGTTGCCAGTCCGCAAACGCGTCGGCATCGCCGATGCGGCCGTCGAGCAGCGCCGCGGCGAAGCGCACGGCTTCGTCGGCGACTTCGGGCACGATCATGTAGCCGTGCCGGTACAGGCCGTTCACGCGCAAGGTCTGCGCGCCGTCCCACAGCAACGCCGGACGGTGGTCCGGCAAAGTCGGGCGGCACTGCGAATTCAGTTCGAGGATGCGTGCCTCGCCGAAACCGGGATGCACGGAAAATGCCGCGCTCAGCAGTTCGAGCGCCGAGCGCACGCTGACCGGCGACATGTCCTCGCCTTCCACCTCGGTTGCGCCGATCACGTAGAGATCGTCCTGCTTCGGCGCGATATAGAGCGGATAGCGCGGATGCAACAGGCGCACCGGCCGCGTCAGGTTGATACCGGGCGCATGCACGCGCGCGACTTCACCGCGAATGCCGCGCAATGTGGGCAGAACCGCCTTCGCGCCGAGACCGCGACAATCGATCGTGACGCGCGCGGGCGGCAACGCATGATCGTCGACAGCCGTGTTCCAATGCGTTTCGACGCCGCGCTCGGCAAGACCCGCGGCCAGCGCGGACAATACCTGGCGGTTATCCAGTTGCCCTTCGCGCGGCAGCAGCCAGCCCTGATTGAAGCGGCCCGCCAACGCGGGTTCGGCGGCGCCGACCTGCGCGCCGGCGAGCGTCACAAAGCCGCCATCGAGCAGTTCGGCAGGCGCGTTCGAGCGCACCCGGCGTTCGAACAGCGGCGCTTCGGTGCGGTCGGCGTGATGCCATACGACCAGCGTGCCGTTGCGCTGGAAAAACACCGGTTCGGGCAATTCGGCCAGCACACGCGGCCAGCTTTCGAGCGAGCTCGCGCCCAGCCGCGTAATCAGCAACTCGGCGCTGGCGGCTTCGGCAAGCGGCGCCAGCATCGCCGCGGCGACCCACGCGGCGGCTTGCGAACCGGCAGCGTCGCCACGCTCATAGAGCGCCACGCGATACCCTTGCCCAGCAAGACGCCACGCGACGAGGCGTCCGCACAGGCCGCCGCCGAGCACCGCGAAATCGGGTTGAGCAGGACGGTTCATCGTGCACACTCCCGATCACCGCAACGGCAAGCCAAGCCAAAGCAGCGCGGCACGCCGACAGCAGCGTGGCGAAGAGCAAAACTCATGTCTGAAGAATAGGCGGTCATCGAGTCCTTTCCGTACGGCAACAAGCGCACGTACCCAGGACGAAACCGGCGGGTAAGGCCGGCCGGGCAACACGCGCGTCCAAAAGACGGACGCCGCCCGGCGGGGAATGGAAGACTGGCTGCTTCCGGAAACTTCCCGCGCCGGTATTACCCGGATCGGGTGCAAAGGGTCTCTCTCAGCCTCGCTGCCGCTGCGTGGACATCCACGCTGCCGGTGTGCGAAGCACCCCTGTTTCGTCGAAGGCCATTAGACCATAAAAGGCGCGACGCCCGCAAACCAGCGGCTCGCGCGGTGGTCTACAGTTGATCCGGCACCATCTATCGATTCATCAATATGGCCGCGCGCGCCGCTCTGGCACAATGCCGAGACCGGATGCCGCAGGAGCCTGGCGTCGGCGGCACGCTTCGCCGCCCGCGCGACGCCGGCACCCGGGCGAGTCCTGCAGGCGGAAATTAATTTTCGCTTAAGGGGGTCGCGCCAGAATCGGACGCTCACACGGGCGTGCGTTCGTCGAGCACGACGCCCGGGCATGCACCGCAAACCCGCCGTGGGGCGGCCCCCAATGGGTCAGCCCTTGATGGGCCAGCACTACATCAGGATGCTCATGACACCGAATAGCTCTGCCCGCCCCGTGCTGCCGCCGGACGACAAAGTCTCCGCCTGGAGCCTGATCAAACCTTACTGGGTCTCCGAAGAACGAAAAACGGCGTGGGGCTTGCTCGTCGCGATCATCGTGATGAATCTGCTCGTCGTGTGGATTAACGTGCGCCTGAACCGTTGGAGCGCCGACTTCTACAACGCGCTGCAAACCAAGAACGTGCACGATTTCCCGCACCTGTTGATGGTGTTCTCGGGGCTCGCGTTCGCCTTCATCATCCTCGCGGTGTACGGCCGCTATCTGCGGCAGATGCTCGGCTTCCGCTGGCGTCAGTGGCTGACCACGCGCTATCTGAACGAATGGCTGCATGACAGCGCCTTCTACCGGATCGAACGCGACCGGCTCGCCGACAACCCCGACCAGCGGATCAGCGACGACCTGCAATCGTTCGCCACCACCACGCTGTCGTTGACGCTCGATCTGCTGTCAACGGTCGTCACGCTGGTGTCGTTCATCACGATCCTGTGGTCGCTCGCCGGCGCGCTGACCGTCTCGCTCGGCGGCATGCCGGTGCAGATTCCCGGCTACATGGTGTGGGCCGCTGCGCTCTACGCGGTGGTCGGTTCGCTGATCATCCAGAAAGTCGGCCATCCGCTCGTGCCGATCAATTACCAGGCACAGAAAGTCGAGGCGGATTTCCGTTTCGGCCTGATTCGTCTGCGCGAGAACGCCGAACAGATCGCCTTCTACAACGGCATGGAAACCGAGAAGACGAACACGCACACGCTGTTCGGCCGCATTCGCGACAACTGGTGGCAGGTGATGAAGTACACCAAGCGGCTCACCTTTGTGTCGGCTTTCTATGGTCAGATCGCGATCATCTTTCCGCTGGTAGTCGCCGCGCCGCGCTACTTCGCGGGCGCCTTCACGTTCGGCGTGCTGATGCAGATTTCGAGCGCATTCGGCACCGTCAGCGATTCGTTTTCGTGGTTCATCAACAGTTACACCAGCTTGGTGGAATGGCGCGCTACCGTGAACCGGCTGCGTGAATTCAAGCGCGTCGTGCATGCGCCGCGTCTGAAGGAATCAGTGTCGCCGGCTACCGCGCATGGCGGCATCAACCTGCATTTCGTCGACGACGACAAGCTTTCCACCGACGGCCTCAAGCTCGCGCTGCCGAACGGCAACCCGCTGTCGCGCATCCGCGATGTCGCGATTCAGCCGGGCTCGCGCTGGCTGGTGCGCGGGCCGTCCGGCTCGGGCAAGAGCACACTGATGCGCGCGCTCGCCGGGCTCTGGCCATTCGGCGACGGGTCGATCGACGCGCCTGTCAACGCGCGCATGATGTTCATCCCGCAGGTCAGCTACATGCCGATCGGCACGCTGAAAGCGGCGCTCACCTACCCGTCCCCCGCCGCTACCTATACCGACGACGAATGCCGCGAAGCGCTGCGCGTCTGCCATCTGTCGGAGTACGCGGACCGGTTGCAGGAATCGGGACACTGGACGCGGATTCTCTCGCCAGGCGAACAACAACGCCTCGCCGGCGCCCGTGTACTGCTGCACAAGCCCGACTACCTGTTCCTCGACGAAGCGACCAGCGCGCTCGATGCAGAAAACGAAGCGCGCCTTTACCACCTGTTCACCGAACGGCTGCCGAAGGCGGCGATCGTCAGCGTCGCGCATCGCGAATCGCTGGCGGCGTTCCACGCGGAAACGCTCGACGTCGAACGCTTGGACGAACCGGTCGCGGCATGAGCGGCGCTGAACTCGAGCGCGCGGTGCTGATCACCGGCGCGGGCTCCGGCATCGGCGCTGCGCTGGCCCGGCGCATCGCCGCGCCGCGCACGGCGTTTGATGTTGCACGCACGCGGCGCCGATGACGAGGCGCGCCGCATGGCGTGACGGTCAATTGCGTGGCGCCCGGCTACACCCGTAAAGATCGCGGGCCAAGTGCCGATAATGCATCGGCGTGGACCCGCGCCACCGAAGCGACACCGCTCGGCCATGTCGCCGAACCCGCGGACATCGCCGCACTGGTCGCGTTTCTGTTGTCGGACGAAGCGCGTCACATCACCGGCCAGGCGATCCACGTGGACGGCGGCCTCACGCTCGGCTGAGCGACACGCCGCAAGATCCGGAAACACGCGAAAAGAGTTAGAAAGCATTTGCGAAGCGGGCAAGCTGTTCCCCGCTTTGAAAATGCCCTGCAGCAGCGACGATTGTCGTGCGGGCCATACCACGTCCGGCCCGCCACGCCATCACCGCTACTGGACCCTTCGCACATGTCATTCGATCGCCGCTCCCATCCTTTGACCCAGCGCCTCGCGCTTGCTCTCGGCGCAGCACTGCTGCTCTCGAGCACCGCATACGCTGCGCAAGCCACCCAGCCCAACGAGCCGGCAGACGTTTGCCCCGCGCTCAAACACATCGTCGAAGCACCCGACTTCAAGCAACTGCGCGCACAACCTGCCACGCAACTGCCGGGGTTGCCGGACGCGGACGATTGCCGTGCGAACAGCCACTCGTACGATTGCCACTGGCGCGCACATTGGCAAGCCGACGGCGTCGTGAACGATCCACTCGAAGAAATCGGCGCCGATATCGCGGCATGCTTTCCGAACGTCGTGCACGACGTCAACACGCCGACGCGACAGCATTTCATCGTGACCACCGCCGAGCGGCGCGTCAACGTTACTGCGAGCGTGCAAGGGCAAAACGAATTGCGCCTGCGCATCACGCGCTGAGCGTGAGCTTGATCGCCGTTATCCATCGCCCTGTTCACAGTCGCGAGGCACCCCGCACCATGACCTTCACGCCGAGCTCGCGCGCTTTCGCTGTAACGCGTGCCTCACTGGCTGGGTGGGTCATGTTGCGGCGGCCCGGTGCCAGGCTTGCCGCATCCGCTATCATGGCGCTCGGCCTGAACGGCTGCGCATGGACGCTGATCTCGGCGGCCGACGCCACCGGTTCGGTGATTCAGGCGGGCTACGCGATCGCGGCGAACTATTCGTCGCCGACCTTCGTCAACGGCCGGCCAGCCGCCGTGCGTAGTGTTTGCATCGAGGTGAATCAGGCGGTGTCGGTCGGTGATTTTGTGCCGGCGCTGCAACATGCGCTCGAGCGTCGCGGCATTCGTTCGGATGTCTACAATCCGGGCACCTCGCCGGCCGGTTGCGAGGCGCGGCTCGTCTATAACGCCGCGATCGATTACGGCCGCCGCTCGTTCAGCGACGAATCGGTTCAGTACCTGTCGATCATCGATCTGACGCTGCTCCAGCACGGCCGTATTCTGGTCACCGCGCGTTACCAGACCGGCGGCCTCAACGCCGATCGCTTCTCCAGCGCGTCGACCAAACTCAACGGTTTGATCGACCGGATGGTGGTCGATCAGACCGCCCTCGGTCCGCAGCCGATGCAGACCATTCAAACTTCCCAGGCCAACTGAGCAGGCCACCTGAGCGGCCCGCTTGCTTTCTCTTACGCGGGAAAGGATTCGAAAGCGTTACGCGCTTTGCGCCGCTCGCGCGGATCACTAAGATGACCTGGATGAACCAATCCATTCTGGTCGTCGACGACGACCCCGTCGTACGCGAGCTCGTCAGCCAATATCTGCAAGGGCGCGGTTTCAAGGTTTCCGTGCTCGAACACGGTATGGCGTTGCAGCGAAAATTACAGGACGATCGTCCCGCGCTGGTCGTGCTAGACATCATGATGCCGGAGCTCGACGGCATCAGTGCGCTGCGCGCATTGCGCGTCGCCGGCGACGATATTCCCGTGATTCTGCTGACCGCGCGCGCCGACGTGATCGACCGAGTGATCGGTCTCGAACTCGGCGCCGACGATTATCTCGGCAAGCCGTTCGAACCGAGCGAGCTGGTCGCGCGAATTCGTACGGTGCTGCGCCGCCGTGGCGCGATTGCGCCGAGCGCGCCGGAGCATCGTGCGCCGTATCGCTTCGGCCGCTTCGAGGTGAACTTCCCGGCGCGCGAATTGCGCCGCGACGGCGAACGCATCACGCTGCGTTCCAGCGAATTCGCCATGCTCAAGGTGTTTGTCACCCACGCGATGACGGTGCTGACGCGCGCACAGTTGCTTGAGAAACTGCATGGCAATAGCGAGGTGCATCGCAATCGCAGCCTGGATGTGTCGATCTGGCGTTTGCGGCGGCTGATCGAAGTCGATCCGTCCGAGCCGCGCTACGTGCAAACCGTATGGGGACGTGGCTATGTGTTCGTGCCGGACGGCGAAATCGGCGCGGCGGAGCGCAGCGCGCCGCCGCTCGCTTAGCGCGTAAAACGAGGTGCGCCTCGCGCTCGAGGCGCCGACACGTCGATTCTAGAAAGTCAGCACGCTCAGAAACATTCGCTGCAGCCAGCCCATCGTCGTCGCGTCGGAGACCATCCCCACGCCGGCCTGCTCGATCCGTGCGTTCGCGACCTTGCTAGAAGCAACATAATTGCCTGCTTCGATATCCTTAGGATTGACGATACCGGACAGGCGCAGGCGGTCACGGTTGCCGCTCATCGCGATGACCTTCTCGCCCGATACCACCAGATTGCCCGTAGACATCGTGCCGATCACGGTGACCGCCAACGTGCCGGTCATGCCGCTGGCGTCGGTGAGACTGCCCTGCCCTTTGAACTCGGTGCTGGCCGAGCCGATGTTGAAGAGCCTCGCGAGCCGCGCGGCCGCGTTGGTCGAATGATCGGCGGCGTCTGCGGTAATGCTGCTCGAACGGTTCGCCGCCGCGGTCGAGCTATTGCTGTCGCTATACGACTCCGCGAGGCGGATCGTCAGCACATCGCCGATATGCTGCGCACGCGGCGTTTCATAAAGCAGCAGCGGGGTGCCAGCCTGATAGATCGCGCCCTGCGTGTTGACGTTCAGCGGCGTCGACGCGAGCGGCGGCGACATCGGCGTCTCGACGATCGAGTTCTGGTTGCTGCTCGCGCAAGCCGCGAGGCAAGCCGCCGCGCTTAACGCGACAGTGAGAC
Organism: Paraburkholderia sp. IMGN_8; assembly: GCF_038050405.1. Taxonomy (NCBI): domain Bacteria; kingdom Pseudomonadati; phylum Pseudomonadota; class Betaproteobacteria; order Burkholderiales; family Burkholderiaceae; genus Paraburkholderia; species Paraburkholderia sp. IMGN_8. The sequence goes on along the minus strand of NZ_CP150900.1, from coordinate 378,720 downwards.
GTAGCGCAGTCATGCGTGCTCCTTGGCCGGACCGGCCAGATTAAAAACGGACCTTGCGGCCCTCGTGCGGAAAGGTCACCAACGCGGTCACACGCGCGGTAGCCGAAGCGGCGCATCAACCCGCATCGGCGCCGCACGCCTCCCATTGCCGCACGACCGATTTCACCCACGCGTCGGAACCCTTCAGCAGATAGGTGAGCGTGCCGTTGCGGGTGCCGGGCAGAAAACACAACGTGATCGAACTCACGGCGTTTTCCCAGACATACATCGGCATCGCCCCGGACGACGACGCTTTTTGCGTAACCAGACGCGGCGCGCCGTAACGGTCGGCAAGCGCGTCGCGCAGGTCCTCGGCGGTGACCTCGTCGATCACGAAAGAAATCTCATACAGACGCAGCGCGCTCTGTCCTTCGACGCGAGCGAAGCGCAGCACATGCTCCTGCGCCGGCGCGCCGTCGACGACAGCTTGCGACACGGCCCAGCCTTCGTCGCCGCGATGCGCCCAGCGGCACGCGACCGTCAGACTCTCATGCGATTTCAGGCGCATGCCGAGCGCGCCCGCCTGCACATCCGTCTCGCAGACAGGCACGCTGCCGAGCGGCGTCGCCCGTACGGTCGAACCCGAACGGAATTCGTCGAGCGTGATGCCGAGCGCGATGCCGCGAAACGCAAACGGGGCGTCCTGCGACCGCTTGCGCGCATCGGCGGACGCACCCTTCGACGCCGCGCTGGCCGCCCCTTCGCGCGCCGCCGGCTGCGCCTGCGCGGCCAACGGGAACATTGCGCCGAGCAGCGCCAATGCACAGGCAATCCGTTTGAGTGTCATGATTCAGTCGATGGCGGATGAACACGCGTCGAACGGCGTGGCCGCCGCATGGCCGACCACCGGGACGATTTTCAGCGTCGCCGAGGCGAGCCGGCACGGCAGCGCGGCGACGCCGCAGCCGCTGAGCGGCAGCAGCGCCGCGCCGAGCGTCAACCACGTAGCGACACGTATGAAGCGGTCTAAAATTTTTGGGGTCGACACACGGGCCTCAGGGGTCAGGCGGTCGTGTTGACGTTATGTCCGACGAGCCCGGTAGGCACCGGCGGCAACGCCTGGGTGGCGGTGCCCTGTGCTTGCGGCGTCGCCGACGGGCTGCTCGGAGCCGCCGGCTTCTCCGCCGCCGGCGTGGGCGCCAGTGAAGAAAAACGGGTTGAACTGAGATTACTATGAACGGTCATCATGAGCCTCGCGTGGCGCTAGGTTTCGATTTCACGCCGCCTGTCGCGGGCCCAAGGCGTTAGGCTGTTTTCGACATGCGGCGCAACGTACTGCACGACGAATCATCTCGCCGCACGCGAGGTGGCGATGCACGAAGAAAAGCGCGCTTTTCGGCGGTTCTTACGAGCAGTTGCGATTCGTTGCCAGCCGTTTCGATTGCGCGCCAATTCTTTCATCGGAGGAATATCAGCGATGCGAAACGTCTTCAGCCCCGCTGGACGGGTTGCCGAATATGGCTACGTTGAAATATGCGGTGAGCCTTTGGCGGCGGGCCTCGCGCGAAAGGCGGAGCGCGCGGCGCGAGGCTCCGTAAGCATTGGTAAGAAAACAGTCGGCCGCGCGCCGTGCGCGCCAGTCTAGAATTTCGCCATGAATCCACAGGTCCTTATCGTCGACGACGACCCGGTCGTACGCGATCTGCTATGCAAATTTCTGCAATCGAACGGCTTCGACGCGTCGGTGCTGCACGACGGCACCCATTTGCAGCGCCGGCTCGAACGTGAACGGCCGTCGGTCGTCGTGCTCGACATCATGATGCCGAACACCGACGGCCTGCGCACGCTCACCGCGCTGCGCGCCGCCGGCGACGACATCCCGGTGATCTTCGTGACGGCGCGCGGCACGGTGGCCGATCGTATCGTCGGGCTCTCGCTGGGTGCGGACGATTATCTGACCAAGCCGTTCGATCCCCGCGAATTGCTCGCACGGATCCATACGGTGCTGCGCCGCCGCGGTCCCTCCACCACCAGTGCGCCCGAGGCCCGCAAGCCGTATCGCTTCGGTCCGTTCGAACTCGACTTCGCCACGCGTTCGCTCACGCGCGACGACTCGAAGCTCCCGCTGCGCGACAGCGAGTTCGCGCTGCTGAAAATCTTCGTCAACAATCCGTACAAGGTGCTGTCGCGCGTGCTGATTCACGATCTCGTGCATCGCGACAATCTCGCCTTTCGCGACCGCAGTCTCGACGTGCCGATCTGGCGCCTGCGCCGGGTGATCGAAGACGATCCGTCCAACCCCTGCTACGTGCAAACGGTGCGGGGCAAAGGCTACGTGTTCGTGCCCGACGCCGACGGCACGCCCTTCGCCGACGAGGTCGCCTCAACCGCATGAAAAACCCGCTGAACACGCTGTTCGGCAGAATGGCATTGCTGTCGACGGCGGTGTTGTTCGCGATTCAGGCGGGCTGGTTCGTGCTGGTGGTGATGCAGCCGCCGCGCCATGAAATCGACGGCTTCGCGCGCGGCATTCTGCTGGTGCTACAGGCGCTCAACGGCGAGCCGATCAAGGGCGCCGCGCTCGCGCCCGCGATGCGCGTGCACCTCGTGCCGACCTGGAACATGCCGGCGAGCGTCCATCTGCACACGCCGACCCGTCGTCCGCTGGTCGAACTGAGCCGGCATCTGCGCGAAAACTTGCCGCCCGGTACGCAGATTGCCGTCGATGATTTGCGCCCGCCTCAGTTGTGGGTACTCTTCCCCGGCAAATCGAACTGGGTAGTCGTGCCGGTCGACGTTCCGCCGCGCCCGCACTTTCTCGTCGAATCGGTATCGATGCTGCTGGCCGCGCTGATCCTGTCGCTGCTGGCGGTCTGGCAGATGCAACGGCCCTTGTCGCGCGTGGCTGAAGCCGCGCTTGAGTTCGGCTCCGGCGGACGGCCGGAACCCGTCACCGTGCAGGGCCCGCGCGAACTGCGCGAACTGATCGGTTCGTTCAACGACATGATGCGGCGCCTGAACGAAGCCGGCGACGACCAGGCGGTGATGCTGGCGGGCGTCGCGCACGATCTGAAAGCGCCGCTGACGCGGCTCAAATTGCGCGCGAGCGTGCTGGTCGCGGAAAGCGAGCGCGCGGGGCTGATTCGCGACGTCGACTCGCTGACCAACATCGTCCAGCAGTTTCTGGAATTCGCCGGTCAATCCGCCGACGCCGGGCCACCCGTTGAAGTCGACGCGTTTCTGCAAGAACAGTTTTCCGCCAGCGACAGCACCGAGACGCCGCTTTTCACGCTCGATCTGCAGGCCGGTTCGTCATTCAGGCTGCCGCGCACGCTGCTCGACCGGCTGGTGACGAATCTCGTCGACAACGCGCTCGAGCACGGTGCGCCACCCGTCGATATCGCGACTACGCGCAATGGCCGGCGCTGGGTCATTAGCGTGCGCGATCACGGCCCGGGTATTCCCGACGATCGCATCGCCGCGGCAATGAAACCATTCGTACGACTCGACGCCGCACGTGGCGGCGAAGGTCATTGCGGCCTTGGACTGGCGATTGTCGCGCGGCTCGCGCATGATCGCGGCGGCCGCTGTCATGTGCGCAATCATGCGCAAGGTGGCCTGGAAGTGCGGATCGAACTACCGGCTGGATTGGCAGAAACGTGAGAAGGATGCGCCGGCGCTTATGTAGCCACTTACGCGCCCTTACCGGATAGGTTTTCCTCGTGGCTGCGGCCTTATAGTCAGCCCCGGCAACCTCGATGCCGCCCTTCTCTGTCCGCCCTGTTTACTTCGGGCGGACTTTTTTTTCGCCTGCGCTTGCCGACAGGACGAATGCGCGGCGGCCGTCGCGATTCAGGCCACGAGGCGGTCGTGCAAGGTATCGATCGTCGCCTGAGACACCCCGAGGCCTTGCATCAGATAGCGCGCCATCGTGCCGTAGCTCGCCTGCACCTGATCGAACCCCGCCTGCAGGTAACTTTCCTGAACGCTGAACAAGGGCGCCTCGATCGCCGCCGCAGCGGCGCCGTCTTGCGATCGTAGCGTGTCGGTGCTCGCCTTGATCGACACGGCCGAATAGACGTTACTCAGCAAATAGTCTTGCATGATGACGTCGAGCGGCACATTGGCGATGCTGAGCAGCAAAGCCGCCACCCAGCCGGTGCGATCCTTCCCTGCATTCGAATGAAACAGCTGCGCGCCGGCCCCGTTGGCGAGCTGCGTGAGGAGCGTGCCGAAGCTGGCGCGCTGGGCGGCGCCGGTGACGAACGCACGCGCCTCGGCCTCCATGAATGCGACGGCGGCGGCGGCCGAATCGAGCGAGGGCACGACGAAGTCGCTCGTGCCGAGGACATTGATGGCTTGCAATGCCGCGCCGGCCGGCAGGATGTCGGCGGTGCGCGCGATTTCGCCGGGTGTGCGCAGATCGTAGACCGCGAGGATGCCGAGTTTGTTTACCGTGGCCTGGTCTGTTGCGCTGAGTGTTAGCAGGTTCGCGCGATAGAAGGCGCCACGGCGCATCTGTTTACCGTCGACGGTTGGGTAGCCTGCCGCAGCGCCTGCCACATCCCGGAAGTTGTTGACTGACGCCAGGCGCGGGGTTTCCGGCTGATCGGTGTCGAGGTTGCCGCCGCCGCAGGCGGAGAGCAGCGAGCTGCTCAGACTGGATAGCAGCAGGACACCCGCTGAGCCTTTCAGGAACGCGCGACGCGATGGGGATGCCCTTACCCGCAAGGGCGTGCTCGCGGGGCGGAGGTGTAGCGAGCAGGTTTTTCCAGTTGCGGGCATTGAGTGACGTAAAGGTGGTTTTTTGCAGCTTGGGCGCTGCCAGCGCAGTTTAACGGGGGGATATATTTTTTGGGTTACATCGTAGTAGTTGGTAAGGAACCTGGTTTGGTTTTTTGCCCTCCCCGGCGGGTTTGGTTGTGGCCCTTGTGGCATTGGCTCTTCTTTGATCTGTATGCCTATGGTGGTGGTTTTTTTCTGATTCTGTCTGCCTATGGCGGTGGTTTTTTCTCTACTTATTGGTTTATTAGCGTTCCCCCTGTGCGGGGGGCACCTACTTTTCTTTGCCGGCCGCAAAGAAAAGTAGGCAAAAGAAAGCGGCTCAAACCGCCAATTCTTAAACGGGTCCCCTGGCTTGGAGGAGGTAGTGGAGCATCTGGAATCGGTGTTCTCGCACACTCCGCGTTTGTGACAAGGCAGTCATTCTTCCCGCCTCGCACTGCGTGCTCGCCGGAGCGGTCTGCAAGGGAAACCAGTGGCTTCGTTTGCACGTGGTGGGAGCCATCGGCTTTGCCTCGGCGAGGCGCTGGTCTGTGATGGTGCGATCTACCACTTCGGTTAAAACGCCGGCATCTCGGTGAGGCGTTAGCTGCAAAGGCGAGCCACCGCGCCGGGCGAAACGCGAGTGTCAAACCCAGGGCGGTTTTGTGAAGTACCGCCACGGCGTGCGCAGCGCCGCCGGTTCAGGCTATCTGCAGTTGTTCCGCAGCGAGTACGACGTCGAACTCGCGCTGACGATTCTGCGCGACGCCGGTATCGGAAATGATTCCGCCCGGTCAGCCCGGCAAGTATCGCGGGACTTACCTCGGGAATGAAACGCAAAATAGCACGCCAAACACTCGGTGGACGTTAAAAAGCCGGGTCACCCTCTCAGGTGCCCGGCTTCGTTTTACCGCTTTGTCGTCTCCACCACTTCCTGCAAGCTGTGGCCGGCTTCCGTGCCCGCAGGCGTGAACCGGCCGGAGACTTTTAGCGCGGCAGTTCCGAGCCTCCCATCAGGAACGCATCGACCGTACGCGCACACTGGCGGCCTTCCCGAATCGCCCACACCACCAGCGACTGGCCGCGGCGCATATCGCCCGCTGTAAACACCTTATCCACCGACGTGTAATACGCCTTGTCGCCTTCGGTCGACGCACGCACGTTGCCGCGCGCATCCTTGTCGACGCCGAACGCTTCGAGCACCCGCGAGACCGGCTGCGTAAAGCCCATCGCGAGCAGCACCAGATCGGCCTTCATTTCGAATTCGGAGCCCGGCACTTCCTGCATCTTGCCGTCCTTCCATTCGACGCGCGCGGCGATCAGCTTCTCGACCTTGCCGTTCTTGCCTTCGAGGCGCTTGGTGGCCACCGACCAGTCGCGCGAGCAGCCTTCGTCATGCGACGACGAGGTGCGCAGTTTGATCGGCCAGTACGGCCACACGAGCGGCTTGTTCTCTTCTTCCGGCGGTTGCGGCAGCAGTTCGAATTGCGTGACGCTCTTCGCGCCATGACGGTTCGACGTACCGACGCAGTCCGAACCAGTATCGCCGCCGCCGATCACGACCACATGCTTGCCCTTCGCGAGCAGCTGGTTCGCAACCTTGTCGCCGGCATTGACCTTGTTCTGCTGCGGCAGGAATTCCATCGCGTAGTGGATGCCTTCGAGCTCACGGCCCGGCACCGGCAGATCGCGCGGCGTTTCCGAACCACCCGCGAGCACCACGGCGTCGAACTGTTCTTTCAGTTCGGCCGGCGTGATGGTTTCCTTCGCCGTGTTGGCGATATGCTCCGGCAGCGAATCCGGCTTGCCGATGAACACGTTGGCGCGGAACGTCACGCCTTCGGCTTCCATCTGACGCATGCGGCGATCGATCAGCCACTTTTCCAGCTTGAAGTCAGGAATTCCGTAACGCAGCAAGCCGCCGATCCGGTCGTTCTTTTCGAACACCGTCACATCGTGCCCCACGCGGGCGAGCTGCTGCGCGACGGCCAAACCGGCGGGGCCGGAACCGACCACCGCGACCTTCTTGCCGGTCTTGTGCTTCGGCGGCTGCGGTGCAACCCAACCTTCGGCCCACGCCTTGTCGATAATCGCGTGTTCGATCGACTTGATGCCGACCGGATCGTCGTTGATGCCGAGCGTGCACGCCGCCTCACACGGCGCCGGGCAGATGCGGCCCGTGAACTCAGGGAAATTGTTCGTGGAGTGCAGCACTTCGATCGCGTTCTTCCAGTCCTGATGGAACACCAGGTCGTTGAAGTCCGGGATGATGTTGTTCACCGGGCAGCCGTTGTTGCAGAACGGAATGCCGCAGTCCATGCAACGCGCGCCTTGAATCTTCGCTTCGTCGTCGGTCAGTGCCGCGACGAATTCCTTGTAGTGCTTCACACGCGTGAGCGGAGCTTCGTACGCCTCGTGGCGGCGCTCGTACTCGAGAAAACCGGTTGCCTTGCCCATGTGGTTCTCTTCTCTATCTGTATCAGGTGGGGTGATCTACACCCGCCGCGTGTCGAATCATCGAGAGGCGGCGGGTACGGCTAAATGTGACGTCTTCGGACGGAGCAGCGGATTGGCCAGTCAGGCGGCGAGGACTTCCTTGTTCGCCTTCTTCGCAGCCATCTCGCCCAGCGCGCGCTTGTATTCGGTCGGGAACACCTTCACGAATTGACGGCGCGACGCATCCCAGTTTTCGAGCAGCGCCTTTGCACGCGGCGAACCCGTAAACTGGAAGTGACGTTCGATGAGCCCCTTGAGCAGTGCTTCATCCGTTGCGCCGCTGTGCCACAAGCCCTTGTCGACCGTGCGTTCCTGTTCGGCCTGTTGCAAGACCGGATCGAGCGCGACCATCGACTTGTTGCACTTGCCGGCAAACGTGCTGTCCGGGTCGTACACGTAAGCGATGCCACCCGACATACCGGCCGCGAAGTTACGGCCCGTTTCGCCGAGCACGACGACGGTGCCGCCTGTCATGTATTCGCAGCCGTGGTCGCCTGTGCCTTCGACAATCGCCGTCGCACCCGAGTTACGCACGCAGAAACGCTCGCCTGCGACGCCGCGGAAGAATGCTTCGCCTTCGATCGCGCCGTACATCACCGTGTTGCCACAGATGATGTTTTCTTCCGACTTGCCGCGGAAATCGTTGGTCGGACGAATGATGATGCGGCCGCCCGACAAACCCTTGCCGACGTAGTCATTACCGTCGCCGACCAGATCCAGCGTGATGCCCTTCGCGAGGAACGCGCCGAAGCTCTGACCCGCGGTGCCCTTCAACTGGATGTGAATCGTGTCGTCGGGCAGGCCGTCGTGGCCGTACTTCTTCGCGATCGTGCCGGACAGCATCGCGCCGACCGTACGGTTCACGTTGCGCACCGGCTGGATGAACGAGACGTGCTCGCCCTTCTCGATCGCGGCCTTCGCCTTCTCGATCAGCGTGTGATCGAGCGCCTTCTCAAGACCGTGGTCCTGCGCGTCGACGTGCTTGCGTGCAACCTCAGCCGGCACTTGCGGCAGATAGAACACGCGCGAGAAGTCGAGACCCTTTGCCTTCCAGTGCTCGATGCCCTTCTTCATGTCGAGCAGTTCGGCGTGGCCGATCAGGTCGTCGAACTTGCGGATGCCCAGTTGCGCCATGATTTCGCGCGCTTCTTCCGCAACGAAGAAGAAGAAGTTGACGACGTGTTCCGGCTGGCCTTGGAACTTCGCACGCAGCACCGGATCTTGCGTCGCGACGCCGACCGGGCAGGTGTTCAGGTGGCACTTGCGCATCATGATGCAGCCTTCGACGACGAGCGGCGCCGTCGCGAAGCCGAACTCGTCCGCGCCGAGCAGCGCGCCGATCACGACGTCGCGGCCGGTCTTCATCTGACCGTCGGCCTGCACGCGGATACGGCCGCGCAGCTGGTTCAGCACGAGTGTTTGCTGCGTTTCGGCCAGACCCAGTTCCCACGGCGTGCCCGCATGCTTGACCGACGACAGCGGCGAAGCGCCCGTGCCGCCGTCATGGCCCGCGATCACGACGTGATCGGCCTTCGCTTTCGCGACACCCGCGGCCACCGTACCGACGCCCGATTCCGACACCAGCTTGACCGACACGCTGGCCGCCGAGTTGGCGTTCTTCAGGTCGTGAATCAGCTGCGCCAGATCTTCGATCGAGTAGATGTCATGGTGCGGCGGCGGCGAAATCAGGCCGACGCCCGGCACCGAGTAACGCAGCTTGCCGATGTACTCGGACACCTTGTGGCCCGGCAACTGACCGCCTTCGCCCGGCTTCGCGCCTTGCGCCATCTTGATCTGGATCTGATCGGCCGATGCAAGGTATTCCGCCGTCACGCCAAAACGGCCCGACGCCACCTGCTTGATCTTCGAGCGCAGCGAATCGCCTTCCTTCAGCGGAATGTCGACGATCACTTCATCGCCGATCACGGACTTCATCGTGTCGCCGTTCTTGATCGGAATGCCGCGCAGTTCGTTGCGGTAACGGTTTTCGTCCTCGCCGCCTTCGCCGGTGTTCGACTTGCCGCCGATGCGGTTCATCGCGACCGCCAGCGTGGCGTGCGCTTCCGTGCTGATCGAACCGAGCGACATCGCGCCGGTGGCGAAACGCTTGACGATTTCCTTCGCCGATTCGACTTCGTCGAGGGCGATCGCCTTCGACGGGTCGAACTTGAACTCGAACAGGCCGCGGAACGTCATGTGGCGCTTGGTCTGATCGTTGATCAGATGCGCGTATTCCTTGTACGTCTGATACGAGTTGCTGCGCGCCGAGTGTTGCAGCTTGGCGATCGCATCCGGCGTCCACATGTGTTCTTCGCCGCGCACGCGGTAGGCGTACTCGCCGCCCGCGTCGAGCATGTTCGCGAGCACCGGGTTGTCACCGAACGCGTCGCGGTGCAGACGGATCGCTTCTTCCGCGACGTCGAACAGGCCGATCCCGCCGACCTTCGACGAGGTACCGTTGAAGTACTTCGCGACCAGATCTTCCGCGAGACCGACAGCTTCGAAAATCTGCGCGCCGGTGTACGACATGTAGGTCGAAATGCCCATCTTCGACATGACCTTCTGCAGGCCCTTGCCGACTGCCTTGGTGAAGTTGTAGACCGCCTTTTCCGCCGACAGGTCGCCCTTCAGGCCGGCGGCGAGCTGGCCGAGCGTTTCCATCGCGAGGTAGGGGTGCACGGCTTCCGCGCCATAACCCGCGAGCAACGCGAAATGGTGCGTCTCACGCGCCGAGCCGGTTTCGACGACCAGACCCGCGCTCGTGCGCAGACCGTGCTGCACGAGGTGCGTGTGGATCGCGGCAGTGGCGAGCAATGCCGGAATCGCGACGTTGTCGCGGTCGGTCTTGCGGTCCGACACGATCAGCATGTTGTAGCCGGACTTCACCGCGTCGACGGCTTCCGCGCACAGCGACGCGAGACGCGCTTCGATGCCTTCCTTACCCCAGGCCACCGGATAGCAGATGTTCAGTTCATACGAACTGAACTTGCCGCCCGTGTACTGATCGATCGCGCGGATCTTCGCGATGTCCTTGAAGTCGAGCACCGGCTGCGACACTTCGAGACGCATCGGCGGGTTGATGTTGTTCGTGTCCAGCAGGTTCGGCTTCGGACCGACGAACGACACCAGCGACATCACCATGTTTTCACGGATCGGGTCGATCGGCGGGTTCGTCACCTGGGCGAACAGCTGCTTGAAGTAGTGATAGAGCGTCTTGTTCTTATTGGACATGACCGCCAAAGGCGAGTCGTTGCCCATCGATCCGACGGCTTCTTCGCCGGCTTGCGCCATTGGCGCCATCAGGAACTTGAGGTCTTCCTGCGTGTAGCCGAATGCCTGCTGGCGATCCAGCAAAGCAGCGGCTTCGCGGCGCTCCGTCACGACGTCTTCGGCCTTCGGCTCGATTTCGTCGAGCTTGATCCGGACCGCGTCGATCCAGCTCTTGTACGGCTTGGCGTTCGCGAGGTTGTCCTTGAGTTCCTTGTCGTCGATGATGCGGCCGTGTTCCATGTCGATCAGGAACATCTTGCCCGGCTGCAGACGCCACTTCTTGACGATCTTCGATTCGGGGATAGGCAGCGTGCCCGCCTCCGACGCCATGATCACGAGGTCGTCGTCGGTGACGATGTAACGCGCCGGACGCAGGCCGTTACGATCGAGCGTCGCGCCGATCTGACGACCGTCGGTAAAGGCGATCGCGGCGGGGCCGTCCCACGGCTCCATCATCGCGGCGTGGTATTCGTAGAACGCGCGGCGGTTGTCGTCCATCAGCGTGTGCTGTTCCCAGGCCTCCGGGATCATCATCATCATTGCGTGGACGAGCGGATAACCGGCCATCACCAGCAGTTCGAGACAGTTGTCGAACGAGGCGGTGTCCGATTGGCCCGGATAGATCAGCGGCCAAAGCTTCGGGAGGTCGTCGCCGAGCACGTGCGACGCGATTGCGCCGGTACGCGCGTTCAGCCAGTTGACGTTGCCCTTCACCGTGTTGATTTCGCCGTTGTGGGCGATCATCCGGTACGGGTGAGCCAGTTCCCACGCCGGGAACGTGTTGGTCGAGAAGCGTTGGTGCACCAGCGCCAGCGCCGAGACGGTGCGTTCGTCCTGCAGGTCACGGTAGTACACGCCGACCTGGCCGGCCAGCAGCAGCCCCTTGTAGACCACCGTGCGCGCTGACATCGACGGCACGAAGTATTCCTTGCCGTGCTTGAGCTTGAGCGCCTGGATGCGGTGGCTCGCGGTCTTGCGGATCACGTACAGCTTCCGCTCGAGCGCGTCGGTCACCATGATGTCCTTGCCGCGGCCGATGAAGATCTGGCGGATCAGCGGCTCGCTCGCCTTCACGGTGGGCGAAATCGGCATGGTGTGGTCGACCGGCACGTCGCGCCAGCCCAGCACGACCTGGCCTTCGGCCTTCACCGTACGTTCCAGTTCCTGTTCGCATGCGAGACGCGATGCGTGTTCCTTCGGCAGGAAGACCATGCCGACGCCGTACTCGCCGTTCGGCGGCAGAACGACGCCTTGCCTGGCCATTTCCTCACGATAGAAACCGTCCGGAATCTGGATCAGGATGCCCGCGCCGTCGCCCATCAGCGGATCGGCGCCGACGGCGCCCCGGTGGTCGAGGTTCTCGAGAATCTTCAGGCCTTGCTGAATGATCTCGTGGCTTTTCTTGCCCTTGATGTGAGCGACGAAGCCGACGCCGCAGGCGTCGTGCTCGTTTTGCGGGTCGTACAGACCTTGCGCGGCGGGAACCGGGTGAGTCGGTTGCTGGTGGTCGTTCATGGGGACACCGTCTGTGAGGGGCCGGACAGGCCGTTAAACCGTTTTTCTATTGCCGCAGTTCGCACCGCAACCACGACGGCGGCTCAGTACGCTCGATGCTACGCGTACCAAAAAGCGCCGGAATTCGGAATATACGCGACGAATCAATGGAATAGCAAACAAAACCTGATGGTACGACCCCTATTATCAAGTTGGTGCATTGCGGCTAATTTTTATTGGTTCCATATCAAAACGGTGCAAAGAAAACGGCATCCGAAGATGCCGTTCCGCGCGGAGCCCTTTGATCCGAAACGCTTTATTGCGTCTGCGGCGTCTCGCGCACTTTGCGCGGCCGCCCGCGCGGCAGTGGCGACACCCGCCGGTTCGCCGCTCGCGCCGCCCACTCCCGATACGTCTCGCTGCCCAAAACCCAGCCTTTCAAAGTGGCCTGCTGAAGCTGGCTGGCCTCGCGCTCGTCGAGCGGCTGCTCGCACAACTCGCGGTACGCGCGTTGCCGCTCGAACGGCGTGTTGCCGAGCGACCAGTACAACGGATGATCGGTAATGAGGCTGTCGAGCGTGAGGCCAATGTGATGGCGGTAGCTCGACCAGCGGTAGTCCTCCGACGCGCTCACGAGCTGCGTGCGCACCGGACACATCTCGACTACCCGGCTCGCCAGCAGGAAGTAGCGCTCGCCCTCGATCACCGTTGCGCGATAGCGGCCCTCCCACAGCGTGCCGCGGCGCGCATAGCGCCGGTTGAAGTGGGCAACGTAGCGGCGCCCCACCGCCTGCATCGCTTTCGGCAGACTCGACTCCTCGGTCGGCGTGACGAGCAATTGCACAGCGCCCGGCATCAACGCATACGCGTGGATCGACAAATGGTGGTCGCGCGAAGCCGCTTTCAAACAGTCGATGAAGAGCTCGTAGTCCTGGTCGTCGACAAATGCGGGCTGCTGGTCGAGTCCACGGAGGATGACGTGCTGCGGCTGGTCAGGGACATAGAGACGTGCAAGCCGTGCCATGCTGAAGTATCCAATAGTCGCGTTGGTATATACCCGAAGGTCTGAAAAGCCGCATGGGCGCTGGGTTCGGCGCGGTGCGGCTTAGCCAGAAACCGCCCGGCGCTTAGGGAGAAAGCTCTAACTGCCGCGTATGGTTTGTTTCAAACGTTGTGGTCATAATGAGCGGGCCTTTTTTGGAGGAGCACATATGAAATTAAAACAGGCCATAACAGGGATCGCGGCGCTCGCCTGCATGACGGCAGTTCACGCGCAATCGGCCGGCAGTTTTTACGCTACGACGGGGTGGTTCCATTTCGCCCCACAAGACAGTAGCGATCCGTTGAAGGAAACAAGCGTCGGCGGGACACCCGTCAACATCTCGGTACCCGGCACGGGCGCTGGCATCGACAGCTCCGACACCATCGGCTTAAGCCTAGGCTACTTTGTCACCGATCACATCGCCGCGGAAGCTGAAATTGGCATTCCGCCGAAATTCAACCTGCTAGGCAAAGGCACCTTCGAGCAATTCGGTACGCTCGGCTCCGCGAGGCAATGGAGTCCTGCTCTCCTGTTCAAATACTACTTCAACGACGCCACCGCGGCGTTCCGACCATATGCCGGCCTCGGCGTCACGTACGTCTGGTTCACGGACGCGCAGATCACCAACACTGCGTTTGAACAAGGCGTACTGCATGGTCCGACCTCGGTATCGACGGATCGTTCCTGGGCACCGGTGTTTAATCTCGGTTTCAACTATGCGTTCAACAAACACTGGTTCGCAGGGTTCTCCGTCTCATACATACCGCTCAGCGTAACCGCGACACTGACCTCGAACGCGTCGACTCCGGTCGGCAACCTGACCGTGACGTCTGAGGCAAAAATCAGACTCAACCCGATCGTTACTTTCGCGAAGATAGGTTACGTCTTCTAGGGAGGCAGGCTGTGCCTGCATGGATCGAACCGTCGCGAACAGTCCGCACCTCGGCCAAACGCCGTCACACATGTGACGGCGTTTTTGATTCTATGCCTCTGTCACCTATTGTGGTAATTGCCGCGTGCATTGTAATTTTGACCGCCGATCGACCTTTCCAGTGCAATTTCTGCCGCCAGAAACCGCCGACACGTGTGCGATGATCTCGCTGGAACACTGCGCAGCTTTGGCATCGAAGTTGCGTGACGCCGTGTTTCCCGCATGAGTACGCGGAGACTTTTCTCACCCTCATCGACGGAGCGACCATGACAGCACTTCCGAATACACGAGACGCCCTCGGCGAATCCTGGACCGCCACCAGCCGCCGTGCGCGGCGTATCGCTCGCCATAGCCGCCACGCGGCTGAAGACATCGCCGGCGAATTGCGCACGCTGATGTCGGAACTCGAAGACACGCTGGCCGACGGCACGCATGCCGACGCCGTAGCGCTACGCAGCAAATTTCGCAAGCGGCTCGAGGTTGCGCGCGCCCGATTGAACGACACCCGCGAGGCCATGCGCCAACGCGCCGAAGTGGCGATCTCGGACGCCGATGAGTATGTGCGCGAAAATCCGTGGCAGGCGATTGCAGTCGTCGGCGGCATCGCGCTGATCGCGAGCGCGCTGCTCGCGTCGCGGCTGCGTTAAACGGCACGCCTGGCCGCCGCCCCGGTGGCGGCAGTTCACTAAGGGTATGCGCACCGGCGCCGCATCCCGGCGCCGATGCTCGGTCGTGCCGACCGATCAGTTGTCGTCGATCACGAACAGCCGCTGGTATTCCTTCACCGCATATCGATCCGTCATGCCCGCAATGTAGTGGGCAATCAAGCGCGACTGCAATGATGCGTCCGGAGACTGATAGCTGGGCGGCAACAGCCGCGGATCTTCCGTGAACGCGCTGAACAGGCCGACCACCACGCGGCGCGCCTTATTCGCCATACGCATCACCCGGTAGTGGCGATACAGGTTCTTGAACAGAAAGCGCTTGAGCGTCGCGGCCTGCGAAGCGATCGCTTCGCTATGCGCGACGAGCGGCGGAGCGGCCCGCACTGCGTCGAGCGTTGCCGGCGCATGCCGGACCAGATTGAGGGTGGTTGTATCGATCAGGTCGACGATCAGCGTATTGATGATGCGGCGCACCGTCTCGTGAATCAGCCGCCGCCCTTCGATCTGCGGAAAATCGCCGCGCGCCGCCTCGTAGTGCGTCTGCCATAACTCCACTTCGGCAAGCTGCTCCACCGTGAGCAAGCCTGAACGCAAACCGTCGTCGACATCGTGATTGTTGTATGCGATCTCGTCGGCGACGTTCGCGATCTGTGCTTCGATCGACGGCTGCCGTCCTTCGAGAAAACGTTCGCCGAGCGCGCCGAGCCGCCGGGCGTTCTCGCGCGAGCAATGCTTGAGAATGCCTTCGCGTGTTTCGAAGCAGAGGTTCAGCCCATTGAACGCGCCGTAGTGCTCCTCGAGATCGTCGACCACCGCAAGGCTTTGCAGGTTATGTTCAAAGCCGCCGTGTTCGCGCATACATTCGTTGAGCGCATCCTGGCCGGCATGGCCGAATGGCGTATGGCCGAGATCGTGCGCGAGCGAAATGGCCTCGACGAGGTCTTCATTGACCCGCAGATTGCGTGCAACCGAACGCGCGATCTGCGCGACTTCGAGACTGTGCGTGAGGCGTGTCCGAAACAGGTCGCCCTCGTGATTCACGAACACCTGGGTTTTGTACTCGAGGCGGCGGAATGCCGTCGAGTGGACGATGCGGTCGCGATCGCGCTGGAATTCGGTGCGCGCGCTAGGCGCGGCTTCGGGATAGCGGCGGCCGCGCGACTGCGCGGAATGCGCCGCATACGGTGCGAGATGCGCTTCGAGTGCTTCGGGCGAAGGCACGCCGATCGCCGCCGCGCCTCCCGGGTGATTCTCTACATCGTCGCTGCGCCTGTCAGTCACCGGTTTCTCCGAAACATGGGCGGCGCCTCGTGACGCTGGTGCGGGATGCTTTGCTGCAATGCCTCACCGTTTCTAGACGGCGGCGGCCAGCGTTGCGTGCACGGCGGCGTCGGGCGCCTGGGTGATCAGCGTCTCACCAAAACGCTTCAGCAGAATGAATTTGATCGCGCCGGCCTCGGCCTTTTTGTCGACCCGCATCAGTTCGACGTAGCGCGACTCGCCGAGCGCGGGCGCGCGGGTTGGCAGATGCGCAGCGACGATCACGTCGACCAGACGCTTGCGCGCGGCTTCGTCGAGATAGCCCTCACGCACGGACAGGTCCGCCGCCATCACCATCCCGCAGCCGACCGCCTCGCCGTGCAGCCATTCGCCGTAGCCGAGCCCGGCCTCGATCGCGTGGCCGAAGGTGTGGCCAAAATTGAGGATCGCGCGCAAGCCGCCTTCGCGCTCGTCCTGCGCCACCACCGACGCCTTGATCTCGCACGAGCGCTTGACCGCCTCGGCCAGCGCCTCTGGCTCGCAGCGATTGAGCGCCTCGACGTTCGCTTCGATCCAGCTGAAAAAGCCGGCGTCGGCAATCGCGCCGGTCTTGATCACTTCGGCGATGCCCGCTGCCAGTTCGCGCGCCGGCAGCGTGCGTAGCGCGCCGATGTCGGCGATCACGGCTTGCGGCTGATAGAACGCGCCGATCATGTTCTTGCCAAGCGGATGATTGATGCCGGTCTTGCCGCCTACCGACGAATCGACCTGCGACAGCAAGGTGGTCGGCACCTGAATGAACGGCACGCCGCGCATGTAGCAGGCCGCGGCAAAACCCGTCATGTCGCCGATCACGCCGCCGCCCAGCGCGATCAGCGTGGTTTTACGGTCAGCCCGCGCGCCGAGCAGCGCGTCGAAAATCAGATTCAGCGTTTCCCAGTTCTTGCACGCTTCGCCGTCCGGCAAAACGACCGTCGACACCTGCTTGCCGAGCGGCGCCAGCGCGGCGCGCAGCTTGTCGCCGTACAGCGGCTCGACCGTGGTGTTGGTCACGATGGTGACCGAGCTGCCGGCGATATGCGGCGCGAACAACGCGGTCTGGCCGATCAGGTCGGCACCGATATGGATGGGGTAGGCGCGCTCGCCCAGTTCGACATTGACGGTAATCATACGGTCCATTATGACGCAGGATGTTTGGCGACGCCGGCCATCTCGAGCTGCATCAGAACCATGTTGACGAGTCCGTTGACCGAAGGCCGGCCGGTTTCGATCACAAAATGCGCGCATTCGCGGTACAGCGGGTCGCGCACTTCGTAGAGCGCTTCAAGACGTGCTTTCGGGTCTTCAGTCTGCAAAAGCGGGCGATTTTTGTCGCGCCGGGTGCGCAGCCACAGATCGTGCGGATTGGCACGCAGATAGATCACCACGCCGCGATTTCGCAGCGCTTCACGGTTTTCCGGCCGCAGAATCGCGCCGCCGCCTGTTGCGAGCACGATATTGTCGCGCCCGGTCAGATCGGAAATCACGTGCGCTTCGCGGTCGCGAAAGCCCGCTTCGCCTTCCAGTTCGAAGATCACGGGTATGCGCGCGCCCGTGCGCGCCTCGATTTCGTGATCGGAATCGAAGAACGGGCGATCCAGCCGGCGCGCAACGGCCCGGCCCACGGTGGTTTTGCCTGCCCCCATGAGCCCTACAAAAAATACATTGGCGTGTGCGTCCCGCGCTTGCAACGGTGTCCTCTGGCTAATCCGGTATGGTTCGTGCCGCAGCTTACTGGCAAAGCGGCTGCCTTGTCGAGCCTGCGCGCCGCCGCTCCCGAGCGGCAACAGCGTGCCCCTAATTTGTCCGAACGACGCGCGGCGTGATGAAAACCGCCAGTTCGCTGCGCTTGTCGCGATGCGCCCGATGACGAAAAAGCGCGCCTAAAACCGGTATTTTGCCCAGGAGCGGCACCCGCGTCACATCGTCCCGGTCGTCGGTCGCGTAGATGCCGCCGATCGACACCGTACCACCATCCTCGACCTCGACCCGCGTTTGCACGTGTTTGGTGTTGATCGCGGGGCCCGCATCGGTCTGCTCGCCGACGCTATCCTTGGCGACGTCGAGGTCCAGCACCACCCGGCCGTCCGGCATGATTTGCGGCTCGACCTCCAGTTTGAGCGTGGCGCGGCGAAACTGCACGCCGGACACGCCCTGCCCCACTTTTGCCTGGTACGGCAGCTCGGTGCCCTGCTCGACGACCGCTTTCATCCGGTCCGCCGTCACGACCCGCGGGCTCGACACGATTTCGCCGCGGCCCTCGGCTTCCAGCGCGCTCAGCTCGATATTCAGAAGCCGCGTAGCTTGCGCCGCGAACAGCGTCAGACCGGCAGTAGCGGCGTCGAACCCGGAAATCGGCCGCGCGGACAGATCGTAGACGGTGCCGTCCTTGCCGCCGGCGAGGCCTCGGGCAGCGCCGTCGGCGTTGGCCGCCGCCATTGACAGACGCACACCCAGATTGCGCGAAAAACCGTGCTCGCCCTCGACAATACGTGCCTCGATCAGCACCTGACGGGTCGGCCGGTCGACGGAGGCGAGCAGCGCGGCGATCTGCGCGAGACGGCCCTCGAGGTCGGTGACGAACAGCAGATTGGTGCGCGGATCGGCCGTCGCGGCACCGCGTTTGGACAGCACGCGCTGGTTGCCTGCGCCCGTCAGCAGGTGCCGCACGTCCTCGGCGCGCGCGTAGTGCAGCTGGAAGGTGCGGCTCGCGAGCGGCTCCAGATCGGCGGCCCGGGCGTGCGCTTCGAAGCGCTGCCGCTCGCGCGCGGCGAGATCCGCGAGCGGCGCGACCCAGATCACGTTGCCGTGGCGCTCCATCGCCAGACCGTTGACGTCGAGCAAGGTGTCGAACGCGGTGCGCCATGGCACTTTGTCGAGCCGCAGCGAGACGGCGCCGCGCACCCTTTCGCTCGCAACGATGTTCAGTCCGGTGAATTGGGCGAACGCGTTGAGCACGGCACCGAGTTCGGCGCGCTGGAAGTTCAGCGTGATGGGTTTATCGTCGACGGCGAGCTTGCCGTCGGCGAGGCTTTGCGGCGCGTTGCTCAGGCGCGCCAGCGGGGGCAGCGGCACCGGCGGACCTTCGAGTGCGGATGCGCCGGCGGCGCCAGCGGCTCCAGTGGCCTCGCCGCGAGTGGCAGCGGATTGTGGTCGCAACGGCACCGAGCCGTCTGTGCTGCTAAACGGGTCATCTGCGCGGTCGTTGCCGGCGGTTGCCGCCGCGCGCGCTGCTCCCGGCTCATCGGCGACATCGTTGCGAAACGGATTGGGCACTTCGGCGGCAATGCCGCGCGGCAGTTGCGGTACGTTGTACCGGACATCGAGCGGTGCGATGGCGTCGTCGAGCGGCATGCTCGCGGACAACGGCGGCAGTGGCGGTTGCAGCTGGGCCGACGCGTGCGCGACTCCGGCACCGGCCGCTGCGCTAACGACGACGCCGAAGCATAGACGAGCGCCCACACACCACACGGTGCGGCGAATGAGTTTCGCAAGCGTCATCAGGATGCGTCCGCGAGCGCCAGCGTACGCGCCACGCCGCCATTTGCCAGCGTGATGCTGAGCGCGTCGACCCGCGTGACGCGCTCAGCGCCGAACTGCTGCCCCGGCGCGACAGTCGCCGCGCCGTCCGGCGTTTCGAGTAAGGCGAGTCCGCGCGTGCGATCGTGCAGCAAGCCGGCCAGACGTAACTGCGAAGCGTCGGGCAGGTCCCCGCCTGCCAGCATTTGCGGCAGCGAGAACGGATCGTAGAACACGAGATCTTCGTCGGCATCGGTATCGAGGCTGTCGTCGGCAAATGCGCCCGCGGAGACACTTGAAACCGCCGGTCTCAGCGCGCTGAACACGCGCAGCGTCGCGCTCACGGCAAGCAAAGCGCCGTTCCGTTTGACGGTCACGTCCTCGGGGACGATCAGCACCGGCAAGTCCGACAGCCCGCGCAGAAACGACATCAAATGCACGAAATCGGTCTGCGCGGCGAGACGTATCGGCCGCATATGTTCGGCGCCCGAGCCGCTCGCGGCGCCTGGTTCCACCGCGAGCAACGCGACGCTATTTTGCGCGGCCAACTCGGACACGAGACGCACATCGTCCGCGGAGGTCCATGGCGTCGGTAAATGTGCGGCGTGCGCGCTCGCGGCTTCGCGACGCAGCGCGGGTAATTGCGTTAGCGCGCGCCGCGCATCGGCGAGATGCCGCGTGGCTGCATCGAATGCTGTCTGGCTCGCCCCGAGGCCACTGAGGTCGGCCATAACCCAGCCATGTGCACCCAGCCCGACCACCAGCGCGGCAATCAGCAAAGCGACTACCCAGCGACGCCGCCGGCTCCACGCATCGAGCGGCAAACGCACGCGCTTCATCCATTGGGACAGGGATAGCCGCGCGCCTGCCGCGCCGTCCATATCGACAAACGTTGTACTCATTTCGCACCTCTTGATTGTTCAGACTGCATCGGACGTTGCGCAGCGGCGACCGGCGCATGGGCCACCTTGTGCGGCGGATCGGTCCAACGCAAGCGCGCGCCGAATTCGATCGGGCCGGTTTCTCCGGCTGCAGCAACCGCACCGCTGCGTGGCACCGAGCGACGCAGGTCACTCACCTCCGCGCCCTTCACGCCGCGAATCGCGCTCAAGCGTTTGAGCCAGTCGGCCGACGCGATATGGCCACTCGAAGTCGCCAGCAACTCCGTCTCGTGCTCGCGCTGACGTAACTGCTGCAGAACGACGCCATCGCCCGGTTCGAAACTCAGCGCATCCAGCAGATCGCGCAGATGCGTGAGCGGTTCGGACAAGCTCGCTGCACGCGCAGCGCCTTTGCGCTGCTCGTCTTGCACGCGCAGCAACTTCGCGTGCTCGGCGAGCGGCACGATCAGTTGTGTGAGCGAGCGTTCGAGCGACGCACGCTGCGCATCGAGCCGCGTCCGCTCGAACGCTTGCCATCCGGCCAATGCAAGCACGGTGGCACAACCAGCGAGCGCTGCGCCGGTCCATTCGAGCAGACAGCGCCGCCGCGCAAGCCGCGCGTTACGTTGCCGGTAGGGCAGCAAATTGAAGCCGCCGAGCCAGGGGCGTGCGAGGCGCGTGCCACGCGATGAATCCGGCGCGCCTGAACCATCGGCATGCAAACGATCTCGCATCATTCGAGCACGCCGCGCAGCGCGAGGCCGAATGCGACCGCGCCGGACGGCTCGTGCAACAACGGATCAGTTAGCGACCGCGCGAGGCCGCCAAGCGCTGCGCACTCGAACGGCAACACCGTGCAGCCCAACACGTCGGCCATATCCGCAAGCGAAAAACCTACGCCGTCGAGCAAGTCGACCTCGCCACTCAACAATGCGCAGTCGAGTGCGGGACCATCGGCGAGATCGCGCAACGCGTCGGCGAGATCTGAGTGCTCCGGCGCCGGATAACGAATTTCGCCGACGATGCTGTCGTCGGCGATGCGCCACCCGTACACGCCATCCGCGCCGATCCAGATCGCGACATAGGGCTCGTGCGGATCGAGATCGTGGCTGGCGGCGTAACGCATTGCGCGCAACGCCGCATGCGGCTCGCCGTCGATTGCGGTGAGCGAGATGCCCGCGGTGGCCGCGCATTCGATGCGCGCTTCGAGATGCTGCCGTGCGGTCGCGGCGATCGTCACCGAGCGAATCGACGACGGCGCTTCGTCGAGAAACCAGTCGACAGCCAAGGCATGCCGCTCGAGCCCCGCGATGCGCTCCACTTCGCTCATCACCGCCGGTTCGAGCTCGGCCAGTTCGTGCCCGCAGTCTTCCGCGCAACCGCTGAGCGCAGCGAGCCGCGTGAGCGGTATCGTGGTGGTCAGGGTGGCCGAGGCGGGCAGCGCCATTGCACAGCGCAACGCGTGCGTCGAACAGACGCGCGGCAAGGCCGAGAAGGCGTCGCGCAACGCACGCGCCACTGCGTGCCGGTCGGCGATCTCCGTGCCGGCCATCGCGCCGGCCGCAAGCGGCACGCTCGTCAAGTATTCGATGCGCAGCGCGGCGCTTGCGCGCGAACGCTGACTCACCACGATAAGACGCACCGCCTGCGAACTGACATCGATCCCCGCCGCGAAGCGCTCTCCTAAGCGCTCCACTCCCAGTTGCATTCCCTGAAGCCACGAACTTTTGAACGTCATCACGCCCTCCCTCCAGACTCACTCACGCGACGAACCATTCGAACGCGAGTAGCGAGGAAGAATTGTGCGTAGCCGCGCCGCCGCGCGACACTCAGCCGAATGGCTAACATTGCATACCGCGCGCCCTGCATGACCTCAAAGCGACTACAGTGAAGTCATTCCTGCGCGGCGCGAAGACCTGTCAAAAACTGTCAGTAAGCATGCCGAAAGCTGAAAAGCAAGGCGGCTATAATCGCGGGACTGTTTTTTGGTGCCCATATGCAATCCACGTCTCCTACGTCCCCGCCGCCCGCGCCGCAGAAGCGCAAACGCCCGTTGTGGCTCAAGCTCATCCTTGGCTTTGTGGGTCTGATCGTCGCCGGCATTCTGTGCGCGCTGCTGGTGCTCGGCTATGCGCTGGTGGTGGCAACGCCGAACCTGCCGTCGCTCGATGCGCTCACCGACTACCGGCCCAAGGTGCCGCTGCGCATCTATACGGCCGACCATGTGCTGATCGGCGAATTCGGTGAAGAGCGGCGTGACATCGCCCATATCCAGGACGTGCCGGATAGCCTGAAGAAGGCTGTGCTCGCGATCGAAGACGCGCGCTTCTACGATCACGGCGGCGTCGACCTGACCGGCATCGCGCGGGCCGGCTTCGTCGCGCTGACCAACGGCCACGCCACTCAGGGCGCCAGCACGATCACGATGCAGGTGGCGCGCAACTTCTTTCTTTCGAGCGAGAAGACCTACACGCGCAAGATCTACGAGATGCTGCTCGCATACAAGATCGAGTCGAAGCTAACCAAGGATCAGATTCTCGAGGTGTACATGAATCAGATCTATCTCGGCCAGCGCGCATATGGATTCGCGAGCGCGGCGCGGGTGTACTTCGGCAAAGATCTGAAAAACCTGACTCTGGCAGAATCGGCGATGCTGGCCGGCCTGCCGAAGGCGCCGTCGGCCTATAACCCGGTCGTCAATCCGAAGCGCGCGAAGGTGAGGCAGGAGTACATCCTGCAGCGCATGTACGAACTGCATTACATCACCCAGGAGCAGTACGACGAGGCAAGCAAACAGCCGCTCGTCGTCAAGGGCGCGGGCAAGGAATTCAGCGTGCACGCGGAGTACGTCGCGGAAATGGTGCGGCAGATGATGTACGCGCAATATCGCGAAGAGGCCTACACACGCGGCCTGAACGTGGTGACGACGATCGACTCGGCCGACCAGGACGTCGCTTACCGTGCGCTGCGCAAAGGTCTGATGGACTATGAACGGCGCCACGGTTATCGCGGCCCGGAAGCGTTCATCGACTTGCCGTCCGACGCAGACGACCGCGAACAGGCGATCGACGACGCACTGCTCGAACATCCCGACAACGGTGAACTCATCGCCGCCGTGGTGACCGCGGCGAACCCGAAGCAGGTGCAGGCAACCTTCATCGACGGCAACGTCGCGACCATTCAGGGCGACGGTCTGCGCTTCGCCGCGTTCGCGCTCGGCACGCGCGCGCAGCCAAACCAACGCCTGCGGCCCGGCGCAATCATTCGCCTCGTCAAGGGCGACGACGGCAGCTGGTCGATCACGCAATTGCCGCAAGTGGAAGGCGCGTTCGTGTCAGTGATTCCGCAGGACGGCGCGATTCGCGCGCTGATCGGCGGCTTCGACTTCAACAAGAACAAGTTCAACCACGTCACTCAGGCGTGGCGTCAGCCGGGTTCGAGCTTCAAGCCGTTCATCTATTCGGCGTCGCTTGAAAAAGGACTCGGACCGGCCACGGTGATCAACGACGCGCCGCTCTTTTTCAGCGCCGCTGAAACCGGCGGTCAGGCGTGGGAGCCGAAAAACTACGGCGGCGGATTCGACGGTCCGATGACGATGCGCACCGCGTTGCAGAAGTCGCGGAACCTCGTGTCAATTCGCATCCTGAACCAGATCGGCACCAAATACGCGCAGCAGTACATCACGCGTTTCGGCTTCGATGCGGATCGTCACCCGGCCTACCTGCCGATGGCGCTCGGCGCGGGTCTCGTCACGCCGTTGCAGATGGCGGGCGCGTTCTCGGTGTTCGCCAACGGCGGTTATCGGATCAACCCGTACCTGATCGCCGAAGTCACCGATCAGCGCGGCATTGTGGTGGCGCATGCGCAACCGCTGGTCGCCGCCCAAAGCGCGCCGCATGCGATCGAGCCGCGTAATGCATACGTGATGAACAGCCTGCTGCAAAGCGTCGCGCAACGCGGCACGGGCGCGAAGTCCAATGTGCTGAAACGCACCGATCTCGCCGGCAAGACGGGTACGACCAACGATTCGCGCGACGCGTGGTTCGCCGGTTATCAGCACACGCTGACGGCCATCGCATGGATCGGCTACGACAATCCGCGCAGTCTGGGCGATAAGGAAACAGGCGGTGGCCTGGCATTGCCGGTGTGGATCGATTACATGGGGCGTGCGCTCAAGGGCGTGCCGGAATACAAGATGCCGATGCCGGACGACGTGACTGAGATCGGTTCGGAACTGTATTTCGACGACTTCACGCCTGGGCACGGCTTCATAGGGACAGTCGGCGTGAGCCAGGCTACGCTCGATGCGGCGGCCAGCGGTTCGGCGGCGGAGGCCGCACCCCAACAAGTCGGCGAGCAGGAAAAGCAGGACATCATGAATTTGTTCCGCGGGCACTAGCGCCTGTAGTGTCTGAACTGCGCAGAACATGAAGAAAAAGAAACCGCCGCGCTCGACGCGCGGCGGTTTCTTTTCAACTGCAGTATCGGTTGCGGACTTTACGCTGCAAATTTACGCTTCAAAGCGGATCGGCTCGCCGGCCTGCTGCGTCGCGTAGTCCGATAAGGCCGCGAAGAATTCCGTGCCGCTACGGGTGTCGCGCCACTCGCCGTCAATGAAACGGAAGTGAAAACCGCCCGCTTTCGCGGCAATCCAGATCTCGCTCATCGGCGGTTGCAGGTTGACGATGATCTTCGAACGGTTCTCGAATTCGAGGGTCAGGACATTGCCGCTGCGCTCGAATTCGATGTCGGCATCGGTGTCGTCGAGTGCGCGTTCGATGGCGGCTAGCGCGGCTTCCGCGCGGGTCAGGTATTCACTATCGGACATGCTAAACTCCATCGATTATTTATTCAGGGACAGTCATGCGAGTCGTATCTCGGATGCGCGCGGCGGCGCCCGGCCGCGCGATTGTAGCGGTTTTAGCCATTCTCGCAGGTTGCGCACTCAGCGGCTGCGGGCAACGCGGTTCGCTCTACCTGCCAACCGTGCCGCCGCTGCCGGCCAAGCCGATCGATCGCACACAACCGCCGTCGCCGGATGAAGTGAAACCCGGTGCGGAAACCGCCTCCGCAGCCGGCACCGTACCCGACACTTCGGGCACGCCGCTCTCGTTGGCGCCGGAAAGCGAACTCGCCGCGCCGCCGGTGTCTGCCGCATCCGCTGCTACGGCGGCCCCGCTGCCTGCCTCCGCCGTCACTCCCGTTCAATAAGACTTTCGCATGACTCGATCTGCATTTGACTACGTCGACGGCGTGTTGCACGCCGAAGGCGTGTCCGCCATCTCACTCGCCGAGCAGTTCGGCACGCCGCTGTACGTCTATTCGCGCGCCGCGCTCACCGAAGCGTGGAACGCGTACGCAGGTGCTTGCTCCGGCCGTCGCGCGAGCGTACACGTCGCCGTCAAGGCGAATAGCAATCTCGCGGTGCTGAATGTGTTCGCGCGCCTCGGCGCCGGCTTCGACATCGTCTCGGGCGGCGAACTGGCACGCGTGCTGGCCGCTGGCGGCAAGGCGGAAAACATCGTGTTTTCCGGCGTCGGCAAGAACGCCGACGAAATGCGCGACGCGCTCGCGGCCGGCGTCAAGTGCTTCAATGTCGAATCGATTCCGGAGTTGGATCGCCTGAATGCGGTTGCCGCGGAAATGGGCAAGAAGGCGCCGGTATCGCTGCGCGTGAATCCGGACGTCGATGCCAAAACGCATCCGTATATCTCCACCGGCCTGAAGTCGAACAAGTTCGGCGTCGCGTTCGAGGATGCGCGCGCCACCTATCGTGCCGCCGCGGCGATGACGCATCTCGACGTGGTCGGCATCGATTGCCATATCGGCTCGCAGATCACCGAGGTCGCACCGTATCTGGACGCGATCGATAAAGTTCTGGAACTGGTCGAGCAGATCGAGCAGGACGGCGTGAAAATTCGCCATATCGATGTAGGCGGCGGTCTCGGCATCACCTACGACGACGAAACGCCGCCGGAAATCGGCGACTTCGTGCGCACCATGCTCGATCGCATCGAAGCGCGTGGTCACAGCCACCGCGAGGTGTACTTCGAACCGGGCCGTTCGCTCGTCGGTAATGCCGGCGTGCTGCTCACCCGCGTCGAGTTTCTGAAGCCGGGCGCGGAAAAGAATTTCGCCATCGTCGACGCTGCAATGACCGATCTTGCCCGCCCTGCGATGTACGAGGCGTATCACGCAATCGACGCGGTCGTTAAGCACGAAGTGCCTGCACACGTGTACGACGTAGTCGGGCCGGTTTGCGAAAGCGGCGACTGGCTGGGTCGCGAGCGTCTGCTCGCGGTCGAACCGGGCGATCTGCTGGCGATTCGTTCGGCAGGCGCGTACGGCTTCGTGATGAGCTCGAACTACAACACGCGTCCGCGTGCGGCCGAGGTGATGGTCGATGGTACACAAGCGCATTTGGTTCGCGCTCGCGAAGAGGTGAAACAGCTATTTGCAGGCGAAACGATCTTGCCGGCGTAAACGTCAAAACTGACGTCGAAGCTGACGCATAAAAAAAGGCGATGCCACCGTGGCATCGCCTTTTTCTATTGCGCACTGTGCAGCGCGGTCAGCGCGTTTTCAAGCTCCGCTCACGCATCCATACGATCAAGCGCCATCCCAGCAGCGCAACCATGATCGCACCGTAAATCCTCGGCAACAGCAGGTCATGCTTGCCCGCCTTCATCCACCAGAAATGCAGAATCGCGAGCGCGCCGATCGCATAGATCGTGCGATGCAACGTCTGCCAGCGGCGTCCGAGTTTGCGCACCATCGCGCGCGGCGACGTGAGCGCCAACGCAATCAGCAACACGAACGCGGCAAAGCCGACCGTGATGAACGGCCGCTTGCCGATGTCCTTCAGAATCGCCGCAACGTCGAACCATTTGTCGAACCACAGGTAGGTCGTAAAGTGCAGCGTCGCGTAGAAAAACGCGTACAGGCCAAGCATGCGACGAAACCGCAGCAGCGCCGGCACGCCGCTCAACCGGCGCAACGGCGTCACGGCCAACGTGATGCACAGGAAGACGAGCGTCCAAAGGCCCGTCGAGCGCGTGATGAACTCGATTGGGTTCGCGCCGAGCCGATCGGTCACGCCGAACAGCACAATGCGCGCGAGCGGGTACAACGCCGCGATAAACACCGCGATCTTCGCCGGTACGATCCAGCGTGCGCCGGTTGTGGGCCGCTTTGCCGTCGTCGATGCGGATTGTGCTCGCGGCACTTTGCGTTCGGTTGGAGCAACAGGTTGCGTATCGGAAGCCATGTTCACGCCGCTCAAAAATTCTTCTTCAAGTCCATGCCCTGATACAGCGACGCGACCTGATCGCCATAGCCGTTGAACATTAACGTCTTGCGCTTGGGCGTGAAGAAACCGTCCTCGCCGATGCGCCGCTCGCTCGCCTGGCTCCAGCGCGGATGATCGACGTTCGGGTTCACGTTCGAATAGAAACCGTATTCGTTCGACGCGTACGTGTTCCAGCTGGTCGGCGGCTGCTTGTCGAGGAAGCGGATCTTGACCAGCGACTTCGCGCTCTTGAAGCCGTATTTCCACGGCACCACGACGCGGATCGGCGCACCGTTCTGATTCGGCAATATCTGGCCGTAGAGGCCCATCGTCAGCAACGTCAGCGGATTCATCGCCTCATCCATCCGCAACCCTTCGGAGTACGGCCAATCGAGCACCGGCGTCGACAGGCCCGGCATCTGCGAAGGATCGGCCAGCGTGATGAACTGGACGTATTTGGCATTGCCGGTCGGCTGAACCCGCTTGATCAGTTCGGAAAGCGGCACGCCGATCCACGGAATCACCATCGACCAACCTTCGACGCAACGCAGGCGGTACACGCGCTCCTCGAGCGGCGCGAGCTTGAGCAATTCGTCGATGTCGTACACCTTCGGATTCTTCACCTCGCCTTCGACGCTCACCTTCCACGGATGCGGTCGCAGCGTGCCGGCGTTCTGTCCCGGATCAGCTTTATCGGTACCGAACTCGTAGTAGTTGTTGTAGGTGGTGATGTCCTTGAACGGCGTGATCTTGTCGAGCGCGACAAATTTCGCGTTGGTCTTCGCCGCCAGCTTTTGCGCCTTCGGATCCGGCGAGGCATACGCCGCCCGCGCCTCGCCATTCACACCGATCAGACCGCCGAGCGCCACCGCGCCCGCAGCCTGCAACACGCGCCGCCGGTTTTCAAAAACCCGCTGCGGCGTGATTTCGCTGCGCGCAATGTCATCGCCGGTGAGTTGAATTCTGTCGCTTCGCTTGATCCACATCGTGCTGCTCCTTGCCGGCCCATCGGTTAGGTCATTTTACGGGGCCAGATTGATGATCGGCTTGTCCAGCCATGCATACGTACTGCTCTAACAAACACGTTGAATGCAGCAAATATTCCGCGAGCCATAAAAAAACCGCCGGTGCGAAGCACGCGGCGGTTTTTAGTCGGTTCAGAACGCCAGATCTTACAGCTTGCCGTAGCTATGCAGCCCCGACAGGAACATGTTCACGCCGAGGAACGCGAAGGTCGTCACCAGCAGGCCGGTCAGCGCCCACCAGGCCGCCACTGCGCCGCGCAGGCCCTTCATCAGGCGCATATGCAGCCACGCCGCATAGTTCAGCCAGACGATCAGCGCCCACGTCTCCTTCGGGTCCCAGCTCCAGTAGCCGCCCCATGCTTCGGCGGCCCACAGCGCGCCGAGAATCGTCGCGATCGTGAAGAACGCGAAGCCGACGGCGATCGACTTGTACATCACGTCGTCGAGCACGTCGAGCGCCGGCAGGCGATCGGCCAGCACGCCGCGCTCTTTCATCAGATACGCGACGCCGACCATCGCCGACAGCGCGAAACTGCCGTAACCGATGAAGTTCGCCGGCACGTGGATCTTCATCCACCAGCTTTGCAGCGCCGGCACCAGCGGCTGGATCTGCTGCGCGTCGCGCGCGACCGAGTACCACATCAGGAAGCCGACGGCCGCGCTGATCACCAG
This sequence comes from Paraburkholderia sp. IMGN_8, assembly GCF_038050405.1. Taxonomy (NCBI): domain Bacteria; kingdom Pseudomonadati; phylum Pseudomonadota; class Betaproteobacteria; order Burkholderiales; family Burkholderiaceae; genus Paraburkholderia; species Paraburkholderia sp. IMGN_8. Next base: position 349,395 of record NZ_CP150900.1, on the reverse strand, counting down.
CAGCACGAATGCGCCGAGCGCGCGGGTATTGTAGTGCTGCTCGTAGTACAGGTAGAACAGCGCGGTGATCAGGCTGAACAGCACAAACACTTCATACAGGTTCGAGATCGGAATATGACCGACGTCCGCGCCGATCAGGTACGACTCGTACCAGCGCACCATCAGGCCGACGAAGCCCATCAGCACCGCGGCCCAGGTCATCTTCGAGCCGATCGCGGCGCCGGTCGGCGAGCGCGACAGCAGGCCGATCCAGTAGAACACCGTGGCGAATACGAAGAGCGCGCTCATCCACAGAATCGCGGACTGGCTCGACAGGAAATACTTCAGGAAGAACGCGTTATCCGCGCGCGTCAGATCGCCCTGATAGATCTGGATCGCAAACAGCGACAGCGCCGCGATACCCACCATCAGCGGGCGCACCGGCTTCCAGCGCCAGCCGAGCACGACGAACACCGGCACCGCGCACACCAGCACCAGTTTGTCGTAGTAGTTCATGAACGGGTGATAGCGCGACAGCGCGAACCCCGCGCCCGCGACCATCGCGAGGGCGAACAGCCAGTCGGTCATGCCGAGGCGCTTCAGGAACGGCCGCTCGTCGAACTGCGCTGCGTTGAACGCCTCGCCAGCGGGCGCTTTCTGGTGCCGCGACGGCGAAGTAGAGGAGGATGAAGAAACCTGAGTCAAATCCATGATCTTACCGGGTTGAATCTTGTGAGCGTGCGGACGGCGCGCCGGCATGGCCGGGTTTGTCGGAGGCGCCGGCGGCATCGGATGCATCGATGAGTTTGGCGCCCAGCGCGGCGCCGACGGCGTCGCGCGTTTGGACGAACTCCTTTTCGAAATCGAGCGTCTTGCGCGCGCTCGACATCGCCATCACGACATTCGTGCCGTGAGCGGTGTCTTTGAGCCAGAACCAGAGGCGCCGTTCGCGAACGTAGAACATCGAAAAGATGCCCAGCACGAGGAGCAAGCTGCCAAGATACACGACTTTTTTACCCGGCGCGCGCGTCAACTGAAATACCGAAGCTTGCACCTGCTTGAAGGAGTCAAGCTGCAAGTAGACCGGCGATCCATACAAAAAGCTGTCGGATATTGCGTTGATCGAGCTTTGAACGAAGCGGCTGGCATCCGCATTGGCCTGTGCGTCAGGCTCGCCGAGCTGTTCGCGCGACAGTTGCCAGAGGTCCCACGTCGAGCCTTCAAGCATGCGCAGCAACAGGCCCGCGGCCTTTTCCTGTTCATCCTTCGGCACCGAATGGTCGATAAAACCGGCGATCGCCTGGAAACCGCCCACCGTCTGGCCGTTCGGCATCTTGATGCTGCCGTCCGCGCCAGCAAAAAGGGTCAGCACACGCAGCGCGCTTTCTTCCAGATGCTGCTGCAGCTCGGTATTCGAGCCCGGCACCGAACGCAGCGCGAAACGGTGCGCGGCCGCGGCGCGCATGGCCGGATTTTCCAGCGTGGCGCGCAGGTTCATCCATTCCTTGACGGTGCCGCCGGTGTCGGCGGGAATGCGCAGGTAGCGGAACGGGTCGTCCGGATTCAGGCGCATGCCGGCGAGGAACATCCGCTCGCCGCCTACGTCCACCGGCAGCATGTAGTTGTTGTACTCGCGCGCCTGACCGTCTTTGTCGCGCACCTTGTACTGCACCGACGGGCCGACGTTATGCAGATCCAGCGGTTTCGAGCTCTTCGCGCCGGAGCCGAGGCGCTCGTCGAACGCTTCTTTCAGCGAGCGATGCGCGGCGACGCCGCGGGCATCGTTCTGGCCGCTGCCGTTCGAGACGTTTTCGACGTTGATCGCACGGAAATCGGTGAATTCGACAGTCTGGCCATCAGCCAGCGGAGAGGCCGTGCTCAACGGCGCGTTGCCGCCGATCGTGCCGCCGAACGGCGCGGTCTTCGCGCTGTTGCCGGTCATTGGGTATGCAGTCATCTGCATCTGCGAGCCGCCGTCCTGGAAGCTCGACTGATAAATCGACACGCCGTCGTATTCGAACGGCTTGTTCACTTCGACTCGCGCCGGCACGCGCGCGCCGGTCTTGTGGTCCACCACGACGATGTCGCTCGCGAACAGCTTCGGCATGCCGGTGGAGTAATAGTCGACGATGAACTTGTTCAACTCGATCGAGAACGGCAGGTCTTGAATCAACGAGCCGTCCGGCTGGTTCAGGATCGCCGTCGACACATGCTGCCCTTCCGGCACCCACGCATAACCGCGGAAAGTCGGATTCGATTGCGACAGACGATGTTCTGGCGGAATGTCGTTGATCACCGTGTTGCTGCGAATCGGCGACTTGTCGAACAGCCACATTTGCAGCTTGATCGGCAGATTGCTGTCCAGCAAACCACCCAGACAGATCACGACGATCGCGAGGTGTGCGGAGATGTAGCCGAACCTGGTCAGCGCGCCGCGCTTGGCGGCGATCAGCGTCGCGCCGTCGGACTCACGCGTGACGAACTTGTAGCCGAGCTTGGCGGAGAGTTTGGCCAGCACCGCCGAGATCTGCAGGCGCGTGCCGTGCACCGCGAACTCGCCCTTGTGGTGGAACGCGCGCAGGCTGCCTTCGCGAACCTTGTCCTTCCAGCTCTTCGCGTCGGCGACCATCTTCGGCGCATTGCGGATCACGCACAACGATACCGACACCATCAGGAAGCCGAGAATCAGCATGAACCACCACGAGCTGTACACCGTGTACAGGCTCAGCGAGCGGAAGATGTCCGCCCAGAACGGGCCGAACTGATTGACGTAGTTGGGATACGGATCGTCCTGCGTGAGGACGGTGCCGATAATGCTGGCAATCGACAGGATCACGAGCAGCGCGATCGCGAAGCGCATTGAACTCAATACTTCGATGATGCTGCGCACGATGCGATTGCGCGACTTCGACTGCATACCCGACGTGGTGACGCTCATTCATACTCCGACTGAACAGCAAAAAAGGGTGAAGGGCTGTCGTAGGCACGACGCCCCCACCCTTTTCTTGTTTTGTACCGGCCTTATCGGACCGGTTGCACTTGCGTGCGGACTTCTTAATGCAAGCCCGCGATGTAATCGGCTACAGCCTTGATCTCGCTGTCCGACAGACGCGCTGCAGTTGCATGCATCGCGTCGTTGTTATTACGCGCGCCCGGACCTTGCGTGAACGCGGTCAGCTGCGCCACCGTGTAATCCGCCCACTGCCCCGACAGACGCGGATATTGCGACGGAATCCCCTGACCAGTCGGCCCGTGGCAGCTCGCACACGCCGGCACACCCTTATCGGCAATCCCACCGCGATAAATCTTCTGACCGAGCGCTACAGTGTCTTTGTTATGCGCGTAGCCTGGCTTCGGCGCCTGTGTGGCGAAATAGGCAGCAACGTTGACCATGTCCTGATCGGACAGCGCCGCGGTCATGCCCGCCATGATCGCATTGTTGCGCGTGGGCTGCTTGGCGCCCGGCTGCGCCTTGAAATCCTTGAGCTGCTTGACGAGATACTCGGGATGCTGGCCCGCCAGCTTCGGATACGCGCCGCCGGCACTGTTGCCGTCCGCGCCGTGGCATGAAGCACAAACCTGCACCGCGATTGCCTGCCCCCGATTGACGTCCGGTTTTGCCGGATCTGCTGCTCGTGCCTGAATTGCCAAACCTGAAAGACCTGCCGCTACTTGAAGCACCATCAGAGCCTTGCACAGTCGATTCATTCGCACACCCTGTTTCGTCTTGTGGGATTTTAGAGGTTTTGCAAAATACGACGGCGACTGAGTGACCGCTGAGAGCCGCCAAGGCACGCGGGCTGGCCCCCTCAGGTTTTCAGTAAACCGTCGTATTGTACAATAACTCGCTAATCGCTAAGACGCCAGTCGGGCTTGACCCGTCCCCACTCCGGGTTCCCCGGCGTCTCGAATCCTGGCCTGAAAATGTCCTTCCTGCTCCACCAAGCCCGTTTTTTCACGACCGTCAATCACCTGCGTGATTTGCCGGCCACCGCGCAACCTGAGATCGCCTTTGCCGGGCGCTCGAATGCGGGGAAGTCGACGGCCATCAATATTCTGTGCAATCAGAAGCGGCTGGCATTCGCCAGTAAGACGCCTGGGCGCACTCAGCACATCAATTACTTCTCGGTTGGCAAGGCTGACGAGCCGACTGCGCATCTGGTCGACCTGCCGGGCTACGGCTATGCCGAAGTACCGGGCGCGGCCAAGGCCCACTGGGAAGCGCTGCTGTCTACCTACCTGCAATCGCGCTCGCAATTGCGCGGCATGATCCTGATGATGGACTCGCGCCGCCCGCTCACCGATCTGGATCGCCGGATGATCGAGTGGTTCGCGCCGACCGGTAAGCCGATCCACACGCTGCTGACTAAGTGCGACAAATTGACGCGCCAGGAAAGCACGAACGCATTGCGCGCGACACAGAAAGGTTTGGCTGAATATCGTGCAGCCGGCTACCGGGGCGAACTGACCGCCCAGCTGTTCTCGGCGCTCAAGCGCATCGGGCTCGACGAAGCGCACGAGCTGATCGAAGGCTGGCTGATTCCCGTCGCAAAGGGCGAAGCGGACCCGGCGCAGTAAGCGCGGCGGCTTCGGATAAACAGGGTGAAAACAGGGCGAAGACGCCGTTTCGGCCGCCCATAAAAAAACCCGCCGCTTTAACGGCGGGTCAAACAGCCTAATCGAAAAACGACAGGCACCCGCTCAGGGAGGAGAAGCGGGGAGGTCAGCGCTAGGCGCCTTGCTCGATCGGTATGATATACCATTGTCTCGAAAAGTTTCCGGGAGCGGAGGCAGGCGGTACTTGTCCACACTCCACGACATCCACGATATTCGACTCGATATGAGCCTCTACCCGCACTACCGTCCGCGCCGCATGCGCCGCGACGACTTCTCGCGCCGTCTGATGCGAGAAAACATCCTCACCACCAACGATCTGATCTACCCCGTGTTCATCGTCGAAGGCACCAACGTGCGGCAAGCCGTGCCGTCGATGCCAGGCGTCGAGCGCGTGTCGGTTGACCTGCTGATGGGCGTCGCCGAGCAATGCGTCGAACTGGGCGTGCCGGTGTTGTCGCTGTTTCCCGCGATCGAGCCGTCGCTGAAAACGCCTGACGGCCGCGAAGCGACCAATGCCGCGGGCCTGATCCCGCGCGCCGTTCGTGAACTGAAAAGGCATTTTCCCGACTTGGGCGTGCTGACCGACGTCGCGCTCGATCCGTACACGAGCCACGGCCAGGACGGCGTACTCGACGAAACCGGCTACGTGATCAACGACGAAACCGTCGAAATCCTGGTCGAACAAGCCCAGGCACAGGCTGAAGCGGGCGTCGATATCGTGGCGCCCTCGGACATGATGGACGGCCGCATCGGCGCGATCCGCGAGATGCTCGAGAGCGAGGGGTATATCCACACGCGGATCATGGCTTATGCCGCCAAGTTCGCGTCGGCGTTTTACGGCCCGTTCCGCGATGCGGTCGGTTCCGCGACGAATCTCGGCAAGGGCAACAAGATGACCTACCAGATGGACCCTGCCAACTCGAATGAAGCGCTGCGCGAAGTTCAGGCGGATATCGACGAAGGCGCGGACATGGTAATGGTCAAGCCGGGCATGCCGTATCTGGACATCGTGCGTCGCGTGAAGGACGAATTCCAGTTCCCGACTTACGTGTATCAGGTGAGCGGTGAATACGCGATGCTGAAAGCGGCGGCGCAGAACGGCTGGCTCGACCACGACAAGGCGATGATGGAATCGCTGCTGGCGTTCAAGCGGGCCGGCGCAGACGGCGTGCTGACCTATTTCGCATTGGACGCCGCGCGGATTCTGAGGTCGCAGAAGTAAGCTGATGCGCCGCTTTTCGGGGCGTTGTTAGTGTGACGAAAAACGGAGGCGGACTTTTGAGTCGCGCCTCCGTTTTTTGTTGGCGGTGCGGTGCCGTGAGTCGTGCCCGGTCGCGCGGCGGGAATCACCGCGCACACCACCGCAAGTCGCTTTTCGGCTACGCCCCGGGCGCGATTGCGCGATCGAGGCTGCGCAAGAATTTGTCCGCAGACTCATATCCCACGACACGCAGCACTTCATTACCGCCGTGATCGAAGAAGATGATACCGGGCGGCCCGAACAGACCGAAACGCTTGAGCAGCGTTTGGTCGTCCGTATTGTTAGCGGTGACGTCCGCGCGCAGCAGGTTCATCTGCTTCAACCTGGCTTGGACGCGCGGATCGCTGAAGGTGAATTTCTCCATCTCTTTGCAACTCACGCACCAGTCCGCATAGAAATCGAGCATGGCGGGCTGCGCAGCCGTTTTGACGGCCTGGTCGAGTTCGGTCGAGGAACGAACCGGGGCAAACGTGAGATCCCCCTGTGGCGGCAAATTCGGCGTTTTAGCGGCGTTCGCTACACTCGCATCCCCGCCGCGGGCTGCCAACACAGCAAGCGGACGCAACGGATCGGACGATCCAGCGGCCAAGCCCACCAGCAGCACAGCGGCCCAGATTGCCAGCGCCGCACCGATGCCCCGGCCAAGCCGGCGCCACACGGAAGCGCCCTCGGCGAGCGAGGAGAACACGCCGAGCGCCGCCGCAGCGACCAGCAACCATAGCGCGCTCAGCAGCATCGTCGCAGTGGCGCCGAGCACGGGCCACACGATCCATAGCGCGGCGGCGAGCAGCACGACGCCGAAGAACACCTTCACGCCGTTCATCCACGCGCCCGCGCGGGGCAACAAGGTACCAGCGCCAAGGCCGATGATCAGGAGCGGCACGCCGAGCCCGAGCCCCATCGAGAACAGCGCGGCACCGCCAAGCAGCGCGTCGCCGGCGTGCGCAATGAACGCCAGAACGGCGAAGAGCGGCGCCGTCATGCAGGCCCCGACCACCAACGCGGACAGCGCCCCCATCGCGGCCACCGCGGCGAACTTGCCGCCTGAGCGCCCTGTCGACGCACGCGACACGCCGTCCTGCCAGCGCTGCGGCAACGCGATATCGAACCCCGCAATCAGGGTCAGTGCGAAAATCGTCAGCAATACGCCAAACGCGCCCAGCACCCACGGGTTTTGCAGCCACGCGCCGAGACTCTGCCCAATGAGCGCGGCAGCTATGCCAAGCGCCGTGTAGACCAGTGCCATGCCGACCACATACGCCAGCGACAACGCAAACCCGCGAGCACGCGTCACCCGGGCGCCTTCGCCGATGATGATCGCCGACAGGATCGGAATCATCGGATACGAGCACGGCAGCAAACTGAGCACGACGCCGGCCACAAAATAGAGCCCGATGATCGCGAAGAAGCCGCCGCCTTGCAGCAACGACTGCGCGTAATCAGCGTTGGTGGCGCGCTCATACCACGGCGTGTCGGCGGCTGCGGATTGCTGGGTGGCGGCTGCCGCGCCGACGCTGCCTGCCAACTGCAATGCCGCCCCGCTCACGTGGTAGACGCGATCCATCGGCGGATAGCAGATGCCCGCGTCCGCGCAACCCTGCGACGTAACCGCGAGGTCGAACGGCCCTTGCGCCTGCTTGACGGGGATGCGGATCGTCAACTCATTGCGGTACGTCTCGACGTTCTTGTTGAAGGTCTGGTCGAACTTCACGTGTCCGGCTGGCAATTGCGGCTCACCGATCGTCGTCGTGCCGTTGCGGGTCGCGAACGCAAACCGCTCGCGGTACATGTAATAGCCGTCCGCGATCTTGTAGGTGACGTCGACTTCGCCCGGTTTCTCGGTCGCGCTGAATTTGAAGGCCACGGCGGGATCAAGGAAGTCGTCCGCGGCATGGGCAAGTGCGCCGAACTGGGCGAGGATCAGGCAGCCGAGCAGGAAAAAGACGGTGCGCAGTGCATTGCGCGCGCGTCGGTCGAGACCGTTAAACATGGAGAGGGCGTTGGGTTTCAGCAGTGATCCACTGGCCGTACGCGGCCGATGCCGTCGCTTGCCATAAGAGGATTTCCGGCGTGTCGTAGGGATGGTGCGCCTGAATGTACTGCTCGAGTTCCAGCGCGCGTACAGCGCTCGTCTTGAACAGCAACTGGATCTCCTGCACAGTTTCGATCGCGCCCTGCCAGTGATAGCTGGACTGCACCGCGCCCAACTGCGTGACGCAGGCACATAGCCGCGCAGCCAGCGCCTCTGCCGCGAGCTTCTGAGCAGCGGCGGCATCCGGCAGCGTCGTCAGAATCAAGGTCACATTCGCGCTCACAGAAGGCTCCGGCCAGGCACGGTTCAGGTGCCGTTATCGTATCACCTAGCTTTGCGGTACCGCAGGCCCGCCCACTTGTCGCCTGCGGCATTTGGCCACCGTGCCTGGCCGGCCACAGCGACACCCGACGCCACAAACAAAAAAGCCAGGCTCAAAGCCTGGCTTTTTCGTCGATGCTAAAAAGCTTACTCAGCTTCTTGCACTTCGGTTTCTTCGACTTCCGGACGGTCGAGCAATTCGACCAATGCCATCGGTGCATTGTCGCCGACGCGGAAACCGAACTTCAGAACGCGCAGGTAGCCGCCCGGACGGGTCGCGTAACGCGGGCCCAGCACTTCGAACAGCTTCGTGACCGAGTCACGATCGCGCAGGCGGTTGAACGCCAGACGACGATTTGCCAGCGACGGCTTCTTGCCGAGCGTGATCAGCGGCTCGACGACTTTACGGAGTTCTTTCGCCTTCGGCAGCGTGGTCTTGATGACTTCGTGCTCGATCAGCGAGTTGGACATGTTACGGAGCATTGCCAGACGGTGGCTGCTCGTGCGGTTCAGTTTCCGCAGACCATGACGGTGACGCATGTTAATTCCTTTGATTCAAAGTTTTGGTCCAGCTCTTCTATCGCGCTCGATCACCCGAAAGGTGTGAGCGCACGGGCCGGTAGTGAAAAAAGACAAGACGCGGATTTTAAAGGAAAATCCGCGTCTGTGCCAGTGCAGCGGCGGGTTCTGTCCCGGGATTACTTGTCGAGACCAGCCGGCGGCCAGTTTTCGAGCTTCATGCCGAGCGTCAAACCACGCGACGCCAGTACTTCCTTGATTTCGTTCAACGACTTGCGACCCAGATTCGGGGTCTTGAGCAGTTCGTTTTCCGTGCGCTGGATCAGGTCGCCGATATAGTAGATGTTCTCGGCCTTCAGGCAGTTCGCGGAACGAACCGTCAGTTCGAGATCATCGACCGGACGCAGCAGGATCGGATCGATCTGCGGCGCACGCGACGGCGCTTCTGCCGTAGCTTCCGTGCCTTCCAGAGCAGCGAACACCGACAGTTGATCGACCAGAATACGCGCCGATTGACGGATCGCTTCTTCCGGCGAGATAACACCGTTGGTTTCGATGTTCATCACGAGCTTGTCGAGATCGGTACGCTGTTCGACACGCGCGCTTTCAACAGCGTAGCTCACCCGGCGAACCGGCGAGAACGACGCGTCCAGCACGATACGGCCGATGATCTTGGCCGACTCTTCGCCGTAACGACGCACGTTGCCCGGCACATAACCACGGCCCTTTTCGACCTTGATCTGCACATCGAGCTTGCCGCCCTTCGACAGATGCGCAATCACGTGATCCGGGTTGATCACTTCGCAATCGTGCGCGAGTTCGATGTCGCCAGCAGTGACAACGCCTTCGCCTTCCTTGCGCAGCGTAACCGTCACTTCGTCACGGTTATGCAGCTTGAACACTACGCCCTTCAGGTTCAACAACAGGTTGACCACATCCTCTTGCACACCGTCGAGCGTCGAGTATTCATGTACGACGCCTGCGATCGTCACTTCGGTCGGCGCATAGCCGATCATCGACGACAGCAGTACGCGCCGGAGCGCGTTACCCAAGGTGTGGCCGTAACCGCGTTCAAACGGTTCCATGACCACTTTCGCGTGGCTCTCACCAAGCGATTCAACTGCGATGATCTTGGGCTTCAACAAACTGGTTTGCATAGGTTTTCCTTTTCAATACCCTCGGCTCGTTACACCGATAAGGCTGACCGGTAACAACCTGAAAATAAACAGCCGAGACGCCCCCTTGCGCAACGCAATCGGGGTGCCCCGGCCGTTAATCCGATTACCGCGAATACAATTCGACGATCAGGCTTTCGTTGATATCGCCAGCGATGTCGCTGCGTTCCGGCTTTTGCTTGAACGTGCCTTCGAACTTCTTCGAATCGACAGCGACCCAGCTCGGCAGACCGCCTTGCTCAGCCAGCGACAGCGCTTCGAGAATGCGCGCTTGCTTCTTCTTTTGTTCGCGCACTGCGACGACGTCGCCTGCCTTCACTTGCATCGACGGGATGTTCGACACGACGCCGTTAACCACGATCGCCTTGTGGCTCACGAGCTGACGTGCTTCAGCGCGCGTCGAGCCGAAACCCATGCGATACACGACGTTGTCCAGACGCGATTCGAGCAATTGCAGCAGGTTTTCACCCGTGTTGCCCTTCAGGCGGTCAGCTTCAGCGAAGTAACGGCGGAATTGACGCTCCAAGACACCGTAGATGCGCTTCACTTTTTGCTTTTCGCGCAGCTGCGTGCCGTAATCGGACGTACGTGCGCCCGAGGTGCGGCCATGCTGGCCGGGCTTGCTGTCAAGCTTGCACTTGTCAGCCAGCGAACGACGGGCGCTCTTCAGGAAGAGGTCAGTGCCTTCACGGCGGGACAGCTTGGCCTTAGGGCCGATATAACGTGCCACGTTGATTCCTTCGTTGATTGATCACGCGAACTCGCGTCCGCGCTAGTCCGAACCCTTTGGGCCGAACGGTGGGCTTAGTCAATTCATCAAAGCGCAAGCAGCCCGTCGTCACCGGTTTTCAAACCCCGGCGGCAACAGGCGCTTGCCAAAACAGCGTCTTAGATACGACGACGCTTCGGCGGACGGCAGCCGTTGTGCGGGACCGGGGTCACGTCGGAGATCGCGGTGATCTTGATACCAAGACCATGCAACGCGCGCACCGCGGACTCACGGCCAGGACCGGGGCCCTTGATCCGCACTTCGAGGTTCTTCACGCCGTATTCCATCGCCACGCGGCCGGCCGATTCGGCTGCCACCTGAGCTGCAAACGGCGTCGACTTACGCGAGCCCTTGAAGCCCTGACCACCCGACGTTGCCCAAGCAAGTGCGTTGCCTTGACGATCGGTGATCGTGATGATGGTGTTGTTGAACGACGCGTGAACGTGAACCACGCCCTCGGCGACGTTCTTCTTGACCTTCTTGCGAACGCGTTGCGCCGCGGAGTTGTTCGAAGCCTTAGCCATTACGTTTTCCTGTAACTGTCAGTTCCGCTTACTTCTTCAGCGATTGCGCTGCACGACGCGGACCCTTGCGCGTACGGGCATTCGTACGCGTGCGTTGGCCACGCAGGGGCAGACCCTTGCGGTGACGCACGCCACGGTAGCAGCCGAGATCCATCAGGCGCTTGATGTTCATCGTCGTTTCACGGCGCAGATCGCCTTCAACGATGAACTTGCCGACTTCTTCACGCAGCTTTTCGAGGTCTGCGTCGTTCAGGTCCTTGACCTTCTTCGAAAATGCCACACCAGCAGCGACGCAAATGTCGCGCGAGCGCGTGCGGCCGATACCGTAAATTGCCGTCAGGCCGATTTCGGTATGCTGGTGATTCGGGATGTTAACCCCTGCGATACGAGCCATTGTTTTTCCTCAAACAAAAAGCGCAAGCAAAAGCGCGGCGTTCAGCCTTGACGCTGTTTGTGGCGCGGATCAGAGCTGCAAATCACGCGCACAACGCCTTTGCGCTTGATGATCTTGCAATTGCGGCAAATGCGCTTAACCGATGCCATCACTTTCATGATATTACCCTTTTTTCAAATCACTTCGCCCGGAACACGATCCGCGCACGCGACAGATCGTAAGGCGTCAATTCAACCGTCACCTTGTCGCCCGGCAAGATTCGGATGTAGTGCATCCGCATCTTGCCGGATATGTGTCCCAATACGACATGGCCGTTTTCCAGCTTCACCCTAAAGGTAGCGTTAGGCAGGTTTTCGATGACTTCACCCTGCATCTGGATAACATCGTCTTTGGCCATAAGTCCTTTCAACGCATCGGGACGCCGCCGCCTTTGAAATTAGCTTTCTTCAGCAGCGATTCATACTGTTGCGACATAACGTACGACTGCACCTGCGCCATGAAATCCATTGTGACGACGACAATGATCAGCAGCGACGTTCCACCAAAATAAAACGGCACGTTCCAGCGCAGCACCAGAAACTCGGGCAGCAGACAAACAAACACGATGTAGATCGCACCGGCCAGCGTCAGACGCGTGAGGATGCGGTCGATATATCGCGCCGTTTGATCGCCCGGGCGGATGCCTGGGACGAAAGCGCCACTCTTTTTCAGGTTGTCGGCCGTTTCTCTGCTGTTGAACACCAACGCGGTGTAGAAAAAACAGAAGAAAACGATCGCCAACGCGTACAGCAACACGTACACGGGTTGACCGGGCTTAAGGGCTTCGGCCACGTTGTGCAACGTGTCTGCGAACCAGCTGGTACGCGACCCCGAACTAAACCAGTTCAGGATGGTTGCCGGGAAGAGAATGATCGACGATGCAAAGATCGGCGGAATCACGCCCGACATGTTCAGCTTCAGCGGCAGATGTGAAGACTGTCCGCCGTAAATCTTGTTACCGACTTGCCGCTTGGCGTAGTTCACAAGAATCTTGCGCTGGCCGCGTTCGATGAACACCACCAGATACGTCACTGCAGCAATCAGCGCGACCACGATAATCGCGGAGATGATGCTCATTGAGCCGGTTCGCACCAGTTCGAAAAGACCACCGATTGCGTTCGGGAAACCCGCCGCAATACCGCCGAAAATGATGATCGAGATACCGTTACCAAGGCCACGTTCCGTGATCTGCTCACCCAGCCACATCAGGAACATCGTGCCGGTCACCAGCGTCACGACCGTCGTCAACCGAAACACCATCCCCGGATCGATCACCAGGCCCGGCTGATTTTCCAATGCGACGGCGATGCCGAACGCCTGGAATGTCGCCAGCAGGACCGTAAAGATACGCGTGTATTGCGTAATCTTCCGTTGACCAGCCTGCCCTTCCTTTTTTAGCGCTTCCAGCTGCGGCGAGACAATCGCCAACAACTGCATGATGATCGACGCCGAAATATACGGCATGATCCCCAGCGCAAAAATCGTGAACCGCGAAAGTGCGCCACCCGAGAACATGTTGAACATGCCAAGGATGCCGCCCGACTGGCTTTGGAACAGCTTTGCCAGTTGGTCCGGGTCGATACCCGGCACCGGAATGTGCGCGCCGATACGGTAGACGATCAGCGCCAGCAGCAGGAACACTGCCCGCCGACGCAGATCGCCAAACTTCGCCGCGCTGCGACCGGGTTTTGCGAGACTCGGGCTGTTAGCCAAGTACCTTCTCCGATGCAAATGCTAGTGACGGCAAATAACTTGCGCGTTACTCGGCAAAAGAGCCGCCGGCTGCTTCAATAGCAGCGCGCGCACCCTTCGTCGCACCCAGACCCTTCACAACGATCTTGCGCTTCAGCTCGCCCGTCGCGATGATCTTGGCGCTCTTGATCAACTCACCGACCAGGCCGGCTTGCTTAAGAGCCAACAGATCGATTTCGTCGACCGGCAGCTTTTCCAGATCAGAGAGACGCACTTCACCGACGAATTCCTTCGTCAGCGAGGTGAAACCACGCTTCGGCAGGCGACGTTGCAGCGGCATTTGACCGCCTTCGAAGCCAACCTTGTGAAAGCCACCCGAACGCGACTTCTGACCCTTGTGACCACGGCCAGCAGTCTTGCCCAGACCGGAGCCGATACCGCGGCCGACGCGACGCTTAGCGTGCTTCGAACCTTCAGCCGGCTTCAGGTTATTCAATTCCATTATCAACTCCTTGAGTCCTGGTCAGCCGCTTAGCTGATGACCTTAACGAGGTACGAAACCTTGTTGATCATGCCGCGCACAGCCGGCGTGTCCTGCAACTCGCTAACCGAGTTGAGTCGGCGCAGGCCCAGGCCACGCACCGTCGCACGGTGCGTTTCACGGGTGCCGATCAGGCTCTTGACGAGCTGGACCTTGACAGTTTTATCAGACATGGTGTCCACCTTTAGCCCAGAATATCTTCGACGGACTTGCCACGCTTCGCCGCGATGTCACCCGGCGTGGACTGCTTGCGCAGACCGTCGAGCGTTGCACGAACGAGGTTGTACGGGTTCGTCGAACCGTGGCTCTTGGCCACAACGTTCTGCACGCCCATCACGTCGAACACTGCGCGCATCGGGCCGCCAGCGATCACACCGGTACCGTCCTTCGCGGGAGCGAGGAGGACCATCGATGCGCCGTGCTTACCGTGCACTTCGTGCTGCAGGGTACCGTTCTTAAGCGGCACCTTGAACATGTTGCGGCGAGCCTGTTCCATCGCCTTCTGAACAGCGACCGGCACTTCCTTCGCCTTGCCCTTGCCCATACCGACGCGGCCATCACCGTCGCCAACCACGGTCAGTGCGGCGAAACCGAGAATCCGGCCACCCTTCACGACCTTGGTCACGCGGTTGACCGAAATCATTTTTTCACGAAGGCCGTCGTCGCGTTCGTCAGCCTGAACTTTCGCTTGCATCTTTGCCATGACGAATTCTTCCCTTAGAACTTGAGTCCGGCTTCGCGTGCCGCATCAGCCAGCGCTTTCACGCGGCCGTGGTAACGGAAACCAGAACGGTCGAAGGCGACGGATTCGATGCCGGCAGCCTTAGCCTTTTCTGCAATGCGCTTACCAATCAGGGTCGCAGCAGCGACGTTGCCGCCCTTGCCCGTCTGATCAGCCAGTTGCGCACGCACTTCGGCTTCGAGCGTCGACGCGCTGGCGAGCACCTTGGTGCCGCACGGCGAGAACACTTGCGCATAGATGTGCGTGTTCGTGCGATGCACGGCGAGACGCGCGACCTGCAGCTCAGCGATCTTGATACGCGTCTGACGAGCGCGGCGCAGGCGAGATTGAGTCTTATCCATGATTGCGCACCCTTACTTCTTCTTCGTTTCTTTGAGGATCACAACCTCGTTGGCGTAGCGCACACCCTTGCCCTTGTAGGGCTCCGGCGGGCGATAGCCGCGCACTTCTGCAGCGACCTGGCCAACTTGTTGCTTATTGATCCCCTTGATCACGATTTCGGTTTGCGTCGGGGTTTCAGCCTTGACGCCTTCCGGCATCTGGTGCACCACAGGGTGCGAGAAACCCAGCGACAGGTTCAGCTTGTCGCCTTGCGCTTGTGCGCGGTAACCGACGCCAACCAGCGTCAGCTTGCGCTCGAAACCCTTCGTCACGCCGTTCACCATGTTCGCAACCAGTGCGCGCATCGTGCCCGACATCGCATTCGCTTCGCGGCTTTCGTCAACCGGCTCGAACTTCAGCGTGCCGTTGTCGTTCACCACCTTCACGAGACTGTTCGCAGCCTGCGAAATCGTACCCAGCGGGCCCTTGACGGTAATGCGTTCGTCGCTCAGGGCCACTTCTGCGCCTTGCAGCGCGATCGGGCTTTTACCTACTCGAGACATGTTTCTCTCCTTTCGGCCTTAAGCGACGTAGCAGATGACTTCGCCGCCAACGCCCGTTGCACGCGCCTTGCGGTCCGTCATCACGCCCTTCGGCGTCGACACGATTGCCACGCCGAGGCCATTCATGACCACGGGGATGTCGTTACGGCCGCGGTACACACGCAGACCAGGCTTCGAAACGCGTTCAATGCGCTCGATAACCGGACGGCCAGCGTAGTACTTCAACACGATGTTCAATTCAGACTTCGCACCTTCGGACTTCACTGCGAAATCATCGATATAGCCTTCGTCCTTCAGGACCTGCGCAATCGCAACCTTGACTTTCGACGAGGGCATTGTCACCGAAACTTTCTCGACCATCTGCGCGTTGCGGATGCGAGTCAGCATATCGGCGATAGGATCACTCATGCTCATTTACGTTTCTCCTATTACCAGCTCGCCTTGGTCAGGCCAGGGATCTCGCCGCGGAACGCGATTTCGCGAATCTTGTTACGCGCCAGCCCGAATTTACGGAACGTGCCACGCGGGCGACCGGTAATTGCGCAACGATTGCGTTTACGGGTCGGGTTAGAGTTGCGCGGCAGTTGTTGCAGTTCCAGACGTGCTGCGTAATGCTCTTCGTCCGACTTGCTCATATCGCCGATGATCGCTTTCAGCTCAGCACGCTTGGGAGCGTACTTAGCGGCCAGGCGAGCACGCTTCTTTTCACGTTCGATCAGTGCCAGTTTAGCCACGGTAACCTCAGTTTCTGAACGGGAACTTGAAGCTGGCGAGCAGAGCCTTTGCTTCGTCGTCGGTCTTCGCAGTCGTCGTGATGCTGATGTTCAGCCCACGCAGTGCGTCGATCTTGTCGTAGTCGATTTCGGGGAAAATGATCTGCTCTTTCACACCGATGTTGTAGTTGCCGCGACCATCGAACGCACGACCCGACACGCCACGGAAGTCACGCACACGGGGGAGCGCAACCGTCACGAAACGGTCCAGAAATTCGTACATTGCCTGACCACGCAACGTGACCATTGCACCGATCGGATAGCCCTGACGGATCTTGAAGCCAGCGATTGCCTTGCGTGCCTTCGTGATCACCGGCTTCTGGCCTGCGATCTTCGTCAGGTCGCCAACGGCGTTTTCGATGATCTTCTTGTCAGCAACCGCTTCGCCAAGGCCCATGTTCAGGGTGATCTTGGTGATGCGCGGCACTTCCATCACGGACTTGTAACCGAACTTCTCGATGAGGCCGGGTACAACCTTTTCTTTGTAAAACTCTTGCAAACGAGCCATTTTTTTACTCCGCTGCGTCAGGCGCTCAGCTCGGCACCGGTCGTCTTAAGGAAACGGACTTTCTTGTCTCCTTCGACCTTGATGCCTACACGCGACGCCTTGCCATTCGCGTCGACCAATGCGACGTTCGAAATTTGCAGCGGCATCGTCTTGGCTTCCACACCGCCCGTCGTACCCTTCATCGGGTTCGGCTTGACGTGTTTCTTGACGAGGTTGATACCCTCGACAATCACTTTGCCTTCGCCAACGGACAGCACGATGCCGCGCTTGCCCTTATCTTTGCCGGTGATGACGATAACTTCGTCACCTTTGCGAATCTTGTTCATCGCGACTCCTTACAGCACTTCAGGTGCCAACGAAACGATCTTCATGAATCGTTCGCTGCGCAACTCGCGCGTGACAGGCCCGAAAATACGGGTGCCAATAGGTTCGAGCTTGGCATTCAACAACACTGCGGCATTGCCATCGAACTTGATCAGCGAGCCGTCCTGACGGCGCACGCCCTTGGCGGTACGAACCACCACGGCGTTATAAATTTCGCCTTTCTTCACGCGCCCGCGCGGCGTTGCTTCTTTGACGGTCACCTTGATGATGTCGCCAATGCTGGCATAACGACGCTTCGAGCCGCCGAGCACCTTGATGCACATGACTTCACGCGCACCCGTGTTGTCGGCCACTTCAAGCCGAGTTTCGGTCTGGATCATGGTTTATCTTTCCCAACTTAATCCGGTCACACCACCATGGCGTACCCGGTCAGTCTTGGTCCCGTCAGCCAATCGGCTGCTTGGGTTAGAACAGCAGCGACGGCAAACGAAACCCGCCATCGCAATCCGGTGAATCCTACGGAACAGACTGGCGCCCGCACCGCTTCCCCCACCAACTTCGCCCGCGACGGGGCTCCCATAAAAGAGGGAAGACCGAGATTATAACTGATAATCTCGGTCTTGCAAGCGAAACTTACTGCGATTTCAATTACTTCTACAACTTTGCGGCGTCAGATGACGCGAGCAGCCTCGACCAAGCGAGCCACAACCCAAGCTTTCGTCTTCGAAATCGGACGCGTTTCCTGGATTTCAACGAGGTCACCCTCGTTGTACGTGTTCGCATCGTCGTGCGCGTGGTACTTCTTCGAACGCACAACGTACTTGCCGTAGATCGGGTGCTTCACGCGATGCTCAACCAGCACGGTGACCGTCTTGTCCATCTTGTTGCTGACGACCTTGCCGACCAGCGTCCGCTTGAGCGAGGTTTTTACGCTATCGTTCATTTCTGGTTCGCCTTCTCAGTCAGGACGGTCCGCACACGTGCGATGTCGCGACGAACCTTCTTCAGCTGGCTCGTGTTCGTGAGCTGCTGGGTCGCGAGTTGCATGCGCAGGCCGAATTGCGCCTTCAACAGGTCCGACAGCTCCTTGTTGAGCGCGGCCTGATCTTTCTGGTGAAGTTCGGAAGCCTTCATCATTTGCTCCTTAGGCGCCGAGCTGACGCACGATAAACGTCGTCTTAAGCGGCAGCTTAGCTGCAGCCAGACGGAACGCTTCGCGTGCCAGCTCTTCGGTTACGCCATCCATTTCGTACAGCATCTTGCCCGGTTGAATCTCTGCGACGTAGTACTCAGGGTTACCTTTACCGTTACCCATACGTACTTCAGCCGGCTTGTGCGAGATCGGCTTGTCCGGGAAGATGCGGATCCAGATGCGGCCACCACGCTTGATGTGACGCGTCATTGCACGACGTGCCGCTTCAATCTGGCGCGCGGTCAAGCGACCACGACCGATAGCCTTCAAGCCGAACTCACCGAACGATACCGCGTTGCCGCGGGTAGCGATACCGGTGTTACGACCCTTCTGCTCTTTGCGATACTTTCTGCGTTTCGGTTGCAGCATCGTTATTCTCCAGTCTTCCCGTCGCCGCCGGCACCGCCAGCACGACGAGGAGCGCCACGGCGTGCACCTGCCGGGCCACCACCCTCACCATCGCGACGCGGACGGCGATCGCCACCCGGACGTGCGTTGCGGCGCGGACGCTTTTCTTCGGCGACTTCTTCAACCACCGGTGCGTCGTTGCGGCCGAGCGTGTCGCCCTTGTAGACCCACACCTTCACGCCGATGATGCCGTACGTCGTCTTCGCTTCCGAAGTTGCGTAGTCGATATCAGCACGCAGCGTATGAAGGGGCACGCGACCTTCGCGATACCATTCCGTACGAGCGATTTCGATACCGTTCAGGCGGCCAGCGCTCATGATCTTGATGCCTTGAGCACCCAGACGCATTGCGTTTTGCATCGCACGCTTCATCGCGCGGCGGAACATAATCCGGCGCTCGAGCTGTTGCGTGATCGAATCAGCGATCAGTTGCGCATCGGTTTCCGGCTTGCGGATTTCTTCGATGTTGACGTGGACCGGAACGCCCATGCGGCGTTGCAGTTCTGACTTCAGCAGCTCGATATCCTCGCCCTTCTTACCGATGACCACACCCGGACGCGAGCTATAAATCGTGATGCGCGCGTTTTTTGCCGGACGCTCGATAACGACGCGACCAACCGAAGCGTTTTTCAGCTTCTTCTTCAGGTATTCACGAACACCGATGTCTTCCTGCAACATCGCCGCGAAATTGTTGTTGTTCGCGTACCAACGCGACGCCCAATTACGGCTGACGGCCAAACGGAAGCCAGTCGGATGAATTTTCTGTCCCATCGTATGACCCCTTAATTCCCGACCGTCACAGTGATGTGACAGGATTGCTTCTCGATGCGGTTACCGCGGCCTTTAGCGCGCGCGGTAAAACGCTTGAGCGACGCAGCCTTGTCGATGTAGATGCTCGTGATCTTGAGCTCATCGATATCGGCGCCTTCGTTATGCTCCGCATTCGCGATCGCCGACAGCACGACCTTTTTCACGATTCCCGCAGCCTTCTTCGGCGAGAACGTCAGAACGTTCAGCGCCTTGTCGACCGGCAAACCGCGGATCTGGTCAGCCACAAGGCGCGTTTTCTGCGCCGAGATGCGGGCACCGCGATGAATTGCTTTCACTTCCATCATGAGCCCCTTATTTCTTAGCCTTCTTGTCGGCTGCATGACCCTTGAACGTCCGGGTCAATGCGAACTCGCCAAGCTTGTGGCCGACCATGTTTTCCGAGATGTACACCGGGACGTGTTGACGGCCGTTGTGCACAGCAATCGTCAGACCGATGAAATCCGGCAGAATCGTCGAACGGCGCGACCAGGTTTTGATCGGCTTCTTATCCCGCGAAGCTGCAGCCGCCTCAACTTTCTTCAGCAAATGGGCGTCGCAGAACGGACCTTTTTTTACAGAACGTGCCATTGCCTACTCCTTAACGCTTGTGACGGCGCTGGACGATCATGCTCGTCGTGCGCTTATTGCTGCGGGTGCGATAACCCTTAGCAGGCGTGCCCCACGGGCTCACCGGATCGCGACCTGCAGCCGTCTTGCCTTCACCACCACCGTGCGGGTGATCGACCGGGTTCATTGCAACGCCACGCACCGTCGGGCGGATACCGCGCCAGCGGTTCGCGCCAGCCTTACCGATTTGACGGAGGCTGTGCTCTTCGTTGCCAACTTCACCAATCGTCGCGCGGCATTCAACGTGAACGCGGCGGATTTCACCTGAGCGCAGGCGGACCTGTGCGTAGATGCCTTCACGAGCCAGCAACATCGCCGACGTACCAGCCGAACGCGCCATTTGCGCGCCCTTGCCCGGCAGCATTTCGATGCAGTGGATCGTCGTACCGACCGGAATGTTGCGGATCGGCAGCGTGTTACCTGCGCGGATCGGCGCTTCCGAACCCGACATCAGTTGCTGGCCAACCGTCACACCCTTCGGAGCGATGATGTACTTGCGCTCGCCGTCTGCGTACAGAACCAGCGCGATGTTCGCGCTACGGTTCGGATCGTACTCAAGACGTTCGACCTTGGCCGGAATGCCATCCTTCGTGCGACGGAAATCGACGACACGATAGTGATGCTTGTGACCACCACCCTTATGACGCGTGGTGATGTGGCCGTTGTTATTACGGCCGGCGGTCGAGCTCTGCGAGTCGAGCAGCGGTGCGAACGGCTTGCCCTTATGCAGATCCTTGTTGACCACCTTGACCATCGCACGGCGACCCGGCGAAGTCGGCTTAACTTTAACGATTGCCATGATTACTTGGCCTCCGCTTCAAAGTTGATTTCCTGGCCGGGCTTCAGGCAGACGTACGCCTTCTTCACGTCTTTACGCTTGCCCATGAAGCGGCCAAAACGCTTGGCTTTGCCCTTCGAGACCAGCACGTTGACGGAATTGACTTCCACCTTGAACAGCAGCTCGACTGCAGCTTTCACTTCCTGCTTCGTGGCATCGGGCGCGACTTCGAACACAACTTGCTCGTTCTTGTCGGCCACCAGCGTCGCCTTTTCGGAGATCACCGGCGCGAGCAGGACCTGCATCAAACGATGATCGTTCTTGCGAATCTCGCTCATGACAGCAACTCCTCGATCTGGGCGACCGCAGCCTTCGTGATCAGGATCTTCTTGAAGTAGATCAGCGACAGCGGGTCGGCGTAACGCGGCTCGACAACTGCCACATGGGCGAGGTTGCGCGACGCGAGGTACAGGTTTTCGTCGACCGTGTCGGTAATCACCAGCACGGAGTCGAGACCCATCGCCTTGAATTTTTCGGCCAGCAGCTTCGTCTTCGGCGCTTCGAGCGTCAGCTCGTCGACCACCGAGATGCGGCCTTCGCGGGCCAGCTGCGAGAAGATCGAGCAGAGACCTGCGCGATGCATCTTCTTATTGACCTTGTGCGAAAAGTTTTCTTCCGGCGAATTCGGGAAGATCCGGCCACCGCCGCGCCACAACGGGCTCGACGACATACCGGCACGGGCGCGGCCCGTACCCTTCTGGCGCCACGGCTTCTTGGTCGTGTGCTTGACTTGCTCACGGTCCTTCTGCGCGCGGTTGCCGCTACGGGCATTCGCCTGGTACGCCACCACGACCTGGTGAATCAGGGCTTCGTTGTAATCGCGGCCGAACACGACGTCCGACGCGCTAACGCCTGCACCTTCCTGACCATTGGCATTCAGGAGCTTAAGTTCCATTATTTCGCTCCTTTCACGGCACGCGTCTTCACGGCCGGCGTAACGAATACCTTGCCACCCTTCGCACCCGGAACGGCGCCCTTGACCAGCAACAGCTTGCGATCAGCGTCGATACGAGCGATTTCGAGGTTTTGCACGGTTACCGTATCGTCACCCATGTGACCGGTCATGCGCTTACCCGGGAAAACACGACCCGGATCCTGCGCCATACCGATCGAACCCGGCACGTTGTGCGAGCGCGAGTTACCGTGCGATGCACGGCCGGATGCGAAGTTGTAACGCTTGATGGTACCGGCGTAGCCCTTACCGATCGACACGCCTTGCACGTCGACCTTCTGGCCTACTTCGAACAGGTCGGGACCGACCACGGTGCCGTTCGACAACTCGGCAGCCTTGGCAGCATCGATCTGGAATTCTTTGAGGATTTCACCGGCTTGAACACCGGCTTTGGCGAGATGACCGGCCAACGGCTTCGTTACACGCGATGCACGGCGCGTACCGAATGCAACCTGCACGGCCGTATAGCCGTCGGTTTCAACAGTCTTGATCTGCGTCACGCGGTTGTCGGACACGTCCAGCACGGTAACGGGAATCGAATCCCCTTCTGCCGTGAAGATACGGGTCATGCCAACCTTGCGACCTACGAGTCCAAGGCTCATCGTTTTCTCCATTCCCGACTGCGATTGGTCGGGGCTAATTTACAAAATGCCGGCGCCGTTTCGGACATGAATTCATGCTGCAGCACACCGACTTTTTTGCGCAAATGCGCGAAAAGCCTTGCATTATAGCGAGGCTTTTCGTTTTCCGCAAGCAATCAATGACTTAGCGTTGCCCGGCAAGCCGGACAACCTCTGGAAGCCTTATTGCAGCTTGATTTCCACGTCCACGCCAGCCGGCAGGTCCAGCTTCATCAGTGCGTCGACGGTCTTGTCCGTCGGATCGACGATGTCCATCAGGCGTTGGTGCGTACGGATTTCGAGCTGATCGCGCGACGTCTTGTTGACGTGCGGCGAACGCAGGATGTCGAAACGTTGAATGCGGGTCGGCAGGGGCACCGGACCACGAACGATTGCGCCAGTCCGCTTTGCCGTGTCGACGATTTCAGCTGCCGATTGATCGATCAGGCGATAGTCGAAAGCCTTCAGGCGAATACGGATTTTCTGGTTCTGCATGACAATTCCTTGGAAAGAGCGAGGCGGTATTGCGCCGCCAGATAGTAAAAGAACGTAGAGCCGGGCATGGGATAGGAGTAAGCGCTGAAGCGCCAACTCCTATCGACAGGCGCCCGGCTCCGGGCACCACTTACTGCAAGTTCAATCCGCGATTTTACTCGAGGATCTTGGCAACGACACCTGCGCCGACGGTACGGCCACCTTCGCGGATTGCGAAACGCAGGCCTTCTTCCATCGCGATCGGGTTGATCAGCTTCACCGTGATCGACACGTTGTCGCCCGGCATGACCATTTCCTTGTCCTTCGGCAACTCGATCGAGCCCGTCACGTCCGTCGTCCGGAAGTAGAACTGCGGACGATAGTTGTTGAAGAACGGCGTGTGGCGGCCGCCTTCGTCCTTGCTCAGCACGTACACTTCGGCCGTGAAGTGCGTGTGCGGGTTGATCGAACCCGGCTTGGCCAGAACCTGGCCACGCTCCACGTCTTCACGCTTCGTGCCGCGCAGCAGGATACCAACGTTGTCGCCTGCCTGACCCTGGTCGAGCAGCTTGCGGAACATTTCCACGCCCGTGCAGGTCGTCTTCACCGTCGGCTTGATACCGACAATTTCGATTTCCTCGCCGACCTTCACGACGCCGCGCTCAACACGACCCGTCACCACCGTGCCACGACCCGAGATCGAGAACACGTCTTCCACCGGCATCAGGAACGAGCCGTCAACTGCGCGCTCCGGCGTCGGGATGTACGTGTCCAGCGCGTCAGCCAGGTTCATGATCGCCACTTCGCCCAGCTCGCCCGTGTCGCCTTCCAGCGCCAGCTTGGCCGAACCCTTGATGATCGGCGTATCGTCGCCCGGGAAGTCGTACTTCGACAGAAGTTCGCGCACTTCCATCTCGACCAGTTCCAGCAGCTCAGCGTC
This sequence comes from Paraburkholderia sp. IMGN_8, assembly GCF_038050405.1. Taxonomy (NCBI): domain Bacteria; kingdom Pseudomonadati; phylum Pseudomonadota; class Betaproteobacteria; order Burkholderiales; family Burkholderiaceae; genus Paraburkholderia; species Paraburkholderia sp. IMGN_8. Next base: position 325,441 of record NZ_CP150900.1, on the reverse strand, counting down.
GTCCACCATGTCGCACTTGTTCAGGAACACGATGATGTACGGCACACCGACCTGACGCGCCAGCAGGATGTGCTCACGCGTTTGCGGCATCGGGCCGTCTGCTGCCGAGCACACCAGGATCGCGCCGTCCATCTGCGCTGCGCCCGTGATCATGTTCTTCACATAGTCAGCGTGGCCCGGGCAGTCGACGTGTGCGTAGTGGCGGTTAGCCGTTTCGTACTCGACGTGTGCCGTATTGATCGTGATACCACGTGCCTTTTCTTCCGGCGCCGCATCGATCTGGTCGTATGCCTTGGCTTCGCCGCCAAACTTCTTGGTCAGCACCGTCGTGATCGCCGCCGTCAGCGTGGTCTTGCCGTGGTCAACGTGACCGATCGTGCCGACGTTCACGTGCGGCTTGGTCCGTTCGAATTTACCTTTAGCCATGTTTCTCTTCTTTCAAAAAGTTAATCGTTGAATGACTTGCCGCGCGCTTACTTCGACTTCGCGTTGATGATCGCTTCAGACACGTTGCGCGGTGCTTCGGAGTAGTGCTTGAACTCCATCGTGTACGTTGCACGACCCTGGCTCAGCGAACGCAGCGACGTCGAGTAGCCGAACATTTCCGACAGCGGCACTTCGGCGCGAACGATCTTGCCGCCGCCAATCATGTCTTCCATGCCCTGAACAATACCGCGACGGCCCGACAGGTCGCCCATCACGTTGCCCATGTAGTCTTCCGGCGTTTCAACTTCCACAGCCATCATCGGTTCGAGGATGACCGGCTGCGCCTTGCGCATTGCTTCCTTGAACGCCATCGAACCGGCCATGCGGAACGCATTTTCGTTCGAGTCAACGTCGTGGTAAGAACCGAACGTCAGGTGAACCTTCACGTCAACGACCGGGAAGCCTGCCAGCACGCCAGCCTTCAGCGTTTCCTGGATACCCTTGTCGACTGCCGGGATGTATTCACGCGGAATCACACCGCCCTTGATCTCGTCCAGGAACTCGTAGCCCTTGCCCTGCTCATTCGGCTCGAGCGTGATGACCGCGTGACCGTACTGGCCGCGACCACCCGACTGCTTGACGAACTTGCCGTCGACGTCTACCGCCTTGCCGCGGATCGTTTCACGATACGCCACTTGCGGCTTGCCGACGGTTGCTTCGACGCCGAATTCACGCTTCATCCGGTCAACCAGAATTTCCAGGTGGAGCTCGCCCATGCCCGAAATAATGGTTTGACCCGATTCTTCGTCCGTTTGAACGCGGAACGACGGATCTTCCTGAGCCAGACGGTTCAGGGCCAAACCCATCTTTTCCTGGTCCGGCTTCGTCTTCGGCTCAACAGCCTGCGAAATCACCGGCTCCGGGAAAATCATGCGCTCGAGCACGATCGGGCTTTGCGGATCGCACAGCGTGTCGCCGGTCGTCGCGTCCTTCAGGCCGACTGCTGCAGCGATGTCGCCTGCGCGCACTTCCTTGATTTCTTCGCGCTGGTTCGCGTGCATCTGCAGAATACGACCCAGACGTTCCTTCTTGTCCTTGGTCGCGTTCAGCACCGTGTCGCCCGAATTCACAACGCCCGAGTACACACGGAAGAAGATCAACTGGCCGACGAACGGATCCGTCATGATCTTGAATGCCAGTGCCGAGAACTTTTCGTCGTCAGCAGCGCGGCGTTCACCTTGCTCACCGTTTTCCAGCTCGCCGGTAACCGGCGGGATGTCGATCGGCGACGGCAGGAAGTCGAGCACGGCGTCCAGCATACGTTGCACGCCCTTGTTCTTGAACGCGGTACCGCACAGCATCGGCTGGATTTCGCAAGCGATCGTACGGTCGCGCAGACCCTTGACGATCTCCGCTTCCGTCAGCTCGCCCTCTTCGAGGTACTTGTTCATCAGGTCTTCGTTCGACTCAGCAGCCGCTTCGACCATCTTCTCGCGCCACTCGTTGCACGAGTCGACCAGTTCCGCCGGGATCTCTTCGTACGAGAACTTCGTGCCTTGCGACGCGTCGTCCCAAATGATCGCCTTCATCTTCAGCAGATCGACGACGCCCGTGAAGTTTTCTTCCGCGCCGATAGGCACCACGACCGGAACCGGATTCGCCTTCAGACGCAGCTTGAGCTGGTCGTAGACCTTGAAGAAGTTCGCACCGGTACGGTCCATCTTGTTGATGAACGCGAGACGGGGAACCTTGTACTTGTTAGCCTGACGCCACACGGTTTCCGACTGCGGCTGCACGCCGCCCACTGCGCAGTACACCATGCATGCGCCGTCGAGCACGCGCATCGAGCGCTCAACTTCAATCGTGAAGTCGACGTGGCCCGGCGTGTCGATGATGTTGATGCGGTGCTCAGCGCGGTCGCCGGCCATGCCTTTCCAGAATGCCGTGGTAGCAGCGGACGTGATCGTGATGCCGCGTTCCTGCTCCTGCTCCATCCAGTCCATGGTGGCAGCGCCGTCGTGAACTTCACCAATCTTGTGGTTCACGCCGGTATAGAACAGGATGCGCTCGGTCGTCGTCGTTTTGCCGGCGTCGATGTGAGCGCTAATACCGATGTTACGGTAGCGCTCGATAGGTGTCTTGCGAGCCACTTTGATCCTCTATTGGGATGACGCGATGCGAGAAAATACCCATCGCGCTGTAACACAAACGGGCGAGGCGCTTTGTAAGCGCACCCGCCCGGAATTTCTTTCCGCTTTTTCTGCTAACCCGAGTTCGGGAAGCTTAGAAACGGAAGTGCGAGAACGCCTTGTTGGCTTCTGCCATCCGGTGAACTTCGTCGCGCTTCTTCATCGCGCCGCCACGGCCTTCGGCCGCTTCGGAGAGTTCACCTGCCAAACGCAGGGCCATCGATTTTTCGCTGCGCTTCTTCGCGGCTTCACGCAACCAACGCATCGCCAATGCCATACGACGCGACGGACGCACTTCGACCGGAACCTGATAGTTCGCACCACCAACGCGGCGGCTCTTAACTTCCACCACCGGCTTGACGTTGTTGAGCGCTACCGTGAACACTTCCAGCGGGTCCTTGCCACCCTTGGTCTGGATCTGTTCGAAAGCGCCGTACACGATACGCTCGGCAACCGACTTCTTGCCGGAGAGCATCAGCACGTTCATGAACTTAGCTACATCTACGTTACCGAACTTCGGATCCGGCAACACTTCCCGCTTGGGGACTTCGCGACGACGCGGCATGTTTCTTCCTTTACTTTTCAGTTGGAGCTATTTTTAGCCCCGCGGCCACCAACTAACCCGATTCATCTCTAACGACTTACCAGCCTGGTCGGGTGACCACTTACTCGACAGCACCGGCGATTCCGGCACCACCGCTATTACCGCCTTTGCAGGCGACCTGAAACTACACTGACCGGCTATTACTTGCCAGCCTTGGCACGCTTCGCACCGTACTTCGAGCGAGCTTGCTTACGATCCTTGACGCCCTGGGTATCCAGCGAGCCGCGAACCATGTGGTAACGCACACCCGGCAAGTCCTTAACACGGCCGCCGCGAATCAGCACGACCGAGTGTTCCTGCAGGTTGTGGCCTTCACCACCGATGTACGAAATGACTTCGAAGCCGTTCGTCAGGCGCACCTTGGCAACCTTACGAAGTGCCGAGTTCGGCTTCTTAGGCGTCGTGGTGTACACACGGGTGCACACGCCGCGACGCTGGGGGCAGTCCTGCAAAGCCGGGCTCTTGCTCTTCGTCGTTTCCGACGCGCGGCCTTTGCGAACCAGTTGATTGATGGTTGGCATTGTTTATTCCTGAAATTGAACAAAATCGACGCATCTGTTTCCGGGCAAAGCAGAAACGATTGCGCATCGAACTTCCGGACCAGACTGTCAGCGCATGAATTGACTCCGCGCGCGGGCATTCCAAGAACCGGAACCTAGCATAGTATTCCGAAAACACTAAGCGAGTCAACAGGTTGCAATGTTTCGCACGCCTGCCGACCCGCACACGGCTCAGTCGGCGCCGACGACTTCCAGCAACTCGTCGCCGAAACGGTCGAGTTTGCGTGCACCCATGCCTGGAATGCCGCGCAAATCTTCGATCGAATCGGGACCGTTGCGGGCAATTTCCGCCAGCGTGGCGTCGTGGAAAATGACGTAGGCCGGCACACCGTCACTTTTCGCGGTTTCGGTGCGCCAAGCCCGCAGGCGGTCCCACCGGGCGCGTTCGCGCGGGCCCATGCCGATCGTCGGGTCGGCACGCTCACTGGTTCGTCCAGGCGACTGGCGAGTACGCGTCGGCTTTACGTAGCGGCGCATCGTGACGTTCTGCTCGCCCTTCAACACTGCTTTACTGGCCTCAGTGAGCACCAGCGAGCCAAATCCTTCGTGGTCGACGCTCAGATAGCCGAACGCGACGAGCTGGCGAAACACGGCGCGCCACTCCGGCTCACCGAGCGCCGCGCCGATCCCGAAGGTGGTCAGCTTCTCGTGACCCCGTTGCATAATCTTCTCGCTGCGGTTGCCCCGCAGGATATCGATCAGGTGACCGGCGCCGAAGTGAAAACCACTCGCTCGCTGCGCGCGGAACACGCATGACAACGCCATCTGCGCTTCACGCGTCGCATCCCATGTGTCTGGCGGCTCCAGACAGTTGTCGCAGTTGCCGCACGGCTTGCTCGATTCGCCGAAGTACGCAAGCAGCCGCACACGCCGGCAAGTCGCCGCCTCGCAAAGACCGAGCAACGCGTCGAGCTTGCCGGTCTGCACGCGCTTATGTGCGTCATCGGCGTCGGATTCGTCGATCATCTTGCGCTGCTGCACGACGTCGCCGAGACCGTACGCCATCCAGGCATTGGCCGGCATGCCATCGCGGCCCGCACGGCCCGTTTCCTGGTAGTACCCTTCGACACTCTTCGGCAGATCAAGGTGAGCCACAAAGCGTACGTCGGGTTTGTCGATACCCATGCCGAACGCGATCGTCGCGCACATCACGATGCCCTCCTCGCGCTGAAACATTTCCTGATGCTTCTGGCGGATTTCGAACTCCATGCCGGCGTGGTACGGCAACGCGCGCATACCCTTTTCTTTCAGCCACTCCGCCGTTTCTTCGACCTTGCGGCGCGACAGGCAATAGACCACGCCGGCGTCGGTCGTGCCGTCCGGCTTCGAGTGTTCCGCGCGAATGAAGTCGAGCAGTTGCGTGCGCGCATTGTCTTTTTCGACGATGCGGTAGCGAATGTTCGGCCGATCGAAACTCGAAACAAAGATGCGCGCATCGTCCAGCGCCAGACGGTGGATGATTTCGTCACGCGTGATTGCATCGGCAGTGGCGGTGAGTGCAATGCGCGGCACGTTCGGGAAGCGCTCGTGCAGCACTGATAGCTGAATATACTCAGGACGGAAATCGTGTCCCCACTGCGACACGCAATGCGCTTCGTCGATTGCGAACAAACCGATGCGAGTACGTTCCAGCAACTCCTGGAAACGGGGCGTCATCAGCCGTTCCGGCGCCACATACAGCAGATCGATTTCGCCCTCGCGCAACGCACGCTCGGTGGCCATGGCTTCGGCGCTCGACAGCGTCGAATTCAGATACGCCGCGCGCACGCCCACTTCGGTGAGCGCCGCCACCTGATCCTGCATCAGCGCGATCAGCGGCGACACCACGATTCCCGCTCCGCAGCCCGCTTCGCGCCGCACCAGCGACGGAATCTGATAACACAGCGACTTGCCACCGCCCGTCGGCATCAGCACAAGACAATCGCCGCCGGCGGCGACGTGCTCGACAATTTCGCCCTGCTGCCCTCTGAACGCGGGGTAACCGAAGACTTCGTTGAGGATTTCGAGCGGACGGGACATGAATTTGAGAGAAGCAGCGTAAAGCCGGTGACACGAATTTTACCAACGCATTCGTGCTGCGCCCGCGCTTTGCGGCAACGTTAGCCGTTCGGCCAACGAATCCACAAAGACGCACAAAAAAGAGGCGCATAAAAAAAGCCGCTCAGTCGAAACTGAGCGGCTTCGCTGGCTGGTGAGCCCAAGCGGCTTGCGCCGCCGGGACTTACTCGCCTGAGTGGTGCTGTTCGGCGGCCGGGGTTTCCGGCGTACCGAATTCGAACGACTCTTCCGCTGCGATCTGATCGAAACGCTCTCGGTCGGACAGTTCCTTGCTCTTGCGCGCCTTGTGGAACGCAAGACCCGTACCGGCCGGAATCAGACGGCCGACGATCACGTTTTCCTTCAGCCCGCGCAGATCGTCGCGCTTGCCCATGATCGCCGCTTCGGTCAGCACGCGGGTCGTTTCCTGGAACGACGCCGCGGAGATGAACGAATCGGTCGACAGCGACGCCTTCGTGATACCGAGCAAGACGTTTTCGTACGTTGCCGGACGCTTGTCTTCCGCGATCATACGGTCGTTTTCATCGAGCATATCCGACCGCTCGACCTGTTCGCCCGGGATGAAACGCGTGTCGCCGTTGTCCGTAATCTGCACGCGGCGCAGCATCTGACGAACAATCACTTCAATGTGCTTGTCGTTGATCTTCACGCCTTGCAGACGGTACACGTCCTGCACTTCGTCCACGATGTAACGCGACAGCGCTTCGACGCCCTGCAAACGCAGGATGTCGTGCGGATCCGCCGGTCCGTCGACGATCATTTCGCCCTTGTTGACGACTTGACCATCGTGCACCAGAACCTGCTTTTCCTTCGCGATCAGGAACTCGTGCTGATTGCCTTCGAGGTCCGTGATAACGAGACGCTGCTTGCCCTTCGTGTCCTTACCGAACGACGTCGTACCCGTGACTTCCGCCAGGATACCTGCGTCCTTCGGCGAACGTGCTTCGAACAGTTCCGCCACACGCGGCAGACCGCCGGTAATGTCACGCGTCTTCTGCGATTCAGTCGGGATACGTGCGAGCACTTCACCGACCTGCACTTGCTGACCATCCTTCACGGTGATCAGAGCGCCAACCTGGAAGCCGATCTGCACCGAGTGCTCGGTGTTCGGGATCTTGACTTCTTCGCCGTTCGCATCGAGCAGCTTGACCTGCGGACGCACCGTCTTCGACGCTTGCGAACCACGGCGCTTCACGTCGATCACGACCAGCGTCGAGAGACCCGTCACATCGTCGATCTGCTTGGCAACCGTCACGCCTTCTTCGACGTTTTCGAACTTCACCGTACCACCGTACTCGGTGATGATCGGACGCGTCATCGGATCCCACGTCGCCAGTTGCGTGCCGGCCTTGATCTGCGCGCCGTCCAGTTGCAACAGCGTCGCGCCGTACGGCACCTTGTGACGTTCGCGCTCGCGGCCGTGGTCGTCGGTGATCATCGCTTCGCCCGAACGCGAGATGACGATCTGCTCGCCCTTCGCGTTGGTGACGTAACGCATCGTCGCCGTGAAACGCACCGTACCGTTCGACTTGGCTTCGACCGACGAAGCCACTGCTGCACGCGATGCCGCACCACCGATGTGGAACGTCCGCATCGTGAGCTGCGTGCCCGGTTCACCGATCGACTGAGCAGCGATCACGCCGACTGCTTCACCGACGTTCACTGACGAGCCACGACCCAGGTCGCGGCCGTAGCAGGCTGCGCACAGACCGTAACGCGTTTCGCAAGTCAGCGGCGTACGCACGCGCACTTCGTCGATGCCGAGGCGTTCGATTTCTTCGACCGCGTCTTCGTCGAGCAACGTGCCCGTTTCGTACAGCGTTTCCTGCGATTCCGGATTGACGACGTCAGCCACCGTCACGCGACCGAGGATACGGTCACGCAGCGCTTCGACGACTTCACCGCCTTCGACCAACGCCTTCATGGCGACGCCGTTGGACGTACCGCAATCGTCCTCGACCACCACCAGGTCTTGCGTGACGTCGACGAGACGACGCGTCAGGTAACCCGAGTTTGCCGTCTTCAGTGCCGTATCAGCCAGACCCTTACGTGCACCGTGGGTCGAGATGAAGTACTGCAACACGTTCAGGCCTTCGCGGAAGTTCGCCGTAATCGGCGTCTCGATGATCGAGCCGTCCGGCTTCGCCATCAGGCCACGCATACCGGCCAGCTGACGAATCTGAACTGCGGAACCACGAGCACCCGAATCGGCCATCATGTAGATGGAGTTGAACGATTCCTGACGCGTTTCATTGCCGTCGCGATCGACCACCGGTTCCGTCGACAGCTGTTCCATCATCGCCTTGCCGACCGCTTCCGACGTTGCCGACCAGATGTCGACCACGTTGTTGTAGCGCTCTTGCGACGTGACAAGACCCGACATGTACTGACGGTCGTATTCCTTCACCTTCTTCGCGGCGTCGCCAACGATGGTTTCCTTCTGCGGCGGCACGAGCATGTCGTCCACGCAAATCGAAATACCAGCGCGCGTTGCCAGACGGAAACCCGACTGCATCAACTGGTCGGCGAAAATCACCGTTTCACGCAGGCCGCACTTGCGGAACGCGGTGTTGATGAGGCGCGAGATTTCCTTCTTCTTCAGCGGCTTGTTCAGCACCGAGAACGGCAGGCCCGGCGGCAGGATTTCCGACAGAATAGAACGGCCGACGGTCGTCGCATACAGCGTGATCTTCGGCACGAACTTCGGCGCGCCTTCCGACGTGTCTTCGTTGTGGACCATTTCCGTGATCCGCACGTTGACGCGCGAGGCCAGTTCGACTTCCTTGTTCTCGTATGCACGCAGCGCTTCCGAGACGCCCGTGAACGTCAGGCCTTCGCCCTTGGCGTTCACTGCTTCACGGGTCGCGTAGTACAGGCCGAGCACGATATCCTGCGACGGCACGATCGACGGATCGCCGTTGGCCGGGAACAGGACGTTGTTCGAAGCCAGCATCAGCGTACGTGCTTCCATCTGCGCTTCGAGCGACAGCGGAACGTGCACAGCCATCTGGTCACCGTCGAAGTCGGCGTTGAACGCCGCGCAAACGAGCGGATGCAGCTGAATTGCCTTACCTTCGATCAGCACCGGCTCGAAAGCCTGAATGCCAAGACGGTGCAGCGTCGGCGCACGGTTCAGCATCACCGGATGCTCGCGGATCACCTCTTCCAGGATGTCCCACACCACCGGCGTCTGGTTCTCGACTTCCTTCTTCGCAGCCTTGATGGTGGTAGCGACACCCATCACTTCCAGCTTGTTGAAGATGAACGGCTTGAACAGTTCGAGCGCCATCAGCTTTGGCAGACCGCACTGATGCAGCTTGAGCGTCGGGCCGACCACGATCACCGAACGGCCCGAGTAGTCAACGCGCTTACCGAGCAAGTTCTGACGGAAACGACCGCCCTTACCCTTGATCATGTCAGCGAGCGACTTCAGCGGACGCTTGTTCGCGCCGGTCATCGCCTTACCGCGGCGACCGTTATCGAGCAGCGAATCGACGGCTTCCTGCAGCATCCGCTTTTCGTTGCGAACAATGATTTCAGGCGCCTTCAGTTCGAGCAGACGCTTCAACCGGTTATTACGGTTGATCACGCGGCGATACAGGTCGTTCAGGTCCGACGTCGCGAAGCGGCCGCCATCCAGCGGCACCAGCGGACGCAGTTCCGGCGGCAGCACCGGCAGCACTTCGAGCACCATCCAGTCAGGTTTGATGCCCGAACGCTGGAAAGCCTCGAGCACCTTCAGGCGCTTCGCGTACTTCTTGATCTTCGCTTCCGAACCCGTGTTCTTGAGTTCGGTACGCAGCATCTCGACCTGCTCGTCGATGTTGATCGCACGCAGCAGTTCGCGCACGCCTTCCGCGCCCATCTCGGCACGGAATTCGTCACCGTACTCTTCGACCTTGTTGTAGTAATCCTCTTCGGTCATGATCTGCCGCGCTTTCAGCGGCGTCATGCCCGGATCGATCACCACGTATGCTTCGAAGTACAGCACGCGTTCGATGTCACGCAGCGTCATGTCGAGCACCATGCCCAAACGCGACGGCAGCGACTTCAGGAACCAGATGTGCGCAACCGGCGAGGCCAACTCAATGTGGCCCATCCGTTCGCGACGCACCTTGGCGAGCGTCACTTCGACGCCGCACTTTTCGCAGATCACGCCGCGATGCTTCAGGCGCTTGTACTTGCCGCAAAGGCATTCGTAGTCTTTGATCGGCCCGAAGATCTTCGCGCAGAACAGACCATCGCGTTCCGGCTTGAACGTCCGGTAGTTGATGGTTTCCGGCTTCTTCACTTCACCGAACGACCACGAACGGATCTTGTCGGGCGAGGCCAGACCGATCTTGATGGCGTCAAAAACTTCAGGCTGTTGGACTTGCTTGAATAGATCGAGCAGAGCTTTCATTGCTTTCTCTCCGTAGTCCGATTAGTTGCGGTCGAGGTCGATGTCGATACCGAGCGAGCGGATTTCCTTCACGAGCACGTTGAAGGATTCCGGCATGCCGGCGTCGATCACGTGATCGCCCTTGACCAGGTTCTCATACACCTTGGTCCGGCCGGTCACGTCGTCCGACTTCACCGTCAGCATTTCTTGCAGCACGTACGATGCGCCGTACGCTTCGAGCGCCCACACTTCCATTTCACCGAAACGCTGGCCACCGAACTGCGCCTTACCGCCCAACGGCTGCTGCGTGACGAGCGAGTACGGGCCCGTGGAACGCGCGTGCATCTTGTCGTCGACCAAGTGGTGCAGTTTCAGGTAATGCATGTAGCCGACCGTCACCGTACGTTCGAACATCTCACCGGTGCGGCCGTCGTACAGACGCACCTGGTTCTTCGACGGCGTCATGCCGAGCTGCTTCGCGATGTCGTCCGGGAATGCCAGATCCAGCGCGCGCGACATTTCTTCTTCCGTCGCACCGTCGAACACCGGCGTAGCGAACGGCACGCCTTCGCGCAGGTTCTTCGCCAGCTCGACGATTTCGTCGTCCGTGAAGCTGTCCAGCTCTTCAGCGCGGCCCGACTCGTTGTAGATCTTGGTCAGGAATTCGCGCAGTTCAGCGATCTTCGCCTGACGTTGCAGCATTTCGCCGATACGCCAGCCGAGACCCTTCGCGGCCCAGCCCAGATGCACTTCGAGAACCTGACCCACGTTCATCCGCGACGGCACGCCGAGCGGATTGAGCACGACGTCAGCAGGACGGCCATCGGCCATGTACGGCATGTCTTCGATCGGAACGATCTTCGACACCACACCCTTGTTACCGTGACGGCCGGCCATCTTGTCGCCAGGCTGCAGACGGCGCTTGACTGCCAGATACACCTTGACCATCTTCAGCACGCCCGGCGGCAGTTCGTCGCCTTGCGTGAGCTTCTTGCGCTTTTCTTCGAACGCGAGATCGAACTGGTGACGCTTCTGTTCGATCGAATCCTTGATCGCTTCGAGCTGTGCCGCTGCTTCCTCGTCCGCGAGGCGGATGTCGAACCAGTGGTAGTGGTCAAGATCTTCCAGGTAAGCCTGTTCGATCTTCGTACCCTTCGCGAGCTTCTTCGGACCGCCGTTCGCAACCTTGCCGGTCAGCATACGTGCGAGACGCTGGAATGCATCGCCTTCCACGATACGCAACTGGTCGTTCAGGTCGAGGCGATAACGCTTCAGTTCATCGTCGATGATCTGTTGCGCACGCTTGTCGCGCTGAATACCTTCACGCGTGAACACTTGAACGTCGATCACCGTGCCGCTCATGCCCGACGGCACGCGCAGCGACGTGTCCTTCACGTCCGAAGCCTTCTCGCCGAAGATCGCGCGCAGGAGCTTTTCTTCCGGCGTCAGCTGGGTTTCGCCCTTCGGCGTCACCTTGCCGACCAGCACGTCGCCTGCTTCGACTTCAGCGCCGATGTAGACGATGCCCGATTCGTCGAGACGGCCGAGTTGCACTTCAGCCAGGTTCGAGATGTCGCGCGTGATTTCTTCCGGTCCGAGCTTCGTATCGCGAGCAACGACGTTCAGTTCTTCGATGTGGATCGACGTGTAACGGTCGTCAGCAACCACCTTCTCCGAGATCAAAATCGAGTCTTCGAAGTTGTAGCCGTTCCACGGCATGAACGCGACCAGCATGTTCTGGCCGAGAGCCAGTTCGCCGAGGTCGGTCGATGCGCCGTCAGCCAGCACGTCGCCACGCGACACGATATCGCCGACCTTCACGATCGGGCGCTGGTTGATGTTCGTGTTCTGGTTCGAACGCGTGTACTTGATCAGGTTGTAGATGTCCACGCCGACGTCGCCAGCAACGGCTTCATCGTCGTTCACGCGAATCACCATACGGCCTGCGTCGACGTAATCGACCACACCACCGCGGAATGCCTGAACCGTCGTACCCGAGTCGACTGCCACCGTGCGTTCGATACCCGTACCGACCACGGCCTTTTCAGGACGCAGACACGGCACAGCCTGACGCTGCATGTTCGAACCCATCAATGCGCGGTTCGCGTCATCGTGCTCGAGGAACGGAATCAGCGATGCTGCCACCGACACGATCTGCGACGGCGCCACGTCCATGTACTGGATGCGGTCCGGCGTGACCATCAGCGTTTCGCCAGCTTCACGCGACGACACCAGTTCGTCGGTCAGCGAGCCGTCAGCTGCCACAGCCGCGTTCGCCTGAGCAATCACGTAGCGGCCTTCCTCGATCGCCGACAGATAGTCGATCTGATCGGTCACCTTGCTGTCCACGACCTTGCGATACGGCGTTTCGAGGAAGCCGTATTCGTTCAGGTGCGCGTACAGTGCGAGCGAGTTGATCAGGCCGATGTTCGGACCTTCCGGCGTTTCAATCGGACACACACGGCCGTAGTGGGTCGGGTGCACGTCGCGGACTTCAAAGCCAGCGCGCTCACGCGTCAAACCGCCCGGGCCTAGTGCCGAAACACGGCGCTTGTGGGTGATTTCCGACAGCGGGTTCGTCTGGTCCATGAACTGCGAAAGCTGCGACGAGCCGAAGAACTCGCGAATCGCCGACGAAATCGGCTTCGAGTTGATCAGGTCGTGCGGCATCAGGTTTTCGCTTTCGGCCTGGCCGAGGCGTTCCTTCACAGCACGCTCGACACGCACGAGACCCGCGCGGAACTGGTTTTCCGCCAGTTCGCCGACACAACGCACACGACGATTGCCCAAGTGGTCGATATCGTCCACTTCGCCCTTGCCGTTACGCAGTTCGACCAGGATCTTGATCGTTGCGAGGATGTCGTCGTCTTGCAGCGTCATCGGTCCGACGATTTCGTCGCGGCCCACGCGACGATTGAACTTCATACGACCCACCTTGGAAAGGTCGTATGCGTCTTCGCTGTAGAACAGACGGTTGAACAGCGCCTCGACCGCTTCTTCGGTTGGCGGTTCGCCCGGGCGCATCATGCGGTAGATCGCGATGCGCGCGGCCATCTTGTCCGCGGTTTCGTCGATACGAAGCGTCGACGAGATATACGGACCCTGGTCCAGATCGTTCGTGTAGAGCGTCTGGATATCTTTGATCTTCGATTCGCGGAGTTTTTCGAGGACGGTTTCGGTGATTTCGTCGTTCGCGTTGGCGATGACTTCACCGGTGTCGCCGTCGACGACGTTCTTCGCCAGCACGCGGCCGAGCAGATAGTCTTCCGGCACCGAAATGAATTTCGTCTTCGCGTTGTCGAGATCGCGAATGTGCTTAGCGTTGATCCGCTTGTCCTTCTGGACGATCACGTTGCCGTCACGATCCGAAATGTCGAAACGTGCGACTTCGCCACGCAGACGCTCCGGAACGAATTCCATCTGCGCGCCTTCCGGCATCAGCGTGAAATTGTCGAACACGAAGAAGTTTGCGAGGATCTGCTCCGGCGTCAGGCCGATTGCCTTCAGCAGGATCGTGACCGGCATCTTGCGGCGGCGGTCGACGCGGAAATACAGCACGTCCTTCGGATCGAATTCGAAGTCGAGCCACGAACCGCGGTAAGGAATGATACGTGCCGAGAACAGGAGCTTGCCCGAGCTGTGCGTCTTGCCCTTGTCGTGTTCGAAGAACACGCCCGGCGAACGGTGCAGCTGCGAAACGATCACGCGCTCCGTGCCGTTGATGACGAACGAACCCGTCGGCGTCATGAGCGGAATTTCGCCCATGTACACTTCCTGCTCCTTCACTTCCTTGACGACCGGCTTGCTCGGCGATTCCTTGTCGAGCAGCACCAGGCGCACTTTCGCGCGCAGTGCCGAGCAGTACGTCAAACCGCGCTGCTGACATTCCTTGATGTTGAATGCCGGCGGCGACAGCATGTAGCTGACGAACTCCAGACGAGCGAAACCGTTATGCGAAACGATCGGGAAAACGGACGTAAACGCAGCTTGCAGGCCTTCCGGCTTGCGTTGCGTGGACGACGTGTCTGCTTGCAGAAACGTGCTGAATGATTCAAGCTGGGTAGCCAGCAGGAAAGGTACTTGGTGAACGATGGGGCGCTTCGCAAAACTCTTGCGAATACGCTTCTTCTCGGTGAAGGAATATTGCATACGATCTCCGAATCACGGCGGGCATTGTTGTCGAGGCAGGATACCTTGATGAGACAACCCGAGTGTTCACCGACTGAGACCCGATGGCCGTCCGATGGCTTGAACGAGCCTAGAAGCTTGGTGGTTGGCCGCTACCAACCGCTGGCTGACGGCAGCGGATGCCTGTGTTGCCCGCTACCCGACCAAACTTGCCTTCTGCAGTCGCTTCAGAAGACAAAGAAAAACGCCGGTCGATGTTGCCGAAAGGCGGTTTTCTTTGGCTTCTGGGGCCATGTTCTTGCCGAAATTACCCGGCAAAAACGTGGTCCCCACAAAGCACAAAAAGGCCGGCGGTGGAAAACCGCCAGCCTTCGCACAGCGCGCTGAAACTTACTTGATTTCAGCCTTCGCGCCGGCTTCTTCCAGCTTCTTCTTGGCTTCTTCAGCAGCGGCCTTCGGTACCGATTCCTTAACAGGCTTCGGTGCACCGTCGACCAGGTCCTTCGCTTCCTTCAGGCCGAGACCCGTCAGTTCACGAACAGCCTTAATGACCGAAACCTTGTTCGCGCCGACTTCCGTCAGGTTGACCGTGAATTCGGTTTGCTCTTCAGCAGCAGCTGCTGCGCCGCCGCCTGCCGGGCCTGCCACTGCAACAGCAGCTGCCGACACGCCAAACTTTTCTTCGAACGCCTTGACCAGCTCGTTCAGTTCCAGAACCGACATCGAGCTTACTGCCTCGAGGATGTCATCTTTTGCGATTGCCATTTGAAATACTCCTAAATTGAATTCGGATACAGCCAGCGATCAATCACGCTCGACTGAAGTGCGTTACGCAGCGGTTTCTTCGCCTTGTTTCTTTTCTGCCAGCGCGGCCAGAGCGCGCGCAAAGCCGGAAACAGGTGCTTGCATAACGTACAACAGCTTGGAGAGCAGTTCTTCGCGGCTCGGGATGTTTGCCAGCGCTTGCACGCCAGCCTTGTCCATCACCTTGCCTTCGTAGGAACCAGCCTTGATGATCAACTTGTCATTGCTCTTGCCGAAGTCGTTGACGACCTTAGCAGCAGCAATGGCATCTTCCGAGATGCCGTAGATCAGGGGACCGGTCATCTGCTCTGCCAAGGGAGCAAACGGGGTACCTTCGACAGCGCGGCGCGCCAGCGTGTTTTTCAACACGCGAAGGTAAACCTGTTGCTCACGCGCTTTCGCGCGCAGCTTGGTCAGATCGCCAACCGTGATCCCACGATACTCAGCCAGAACCACGGTCTGGGCTTTCGCGACTTGCGCGGCAACCTCAGCGACGACGGCCTGCTTGCTTTCTTTGTTGAGTGGCACGGTTAACCTCCAGATTCGATACACGCAGCGTGCGCCTTGTGTACCGCGTTCAATAACGGCGTCCGACCAGTCAGGAGTATTTCGACCGCCCGACGCCCACATTGCTGCGGAGATCGAACGGTTTCATCACTACAAAACCTTTTCGGGTTCGCCATCTGCGTTGGCTTTGCATTAAGGGTTCGCCCACCTGCTGCGTTCCCGCCAACGGTCTTTGACAACCGGTCGCTCGATGCAGACTGCCATCTTGCGACCGCCCAAAGCCCATAAAACCGCCTCGATTCACATCGAGGCGATGAAATTTCTTACTGTGCTGCGATCGATGCCTGGTCGACGCGAACGCCAACGCCCATCGTGCTCGACAGCGCAACCTTGCGCAGGTACACACCCTTGCTCGTTGCCGGCTTCGCCTTTTGCAGCGCCTCGACGAGAGCGTTCAGGTTGCTACGCAGAGCCGTCGGCTCGAACGAAGCACGGCCGATGGTGGCGTGGATAATACCGGCCTTGTCGACACGGAATTGCACCTGACCAGCCTTGGCGTTCTTGACCGCGGTTGCGACGTCCGGCGTAACCGTACCGACCTTCGGGTTCGGCATCAGGCCGCGCGGGCCGAGGATTTGACCCAGCGTACCGACGACGCGCATCGTGTCCGGCGAAGCGATCACGATGTCGAAGTTCAGATTGCCGGCCTTGACCTGTTCAGCCAGGTCTTCCATACCGACGATTTCTGCGCCAGCTGCACGAGCTTGCTCAGCCTTTTCGCCTTGTGCGAACACTGCCACGCGAACCGATTTACCGGTACCAGCCGGCAGCACGACCGAGCCACGAACCACTTGGTCCGACTTCTTCGCATCGATGCCGAGTTGCACTGCGACGTCGATCGACTCGTCGAACTTCGCGCTTGCGCACTCTTTCACGATCGACAGAGCTTCGTCGATCGCGTACAGCTTTTGACGATCGACCTTGGCTGCAAATGCCTGCAGACGCTTTGAAAGCTTAGCCATTTACACGCCCTCCACGGTGATGCCCATCGAGCGGGCGCTGCCAGCGATCGTACGAACCGCGGCATCCAGGTCAGCTGCCGTCAGATCGGGCATCTTGGCCTTAGCGATGTCTTCAGCTTGAGCGCGCGTGATCTTGCCGACCTTGTCGGTATGCGGCTTGCTCGAACCCTTGTCGATCTTCGCTGCCTTCTTGATCAGAACCGTAGCCGGCGGCGTCTTCAAAACGAACGTGAAGCTCTTGTCCGCGAACGCAGTGATCACGACAGGAATCGGCAGACCCGGTTCCATTGCTTGAGTCTGCGCGTTAAACGCCTTGCAGAACTCCATGATGTTCAGGCCGCGCTGGCCCAGTGCCGGACCGACCGGCGGCGACGGGTTAGCTTTACCTGCAGGAATCTGCAGCTTGATAAAGCCAATGATTTTCTTTGCCATGTTGAAAACCTCTTTGGAACACCGCATTGGTACATGCGGGCGTTCAGTGAGTAGTAGCGCGCGTTCGCCGAAAAACTGACTACTTACGCTCCTCAACGGCCATTACGCGGACCGTAAGCGCGAAATACGGGACGCACCGATTGGTGCGCCCCGTAGAATTCTGGATTACAGCTTTTCGACCTGGCCGAATTCCAGCTCGACCGGCGTTGCGCGGCCGAAGATTGTAACGGAAACACGGACGCGCGACTTTTCGTAGTTCACTTCCTCGACGCTGCCGTTGAAATCCGTGAACGGACCGTCCTTCACCCGCACCATTTCGCCTACTTCGAACAGGGTCTTGGGACGCGGCTTTTCCACGCCTTCCTGCATTTGCGACATGATCTTCTCGACTTCCCGCGGGGAAATCGGACTCGGACGATTACGCGCACCGCCCACGAAGCCCGTCACCTTTGCCGTGTTTTTCACGAGGTGCCACGTTTCGTCGGTCATTTCCATTTCCACAAGTACATAGCCCGGGAAGAAACGACGCTCGGTCACCGACTTGTGACCGCCTTTCACCTCGACCACTTCTTCAGTCGGCACGAGGATTTGACCAAACTGGTCTTGCATGCCAGCACGTTCGATGCGCTCCTGAAGCGCGCGTTGCACGCTCTTCTCCATGCCGGAGTAGGCGTGCACGACGTACCAACGTTTGCCGCTCGGGGATGCCGGAGTATCGCTCATATCATTTCCAACCCAGAATCACCGAGAAAATCGCCCATTCGATGGATTTATCGCTAACCCAAAGAAAGATCGCCATGACGAACACGAAGCCGAACACCACCAGCGTTGTCTGGGTGGCCTCTTTGCGAGTCGGCCAGACAACTTTACGGACTTCTTTATACGAGTCTTTGGCGAAAGCGATGAAACCCTTGCCAGGCGCGGAGAGAAGACCGACTGCGATACCCGCGATCGCGCCAACAGCCAAGGCGGCTCCGCGGACGTACCATTCCTGGCCGCTGAGCCAGAAGAACCCCACGAACCCGGCCAAGACCAACAATACGCCCGCGACGAGCATCAGCTTGTCGCCGGATGTATTTACAGTTTCGACGGAAGGATTCGCCATAACACCTTAACGAAGCGCCACATACGGCGCGAGAGTTGGCAGGGGCAGAGGGAATCGAACCCCCAACCTTCGGTTTTGGAGACCGACGCTCTGCCAGTTGAGCTATACCCCTAAACCATTTTGGGGTTGACGACACCGCCAACCCCGAAACTACCGATCAACGAGAACTATCTGGCGTTACTCGAGGATCTTGGCAACGACACCTGCGCCGACGGTACGGCCACCTTCGCGGATTGCGAAACGCAGGCCTTCTTCCATCGCGATCGGGTTGATCAGCTTCACCGTGATCGACACGTTGTCGCCCGGCATGACCATTTCCTTGTCCTTCGGCAACTCGATCGAGCCCGTCACGTCCGTCGTCCGGAAGTAGAACTGCGGACGATAGTTGTTGAAGAACGGCGTGTGGCGGCCGCCTTCGTCCTTGCTCAGCACGTACACTTCGGCCGTGAAGTGCGTGTGCGGGTTGATCGAACCCGGCTTGGCCAGAACCTGGCCACGCTCCACGTCTTCACGCTTCGTGCCGCGCAGCAGGATACCAACGTTGTCGCCTGCCTGACCCTGGTCGAGCAGCTTGCGGAACATTTCCACGCCCGTGCAGGTCGTCTTCACCGTCGGCTTGATACCGACAATTTCGATTTCCTCGCCGACCTTCACGACGCCGCGCTCAACGCGACCCGTCACCACCGTGCCACGACCCGAGATCGAGAACACGTCTTCCACCGGCATCAGGAACGAGCCGTCAACTGCGCGCTCCGGCGTCGGGATGTACGTGTCCAGCGCGTCAGCCAGGTTCATGATCGCCACTTCGCCCAGCTCGCCCGTGTCGCCTTCCAGCGCCAGCTTGGCCGAACCCTTGATGATCGGCGTATCGTCGCCCGGGAAGTCGTACTTCGACAGAAGTTCGCGCACTTCCATTTCGACCAGTTCCAGCAGCTCAGCGTCGTCCACCATGTCGCACTTGTTCAGGAACACGATGATGTACGGCACACCGACCTGACGCGCCAGCAGGATGTGCTCACGCGTTTGCGGCATCGGGCCGTCTGCTGCCGAGCACACCAGGATCGCGCCGTCCATCTGCGCTGCGCCCGTGATCATGTTCTTCACATAGTCAGCGTGGCCCGGGCAGTCGACGTGTGCGTAGTGGCGGTTAGCCGTTTCGTACTCGACGTGTGCCGTATTGATCGTGATACCACGTGCCTTTTCTTCCGGCGCCGCATCGATCTGGTCGTATGCCTTGGCTTCGCCGCCAAACTTCTTGGTCAGCACCGTCGTGATCGCCGCCGTCAGCGTGGTCTTGCCGTGGTCAACGTGACCGATCGTGCCGACGTTCACGTGCGGCTTGGTCCGCTCAAACTTACCCTTGGCCATTTTCGACTCCTAAGAGGATTTATCCGTACGTTGCGCCGCGCGCAAACAATCACCGAGTACTTCTGGTGCCCATGGGCAGGATCGAACTGCCGACCTCTCCCTTACCAAGGGAGTGCTCTACCACTGAGCCACATGGGCGCTACTGCTGTGTCACTGGAGCGGGTGAAGGGAATCGAACCCTCGTCGTAAGCTTGGAAGGCTTCTGCTCTACCATTGAGCTACACCCGCAAGGATCCATGGATTCCCAACTACTGCTACAGCTTGCATTCTGGTGGAGGAGGTTGGATTCGAACCAACGTAGGCGTAAGCCAACAGATTTACAGTCTGCCCCCTTTAGCCACTCGGGCACCCCTCCGCAGAGAACTGATGATTATGAGGGAACAACCGCTTGTTGTCAAGGCTTGCTTGACCGTCCCAAACTCATAGCTCTCACTTATATAGTGATTCTGACGCCGCCGTAAACGCAGAAACCCCACCGTTTCGGGGTGGGGTTTCTGTTGCTGCAGGGGAGCCTGACGATTACCTACTTTCACACGGGAATCCGCACTATCATCGGCGTGGAGTCGTTTCACGGTCCTGTTCGGGATGGGAAGGGGTGGGACCGACTCGCTATGGTCATCAGGCATGACTTGTTGCCGTACTGCCCTGGGGCAATACCGCCAATCTGGAAGAAGTAGCTGAGAGGATGTCTCTCGGTAATGCGTTGGGCTGTGTTGTTTCCGGCACAACACTGATCTCAACCTGTGTGTTCTGGAGACCCTGCGCGTGGCGCAGGGTGGGGCATCCATAAGTGCCAAAGCACTAACGGCTGCCGACACACACCTGTTATAGGATCAAGCCTTACGGGCAATTAGTATCAGTTAGCTTAACGCATTACTGCGCTTCCACACCTGACCTATCAACGTCCTGGTCTTGAACGACCCTTCAAGGGGCTCGAAGCCCCGGGGATATCTCATCTTAAGGCGAGTTTCCCGCTTAGATGCTTTCAGCGGTTATCTCTTCCGAACATAGCTACCCGGCGATGCCACTGGCGTGACAACCGGTACACCAGAGGTTCGTCCACTCCGGTCCTCTCGTACTAGGAGCAGCCCCCTTCAAATATCCAGCGCCCACGGCAGATAGGGACCAAACTGTCTCACGACGTTTTAAACCCAGCTCACGTACCTCTTTAAATGGCGAACAGCCATACCCTTGGGACCGGCTACAGCCCCAGGATGAGATGAGCCGACATCGAGGTGCCAAACACCGCCGTCGATATGAACTCTTGGGCGGTATCAGCCTGTTATCCCCAGAGTACCTTTTATCCGTTGAGCGATGGCCCTTCCATACAGAACCACCGGATCACTATGACCTGCTTTCGCACCTGCTCGACTTGTCGGTCTCGCAGTTAAGCACGCTTATGCCATTGCACTATCAGCACGATTTCCGACCGTACCTAGCGTACCTTCGTACTCCTCCGTTACACTTTGGGAGGAGACCGCCCCAGTCAAACTGCCTACCATGCACTGTCCCCGACCCGGATCACGGGCCAAGGTTAGAACCTCAAACAAACCAGGGTGGTATTTCAAGGACGGCTCCACGCAGACTGGCGTCCACGCTTCACAGCCTCCCACCTATCCTACACAGACCGGTTCAAAGTCCAATGCAAAGCTACAGTAAAGGTTCATGGGGTCTTTCCGTCTAGCCGCGGGGAGATTGCATCATCACAAACACTTCAACTTCGCTGAGTCTCGGGAGGAGACAGTGTGGCCATCGTTACGCCATTCGTGCAGGTCGGAACTTACCCGACAAGGAATTTCGCTACCTTAGGACCGTTATAGTTACGGCCGCCGTTTACCGGGACTTCAATCAAGAGCTTGCACCCCATCATTTAATCTTCCGGCACCGGGCAGGCGTCACACCCTATACGTCCACTTTCGTGTTTGCAGAGTGCTGTGTTTTTATTAAACAGTCGCAGCCACCAGTTTATTGCAACCCCTTCACCCTTCTGGCGCAGGCCAGTCAAGCTACAGGGGCGTACCTTATCCCGAAGTTACGGTACCAATTTGCCGAGTTCCTTCTCCCGAGTTCTCTCAAGCGCCTTAGAATACTCATCTCGCCCACCTGTGTCGGTTTGCGGTACGGTCTTGTTAAACTGAAGCTTAGAGGCTTTTCTTGGAACCACTTCCAGTTGCTTCGTGACCTAGATCACTCGTCCCATGCCCTTGAATTGCGCGCCCGGATTTGCCAAAGCGCCTTCTCCAACACAGGAACCGGGACTTCCAACACCCGGACAACCTTCCGCGATCCGTCCCCCCATCGCATTTAACAATGGTGCAGGAATATTAACCTGCTTCCCATCAGCTACGCATTTCTGCCTCGCCTTAGGGGCCGACTCACCCTACGCCGATGAACGTTGCGTAGGAAACCTTGGGCTTACGGCGAGGGGGCCTTTCACCCCCTTTATCGCTACTCATGTCAGCATTCGCACTTCCGATACCTCCAGCGCACTTTTCAATGCACCTTCGCAGGCTTACGGAACGCTCTCCTACCATGCACATTACTGTGCATCCGCAGCTTCGGTATATTGCTTAGCCCCGTTACATCTTCCGCGCAGGACGACTCGATCAGTGAGCTATTACGCTTTCTTTAAAGGATGGCTGCTTCTAAGCCAACCTCCTGACTGTTTTAGCCTTCCCACTTCGTTTCCCACTTAGCAATATTTGGGGACCTTAGCTGGCGGTCTGGGTTGTTTCCCTCTTGACACCGGACGTTAGCACCCGATGTCTGTCTCCCGTGATTGCACTCTTCGGTATTCGGAGTTTGCTATGGCGTAGTAATCCTCAATGGACCCCACAACCATGACAGTGCTCTACCCCCGAAGGTGATACACGAGGCACTACCTAAATAGTTTTCGGAGAGAACCAGCTATTTCCAGGTTTGTTTAGCCTTTCACCCCTATCCACAGCTCATCCCCTAACTTTTCAACGTTAGTGGGTTCGGACCTCCAGTACGTGTTACCGCACCTTCATCCTGGCCATGGATAGATCACCTGGTTTCGGGTCTACACCCAGCGACTGAACGCCCTGTTCGGACTCGCTTTCGCTACGCCTGCCCTAATCGGTTAAGCTTGCCACTGAATGTAAGTCGCTGACCCATTATACAAAAGGTACGCCGTCACCCCTTGCGAGGCTCCGACTGTTTGTATGCATGCGGTTTCAGGATCTGTTTCACTCCCCTCCCGGGGTTCTTTTCGCCTTTCCCTCACGGTACTGGTTCACTATCGGTCGATCACGAGTATTTAGCCTTGGAGGATGGTCCCCCCATCTTCAGACAGGATTTCACGTGTCCCGCCCTACTTGTCGTACACCCAGTTCTTCCTCGCTGTTTTCGTCTACAGGGCTATCACCTGCTATGGCGGCACTTTCCAGAGCCTTCGACTAACAATGAAGATAAAGAGTACAGGCTGGTCCCATTTCGCTCGCCACTACTCTGGGAATCTCGGTTGATTTCTTTTCCTGCGGTTACTTAGATGTTTCAGTTCACCGCGTTCGCTTCGCATAGCCTATGTATTCAGCCATGGATACTCCATACGGAGTGGGTTTCCCCATTCGGATATCGGTGGATCAAAGCTCGTTTGCCAGCTCCCCACCGCTTTTCGCAGGCTACCGCGTCCTTCATCGCCTGTGATCGCCAAGGCATCCACCACATGCACTTGTTCGCTTGACCCTATAACGGGTGTGTCTCCGCCACGCTTGCGCATGACTTCATCACATCGTTACAGGTTGAGTATTCGTGTTGCGCCGTATTCCAAAGCAATCTTTCGATCACTTATAAAATACATTGATACAATCACAACCCTGATTCACCTACTCGGACACCCATCTCTAAGTATCCTTTCGTGAATCTCTTTACTACTTCTTCCTGATTGTTAAAGAACGACAGCCGATATAAAGCTCTGCTTCATATCACTCTGACTGGCTCAATCGCCAATGCCTGTTTCACTACACCGCAAACATCTTTCAATGTTCACCGCAGTAAAACCGGCATTGAGGATTGGTGGAGGATGACGGGATCGAACCGACGACCCCCTGCTTGCAAAGCAGGTGCTCTCCCAGCTGAGCTAATCCCCCAGTCATACACAGATATCACTACCTGTACTCATACCCAGAGGTTTCAGTTGATCAGCCACCGCAGAAACAGTGGTGGGTCTGGATGGATTCGAACCATCGACCCCCGCCTTATCAAGACGGTGCTCTAACCGACTGAGCTACAGACCCCTGAGTCTGTCTTTTTCACAGCCGATAAGCGTGAGCGCTCAACGTTTGACACGTTAGCTCGAGAAAGGAGGTGATCCAGCCGCACCTTCCGATACGGCTACCTTGTTACGACTTCACCCCAGTCATGAATCCTACCGTGGTGACCGTCCTCCTTGCGGTTAGACTAGCCACTTCTGGTAAAACCCACTCCCATGGTGTGACGGGCGGTGTGTACAAGACCCGGGAACGTATTCACCGCGGCATGCTGATCCGCGATTACTAGCGATTCCAGCTTCACGCACTCGAGTTGCAGAGTGCGATCCGGACTACGATCGGTTTTCTGGGATTGGCTCCCCCTCGCGGGTTGGCGACCCTCTGTTCCGACCATTGTATGACGTGTGAAGCCCTACCCATAAGGGCCATGAGGACTTGACGTCATCCCCACCTTCCTCCGGTTTGTCACCGGCAGTCTCCCTGGAGTGCTCTTGCGTAGCAACTAGGGACAAGGGTTGCGCTCGTTGCGGGACTTAACCCAACATCTCACGACACGAGCTGACGACAGCCATGCAGCACCTGTGTTATGGCTCCCTTTCGGGCACTCCCACCTCTCGGCAGGATTCCATACATGTCAAGGGTAGGTAAGGTTTTTCGCGTTGCATCGAATTAATCCACATCATCCACCGCTTGTGCGGGTCCCCGTCAATTCCTTTGAGTTTTAATCTTGCGACCGTACTCCCCAGGCGGTCAACTTCACGCGTTAGCTACGTTACCAAGTCAATGAAGACCCGACAACTAGTTGACATCGTTTAGGGCGTGGACTACCAGGGTATCTAATCCTGTTTGCTCCCCACGCTTTCGTGCATGAGCGTCAGTATTGGCCCAGGGGGCTGCCTTCGCCATCGGTATTCCTCCACATCTCTACGCATTTCACTGCTACACGTGGAATTCTACCCCCCTCTGCCATACTCTAGCCCGCCAGTCACAAATGCAGTTCCCAGGTTAAGCCCGGGGATTTCACATCTGTCTTAGCGGACCGCCTGCGCACGCTTTACGCCCAGTAATTCCGATTAACGCTTGCACCCTACGTATTACCGCGGCTGCTGGCACGTAGTTAGCCGGTGCTTATTCTTCCGGTACCGTCATCCCCCCGGGGTATTAACCCAGAGGTTTTCTTTCCGGACAAAAGTGCTTTACAACCCGAAGGCCTTCTTCACACACGCGGCATTGCTGGATCAGGCTTGCGCCCATTGTCCAAAATTCCCCACTGCTGCCTCCCGTAGGAGTCTGGGCCGTGTCTCAGTCCCAGTGTGGCTGGTCGTCCTCTCAGACCAGCTACAGATCGTCGCCTTGGTAGGCCTTTACCCCACCAACTAGCTAATCTGCCATCGGCCGCCCCTGTAGCGGGAGGTCCGAAGATCCCCCCCTTTCCTCCGTAGAGCGTATGCGGTATTAATCCGGCTTTCGCCGGGCTATCCCCCACTACAGGACACGTTCCGATGTATTACTCACCCGTTCGCCACTCGCCACCAGGATTGCTCCCGTGCTGCCGTTCGACTTGCATGTGTAAGGCATGCCGCCAGCGTTCAATCTGAGCCAGGATCAAACTCTTCAGTTCAAACCTGTTACTGTTTTTCGGTTGTTTTACCAACCGGTCGCTCACTCAACGTACTGACGAATGATCCTCCTGCCGGCGTGAATCCACCCCAGCAGGAAAACCTTTCCTTGATACCAGTGTGAGACTTGATACTTTCGCTTGTCGACAGACCCCGAAGAATCCATCAGCGCGTCGCGCATCAAGCGCCCACACTTATCGGCTGTTAATTTTTAAAGATCGAGTGCGCATTCACCACCAAACCGCCACCGCGCGTCGTCAACCTCACAACCACCCGGCACCGCTTCGTTCTGCGTCGCTGCATCAGCAGCAGAGAAACGAGATTATGAAGACTCTTTTTCGTTTCGTCAACAACTTTTTTCCGCTTTCGCTTAAAACCTTGTTGACGCTACGGCCGCTGGTTTCTGCAGCGGCGCTCGTTCGCAAACGAGGAGGCGAATATTAGGCGAACATCAGCGATGTGACAAGGGTTTGACGAAGATATTTTTTTGGCGAGTCATTTCCGGGTCGAATTCACCACGGCGTCCAGCGGGACCGCCTGAGCCATTGCTGCGTAGCCTGTGTCGCTGGGATGGATGTGGTCGCCGCTATCGTAGGCTCGTTGCAGACGCTCAGGCTGTGCCGGGTCGCGCAGCGCGGCGTCGAAATCCACCACGCCGTCGAACGCGCGGCTGGTTCGGATCCATTGGTTGACGGCAAGCCGAATACTCTCGCGCGGCGCCGGCAAGGATGCCGGCGTTAGCGTCGCGCCGAATACTTTCACGCCGCTTTGCCGTGCGGCGGCGATCACCCTTTGATAGCCGGCAATCAGATCAGCGGCCGTCACTGAGGTATGCGGGAAATCGCAGTCGAGACCACTGTGAGCAGGCATCTCTGCAAAGTTGATGTCGTTGATGCCGATCAGCAGAATCGCCGTCTTGACGCCCGGGTGTTCGAGTACGTCGCGATCGAAGCGCTTGACGAGCGCGTCGCCGTAGCAGGGGGAGTCGCTAAGCAAACGGTTGCCGCTGATACCGAGATTGACGATCGCAGTCGACCGATCGCTGGTGCTGGCGACCCGGCGTGCCAGCGCGTCCGGCCAGCGACGATTCTGATTGAGGCTGGAGCGCATACCGTCGGTGATCGAATCGCCGATCGCCGCAACGGTAGCCGATGCAGGCGCCTCCACCGACATACCGGTCACCCACACGTAGTGCGTAAAACGGCCGCGAAATGAATCGGCGGAAGGGTCGGCGGTGTGATTGCCCGGTGCAGAAACGTAGTTCACCTGGCTCGACACCCTATGCCACGCCACGATTCGCTGCTCCGGCCCCATGAACGCGCTGATCGCGTATGGCGCGCCTTCAGCGATGTCGATCGCCACCGGATCGCTATCCAGCTCGCCGCCGGCCGGGATACTCACGGCCGTCCTGCCGCCAAACGTCACGCGCGCGTCGCCATTGCCTTGCGCCGCTGCACCGCCAGCCGAGCGCGCGATCCGCAGATCGTCGACGACCAGCGGTGTCTTGCCGTACTCGTTGCTGAGATGGATTCGTGCGGATTTTCCCGACAGCGTCGGGTAGACAATCTGGCGAACCGTACGCCCTGCCACCTCCGGAGCCCGGTACAACGGCGGCAAATCCGCTTGCTGGGGAATGGGTTGCAGCGCCGTCGCCCAAGTGGTGACCCAGTGCGCAGGGGCGTCGGCGGCGAAAGCAGTCGGGGAAACGGCGAATTGAGACAGCAGCGCCGCGCCACATGCGGCGGCCAGGATGCGAATGGTCATTCGGGTGGTCGGTTCGAGGCGAAACGTGCATTGTGCCCGATCACCCCGGCCACCGCGGTCGCCCCGCCCCACTCAAGCTGCGGTCTGCGCCCCAGTCATCTTCAACGCCAATGCTTCGGCCACCTCGATCCCGTCGATGGCTGCCGAGTAGATCCCGCCGGCATACCCCGCTCCCTCCCCAGCCGGATACAGCCCCTCGACATTCATACTCTGATAATCGTCCCGGCGACGCACCCGAATCGGCGACGACGTTCTCGTCTCAACGCCGGTGAGCACGGCATCATGCATCGCAAATCCGGCAATCTTCTTGTCCATCTGCGGCAACGCTTCGCGAATCGCTTCGATCACATAATCGGGCAACGCGGTGCTGAGATCGGTCGGATGTACGCCAGGCTTGTATGACGGCACCACCGAACCCAGCGACGTGGACGGCCGGCCAGCGATAAAGTCGCCGACCAGCTGACCCGGCGCCTGATAATTCCCACCGCCCAACTCGAACGCCCGTTCTTCCCACTTGCGCTGAAAGGCGATGCCGGCGAGCGGGCCTCCCGGATAATCGTCCGGCGTAATGCCGACAACGATCCCCGCGTTTGCATTGCGCTCCGCCCGTGAGTACTGGCTCATGCCATTAGTGACCACGCGGCCAGGTTCGGAAGTCGCCGCCACTACAGTGCCGCCCGGACACATACAGAAGCTGTAGACCGCGCGCCCGTTGCTACAGTGATGCACCACCTTATAGTCGGCGGCGCCCAGCTGCTTGTGGCCCGCGAACTTGCCGAAACGGCTGCGATCGATCAAACCCTGCGGATGCTCAATCCGGAAACCAAGCGAAAACGGCTTCGCTTCAAGATAGACGCCGCGATCGTGCAGCATCTGGAAGGTGTCCCGCGCGCTATGGCCGACCGCCAGCACCACGTGATCGCAGCGCAAGGTTTCGCCGGTCGATAACTTCAGTCCGCGCACTTTGCCCTGATCGATCTCGATATCGTCGACCCGGGTCTCGAACCGAACCTCGCCGCCGAGTTCATGAATGGTCGCGCGCATCTTTTCGACCATGCTGACGAGCCGGAACGTGCCGATATGCGGCCGGCTCAGATAAAGAATGTCCTCCGGCGCGCCTGCCCGGACGAATTCATCAAGCACCTTGCGGCCGTAGTGCTTCGGATCCTTGATCTGGCTATAAAGCTTGCCGTCCGAAAACGTACCCGCGCCGCCTTCGCCGAACTGCACGTTCGATTCGGGATTCAGCACCGATTTGCGCCACAGGCCGAAAGTGTCCTTGGTGCGCTCGCGCACGGCCTTGCCGCGCTCCAGGATGATCGGCCGGAAGCCCATTTGCGCGAGGATCAGGCCAGCAAACAGGCCACACGGGCCCATGCCGATCACGACCGGGCGCAGCGTGGTCAATTGCGCCGGCGCTTTGGCGACGAAATGGTACGTCATATCCGGCGTCACGCCGCAGTGCGGGACTGCGGTAAGCCGCTTCAGCGCGGCCGCCTCATCTTTCACCTCGACATCGACGATATACGTCAGCTTGATATCGGCGCGCTTGCGCGCATCGTGCGCACGGCGAAACACGGTGTATCGGAGGAAGCCGTCCGCAGCCACGCCGAGTTCCGCGAGGCGCGCGAGGATCGCTGCTTCGAGATCGCTTTCGGGATGGTCGAGCGGGAGTTTGATTTCGCTTAGACGTAACATGAGTACCGGGGGATGCAGGAAGGCCGCAAATCGCGGCCAATTCGCAATTTTATAGGTTATGCGTCGGCGCGGGGCAGCGGCAGTCGCGAAACGCGTCGGGCATGACTCCCGCCATCCTCTATCGAGACACTCACTTCATCTTAAAAAATTTATTAACCGACCGGTCGGTTGATTTATACTGCGCAAACACAGACAACTTCCGCTGAGAGCGTCCCCATGTACACGCAATCCCTGGATATCCCCGGCAATGTCGCCCCGCTCGATGCGGCCGCGAGTGCGCCCGAGCAGGCTCAATTCGATGCAGTCATGGCGGCCGACGGCAAGATCGAGCCGCAGGACTGGATGCCTGAGGCCTACCGCAAAACGCTGGTGCGGCAAATCTCGCAGCACGCGCATTCGGAGATCGTCGGCATGCTGCCGGAAGGCAACTGGATCACGCGCGCGCCCAGCCTGAAGCGCAAGGCGATCCTGCTCGCCAAAGTGCAGGACGAAGCCGGCCACGGCCTCTATCTATATAGCGCGGCCGAAACGCTCGGCGTGTCGCGCGATCAGTTGATCGCCGCACTGCACTCGGGCAAAGCCAAATATTCGAGCATCTTCAATTACCCGACGCCCACGTGGGCAGACGTCGGCGTGATCGGCTGGCTGGTCGACGGCGCGGCGATCATGAACCAGATTCCGCTGTGCCGCTGCACCTACGGCCCCTACGCCCGCGCAATGATCCGCATCTGCAAGGAGGAGTCGTTCCATCAGCGCCAGGGTTTCGACGCGCTGATGTCGATGATGGGCGGCACCGAAGCACAACGCGAGTTGGTCCAGCAGGCCGTGAACCGCTGGTGGTGGCCGGTGCTGATGATGTTCGGCCCGAGCGACAAAGACTCGATCCATAGCAATCAGTCGTCGCAATGGGGCATCAAGCGCATTTCCAACGACGATCTGCGCCAGAAATTCGTCGACGCCACCGTCGACCAGGCCAAGGTGCTCGGCGTCACGCTGCCGGACCCGGACCTGAAGTGGAACGAAGCACGCGGCCACTACGACTATGGCGACATCGACTGGGAAGAATTCTGGCGCGTCGTGAATGGCGACGGCCCATGTAATCGCGAACGCCTCGCCACCCGCGTGAAAGCACACGACGACGGCGCCTGGGTGCGCGAAGCCGCCCTCGCCCACGCCGAAAAGCAACGCCAGCGTGCACAGCAGCACGCCGCCTGAACCGGGCGACAAACCAGGCAAAGAATCAGGAGATCAGCATGAACAAGGAATGGCCGATTTGGGAAGTCTTCGTGCGCAGCAAGCAGGGACTCGACCACAAACATTGCGGCAGTCTGCACGCCGCCGACGCGCCGATGGCGCTGCGCATGGCGCGCGACGTCTACACGCGCCGCCAGGAAGGCGTGAGCATCTGGGTGGTGCCGTCGTCGGCGATTACGGCGTCCGCGCCGGAAGACAAGGCGGAGCTGTTTGAACCGGCTGGCGACAAGATTTACCGCCACCCGACGTTCTACACGCTCCCCGACGAAGTCAACCACATGTAAGCGCGCCCATGGACATCACGCCCCAACATCTGTCATACGTGCTGCGCCTCGCGGATACCGCGCTGATCCTCGGTCAGCGCAATTCCGAATGGTGCGGCCACGGCCCGATCCTCGAAGAAGACATCGCGCTGTCCAACATGAGCCTCGATCTGATCGGCCAGGCGCGCCTGCTGTACACGCACGCCGCCTCGCTGGAACAGCAGCTCACCGGCAAAAGCCGCACCGAAGACGACTACGCGTACTTCCGCGCCGAACGCGAGTTCGCCAACTACACGCTGGCCGAGTTGCCGCATTACGGCCCGCTCGCCGGCACCGCGCAAGCGGAGAAGGACTACGCGGTCACGATCGTGCGCAATTTTCTGTACTCGACGCTGATGGCACATCTGTGGACGGCGCTCACTGCGTCGACGGACGAGCAGCTCGCGGCGATCGCGTCCAAGTCGATCAAGGAAACCAGCTATCACGTGCATCACGCCGGCGAATGGCTGATCCGTTTCGGCGACGGCACCGACGAATCGCATCGCCGCGCACAAGCCGCGCTCGATTATCTGCTGCCGTACACGCGTGAGTTCTTCAGCGCGGACGCCGTGGAGGAGATCATCGCCGCCGCCGGGATCGGCCCACGAACGTCGGAACTCGAGGCGGCATGGCTCGACGACGTGCGCGCCACGCTCGAAGAAGCCACGCTGACGCTGCCCGAAGCGGTGAAGCACATCACGACCGGCAAGCACGGCGAGCATTCGGAGCACATGGGCTTCGTGCTGGCCGAAATGCAGAGCCTCGCGCGCCAGCATCCCGGCGCCACTTGGTAAGCGCCTCAACGGAAACCTGACGATGACGACCTCGACTGCCATGTCCGCCGCCGACACCGCGCTTGAACGCGCATGGGCCGCGCTCGAAACGGTGCCTGATCCGGAAATCCCGGTGGTGTCGATTCGTGAGCTCGGCATTTTGCGCGACGTGCGCCGTGCCACCGACGGCGCGCTGGAAGTCGTCATCACGCCGACCTACTCCGGCTGCCCGGCCATGTCGCAGATCGCGGAAGACGTCGCCCATGCGCTCGAAGTGGCGGAGCTCAAGCCCTACCGGATCGCCACCGTGCTCGCGCCGGCATGGA
Source organism: Paraburkholderia sp. IMGN_8 (assembly GCF_038050405.1). Lineage (NCBI taxonomy): Bacteria > Pseudomonadati > Pseudomonadota > Betaproteobacteria > Burkholderiales > Burkholderiaceae > Paraburkholderia > Paraburkholderia sp. IMGN_8. The sequence continues at coordinate 293,889 of NZ_CP150900.1, read as the reverse complement.
CCACCGACTGGATAACCGCGGACGCGCGCGAAAAGCTGCGCGCCTACGGCATCGCGCCGCCTGTCGGCAACTGCGGCAGCACCGCGCCGTCCCGGGAAAACGTGGTCCGCTTCATGCCGCGCGCCCTAACGGTGCCCTGCTGCCCGCGTTGCGGCTCGGCCCATACCGAACGCCTCGCGCAATTCGGGTCGACGGCCTGCAAGGCGTTGTACCGCTGCCTCGACTGCCGCGAACCCTTCGACTACTTCAAACCGTACTGATATGGCTACCCCGCAATTTCACCCGCTGCGTATCCGCGAAGTGCGGCCCGAAACCGCCGACGCGGTTTCGGTCGCTTTCGAAGTCCCTGTCGAACTGCGCGATCAATACCGCTTCACGCAGGGCCAATTCGTCACGTTGAAAGCGCACATCGACGGCGAGGAAACGCGCCGTTCGTATTCGATCTGCGTCGGCGTCACCGATTACGATCGCGACGGCGAACTGCGCATCGGCATCAAGCGCGTGCGCGGCGGGCGTTTCTCGAACTTCGCGTTCGACACGCTGCAACCCGGCCACACAATCGACGTCATGACGCCGGACGGCCGCTTTTTCACGCATCTGAACGCGGACCAGGGCCAGCAGTACATCGCGTTTTCCGGCGGCTCGGGCATCACGCCGGTGCTCGCGATCATCAAGACAACGCTGGAGATCGAGCCCCGCAGCACGTTCACGCTGGTGTACGGCAACCGTAGCGTCGATCAGATCATGTTCGCGGAAGAGCTTGAAGATCTGAAGAATCGCTTCATGAACCGCTTCGTGCTTTATCACGTGCTGTCCGACGACTTGCAGGACGTCGAGTTGTTCAACGGTGTGCTCGATCAGGAAAAATGCGCGGCCTTCATCGAAAACCTGTTGCCGGCGGATGCGATCGACGAAGCCTTCATCTGCGGCCCCGCTCCGATGATGGATGCCGCCGAAGCCGCGTTGAAAGCCGCCGGTGTGCCGCCTGAGAAGGTACACGTCGAACGCTTCGGCTCGCCGCTGCCGCAAGCCGGCGTGCCGCCGGTCGAAATCACCGACGACACGCCCGCCGCGGACCTCGAAATCGTCCTCGACGGCAAGAAGCGCAAACTCCGTCTGCCGTATCAGGGCGTGAGCGTGCTCGACGTCGGCTTGCGCGCCGGTCTCGCATTGCCTTACGCATGCAAGGGCGGCGTCTGCTGCACTTGCCGCGCAAAGGTGCTGGAAGGCGAGGTCAAGATGGAAAAGAACTACACATTGGAAGAACACGAAATTCGCGACGGTTTCGTGCTCACCTGCCAATGCCATCCGATCAGCGATCGCGTCGTGGTGAGCTACGACGAGCGTTGAATTGGGGCGCAGCGCGGCTGACGTGTGACGGCCGTAGTGCTTTCAGCAGGTCCGCGATCCGCTTACACTAGGGGCCGCTCATTGATCGGACAATCGTCCGCATCGACGAGCGGCCCTTTTTGTTATTTGCCAGCCCAAGCCACAGCCGATGAGCACGATCCACCTCACCAACGGCGATGTCGCCGCCGAGTCACTGCGCACCGCGCTGCACGAGGCGGGCCGCGACGAACGCGTGCACGCGCTGCGTGACGATCTGGCAGTCGGCCCGCTACGCGGCATCGACGACGCGCCTGACGTGCGGGCAGACTTCTGGGATCGCGTCAGCGCCGACACGAAGCGTGATTTCCGTCGAGAATTCCGCGAGCATACGGCGGCGCTGGAAACGATCGCGGGCGGCGACGCGAATCTGGTGGTCTGGCACGGCGAGAGCGCGTCCGATCAACTGATGCTGCGCCGCGTCTGCTACCACTTGCGTCACAGCCCGCAGCGGCTCAACGACGTGCGCCTGTCGATTCGCGACCTCACCGATCCGGGCGCATGGGCGCACAGCCGCAGGGACCGCGCGACGTCCGTCGGCATGTTCCCGCCGATCGTGCTGCAAGCCCGTCTGTCGGATGCCGCGCCGATTTCGGTGCTACGGATCAGCCGGCTCGCACTCGAATGGCAGGAAGTCAAACAGGCGAACGGCGAGACGCGGCGCTGGCGCGACAACACGTTCACGAGCGGCAGCTTCGCCGACCTCGACGCACTGATTCTCGAGCACGCGAGCGACACCTGGCAGCCGGCCGCACGGATTGCCGCCGAATTGAGGGCCGCCGAACTCTGGTTTCTGGTCAGTGACAGCATTGTGCTGTGGCGCTTGCGCGAACTGGCCGCGAGCAGGCACATCAAGCTGCGCGGCGACGCGACCGCGTGGCGCACGCTGGAGCTGTGCGCCGCCCTGACTCCCTGTCCACACTAATAAAATCAACGACTATGGCCCGCACTCGAGCCCCCGACCACGAAACCCAGCGCGACCAGATTCTCGAATTAGCCGCAGCGAAATTCGCCCAAACCAGCTATCCGAGCACGTCGATGGCCGATCTCGCCGCCGCGAGCGGCACTTCGAAAGCGCGCCTGTACCACTACTACGCGAGCAAGGAAGCAATCCTGTTCGATCTGCTGGACCGTTACACGAAGCGGCTGATGCTGATCATCGCCGAGGTAGAAGGCGCGAGCCAACGCCGTGGATTGACGGAACGGGAAACGTTCGCCGAATTGATTCGCGCGTTTCTGTCGGAGTACGAGACGTCGCACAGCCGGCACGTCGCGCTCCTGAATGACGTGAAATATCTGGTCGACACCCAGCGCGAGGTCATTTTGAACCGCCAGCGCGACGTGGTCGCGGCGTTCGCGCGGCAACTGGCGCGCGCCTATCCGGAGCGCGCAACGCGCGAAAACCAGACCGCCCTCACGATGATGGTGTTCGGCATGATCAACTGGACCTTCACCTGGCTCAAGCCAGACGGGCGGATGGGCTATCGGGAATTTGCCGAGCAGGTGGTCGGCATGGTGGACCACGGATTGAGCGCAGCGCCGACGTGATTGCGCACGGCAACATTGTTGTGACGAAATAGTCGCCGATACGCGACACTTCGTCACGAACGCTCGTTCAATTTATTTTTTCTTAAAAATCAACTACATAAAAATAGGGAGCAAACTTTTTAGGCAATCTAGTCAAATATTGATACGGGTTTTCCCTAGTGCGCGGTATGCGTTTCCGCTAAAATCGTTTTTGCGGTGCACCAAACCGCTTGATTACAAGGAGAACCTGACCATGAACATGCTTACACCCCGTGCCGCTGAGCCGATCATTGCAGACGATCGCCCGTTGCAGCCAACTGGTCGCGCGCCTGCTCTGGTTCGGGAACTCACTGCCGTCGACCGCGAACGGCTGCTCACCCACTTCCTCGCACTCGACGAAGACGATCGCTTGTTGCGCTTCGGTCAGATCGTGCCGGACCACGTCATCGAAAACTACGTCCGCGCGATCGACTTCACGCGCGACACCGTCTTCGGCGTGTTCAATGGCCAGTTGCAACTGACCGGCGTCGGCCATCTGGCGTATCTGCCGGCCGAAGGCGATAAGCGCACGGCCGAGTTCGGCGTGTCGGTGCTGGAAAGTGTGCGCGGTCAAGGTATCGGTACCAAGCTCTTCGAGCGCGCCGCCATTCGCAGCCGCAATACGCATGTCACCACCCTCTATATGCATTGCCTGTCGCGCAATTCGACCATGATGCACATTGCGAAGAAGGCCGGCATGAAGATCGAATACGCGTACGGTGAGGCCGACGCCTATCTGACGCTGCCGCCGGCGGATCAATCGAGCATCATCGCGGAAATGCTGCAGGAGCAAGCCGCGGTGTTCGACTACGCGCTCAAGCGTCAGGCACGTCGGACATCGAAGCTTTTCGAATCGTTTTTGCCGGCGGAAGCCGCAGCGTAAGCGGCCTACTTCGGGCGGAAATGACAAAGGGCGGCCAAGGCCGCCCTTTCTGTTTTCCTGCCGCGCGTCGCGCCCGGTACTTACAAAATCGGCAGCGCCGTCGTCTCCTTGAACTTCTCGAGCGAAAAGCTCGTCTTCACGTCGATTACAGATGGATGGTGCAGCAACTGGTCCTGCACGAACCGTGAAAAGTGCGCCATATCCTCAACCTGCACACGCAGCAGGTAATCCATGTCACCAGTCATCGCGTGACATGCGACCACTTCCGGCCACGTTTGCACCGCTGCGCGGAACAGATCGGCATGCGTGGCGTCGCCGCGCGGGCTGAGCGCCGGACCGCGGCGCTTTTCCAGCCGCACATTGACGTAGGCGAGCAGATCGAGCCCAAGCTTTTGCGCATCAAGCAGCGCGACGTAACCGCGAATCACTCCGCTCTCCTCCAGCCTGCGGATACGCCGCAAACATGGACTAGGCGACAGGTTGACGCGCTCCGCGATCTCCTGATTCGACAACCGGCCATTCTCCTGAAGGATCGCCAGAATACGCCGGTCGATAGCATCTATCTCTATATTGGCCATTTTCTGCCGTCCGCACGAAAAATTAAGCTAGAAAATAGCTCCAGCGTATCGGTATGCAATTAAGTTCGCAAGTTTTCGCCGCGGGTCCGCCTTTACACTTGCGTCATTCAATCGCGCCATATGCGCCCCGCCCCTTAGCTTTGCATGGGACCAGAGTAAGCGCTAACTCTGGTCGACTTAGCTTTGCATGGGACCAGAGTAAGCGCTAAAGCGCTAACTCTGGTCGACACAGGAGAGAGACAATGCAGGTTTCAACTTGGGACAATCCCGTCGGTACCGACGGCTTCGAATTCATCGAATACACCGCGCCGGATCCGAAGGCGCTCGGCAAGCTCTTCGAACAGATGGGCTTCACGGCCGTCGCGCGGCATCGTCATAAAGATGTGACGCTGTATCGCCAGGGTGGAATCAACTTCATCGTCAACGCAGAACCGGATTCGTTCGCGCAGCGTTTCACGCGCCTGCATGGCCCGTCGATCTGCGCGATTGCCTTCCGCGTTCAGGACGCCGCAAAGGCTTATAAGCTGGCTCTGGAAAAAGGCGCCTGGGGCTTCGACAACAAAACCGGCCCAATGGAACTGAACATCCCGGCGATCAAGGGAATTGGCGATTCGCTGATCTATTTCGTCGACCGCTGGCGTGGCAAGAACGGCGCTGAGCCGAACAGCATCGGCAACATCGACATTTACGACGTCGACTTCGAGCCGATTCCGGGCGCGAACCCGAATCCGGTCGGCCACGGCCTCACCTACATCGACCATCTGACGCACAACGTCCACCGCGGCCGCATGCAGGAATGGGCGGAGTTCTACGAGCGTTTGTTCAACTTCCGCGAAGTGCGTTACTTCGACATTGAAGGCAAGGTGACGGGCGTGAAGTCGAAGGCGATGACCTCGCCGTGCGGCAAGATCCGCATTCCGATCAACGAAGAAGGGTCAGACACGGCCGGCCAGATCCAGGAATACCTCGACGCGTATCACGGTGAAGGTATCCAGCACATCGCGCTCGGTAGCAACGACATCTATCGTACGGTGGACGGCTTGCGCGCGGCGAACATCTCGCTGCTCGATACAATCGACACGTACTATGAACTCGTTGACCGCCGCGTGCCGAACCACGGCGAGCCGCTCGACGAATTGCGCAAGCGCAAGATCCTGATCGACGGCGCGCCGGACGATCTGCTGCTGCAGATCTTCACCGAAAACCAGATCGGCCCAATCTTCTTCGAGATCATCCAGCGCAAGGGCAACCAAGGCTTCGGCGAGGGCAACTTCAAGGCGTTGTTCGAATCGATCGAACTGGATCAGATCCGCCGTGGCGTGGTGCAGGACAAGGCTTAACGTCTCTGCCCCAAGGTGGGCCTGCTGAAATAAAAAAGGCGAAGATCTTGCGATCTTCGCCCTTTGTCGTTTGCGCCGTTGTCCGCAGCCAAACAACGGCCGGATTTTCAACCGACACGTCGCATCAGCGACGCATCACGAATTCTGCTCTTCCTCGTCGGCCTTCGTGGATGGCGTTACCCGCTCCACCGCAATGCGCGCCGGCGCGACTTGAGCCGTGCGGGTGACTGCGTTCGACGACAGCGTCCCAGCGGTGCCCGAGCGCACCGGTGCGCTCATTGCGAAGAATGCGGCCGAGACCATCAGGAACGTCTGGATATTTCTAGTGTTCATGCGTACTCCTTTTCTGACTGCCCTGCTGCCGTGAAGCTCCACCGAATGCGGAGCGTTGCGCGGACATTGCTCACAGGTGGGGGATTAGACAGACATTTCAACCTCGGTTCCGCAGTTTTGAAGCTTTTACAGCTTGTTACAGCGGCAAGACCCAAGCAGCCGACGGTGACGGCTATCCGGCGCAAATCCTCGAAAATCGCGCTGCAGCGCCGCATTTTTGAGCCAAAGCGGCGGGTTTTCACCAGTGCTACCATCACTTAAAACACGTCAATATGGCGACCCCGGCCTTACGCATTCACAAGATGCGGCGGTCCAAAAAAGTTTTGGTGATCCCAAACTCGGTGGAGGAGTACACATAATGAATGCCCCGCTAGACGCAGGTCAGCGAGCCTCGCTCGAAGCCGCGTTGTCTTCCGTCACGCTCGACGACAAATACACCCTCGAACGCGGCCGCGCCTACATGAGCGGCATCCAGGCGCTGGTGCGTCTGCCGATGCTGCAGCAGGAACGCGACCGGACTGCGGGACTCAATACCGCCGGCTTCATCTCCGGTTATCGCGGATCGCCGCTCGGCGGACTCGACCAGTCGCTGTGGAAGGCACAAAAGCATCTCGCCGCACACCAGGTCGTGTTCCAGCCCGGCGTCAACGAAGACCTGGCGGCGACTGCCGTGTGGGGTTCGCAGCAGGTCAATCTGTACCCGAGCGCCAAGTACGATGGCGTGTTCTCGATGTGGTACGGCAAAGGCCCGGGCGTCGACCGCAGCGGCGACGTCTTCAAGCACGGCAACTCGGCTGGCTCCTCGCAGCACGGCGGCGTTCTCGTACTGGCCGGTGACGACCACGCGGCCAAATCCTCTACACTCGCACACCAGTCCGAACACATCTTCAAGGCTTGCGGTCTGCCGGTGCTGTTCCCGTCGAACGTGCAGGAATATCTCGACTTCGGCCTGCACGGCTGGGCGATGAGCCGCTATTCCGGTTTGTGGGTCGCGATGAAGTGCGTGACCGACGTGGTCGAATCGTCGGCCTCGGTCGATATCGATCCGCACCGCACGAAAATCATTCTGCCGGACGACTTCGCGATGCCCGTGGGCGGTCTCAACATCCGTTGGCCGGATCCGCCGCTGGTCCAGGAAGCGCGTCTTCTCGACTACAAGTGGTACGCGGCGCTCGCCTACGTGCGCGCGAACAAACTGGATCGCGTCGAAATCGATTCGCCGAATGCGCGCTTCGGCATCATGACGGGCGGCAAGGCCTATCTCGACGTCCGTCAGGCGCTGACCGATCTCGGTCTCGACGACGACACCTGTTCGCGTATCGGCATCCGTCTATACAAGGTCGGTTGCGTATGGCCGCTCGAAGCGCAAGGCGCGCAAGCCTTCGCGCGCGGCCTCGACGAAATTCTGGTGGTTGAAGAAAAGCGTCAGATTCTCGAGTACGCGATCAAGGAAGAGTTGTACAACTGGCCGGACGCGCAACGTCCGCGGGTGTTCGGCAAGTTCGACGAAAAAGACGGCGCGGGCGGCGAATGGTCGGTGCCGATGGGCAACTGGCTGCTGCCGGCACATTACGAGTTGTCGCCCGCGATCATCGCCAAGGCGATCGCCACGCGGCTCGACAAATTCGACCTGCCGTCCGACGTGCGCGCTCGCATCGCCACGCGTATCGCCGTGATCGAAGCGAAGGAAAAAGCATTGGCGCGGCCGCGCGTCGAAGCCGAGCGCAAGCCGTGGTTCTGCTCGGGTTGCCCGCACAACACGTCGACCAATGTGCCGGAAGGCTCACGCGCGATGGCCGGCATCGGCTGTCACTATATGACCGTGTGGATGGACCGCAGCACCAGCACCTTCAGCCAGATGGGCGGCGAAGGCGTCGCGTGGGTCGGCCAGGCGCCGTTCACCAACGACAAGCATGTGTTCGCCAACCTCGGCGACGGCACCTACTTCCACTCGGGCCTGCTCGCCATTCGCGCGGCAATCGCGTCGAAAGCGAACATCACCTACAAGATCCTCTATAACGACGCGGTCGCCATGACGGGCGGCCAGCCGGTCGACGGCGTGCTGACCGTGCCGCAAATCACGCATCAACTTGCCGCCGAAGGCGCGACGAAGATCGTGATCGTCACGGACGAACCGGAGAAGTACAGCGCGAACGTCGGCCTCGCCCCGGGCATCGACATCCATCATCGCGACAAACTCGATGAGGTGCAGCGCCAGCTTCGCGAGATTTCCGGCACGACGATCCTGATCTACGACCAGACCTGCGCCACTGAAAAGCGCCGTCGCAGGAAACGCGGCACGTATCCGGATCCGGCGCGCCGCGTCGTGATCAACGAGGCCGTGTGCGAAGGCTGCGGCGATTGCTCGGTGAAGTCGAATTGTCTGTCGGTCGAGCCGCTCGATACCGAGTTCGGCACCAAGCGCCAGATCAATCAGTCGACCTGCAACAAAGACTTCTCGTGTGTGAACGGGTTTTGCCCGAGTTTTGTCTCGGTGGAAGGCGGGCAACTGCGTAAGCCTAAGGCGGCCTCAGGCATCGTTGGTGATGCGATGCCACCGGTGCCGGAACCCGAACTGCCGTCGATCACGCGTCCTTACGGGGTGCTGGTGACGGGCGTCGGCGGCACCGGCGTCGTGACGATCGGCGCGCTGCTCGGTATGGCCGCGCATCTGGAGAATAAGGGCGTCACGGTACTCGACGTCACCGGCCTCGCGCAAAAAGGCGGCGCCGTGATGAGCCACGTGCAGATCGCCAACCAGCCAGCCGACATCCACGCGACACGCATTGCGATGGGCGAAGCCAGTCTCGTGATCGGCTGCGACGCAATCGTCACAGCTAGCGACGAATGCGTCTCGCGGATGCAAGTGGGCCGCACGCGCGTCGTGCTGAATAGCGCACACACGCCGACGGCCGAGCTCATCAAGAACCCGAACTGGCGCTTCCCGGGCAGCAGCACGGAAGCGGATGTGCGCGCCGGCGCCGGCGACGAGGGTGTCGATACGGTCGACGCGAATCACTTCGCCGTCGCGCTGCTCGGCGACGCAATCTATACGAACCCGTTCGTGCTCGGTTACGCATGGCAACGCGGCTGGGTACCGCTGACGTATCAGTCGCTGATGCGCGCGATCGAACTGAACAACGTGCAGGTCGAGAAGAATCGTGCGGCGTTCGAATGGGGCCGTCGCGCCGCGCACGATCTGGCCGCTGTGCGCAAGCTCGCGCAATCGCAAGGACGCGGCAGCGCAGCGGAAACGGCGAGCAGCAAGATCATCTCGCTGCACACACCGAAGGCGCTCGACACGCTGATCGACAAGCGCGCCGACTACCTCGCCGCATGGCAAAACGCCGCGTACGCGGACCGTTATCGCGCATTGGTGTCGCAAGTGCGCGTGGCGGAATCAGCGCTCGATTCGATCGACGACCAGTTGCCGTTGACCGAAGCCGTCGCGAAGAACCTCCATAAGCTGATGGCGTACAAGGACGAGTATGAAGTCGCGCGTCTGTACAGCGATCCGGCGTTCATCGAAAAACTGAAGGCGAATTTCGAAGGCGACTGGAAGCTGCACATCCACCTCGCGCCGCCAACGTTCTCGAAGAAGGATGCCCAAGGCCACCTGGTGAAGAAGAAGTACGGTCCGTGGGTGTTCAACGCAATGCACGTGCTGGCGAAGCTCAAGTTCCTGCGCGGAACGGCGCTCGACCCGTTCGGCAAGACGGAGGAACGTCGCACCGAACGCGCGCTGATCGCCGAATACGAGGCACTGGTGCGCGAGCTGATCGGCGGCCTGACGGCGACGAAGCGGGAACTGGCAATCGAACTGGCGAATCTGCCGGACGGCATCCGCGGCTATGGCCACGTGAAGGAAAACAATCTGAAGGGCGTGCGGGTCAAGTGGAACGAGTTGCTGACGCGCTGGCGCTCGCCGGAGGCAGGAAAGACTCAGCACGCGGCGTGATCCCGCTGACTTAATCGGTTTGCATGAGTCTGAAATAAAAAAACGCCACGGAATCCGCTTCCGTGGCGCTCTTGCAGGCCTGCCGCGAACGCCGCGATGCGGCGCCGCGTCGACCATCAACCCATCCGCACTACTGTACGTTCACCCGCTTACGTGCATTAGCCGAAGCCACTGCCGTCATGTTGATGATGCGTCGCACGGTCGCAGCCGGCGTCAGGACGTGCACCGGGTTTTCCGCGCCCAGCAGGAACGGACCAACCGTCACGCCTTCGCCACCGACCATCTTCAGCAGGTTGTACGCGATGTTCGCCGCTTCGACGTTCGGCATGATCAGCAGGTTAGCTTCGCCGGTCAGCGTCGTGCCCGGGAACGCGGCCTTGCGGACCACTTCCGACAACGCCGCATCGCCGTGCATTTCACCGTCGATCTCGAGCGAAGGCGCACGTTCGGTGATCAGTTTGCGCGCCGCAGCCATGCGTTGCGACGACGCAGACGGCGCGCTGCCGAAGTTCGAATTCGACAGCAGCGCGACCTTCGGCGTGATGCCGAACTTCTCGATCTCGCGCGAAGCCAGCATCGTCATGTCGGCGAGCTGTTCGGCGGTCGGCGTTTCATTCACGTACGTGTCGCAGATGAACAGGTTGCGGCCCGGCAGCATCAGCAGGTTCATCGCGGCGAAGTTCTCCACGTTTTCCGCCTTACCCAGCACTTGCTCGATGAACTTCAAATGCGTGTGGTACTGGCCGATCATCCCGCAGATCATGCCGTCCGCTTCGCCGAGGCGCACGAGGATCGCGCCGATCAGCGTGTTGAACTTGCGCATCGCGGCCTTCGCGACGTCCGGCGTCACGCCTTCGCGCGCGCCGAGTTCGTGGTATGCCTGCCAGCATTGCTGATAGCGCGGATCGTCTTCCGGATCGACGACCTCGAAATCTTCGCCACACTTGAGCTTCGAGCCCATCTTCTTCAGACGCATCGCGATCACTGACGGACGACCCACCAGAATCGGCTTGGCGATTTTTTCCAGCAGCACGAATTGCGCGGCACGCAGCACGCGCTCATCTTCACCTTCGGCGAACACGATGCGTGCCGGCTCGGACTTCGCCGCGGCGAACACCGGACGCATCACCATGCCGGTGCGGTACACGGTCGTGCCGAGTTCTTCACGGTACGCGTCCATGTCCTTGATCGGACGGGTCGCGACACCCGAATCCATCGCGGCTTGCGCGACAGCCGGCGCGATCTTGATGATCAGGCGCGGATCGAACGGCTTCGGAATCAGGTATTCAGGACCGAATTCGAGCGAGTGACCTTCGTAAGCCTTGGCGACTTCATCGCCCTGATCGGTTTCTTCGGCCAGCTCTGCAATGGCGCGCACGCACGCGAGCTTCATTTCTTCGGTAATCGTGGTCGCGCCGACATCCAGCGCGCCGCGGAAGATGAAGGGGAAGCACAGGACGTTGTTGACCTGATTCGGGTAGTCCGAACGGCCAGTCGCGATGATGCAGTCCGGACGCACTTTCTTCGCGTCTTCCGGGCGGATTTCCGGTTCCGGATTCGCCAGCGCGAGAATCAGAGGCCGCGTGCCCATTTCGGCGACCATTTCCGGCTTCAGCACGCCGGCGCTCGAGCAGCCGAGGAACACGTCGGCGCCGCGGATCGCATCAGCCAGCGAGCGCGCTTCGGTGTTCGCCGCGTAGCGTTCCTTCGACGGATCGAGGTTGCCGCGGCCTTCGTAGATGACGCCCTTCGAATCCGCGACGAGCACGTTCTTCTTCGACAGGCCGAGGTTCACCAGCAGATCCAGACACGCGATCGCAGCAGCGCCCGCGCCCGAACACACCAGCTTCACTTCGTCGAGCTTCTTGCCGACCACTTTCAGGCCGTTCAGGATCGCCGCCGAAGCGATGATCGCGGTGCCGTGCTGATCGTCGTGGAAGACCGGAATCTTCATGCGCTCACGCAGCTTCTTCTCGATGTAGAAGCATTCCGGCGCCTTGATGTCCTCGAGGTTGATGCCGCCCAGAGTCGGCTCGAGCATGGCGATCGCTTCAACCAGCTTGTCCGGATCGGACTCGCTGAGTTCGATGTCGAACACGTCGATGCCGGCGAACTTCTTGAAGAGACAGCCCTTGCCTTCCATCACCGGCTTCGCGGCGAGCGGACCGATGTTGCCGAGGCCGAGCACGGCCGTGCCGTTCGTGATCACGCCGACGAGGTTGCCGCGCGAGGTGTACTTCTGCGCGTCGAGCGGTTCTTCGTAGATCGCCATACAGGCCGCGGCGACGCCCGGCGAGTACGCGAGCGACAGGTCGAGCTGGTTCGACAGCGGCTTGGTGGGCGTGACCGAAATCTTGCCGGGTTTCGGATTCTGGTGGTATGCGAGAGCGCTTTGCTTAAGTTGTTCGTCCATTTTTTAGCCTGCGAGACGTAAGAAATTGGGCCCGGCACACTGCACCGTAGGCGTCGCTTGCGTCTATCGAATAGATAATCGACTGCGGCGGTTTTCGCATGCGCCGGTTGGGCGCGGCGTCGAGCCTCGGCGGAGGACAAGACGGTGCGGAGTGCTACGCGGGTCGGTTAGTGTACACCCCGAATGCGTCGATGCACTGAGTGGTTAACACGGCTCACCATCGGCGAAACAAGGCGCCGCCATGCTGCAGCGCCGCATCCAGCGGGCGTTTTGCTCGCCGCCGCGCGCGTGTCATTCGAGCGCGGCGCCGCGTCGTTCGGGGATCAGAAACAGCGTAGCGAAGATATCGAGCAGATAGATCGACGCGAGCAACACGAGCGCTGCGCCGAACGAATAGTGTGCCGCCAACGCGCCCACGACGACCGGACCGAAGCCGCCTACCGCCCGTCCGACGTTGAACAGCACGTTCTGCGCGGTGGCGCGTGCATCGGTCGGATAAAGCTCGGAGATCAGCGCGCCATAGCCGCCGATCATCCCGTTGACGAACACACCCATTGCCGCGCCGCCGATCAACAACGCCATCGGCGTCGTCAAATGTGCGTAGACGAACACCATCACGACGGCGCCCGCCTGGTAGAACAGGAACGTCGGCTTGCGACCGAAGCGGTCGGCGGCGATGCCGAACAGCCAGATGCCGCACGCCATGCCGAGAATCGTCGCGGAAGTCCACAGTCCGGACTTCGTCAGCGAGTAGCCGAAGGTCTTCGACAAATAGCTCGGAAGCCAGATCATCAGACCGTAATAGCCGAAGTTCTGCACCGAACAAAGAATCGCCACGCCGATGCTGGCGCGCGTCGTGCGTGCATCCGTCACCAGCAGTTTCAGCGGCAGCTTGCGCATCCCGCGCGCCACGCGCGCGGCGAACAGCGCCGGTTCCTCGACGTGCCGCCGCACAAAAAACGACACCACCGCCGGCAGCAGACCAAGCGCGAACATGCCGCGCCAGCCGATCACCGGCAACAGCAGCGGTGTCAGCAACGCGGCCGCCAGCACCCCGAGTTGCCAACCGAGCCCGACATACGACGACACGCGCGCCCGCTGCGAAGCCGGCCACGCTTCGGCCACCAGCGTCATACCAATACCGAACTCACCGCCGAGGCCAACCCCCGCAATCGTCCTGTAGGCAAGCAGGTCGGCATAGCCTTGCGCCACGGCGCACAAGCCGGTGAACACGGCGAAGATCAGGATCGTCCACGTGAGCATGCGCACGCGGCCGAAATAGTCGCTCAATACGCCGAAGATCAGCCCACCGGCCACGGCGCCGATCAGCGTCCACGTGACTAGCGAGCCGGCCTGCGTGGACGACAGATGCAGATCGGCGGCAATCACCGGCAGCATGAAACCGAGGATCAGCAAATCGAAGCCGTCCATCGCGTAACCGAGCACCGAGGCGATCAGCGCGCGGCCGGCGTAGCCGCTTTTGACGGGTGTCCGGGTGTCGGTGGCAGAAGATGCGGCTGTCATTGAAAGCGTTCCGTAGGCCATAGGGGCGGCATCAACGCACGGCCGCCCGGGAAATTCGCGTGAGTGTAAAGGCGGGTCTGGCCGCTCACAAGCTAGCCAAAAAGCGAACAGCGAAGTTGGTCCAACAGAAGGTTGAGAGGCTCGTTCAGCGAGAACGTTACGGCCGCCATTCGCCGCCGGCGCGCACGACGGCCTCCTCGGAAGGGTGCAATTCGGGTAAAGTGTCGGGCTACGCGCGCAGCAAACACCGGCCTGCACTCCACTGGCCGGTTGCGTATTCCGCCCGGCATTTCGGTCACAACGGCGCGGCATACGCCGCTTGCTGCACCACCGGGCTCCGCGCCCGCCTTCCCCCGCTCACACCCAAGGATCCGCCCATGACAGGCTTCGATCGCCAGACGATCTCCGACACCACCGCCAAGATGCTGCTGGAAGTGCAAGCAGTGCACTTCAACGCGGAGAAACCGTACATTTTCACGTCCGGCTGGGCGAGCCCGGTTTATATCGACTGCCGCAAGCTGATCTCGTATCCGCGTGTGCGCCGCGGTCTGATGGAAATGGCCGAAGCCACCATCCTGCGCGACGTCGGCTATGAGCAGATCGACGCGGTCGCCGGCGGCGAAACCGCCGGCATCCCGTTCGCGGCATGGCTCTCCGACCGCCTGATGGTGCCGATGCAATACGTGCGCAAGAAGCCGAAGGGTTTCGGCCGCAACGCGCAGATCGAAGGTTTGCTGACCGAAGGCCAACGCGTGCTGCTCGTCGAAGACCTGACCACCGACAGCCGCAGCAAGATCAACTTCATCAACGCGCTGCGCACCGCCGGCGCCACGGTTAACCACTGCTTCGTGCTGTTCCACTACAACATCTTCAAGGAAAGCGTGTCGGTGCTGAAAGACATCGACGTCGATCTGCACGCGCTTGCCACGTGGTGGGACGTCCTGCGCGTCGCCAAGCAAGCGGGTTACTTCGACACCAAGACGCTCGACGAAGTGGAAAAATTCCTCCACGCACCGGCTGAATGGTCCGCGGCGCACGGCGGCGCAACCTCGACGCCGCAGTAAGCTGCAGCGTACCCGCTCGACGCGGATGGAATAAAAAAAGGCCGCCTGTCGGAAAGACAGGCGGCCTTTTTTCATCGGCCTCGCCCCGCAGGACACAAGCACAGCGGCAGCTAGGACGCGCCGCCAGTACCATCCACCGAATGTGACGACAAATTCAGCAAGCCGTTGCTCTGCGCATACTGGAACAACTCCGAATCGCGATCGATGCCGAGCTTGCGCATCGCCGTGTTCTTCTGCGTGCTGATCGTCTTGATGCTGCGATTGAGCTGCTCCGAGATTTCCTTGATCGTCATGCCGGATACGAACAGGCGCACCACCTCGAGTTCACGCCTCGACAGCATGACCTCGTCGCTCTTGCCGCCAGCGTTCATGCGCAGCGTATCGAGCGCCGCCTTGACCGACGGGCTCAAGTATTCGAGGTTACGGCTGACGTGCAGCACTGCGAGCCCGATATGGCTCAGATCGTCCGATTTGTGGACGACCGAGGTCACGCCGAGTTCGCTCAGCCGCTTGAGCAACGCGGCGTTCTCCAGCATCGTCAGCACGACGATGGGAATGTTGGGGAAATTGCGGCGCAAATAGCCCATCAACGGCAGACCGTCGCCATATTGCCCACCTGGCATCGCCAGATCCGTCACGAGCACGTCGCAGGCAACCGTCTGCAGCACCTTCACCAACTCGGTTGACTGGCGCGCACGCGCGACCACCTGCATCCCTGGAAACTTGAGCAAAGCTTGTTCGGCGGCGAACAGAATTAACGGATGGTCATCGGCCACCACGACCCTGACTAGATCAGGCATTGCCTTCCCCTCGACTGATAAACCACTCTCCACAACTTCCGTTATGCCTTTTCTATTCTGCGTATTCGGACTATTCGGGCGCGCTGTCTTTTGTCCACGCAGACAATTTCCTCCGACTATAGCCGATTTCCCTCAAACCAAGCCCGCGAACTGGGGTACCCAACGATCAACGGGGCTAATGTTAGACTTGATTCGACCTTGGGGCACAAAATAGGGACAATAATGATTGCGAGGACGACCGCCTCGCGCCCTGACAGGAGAGCCGGCACATGCGCTCGCGTTGCCTGGTTGTTTCGCTTGCTTCGCCCCACCGTCGTCTGCCGTCTTTCACCTGCGCGATGCTGAGTCTCGCGCTACTGGCGGCGCATGGCCCTCACGCGCTCGCCGAAGGCGCATTCGCGCTCACCAGTGCCAGCTTCCATGCGGGCGGCACGGTGGATGCCGCGCAGGTTTTCAATCAGGACGACTGCAAAGGCGGCAACCGCTCGCCTCAATTGACGTGGCACGACGCGCCAACCGGCACGCGCAGCTTCGCGGTCACGATATTCGACGGGGATGCGCCCGGCCGCGGCTGGTGGCATTGGGCGGTCGCAGGCATTCCCGCCACCGTCGACCGCTTGCCGGAGAACGCCAGCTCGTCCGGCTTCCTTAAAAAACTCGGCGCGGTCGAAGCGCGCAACGACTTCGACATCGACGGTTACGGCGGCCCTTGCCCGCCGCCCGGCAAGCCACATCGCTATGTGATCACCGTTTATGCGCTGAGCACCGCCGACCTGCGGCTCGCGCAAGGCCGCCCCGCGCTGATGTTCGATCACGAAATCGGCACCGCGACGCTCGGCAGTGCGCGGATGGTGGTCAATTACGGGCGGTAGCGCCGGCCGTCCTCATGCTCGAGTTCACGAATCGTCGAGCCGGTGCGCGAACGGGCGCACGGCTTGCATCGGATTGCGACCCGAGCGGAAATTCTGTCATCCGCGCACGCTAATGTGCAGCAGGCCGGTGTACGCAATGCTTGTCGATGTCGCGCCGATCCACCCGCACACCTTTGCCGTGCTTGACCCATTCCCTTTTTCACCTTGCCGGAGAGTGCCATGTCGAAGATCGTCATCGTTTATCACAGCGGCTACGGCCACACGAAGAAAGTCGCTGAGGCCGTGCTGGCGGGCACCGTCGAAGCCGGCGCGGACGGCCGGCTGATGCCGGTCGGAGAAATCGACGACGCAGGCTGGGCCGAGCTGGCTGCAGCCGACGCGATCATCTTCGGCGCGCCGACCTATATGGGCGGTCCTTCCGCCGACTTCAAGAAATTCGCCGACGCCAGCTCGAAACCGTGGTTCGGCCAGACGTGGAAGGACAAAATCGCCGCCGGCTTCACCAACTCGGCGACCATGAACGGCGACAAGTTCTCGACCATCCAGTACTTCGTCACGCTGGCCATGCAACACAGCATGATCTGGGCAGGCACCGGCATGATGCCGTCGAACACCAAGGCCGCGACCCGCAACGATCTGAACTATGTGGGTGGATTCACCGGTCTGCTGGCGCAATCGCCGGCGGATGCTTCGCCGGAAGAAGCGCCGCCAGCGGGCGATCTGGAAACGGCGCGGATGTTCGGTGCCCGCATCGCCGGGGTCACGGCGCGGTGGATTGCTGCCCGCTAGCGCATCAGCTCGAGCAGCTTGCGTCCCGAAGCCACGGCGCCTGCGGCAGATCTTTGCCGAAAGCGCCGCGCGCATCGACGGGCGCGCGATGCACCCGCACACTCCGCCCTCCAATCTGCTCTGAATCCACCGTCAACGGCTTGCATCTGCCGCATAACCGGTCACTCCGATGTCATGTTTGGCGCGCATCGTCGTTTTTTCACCCCGTTTTGCACGGCCGCCGCCATCAGGTCTTAAAATAACGTTCCGGCGCGGTGTCGCGCCCCATTTCCAGCAAGCAAGTCAGTGAGATCGAGATGAGCACGAAAGTTTTTGTCGACGGACAGGAAGGCACGACCGGCCTGAAGATTTTCGAATACCTGTCGCAACGCGCCGACGTGGAGATCCTGCGTATCGAAGAAGCGAAGCGCAAAGACCTCGACGAGCGCCGTCGTCTCATCAACGCATCGGACGTCACGTTCCTGTGCCTGCCGGATGTCGCCTCGCGCGAATCCGCCTCGCTGGTGGACAACGATCACACCGTGTTGATCGACGCCAGCACGGCGTTCCGTACTTCCGCCGACTGGGCTTACGGTCTGCCCGAACTGGCTCGCTCGCAACGCGAGCGTCTGCGCACCGCGAAACGCATCGCCGTGCCAGGCTGCCACGCGTCGGCCTTCGTGCTGGCGATGCGTCCGCTCGTCGAAGCAGGCGTCGTGGCGCCGGACTTCGCCGCGCACGCATACTCGATCACCGGCTACAGCGGCGGCGGCAAAAAGATGATTGCCGACTACGAGGCAGGCGGCGACAACAAGCTCAAGAGCCCGCGTCCCTACGCGCTCGGTCTCACGCACAAGCATCTGCCGGAAATGGCGGCGCATACCGGCCTGAAGTCGGCACCGGTGTTCACGCCGATCGTCGGCGACTTCTACAAGGGTCTGGCGGTCACCACCTTCTTCTCGCCGAACCAGTTGGCCAAGAACGCAACGCCGCAAGACGTGCAGGCACTGTTCGCCGAGTACTACGCGGGCGAGGCGTTCGTGCACGTTGCCCCGTTCGAAGCAGACGCAAACCTCAACAGCGGCTTCTTCGACGTGCAGGCGAACAACGGCACCAACCGCGTCGACCTGTTTGTGTTCGGCAACGCAGAGCGCTTCGTGACCGTCGCGCGTCTGGACAACCTGGGTAAAGGCGCATCGGGCGCGGCGATCCAATGTATGAACCTCGCAATCGGCGCCGCTGAAGAAAGCGGATTGAAACGCTAATACGTGCGCGATCCTGACGGCGTCGACCGTCAATCCACAGAAAAGCCGGTTTGCAAAGACCGGCTTTTCTGTTTTAAAACCCCGCACGTCAAATCCACCTTTCGCAGTTAATCGGTAGTAGCCCGCATTACTTCAAAAATAAAAATCGGACTGCTCATCATCGGCCGGTAAATCATTCCCACAAATGCCCGGCACAGCATAGTTTTCCGCCTGGGGAAACTCCTGATTTTTTCGCGAACGGTCGTTCGAACATGATGGAGCCATTTTGCTGTGACGCTTGTCTGGTAAGCGTGTGCAGCGAAGCAACGGTACCGCCGCCGCAGTGAAATTTCCTTTTTTGTTTAAAAGGACCACCAACGTCCACCCTGTATGCGTCCCGCAAAAAAAGCGCTGTTTGAATCAGTCTTTTTAGACGGTTCTTTCAATTGACAGGCATTAACAGCGCAGCGAAATTACTTCGCACAATTACATGAAGGGAGACAGCAGCATGTCGGATGCCATTACTCGAGGCCTGGCAATGGCCATTGCCACGGTCCCATTTCTCATCGCTTGCGGAGGCGGCAAAGCCGACAATCCGGGCCCGATCAATTCGGCGCAATGCTCGGGTTCGAGCTGTGGCGTCCAAGGTCCGCCGGCCCAAGGCGCGGGCGCTGCCCCGCTGTGTCCGGCCAACGCCGACATCGTGAAGACCACGTTCCTCGGTGGCGCAGGCAGCGGCGAAGTGGTGCAGTTGAACATCGACGCCACCGCGATGACCTACACGCTGAAGTGGCTCAAGTCGCCGATCCCGTTGACCAGCGCCGACGTCACGGTGACGCGTGAAGGCACACAGATCACCGGCGCGGTGATCCATCCGCCGACCGGCATGCTGCCGACCGCGGAACAAACACGTTGCGCGTTCATCCTCGGCAAAGGCACCGGCACCGCGGCTGCCGACGGTACGACTTACACGACGCCGGACTTCGTCAACAATCCGAACCCACCGATGATCCTGGTCGGCCTGGGCGTAGCCGGCGGCGGCATTCCAGGCGCGACGGTCGAGTACGCCGGGCTGACCATTGCTCCGTTGCCGGGCCTGCAGAACATCGGTGCCGTGCCCAAGCGGCATTTCGACTTCTATCCGTTCCTCGGTTTCGCCAGCACGACGACGGACATCACCAAGCTGGCAGGCACCTACAACGGCCTGCTCTACCACATCGTGCCCTCGGGTTCTTACGCCGCAACGGCCACCAACACGGTTGAAACCTTCGACGCAAGCGGCAACTGCACCGGCTCCAACCCGGCAAACGCCGCCTTCAATCCGAGTACAAGCGGATGCCTGTCGACCGGTACGGCGTGGACCGTCAACAGCAGCGGCTATTTCGACAGTCAGCAGGCGCCGCAGATCGGTGCGCAACTGAAGCTGCCGCCGTTTAATCAGCCGAGCGGCAAGTCGGCTCAGGCACACATGATTCTCGGCCAGATCAACGGCGCAACCGTGCCGCTCGTCATCCGCACCGGCTCGGTCAACCTCGGCACGCCGCCGTTGCATCTCGACGCCAAGGTCGACGACGAATCCGGCATCGCCATGCTCGCTGCAGCCACACCGCTCGCATCTGGCGGCTTCGACGGCGGCTATGTCGGCGCGGATTCGAACTTCAGGTACACCGCAACGTTGATCCAGGGCGGCGTGGGCACCTTCATCAATCCGACCACTTCCACGGCGGAAGACGGCTTCGGTTTGGGCTACAGCCTGCCGAGCCCGGGGCTGGTCGGTGTGCAGGACAAGAACGGCAAGACCGGTTTCGCGATTGCCTCCGGTGGCCTGTACGCGATCGCCATTCAGGACACGATGAATGGCGGCGTAGCGCCGACTTCGCAGCTCAACAGCACCGCCTCCAGCGCGCAGTACTTCGGCGTCGGAGCGCAGATCAGCAAATAAGGGACGGCCGGTCAGCAGTTCGCAGTACGAGAAATAAATAGAGCAAATGGTGGCTGGACTGGGAGCCGGCCACTCACAACGAGAAAATTCAGGAGGCTGTATGAAATGGAAATTCCTTTCGGTGCTTGCTCTTGCGGCGCCGTTACTGGGGGCGTGCGGTGGCGGTGGTGGCAGCGGCGATGGACCGGTGACTGAAGTTCGCTTGTGTCCCGCCTCGCTCGATTACGGCACGGTGTTTACGGGCGGCGGCGGGGACGGCGAACTGGTCAAGCTGCAGCTCGATACGACCAAGATGACCTGGCAGGTCAACTACATCGAATCGCCAATTCCGGCGACCACCGGCACCGTCGTACCGACGCGTGCCGGCCAGAGCGCGAGCGGCACGCTGACTCAGGAAACCCTGCTGCCGACGAACAAGCTCAATCAGTGCGCGTTCCGTCTGAACGGCGCGAGTCTCGACCCGAATCGTCCGGCGCGTATTTTCGTCGGCGAAGGCGTGGCGGGCGGCACGATTCCGGGCGCGGAAATTTCGTTCGGCGGCATTCTCGGCGTGGGCGCGGTGCCCGATACCAAGTTCCCGTACTACCCGTTCATCGGCTTCTCGTCGATTGAAACGAACCTCGCGAACGTGGTCGGCACCTACAACCAGCTCGGCTATCACCAGGTTCCGTCGCAAAACTTCGCGCCGGTCGCGGTCGATTCGAAGATCACGATCAACGCGGACGGCACGTGGAGCGAATGCGACAACTCCGGGATCAACGCGGGCAAATGCCAGCAGCCGGGCACGAACTTCGTGCAGGCATCCGACGGCAGCGGCGCGTTCGAAACCGACAAGTTCCTCGGCCAGGCAAAGCCGACGCTCGCCACTACGCCGAAAGCCAGGGGCTACATGATCGTCGGCAAGCTGCGCAACCAGCTGGTGCCGATCCTGGTTCGCGCCGGCGCGGCGAACTCGTCGGTCACCGTGCCGCAGAACGGCGAACTCGGGCCGTATGCGGATGACGAATCGGGCATCTCGATTCTGGCGCCGCAAAGCTCGATCGCGGTGAACTCGCAAAACGGTGAGTACATCGGTGTGGATAGCCAGTTCAACTATCGCACCACCGCTCTGGAAGGCACGCAAGCGACGCTGCTCGATCCGTTCAACGCGTCGCAGGCATCGCTCGCGACGGCGCTGAATCTGGACTTCACGCAAGCCGTACCGGGTGTGGTGACGACGACGCAAGTGGGTGCTTCGACTGGCACCACACCGACCGGAAAGATGATCTTCACGGGCGGCGTGTTCGGCTACCTCGATCTGACCAACGCGGCTTCGCCGTACTTCACGATCGGCGCCTTCGTCCAGTAACGGGCAAAGCCACGCGTCGCCAACACGCGACGAGGCGTGCACGTCCCGGCTGCTGCGTACAGGCGTCAACACAGCAGCCGGTGCCCACAGAGCACAGCGTATTCAGCGCAACGGCCGGGTAACCGGGCCGCCGCCGCGCGTCTCGCGAGGCGCGCTTCAGGAGGAGGAACAACATGAAAAAAATCTATCTCGCGGTACTGGCCGCTTGCCTGTCCGCCAGTGCCCACGCGCAACATGCGGGCGACAACGTCGCCGTGCTCGGCTGGTTCCACGTGATGCCGCAGGATTCGAGCACGCCGCTCACCACCAACGTGGCACCGACGCCGATCAATACGCCGCTGCGTCTGCCGAGCTCCTTCACGTCAGCCGGCACGGGCTTGTCGACCAATCGCGCCAATACGGTCGGCCTCGTGTTCAGCCATTACCTCACCGATCACATCGCGGTATCGACGGTGGCGGGCGTGCCGCCGGTCTTCAAGCTCTACGGGCACGGCACCATCAAACCACCGGGACCGGCAGGCGCGCTCGGCCAGCAGAATCTCGGCGATCCGCAGGCCAATCCGATCGTAAAGAGCGTGCGCCAGTGGAGCCCGGCGCTGCTGTTCCAGTACTACTTCAATGCGCCGACCGCGAAGTTCAGGCCGTTCGTCGGTATCGGCGTGTCCTACAACTGGTTCTCCGATGTCCAATTGAGCCCGAACTTCGTGACATCGACGCAGAACAACCTCGGCGCGGTGCTGGCAGCAGGCGCGGGCAAGCCGGGGCAGACGCAGGTGTCGGCGAAGGCTTCGTCGTCATGGCAGCCGGTGTTCAATGCGGGCCTGTCGTACAACATCACCGATCACTGGGGCATGGTGGCCTCGGTCACGTACATTCCGCTGAAGACGACCTCGTCGGTCATCGTCAAGGCGGCGGACGGCACGGAACTGGGTGTCTCCAAGGCGGAGCTGAAAGCCGATCCGATCATTTCGTTCCTGGCAGTCTCGTACAAGTTCTAAGTTCCAGGCTCGACGCAAACGCCGACGCGACAAAGCCGGCGGCCCGTTCACGGGGCAGACGGCTTTGTGTTTTCTGTTTCTGGGCGATGCGCGAAATTCGGGGTAAAAAAAAGCCCGCCTAAGTTGGCGGGCTGAATCCATATCAGAGGAGACATGGAGGAGACAAGACGAACTATAGCAAATGGTTTGGTGCGACGCAACATTCCAATTAGGGTTGACCCTCAACGTTGCTTATGCGCAACACTTTGCCGGCCGAATTCGCATCGGCACCCTGTATGCGCCTAGTGGCGCACCAGCGCCATCATCGCGCCGAAGCCGACAAACACACCGCCCGTCAGACGATTGAACATCTTCGCGACGCTGCGACTCTTCAATTTGGCGCCGATCCGCGTGCCGAATCCGGCATACACCAGATACCAGCTCACCTCGATCGTCGCGAACGTGGCGACGAGTACGCCGAACTGCGGCAGTTTTGGCTGCGTGGCGTCGATGAATTGCGGCAACAACGCGGCGGCGAACAGGATGGCTTTAGGGTTGCTGCCAGCCACCAGGAAGCCGTTACGAAACAGCGCGATGCGCGAACGCACGGGTTTTGCGGCCAGCTCGTCGGCTTCGCCCGCGGCGCCTTCGTCGGCCGGCGCGCGCCATGCCTTGATGCCCAGATAGACGAGGTACGCCGCGCCGATCATGCGCAGCGCGTTGAACATCGCCGGCCATGCTTCGAGAAACACGCCAAGGCCCGCCGCCGACACTGCCAGCATCAGCACCAGCGCCGACAGGCATCCGGCCATGGTCGCGCTGGAGCGGCGCAGGCCGTGCTGGGCGCCGTGCGTCATGACCAGCAGCATGTTCGGACCGGGAATCGCGGAAACGACGAAGACGGTGGCGGCGAACAGCCACCAGGTATGCAGACTCATGAGGATCGGCGCGGGAAGCGCGGGAAAGAGGATCGGGCGGCTATTATGCCCGCCCACGCGAATCCACGGCGCCGCAGTGCTGCCGCTTCGCAGCGGGAAGCCACGCGCGGTCTCAGCGCCCGGGTACGAAGCCTGCCACGCCTCGCGGGCGCGCCTTTGCGCGACGCCCACACGCAGATGCTCAGCGCCCTGCCCGCCGCGCCGCCACCTCGCCCAGCACCGCGAAATCTTTCTCGCCGTCGCCATGAGCCACCGCTTCCAGCAGGCTGTCGCGCACGACGCTTGCGATCGGCAGCGGGGTCGTCACCGCGTCGGCGGCTGCCAGCGCAAGGCGCACGTCCTTCAGCCCGAGGCGCGCCTTGAACAGCGCCGGCTCGTAGCGCTGCTCGGCGATCATCTTGCCGTAGCCCTGATAGACCGGCCCCGGGAAAAGGCCGCTTGTGATCACATCGAGGAAATCCTGCATGGCGAGGCCGTGACCGGTCACCAGCGTGGCCGCCTCGCCGAGCGTCTCGACGGCCGCGGCCAGCATGAAGTTCGCCGCCAGCTTCATCACGTTCGCCTGCTGCGGCAGTGAACCGATGCGCCACGTTTTCTGGCCGATGGCGTCGAAAATCGGCTGCACGCGGTCAATCGCCTCAGCTGGACCGCCGGCGACGATCGTCAGCTTGCCCGCCGCCGCGACATCCGGCCGTCCCATCACCGGCGCGGCGACATAGTTGACGCCGCGCGACGCGTGCGCCGTCGCCAGTTCCTCGGCCAGCGCCACCGAGATCGTTGCCATGTTCACGTGGATCAACCCGCGCGGAGCGTGTTCCAGCAGCGACGCAGTGATGACTTCGCGCAGCGCGGCATCGTCGGCGAGCATCGAGAACACGGCGTCGCCCGCAAACGCTTCGGCCGGCGTCGCGACGATCCGCGCGCCTGCATCGACGAGCGGCTGCGCGCGTTCCGGCGAGCGGTTCCACACGCGCACCTGGTGCCCGGCTTTCAAAATGTTTGCAACCATCGCGGCGCCCATCTCGCCGAGACCGATAAAACCGATGTCCATCTGTCGCTCCATCTTCTAAAGAACTGGAAGTAGAGCACACCCACGCTACACGTGCAGGACAGCGCGCATCGAAACACGGTGCGATACTGATGCGATGGTCACCGCGACTTTCCGCTTCTATGAGGAGCTGAACGATTTTCTCGCCCGGCCGCTGCGCCGGCGCGCGTTCAGTTGCGCCTGCGCGCGCGGCGCCACCGCGAAGCACATGATCGAGGCGCTTGGCGTACCGCATACCGAAGTCGAGCTGATTCTGGTGAATGGCGAATCGGTCGGTTTCAATCACCCGCTGTCGGACGGCGACCGGATTGCCGTTTATCCGAAGTTTGAAGCGCTCGACATCCAGCCGCTGTTACGCGTGCGCGAACGGCCGCTGCGCGTCATGCGCTTCATCGCCGATGCGCATCTGGGCGGTCTCGCACCGCTGTTGCGGCTGGCAGGCTTCGATACGCTCTACGACAACCATTATCCCGACGCCGATATCGAAGCGCTCGCCGCCGAACAACAGCGCATCGTTTTGACACGCGACCGTGAGTTATTAAAACGGCGCACCATCACGCACGGCTGCTACGTGCGTACCCTGAGGCCCCGCGAGCAATTGCGCGAAGTGTTCGAACGGCTCGATCTGGCCGGCAGCGCGCAGCCGTTTCGTTTGTGCCTGATGTGCAATGCGCCGCTGCGGCGTATCGCCAAAGAAGATGTCGCCGGCCGCGCGCCCGAAGGCGTACTGAAACGGCATACGCAATTCGTCACCTGCGACGTCTGCCGGCGCGTGTTCTGGGAAGGCACGCATTGGCAGAGAATGCGCGCCTTGATGGACAGCGTGACCGGTGCGCAAAGCCGGTCCGCTTACCCCCCGTCTGAACCCCGGGCACCGCCGCTCACGTAACGCGCGGCGCGATGCGTACAATGCGGGATTACTTATCTGGCAGAGGCCTTCCGTATGGCGATGAAAAAAACCGACCTTGAAAAGAACAAGGCACTCAAACTGAACAACGCAATGAAGCTGTCGACCGCCGAGCGTTTCGGCAAGGCCGCGGCGGCCGAGCCGAAGCTCGACCGCCGCGAGCAGCGCAAGCTCGATCAGGCACAGGGCCTGGTCCCGTTTGCCTGCAAGCTGAACGGCGACCTGGTCGCTGAACTGAAGGACCGGGCTGCTACGCATCCGGAAGGCATGAGCGGACTGCTGAACGAGGTCATCAAGCGCGGCCTCGCTGGCTAAGCGCTGTCGAGCGCGCTATTGCCGCGTTTTGTCCGCGTCACGGCCGGCAAACCGCTGCCCGAATACAAAAAAGGCCAGAGCATAAGCTCTGGCCTTTTAGCTGGCGACGCTGAACCGGAACCGCCCTGCACTAGCCGACTATCGGCGCACAGACACAAACCGGCGAGGCTCGCCCCACGAACCCAGGCGTCAGCTTAGTTCGCCGTGCCCTTGTCGTTCGTGCCAGCTGCCGAAGCTGCTGCCGAAACCGGAGCGCGCTTGCCGTGCGTCTTCAGCTTCTTGATGTGATGCTTCTTCGGTGCGCTAGCTGCATCAGCCGGCGCTGCCGTGTCCGATGCCTGTGCGAAAGCTTGAACGGAAACCAGCGCGATCGAAGCGGCTGCGAGCGAGGCGATAACTTTTTTCATGTGTTGTTCCCCAAACCTGAACGACTGAGTCAATGTGAATGAATTAGCTGCACGGTGAAGCAGACATGGCTTGAGGCGCCTTCCCGCTCCCCGCGGGAGAGTATTACGCAGTGTAGGCGGTTTGTCATGCCCAAAACTCGATATGTATTTTCCGGGAGACACGTTGCTTTCGCGATGCTTTCACTCATTAAGCATGCCGCATTAGGGCAATTACCTAGGGCGTTGCTTTAGACCAGATTACGCAGCAAGCTGGCGGTTTCCTGCAAGGTCGGCAGCACCCGGTGCAGCGCGGCGTTCGCCGACTCCTGGCCGATCGGCATGCTGACGCTGATCGCCGCTACCACCGAGCCGTGCCGGTCACGCAGCGGCACCGCGACGCCGCGCATACCTAACTCCAGTTGCTGGTCGGTGACGACGTAGCCATTGCGGCGGATTTCGCCGAGCACCTCGCGTAACTTCTCGATGGTGGAATATGTGTGCGGCGTGAACACCTTGATCGGATACGAGGCGAGCCACTGCTCGATGTCCTCCGGCGCGCGAAACGCCAGCAGAATCAGGCCCGCCGACGACAACGGCGCGGGCGCCCGCGAGCCGAGCACAAAACCGACCGCCATCGCCCGGTTCACGCCATTGCGCGCGACGTAGACCACGTCGTGTTCGTCGAGAATCGCGACCAGCGCGGTTTCCTGCACGGTCGCCGTAATACGCTGCAGGAACGGCTGCACGGTGCGCGGCAAGCGCGCTGAATCCAGATAGGACTGGCCGAGGCGCAGCACCCGCGGTGCCAGCCAGAACAACTTGCCGTCGGTATCCACGTAGCCGAGTTCGCGCAGCGTCAGCAGATAGCGACGCGCCGCCGTGCGCGACAGCGCGGCGCGCGAGGCTACCATGGTCGGCGTCATGCGCGCGTGCTCTTCGTCGAATGCTTCGATGATCGCAAGCGCCTTCGCGGCGCCGGCGATCCAGTCTTTCTCATCCATTGTGCTTGCCTGAAAATCGGTCGGCCCGGCGGCGCAGTCGTCCCGTCAGCCGCATGGCCGTTGCGCGATTATCGCGCAGTAGCCGCCCGGTGTGGGATTCGACGCCGGCTCATTTGATGGACGCGCAATTGTCTTCAAGTGTTCGCGAGTGTCTACCGGCGTATCGGGCACGCACGCACGCGGCTAGAATCGGCGCCTCATAGTGGAGACCGCGACATAAACGAAGCCCGTCTCAAAACCAGCGTGCCGCTGATCGAGGATGACGATCGCCTTGTGCAGTCGATCGGGGAATATCTGAATAGCTGCAAGACGCGCTTCGCCACCTATGAGCCTTGGCTTTGCTTGAAGCCTGAAAACCGACTTTAGAAACTGCCTTTGAAACCTGACACCCGCCAACACCTGCGCGCCAATCTGCTGATGCTGATCGCGGCGATGATCTGGGGCTCCGCCTTCGTCGCGCAACGCTTGAGTCTGGATGCAATTGGGCCGTTTCTGTTTACTGGCCTGCGCTTTTTGCTCGGTGCGCTGGTCGTGCTGACGATGATCGTTTGTGTGCGACGCTCCGCGCTCGACGAGTTGTCCAAACGTGAACCCGGCGGCGCACGCGAATTGTTCGGCGCCGGCGTGCTGCTCGGCATCGCGCTGTCCGCGTCGATTTCCTTGCAGCAAATCGGTCTGCAATACACCAAGGTCGCCAACGCCGGCTTCATCAGTTCGCTGTATGTCGTGATCGTGCCGCTGCTGGGCGTGCTGTTTCGGCATCGCACGGGAATCGGCACCTGGCTCGGCGCGACGCTCGCAGCGGTCGGCATGTATTTTCTGAGCGTCAACGAACAGTTTTCGATGCTGTACGGCGACTGGTATCAGCTCGCCGGCGCGCTGGTGATTTCCGTACAGATGATGCTGGTCGGCCGCTTCGCGTCGCGGCACGATCCGCTGATGTTGGCGCTCGTGCAGTTCGTGACTTGCGGCATCGCGTGTCTGCTGGTCGGGCTCGCGATCGAGCCGATCAGTCTCGCGGTGATCGTGCGCGCCGCGCCGACGATTCTTTATGGCGGTGCGTTGTCAGTCGGCGTCGCTTATACGATCCAGGTGGTCGCGCAGAAGCATGCGGCGCCCTCGCATGCCGCGGTGATCTTCAGCATGGAAGGTGTGTTCGCCGCGCTGGCGGGATGGCTCGTGCTCGGCGAGACGCTATCGGCGCGGGCGCTGTTCGGATGCGCGCTCATGCTGACGGGTTTGATCGTGTGTCAGGTGATGCCGGCGTGGCGTCGCGGACGCGAGCGGCTGCCTCATGCTTCCTGAGTCACGCCTATTGAACGCGTAGCCAGTCGCCCCATTCCACGCCGAAGCAGGCCAGATATTTACGCAGGCGGTCAGCATCGTTCGGTTGAATGCCGCAAGGACGAAGACGTGATCGACGAAATCCCGATGACCTACAAGGACATCGACGCGGTGATGGCGGCGCAGTCTTGTCGAGGTGGTTCACACGCTGCGGCAAGTGGTGTGCGTGAGGGGACTGGAATAGCGATAGCGCGCGGGTCGTTCTCCGCGCGCTTCGACGCTAAGCCGCGCGCGGCTGGGTGAAAATTTTTGGGATGTCCGCGGTGGGTGGAAACACGCACCAGCAGCCGTCGTCGTGACGAAAGAAAAACAAACCACGCGAGCCGGTTTCCGATGACGCCTCGACGCGTACATAACGCCTGCCACCCAAGCGGGTACGGCTGAATTCGGTAACGTGAACCGGACTCGACGGTCCGGGCGCCAGCCATTTCTCGACAAGGAAACGCAGCGATTGTTCGCTCGCGGATCTCATGATTCGCTCCGGGCCGGTTTGTCGCGACGCGATTCGCGCACGGCCTCGGTGCTTTCAGCACTCTCGCCGGCTGCGTCCGCGTCGTGTTCCGCGGAGGCGAGGGCTATGGCCCGGTTGGTCGCCGCCGCCCGCAGCGTGCTGCAATGAGCGGCATGTCTGATATCCGAAAGAAGACGGACTAGCTGTCGTGCTGTTCTGCGTTTCATCGCACACCCCCGCACTGCACCAATGACTTCAGAAAACACTTTAACTTTATGCCTGGATCGGCCGTTGCTGAAATGGTTTTGACTAAATAGCAACAGTTGCGCTTGCAAAAAGAGACACGCAATCTTCGTACCGTCCGCCTTCAATGTGCGCGCATCCGGGCGTCGAAGTATGTACGGTGGCGAGCGGATGGTATGAATGAAAAGCCGGTGGGAAGCGGCATGCTAAGGCGCTGCGAAGCGCTTGAGTTATCCACATATGCCTATGGATAACTTCGGGATAGGGCGTCGGACAGCCTGTGCGCGGAATCTTGATAAAGCGGGACGGTTCGCGAGCACCGCTAAAGTTATCCCACCTTTGTAGTTTTTCTACAGACGTGTTCCGCAACGTTATCGTCTTCGCATGCTGTTGATACGGCGGAGAATTTGAGACTTATCCACAGAAGGGGTTAACCCTTGTTAACTATTACTACATATATATACGTATGAAGTAAAAGACATAGGACAAGTACCACTGCACGCTGAAATCAAAGGCTGAGCGAGCGCTGAGCGCAGCCACGACACAGCCGCAGCCGCAGCCGGATGTGATCAGGGCGCCGCGCTCCCGCTTGCAGGTTGTACGGAAGCAGCCTGCCCCACCGCATCGGGCAGCGCCGGAGTGGGCGCAGGAACCGTGGCTTCGACAGGCATCGGCAATATGCGCGCCTCGACGTGGATGTTAGTCACGGGCTGAGTACGCACCACCGTCTGCAGATAGTGGTCGACGAGTCCAAAGAAGCGGTCGTAGAACTTGCCCGACGGAATGGTCTCGCTTGAAATCTTGACCATCGCGTCGCTGTTCGAACGGATCGGCAACGACAACGATCCCAGCACGCTCAGGCCAACGCTCGCAGACGTATCGCTTTTCTTCAGAGCAAAGCCGTTTTGCACGGCGTTCACGTAGACGATGCTCGTATCGCTCGCCTCTTCACCCGGCGTACAGACGACATGAAACTCCACGACGACATGCGAATCTCCGGTGGGCTGGAAATTCTTCGTACCGTCGACGGTGTCGGTGCGCGTCATGGTCGTGAGATAACCCTGGCTCAGCAAAGCGCGGCGCGCAGCCTCGCAGGTATCGGTGGTATTCGAGTTGAAATTGCGTGCGTAAGGGCTCGCGCCCGTTTCGAACAATTCCTGCTGGAATTTCGGCTGCGGAGCGCTGCTGCAAGCCGCAAGCGTGAGCAACCCGAACAGCGAGGCGGTGGTGGTTTTGAAAAGCGAGGTGAACATGGTCGATCGGAAGGGGCGCTACGTGAACTCGAATGGAAATGCATTGTAGAGCGCGTTGCGCAAGCTGCGTAAAAAGCGTGCAGCCCGCGCCTCGCGTCGCCTTACACGACGTGATCGCCCGTTACAGCGCCGAGGTCCGCTGCAACGTAAATGGAAAAAGGGAAAAGAAGCAGGCGCTCAGTTCGACGCCGCTGGCAATCCGTTCGACAACCCCGGCGCGCCGATCGCCCCTGCAGCGTTGCCGGCCGGCATCGCAAAGGAGTTGGCCCAGTTGCCCGGCGCCGCACAACGATCGGCCGAACGAGCCTCGCACCCGCCGGCCAGCGCGTCCGGGTACTGCGCCGCGTCCTGCGAGCCGGCTACTTCGGCGAAGTCTTCGACGCGCAAGCTCACCTTCTGCGCGTATGCTCGCGACCCGCCGTAGCTCTTGAGCGCCGCGCTCAGGTCGCCATTGGCCGAGCGCATGTAGCCGTACAGGATCGCCGAACCGACTTCGATGTTGGTGGTCGGCTCGGTGAGGTCCTTGACGTTTCTCAGCAGCCCTCTGTGGGCGCCCGGCACGACCTGCATCAGCCCGGTTGCGCCGTTGGCGCCCTTGGCCTTTTCCTTGAAGCGGGATTCGATCGAGATGATCGCCAGCAGCAGTGCCGGCGGGAGTGAATACTTCGAAGCGGCGGATTGCACCGCGTCCGAAATCTTTTGAGCCTTGTCCTTCGTCAGACCGAACTTGTGCGTCAGATACGCGGACATGCGGTCGGTATTTTCCTCGGCCATTGCGGCTTGCATCAGGCCGATCGAAAGCACGATCAGGCAAAGTAACCGGCTCATGACGGAGGACGGAGAAGGAAAAGGATTCGCGCATTATAGCGCTGCCCCAAAATTCGTCTGACCAAAGCGGACCGGCCAGTGTTTTGGCGCGTGTCACTTCAACGGCTTGGCCTTCAGGACGTAATCGTCATTCAGCGTGGTGAGGAAAGCGGCGACATCGTCGATATCCTGCTCGGACCACACCGTGCACTCACCTGCTTTTTGCGTCGCAGATCTTGTGCCGTTAGTTGCACTTTTCCGTCGCGGTAGTAATCGAACTTGTTTGTGCACGGGTGAAAACTCGGGTCTTCGAGTTCGAAGCGCTCGATCGCGTACATTGCTTGCGTGAACGCCCTGGTGCGATCGGCGAAGATGTTCTGACCGAATACGTCCTTGAAGCGTGCCGCGTATCGTCCGTTGAGAAAGCCACGCGGCGGCATCATTGCCCGTAGCGACGATGCAAGGCGGCAGCAACCTCCGCCATCAGCGCGCGCAATTCGGGCGGCGCCAGCACTTCGGCTTCGGTGCCGAAGCGCAGCAACTCTGCACATGCTTGCCTCACCGAGCCGACCGGCAGCGTGACGGTGCACCAGCCGTCCGCGGCATCCGGCTCGCTTATCGTGGCCGCGGCGCACGCGAATGGCGACGTGAAGGCTTCGAGCATTTTCATGCCCCACGGCGACAGGCGCAGCGTCGCCTTGCTTGCATGCATCTCTTCGGAAAGACGCTGCGTGCTGTCTTGCCAGAACGTCGCCAGATCGAAGGTGGACGGGCGCTCGAAGGTTTCGTCCAGAACGCTCAAATCGCGAATGCGAGAGATGCGGTAGATGCGGATATCCGTATCTACGCGCCCGACCACATACCACGCGCCGCTTTTCAGCACGATGCCGAGCGGTTCGATCCGGCGAAACTTTTCGGCCTTCCAGCTTTGATAACGAATTTGCAACGGGTGCTGCTCCCAGACCGCGTTGGCGATCAGCGGCAGATGCGCGGGCTGGTCGGCATCGGAGAACCAGGCGGGGGCGTCGAGGTGAAAACGCGAGCGCATGCGCTCGGCGGTCGAGCGCAGTTCCACGGGCAACGCGGCGAGCAGCTTGGTCTGCGCGCCCGCCATCACCGCCCCGAGACCCAGCGCTTGCACCGGCCCCGGCAATCCGGCGAGGAACAGCGCCTCGGCTTCTTGCGACGACAGACCGTTGAGCCGCGTCCGGTAGCCGTCGAGCAAACGGTAGCCACCTTCCGCGCCGCGCTCGCTATGCACGGGCACGCCTGCGGCGCTCAACGCGTCAATGTCGCGATAGATGGTGCGCAACGAGACCGCACATTCGTCGGCGAGCGACTGGGCAGTGACCTGCCCGCGCGCTTGTAACGTCATCAGGATGGAAAGTAGGCGGCTGGCTCGCATGCGGACAAGTGTAGGCCATACCTGACACAAACTGACAGGTATGGGCGCTTAGGATGGGTGGATCCGGTGCCGTATCACCGTTGCCGTTCCTTAAGACGTTTAACCAAGGGGCCTCGCCATGACCACAGACCGCACGATCACGCTGTTCCATTCACCGCAATGCCGCTCCGTCAGCGCGCTCACGCTGCTTGAAGAACTCCACGCCCCGTATCAATTGAAGGTGCTGAACATGAAGGCCGGCGAGCAGCGCAAGGCGCCGTATCTCGCGATCAACCCGCTTGGCAAGGTGCCGGCGATTTATCACGGTGACGCGCTGGTCACGGAGCAGGTCGCCATCTTTATCTATCTGGCCGACCTGTTTCCCGAAGCCGGCCTCGCACCTGCGTTCGACGATCCGTCGCGCGGGCCCTATCTTCGATGGCTGGTGTATTACGCGGCGTGCTACGAGCCGGCGCTGGTCGACAAGGCAATGAAGCGTGAACCGGCGCCGTTGGCCACCTCACCTTACGGCGATTTCGATTCGATGATCGGGACGGTGGCCAGCCAGCTGCAAGCGTCGCCCTATTTGCTCGGAGACAGGATTTCCGCCGCGGATATCTTGTGGGGCATCGCGCTGCATTGGGGGATGATGTTCAAGCTGGTGCCGGAAACGCCGGTATTGCTCGAATACGCCAGGCGCATTTGCTCGCGGCCGAGTTTCGTAAAGGTGAGCGAGATCGACGTGGCACTCGCGGCTGAACATGAGGCGGCACTCAAGGGCTCGTGATGCGTTGCGCGGTGCGCCCGGCTTGTTACGTATCGGGTTGAATCCGCTGAGATTTGAGACAATGAACGCCATCGGTGAAGTGCCTTCCCCGGGACAACCGGGTGAAGCGCTCGCCTTCCGGGCAGGTGCTGCCCCATCGAACAAGAGATGTTTTCAGGTATGAGCAAGACCGCATTTATTCCCAGCGTACCCGCGACGTCCGAGGACGACTTTGAAGTTTCGGCGACGTCGAAACTGGCTGGCTACCGGCGCTTCTTCGGCGTGTTGAAAGTGGTTCGAACCACCGATGGCCGTGTGCTGTTCCCCTTCGACGGCGCGCCGGAACTCGGGCCGTTCGCGACCAGGCTCGAAGCGGTCGCGGCGGCGCAAGTGTATGGCGAACATATCGTGAGCAGCGATCTGGCGCGTCCGGAGTTGTAGACGCTGAAGCGGCATTGGATTTCGTTGGTCACCGAACGAGCAACGGATGACTTGTCTGCGCAAACCTGGCTTATCTGCTGCGGTTGTCTGGAATGCGGCCGCGCCAAGTCGACTCACGTCGGAAAATGAAATGAACAACCACCGTGCCGAAGCGGTCAAGTCGGTCGAGTCAGTGACCTTCGCCCAGGCATTGTGGTATTGGCTGAAGCTTGGTTTGATCAGCTTCGGAGGTCCGGCCGGGCAGATTGCCATCATGCATCAGGACCTGGTCGAGCGAAAACGCTGGATTTCCGAAAAGCGCTTTTTGCACGCGTTGAACTATTGCATGGTTCTCCCCGGGCCGGAGGCGCAGCAACTCGCCACGTACATCGGCTGGTTGATGCATCGCACGTGGGGCGGCCTGATTGCCGGGGGATTGTTCGTTCTTCCGTCACTGTTCATCCTGATCGGACTCTCCTGGGTCTACATGGCCTTTGGCAGTGTCCCAGCCGTCGCAGGCGTGCTGTATGGCATCAAGCCGGCGGTCACGGCCATTGTGGTTTTCGCCGCATACAGGATCGGCTCTCGCGCACTGAAGAACGCGTGGCTGTATGCAATCGCCGCCGCCGCCTTTCTCGCTATCTTCGCGGCCAACGTCCCGTTTCCCCTCATCGTCCTGGTCGCCGGCGTCATCGGTCACTTTGGCGGCAGGTACGCTCCAGCGAAATTCGCCGTTGGCGGCGTGCACCAGGACGGCGACAAGGCGTTTGGTCCAGCCATCCTCGACGATGACACACCCACTCCGCGACATGCGCTGTTCACGTGGAAGCGTTTCACTGCCGTGCTTGCTGTCTTCGTGCTCATATGGCTCACGGCCATCGCGACCCTTACGTTCATGTACGGCTGGTCCGGAACGCTTACGCAAATGGCCTGGTTTTTCACGAAAGCCGCCTTGCTAACCTTCGGTGGCGCATACGCAGTACTGCCGTACGTCTACCAGGGAGCCGTCGATCATTACCACTGGTTGAGCGGACTTCAGATGATAGATGGCCTGGCGCTCGGCGAGACGACGCCGGGGCCGCTCATCATGGTTGTCTCCTTCGTCGGGTTCGTTGGCGGATGGACACAGGCTGTGTTCGGGCCGCACGC
Source organism: Paraburkholderia sp. IMGN_8 (assembly GCF_038050405.1). Taxonomy (NCBI): domain Bacteria; kingdom Pseudomonadati; phylum Pseudomonadota; class Betaproteobacteria; order Burkholderiales; family Burkholderiaceae; genus Paraburkholderia; species Paraburkholderia sp. IMGN_8. The sequence continues at coordinate 258,481 of NZ_CP150900.1, read as the reverse complement.
CGTTTTTGCATCCGCCGTCGTCGCGTCGATCGTCGTGACGTTTTTTACGTTCCTGCCGTCTTTCCTGTTCATTTTCCTCGGCGGCCCGTTCATCGAGACAACTCACGGCAACCTGAAATTCACTGCGCCGCTGACGGCTATCACTGCCGCCGTGGTTGGCGTTATCGTAAATCTTGCCGCGTTCTTCGCCATTCACGTGTTGTGGCCGCACGGGATGCAAGGCGGCTTTGAGTGGCCATCGCTGCTTATAGGGTTGGCTGCAGGCGTCGCGTTGTTTCGCTTCAAGGTCGGCGTAATACCGGTTGTGGTGGCGTGTGGAGTTGTTGGCCTTGCGCTGCGGTTGGTTGGTTTTTGAGGGGGCGGATTGAGCGGCTCCGTCTGCGGACAAGCCACTTTGCCTGAAATGCAGTCCAGCGCCAAAGCGCCGGTCGCCATGTAGGGTCGCACCGAAGCGCTGCTCGTACCCGAGCGGGTACGAACCTCCATGCGGTAAACCGCAAAAAAACGGCCACCCACAGATGACCGTTTTCGCATCATGATGCGTGATCGCATACAAATATGTTTGTGAAAACTGGGCTATATAAATCAGTAGGTTACGCGGCATGAGCACCGGTAAATTCGTTTACCTTAGTCCAACCTCCTCACCGCGTTGCTACGCCTCAGGGGTGAACGGCTTCCACGACAGCCGGTTGCGAAGAGCGGCGCGCGCCGATGAAAAGCAGCGCCGCGAGCACGACGACACCGCTCAGCAGCATTAGCCCCGCCACGCTCGAACCGAAGCTCGCGTCCGCCCATGCCTTCACGTTCGGCGAGACGAAGTTGCCGATGTTGCCGATCGTGTTCACCATCGCGACGCCGGATACGACCGCCATGCCGCCAAGATAGTTGGTGAGCAGCGACCAGAAGATAGGCTGGACCGCCCAGAGCCCCGGTGAAGGTCACGGGATCGCTGGCGTCGAACCACAGCGACGTCGTGCTGCGCTGGGCGCGCGACGGCCACGGCATCGTGATGGTCGGGCACTCGTACGTGGCACAGGCGCTCGCCGAGGGACTCGAACGCGTGCTGCCGGCGTGGGAGCAGCCGGCCGACGTATGGGCGATGTCGGCGGCACGCTCGGCGCAGTCGGCCAAGGTGCGCGTCTGCGTCGACTTTCTCAAACAGGAACTCGCGCAAGGGGAGTTCGCGTTGTGGAAGACGTGAGTGCGAGACCTGTTTTCCGCATGGCAATAAGGCAGAGCCTCCCAGGACGCCACGACAACCGCAGTCTCGTGAGACGTCACCGCAAACTGCTGAATAGCTGAGCTACCAGATCGCGCAGCCAGCGATTTCCTGCTTCGTGATGATAGCGGGCGTGCCAGTGCTGCCGTACCGCAAATCCCTCCACGGGTATCGGACACGGATGCACCGACAGGTCATTCACCTTCGCCAGCGTCTCGCCGATATGCCGCGGCAGCGTGGCGATCAGGTCGGTCGTCTGGATGATTGCCCCCAGCCCGAGAAAACCCGGCAGCTCGAGCACTACGTCCCGCTCAACCTGCTCGCGCACGAGCGCTTGCTCCAGCAGTTGCGCCCCGGTCCCCGCCGCGATGACCACATGCCCTTCCGCGCGGTACTGCTTTAACCCGAGCTTTCCGCGCACGCGCGGATGATGCTTATTCATCAGACACACCCAGTCCTGCGTGTACAACTGCTGCTGGTAAATCCCGCCGCCGAGCCAAGGTACGTGACCGATCGCAAGGTCCGCCTCACCGGATTCAAGCGCCCGTTCGGTATTGCCGTCGATCCTCGCCGCCTCCAGACGGATGCCCGGTGCCTGCGCGCGCACGTGCGCCAGCATTCGCGGAAGCAGCGTGATGTGGCTGGCGTCGGTCATGCAGATGCGGAACCGCCGTTTCGCGGTGGCTGGATCGAACTCGATCTCCCAGGCAGCGAAGCGTCGCAGCGATTCGAGAATCTCCCGGCACGGCCCGATCAGCGCATCGGCTTGCGGCGTCGGCGCCATGCCGCCCGGTGTTCGTATGAACAGCGGGTCCTGCAGATGCTCCCGCAAACGCCCCAGCCAGATGCTGATCGTGGGCTGACTCTGTCCGAGCTGCTCCGCCACTCGCGTGACGCTGCGGACATCGTAGAGAAGATCGAAAAGCTGCAATAGCTTCAGATCGGGGAGTTCTGCGGGGTTCATAGCGATATTGTCTGGCGCAATGACGCCATTGTATCCATTGCATTGCCGACATGAGTACCGAATCGTATCTTGTTCTCCGGATTAGGGAGACGACAGTGAAGATTGCGATTCTGGGTGCGGGTGCTCTGGGCTGCGCCATTGGCGCAGCGCTGACCGAAGGCGGCAACGACGTCTGGTTGTTGAACCGTTCGGCGGCACACGTGGAGGCCATGCGGCGTGATGGTCTGAGGGTGGACAATGCGAGTGGCTCACGTCGCGTGAAGGTTCAGGCCACGACGCGCGCCGCCGAGGCCGGCGTCGTCGATCTGGTAGTTGTGCTGGTCAAGTCATTTCATACCGATGCTGCGATGCGCAGTGCACTCGAACTGATCGGACCAGACACGCTGGTCCTGTCGTTGCAGAACGGCCTCGGGCACGAAGATGTGCTCGCGGACATCGTGGGTCGCGAACGCGTACTGGCCGGCAAGACCTACGTCGGCGGCGTGATGCGCAATCCGGGGCACATCGAGTCCGGCGTCGCAGGCAAGGCGACTTACATCGGCGAACTCGACGGCCGGATCACCTCCCGCGTGACGGCAATCGCCGAAACCTTCAATGCCGCCGGGCTGGCCACCACGGTCAGCGACAACATCGTCGGCACGATGTGGGACAAGCTGCTGGTCAATGTCGCGACAGGCGCACTGACGGGCACCACCGGCCTGACCTACGGGCAGCTTTACGACGAGCCGCTTCTGAAGACGGCGGCGCTCGCAGCGGTCGCCGAAGCGATCGCGGTCGCCCACGCGGCAGGCGTAACGCTCTCCACCACCGATCCCGAACGGCCGTGGACCCTCGCCGGCGAAGGACTTTCCCCTGCCTTCAAGACCTCGATGCTGCAAAGCCTCGAAAAAGGCTCCATCACCGAGATCGACTTTATCAACGGCGCGGTCGTGCGCTGGGGACAACGGCACGGCGTGCCGACGCCCGTCAACGCGACGCTGGTGGCGTGCATCAAGGGCATCGAGCGCGCCATGACCGACCGACAACGCAAGGAGACAACCGCATGAACACCACCAAGGCCTATCTGGAGCATGTCGCCATCTGGGTGAAAGACATTCGCTGGCACATCCGTTTTTTCGAAGACGTCCTCGGCATGACCATGCGCGAGGTGGACGGCACCCGCGAGGAGCCCCGGCAGTACTGGACACTTGGCGGTCTGCAATTCATCCATAACCCGAACTACGAAAGTCCCGAAGGCCGGCTTGCCCATCTCGGCGTGATGTGTGAAGACATGGAAGCCGCGCTGGCTGCCGCGCAGCAGTATGAAGTCAGCGAAATGCCGCAGGGACGCAACTGGATTCGCTTGCCGGACGGCCTCGCCGTCGAACTGATCCAGGCGAAGCCCGCCTCGTGCGTTGCAACGGCACTGGCGATCAACCCACGCGCGGAGGTTTGAGATGACGATCGTCGATAAGTACTGGGACGATGCACGCGAGGGTGACGAGTGCGTGAGCCCGAACTACACGGTGACCAAAGAGCGCATTCTGGCCTACGCCGACCTCACTGGCGATCACACACCGGTGCACGTGGATGAGGAATACGCGAACGCGAGCCACTTCGGCTCGATCGTCGCACACGGGCTGTTCGGCTTGTCTATCGCAGATGGGCTCAAGACTCAAAGTGACTACTGTTTCGTTCCGGGGATGTCGCTCGGCTGGACGTGGGACTTCAACCTGCCGATCAAGGTCAACGACGTGCTGCACGTGAAATTCCGTGTAGGTGCGATGCGCGCGAGCAAGAGCCGCCCCGGCTGGGGCATCGTCGTGTTGCCGTCCGAGCTGATCAATCAGGCCGGCCAGGTCGTCCAGCATGGTGAGCATCGCCTGATGGTGCCGCGCCGACCAGGAGCCTTCTGATGCAAGCACGTCCTCTCGAAGGTATTCGCGTCGTCGACTACAGCCATTTTCTGGCCGGCCCGTATGTTGGGCGCTGTCTCGCGGCGCTCGGAGCCGAAGTCATCAAGGTCGAGCGCCCCGGCAGCGGCGATGCCGGGCGTCAGCACGCCACGGTGCTCGATGACGAGCAGAGCGGCTATTTCCTGCAGCTCAACATGGGCAAGCGCGGCGTCAGCGTCAACATGCGCGACCCGCGCGGCAAGGAATTCATGCAGCGCCTGTGCGACTCGGCAGACGTATTCGTCGAGAACTACCGGCCCGGTGCACTCAACAAACTCGGGCTCGGTTATGACGAACTGGCTGCGCGCAATTCGAAACTGGTCTACTGCTCGATATCAGCTTACGGCCATACGGGCCCCGACGCGCATCGTGCAGGTTTCGGCCTGATTGCCGAAGCAAAGAGCGGGATCATGCAGATGATCGGCACTCCCGGCGAACCGCCGCCGCTGATGCGCATCTCGCTCGGCGATATGTACACCGGCATTCACGCAGTGGCGGCGATCAATGCCGCGCTGCTCGGTCGCGTGAAGAGCGGCCGGGGCCAGCACATCGATATGGCGCTGTACGACACGCTGGTGTCGATGCACGAATACGCGGTGCAGTGCTACACGATGCAAGGCATCGTGCCGGAGCAAACCGGTCACGACATGCCCACGTCGACGCTCTACGGCGTGTTCCGTGCCGCCGACGGCGACCTCGTGATCGCAGCGCAGGTGGACGACGCGTGGAAGCGCTTCGCCGCACTGGTCGAGGCTCATGGAGGGCCGGCTGATTTCGGAACCGACACCCGCTTTCACACCCTCGCGGGACGCAATACGAACCGGTTGGACATTCTGTCCGTCGTGAAGCCTTGGGTCGCAAGCCGACCGGTCGCGCAGGTGCTCGAGCTGCTGGATAGCATCGACGTGCCTTGCGCGAAGGTGCAGCGCATCGACGAGGTGCTGGCCGATCCGCAGATCGTCGCACGCGGCATGGTGGTCGAGCAGGAGCATCCGCGCTACGGCAAGTTGCGTCTGCCGAATTTGCCCTTTCGCTTCTCGGACTGCGATACGACGGTCCGCGAGGTCGCGCCCGATCTCGGTCAGCACAACGCGGAAGTGGCGCAATCGCTGGGCTTCGGCGCGGCCGAAATCGACGCGATGCAAACCGATGGCGTGTTGTATTCAACGGTGAGGCCGTGATGAGCGACCAGTACGCAGTGATCGGCAACCCGATCGGACACACGAAATCTCCGCTGATCCACGGGCTCTTTGCAGAAGAGTCGCAGCAGGACATGTCCTATACGGCGATCGAGGGTCCGCTGGAGCCGCAGGACGCGTTCGCCGATACCGTGCGCGCATTCATCGCAGCGGGCGGCAAAGGCATGAACGTGACCGCGCCATTCAAGCTGAAGGCGTTCGCGATGGCCGACGAGCGCAGCGAGCGCGCCGCACTGGCGGGTGCCGCTAACGCGTTGGGCTTTAAGGACGGCCGGATCATCGCCGAGAACTTCGATGGCGTCGGCCTGTTACGCGACATCGAAGTGAACCTGAACCTGCCGATGGCCGGCAAGCGTGTGCTGGTCCTCGGCGCGGGTGGTGCAGTGCGTGGCGCATTACTGCCCTTCCTTGCCGCGCGACCCGCTGAACTGGTCGTCGTCAACAGGGATATCGCGAAGGTTCGGGCGCTGGTCGACCAGGTCGCCACGAGCGGGCCGCTTGCCGCCTGCGGCTACGGCAATCTTGAGGCGATGGGACAGTTCGACCTGGTGGTCAACGCGACGTCGGCCAGTCTCACCGGCGATCTGCCGCCGGTTCCACCAAGTGTTTTCAGTCCCACAGGCGCGGCTTACGAACTCGCCTACGGCAAGCGGCTGACGCCCTTCCTGAGACTCGCGCGCAATGCGGGTGTGCTGGGTGTCGCGGACGGTGTCGGCATGCTGGTGGAGCAAGCGGCAGAAGCGTTCGCGTGGTGGCGCGGCGTGCGGCCTCAGACTCGTGCCGTGATCGACCGGCTCACGGTGCCGCTCGATTGAAAATGCAACGGAGTGACAAATGAAAACGGTCCTGATGCTTCACGGTATCAGCCACAATATGTTTGGCAAGCGCGACCCAGTGCAGTACGGAACGATCACACTGGCCGAAATCGATGCCCGGCTGCAGGCTCTCGGCTTCGAGCTTGGCGTGCAGGTGGAATCGTTCCAGACGAATAGTGAAGGGGCAATGTGCGAGCGCATTCACATGGCCTTCGAGGAGCGCTGCGGCGCCGTGCTGATCAACGCCGGGGGCGTGGACACACTACAGCTACGGCATACGCGATGCGCTGGCTATTCTCACCTGCCCGGTTGTCGAACTGCACATGTCCAACATTCACGCCCGGGAGCCGTTCCGACATCACTCGGTATTCGCCGAGATCGTCGATGGGCAAATCTGCGGCTTCGGGGTTGAGAGCTATCTGCTGGCCTTGCGAGCCGCAGTTGCTCAGAACAAACATAAGTGAAGCAATCGGCAATCTGGCTCCGAGCCAAAGCCGGCATCAGCACGAATTGGCGTTAGTGCGGCTTTCACCAATGCTCTTTTGTTTGACGTCTTTTTAGTCAGCCACGATTCGACCTGCCGCCCCAACACAGATACGCCACCACAGCGGCGGTGCGCTCGAACGGCCGCTATGAAAGTCCGGAGCGGCCGTTCGATTGCCCACGGTCGCTTTCAGGCGTATGACCGGAATTGGCCGGAGCCCCCTACCGCGCGAGCGGTTTCGTTCTCCGCCCCGTTTCGGACCGTCCCGATATGTTGCTGAACGTCTCTAGCCCGGCGTTTTCCAGTCGGTCGCGTGGGTGCATAAAAATGGGGGCCAGGCAGATCAGCAGCGCGTTCATCAAGGACGCGGCCGGCTTCCTTCCCAGGCGCGCTGGAGCAATGCCCTAAGCGGCGTTCCTTCTACCGAACGCGGGTTCCAGTAGGGATTGGACATCGCGACCTCGCACGCACGATCCAGGTCGCTTTCAAGTAGCCCGATCTCACTCAGCCCCCGGGGCACACCGAGCTCCTGACTCAGGTCATACAAACCATCTGCGGCAGACTCCGCATCAAGTGCACGCGCAATTCGTGTCATTGCCTCCGCCGCCACGATACTGTTGTAGGCGAGTGCATGTGGAAGAACAATGGCGTGTGTCTCCGCGTGCGGAAGGTTGAACGTCCCGCCAAGTGTGTGGCAGAGCTTGTGATGGAGCGCCATCCCGACATTGCCGAGAACCATGCCACAAAGCCACGCGCCATAGAGGCAATCGCTACGCGCCGTCTTGTCCCTGCTGCTCTTCTTCACGCCGCGCAGACCATTGGCGAGCGCGCGGATTCCCTCTTCAGCCATCAACGACATGACCGGGTTTCCATCCTTTGCATACAAGCCCTCTGCAGCATGTGCAATTGCATTCAGGCCGCTCACGAACGAGAGATGAGCCGGCAATCCAACCGACAGTTCCGGATCGTAAAGGACCGTTTTGGGAAGAACCTTTGGGTCACGACCCGTCTGCTTGAGTCCATTCTCAGTTATGCCGTAGATCGGAGTCATTTCCGAACCCGCGTAGGTCGTCGGAATGGCGATAATCGGCAGGGACGATTCAAGCGCGATGGCCTTGCCGAGACCAATCGTCGAACCTCCGCCAATGGCCACCGCACAATCCGCGCCCACCACCTTTGCGTATTCGCGCGCCCGGCGGGCGTTTTCGATAGGAACATGCATCCGCGCTCCATCAAAGACTCCGGCACTCGACGGACCGAGAAGGGACGATATGACCTCGGCCTGCGCTCTCTGCTCCGGGGTGCACAGAACCAGCGCCCTGCGAGCGCCCAGCGTCTCGACTTCCTGCTGGATGAGCTTCATGCTGCCGGCGCCGAACACTACCCGCGAGGCAGGCGTCGTATAGGTAAATTCGTACATAGGATTCTCTATCGTTCACCGGCTCAAACGTAATCGACCTGATGCCGGGCGATACGGCTGTCCCCAATGACCTGCTTGACGCGCAGATGCTCAGGATGAGACGCGTATGCCTCCAGCGATTCCGGATCCTCAAACTCGGTGTAGAGCACAACGTCACAGGCGTAATCGACCCCGCTCACGTCCATGCCGACTTCGAGCTTCGTTAGTCCGGGGATTTTCCCGATCAGACTTTCGAAGGCGCCTTTCACCAGTCGAGCCGTTTCCTTCTTTTGCTCGGGCGTCTCACCGCGAACATCCCACATAACGATGTGTTTAATCATGTCGATTCCGTGTTGACTACTGATGCACGCGCGATCCATCCGCTTGGGCGCTCTTATCGATAGCCGCTTCGCCTGGGTCTGCCGGGCACTCTGCCGTTGAATTTGGCCGCTTCTCGTCCGCGCCATCCGGCTGCACGTCCGGAATCCGAAGCTCAGGCCTTGTTCTTGTTGTACACGTCAACAAACACAGCCGCGAGCAACACCACTCCCTTGATCACCTGCTGATAGTCAACGCCGATACCCATAATGGACATTCCGTTATTCATCACGCCCATAATGAAGGCACCTACTACCGCACCCACCACCTTCCCGACGCCGCCCGAAGCAGACGCACCGCCGATGAAGCATGCAGCGATTACATCGAGTTCAAAGCCCGTTCCTGCTTTCGGTGTGCCGCTATTCAAGCGGGCAGCGAAGATGAGGCCGGCCAATGCCGCCAGAACACCCATATTCACGAAGGTCATAAAACTGATGGCCGGAACACTGACTCCAGACAACCTCGCGGCTTTCGCGTTGCCACCCACCGCGTAGATACGGCGGCCCACGGTGGTGCGATTCATGACGAACGTATAGACGCCAATCAGCACTCCCATGATGACGAGAACTGTCGGCAGGCCGCGATACGACGCAAGGATGTAGCAGAGGAAGACAATCAGGCCGGTGAGAATGACGTTCTTCGCGACGAACATCGAAAACGACCCGCTACCCATACCGTATTTCGTTGCGCTCGCGCGGTGTCGAAGTTCAATCACGAAGAAGAGCACGCCCACCAGAATTCCAAGCAGGATCGACGTGATGTGCAGATTCTGCCCGTGAAAGACGTCGGGAATGAAGCCGGAACTGACCGCGGCGAAAGCGTCTGGGAACGGCCCAATGGACTGCCCCTGCAACACGAGGTTCGTCAGCCCCCGAAATACCAGCATGCCCGCCAGCGTGACGATGAACGATGGCATCCGCCAGAACGCGATCCAGTAACCCTGGATGGCTCCGATCAGCGCGCCGGTGACGATACAGATGACGGTGGCCAGCACGTAGTTGACATTGAACTGCACCATCAGCACCGCTGCGAGTGCGCCCACCAACCCCGCGGTCGAACCGACCGACAGATCGATGTGGCCAGCAACGATCACCATCAGCATGCCGAGGGCCATGATGACGATGTAACTGTTCTGAAGCACGAGATTCGTCAGATTGAGCGGCTGCATCAACACGCCGCTCGTCGACACCTGAAAGAATGCCATGATGACGATGAGCGAAATCAGCAGCCCGTATTCACTGGCGGCCCGCTTGAACACCTGAACGAATTCGCTATTTTTAACTCCGGCGTCCTGCGGCGCCGCCGGCGAGAGTGCCTTACGCATTTCAGATACCTCCATTTCGCATGATTGCCCGCATGATCTTCTCCTGCGAGACTTCCTCCGCGGTGAACTCGCCGACGAAGCGGCCTTCGTTCATGACATAAACGCGGTCGCACATGCCAAGAAGCTCCGGCATTTCCGAAGAAATCAAGACCACGCACTTACCCGCTTCAACCGCCTGATTGATGATGCTGTAAATCTCGTATTTCGCTCCGACATCAATCCCGCGCGTGGGCTCATCCAGAATGAGCACTTCCGGTCCCGAGAACAGCCACTTGCTCAGCACCACTTTCTGCTGATTGCCGCCGGACAGATTGGCGACGACATGTGTTCCCCCCTGAGCGCGGATACGGAGCTTCTTCAGGAAATCAGCCGCGACCATTATTTCTTCGTGTTCGTTGATCACGCCGAGTTTCGACACGCCGGCGAGGTTCGCCAATGTAATGTTTCGCTGGATGTTGTCGTCAAGGACGAGGCCGTTTCCTTTGCGGTCTTCGGTCACATACGCGAGGCCTGCCTTGATCGCCTTCTGTACCGTCGAAACGTCTACCGGCTTTCCGTGCATGAGCACGGTCCCGGATATGTCCTGGCCGTACGCTCCACCAAAAACACTCATGGCAAACTCGGTGCGTCCGGAACCCATAAGGCCGGCGATACCGACGATTTCGCCCTTTCGCGCCTTCAGATTGACACCCTTGATAACGGCGCGCTCCCGCTGGGTCGGATGCTGTGCCCGCCAGTCCCTGACTTCGAAAATCACGTCGCCGATATTCGGCACACGCTTCGGATAACGGTCGGACATCTCACGGCCGACCATGGCCTTGATGATGCGGTCCTCGCTCACACCCCCGACCTTGCAGTCGAGCGCATCGACAGTCGAGCCATCGCGGATGACCGTTATGCCATCGGCAACACGTGAAATCTCGTTGAGCTTGTGCGAAATGATGATGGACGTCACTCCACGCGACTTCAACTCCAGCAGGAGATTGAGCAGCGTGTCGCTATCCTTTTCGTTGAGGCTTGCCGTAGGCTCGTCGAGGATCAACAGACGGACCTCTTTCGACAATGCCTTGGCGATTTCGACAAGCTGCTGTTTGCCGATACCGAGTGTGCCTACGGGGGTATCGGGGGAGTCAGTCAGACCGACCTTCGCCAGCAGTTCCTTCGCCTTGGACCGCGAGCCCTGCCAGTCGATGACGCCACGCTTAGACTGTTCGTTACCCAGGAAGATGTTCTCAGTAATCGAGAGCATGGGGACGAGTGCGAGTTCCTGATGGATGATGATGATCCCCACCTCCTCGCTGTCGGCGATGTCCGAGAACGCGCGATCTTCACCGTCGTAGACCACCTTACCCGCGTAAGAGCCGTGCGGATAGACGCCGCTCAGGATCTTCATCAGCGTCGACTTGCCCGCGCCGTTCTCGCCGCATATGGCATGAATCTCGCCTTTACGGACTTTAAGATTGACGTTATTCAGGGCTTTGACGGCGCCAAAGCTTTTCTGAATTTCGTTCATCTCCAGAATGGTTTCCATCGTCGTATTCCTCGGATCGGTCACGTGCAATACGTGTCTGTGTAGCGCCGGCGGCAAGTGCACGCCGGCGCCCACGAAGGCTGGAACTTCGTTACTTCAACTGCGCCTGCGTGTAATACCCGCTAGTGACGAGTTCCGGCTGCCAGTTGTCCTTGTCGACGAGGATGGGCTTCACGAGATAGGTCGGGACGATCTTCGCGCCGTTGTTGTAACTCTTCGTGTCGTTCACAGGCACGGCCTTTCCGGTCAGCGCATCGTCCACGATATCGGCCGTGATGCTAGCCAGCTTGCGCGTATCCTTGAACACGGTCGTCGTCTGGTCGCCGCGAATGATTCCCTTGACGTTCTGCAGATCCGCATCCTGTCCCGTGACAATCGGCATCGGCTGTTGCGCCGAACCGTAGCCGACACCCTTGAGCGAAGAAATCACACCGATCGCGATGGCGTCGTTCGGCGTCCACACGGCATCGAGCCGGTTGTTGCCGTAGAAGGCGCTCAGCAGATTGTCCATGCGGGACTGGGCCGTGGCGCCATCCCAGTTGCGGGTGGCGACTTTATCGAACGGCACCTGCTTGCTGCGAACGACGAACTTCCCGCTATCGATATACGGCTTGAGTACCGACATCCCGCCGGCGTAGACCATATGCGCGTTGTTATCGTCCGAAGAGCCGCCGAAGACCTCAATGTTGAAAGGCGTCTTGCTGCCCTTCTTCTGCCAGGCGGCAACGATGCTCTGGCCCTGCAGGACACCCACGCCGTAGTTGTCGAACGTGGCGTAGTAGTCGACGTCCTTCGTCTGGCTGATCAGGCGATCGTACGAGATGACCTTGATATGATTTTTTTGCGCCAGTGCCAGAGCGTCGGAAAAGGTCTTCCCGTCGATCGGCGCAATCACGAGCGCCTTGACCCCCTTGGCAAGCATGTTCTCAACCTGGTTGACCTGAGTCGGCACGTCATAGTTGGCGTACTGGAGATCGGCGGAATAGCCCTTCGCCTTCAGCGCGTCGACCATGCTTTTGCCATCGGTGATCCAGCGCGATTCTGTCTTGTCGGGCAGGGAAATCCCAATGACTCCCTTGTCCTGCGCGTAAGCGGATACGGAAACCGCAGACAGTGCAATCGAGGCAGCCACGGCCACCGCGACGTTCTTGACGATGTTCATCGTTTGTCTCCTAATAAGGATTACATAATTTACTTCTGACTTTCCTTAGTCAGTTCTTAATGGCTGGCCCCGAAACGAGGCCGGCCGCTCACCTTCCTACTCGATAAAGATCTCTGCACCGGCCTGCTTCGACGAAGCGAACATCGCCTCGATGACGCGGCTGATGTTGCACGCCTGTGTGGCGGGAACGACCGACGGCGTGCCGTTGCGAAGCGCGTCGAAGAATGCATTCGATTCGCGGTCGAAGTAGACCGGGTTCCCGATTTCGGCAATGTCGGGCGAATATTCGGTCTTCTTCGTGGCCCAGATTTCGGGGAAGCTCGTTTCCTGCCATTCGGTCCATCCTTCCGGATAGGCACCCTTGCCCGCGTCGTAGATCTTGTAGCTCGACGGCAGCGAACGGGAAGACATGATGCCTTCGGTGCCGTACGCCGTGATATCCCAGCTTTCCGTCCAGGGCAGCACGTCCCACGACATGAAGTCGATGACTACGATCTTGTCTTCGTAGTTCAGCACGGCGCCCGCGGCATCCTCGCGAGACTCGTCGCCGTGGAAGTTCGGGAACTTCGTGATACGGGCATTGACAGATCGCGGCAGGCCAAAATGCAGGAGAATGCGGTCGACGAGGTGACAGCCAATCACAAACACGGCACCGCCGATGTCGCCCGGCTGGGTCATATGAGCCGTTCCCGCCTCATCATGTGAGCAGCCGCCGTGAGCACGCACCTGGACCACCTTCCCGAGGCGGCCGCTCTTCAGCGCCGCCTGCATGGCGTCAACCGACGGAGCGAAACGCCAGCAGTAGCCGACCTGCACGAGGCCGCCCGTACGCTCGACCGCTTCGACGATGCGTTTGGCGTCCGCGGAACTGCGGCCCGCAGGTTTTTCGCACAGCACGGACTTGCCGGCCTCAAGTGCTTCGATGGTCAGGTCGGCCATCTTCTCGCTCTTCGAGTGCACGAGTACGACGTGCACGTTGTCGTCGGCGAGAATGTCGTCCTTTGTGCGGGCTTCGAGGCCGAGCGCATCCACGAACGGCTCAAGCAGCGGACTGGTGTCCCACGCACCGAGCATCTTTGCGTCGGACCGACGCTGGATTGCCTTGACCCGACCGGATGTGTGCGGGTGAGTAATGCCGAGGCACGCAACGCCAACCGTTTCGTTGGCACCAATCTTTCGCGTCATGTCTTGTCTCCTCCTGATTACCCGTTACACCTTGACCGATTTCCCCGACACCGCGGACTCGAATGCGCAGTCAGCCAGGCGCAATGCCTTGAGGCCGTCCTGCACCGATGTCGGCAGAGGTGTGTTCGTACGCAGTGCCTCGACAAACGCTTCGAGCTCAGCCTTGTACGCCGCTTCATACCGCTCGAGGAAGAAGTTGAGGAGAGGTTCGCGGACATCGGTTGCCTCCTTCGTCCAGCGACGGATCGTCGAAGGCCGAAGGTTCTCCTGCAGGAGCATGCCCTTGGAGCCGGACACTTCCATGCGCTGGTCGTAGCCGTACACAGCCTCGCGGCAGCAGTTGATGTGGCATTGCTTTCCCGACGCAGTGCGAAGCTGCACCATGACCGTGTCAAAATCGGTGAGTTCTTCCAGCGACGGGTCGACAAGCCGGCTCGCGATTGCCATGACTTCGACTGGCTCTTCTCCCAGCAGCCAGCGGGCCATATCCAGATCGTGAATCACCATGTCGCGAAAGATCCCGCCGGAGTGCTCGACGTAGTCGCGAGGCGGCATGCCCGGATCGCGACTGGAGATGACCACCTGGCGCACTTCGCCGACATCGCCTGCGTCGATCGCCTTGCGAAACGCCTGGGACGTCGGATCGAAGCGGCGGTTGAACGCGAGCATGACACGGCCGTTGAGGCGCTCAACTTCCTTGGCCGCCGCGATTGATTTCTCCATGTCCAGGTCGATCGGCTTTTCGCACAACACGGCCTTACCCCGCGCCACGGCCTGCAACATGAATGTGATGTGAGTGTCTGTCGGCGTGCCGATGACCACGGCATCGATGTCGCTACGCTCGAGGACAGCCGAGCAATCCGTCGACGCTTCGCAGCCGAGTCGTTCAGCGAGCGAGGTGGCAGCCTTCTCAAACGGATCAGCGACGACAACCAGCTTCGCGTTCGGGCTTGCGGCGACGTTGCCAGCGTGAATACGGCCAATCCGGCCAGCGCCGAGTACAGCGATACGAATCATGTGAGTCTCCAGAAGTACTTTGTGGTTTAAGGTCGAAAGCCTCAGGCCGAAGCCGCGCTCTTTGCCGGGAACTGTGCGATGGTGGTGTCGTAGGCGCGCTTCGCCATCTGGTCGAGGGGCAACTTCCGGTGCGACTCGGAGATGAGTTCCACGCCGTAGTAAGGAAGCGTGCAGCCCGCTCGTTGCAGGGCATCAATAAAGGCGGGACAGTCGCCTGCACCTTCGCCACAAAGCTGCCGGTTAAAGCTCGAATCCTCAAACAGCGTTCCTCTGACCTGCGCGCCTACGTCATCCAGCTCTACCCCCTTGATGAAGCGCGCTGGGATTCGGGCGACCTCGCTATAGGGGCTGCCACCGCGTGCTACGTGCCAGTGGTCAACCATCAGGCCACCGTTGGGTCGGCCGGCGCCTTCAGCAATCTTCAGCGCTTCCCCGATGTTCCGGATGGGAGAAAAAGGCATAAATTCGATTGCGACCGTCGCGCCAACCGTCGCCACGTCGTCGCAAAGTTTCGCGAATTCGTCGTTCATGCGCGCAAAGTCGGCTGGGCTTTCGTCGAAGGGGTTCGCGCCGATTTTCAGATTGCGCATACCAAGTTCGCCGCCCAGTTCGATGACACGGCGACGGAAGCTGTCCGATTTGGCCCGCACCTCGCCATCGAGATACCAGTCCATGAGAATTTCGAGCTCGAAGTACTTCATGCCCGTGTCGTCCAGAATATTCTTGACGCCGGAGAGCCCGTATTTTTCGATGCTGTACTCGAGGTCATCGAGGATGAGGCCGACGCCGCTCCAGCCAGCACGCGATGCCGCTTCGCAACGGTCTCGCAGCGGGAACGGACTGATTTCGACTGGCCCACACGGATAGACGTCGCCGGCAAGGGTCCAATACGCAGCCAGCAGTTCAATGTTTTTCGCGCTCATATACAGTAGTCCTGTTTGTCAGCTTAATCAATTTCATCAGTTCGTCGACAGCACACGCTCCCGCGTGCCAAACGATTACGGGATTTGCCGCGTGGGCTTAGTGGACGTCGCGAGAGTGAAGTCCCACGACACTGACCAAAACGGTGATGAGAACCCGACGCGCTTAGCAGCTTCCGGGTCGTCAATCTTGTTGAATTCGGCAATCAGCTCACGCTTGACGCCGAACACCGCGTCCTCGGGGAGATACGGGCAATCAGGCGTGAAGATGTGAGTAATAACGGGGTCGTAGCCCTGCGCGGTCACGATGAAATGCAGATGTGCCGCACGGTTCGGGTGGCGTCCCATTGCACCGAGGAGTTTTCCGACCGGCCCGTCCGACGGAATCGGATAGTGGCGCGGCTTGACGGACTTGAACCAGTACCGACCCTCTGCATCCGAGGTAAATGCGCCTCGCAGATTCGATTCCGGCTGAACCCCCTTTTGCTGGACGTCGTAGAAGCCATCGTCATTGGTCTGCCAGACCTCCAGCTTCGCGTTCGGGATAGGTGTGCCCTCGATGTCCGTCACATGTCCTGCAACGACCAGAGGTTCACCCTTTCCGTCCAGGCAGATGTTCGCGCCGTTCTCATACTCGGGCGAATTCGCAACGTAGAACGGGCCGAGAATCGTATTGGGTGTCGCCCCGCTCGGCCGGCGATGGTTGATGGCGTCGACGAGCATCGAGACACCGAGGATGTCCGACAGCAAGATGTACTCCTGTCGCCAGTCAGTGCACATCTGACCGGTTTCAGTCAGGAAGCGGATGGCGGCAAACCACTCTTCGTGCGTCGGCTCGATCTCCTTTACCGCCGCATGCAGATGCTTGACTAGAATCGTCATGACCTGCCGCAGCCGCTCGTCGGCATTCTGCCCCATGCGAGCGTTGACGACGTCGGCCGAGCGCGCTTCATCGAAATATGGTGACGAGGATGGCGAAACAGAGGGTGCTGCATGTTGCATCAGGCGTCTCCTTCAATGTTCTCGTACAGCTTTGAGACGAGTCTATATTCCCCGAAGCCGGCAAAACAGAGCTGAAAAGGGAATCTCTTTCGCGCAGATTGGGAAAGTGGGAAAGCGCGGGCAGGATTGCTCTACGCGCACGACCGTCACGCGGTCCAGTGGCGCTCGTATTCGTTCTGCCGAAACCGCTCGACGAGTGCATCGATAAACAACCGGACCTTCACGGGCATATGTGCCCGCGTCTGGAAAGCAACGTTGATCGTCAGTCGTGGCAAGTCCCAGTCATCCAGCACTGGAACCAGGCGGCCGGCCTTGAGATCGTCGTACACGATGTACTTGGGCTGCACGAGAATGCCCATACCGTCGAGCGCGGCGACTCGAAGTATCTGGCCGTCGTTGGATTCAAGCAGAGGCTTAACCTTGACGAGAACGGATTCGCCTGTGCGACAGAATGCGAGCTCACGCGGATTGTCGGCGAGTCCGTAATTCAATACCTTGTGCTTCACCAATTCTGCCGGGAAGCGTGGCAAACCATTTGCTTCGAGATACGAAGGAGATGCAGACAGTATTCGGCGGGTTGCAGCGAGCCGCCTGACCGTTATGTTGCTGTCTGCCTCAAGAACCTTGGTACGGATTGCGACGTCGATGCCATTTTCGATGATGTCGTGGTAACGGTTGGCGGCCACAACATCTACCGTGATATCCGGATAGCGCGCTGTAAACTCCGGAAGCATAGGTGCAATGTGCAGCATGCAGAACGAGAGCGATGCAGTGACGCGAAGTACGCCACTCGGTCGAACCGTCGCATCCTTGATGACCGACTCAGCTTCGCCGAGGTCTGCCAGGATGGACTTGCAGCGCCGATGGAACTCTGCCCCGGCCTGTGTGAGACAGAGATTGCGCGTCGTCCTGCGCACGAGCTGGACGGCAAGCCGGGTCTCCAGCGAGATCAGATAGCGGCTTGCCGCCGAGATGGAAAGATCCACAGCTTCCGCAGCCCGGCTGATACTGCCGGTCTCGGCAACCTCGACGAAGAGCTGTAGTTCCTTGAACTGGTCCATCTTCTTGCACTACTCCACTTTTCCTAAAGTACCGCCGCGCGACAGAGCGTCTGGGCGCGCGAACTTCGAGAACCTCGCGCGGATCGCCTGTTCGCTACGAGCGGGCAATACTACGGCAGTATTTCTATCGCTGAAGGGCGAAAATACATCAAAAAAACATCAATTCCGATGCTTGCTCGCCGGGGTCTGGCAGGAATTCACGCGAAGCGCTGTCGCGCAGCATGATCGTTTAGGGCGAGCGTGAATCTGGCGGGGTCCCAGTCCTCGTCAAGGGCGCGGTGCATGAGCTCCTGCTGGCTTTCCGGCGCCAACCCGCCGACCGGAGGATCGCGGTCGAGGTCCGTAGGGAACGGGTATCCCTCAGCGCAGGAGGCGATTGCCGCGGCGGCTTCCGTGCCACTCATGCGCCCTGACGCGCGACGCTCGCGCAATACCGGATAAACCGCCTCGCACATTCTCCTGCGGTCGAGCACTTCCATCGCCCGGCCATAAGCCGACGAGACCTGCAAGAGATTCGCCATGCGTTGAACGTCTGCAGTGCGATTTGCGCCGGCCGCATGGAACAACGCGGGATTAAAAAACACGGCATCGCCCTTCGCGAGCGGCAGTTGTACGAAATGCGCCTCGAAATATTCCCGAAAATCGGCTCGGCGCCATGCCAGATATCCCTCGGCGTATCGCTGCGAATACGGCAGGAGCTTCGTCGGACCGCTCTCAACCGGCATGTCGCTATGCGCCACCGCGCCCTGAAGGGTGAGGAAGGCGGACATCTGATGCACGTGCGCGGGATAGCGTTCGGCCTTTTCAGCCGTCTGGAAACCGAGGTGATAATCGCGATGTGCCTGTTGAGCAGCACCTCCGGGGCGAACCACATTGACCTGTGACGTCATCTGATAGCACGGTCCAAGCCATGCTTCCGACACGATCCTCAGCATCGGATTCGAAAAGTATTCCGTGAATACTTCGGGCGCTCGGAGGCAGAGCTTCTCCTGGGCATTCCAGATCCGGTCATTCGCACCCGCCTTTGCGAAATGGTCTGCGACACGCTGGCCTTGCTCCTGCTCACTGCAGATAATGGATTCGAAGACAGCCGTAGCGTCATCCACAGGTCCCAAATCGGCGAATGCCCGCCGTAGCACTAGCACCCCTGCGCCATCGTGAAAGACGCGAGCCCATTCCGCTTGCAACTGCGCTCTCTGGGATGCGTCGCCTGTAATGCCACTGAGTTGCTGACAGTCGTAAACGGGAATCCGCTGCATGATTTCCGCCGCATAGCGCGTCGGGCGGCTGTCATCGCTCTGCAAAAGATCTGCGAATTCATCTAAAGCGCAATCGCGCTCGCGGTACCAATCCTGCCCCCGTTTTTCGATGCGATCCTGGCCGCGGCCCATGTCTCTCTCCCTCTGTACATCAAGCATAGCGCCATGGATTGTCAACGAGGTATCATTAATACATCAAAAACACATCAAATCCGAGGTATCTTCGATGGCTCACCGCTTTCTTATCAAGGAGATAGCTCTACAGGCCGGGGTCGGGGTAGCCACAGTCGACCGTGTACTCAATGGACGCGCACACGTTCGTGAACATACGCGCAAGCGCATCGAGCAGGCAATCAAGGAGCTCGAGAAGCAGGAGCTGCAGTTGGCCACCACAGGGAGAAAGCTCATGATCGACGTGGTCGTAGAAGCTCCCGCACGCTTTGCTGATGAGATCAAGGACGCACTCGAAGCAGAATTGCCGGGAATGCACCCGGTCGTCTTTCGGTCGCGTTTTCTGATGCGGGAAACGATGACAACGGCTGAAGTCGTCGAGGCTCTTCACTCGATTGGACGTCGAGGAAGCCATGGGATTTTCCTGAAGGCTCGCGATGTTCCCGAGATTGCTGAAGCAATAGGCGAACTGCAGCGTCGCGGCATTCCTGTCATCACAATCTTCACCGATATCCCATTGTCCGGACGCATCGCATATGCAGGGCTGGATAACCGGGTCGCCGGCGCTACCGCCGCCTATCTTCTGGCGCAGTGGTTAAGCCCGCAGCCTGGCAACATCCTGATCACGATGAGCGATGAACGGTTCAGGGGTGAGGAGGAACGCGAAATAAGCTTTCGGCGAGCGTTGAGAATCCGATATCCGCAGCTTACGTTAGTTGACGCCAGTGGCGGCCACGGTCTCGACACGCAAACTGAAGCGCGGGTCCAAAAGGTTCTCGCGACACATGTCAACATCGCCGCGGTCTACTCGATGGGAGGAGGAAATGTCGCCATTCTTCGAGCGCTCGAAGCGCAACAGCAATCCCCGGTCTGCTTTATCGGGCACGACCTGGATCGGGACAACGTGCGCCTGCTGCGCGAGGGGAAGGTACAGGCGATTCTCCATCACGATTTGCGTCAGGACATGCGCTCTGCGTGCCAACACATCATGCATTTCCATAAACTCCTGCCAGCGTCAGCCGTGTCGCCATCTTCATCGGTCGTTGTCGTGACGCCAGAGAATATCCCCGAACATATAGCGAGCCGGTTTCGTTGATAACGATGTCGGCGCCGGCAGCGTGCAGGCGGCGGAGACAAACCGCCTGACGGAAATCGTTCTCCGTCAGGCAGACCCGATATGACGGCCCCGCGACAAGTCGGCGCGAGCCAAGCCGGGTTCCTTCTCCCAAACCCTTCCACTCCGTCTAGAACTGGTGGGCGATACCCGCGATCACGCCGAACTGACTCTTGCCATAGTTCGGGTTTGTGTTGGACGCGGCGCTGCTCACGGGGTCGTTATTAGTGTTCGCGCCATACAGTCCGCTGTCGAGCCCAAGATTGGACGTCGAGCTATTCCGAACGTAACCAAGCTCGGTATAGAGCAGCGTCCGCTTCGACAGCGAATAGTTCGTGCCAAGTGTGTATAGCGTCGCGTTACCGTTGCCGTTATTGGCGTTTGCGTGATACACCGCGCCGGTGATCGAAAGGGCTGGCGTGGTCTGCCAGATGGCTCCAATCCATTCGTGATTGACTGCTGTCGGCAACGACGTGCCTGACGGCAGCGTTGTTGGAGTGGCCGTACCAAAGTATCCGGCATTGGACGCCTTGGGTGCACTGAGGTGCTGATAGCCAATATACGCAACCACGGGGCCAAACTCGTAGGTCGCGCCTGTGAGGATGGAGCGCGAGGCCAGGTACACGTTGCTGAACTGCCCGTTGGGATCGCGGACCTCGTCATATGTCGCCTGCCAGAAAAGGCCGCCAGTCTGGTACGACAGCTTGATGCCGTCCGTTCGCCCCTGAGCACTACCCAGACCGCTTGATGTGCCCAACTGGCCCGGCGCGCTTCCCGGATTCCCGGAGTTCCATTTCGTCGAGTTCGTCAGGTCGTATTGCCCCTGCAGCGTAAATCCCGCGAGCGTCGGCGACAGATATTCTGCACCGTTACCCGCCTGCGAAAAGATCCGGCCACGCACCAGCGTACCAATCGCATACTTCTTCGTCTGCTGTGGGTCGACATCGCCCGAATACTGACTGATTTCCGCCGAACCCATATTGCCGAATTTCAGTTGACCCCACTTGTCGTTTTTCAAACCGACGGTCGCCTGCCCCTCGAAGAAACTGCCGTTGGCCAGGCTGCCGTTTTGTGTGTTGAGGCGAGATTCAAGGTGGAAAATAGCCTGTGTGCCGCCTCCGATATCTTCGGCACCTTTGAGGCCAAATCGCGACTGGGCCCATCCTCCGCTTTGCGCGCCAAACACGTGTCCCTTCGGCATACCAGTCTCGTATTGGAGCCCGTTGTCTACGATGCCATACAACGTGACACTGCTTTGCGCACTTACCGATGCCGTCGCTGTCATTGCGAGCAGCCCAAACAGAACCTTTCTCATCGCATCTCCTATATATTTGTAGTACAACTATATTAATCACCTGTTCGGTGATAACCGGATCCTGGCATTTTCTACTATCGGTAGCGCCTGATTTTTTGGCCGCTCTGGAGACTGATCATTTATTCACCAGTCATGCGAAACTCAGGCCTCAAAATCTGGCTATGAAGGATGCGCGTAGTGCTCACTTCATACACCCAGATCCTCGCGAAGAGTGTGGAGCACAAATCAGTCGTCAGGAAACACTGCGCTCTTTCGCGTTGTAACCGCTAGCCATAAGGTGACAACTCGACCCGGGCGGTTGCTGAACGCGTCCGCTGAGTACGCTTTATCGAGGTACGGGAATTGCGAAGCAGTGGATTGCTTGCGGCATGGTGTGTCTCCGGCGTTGTTCTCGTGTAACTTCGAGCCGAGTGTATATTCGTCAACCGTGGAGACAAAGAGCCGAATGGGGAATCTCTTTCGCGGAAATCGGGAAAATCAGAGACGTCAAGCGCCGTCGATCAAGACTAAAACGTTACCCGCCTGTCTGACGCTCCGAGGAAGTTGTTTGATTTGTGCGCACCGATTGCGAACCGCTGCCAGAGAGTCAGTGAAGCGGAACTCAGGGCGTCGCGGCCTATGCGACGCCGAGGAACTGGCACAGTTCGGACGTGCGCGGCTGGTTGAACAACTCATCTGGCGCACCGGCCTCGTGTACGCGCCCCTGATGCATGAACACGACGCGATCGCAGACGTCGCGTGCGAAACGCATTTCGTGTGTGACCATCAGCAACGTCATGCCGTCGTCGGCGAGCCGGCGTACTACCGCGAGTACCTCATTGACGAGCTCCGGATCGAGCGCCGACGTAATCTCGTCGCAGAGCAACGCATCCGGCTCCATGCTCAACGCGCGGGCAATCGCAACACGCTGCTGCTGGCCGCCCGACAACTGATGTGAACCGCACCGCCGTCGATCAGTTCGAGGCCGTTCACGCACCGCAGCAGCGTGCTCTTGCCAGACCCGCTCTTGCCGATGATCGCAATGACCTCGCCCTTGTCGACGCGCAGGTCGATTCCCTTCAGCACTTCGAGTGCGCCATAGCGCTTCCTGACATCTTCAATTGTGATGAGCGACATGGAGCTTCCTCTCGAGAACACGGCTGCAGACCGATAGCGGCCAGCACAGCGCAAAGTACATCAATGCGACCAACCCGAACGTAGTGAATGGCTGGAACGTGGCGTTCGTAATTACGCTGCCGGCCTTCGCCAGCTCGACAAAGCCGATAATCGATGTGACGGCTGTGCCCTTGACGATCTGAACAAGAAAACCGACCGTCGGTGGCACCGCAATCCGCAATGCCTGAGGCAGGATAATGTGCCGCATCTGCTGTGACCGGCTCATCGCCAGGCTTGCGGACGCTTCCCATTGTCCTTGCGGCACCGCTTCGACGCAGCCGCGCCAGATTTCCGCGAGAAACGCGCTCGACCAGCAGGTGAGCCCCACGAGCGCGGCGAGCCATGCAGGCACCTCGACGCCGAAGAGCGCCAAGCCAAAGAAGATCATGAACAGTTGCATCAGCAGTGGCGTTCCCTGGAACAGCTCGATCCATCCGCGCCCGATGGCACGGGCAAGCGGGCGTTGCGACACACGCAGCGTCATCATCAGCAGACCGACCGCACCTCCGGCGACGAACGCGGCGATCGACAGCACAATGGTCCAGCGCAGCGCGAGCAACAAGCCGCGTACGACGTCCCACAGCGTGAAAGTCATCATTGCGATACTCCTTCCGGCGCCATGACGATCGGCGCCGCAACGGCGGGGTTCACCTTCCGGGCGACCACGTAGCGATCGCCAATCACGCGTAGCACCGCACGCAGCGCAACCGCGAGCCCGAAATAGATCAGCGTCGTCGCCATGTAGGTTTCGAAAGCGCGGAAATTGCGCGCCTGAATGAAGTTCGCCGCGTACGACAGTTCCTCGACCGAAATCTGCGAGCACACTGCCGAGCCAAGCATCACGATGACGAGTTGGCTCGATATCGCCGGCCAGACCTTGCGCAACGCCGGGCGCAGGATCACGTGGCGAAACGTCTGCCAGCGCGTCATCGCGAGACTGAGCGCAGCTTCCGTCTGTCCCTTCGGCACGCTCGCGATCCCGGCGCGCAGAATCTCGGTGCAGTACGCGCCGAGGTTCAGCATCGTGGCGAGCAATGCAGCCGAGTTCGACGAAATGTGAATGCCGAAGCTGGGCAGCCCGAAGAACACGAAGAACAACTGGATCAGGAACGGGGTGTTGCGGAACAGCTCGACATATGCGTCGATAGCGAAGCGGAGCGAGCGCGGCCCCTGCGTCTTGCCCCACGCGCACGCGACGGCGAGTGCCAGCCCGGCTACGCCGCCGACGGCGATCAGCTCCACCGTCAGCGCGACGCCCTTCGCCAGCACCGGCCCGTAGTCGAGAATCGACAGGAAATCGAACTGATAGGTCATGGCCGTATACGCTAGCCGACACGCGGAGCGTCGAAGTAATCGGCGCGGACCGCAGCACCGATCATGTTGACGATGAGCCGGCCCGCGGTGATCGATGTGATGTTGTTCACGTCAGCCGACGGAGTGATCTCAACGATGTCCATGCCGACCACGCGGCCCTTCTTGACCAGGCCGTGGATCAACTGACGCATTTGTACGTAGGTGATCCCTCCAAGTGCGGGGCCGGCAACGCCCGGCGCGATTGACGGATCGAGGCCATCCGCATCGATCGTCAAGTAGTAGCGCCCGCCCGCGGGGACCCGGTCGAGCACGGATTGCATGCCCACTTCGTGCACTTCGTATGCCGGAATCAGATGCGAGCCGTATGCCACTGCCGCGTCATAGTCAGCCTGCCGGCCGCTGCCCTGAGCTCGCAGCCCGATCTGGAAAATCTCCCCGATGTGTTCCATTTCGGACGCACGGCGGATCGTGCTCGACAAGCCTTCGCGTACGCCGTTGATCTCATCGCGCCAGTCGAGGTGTGCATCGATATGCACGAGCGTGATCGGCCCCTGGTCATCGAACGCGCGCAAAACCGGAATCGGGATCGCATGGTCGCCGCCGAGTATGATCGGCATCGCGCCTGCTTTCAGGATCTTGCGCACCGCCTGCTCGGACCGTGGACCATGCGTACTCAGGTCCCGTGGGTCTGCTGGCACGTTGCCGCAATCGACAACCTTCAATGCACGATTGTCGTAGATCGGGCCGCCGACATCGAAATCGTAGTGGTGCAGCGCCCGGCCAATAAGTGAAAAATTGCTGCCGGAGGTAGTGAAATGATCCGATAGCGCTTCAGTCAGCTGACAACGGGTCGGGGCGTTCGAGTTCGATCGCGCGTGCTTGATTGCAGTATCCGCCCTGCCGCCGATTGCCATCGGGCCGGGGCCGGCCTATCCGACGCTGACACACCTCGAAGCCGCAGCGTCGCATCACGAGCAGGCAGGGCGATTTCACCGCGAGGCGTCACGGCATTTCGAGGCAGGCAAAGACTTCGCCCACGCCGCACATCAGGCGATGATGGCGCACGGTCATGCGTTGCACGCCATCGACCGGGCGAACGACGCCCTCAAACACAACGCCAGTACGCCGCTGATAGTGCCCCGACCTCCGTGCTCCGTCGAAAGCAGCGCGACCGCGGCCCAGCATCACGCAATGGCAGCGGAGCTTTACGAGCAGGCGGCGCTGCATCTGCGCAGCGCCGTCAGGCATTTCGATCAAGACTGTGGCGCAGTCGCTCATGAGACGCAACTGGCGTTCGCTCTTGCGCTGCGCGCGTTGTCCCACAGCAACGCAGCGGCCAGGCAGCATATCACGTCATCGCGCGATAGAGATCCGGTGACCGACACTGCATGAGATTGGCGCGAGTCGTCGTGTTTGAGCGTTTTCCGAGCTGGTGCTGCAGAGCTTGCGAGCGCCATTGTTGAAACGTCGGTCCTGCTCGATCAGTTTGTTGTGGGACTTCGAGGACCGGACCGTCGTGTCCTCGGGCAGCAAACCGTTGGCCTTCATCGACTCGCCACGACTGGCAGGTTGCCGTAGCAAAGCGGTTCCACCGCTTGACGATCTCCGGCGTGACGCGCCTGACCCAGCGCATGATCGCCGCATTCCGCGAGGGACTTCCTTCGGGGCGTGCGCCAGCGGCAGGCCGTGTTCTTGCCCCCTCGGCCCTCGGTCCTACCTGGATTCAAGCTCGTCTGCCGACCAGCCGCCTCCGAGTGTTTCAATCAGATCCACCGCCTCGGCTAGCCGCATTTGCTTATCGACGACCTGAAAGCTGCCAAACGGTACTGCGACGAGATGGGTTCCCATACCGAGAGACTCTCCTACGGAGAGGATAACGTAGGGAACCCGATCCGTTGGGTTGACGATCAGATCGTCAACCCTTCCGATGTTGTCCTTGTTGCGGTTATCGACGGGCGATCCGTTGATCCGGGAGGCTCGATACCCCGTCGCCAACTGGACGACATCACCGCGCTTCTCCGTGATGGATTTTAGCGTCTCCTGAGCCCGCAGCGCTCCCATGATCAGAGCCGTTCCGAGCACAGCCACCGATACCAGCGTGACTACCCGTTTCATCGGGCACCCTCGCGGTTCGAAAGCATACGTTGAGAAAGGCGTCACGCGAGCACTTTGACCCACTACGTGACGCCTCAAAACCTGTCCGCGCGAACGTCCTACGGCTGCTTCTTCAGCTGCTCCTTTACATCGCCGTACAAAGCTCGTGTCTTGCCAGCGACCTGTTCGACCCTGCCTTTCACCTTGGTCGCTTCGCTTCCCGTGGCCTTGCCGACAGCTTCCTTGATTTTTCCCTTTGCTTCCTCGACGCGACCTTTCACTTGATCCTTGTTCATGACATTGCTCCTTGAAAATGACGGATGACTGAACTAACCAACGCGTGCCGCCTGCTCGTTTTCTCATGGCACGGTCCGACAACGACTGCCCGTGAACGGATCATTCAGACAGGAATTTTTGCGCTCCTATATTCTGCCCAGAAGCAACAGTACGAGGACGACGATCAGCAGCGCACCTAGCACCCCGCCGGGCATATAGCCCCACGAACGGCTGTATGGCCAGGTCGGCATTGCGCCCATCAATATGAACGCCAGTACGACTATCAAAAGTATGCTTAACATGAGACGACTCCCTTTCGACTCCGTGATACGACGAGTCCGTCGCCGTTCTCTCGCCAAGTGCCCGGAATCTTCATGCCCTTTGCGAGGTATCTCTACAAAACTCAATGTGATGTTGGAGGGCATCCGCACAACCCAGAAAAGACCCGGTCTGTAGCGTGAGGCTGGCATTGATTTGCCACGCAGTCGGTACGGTGGTGGACATCGAGATTTCTTTTTTTCGCCTGGAGTTCGCAACTACCGCGTGCCGGGGTGCGGCCGCCTTGGGGGCATTGCCGGGCCGTCCCGAAGACGCTTTCAACTTCCGCCCGTGATAAAGCGCGGTTGCTGCGTTGCACAGGTTCGCTGTTCAACGCGCAGCAAGCCCCAGGGTGATAGCTGCCAGGACTAGCGGCATCAGAACCGGCTTCACGAAATGGTGATCGAATCCGCTGTGCATCGATTCCGCCCGTTCAGACAGCGCAGTTAGACCCGTGATGGCGACCAGCAGTGGCGCAGGTGTCGCCCGGACGCGGCGGATCTCTCTCGCCACGGCGCGCCCGTCGAGACGCGGCATTTCGATATCGAGCAACACTGCTGCGGGACGCCACGCGCAGTATTCGGCGAGCGCGTCTGCCCCGTTCCTGGCGGTCCGGACGTCGAAACCGCAAACACAAAAGAACAGTACGTACGCGGCCAATAAATCTGGATCGTCGTCCGCGATAAGCAGGCGCGTGACTCCGGCAGTAAACATTTCGATTCCCCAGGTTGCTTTGCAGTTGCAGCAATTTCAGGACCTGGGGAACCGGTGAGAATTTTTGCCAGCATGGAGACTGGAGAAATATCGCTACGTTTCACCGTCAAGGCCCCACACGGGTCGGTTCAGCGGTGAGCCGCGACCCGCGTATCGTGCGTAGATGACCCGACAGCGGTAACGCTCAGCTTGCGGAGACTGCATATCGAGGCAGGGCAATCGTGAAGACACAACCGGTGCCGGGCACATCGCGGACGCTCAGAACACCGTTATTTGCCTCGACGCTGCGCCTCGCGATTGAAAGACCTAGCCCCAGTCCGGTTCTGTCCTCGCCGTTCTGCGTGAACGGCAGGAACAATCGTTCTGCGTCACCGGACGGGAGGCCACCGCAATGATCCTTCACATCGATCAGGACGCGGTCCGACGACGCGTACGCGTCCAACGTCACTTCGGTGTGATCGTGCGTGAATTTGAAGGCGTTTTGCAGCAGGTTTCCAACCGCCGAATAAAGCTGGTCACGATCCCCGCTGATGGCAAGCCGCGGATCTACAGTGGAAACCGTCAATACGCATCCGCGAATCTGGGCCGCAAGGTCGGCGGCATATTTCACTTCAGCGATGAAGTCGGCAACGGAAAACATCCTCGATTGCAAAGAAATTCCTGCGGCGGTACGAACCTCGTCCAGAGAGTGGTCTATCAGATCGCGCAATCCGTCCAGGCTCCGCTCCAGAACCGACCCCGTGGCTCCAGACAAACTTAGATTTCCGGTTTTTGCTGCGGTAAACGCAAGCGTTGCAGTCTGAAGAAAGTTACGCAGTTCGTGTGCGAAAAGCCCCAGCCGTTCATGCATTTCAACAGCTTGCCGATCTGCAACCGCAAAATCGCGCTGATAGCTGAATTCGGTGACCGCCTCGGCAATTGCGTTGTCCAGACAGCGGTTAAGGGTTCGAAACTCGTCTATCAGAAACGGAGCGTCGCGCTCGTACGCGAGGTCAGTAATTGCCTGGCACAGGTCGCCATAGTCGTGAACGACCTGGTCAACGGAAAACCCGAGCTTCAACAACTCCCGTCCGTGCTGCGCCGCTGACTCACCGATTTCCGATAAAGACGCCCCGCCGCCCGAGGGACCTGAAATTTTGCGGCTGTCCAAGGGCTCCGATGTCTGTTCCATTCGAAGCGTCCTGATGAGTTGATCCAGGAACAGCGGCACACCATTCTGAAGTTGCTGCGCGGTTGCCTCGCGCGCGGGCCTCTGTGCCACCTTCGCCCGACACCGTTCTATCAGTTCATTGCGGTTGTTTGCGAGAAAAACGTGCATCATGATGCGCCCCTTTTTTGCTGATTCTGGCACCTCCACGGGCGGCGCCAGCGGTGTCGCCGGAGCCGCCCCGGCGAGTGTATTTGCTCACTGGCATTTCGAGCAACGACGTCCAAACACGATGGCGCGACACTTCCACCAGAAAACTATGGGCCGGCTTCGCGAAATTGCAGTTAACCACTGCGATGCAGCGGATTGGCCTCCTTCGGGTAATAGTTACCACCATTTATCATATTAGCGTTCTGCGCGTTCGGGGAGGTCTTTCGGCGAACGCGAGGAGATCAAGTTATCGCGCACATACGAAGGCACTGAGCCCAACATGCGGAGCCCGCTCAGTGCCGCGGCAGCAGGCTAACCAAGGTTCACAAATAGCCTGCCGACATTGACTTGTGACAACATACACTTGAGTCACTTCCGCAACATTTTCAGTGCGGTGGCTTACCCGATCGAGGCCTACCATGCGAGTCATATACCGCAACTTCAGTGTTGACAGCATCCCCACATTCTCGGTTGGCCGTTTTTTTGCGCAGGCGCGAATCTATCGGATCGAAGCCCATACACACGACGAGATCGAAATCTACGCCGCGATCAATCTGCCGGATTTTGGGACTGAAGCCGACGCCATCGCCTTTTCGAACGAATGGGCTGTCCACCGGATTGAAGAAAACGCTTTCGAAGTCGCGGAGACTCAAACCGAACATGCTTAGAAATTCTTACCTCAATAACCTTGACGATCAAGCCGCGCGGAACTGCTCCTACATGGTTATCGCGCAGCTCGTTGCACACGCGCGCACCAGCGAACGGCTGAGAACGGATCACAAGATCGACCTGATGGACAACTGGCTTGGCGGCAATGGTGCGCATTGCGACTGGCTTGAGCGGATTGAACTGGGGCGGCTTTTGGAGGAGCTTGCCCCGCAGTTTTTAACCATACCCGACTTCACGGATTCCGCCGCGCTCGCGAAGTTGTTCATAAAGGGCTGGCGCCTTGACTACGGGTCGCCGATCACGCGCGGCATCTACGAAGTTTGTGAAGGCCATCTGCAAAAAAGCGAACTTTCAAGCGGTGCCCCGAGTTGAGGGCCGCAGGCGAAGCAGACTCCCAGCCACGTGCGCCGTCTACCCATCAATAGAGCCAGCGACTGCCTCGACCCTTCGAGATTGCAGGCTGGACAAAGGGGTGCCTCCGCATCCCGCAAATTGACCCAGGAGTCGAAAAAATAGGCCATCTGCGCTTTTGAAGCGTCGGCGGCTTCAAGATGATCCAACAGTATGTGCAACAACCCCGGCTGCCGCATGACGGAACTCCGTTTAAAGTTCCCGCTTCGCGCCCACGCAACGCGCCTGTGCGTAAAAGGCTGCGGGCGGCCCCGGCCGCATATCGCGAAATGCCCGTGCCACCTGCTGTTTTTCTGTCCGCACCAAAAAGAAGCCGCAGCGACTGCCGCGGCCATCGGAATCACACACGCTGGCATCAGCCATACGCCATGCAATTATCCTCACGCGCGGGACGACTGTCGGTACGCTAGCGTACATGTTGTTAGCGTGTCTTGCGAAACGATGTTGCGGTCACAGAAGAGTAATTCGAACAGCGGCTCCGGGATCACTGTCACCGCGCAGGACGATCCCGTGCGGCCCGAATGTGACGCTGCGCGTCGACAAAGTGCCCGGTTTGGATCCGGGCTATGTTCATCCAAACCAGCACCGGCGACCGTACCTTCGTGGCTGAACTGGATCGTTCGCCGCTGTACTGGAATTGCGCAAACGATCGCTTGCGCAACGCCAGCGCAAAAAATATGTCTCGTGTTTGCGTTGCATAAACCTGCTGCATTACCAAATTCAACGGCAACGGGTTTGTGCGCTACCAATGGCCGCACTCATCTCGGCTTAGTGCGCAATTTCCGAATCTTGAGATGCCCCCATTATGAGGAAAGAGACGGGTTCGAACGATCAGAAATCCGCTGTTCTGTAAAAAAGGTGGATACGGACCCCGAGCGTCATGTTCAAAGCGCGGATCTCGCCCGCAGTGATCGTCACGCTGTCCGGTCGCGCCATACCCGGCCTGGTGAGAAGTCGACCAGCGAAGAGTCGAACCCAATTTCCCTCTGCAACAGCGCGTCGCCAGCACGTGCTGAACATGATCATGTCTTTGGCACAGCATCGTGTCGTATCAGGTCCGGCCGCCGCTGCGCTGACGCAATATTGATTGTTTGAAACCGGGTACGGCACCGTACCGACTTCAATCCGGGTTACGAGCAACGTATTCGTGTGCGCGTTGAAACTTCTGTTTCAACGCGTTCGATACGGCCACATTCAGAAAGGTCATCCCGGACTGCTCGGAACGATAGCCGACTTTTTAATGTCGGATAACGCCCATGAACCCACCGACCCTATCCTGTTCCTCCTGCGTTGATGCTGGCGGCCCTACCGTTGGCCAATGGGTGAACCCGCATCGGCTCCCTCTCGCTATGCCGGCGCTATCCCGTGTGCGTCAGCATGGTTGTCGTGGTGCGCAATCCCGATAGAGGTGGTTCGGTGGTAGTACTCAAGTCGGAATAGATGGAAGTCTGTTCGCCTGAAGAAAGAGAAGCTCTGGCGCGCCCGTGATGCAGCCGGACAACACGCACGAGGGCGCGCTGATTTCGCTGATCGCTTGCATTCCAATGCTCGCGGCGCCTCGCCCGCGGAACTACATCGTTGCGATCTATCTGATCGTCATCGAGCTGCCCGGCTTGTGCGGAACGCCTCTGTACTGGTCCGAAACCACCCACCCGACTGGACGGGATCGCGAGCGTTGGTCGTTATGTTCGATTTTATGGAATCTCGCCCCACGAGGCCTGCCGCGCACGTCGAGGCCCCCGAAACTCCCAGTGTGCAGGGTTTGATTACCCTTGCTGTCGGAGTGACGGTCGTCGCCGCCCTCTATTTTGGTCGAGAGGTTCTCATCCCGATCACGCTTGCGATTCTGCTCAGCTTCCTGGTTGCCCCGTTGGCCAATTTTCTTGGTCGCATCAAGCTTGGCCACGTTGCTTCGGTACTCCTCGCAGTTGTGATTTCGGTCTCAGTGATCGTCCTGCTTGCGGGCGTAATCGCCACCCAGATTACGGATCTCGCGGTGGGCGTCCCCCGCTATCAAGCGACCATCGAAAGAAAAATCGATGCCGTGCATGGACTGACGATCGGAAGATTGAACCGTCTGGTAGGAGCGGCCGGCCACGCGCTTCAGCGGGTAACCGTTGATCAGCCGCAACTGGCTCGTGAGTCGGCTTCTGCCTCGCCTGACGCTCAACCGTCTGCAGCGCTTCCGGTCGAAGTACGCGAGCCTGTCCTGACACCTCTGCAGGTTGCACGGCGCCTGCTGTCTCCCGTTATTAGTCCGCTCGAGACGACTTTCATCGTGTTCATCGTTACCATCGTCATTCTGCTGCAGCGAGATGATCTGCGGGACAGGGCCATCCGGTTGTTTGGTTCAAGAGATTTGCATCGGACCACTACCGCTATGGATGAGGCTGCGCGGCGCTTGAGCCGCTATTTCGTTTCACAGCTCGGCGTCAACGCGGGCGTGGGTGTCGTTATCGGGACAGGCCTGTTCTTCATTGGCGTGCCCAGCCCGGTGCTGTGGGGTATTCTGGCCGCGCTGTTGCGCCTTGTACCCTACGTGGGAATCTGGATCTCAGCTATTCTGGCTACCGCACTCGCTGCCGCAGTCAGTCCTGAGTGGTCGATGGCGATCTGGTCACTGGCGCTTTTTGTGGTCGTCGAACTGCTGGCCGGTCAGGTTATCGAACCAATGCTGTACGGCCATAGCACCGGACTTTCCCCGTTTTCGGTTGTCGTGGCTGCGATTTTCTGGAGTTGGATATGGGGGCCGATCGGGCTCATCCTGTCCACTCCGCTGACCCTTTGCCTCCTTGTTCTCGGTCGCCATGTCACACGGCTCGAATTTCTTGACGTGCTGCTCGGCGATCGGCCCGCGCTAACGCCAATCGAAAACCTCTACCAGCGGGCGCTCGCCGGTGACCCTGACGACGCACTGGAGCAAGCCGAAGTACTGCTACGCGACCGGTCGCTCTCTTCC
Organism: Paraburkholderia sp. IMGN_8; assembly: GCF_038050405.1. Taxonomy (NCBI): domain Bacteria; kingdom Pseudomonadati; phylum Pseudomonadota; class Betaproteobacteria; order Burkholderiales; family Burkholderiaceae; genus Paraburkholderia; species Paraburkholderia sp. IMGN_8. The sequence continues at coordinate 225,761 of NZ_CP150900.1, read as the reverse complement.
TATTACGATGAAGTTGCACTCAAGGCATTGCAGCTTGCAGCCAATGATGTGTTGCTCGGCGGCGTAACGGCCGTACAACTGGCGCGAATCGAGACCACAGTGAACGATCTCATCGAGGGTCTGGATGATTACGCAGACACTGATCCAGCTCCGGTCGAAGCCGGTGGCAACTGGGGCGCGCTGGCGCCAGCCACTACCGAGCATAAGGTATCGCATCAACCGGCTCCGCAGGCTCCCTCGCCCAGCATGGAAACGCCCCAGGTTCGGCGCGCAGGGAATCGGGTCCTTTGCATTGCGGGTAGGGGGCCTCTCGACGAATTGGCATCGGCTGTCCTTGTCCAGCTTCTCGGAAAGCACGATCTCGATTGCCGGATGGTCCCCCATGACGCGGCCTCGCGTGCCCGGATTAGCGGACTCGACCTCAGCGCGACGACGATGGTGTGTATCTTCTATCTGAACATCAATGGCATCCCTTCCCATTTGCGCTACCTTCTGCGACGTGTTCGGCAGTGCTTGCCGCACGCTTTGATCGTCGTGGGCCTCTGGCCGACGGGCGATACGCATCAGTGGAGCGAGGACCTCCAGAGCGCGCTCGGCGCCGATTGCTATGCCACGTCGGTTCGGGATATGGTTAGCGCTTGCCTTGCCTCGACTGGCAAGTCAAGCGCGATCGATCCTGAACCACAATCTGGCGGCGTTGCTGCATAGAGGGGACATGCCGGCTTCGAAGCGCAGTCTGGCGGAGCGCGCGTGAAAAACTTTAAGTGACATTCTTCGTGAGGCGGACGCCGTGCGGCCGGATGCTCGATGGCGCTACCGGGTACGGGGATGGTCGCGTCAGCGGCGCCGCTTTTTATGACAGCCACCGTTCAATGTGCCCATCGTGGCGACGTAAGTCCCTTGCGATATTTTTTGGTTAAATGAACCTGACATATGGACGACGGCCTCCCGCTCGAGCGCCTATGCTATCGGCGCGATCAACGAGCGGTCGCCATGCCGGCGAAATTTCAGTGACGAGTTTGCGCGGCTGAAAAGAGTGGTTGCCAATTGGTGTGAAGCGTGGCTATTTGCCGACCTGATTCCCCGCGGCTGCGTCAGATCGCCTCGTTGGCGAACGGGAGAATCATCATGAGGACCATGCACACATTTTTCATGAGCACGAAAATCCTGATCGTTGTGATTGGCATTCGCTCAGACAGGCGCGAACCACCAAATTCAACAGCATGAGCGCTGTCGACGATCTCAAGTCCTATGGCCAGATCGCTGACGCTCACGCGGACGGCATCAGAAAGCTCACTCCTGCGTTTCAGGCGCTGTACGACAGCATGTCCGAAGTCCAGAAGAAGAATGCCGATCTGACTTTTCAGGCACTGATCACGCAGATGGCCCAGACCGCCGTTTGCAACCGGCATCATTCGATCGACCAGCACTGTGCCGCTGGCTGCTGCTCAGCCTGGACCGCCTGCCGTCGAACGAGCTGACGATGACGCAGGAACTGATCGCCAACATGCTTGGCGTGCGGAGATCCGGCGTGACGGAGGCGGCGCTGAAACTGCAGGACGCGGGGCTGATTCGCTACAGTCATGGTCACATCGAGGTGCTGGATAGACCGGGGCTCGAACAACGCGTGTGTGAATGCTATGGCGTGGTGAGACGGGAATTCGACCGGTTGCTGCCTGATCTGAAGGCGTTATAAGAGGCGCATCTTCTGTTCGCGAGAGCGAATTATCAATGGCTCGCGCCGAACCATTTCCCGGCCGGCAAAGCTCGATTGAACTCCCAGTCCGGCAACGAGAGCGCCCTTGGCCGTGCATCGGCACGCGGTCCTCGTAAACGCGGGATGGCCACTACAAACAAAGAGATCTAGGTGTCCACCACCGTACCGACTGCATGGCAAATCAAGGTCACGCTCACTCTACTGTAGAGATCTTTTAGGAGTGTCGCGGATGCTCGCCAGCATCAAATTGAACGTTGCTGAGATACCCTCGCGAAAACCATGAAGATTCCGGGCAACTAGCGAGAGCGCGGCGACCGGTCTCTTCAAAACACGGAGTCTGGAAGGAGAAGGGCCATGTTGGGAACAATATTGATAGTCTTGCTGGTACTCATATTGATCGGTGCGATACCGACCTGGCCGCACAGCCGGTCGTGGGGCTATATGCCCAGCGGTTTGCTGGGCGTGGTGTTGATCGTCGTGCTAGTGCTACTTGTTCTGGGCAGGATATAGGCGCGAAATTTTTGCCCGGAGAATCCTTCGCGGCGGGCGCTGTGGGGCGTCTCATCTGAAAACCCATTCGCTGATGACGCGGCGAACATCGCGCTGTTGACGCAAGCCGCGATCAGACTGACCCCGACGGCTGCGTCCCCGGCGCGAACAGACCGTGATGTCGCACTGTCCTCACCAATATCCGTCCCTGCCATGAAACTCGTGGAGTCTCTTTTCGTAATCGCGGCTGAGTGGAACGGAGTCGTCGTATTCAGGACTATTCTTGATTGCGTCGCGACTGAGTCTGGTAGAAACGGTAGAGCCGATCCAGTCGATCAGGTCGATCCACCGCGTTGCCACCAGCACCTCCTTGCCACCGGGCCACCAGTTTCGCGTATCGACGGTCAGATAACGAATGGCCCACGCAACATCGTCGAAGATGAAACCGGAGACATGGCCTATGCTGCCATCGGCCACCTCGATGTGATAGCCCTCTACGGCATTTGTGCTGTGCAGATGGACATCCACGGGCGCTTGATGTGCGTCCGGGTCGGGGCGCGGGAGTGCCTCCGATGCTGGATCTGGCGGCACGTCCTTTATGTCGAATGCGGGGGAGGCGCCCATCCCCCACAGGTTTAAACCACCCCAGTACGTCGGATAGCCGTAGTAAAGGAGGTACTCGGTTTCGTGCTGACGCGACACCGGCTTGTGCGTGTCGATGTTCGGACTGTCCCGCACCTGTTGCCGCGTCAGATGCACGAGGACGGTGCCTGATTCCCGGTCCAAGTGTTTGACTGAATACGGTGAAATCAGCACCTGCCGCTCACGCATCCAGTTTCCGGTGTCGACCACGAGATAGCGCACTCCCCACGCCTCGTCATCAAAATAAACATCATCGACGCTTCCGATGTCGCCGTCACGTGCCGCGACGGTACATCCATGAAGACTCTTTATGCTTCGCAACATGTTCGATACTCCTTCTCTGCTTCCGGCGGTCGATGCCCCGACGCACTGAGACCACCGTTAAAAAGACCGATGTTCGCAACGTGCTTTTTTAACGGATAGTTTCGGTTCAGTGGAGGTGCCCTCCGAACAGCCCGAGCAGCCCGATCACGATCAGGTAGATCGCCACGATGTAATTCAACAGGCGAGGCACCACGAGAATCAGAATGCCGGCGATCAGCGAAACCAGCGGACCCGCGTTCGTGAGAATGGGCATGCCCCCTCCCCTAAGATTGAAAACGACAAATAGACACAAACCTGCCCCGCCTGCGTCGCTCCTTATAGTGACTTGAGCCTGGTGACCTTCGTGCCTTCGAGCGTTACGCCGGCCATCAGTCCGCTGTTTGTGAGTACGAACGCTTCCACTGGCGCCGTCGCGGTGGTGGTATCAATGTTGCCGTTCGCACCGACTTTCAGTACCGCCACCGATGCATCACCGCCGGCCGACCAGCCTTCGCTATTACGGAACCGGGTGAGTGCGTCCTCGGTCATGAACAGGAAAATGATCGCTTTCGATTGCGCGCCGATCTGCAGCCCGATCGAACCGGTCGTGGTGCTGTAGTACCCGACCGTGCTGCCGCCGACTCGCAGCGAGCCTTCACCATACTGGCCGCCGACCCAGAAGCCAGCGGCGATCACCGACGGGAACACTAATACGCCACGCGCCTTGCTGACGAGTTCACGCGAGCCGTTGGCGATCGTGTAAAGACGTGCAAGGGTGGAGTCGACGCCCGCGTCGATGGTGTGGCGCTTGTCGGCCTGGTGGCCACTGGCGTCGGATGTTCCGGTCGTTGTGCAGCCGGAAACCGCGAGCCCAATGGCAAGGATGGATCCGGGCGTACCCCATATGAATGTTCGTCGCAGCATCATCGTCTCCAGGTTGTTTCGGGATACTTTTGACGCTACGCCGAAGCGGCTGCGGACGCGGTACGACAGCGTACAAAAACGCGAAACAGGTCTCGATGAATAAGCCGGGTTTGACTCGCAACACGCGCATCGCTTTCCAGTCGTTTTCGGGCATCGGGGCAGTGGTTGGTTCTGCCAGCAGACTAGTCAGAATGTCTGCCTGCCCGGTCCGGATACCCGATAGCTCGATCCACTACGCTATTTCTGAATAGGTCCGGCTTTTCATGTGGAAACATGATTCCGGCGTCATCGCTTCGTTTTGGAAAGCTGTCCAGGCGCCGATCAACCCGCGGCGGCACGTCGCAACACCGGGCGCTGCTCTCCCTGGAACAGGTACTGGGGCTTCAAACTATTCTCGAATGAGCAGCGATAGTCTCGAAGGCTGACGTCCGCGCGGTATATTTTTCGCTGCGCCCGGTCTGTGGCCTGATGCAAACCTCCCACCTGCGAGAAGGTACTTCTGTACGGTAGCCTTCAACACCCGCCGTTCGACGGGCCATACGGTTTTCCTGTCCTTGACTGGATTGATCGTGCCGTCCGTGTGCGTAGCGGGAACAACGCGCGCTATCGCTCGGGCGCGCCCGGCGGCCCATGTCAGAAGTCTGCGGTTTCGCTGAAAGTAGTGGGCGTGGAGCCGGTACGTTCTGCGACTTCAATAGAGGTACGATGGTCGTTGCTGGTCACCTCAGCGTTGGAGGAAATCATGCCCTCAAGCCCAACCACACGACCGATTCACCGGCCAGGACTTCCGGATCACCCCGTCCACGGCGTTACGCCAGGCACCAGATCGCCGTCTCCGAAACCTTCGCCGGGCACCCCGGGCGACGTTCCTGATGCCGCAAAAGCGGAGCCGGTCCCGCACGAGCACCTACCGAGCAGGTCAGACGACAATTGAGCAACTTGCGTGTTTAGCCTGACGCCCCCCGGGTGTATCCCGTGCAGCCGACCTGCACGGGACGGCGTCGAGCGGAGATGCGCGCAGTTCTTCGGCCTGTTCGGCGGAAGGGACGAGGGCACATGGCGGCTCGATGTCCATTAATACGTCCTCACTGCCGACACGGCAGGTCAGTACGGTAGCGGTCAACACCCTTCACACGATTTGTCAGCCCGCTGTCCCTGTTCCATCGGGTGATCGATCCTGCCGTCCCTCTCTGCAGCGAGCGCATCGAGCGGCTATGGAGCAACCGGTTTTTGCAACGCGGCACGTTCGATACACGCGGAGACTGACGCGCGCACACAAAGAAATTTGTATCCTGAGGTCACCCCACGACGCCTCCGACCTCGATGCGCCCCTATCACCAGATCGCTCCGCTCCCAGAAGTCCCGGGTCATTCAATTGATGCGGCGCACACTGCTGCATCCTGCACGATTCCAGACGAATGTCACCGTGGCGGACTTCTTCAACAGTCTGTGAAACGGGCGGGCGCTTCCAGCACGCTTACGCCACGCGGAAGGAACGGGACCTGTCTGATTGCAGTGGAGAGTTCTATAGTAAACAGGCCGCCACCCGTCGATTGGCTGGGAAATGCGGAGCAGCAATACGTCAGCTGGCTCAGGCAGACGAGACTGGCGGTATCACGTTGGGATCCGGAAAAAACGGCACCCCAACTTACCGTGGAACAACCTTCGAGGGGGAGTTTCATCATGCTGCAAGCTAGCGAAATCCAGAAGCGTTTCACCCATCTCGAGCAAACCATCGAGAAAGCCTCGCAGGCCTGTCACGCCGACGCCACACTGCCCAAGGACCTCATCGACTACGTTGATCAACTCGATAGAAAGTCCGAAGGCGCAAAAAAAATAATGGAATCAAAAGACGAAAATCGCATGCGTCAATGGGTAGACGACCTTGAGCAGCTCGGCGACCGTGCAGAGCAGGCGTGTCAACGTGCGACCAATGTCAATGCGAAAGTGAAAAATGCCGTCACCTCGGTTCATGCCGAACTTTCGGATCTGAAAAAGCAGTTGCATTAATTCATTTCGTAAGAGCAGCCCTGCCGTGGGCTCGGACAAGGTAGCGTTCGCCGTCGCGCACCGATCCGTGTCTGCACTCGCTGGTGACATGACGATCGCGGGATTGAAGGTCTGGTCTTTTCACGAGGAGGACATCATGACTACACTTGACCCCGGCGCCCAACCTGCAACTGGCGGCAGCGGCGCGAAGATTGTCGGCGGTGGAACTGGCGAAGGCCCCGGCCCGGATGTGATGGCAGCAGCCACGCTCACCGGCGACAAGGTCATCACTTCGGATGGCGAAGATATCGGCAAAATCTCCGACATCATGCTCGACGTGCGTGGCGGCCGGATCGCGTACGCCGTCCTGTCCAGCGGCGGGTTCCTTGGCATGGGCCACACCCTTTACGCCATCCCGTGGAGCGCGCTGACGTTAGACACTAACGAAAAGTGCTTCCGGCTCGACATCGCCGCCGACCGCATCAAAAACGCGCCCGGCTTCGACAAGGACCATTGGCCCGCAATGTCGGACCCGCAGTGGGGTTCGTCGCTGCACGAGTACTACAACCAGCGGCCCTACTGGCTGGCCACCCGGGGCGCAGTCGAAGGCCGGCCGCTCGATCTTTGAGCCGTTAAAACAAAGGACGGGCGTGTCTGTAGTGGTCGAACCAACAGGACACGTTCGCCACCTGTTCGAAACGCCGGCCGCAAGGCCGGCGTTTTCCTGTCGCCAGCAGTAGCCGAATGAGTTTCGTGAGACGGCTACTGGCGCGGGCTTGCGTAGAAACGCCTTCCAGAGATGTTCTTCCTGCCGGGGAAGACGCGACCGAAGCCGCTACGGTGGACACTGCGACGTTGCGCGAGCACGAGACCCGGACACCCAGCCATCGGCACAAGGTGGTCACGCAGATGAAGCAAACGCGGTTCAGGGAGTTGAGCACCAATAGCCGCACAAGGTGTAGTCCGGATAGGGGTAATCGGATGACCGTCGCGATCCGGACCGTGTTTCCGCATCTGTCGTGGAACGGTGGCTACGTCACAACCGTCGTCGCGGTGTTCGGCACGACAATCAGTCCCTACCTGTTTTTCTGGCAAGCCTCGCAGGAGGTCGAGGAGTTGCGGGCACGACACGGGCAGCGCGCACTCAAGCATGCGCCGTCCCAAGGCGCGTCAAATCTGAAACGGATCAAGTTTGATACCTGGATCGGCATGGGATTTTCCAACCTGATCGCGTTCTTTATCGTTCTCGCCACGGCCGCGACCCTGCACGCGCACCACATTACCAACATCGAAACGTCGTCACAGGCCGCCTCTGCGCTCAGACCGATCGCAGGGGAGTTTGCGTTCCTGCTATTCAGTATTGGCATCATCGGTACCGGGCTGCTTGCCTTGCCGGTCCTGGCCGGCTCTGCGGCCTATGCGATGGCAGGAACGTTCGACTGGAAAAACAGCCTGGAGCTGGAACCAAAGCTCGCCAAGCGGTTTTACGGAATCATCATTCTTGCTACGGTGGTTGGCCTCTCCCTTGGCTTCACCTCGATTGACCCGATCAAGGCAATTTTCTGGAGTGCCGTCATTAACGGCGTCGCCTCAGTCCCCATCATGGTGCTCATGATGAAGATGGCATCGAATCCGGACATCATGGGGACGTTCCGCATTTCAGGCACGCTGCGGGTCGTCGGCTGGGTGGCGACGGCCGTGATGGCCGCCGCCGTTGTGGGGATGTTCTGCTTTCTGTAGGAAGCGAGCCCGACACATGATAATTGTCCGGACGGACCAGCGTCCGAGCGGGAATCTGCCGCCACCGGCATTGATGCAGGCGACGGGCCTGTCGCGTTTGATGTGAGCAATCGCGGCGGTGCCCGCCGATAGCCCTTCGTACCGTGTTCGTGCTGCGGTCTGTCGAGGGAATGAGCTTCGAGGAAACTGCTCAGTGCCTCGATATTCCCGAGGCTACCGTGCGCAGCCGGCATTTCCGAGCGAAGAGCCTGTTACGCGAATCGCTCGCGCGTGATGTCGATCTGGCGCGAGCGCAACCTGTTCGAATTCGGCGGTGACGATTGCGACCGTCTGGTTGCGTCAGTGCTGTCGCGCGTAGAAGGAACCAGGATGACTCGCCCACCCGGTGGAACAGGAACAGGGGTTTGACGCATCGAGTCAAGGTCGTTGACCGCTACCGTACAGACATATCCGGTCGCACGTGAGAACGTAGCGTTACACCTTGCGCGCATCACCGATTCCCGGGTCGCTGCCGTGAGGCACGCATTCGCGGACAACCGGCGACCGGCGCAACGCAGCACATCCTTGTTGTGACAGAACGCCAGATGCCACCGCACGTTTCGCCAGCTGGTCGCGACCGAAGTGTCGCGCGGCGGCTGAAGCGGGTGTCGAACCTAAGGAGAGCGTCATGTACAACATCGTCTGGCTTGTGGGAGCCGTGGTCATCGTTCTGTTCGTGCTCGGCTATGTCGGATTGAGGTAGGGCCTTCGTCGCAGGTGGAGAACGTGGCCAGCGGGGTCCCGTCAAGTATGGACGGCCGCCATACGAAGACGCGGCTGCGACTCACCGCCGGGATGAAGAAACGTCCCGGCCTCGATGGTGCGCGCTAGTCACGCACCGTCTCTGGACAGACGATCCGGATCTACCTTTCACAACGGAGCCTTTGATGAAACTCGCCGAACGGGAGCCCAATGCCAACGCCGTCCCCCGTGATGCTGCAAAACGATGCACCGGCACCCGGGCGGATGAGAATCATGAGAAAGTTGCGCCGCTGCCGCTACCGCACGAGACCGACCAGTCAGCGGAATCGCAACATGAAGAAGGCACGCGCGCTGTCGGACGGCAGGCGCATCAGGATCTTTCGCGCGGCCTGACCGACACCGACCGGCGCGGTGGCGACGCGTATCAGCAACGCATACAGAATGACGCGAATGCCAACACGCAGTCTCCAAGGCGCGAGGTCACGCGCAAGCGCTAGACGTTTGCATTCGCGTTCACCGGCAGGCACTCACGCCAGAGCCCGAGCCGCGCGTCCCAACCGCATTGCCTTCCGCTGCAGGACCGCGCCTCGCTGATATTTCCGGGACGTCATTGTCCCCAACACCTGCGACCGGAGGCCATCATGCGTATCTACCATCCCGAGCAACATCCGAACAGTGACAAGAGCGAGCACAACGTCGACAAGGCCGTCGAGGACACCTTTCCGGCGAGCGATCCGCCGTCGATCGGCGGCGTAACAAAAATCAAACCGAAGCCGGATCGCAAGAAATCACATAAGAAACTGTTGCGAGGTTAAGCAAAGATGGGATTTCGGTCAGCCGAAGTGCCTGCGTGCCGACGACCGCCGCAGGCAGCGGCAACTGGTCGGCACGTAACAGCGAGCTACTCCAGTAGACCGCAATAAAAATGTCACCGTCGCGACAATAAGAATGTCACTCATTGAAAGGCCTCCTGGCCGCCCCAAGGAAAGAAGGGCGGCCAGGAGGCCTTCCAATGATTATCAATGGCGCGCGCGCGATAGAGCAACTGCGCGAGGTCGCAGTCGAAATGCAGCTCGCGCCAACCCGAGCGGCGGTCCATGTCCCGGCAGCGGCACTGTTTGCGCATTTTCAGGGGCAGGACATCACCCCGCACCTGACCGAGCTGGATGCCGTCGCCGAACAACCGATCGACGACTTGCTGTGGTGGACCAAAGCGCTGAAGACCGCGCGGGCGAGCTGACCACGCTCGAATGATTTATTCGAGTCGGCCCGCGGAGGGCCGGCCTACCCCTCATCTATTCAAAGGAGAAATATATCGTGTCCGAAGAAGTAAGCATCACTCGTCCGCAAACGGAGGCAGGCTGGCGACGCAACATGCTTTGGGGCGTCAAGATTTTGGTCGCCCTTACATTTCTTGCCGCTCGCCTCGCCAAGCTCGCGGGGGTCCAGGCAATGATCGACATCTTCAATGTCATCGGTTTAGGCCTAATACTGCCAACTTCTATCAACGTCTAGCAGCGCATCCTTTTTGCTTAATGAAAGTGCTTATTGCAAGAACGCAGAAAAGCCGGCCACGTGAGCGCAGCTCCCCGGCCGATCAGCGGCGAATTCGCGAGGCGGAGGTAGCTATGCAAGGAATCAATGACAAGGTAGGTGCTGCAATTCTTGCCGTGGTAATTGCACTGCTTACCGCATGCGGCGGGCATGGAGGCGGCTCGAGTAATGGCAGCAACTCGGCCACCCCGGCGGGCGGCATTCATCTGCAAGTGGTCTCGTTCGGCGACAGCCTGTCGGACGTCGGGACCTATGCGCCGATCGGCAGCGTGCTGGGCGGGGGGCGTTTCACGACCAACCCGGGGCAAGTGTGGACCCAGGATGTCGCGCAATACTACGGCGATACGCTAAGCGCGGCATTTACGATCGACATCACTCATAAATTGAGTGCGCAAAGCGGACTCGGCTACGCGGAGGGCGGCGCCACGGTGGCGACGCCGGCAAACCTGTACGACTTTCTTGCCGACGTGATCGGCAACATCGAAATGCCCGTCAATCAGCAGGTTTCGAGCTATCTGGCCGCGCACGGGAACTTCAACTCCAATCAACTGGTGCTGGTCTGGGTTGGCTCGAACGACGTGCTTCGCGCCGGGGCGCTGCCGGCCGCGGCGCAGACCGTGCAGACGGCGGCAAACACCCTGGCTCAAGTTGTCGGGCAGATCGTCCAGAACGGCGCCACCCATGTCGTGGTGGTCAATGTTCCGAATGTCGGACGATCGCCCAAAGGCATCGCCTCGCCCGACGGCGGGGCAAACCTGACCCAATTATCGCAAATCTTCAACGATAGCTTGAACGCCGCCTTGCAGGCCAATGGCCTGCAAGGCAAGGTCATCCAGATCGATTCTTATACTTGGGTGAACCAGATCGTGGTGAACTTTCAGGTCAATGGCTTCGCCGTGTCCAACACCAGCGTCGCCTGCGACCCTGCGAAAACGCCCCATGCGACAGCATTGCTGTGCTCGCCGGGTACCTACGTGACGGCCAATGCCGATCAGACGTATATATTTGCCGACGACCTTCATCCGACGACGCGCCTGCATGCACTGTTCGCCCAGTTCGTGGAGCAGCAGATCGCCAGGAGCGGTCTTGGTCACTGAGCCTGGGAAAAGGGGGCGGTGGTTGAAGGGCAGAAGTGGGCGGGTTGCTGTCTGCGGCGTGCGGCAGTAAGCGGCCAGTTCCCGTCATTCCTCTACCTGAGCAAATGGACGCTCATATGGCCGATGCACTTCGGCAGCTGACATTCGTCTCTCAGTGTTGCCCCGAACCTGGGTGGCCGGCTGCATACAGCCATCAGAGCTTCCGCTAGAGAGATGGACATACGCAAGGGATCTCACGCTTCATGTTCCATACAAATTGTGATTACCCGTCCGGTAGCCGCCATGACCTTCGTCTCTTGCACGAAAGGGCGGCTGAAAACAAGGCGGCAGATTACCTTGACCCGCCGTTCCCGCCGTTCCCGCCTCCGCCGTTCCCGCCTCCGCCGTTCCCGCCTCCGCCGTGGCCGCCTCCGCCGTGACCGCCTGCGCCTGAACCGCCTGCACCCGAGCCGCCTGCGCCCGAGCCGCCTGCGCCCGAACCGCCTGCGCCTGAACCGCCTGCACCCGAACCGCCTGCGCCTGAACCGCCTGCGCCCGAACCGCCTGCACCCGAACCGCCCGCGCCTGAACCGCCCGCGCCCGAACCGCCCGCGCCCGAACCGCCTGCGCCTGCACCGCCTGCGCCCGAACCGCTTCCGCCGTGACCGCCTGCGCCTGCACCGCCCGCGCCCGAACCGCCTGCACCCGAACCGCCTGCGCCCGAACCGCCTGCGCCCGAACCGCCCGCGCCTGAACCGCCCGCGCCCGAACCGCCTGCGCCTGAACCGCCTGCGCCCGAACCGCTTCCGCCGTGACCGCCCGCGCCCGAACCGCCTGCACCCGAACCGCCTGCGCCTGAACCGCCCGCGCCCGAACCGCCTGCGCCTGAACCGCCTGCGCCTGAACCGCCCGCGCCCGAACCGCCTGCGCCTGAACCGCCCGCGCCCGAACCGCCTGCGCCTGAACCGCCTGCGCCTGAACCGCCTGCGCCCGAACCGCTTCCGCCGTGACCGCCTGCGCCTGCACCGCCTGCACCCGAACCGCCTGCACCCGAACCGCCTGCGCCTGAACCGCCCGCGCCCGAACCGCCTGCGCCTGAACCGCCCGCGCCCGAACCGCCTCCGCCGTGACCGCCTGCAGGCTGTCCTTCAGCCAGCTGCAGTGAAGCAGAATTCGGAGAAGGTGCACCGCGCTGATCGAACGAAGCGGAAGACACGGGCGGGGCGAGCTCAGCACTGCCAATTGCGGTTCCCCGGGCAGGAGGTGACGATGATCTCGCGACATGACCGGACGAAGACGCTTGTTGCGTTGGCGATGTGGGTCGGGTGATCTCGGGCGCATGCCGCGCGATTGCTCTCACGTGCGGCGCCGAATGGCGGCGATTCTGTGTGGCGGCATAGCTTGCTTGACCAGGCCCCCGTGTAACCGACTGCGGCGCAGCAGAATCCGGAGTAGGTCCAGCGCGGTGATCGGACGGAGCGGAAGACACAGGCGGGGCGAGCTCAGCACTGGCAACCGCGGTTCCGCGAGCGGGAGGTGACGATGGTAGCGCGACATGACCGGACCAGGACGTGTGCTGCGCTGGCGACGTGGGTCCGATGATCCCGAGCGCCTGATCATAGTCGAACCGATCGCCATCCGCGACGATACCCATGACCCCGACAGCCAATGCGCTTGCCGACGCAACCCAAAGCGCAAGGCGTCTACCCCGCGCAGGCGGTGTGGCCTTGATGTCTACATCCGGGCTACCTGCACCCGAATGCGCAAGCTCGGCCTGTCTGAACATTACAACACGCTTCGGATCGTTTCGTCTGATCCTTCCATGCACTACGTTCATGTGCCGTCCCCTTACGGAGTGCTCGTCGAAATGAGCCACGGGACCGTTCTGCGTGTTCGACCCCCTGGTTCCGCCACGGCAATGGGAGCGGTGTACCAGGTTTTCTATCGTAAGCCTTTGAGTATGAAGACGCTCGCCATATTCCTGGCCGATCCGGACGGGTGGCCGGAGTCGCCATCCGGCGCGCTTTTCCGCGATGACTCCACAGTTGGCGACGACACGATGCAGGTGAAGCATTCGCTGTGCCTGTTAGGCCGAACTCGCGCATAACGACACCATTCAGGTCGAATCCTCGGAAAGCGGAACGAGCTTCATCGTGCAAATTCCGCGCTTTCCGTCGACTTCGCGCTCACCTGTACGGCGTTGTATTAACGCGCTCCGCTAGGCGGATCGGTCACGGGCTCCTCCAGTGACCGTAGTACCTGGAAAGCAGACTCACGCTGCCTACCTGCCGAATGTCGGCAACGGGTCGAGGACGGCCTGTCGCGCCGGGCCCGGTCCGGCCAGGAGCGGACGCAAGTGAACTTGGCCCCGTCACCGGACGCTCGCAGGATTTCGGGGGAAATGGTTCGATTACAGAGCGTGGGGTATAGAAAGGGCAGCGGAGGTTTTTCAGCGATGTGCTCCTTGATCACCGGCGGTCGCAGGGGCACACTGGTTTGCGGAGGTGACTCAAATGACGATTGAGTACTTTGCAGAGAGCAATCCGGGCACACGAACCCTGCCACGCTCGCTAGCGACGAAAGCCGGCAATTTTGTGTTTGTATCCGGTCAGGTAGCCAGAGACGAAGACGGCAGCATCGTCGCTGGCGGGATAGAAGCTCACACACGTCTGACGTTGAAGAACGTCGCTCATGTACTCGCGCTCGCGGGTTGCACGCTCGAAGACGTCGTGAAGACAACCGTCTGGCTTGAAGACGCACGCGACTTCGATGAATTCAATCGCATTTACGGAGAGTTCTTCCGCGAGAACAAGCCGTCACGTTCGACAGTACAGGCGACGAACATGGTCGGCACCAAGGTAGAAATCGAAGCCATTGCTTATAAGCCTTGACCCCCTGCACGGCGGGTCATGCGCACCCTTGAGCGTCCGCTCCCCGCTATCTGCGGGCATCACGCGTCAGCGCTGCCGCGCCCTCCCGAAGCAACTCAGTTCGCAGCCGCAGATGCACACGACGAGCCATGCGGTGCCCGACGCGATGCCGGCCAGCACATCGCTGGCAAAGTGGACCTGGATGAACACGCGGCTGCACGCGGTCGTGAACGCGACCGTGGTGGCCGCTAGCAGAGCGGGCAGGTGCCAGGCCCTCGGCAGCGCGCGCACCAGCACGTACGCGAGCATCCCGTAGGCAACCAGCGACCCGGACGTGTGTCCGCTCGGGAAACTCCACCCGTCGGCGAGCGCCAGCGTCGGGTCCTGCATCGGGCGTACGCGCTCAAACACGTGCTTCAGCGTCCGGTTCAGCGTGCCGTTGCCGGCAATTGCGAGCACCCACCATAACGCCAGGCAACGGCTTCCCGAGAGCACCAGCGCTGTCGCGATGCTGACACACAGCGCGGCGAGCGTCACCGAATCGCCGAAATGCGTGACCAGAGCAAAAACGTGTGCCACGCCGAGCGGCACCGACTGACGGATTCCGTCGGTGAACGCCTGGTCGAACTGCGCAAGCCGGCCGCTGCTCATCTGCCACGCGAGCGTCGCAAATACGGCGGCCGCACTGACCACCACCGCGCCGCTCAGTCCCAGATAGACAGCGATTTTGGGCGGCGACGGCAGGCCGTCGGCGGCCACGCGACGCCGACGGCGCAGCGCCAGCCACCACGCCCCGCACGCCGCGCCCAGCAGCAGCACCAGCGTGGCAACGAAGCCAGCTAGCGCGTTCGCGGCCAGTGCACGAACCGTGTCCGTCATAGGGTCTCCTGTCGCTGCGCGGCGAGCGACGCGTCGAAATGCAGTTCGCTGACGTCAACGCGCTGGAAGCGCTGCTGCGCGTCGACGTAATCCCAGCGCTCGACCAACGCGCTGCGGTGCGGACTCGCCGGCGACACGCAGCGAATCAGGTTGACCGAATTGCCGGCCTCGAAGCGCACGCGCGACGACACAGCCGTGCCGGCCTGCACGGCCCAGACCTTGCGCGGCAACCCGGCAAAGCGGTCGTGCAGCGCGGTGACGAAAGGCAAGTGGATGTGGCCACCGAGGATCACGTCGGCGCCGGCCTGGGACCAGCGTCGCACTGCCGCTGCGCGACCGTGCAACAGGTTGGTCTCGTCCTGCACACGGGTCACCGCGACCGGCTGGTGCGTGACGACCACGCGCAACTGCGTCTCGGCAGCCTGTTCGAGGCGCGCCGCGACGCGTTCGACCTGTTCGGCGGACACCTCGCCGTTCTTGTGGCGATAGAAGCGCGTCGTGTTCAGCGCAATGACCAGCCACTGGCCCGATTCGAATATCGGCTCGAGGTCGTCGCCGAATGCCCGCCGGTGGTTCGCATACGGCCGGAACAGACGCGCACCCAGATTGAACAACGGGATATCGTGGTTGCCGGGGATTACCAGCGTTGCGGCGACGCCGAGCCGGTCGACGAACGCGCGCGCGGCGCGAAACTGCCTGCGGCGCGCGCGCTGCGTGATGTCGCCGGACATGACCACCAGTTGAGGCGCGGCGTCGTGCGTGAGGCCCACCAACGCGTCGACAACGTCGGGCCGTTCAGTGCCGAAGTGCGGATCGGAAATCTGTAGCAGCAAACTCATGACGGATCGGACAGCGACGGCGCGCAGCGCAACTCGGGCTCAGGTTTCAACAGATAGAGCGGCTCGGCAGCGACCCGGAATTCGAGCGGCGGTTGCAGCCAGACGATTTCGCCGTCGGTCGCCACCTTCACGCCGCGCGCGCGACGGCGCGTTGCGGACGTGACCACGATACGCTGGAAGGCAAAGCTGATCACGTCGTCGGCCGTGCCGAGCTGGCCGAGCGCGCCGCGCACCATCAACCAATATTGTGTCAGCATGCTGACCGGTCGCACCGTCAACGCGACGAGCAAACCGTGTTCCAGTTCCGGCGCTTGTGGAATGCCGATCTGTTCGAGCTGCAGCCGGCTGTTACTGACGAACAGCGTTGGGGTGCGCATCGGGCGTGTCTTGTCCTCGTCCTCCATCAGCAACCGCAACGGCCGATGCTCGTGCAGCAGCGTCGACAGCGCCGACCACAGCGCGACGAGCCGACTGCGGCCGAACTTCCGCGCGTAGATTTCGCGATCCTCGAGCAGTTCGGGGTAGAGGCCGAGACTGGCATTGACCAGGAAGACGCGGTCGTTGACCAGACCGACCTGCACCGGATGCGCACGTGCCGACAGCAGCAGCTCTGTCGCATCGGCGGTGTCGGACGGGATACCGTGGGTCCGACCGAAATAGTTGAAGGTGCCTTGCGGAAGCACGCCGAACAGGCACCCGCTGCCGAGTGTCGCCTGCGCGACCGTGCGGATCGTGCCGTCGCCACCGGCCACGACCACCACGCCGCTGCGCAAGCGCGCTTCAGCAACGGTCTGCCGGGCGACCAGATCAAGCTGCTCGGGCCGCTCGACCAGGCGCACGTGGTGCTCACGGTTCGCGCTGGCCAGGATGGTCTCGATCGTGTTGCGCGTGGCTCCCGCATCATTGCTGCCGGAGGCGACGTTCAGGACGATATGAAATGGCGCAGCGGCGTCAACCGGAGTGGGGGGCATCAGGGCGTCGCTCCTGCAGCGGAAGTCGATGCATGATAACCCGTGGGGTCCGCCGGTCACGCGTGGCTCGGTCTTTCGCCGGACAAGCGCGACGCGGCTATCGGTCCTGCGACCAATCTGGTGACGACGCATTTGGCGGACAGTGGTCATGGCGCCATCTTGAGCGCACCGCATTGTCTGATTATTGCTGGTCTCCGGAAGGTCCGTCATCCAGCTTTGCATCTACTTGCGACGTGTCAGTTGCTACAGCTACAACCGCGAGCGCGGATACCGCAGCCAGCAGTGCGACGGCATCGACCGGTTTTTGCAGGAACAGATTGTGTAAATCAGGGGTGCCGGCGGGCGGCAAGCTCAAGGACGACGCCATAATGATCGGCACGCTGGCCGGCACCGGATCGTTCCGGAAAATCCGGCATAGCGTGGGGCCGTCGATGCCAGGCATGTCCTAGTCGGTCAGCAGCAGGTCAGGACGGCCCATGCGCGCCAAGGCCCAGGCCGAGCCACCATCAGGCGCCCAGTGTCTGGACAACGCAATTGCCGATGCGGTCACCGAATTCAGCTATCAGCGAGATTTTGTCATGGCGGACAGGCAGGCCATTGAGATGCATGAACGGATGGGATTTTTCGCCCACGAACTGCGTAACTTTCTTCAGACTGTCACCCTCGCGTTTACCGCCGCCAAAACCGGAAATCTAAGTCTGTCTGGCGCCACGGGAGCGGTGCTGGAGCGAAGCCTCGACGGGCTGAGCGATCTGATCGATCACTCGCTGGATGAGGTACGTACGGCAGCGGGGCTGTCCGTGCAATCCAGAATGTTTTCCGTTGCTGACTTCATCGCGGAGGTCAAACGTGCCGCTGACCTGGCGGCCCAGGTTCGTGGATGCGTATTGAAGGTGTCCGCGGTGGACCCGCGACTCTCCGTCAGTGGAGATCGTGACCAGCTTTACTCGGCGGTGGGAAACCTGCTGCAGAACGCCTTCAAGTTCACACATCCTCACAGCGAGGTGACCCTGGACGCGTATGCCGTGTCGGATCGCATCCTGATCGATGTGAAGGACCAGTGCGGGGGTCTTCCGTCCGGCAATGCGGAACGGATGTTCCTGCCTTCCACCCAGAACGGCGAGGACAGAACCGGCCTTGGGCTCGGACTGTCCATCGCGAGGCGCAGCGTCGAGGCAAATGACGGGATTCTGAGCGTGCGCGATGTGCCAGGTACGGGCTGCATTTTCACGATCAGCCTGCCCCGGTATGCGATGACGGAAAGCTAGGCGCGGCCGCTGCCAGGCCACCCTGTGAGTACCATGCGGTCACGACATACTGGCAGGCCGAGATCGCGATCAGGATGGGAAACGACGCTGCGAAAATCACGATGGCTCATATTGCTACACCCTGTTGCGGCCGGTCGCTTTCGCGTTGTAGAGGGGACCCGTTGTTGTCTTCGCGTCCGCTGTGTCATTCGGCAACGCGGCAAGAGCCGATTGGGTTCGCGTTGCATCGAACCCCGACGTTCAGGTTTTCGTCGACGCCGGATCGGTGACCAAAGATTCCCATGGATTCGTCGGTGTTTGGACGAAGACGGTCTATGCTTCCCCTCAGGCGGCGGCCCGGTGCAGTATTCGGTGGACATGACGCGCTTTGTGCTGGATTGCGTCAGTACGCGCTACGGAATCGCCGGCTGCAAACACCCTTGATGCTCAAGGGGACGTGCTCCGGCAGTTCAACGAACCGGCTGACGAACTTCACCCCGTCCCCTCGGCCTCCAAGATCGACGCCGTGGCGAAGGCTATCTGCATTGCTAATGATGCTGCGTCTCGGACTTGAACCCGCCGGGTAAAACCAGCACGACCGCACGACCATCCGTCGAGAACGGGTCACCCGCCGCGTTCATCCCGTGCAGGGGGGGCGCTACCATAACGCTTCCCTCCAGTGTCGCCCCGGCTCGATGGAGATCGGTGGCAATGAGGGTCCGCTCATTGTCGATGGCGGGATCAATGCGGTGGGTCGGAAGATGAAGGCGCTGTGAGAATGAGACACCCACGTCGTAACTAGCGGTTGCCACCCACACAGGACGGCAACTGGGTACCAGGCAATATGTCGTCCGCCACAGTCGGGTATGGTGTCGCCTCCGAATGCTCGGAGAGCCCGCATCCGGCTTTTCAAAAGTGAGGTTTTGAGGCCGGTTGGCGAAGAAGGCAGGCGTTGCCGGACCCGTCAGGTCGGGCTGGTTTCGCAACGCGGCGAGCGCTTCCTGTACAACGCGCAACGGTGTCGGGAGGTCGGCGCGCGTCCATCCCGCACGCGTAAAGGCATCCACCAGATCGATTTCGGAGCCGACAAAGACAAGAGAAATCGGCTCCATCCGGCCACCAATAAGGTCCTCCGACCAACGTGGAAGGTCGGGAGGAAGTGATGTTCGCAGCGTGTGGATATCGAGCGCGTGGGCAACTGGAGGCGGCCCGATCAGGACCATTTTCGTCCGGCTTGTCAGTATGGCGGTGGTGCCTATGGCAATGACAAGAACGGCACTGCCTGTAAAGTGGAAGACGCGGCTGCGAAGGGGCAGCGGGAATGTGTCGATCCATCGGACGGGATGGTCGTGATGCTGGAAAAAGAACAGGCATGCAAGGAGAATAAGCGCCAGAGCGAGGCTGCCAAGAAGGTCGGATGGCCAGTGCACGCCTAAATAGAGGCGCGACAGGCCGATGCCGACGATGACAAGGAGCAGCAGCGTAATCCCAAGAGCGCGCACTCCCCGACGCACCCGGCTGCCCAACAGAAGTGCCGCGAGCAATCCATACACGACAGTACCCGACAGCATATGTCCCGATGGGAAGCTCGCTTCCTGCACGCTGATAATCGCGTCAGTCGGTCGTGCATAGCCAACGAGCGCCTTGGCAATTGCCGAAATGAGGGCAGTGCCCGCGAGCGCAAGCATGAACGTGGCCGCAAGACGCCGCTGTTCGCGCGCCAGTGCGAGGGCGGCAATGCCCGCGCATAGGAGGGATAAAACTGCAGCGCTGCCCATCTGCGTGAGTGTAATCATGAACCACGTCATCCCCGTGGTGCGGAAAAGTGGCACGGCGTTATGTAACCGGATGTCCAGTGCCACAAGGGGGTCGTTTGCCAGGATATGCTGCAGCACACCCAGGAAAAACCACAATCCGAAGAGAATGCCAACGCCGGCGACCGTCGCCGGCAGGCCCCAGGGGGCGTGGGAATCGAGTCGGCGACCCAGGAAGTCTGCGGTGCGCGGGAAGCGTTTTAGAAGACCAGAAATAACAGGTCTTTGTGCCATCATTGCGCCTATATGGCCAGCAACAGCCGTTACGCTTTGCCAGAGCCTGCGCTCGTGATCCAACAAGAGGAGGACGACAAGAATCAGCCCGACCGGGACGATGACCAGGGCGAGGAACAAGAACGTGTAAAAAATGATTGCGGAAAGCATTGGTTTGACCCGCGACCTGTTATCCCTGCCGGTGGGCCTTTTGTCTTTTTACAGCGTACCCGCTACAGCCGCCGGGCATCCGACACTCTCATCCCACCGAACCCGGCTGGCCGGCACGCATTCACCTGAGCTCGACCGAGATAAAGCTGCGCGCGTGGTCACGCTGTATCAGCAACGCTACCTTTTTCCCTGCCGTTGTTGCCAACGCGGCCAGTTCCTCCTGCGAGGCGACCAGCGTGCCATTGAGCGACAGGACGATATCGCCGGGTTGGATGCCAGCGCTTGCCGCAGCCCCATAGACCCCATCGACCATCAGACCTTGCGGAAGCCCGCTCGTGCGCCGCTCGCCATCAGTCAGCGGATGCATGGCCAGGCCCAGGCGATCCGTTGCGCTGCCTTCGTTTTGTCGAGCGTTGGGGCTTTCCCCGGACGCGCCGACCATGACCGTCATCGTCATCGTCATCGGTCTTCCGTTGCGGATCAGCCTGAGTGTGGTTTTCGTCCCGGGCGGCAGACCCGCAGCATCCTCGGCGAGTTCGGCCGAGCGATCGATCGTCTTGTCGCCGATCCGGATGATCACGTCGCCTGGCTTGAGGCCGCTCACGGCGGCCGGTGTGCCGGGCGCGACGGAATTGACCAGCGCACCTGCCGGTCGCGGCAGACCAAAGGCCGCCGCCAAGCCGGGGCCGACGTCCTGTACCTCCACGCCAAGCCCCCCCGGAGGTAGCTTGCGCTGGGTTTGCAACTGCGATCGCACCTTGGCCGCCATGTTGATCGGGATGGCAAAGGCCAGGCTGGGGTACCTGTCTAAGTCCGCATAAACCTGCACGGCAATGCCGATCACCTCGCCAGCACCGTTGAACAGCGGGCCACCCGAGTTGTCGGGGTTGACGGAGACATCGGTCTGGAAAAAGGGGAAATTGCTGCCATCCGGCAGCGTGCGAGAAGTGGCGCTGACAATGCCGGCTGTGACGGTATTCTGGAAGCGGTCGGGCGATCCGATCGTCAGCACCTGCTCGCCGACGCGCACCCGCGACGAGTCGCCGAGCTTGACCGTCGGAAGCTTCGTCGCGTCGATTTGAATCACCGCGACGTCGCTCTGGGCGTCGACAGCCAGCACCTTTGCCTTGAACTCGCGTCGGTCGGTCAGCTTGACCGTAACTTCGTCGGCGCGATCCACCACATGGGCTGTGGTCAGAATGAGGCCATCGGGGCTCACGATGAACCCGGAGCCGACACCCGATATCGCGCCTGGCGGGTTGCCTTGTGACTCCTGCGGTTGCTGCGCCGCGCGCCTGAAGAATGCAAAAAAGGGATCGTCAGGATCGAGCGCCACGAAGGCCGACGCAGACGTTGGTTGCTCCTGGGCCGTCGTGCTGATATTTACGACGGCGGGCCCGTATCGCTCTACGATGGTAGGGAAGTCGACCGGCGTAGCAGCGTTAGCGGGCGAAACCCGCTTCTCCTTCGCAGGCAGCGGAGCCGAGCCCGCGGCAGTCGCCGTTGACTTCAGGCACGGATAGCCAACGAGAAATACAGCTATCACGGCAGCGCGGAACAAGGTGCGGGAAAAGTCTGGTGGAACACAGCGCACCTCCAGGGCGGTCGTTATGCCGGGGCTGGGCGCGTAAAGCGCCGGTGGCTAACACGCACGTGGATAAATTATTTCGCGCGTAGCAACCGGCGACTGTGACACAGCGCACCGATGAAATCGAAAGCGCAAAAATCTGCAACGGCCAACGCATTGACAGCGGCCATGCGATCCACGCTCCGGATTCACGGACGCGGATGGTGGGGGATCGAGTCAATAGACTTGTTCAGGCGGGTCGATGTCGACGTTAATGACAGTTGCATACGGGCCGCTGCGGACAATCAGGCAACTGAGCGGTTCGACTTGATCGCCTTGCCCTGTCCCCGCTCGACGGCGATGAAATCAGTGGAGCGATCGCGATAGATGAACGGATCGGCTGGTGCTTCCCGCATCGACGATGCGCGCAGGCCGAATGTCTTCGGCCTTCTGATGAGCATGCGCATGCGTATCGAGACGCCTGGCGGCTTCGACTATATCGGTGCACAGTGCCGTGCATGGGCGACGGAAGTCGGCTTCGCGCACACGCCCGTCGACCCCTTATCTGAGCGGACCTGATTGTGTTCGGAACCGCGTAGAGGCGGATGAGCCGACCTGAACGTACCTGCGGATCGTGCTAGATTGCTCTTGCGACGCCTTCACCGGACCTTCGCATTGAACTCGTTCCATGCTGGGATCATTCACGCTGCGGAGGCTTTATTGGACGCCATCGTTCGATCGTTGCCACCGGACATAGGGAGCAAGGTCGCCGATGACTTCCATGAGCAGGTCGAAATCGCTGAGGCGCCGCGCCTGAGCTCGACAGCCGATCGCGAAACGAGCGACGCATTCTAGACTCATGTCAGAAGGCGGTGGATCGTGCTTGCTGCGCTGTCTTAACGAAAAATCGACGAATCCGAGGTGCCACATGCTGCGTGTCGCCCAGACGTCAATAAAGTCCCGCGCCGCAGGGTTCGCGAGGCTCGCATCTCTAGCGCTCGCATCGGCTGCAATGATTGTCGCGCCTGGGCATGCTGAGGACGCGCCGACACCGGCGAGCCATCCAGCGCCGGGAGATCAGTCACCCGTCGCGATCGCACAGGTAGCGAGTCTGCCTGTCGAGCGCCAGGTAGTCTGGCTAAGCCACGCCGCCCGAAGCGGTGAGCTCGAAAGGTCGGACGACGCGCAACTGATCGAACTCTTTCGAGCGCTCGCGCCCGACACACTTTCTCGCTACGTGCAGACGGGAAGTGCGCGCTACCGGGAATACGAGTTCCAGACGTTCAGCCAACAGCGCGTAAAAGGCAGATGGCAGACGAAGCCGGCTCACATGCTGGTTCGCTATCGTCAGGAGCCGCGTCAAGTCTACGTTAAGTGGCTGGCTGACGGCAGGAATGCCGGGCAGGAAATGATTTATGACGAGACGAAGGATCCGGACCAGCTTTACGCGCATCTGGGTGGGATCCTCAACCTCGCGTCCTTCTGGGTACCAATCAATGGCGCTCGCGTCAAGGCACAGTCGAACCATACGGTGCGTGAACTGGGCATAGACTATTTCACGGATCTGTTTCTGGCTGAGCTGAAGAAGTATCGCGCGGCAGGCGTCGAGAAGCCCTCGAAGATCGAGGTGCTGAACGATCATGGTGCGCGCGTAGTAGCGTTCACGTGGGAAACACCTACCGGACGGCCCGACTTCTATGCAAAGAAGGAGCGGCTCGGCCTCGACTTGCGGCAACCTTTTTTTCGCACGAGCGAAGCGTGGGACAACGATCTCGAACTCTTCGAGAAGTTTTCGTTCACGGACGTGACGCTGAAACGTTTCGACGATTCGGTATTCGATCCAAAGAATCCGGAGTACAGGTTCTGACGCGGCGCCGCTATCGGCCAGTGCGACGGCGGACCTGAATGGCGCACGCTGGAACAGTTCGTCGTAAGTATCCCGCGTCGTCACGTGCCCGCTTGTAACGTGGCATCGCGACACTTGTGAAATCAGGCTCTCGCCAAGTATGGCCGGTGCGCATAGCGTCATCGGTCCTGCGCCGTTTTTCCCCGAGCACAACGACACCGCCGTATCGGCCTCGGAACGGTTGCCTTCGAGCGGCACCTCCGCGCCCGTCATCCTGCCTGCCATCTAACTCGCAATTGCTTTCCATCCAAACCAAATGGCTTGCTGGAATCCGTCTATTGGCGGGCCCGCCATCCGACTACCACACCATCCGGTCGACGACAGGCAACCGGACGGTAATCGCAACACCGCGTCCCCCAGCACGTGCCGTGCTAACGAAGACAAACATATTTGTAAGAAGACAAACATAATTGTCCGAAGACAAACATATTTGTCATTCATCAACCAGGGCGACCAGCGCCCCGCCCCTCACTCCACCGTAACGGACTTAGCAAGATTCCTGGGCTTATCCACATCCGTGCCCCTCGCACAAGCCGTGTGATAAGCCAGCAACTGCAACGGTACCACGTGCAGAATCGGCGACAGCAAGCCATAGTGCTCCGGCATCCGGATCACATGCAGCCCTTCATCATTCACGATCCTCGTATCCGCATCCGCGAACACATACAGCTGGCCGCCGCGCGCCCGCACCTCCTGAATATTCGACTTCAGCTTTTCCAGCAGCGCGTCATTCGGCGCCACCGTCACAACCGGCATGGCTTCAGTCACGAGCGCCAACGGCCCATGCTTCAGCTCGCCGGCCGGATACGCTTCCGCGTGAATATAGGAAATCTCCTTGAGCTTCAACGCGCCTTCAAGCGCGATCGGGTAATGCAACCCACGCCCGAGGAACAACGCATGCTCCTTGCGCGAAAACTCTTCCGACCATGCGATGATCTGCGGCTCCAGCGCCAGCACGCTATTCAACGCGGCCGGCAAGTGGCGCAGCTGCCTGAAATAATCCGCCTCCTGCGCGGCATTCACATGCCCACGCAGCTTCGCGAGCGTCACGGCCAGCACGAACAGCGCAACCAGCTGCGTCGTGAACGCCTTGGTCGACGCCACACCGATCTCGCGCCCCGCGTGCGTCAGGAACGACAACTCGGTCTGGCGCACCATCGCGCTCGTGCCCACATTGCACACCGCCAGCGTATGTTTATGCCCCAGCGACTGCGCATGCTTCAGCGCGGCCAGCGTATCCGCCGTCTCGCCCGACTGCGAAATCACCACCACCAGCGATTTCGGATTCGGCACCGACTCCCGATAGCGATACTCGCTCGCAATCTCAACCTGGGTCGGAATCTTCGCGATCGATTCAAGCCAGTACTTCGCGGTTAGCCCCGAGTAGTAGCTCGTGCCGCACGCCAGAATCAGCAGACTATCGATGTCCGCGAACACCTTGTCCGCGCCCTCGCCAAATAGCGAAGCGTCGAACGAATCGGCTTGCGGGATCGTGTCGGTGATCGCGCGCGGTTGCTCGAAAATTTCCTTTTGCATGAAGTGACGATACGGGCCGAGTTCGACCGCGCCGCCATACGCAGCAACCTGACGCACGTCGCGCTGCGCTTCGTTGCCGTCGCGATCGGCGATACGAACGCCGTCGAGCGACAGTTCGCAAACGTCGCCTTCTTCGAGGAAGATGAAGCGTTCGGTGCTGCCGGCCAGCGCCAACGCATCCGAAGCGAGAAAATTCTCGCCGTTACCCAAACCCACGACCAGCGGCGAACCTTGCCGCGCGCCGACCACCGTGTGCGGCTGATCCTTGTGCAGCACCGCGATCGCATACGCGCCGTGCAACTGCCCGACGGCCTCGCGCACGGCGGCGAACAGGTCGCCGCGATACAGGCTGTGGATCAGGTGCGCTATAACCTCTGTATCGGTCTGCGAGACGAACGCGTAACCCTTGCCCCGCAGCATTTCGCGCAATGACTCGTAGTTCTCGATGATGCCGTTGTGTACCAACGCGAGCGCATCTTTCGAGAAGATCGGGTGCGCGTTGTCCGTCACCGGCGCGCCGTGCGTCGCCCAGCGCGTGTGGGCGATCCCCGTGATGCCTTCAAGACGGCTTTCACGCACCTGCTCGTCGAGATCCGCCACGCGCGCGACGCTGCGTGCGCGGCGCGGCCCGTCGTTTCCGAGCACGGCGACGCCGCACGAGTCGTAGCCGCGATACTCGAGGCGACGCAGTCCTTCGATCAGGACGGGAACGATATTACGTTGCGCAACCGCGCCGACAATGCCACACATGGCTTAATTCCTTTTCAGTGCTGGGTTTCAGGGTGCGCGCCTCACGCGCGGCATGCCCATCAGCTTTTCTTCCTGGTCGGGCGTGCATAGCCCGTCTTGCTTGTTTGAGTCTTGTCGTTCAGGACCAGCATGTCTTCTTCGACGTCCTTCCAGACGGTCGTGCCCGCCGCGATCGTCACGCCGCGCTTCACGCGCACCGGCGCAACGAGTTGCGTATCGGAGCCGACGAACACATCATCTTCGATGATCGTGCGAAATTTGTTTGCGCCGTCGTAATTACAGGTGATGGTGCCCGCGCCGATGTTCACGCGCGCGCCGATATCCGCGTCGCCGATGTAGGTCAGGTGATTCGCCTTCGAACCGTGACCGAGCACCGCGTTTTTCACCTCGACGAAATTGCCGACGTGCGATTCGTCCTGCAAGGACGCGCCAGGACGCAGCCGCGCATACGGCCCGAGCACGACGTTCGCGCCGACTTCGGCGCCCTCGATATGCGTGAACGCATCGACGCGCGTCCCGGCTCCGATGGTCGCGTTGCGGATCACGCAGTTCGGCCCGATCGTCACGTTGTCGGCCAGCGTCACGCGGCCTTCGAACACGCAGTTGACGTCGATCGACACATCGCGCCCGCACTCAAGCGTGCCGCGCACGTCGAGCCGCGCCGGATCGGCAAGCGTGACGCCCGCGACCAGCAATGCATCGGCAACGTTGTGCTGATGTATCCGTTCGAGTTCGGCAAGCTGCTGCTTGCTGTTCACGCCGAGCGTTTCCCACACTTCGTCCGGCTGCGTGGTGACGACTTCAAGCCCTGCTTCGATTGCCAGTTCGACGGCGTCGGTCAGGTAGAACTCGCCTTGCGCATTGTCGTTCTTCAGCGACGCGAGCCAGCCGCCGAGGCGCCCGGTCGGCGCGACGATGATGCCGGTGTTGATTTCGGCGATGCCCAGTTGTTCAGGCGTCGCATCTTTCTGTTCGACGATGCGCGAAACCTTGCCCTGCGCGTCGCGCACGATACGGCCATAGCCGCTCGGGTCGTCGAGCGTAACGGTGAGGACGCCGTAGCCGCCCTGCCCCGCACGGTCGGTCAACGCCTGCAGCGTGCTGGCGCGGGTTAGCGGCACGTCGCCGTACAGCACGAGCGTGGGCACGGCAGGATCGAGCAGCGGCAGCGCCTGCTGCACTGCGTGGCCGGTGCCGAGCTGTTGCTCCTGCACGGCGAACTGGACGTCCGGCGCCGCCACGGCTTTACGCACCGCTTCGGCGCCATGGCCGATCACCACGATCAGACGCGTGGGCTTGAGCGTGCGGGCAGTGTCGATGACATGAGCGAGGAGTGGCCGGCCGGCCAGGGGATGGAGCACCTTGGGAAGCGCGGACCGCATGCGCTTACCGGTGCCTGCCGCCAAAATCACGATGTTCATGGCGTCGGCAAAGAGACGAGTTTGGAGCCGCCAATTCTATCACGCAGGTTCTGACGGCAAGGCCGCCCGCCAGGCCTTGTTACAGGCTGAAATAGCCGGAAACACCCGGTTTCCGGGCCGCGGTTTCCAGGCTATTCCGAGCCGCTCAAAGATCGTCGAACTGGACGATCGAGATCGGCTTCGATCCGTTAAGCGTTGCGCCGTCGCCGGCATCGGTCGAGCACGGTTCTTCGTCGAACGCGATATCGCCTTGCGGATCGGCCTCGCCGCTCGCGCGCAGACTGGCGAACGGGAACAGCTTGTGATCCATCAGATGCGACGGCACGATGTTCGACAATGCATTGAACATGTTCTCGACGCGGCCCGGGAAGCGCTTTTCCCAATCGCGGATCAGCGCCTTCATTTCCGCGCGCTTCAGGTTCGGCTGGCTGCCGCACAGATTGCACGGAATGATCGGAAATTCGCGCAACTCCGCGTACTTTTCCAGATCGGTCTCTTTCACATAGGCAAGCGGCCGGATCACGATATTCTTGCCGTCGTCCGATTGCAGCTTGGGCGGCATGCCCTTCAGCTTGCCGCCGTAGAACAGGTTGAGCAGCAGCGTTTGCAGGATGTCGTCGCGATGATGGCCGAGCGCGATCTTGGTCGCACCGAGCTCGCCGGCGACGCGGTACAGGATGCCGCGGCGCAGCCGCGAGCACAGCGAACAGGTGGTCTTGCCTTCCGGCACCAGCCGCTTGACGATGCTGTACGTGTCCTGGTTCTCGATGTGAAACGGGATATCGAGTTGCTTCAGGTACTCGGGCAGCACATGCTCCGGAAAGCCGGGCTGCTTCTGGTCGAGATTCACCGCAACGATGTCGAAGTTGATCGGCGCGCGTTCGCGCAACCGCATCAGGATGTCGAGCATGGCGTAGCTATCCTTGCCGCCCGACAGGCAGACCATCACCTTGTCGCCGTCCTCGATCATGTTGAAGTCGCCGATCGCCTCGCCGACCTGGCGCGCAAGCCGCTTGAACAGCTTGTTGTTCTCGTACGCTTCTTTCTGTTCGCGGCGCGTAAGCGGCGTTTTGCCCGTTGGGGCCTGCGCGGCCTCGGTGACCGCAGTGTCGTTCAGGATTTCCTGAGCATTCATGGCTCAATCCTCTTTGATACGGAAGACTTCGACGCCCACCGCGTCGCAGTCAGGATAAACGTCCGGTTTTTCGGTCGATACGCGCGCTGCCCGCACTTGCGGATGTTCGAGCATCGTCTTGACCAGGTCGTCGCAGAGCGTTTCCTGCAAGTGGATATGCCCTTGCTCGACGCGGCGCGCGATGGTCGAACGCATGAAGTCGTAGTCGACGACTTCGCGCAGTTTGTCCTCGAGCGGCGTGGACAGCGCGAGCGGCACGAACAGTTCGACGTTGATCACGACGCGCTGTTCGCCGCGCTTTTCGAAGTCGTGCACGCCGATGTTGATGTGCACTTCGTAATTGCGCAGAAAAAGCCGGCGGCAATCGGCGAGCCGGGGATGCGAAAGAGCGGCAAACATGTTCGTTCCAGTCGAAAAAAGCGTGCAGGGCACGCAAAGGGACGCTTCGCAGCGCGGCAGCCGCCATTGTCGGCAGGCTGCGCACGCTTCAGGCGCCCGTCAAAAACATTACGTCGCGCGGCAGCGGCATGAGGTGCTGCCCGCCGTCGACCACCAGCGTCGTTCCGGTGACGCCCGCTGCATCGGCGAGATACAGCGCGGCGGCGACAATATCCTCCGGCCGCGACGCGCGGCCCAAAGGCGTCGTACGGTGAGCTTCTGCAAAGCCGGCC
Organism: Paraburkholderia sp. IMGN_8; assembly: GCF_038050405.1. Lineage (NCBI taxonomy): Bacteria > Pseudomonadati > Pseudomonadota > Betaproteobacteria > Burkholderiales > Burkholderiaceae > Paraburkholderia > Paraburkholderia sp. IMGN_8. The sequence goes on along the minus strand of NZ_CP150900.1, from coordinate 196,596 downwards.
GGCGTCTGATCGCCGGATTGCATTGTCAGACCGGGCGCGAGCCCGACCACGCGTACTTTCGGCGCCAACGCCTGCGCGAGCGCAACCGTCGCCGTCTGCAACGCCGCCTTCGACAGCGTGTACGACAGGTAATCCGGGTTCATGTTGTACAGCTTCTGGTCCAGCACATTGATCACGACGCCGCGCAGGCGTTCGTCGGCGCGCGCCGCCTCGGGCGTCGCCTCGAACAGCATACGCGCCAGCACGAGCGGCGCGCCGAGATTGATCGCCGTCAGCTTCAGGAGACGCTCGTAGCCGACGTCCTGCGCCGTATCTTCTTCGAAGCGCGACGCATTGTTGACGATACACGTCGGGCGGCCCAGCGCGGCGATACAGTCCGGCAGCAGCCGCTCGACCTGAGCCTCGTCGGCCAGTTCCGCGTGCAACGCGACTGCCCGCCGGCCCAACGCGACGATTTCCGCGACCAGATTATCGGCATCCGCGTGCGAGGCGCCGTAGTGGACGGCTACATCCCAGCCGCGCGCGGCAAAGCCGAGCGCGAGCGCCCGGCCGATGCGCCGGGCGGCGCCGGTAATCAGCACGACGCGCGGCGTTTCAGGCGCGCGGGCGGCGGCGGTGTCGAAAGAGGCGGTCATTTACAATGCGGGGATGAATCCGAAAGCTCACCAACCCGATAGTTTACCTGCTCCCGGCCCGAGCGCGCTTGCGCAGTCCGAAGCGCTGGTCGCGCAGATCCGCGCGGAGCTCGAGACCGCCGGTGGCTGGCTGCCGTTCGACCGCTACATGGAGCGCGCGCTGTACGCGCCGGGGCTCGGTTATTACAGCGGCGGCGCCCGCAAATTCGGCCGCAGCGCCGACGATGGCAGCGACTTCGTCACCGCGCCGGAACTGTCGCCGCTGTTTGCAACGACATTGGCGCGCCCGCTCGCCGAAGCCTTGCAGGCGAGCGGCACGCGCGGCGTAATGGAATTCGGCGCCGGCACGGGCAAACTGGCCGCCGGGTTGCTGAACGCGCTCGACGCGCTGGGCGTCGCGCTCGAAAGCTACTCGATCGTGGACTTGTCGGGTGAATTACGTGAGCGCCAACGCGAGACGATCGAAGCCGCCGCGCCGGCGCTGGCCGCGAAGGTACGCTGGCTCGACGCGCTGCCTGAGCGGTTCGAGGGCGTGGTAATCGGCAATGAGGTGCTGGACGCGATGCCGGTGCGGCTGTTTGCTTTTGCCGGCGGCGCCTGGCACGAGCGCGGGGTGGTTTGGCGCGATGAGGCTTTTGCCTTCGACGACCGTCCTGTTTCCGCGGCTGTGGACGGTGCGTTTCTCGCCGGGATCGAAACTGCCGGCGACGATTACGTGACAGAGACGCACGAAGCGGCGTCGGCTTTCACGCGAACCATTTGCACGATGCTGACGCGCGGCGCGGCCTTTTTCATCGACTATGGATTTCCGCGTCACGAGTATTACCATGCGCAGCGTGCGCAGGGCACGTTGATGTGCCATTACCGGCACCGGGCGCATGGTGATCCGTTTGTTTATCCTGGCTTGCAGGACATTACCGCGCACGTGGAGTTTACCGGCATCGCCGAAGCTGGGGTTGAAGCTGGGGCGGATTTGTTGGGGTTTACTTCGCAAGCACGGTTCCTGTTGAATGCTGGGATTACCGAAGCATTGTCGGAGATCGATCCTTCAGACGCGACGCGGTTTTTGCCTGCGGCGAATGCGGTGCAAAAGTTGTTGTCCGAGGCGGAGATGGGGGAGCTGTTTAAGGTGATCGCGTTTTCGCGTGGGCTGGATGACACGCTTATGGCTTTTTCGAGTGGCGACCGGTCACATACGCTTTGATTTTTTGCCTTAAGGATTCGCGATGATCCGCTGGCTGCTGACTACGTTTATTGCCGTGGCGGTGTTGTCGGCCTGCTGGCCGTGGCTCAGGAAGATCGGGATTGGGCGGATGCCCGGTGATGTGACTTTGCGCTTCTTCGGGCGCGAGTATCCTTTTCCTTTTATGTCTACTCTTGTTTTGTCGATGGTTTTGTCGCTTCTTGCTAGGGTTTTGTAGTTTTTTTTGCCTTTAGCGGCGGCATTCTTCTGTGTGCCTGCGGCGTTGGCCTTTCCTTGATTTCTTAGTGGTCTATTAGCTTCGCCCCTGTGCGGGGCAGGCACTTACTTTCTTTGCCGCCGCAAAGAAAGTAAGCAAAGAAAGCGGCTTCACACCGCTAACGCTTAAGCGGGTCCCCTGGCTTGGAGGAGGTAGTGGAGCATCTGGAATCGGTGTTCTCGCACACTCCGCGCTGGTGACAAGGCAGTCATTCTTCCGGCGGCGCTGCGCGCGCCGTGGCGGTACTTCTCAAAACCGATGGGGCGTACGCTCCTCCCGCTTCATCCTTCCCGCCTCGCACTACGTGCTCGCTGGAACGGTCTGCCAAGGAAACCAGGGGCCTCGTTTGTGCGTGATTGGGGGCCATCGGCTTCGCCTCGGCGAAGTACGCGAATGTGCGAGTGTGGACGATCTCACGGAGCGAGGAGCCGGTGCGACAGTGAGGATTGGGGTTGCAACAGTGGGTCACCGCGCCAGACAAAACGCGAGCGCCTCGGCGAGGCATGGGGGACGCAAGGGAGAGCCACCGCGCCGGGCAAAACGTTGACGCGAAATTGTCAGCCGGTTTGATGAAGTACCGCTACGGCGCGCGCAGCGCCGCCGGAAGGATGACTGCCTTGTCACTCACGCAAAATGTGCGAGAACACCGATTCCAGATGCTCCACTACCTCCTCCAAGCCAGGGGACCCGCTTAAGAATTAGCGGTGTGAAGCCGCTTTCTTTGCTTACTTTCTTTGCGGCGGCAAAGAAAGTAAGTGCCCGCCCCGCACAGGGGCGAAGCTAATAGACCACTAACAAATCAAGGAAAGGCCAACCCAGCAGGCACACAACCATAATGCGCCACGCAAGGCAAAAACCCCCAATCACGCGCCGCGCGCAAAAAAAACAACTCAAGCAATAGCCATTTCAACAGCCCGAACTCTCTCCTGATGCACAGCATCCTTAATCCCACCCGGCGAGTCAACGAGCCGCTCAGCCACGGCCCCAGCATCAACCGCACGCGCAGCCAAAAGAGCAATTCGCAAGCGCTCAGCCTGCGGATACTCCCGCATCTCAAACCCAAGCCTGCCACGACCGTCAGCCTCACAAGCCTGCAAGGCTTCCGCAAACCTCGCAGGTTTCCGAATAGCATCACTGCGCTCGAGCAACCTCACCAGCGCGGCAGCGCCCATTTCCATCACGCGATGGATATTCCCATGCTCTCGCGCGACCAGCAGCGCCAGATCGCGACACTCATTGGGCACCCGCAGCCGCTCGCATAAAGGCTTCAGTAAATCCACACTGCGCCCCTCATGCCCGATATGCTGCGGCAACACATTCTCCGGCGTCGTCGCCTTACCCAGATCATGCGTAAGAGCAGCAAATCGAACCGCCAACGCATACCCCTGCTGCGCCGCATGATCGACTACCATCATCACATGCACACCCGTATCAATCTCAGGGTGATAATCAGCCCGCTGCGGCACGCCGAATAACGCATCGATCTCCGGCAGAATCCGCGCCAACGCACCGCACTCGCGCAGCACTTCGAACATCCGCGAAGGCTTCTTCTCCATCAAGCCGCGCGACACTTCCTGCCACACGCGCTCGGCCACCAGCGCATCCACTTCGCCATCGGCGACCATCTTGCGCATCAGCGCCATCGTCTCGGACGCCACATTGACATCGACAAACCGCGCCGCGAACCGCGCAATCCGCAAAATCCGCACGGGATCTTCAAGAAACGCATCGCTGACGTGACGGAACAGCCGTGCCTGCAAATCGGCCTGGCCGTTGAACGGGTCGATCACCGGTCCGGTCAACTCGCCGTCCGGCCGCACCTCGCGCGCCATCGCATTGATCGTCAAGTCGCGGCGTGCAAGGTCTTCTTCAAGCGTGACGTCGGGCGCGTAGAAGAACTGGAAGCCGTGATAACCAGCCGCCGTCTTGCGCTCGGTGCGCGCGAGCGCGTATTCCTCGTGCGTCTGCGGATGCAGAAACACCGGAAAGTCCTTGCCGACCGGCCGGTAGCCCTGCGCAACCATCTGCTCGGGCGTCGCGCCGACCACCACGTAATCGCGGTCCTGCACCGGTACGCCCAACAACTCGTCGCGAATCGCCCCGCCTACCGCGTAGATTTTCATGGGCATTCGTCTTGATAGGGAATAGCGTGCGTTTCGCGTAGCGCGTCGTCGATCCATGCCTTCACGGCAGGCAACGCCGTCACTCGACGGACATAAGCCGCGGCGGCTTCCGATAGCGCCGGTTGCCAGGTGTTAAAGCGCATCACGACCGGTGCGTACATCGCGTCCGCAATGCTGAATTCGCCGAACAGGAACGGGCCGCCGTGCGCGTCGAGGCACTCGCGCCAGAGCGAGTCGACTCGGGCGATGTCGGCCAGAGCGCCCGGCGTCGCATTCTTGCCCGGAAATGACGCGCGAATGTTCATCCACATGTTCGAGCGCAATTCGCCGAAGCCCGAATGCATCTCAGCGCTGATGCTGCGTGCGCGTGCACGCGCCGCCGCATCGCGAGGCCATAGTGCGTGTTGGGGGAAGCGCTCAGCCAGCGCCTCGGCGATCGCGAGCGAGTCCCAGATGGACAGCCCGTCACCATCGACCAGACACGGCACCTTGCCCGCACCGGTCGGCGCGTGAGCCAGAATGGCGGCCCTCGTGCCAGGCTGGCCCAGGTGGATCAACACTTCTTCAAAGGGAATGCCGAAATGCTTCAGCAGCAGCCACGGACGCATCGACCATGACGAATAGTTCTTGTCACCGATAATCAGTTTCATGCTTCGTATCAATGGAAAGGGAAAAAAGGTTCAGTGGCCTGCGTTCGCGCGAAACGTGTTGAAGCGCGAGCGCATCGACGCGCCAGTCAAATACCCCGGCGCAATCGCCTCGATGCTGGCCGGCTCGATGCCCAGTTCAGGCGCAATCGGCCCGCTCATCACATTGTCGACTTTCATCGAATCGAGATTGTCGCGCGAGATGACCGGTTCGCCGGGCGCCATTTCAAATGTCAGCGCCTGCAAGCGCGCGAGCGCGTCCGGCAGACGGATGATTCGCGCATGGCGGCCGATCGCGTCGCCGCAATACTTGACGAGGTCTTCGAGCGCATAGACCGTGGGGCCGCCCAGTTCGTAGGTATGGCCGCTGGCTGCGTCGAGATCGAGCACGTTGACGATCGCTTTGGCAACGTCGCCGACGTACACCGGCTGGAATTTCGCATCGGGCATCGCAAGCGGAATGATCGGAAAGACGCGCTGCAGGTATGCGAACTTGTTGAGGAATTCGTCTTCCGGGCCGAACACCACGGATGGCCGGAAGATCGTCCAAGCCACGCCGGCTGCATGCACGGCCTTTTCGCCGTCGCCTTTCGAACGCGAGTACATGCTCGGTCCGTTCATGTCGGCGCCGAGCGCGCTGAGATGAATCAGCCGATGCACGCCCTTGCCTTCACAGGCCGCGACGATTTTGGTCGGCAATTCGACGTGCGCCCTCGCGAACTCAGGGCCGTACGGCTTGCCGCGTTTGCCATGCAACGTGCCGACCAGGTTGATCACGGCATCGGCATTCTCGACGAAGCGCGCGAGTTGCACCGGATCGAACACGTTGGCTTCGATCACATCAATGGGCAACAGTGTGAGATGGCGGGCGTTGTAGCGCCGACGGGTGGCGACGCGCACGTCTTTGCCCATTTCGACGAGGGCGTTGACGAGATGGCTGCCGATAAAACCGGAGCCGCCGATGATTGCAATGGCTTGATGTCGCATTTTCGACTCCCTGGCGGAAGCCGCGGCAACGGCTGGCGTGGCGCGCCGCCGCATCGAAAGATGTGGCGGCGGCACGGCGCTTACGGTGCGATATAACCCAGACGCGCCTTCAGCGATTGCGGACGGCCTTCGAACAATGCCGCGTAGTAGACCGTGTTGGACAGCACATTCTTAACGTAGTCGCGAGTTTCCTGGAACGGAATCGCCTCGGCGAAAATAGCGCCTTCCACCGGACGCTGCAACGACTCCCGCCAGTTGCGCGGACGGCCCGGCCCGGCGTTGTAACCGGCGGTTGCCAGCACGGCGGATCCGTCGAACTGATTGTAAATCATCGACAAATAGTTGGTGCCGAGCAGGATGTTGGTGTTGATATCGTTCATCTGCTCGCGCGAAATCGGACCGAGGCCGATCTTCTTCGCGACCAGTTGCGCGGTGCCCGGCATCAATTGCATCAAGCCGCTCGCGCCGACTTCCGAGCGCGCGTTCATGATGAAGCGCGATTCCTGGCGAATCAGCCCATACGCCCATTCGATATCGAGCCCGTTCGACTGCGCATCGCGCTCGACGATATCGCGGAACGGCGACAGATAGCGCAGCGAGAAATCGTGTTCGCTCTTCGTGCGGTCCGCCGTGTTGACGGTGCGGTCATACAGCTGGATACGGCGCGCGTATTCGGCGACGGCGAGCAGTTGCCGGTCGCTCATATTGCGCAACGGCCAGTTCCATTCACGATTGCCTTCCAGCCGCAGATTCAGCCCATAGAAACGCTGCGCCAGATCGAAACCCGACGTAGTGCCCGCCTGCTGGACTTCGGCATCGGTCACACTGGTTTTCGGCGGCACCGTGATCTTCTGGCCCAGCTCTTCCGCGGCAAGCTGGCCGTAGAAGTTGAAGCCCTGAGAAATCGATTCGAATTCCTGGTTTGCCTGCGTCGTGTCGCCGCCCTGCTTCAGCGCGCGCGCATGCCAATACACCCACGACGGCTGATTGCGCAGCGGCGCCGGCATCTGTTCCGTCGACCAGCGCACCATCGTCCAGTCGCCCGCGAGCAGCGCGGTACGGGTGCGCCATTCGTAGGCGGGATTCGACAGCGGCGCATTCGCGGACAGCCGATACCAGTCGAGCGCGCCCGGCATCTGCTTGGCGGCGGCCTGATAGGCAATCGTGCCCCAGCCGATCGCACGCTCGGGCGAGCTCAGCGACGGCGCCACCGACGCGAACGTGGCCGCCGCCACGGCCGGGTCGTTGCGCGCCATCCGCGTGATCGCCAGCAACGCCAGTTGATGCGACTGCGAATCGGGACCGACGCCGCGCGCCAGCAGCAACGGCGGCGTGCTAGCGGCCTGACCGAACAGCACCGGATCGGGCGCCTGGTTGCCGAGCGCGTCGACGAGCTTGCTGCCGGTATCCGTGTAGTTCTGCTCGTACGCGAGACGGATCTGCTGCCACACGTCGTCGGCGCTGAATTGCTGGTTGGCTGCCAGCACCGTGATCAGATCGACGCAGCCGTCGCCATACACTTTCGGATCGACCAGCAGCGCACGCGCCGCCTCGGCGACATTCTCGCCACGCGAGGCGCGCGATTCGAGCGCGTAGCACTTCACTTGCGTATCGTCTTTCAGCACGAAGCGCGCGTATTGCTGATCGAAGTTGCGCCAGTCGTGACGCGTACCGAGCACGGTGAGGTAGTCGTTGCGCAGGCGGTCGGCGATGGCCTGGCCGTCGTACTTCTGCAGGAACGCCAGCACCGGCGCATCGGGCGCGTCGACTCGCGCATGGCCGGTGGAATCGAACAGCTGCGGCTTGATCTGGAAATACTCCAGATAAGACGGCGCCGGATAGCTCGGGATCATGCTCGCCAACTGCGCTGCGCGCGCCGCATCGTTATTGCGGGCGGCCTCGCGAAGCTGGACGAAAATCTGGTCGTCGTTCGTGAGTTGCGAAAGGGGAACGGGCTTGACGGCGGAAGCCGTGCTGCACGCGACGAGCGCCGCGGCGGCAAGCGCCAGACCGGCCGCGCGATATACTCGGTAAAGGCTTTTTGACATCGTTGTTTCTGGAGCGCGAATTGAACCCAAGCATAGCATGCAACCCTGTCGCGAAATCGAAAAAGGCGTTGCGTAGAATGCTATTGGAAGCAAGGCTGCAAGCGGCTTCCGAGCCTGCGCACAATGTCGCGCTGAGCCGCCGCATACTCGATGCGCTCAAACGCTACAACGTGAACGGCGTGGGATTTTACTGGCCGCTGGCGGGCGAATTCGACGCACGCGCCGCGATCGCGGTCTGGCTCGCGGCGGGCGCACCGCGCGAAGCGAGTTTGCCGGTCGTCAAAGACCGCGGCGCGGCGCTCGAATTCCACGCATGGACGCCTGATACGCCGATGAAGATCGGCCATCACAAGATCGCTGAGCCGGCTTCGGGGCGTGTCGTGATTCCCGATCTGCTGTTCGTTCCTTGTGTCGGCTTTGACGAAGCCGGTTACCGGTTGGGTTACGGCGGCGGCTATTACGACCGCACGCTGGCCGCGTGGCCGGGTCCGACGAAGCCGGTCACGGTCGGCATCGCCTATGAAGCGTGCCGCATCGAAGCGCTGCAACGCGAAGCCCATGACATCCCGCTCGATATGATCGTGACCGAAGCGGGCCTTTATCCGCGCGCGGCGAATTAAACGGTCAAGCGTTCGCCGGGCGCACCGCACCCGCGCCCGGACGCAGCAGCGAAAACCCGTTATAACGACGCCGCCGCCCGCGCTGCCGTGTCGTACAGCCCGGACGCGTTGCGCATCAACTGCGCAGCCTCGCCGATCTGCTCATTGGTCAAGCCGCTTTCCTTCAGCGTCGAGATCAGGCAGCTTTCGCGCACTTCACGATACTTCAGACAGAGCTCGCGGCCCGCATCGGTCGCTGAGAAGAACACTTCCTTGCCGGTCTTTTCGCTTTTTACATACCCTCTAGCTACGAGCTTCTTCAACGCGTAGGTGGCGACGTGTGTGTCCTCGATGTTCAGCACGAAGCAGATGTCCGCCAGTTTTTTGCGGCGCTCGCGATGGCTGACGTGGTGCAGCAGCGAAACTTCGATGGCGGTCATGTCCTTATCACCGGCGGCCGACATGCAGCGCACCATCCAGCGGTTGAATGCATTGCCCGCCATGATGAGCGCGTACTCCAGTTCGGACAGTTCCGCGCTCGTCTCGGACACGAGATGTTCCGAGGAGACGATCTTGGTGGGGTGGCGCGACATGATGAAGATTCTCGAGAACAGGATGGGAAGGTGTCGCGAGTGTACGACGAGCCACCGATTCCCGGGAGCCTGGCAAAAACTCTTATTGAGAATTTGTTGATATTTTATTGATAATGTACGCTTCAAACATCGTGCACCGATGCCGACAACCATCTATAGGGGCGACGTGCCCGATTTCTCCGACTCGACCTGGGCCCGCAAGCGATGAGCCAACCAAGAATCTTTCCGCTCGGCGATGCCGCGCTCGTCTGCGAGGCGCCGCCGCCCGCGACGCTGGAATGCCAGCGGCGCGTGTGGGCGGCCGCCGAGGCCGCGCGCGACTGGCCGCATGTGCTGGAGGTCGTGCCGGGTATGAACAACCTGACGCTCGTCTTCGATCCGCTCGAAGCCGACCGCGAGACGCTCGCCGGCCAGTTGCGAGCCGCCTGGGAGGCGGGGGGCGATGCGCCCGCGCCGGGCCGCGAAGTCGAGATCCCGGTGCAGTACGGCGGTGAATTCGGCCCCGATCTGCAAGTGGTCGCCAATCACACCGGCTTGACGGTGCGGGAAGTCGTGCAGCGTCATTCGGAAGGCCAATACGTGGTGTTCTTCCTCGGCTTCCAACCGGGCTTCGCCTATCTGGGTGGGCTCGACCGGGCGCTGCACACGCCGCGCCGTTCGTCGCCGCGGATCGAAGTGCCGGCGGGTTCGGTCGGCATCGGCGGCGAGCAGACCGGTATTTATCCGGCCACTTCGCCCGGCGGCTGGCAGCTGATCGGCCGCACCGAATTGCCGCTGTTCGATCCGGCGCGCCGCCCGCCCACGCTGTTGCAACCGGGCGACCGGGTGCGCTTCACCATCGCGGGGATACACGCATGATCGATGTGATTCGCGCGGGTCTGCTGACCACGATTCAGGATCTCGGCCGTCACGGCCACCGGCATCTCGGCGTCGCGATGGGTGGTGCGCTCGACCGCCTGTCGCTCGAAGTCGGCAACCGGCTGGTCGGCAACCGGCCCGATGCCGCCGGCCTGGAAATCACCTTTGGCCCCACCGTGCTGCGCTTTCTGCGCGCCACACGCGTGGCGATCACCGGCACGGAATTCGGCGCGACACTCGACGGCAAGCCGGTTTATTCGTGGTGGAGCCTGCCGGTGCAAGCAGGCCAGGAGCTGGTGCTGCAAGCGGCCAGGCGCGGCATGCGCGGCTATGTCTGCATTGCCGGCGGCATCGACGTATTGCCGATGCTCGGCTCGCGCAGCACCGATCTCGCCGGCCATTTCGGCGGACTCGGCGGCCGGGCGCTGCGTGACGGCGACCGTCTGCCGGTCGGCGCACCGCCGCAGCGCGGCCATGTCGGCTTCAGCCCCGAAGCGCCGGAGTTCGGCGTGAAGGCGCCCGCCTGGTGCAAGTTCGTGCTGGTGCACGAGCCGCTGCGGCGCGGCCGGCATCCGTCGGGCGTGCCGTGGGCCGTGCCGATCCGCGTGCTGCAAGGACCGGAATACGACAGCTTCACGCCCGACGCTCAGGAAAGCTTCTGGTCCGATGAATGGCTCGTCACGCCGAACAGTAACCGCATGGGCTACCGCCTCGCGGGCACTGAACTGAAGCGCACCTGCAAAACCGATCTGCTGTCGCACGCGGTGCTGCCGGGCACGATCCAGGTCCCGCCCAACGGCCAGCCGATCGTGCTGATGAGCGACGCGCAAACCACTGGCGGTTATCCGAAGATCGGCGCGGTGATTCAGGCCGATCTGTGGAAGCTCGCCCAGGTTCGCCTGAACGCCGCGGTCCGCTTCATCCCGACAACGCCGTACGAGGCGCGTCAGGCCCTATTGGAAGAACGCACGTATCTGCGGCAGATCGATGCCGCGATCGCGATGCATGAAGAACGCTGCGCGCGCCAGTTGGCCGTCGCAGCGCTGTAATACTGAGCAGAGGAACATCATGGAAATCGATTTGAACGCCGACCTTGGCGAAGGCTGCGGCTCCGACGAGGCGCTGCTCGACCTCGTCAGTTCGGCAAACATCGCGTGCGGCTGGCACGCGGGCGGCGCCAACGCCATGCGCGACTGCGTGCGCTGGGCGGTGGAAAAAGGCGTGTCGATCGGCGCGCATCCAAGCTTTAACGATCCGGAAAATTTCGGCCGCAAGGAAATGGACTTGCCGGCCAACGACATTTACGCGGGCGTCCTGTATCAGCTCGGCGCGCTGTCGGCGATCGCGCAGGCCGAGGGCGGGCGCATCGCGCACGTCAAACCGCATGGCGCGCTCTACAACCAGGCCGCGCGCGACGCGAAGATCGCCGACGCGATCGTGTCCGCGGTTCATGATTTCGACCCGTCGCTGGCGGTGTTCGCGCTCGCCAACAGTGGCCTCGTGACGGCCGCACGCAACGCGGGCCTGACCGCAATCGAAGAAGTATTCGCCGACCGCGGCTATCGCGCCGACGGCTCACTGGTGCCGCGCAAGGAACCCGGCGCGCTGCTCGACGACGAAGAACTGGTGCTGAACCGCACGCTCGCGATGGTGCGCGAGCATCGCGTGCAGGCCGTCGACGGACACTGGGTGCCGCTCAACGCGCAAACCATCTGCCTGCACGGCGACGGTCCGCACGCGCTAGCATTCGCGCGGCGCATCCGCCGCGCGCTCGAAGACGCCGGCATTGAAGTTCACGCGGCCGGCGCTGCCCGCGTGTGAGCGTCGGCCAAGGCGAACCGGATAGACAGCGCGAGCCGTCCCTTGCGCAGCCCCGAACGCCTCGCGCCATGCGGGGCGTTCGCCGGATGCAGGACTCTTTGCAGTACTCGCGGTAAAGCAGCAGGTGTAAGCGCAGGTGCAGGTGTAGTCGAAGCAACGTGGCCATCAAGAGCCGCGGCAGCATGACGGCGCATGGATCACACCCGGCGCCGGCCCACGTTAGCCGCCACAAGCGGCGAGGTTGAAACCCTGTTTGGAGATCCAGATGCAGACAACCGTCAGTCTATGGCCGCTCATTGGCGTGGCCGTCATCATCACCGGCTTTTTATTACGGTTCAATCCGATGCTGATCGTGGCGGCCGCCGCGATCGCCACGGGTCTGGCCGCGCACTTTCCGCCCGAAAAGATCCTCGCTGAAATCGGCACCGGCTTTATCAAGACGCGCAATATCCCGCTGATCATCCTGCTGCCGCTCGCCGTGATCGGTCTGCTCGAACGGCATGGCCTGCGCGAGCGCGCGCAAGCGTGGATCGGCGGCATCAAGGCCGCCACCGCGGGGCGTTTGCTGATCGTCTATCTGCTGGTGCGCGAACTAACCGCGGCCGTCGGCCTGACCGGTCTCGGCGGCCATCCGCAGATGGTGCGTCCGCTGATCGCGCCGATGGCCGAAGGCGCGACCGAAACCCGCTTCGGCAAAATCAGCGATGCAGTGCGTTTCAAGCTGCGCGCGTTCTCCGCGGCGACCGACAACGTCGGCCTGTTCTTCGGCGAGGACATCTTCGTCGCCTTCGGCGCGATCGTGCTGATGACGACCTTCCTGAAAGAAGCGGGCATCGTCGTCGAGCCGATTCACGTGGCTGTCTGGGGCATTCCGACCGCGATCTGCGCGTTCATCATTCACGGCTTCCGCCTGCATCTGCTCGACCGCAAGCTCGAACGCGAGTTACGCGGCAATGCGGCGGCCAGCGCCGCTGCAATGACGCCGACGCAACCCGTCGCAGGAGACCAGGCATGACACTCACGATTACCTATCTCTTCTGGCTGCTGGGCGTGGTGCTGCTCGTTATCGGCGGCATGATCGTCACGGACAGGGCGCACCCGCGCCGCTTCACCGCCGGCGGCTTCTGGATTCTCTACGCGCTGATCTTCCTGATCGGCGACAAGCTGCCGCCCGCCGTGGTCGGTGTACTGGTGATCGTGATGGCGCTGATCGCCGGCTTCGGCGGCGTCACCGCGGCCAAGCCGAAACTGCTGTCGCTCGAAGCGCGCAAGGCCAGCGCCGCGCGCCTGCGCAACAAGCTGTTCGTGCCCGCGCTGACGATTCCGGTCATTACCGTGATCATCACGTTGTCGGCCAGCCATCTGATCTTCGGTGGCATGCCGCTGATCGAAAAGGCCAACGTCACGCTGATCGGCTTCGGGATCGGCTGCGTGATCGCGCTCGCGATTGCCTGTGTGCTGACGCGCGACACCGTCGGCCAATCGATGAAGGAAGCGCGCCGGCTGGTCGATGCATTGTCGTGGGCCGCGGTGCTGCCGCAGATGCTCGGCATGCTCGGCCTCGTCTTCTCGGACGCCGGCGTCGGCAAGGCCGTCGCGCACGTGACCACGGCCTACATCAGCCTCGACTACCGGTTTGTCGCGGTGGCCGTGTACTGCATCGGCATGGCGCTTTTCACGATGGTGATGGGCAACGGCTTCGCCGCGTTCCCGGTGATGACCGGCGGCGTCGGCGTGCCGATTCTGGTCGGCGTGTTTCACGGCAATCCGGCGGTGATGGTCGCGATCGGCATGTTCTCGGGCTACTGCGGCACGCTGATGACGCCGATGGCCGCGAACTTCAACATGGTGCCGGCTGCGCTGCTGGAGTTGCCGGATAAGAATGCGGTGATCAAGGTGCAGGTGCCGACCGCGCTGACCTTGCTGATCGTGAACATCTTCCTGTTGAATTTCCTGATGTTCATGTAGGACTGTTGCCTTTGCTGCTCGGCAGACGCCGGCGTCACGCAGGATTTCTGCGCCGCGCCGGTGACGTAGAGCGCTGCCGAACCTCACCCCGCCTCGACCACAAACCCGTGCTGCCGCAAAAGCTGCAGCACGCCTTTGCGCCCACCCAGATGCAACGCGCCGATCGCCACGAACACCGGTTTGTTCGGCGCGGCAATCAGCAGCATCCGCGACACGAAGCGCCGGTTCCGCTCATACACGATCTTGTTGTCGATCGAATCGGAGATCCGCTTGTCACGCGCCAGCTTTTCCGACTTCGCCGCCTGCCATGCCGCGATCGCGTCGGCATCGCCCACTCTCCACAGCCGATGCAAAGTCCGCACGTCGTCGACGTTTTCCGCGGGCGTCTGCACCAGGTCCTGCGCGAGCATTTCGCGCTGCTGCGCAAGTGTCAGTCCTGTGAACGCGCGCATCTGCTGCGACAAGGTTTCCAGTCCTACGATCTTGCCGCGCGTCCTGATATAGACGTTCTGCAATTGCGCTTCCGTGCCGTACTCGGTCTGCAAGCCGGCACTCAACGAATCGTAGGTTTCGACCAGCAAGGACGCGAGCCACGGCCGCATCTTCTTGATTTCATTCAGCGCGGCAGGATTGCCGCGCAATCGAAAGGCAAGCTTGCGCCACAGCGGATCGGGCAATAAACCGGGCAGGCAGTCACGCCGGCATACGCCGTATTTCGACACGTCGTCTTGCGAGACCAGCAGTTCGTCGGGTGATAGTTCGAGCGCGAGCGTCCCTGAGGCGGCGAGTGCGCCGAGGATCGGCGGGCGGAAGGGTTGCTCGGGAGGATAGTCGGCGGGGTCGCCTACGTGCAACGTGCCGAGCACGTAGATCGTGGTGGTGCCGCGCGTTGCGACATAGAACGGCATGCGTGCCGGCTGCATGCGTACCGGGCCGCTGGCCGTGGTGCCCGGCGCGGCGGGCGGCGGATTGAAGCCGGGCAAGGTAGCACGGGGCGGCGTCGGCAGATTGGGCACCGGCAATGCCGGTCGCCCCGCCTGAGCAGGCGAGTTGGCGGCTGCCCCCGCGGCGTACACCGCGACGATCGGCCCACCGGCCAGATGGAAAGCAGAACATACGCCGAAGAGCGCGGCACCCGTCAGTGCACGCGCCCTCCAGCGCCGCGCGAAAGCGGCGTAGCCGCCGTCACGCGAGCGGCGCGTAATACGACGCGCCGCCGCCACATCAGGCATCCACGTCCCCCACCTCCTCGGCGCGGTGACACGACACCTGACGGCCATCCACTTCGCGCAGCTTCGGTTCTTCGCTGCGGCACCGGTCGATCGCATACGGGCAGCGCTGATGGAACGTGCAACCCGACGGCGGATTTAGCGGCGACGGCATCTCGCCTTGCAGCTTGATCTTGATGCTGCGATCCGCTTCGAAGATCGACGGTGTTGCCGACATCAGCGCACGCGTGTACGGATGCCGCGGCTTCGAGAAAATCCGCTTCTTGTCGCCGAGCTCCGCCACGCCGCCGAAGTACATCACCATCACATCGTCGGCGATATGCTCGACCACCGACAGGTTGTGCGAGATGAACACGTAGCTGGTCTTGAACTGCTCTTGCAGATCCATGAACAGATTCAGAATCTGCGCCTGGATCGACACGTCGAGCGCGGACACCGGTTCATCGGCGACGACAATCTGCGGATCGAGAATCATCGCGCGCGCAATCGCCACACGCTGCCGCTGGCCGCCGGAGAACATATGTGGATAGCGCTTCGCATGTTCCGGACGCAGGCCGACGGTGCGCATCATCTGCGCGATCCGTTCGGCGCGTTCAGCCGAGCTCAACTGTGTGTTGATCGCAAGCGGCTCGCCGAGCGTCTGCTCGACGGTCTTGCGCGGATTGAGCGATGCGAACGGGTTCTGGAACACCATCTGAACGCGCCGGCGCAGCGCCGCGATCTTCGCGTGATCGGCGCCGGCCACATCTTCGCCGTCGATCAGCAAGCGGCCCGCTGTGGGCGCTTCGATCATCGTCAGCTGACGTGCGAGCGTCGATTTGCCGCAACCGGATTCACCGACCACCGCCAGCGTCTTGCCGCGTTCGAGCGCGAACGACACGCCGTTGAGCGCCTTCACCGTTCCCTGAGCGAACATGCCGCGCTTCACCGTGTAGTAACGCGCCAGCTTGTCGGCGACCAGCACGTGATCGCCCGCATGGTCCGACTGGCGCCGCGTTTCGAGTACCGCGTTCATCGTGCGCCTCCATGTGTGTGAACGTTGGCGTCGCCGCTCAGGTTCAGGGGTTTGATGCAGCGCACGCGCGCTACTTCAGCGTGACCTTGCATCGGCGCCAGTGCCGGTCGCGCCTTCATGCAATCGTCGACCACATACTTGCAGCGCGGTGCGAACAGGCAGCCTTTCGGCCGGTCGTCGCGCCCGGGCACCATGCCCGGCAACGCAGCGAGCCGCACTGCGCCCACATTGTGCTCGGGAATCGCCGCCAGCAACGCTTCCGTGTACGGATGGTGCGGTGCGGCGAAGATATCGGGCACGCGGTTGGTTTCGATCACTTCGCCAGCGTACATGACCGCGACGCGCTGCGCGACTTCCGACACCACGGCGAGATCGTGCGAGATCAGCACGAGCGCCATGCCGCGCTCCTTCTGCAGCTTGATCAGCAGCTCCATGATCTGCGCCTGGATCGTCACGTCGAGCGCGGTGGTCGGTTCGTCGGCGATCAGCAGCTTCGGATTGCAGGCAATCGCCATTGCGATCATCACGCGCTGGTTCATCCCGCCCGACATCTGATGCGGAAACGAGCCGATGCGATTCTTCGCATCCGGAATGCCGACCTGGTCGAGCAATTCGACCGCGCGCCTGTCCAGCTCGCTGCCGTGCAGCCCTTCGTGCAGCTTCAGCACTTCCTTGATCTGATAGCCGACCGTGTAGCTCGGATTCAGACTGGTGAGCGCGTCCTGAAACACCATCGCGATGTCTTTGCCGATGATCTTGCGGCGTTCCTTCGCCGATGCTTTCAGCAGGTTCTTGCCGTTGAAGGTGACTTCATCTGCAGTGACCTTGCCCGGCGCATCGATCAGGCCCATCAGCGCCATCATCGTCACGCTCTTGCCCGAGCCCGATTCGCCGACCACGCCGACCACTTCGCCCGGCGCGACATCGAGGTTGATGCGGTCGACTGCGGGCAGTCCGTTGAAATTCACCGCCAGATTGCGGATGGTCAATAGTTGTTCCATTCAGGCCATCCGTTTCAGTTTGGGGTCGAGTGCGTCGCGCAGCCCGTCGCCGAGCAGATTGATCGCGAGCACCGAGATCAGGATGGACAGACCCGGCATCGTGACGATCCACCAGGCGCTGTCGATGTAGTCGCGCGCCGAGGCCAGCATCGCACCCCACTCCGCCGATGGCGGCTGCACGCCGAGCCCGAGGAAGCCGAGCGCGGCCGCATCGAGAATCGCCGACGAAAAGCCCAGCGTAGCCTGCACGATTAGCGGCGCGGTGCAGTTCGGCAGCACTTGCGAGAACATCAAGCGCAGCGTGCCGGCGCCCGCGACGCGCGAAGCCGTCACGTACTCTTTCTGCAACTCGCCCTGCGCCGAAGCACGCGTGAGACGCACATAGCCCGGCAACGCGACGATCGCGATCGCCAGCATCGTATTGACGAGACCCGGACCGATGATCGCGACCACCGCGACTGCCAGCAATAGCGACGGCAACGCAAGCAGCACGTCCATGATGCGCATGATCGGCGTATCGGCCCACTTCTCGAAGAACGCCGCGATCAGACCGAGCACGATGCCCGGAATCAGCGCGAGCACCACCGAGACGAAGCCGATCCAGAACGACAGCCGCGCGCCGTACATCAGGCGCGAGAGGATGTCGCGGCCCGCTTCGTCGGTGCCGAGAATGAACTTCCAGTTGCCGCCGTCGAGCCACGCGGGCGGAATCTTCACGAAGTCGCGGTACTGTTCGATCGGGCTGTGCGGCGCGATCAACGGCGCGAAGATCGCGACGAAGATCAGCACCAGCACGACGATGCCGGCGCTGACAGCGCCACGGTTACGCGAGAAATTCGCCCAGAATTCGCGGGCGGCGATGGCGCGGCCACTGGGGGGAGTGACGGCCTGGGGGACGGTGTTTTGAATATCAGCCATGTTCAGATCACCTCGTATGGCGAATGCGCGGATTCAGCACGCCGTACAACAGATCGACGACGAGGTTCACGACGATCACCAACGTGGCGATCATCAGGATACCGCCCTGCACGACCGGATAGTCGCGCCGGCCGATCGCATCGATCAGCCATTTGCCGATACCCGGCCACGAGAACAGTGTCTCCGTCAGCACAGCACCTGCCAGCAGCGTGCCGACCTGCAAACCGATCACGGTCACCACCGGAATCAGCGCGTTACGCAACGCATGCACGACGATCACGCGCCCGGGCGACAAGCCCTTCGCGCGCGCGGTGCGAATGTAGTCTTCGCGCAGCACTTCGAGCATCGACGAACGTGTCATCCGCGCGACAACCGCCAGCGGAATCGTACCGAGCACGATCGCCGGCAGGATCAGATGGCTCAGTGCGGATTTGAACGCGCCTTCGTCGGTGGACATCATCGCGTCGATCAGCATGAAGCCGGTCACGTGCGGAATGTCGTATTCGACCGCGATGCGGCCCGACACCGGCGTCCAGCCGAGCTTCACCGAGAACATCATGATGAGGATCAGGCCCCACCAGAAGATCGGCATCGAGTAGCCGGTCAGGGCCGCTCCCATCACGCCGTGATCGACCACCGTGCCGCGCCGCAGTGCGGCGAACACGCCCGCGGGCAAGCCGACGATCAGCGCGAACAACATCGCGCACATCGACAGTTCGACGGTGGCGGGAAAGCGTGCGAGGAATTCGCCCATCACGCTGGTGTTGGTGATGATCGAGGTGCCGAGATCGCCGTGAAGAGCGCGGCCGACGTAGTGGATGTATTGCATCGGCAGCGGCTCATCGAGCCCCAGCCGGTGCATCGCGGCAGCATGCATTGCCGGATCGACGCCGCGCTCGCCCATCATCACTTCGATGGGGTCGCCCGGTATCAGGTGAATCAGCGCAAACGCGAGGATGGTAATGCCGATGAAAGTCGGTATCACCATGCCGACGCGGCGCAAAACGAAGCGGAACATGGTTCGTCCCTATGGTCTTGATGAAAAAAAAACGCAACCGGCGACGAGGGCTCGTGACCCCGGTCGCCGGACCATTTCGACCAGTTTTCTAACCGTGCGAAAAGCGTACTGCGTGAGCTTTACGAATTACTTGACGCTAACACCGTCGAAGCGCGCGTAGCCGAGCGGCTCGATACGCATGTCGACCACCTTCTTGCTGACCGGCTGGTACACCGTCGAGTGAGCGATCGACGAGAACGGCAGCTGTTGCGCGAAGATCTGCTGAGCTTGCATGTAAGCCGTCGTGCGCGCGCCCTGATCGGACGACACTCGACCCTTCTGGATCAGATCGTCGAACGGTTTGTAGCACCACTTCGAGAAGTTGTTGCCATTCACCGCTTCGCAGCCGAGCAGCGTGCCGAGCCAGTTGTCCGGATCGCCGTTGTCGCCGGTCCAGCCGATCAGCATCGTGTCGTGTTCGCCTGCATGCGCGCGCTTGATGTACTCGCCCCATTCATACGTGACGATCTTCGCCTTCACGCCGATCTTGGCCCAGTCGGCCTGGATCATTTCCGCCATCAGACGGGCGTTCGGGTTGTACGCGCGTTGCACCGGCATCGCCCACAGCGTGATGTCGAAACCGTTCGGATAGCCGGCCTTCGCCAGCAGCGCCTTGGCCTTGTCCGTGTCGAAGGATGCGCTCTTCAGGTTCTTGTCGTACGACCATTGCGTCGGCGGCATCGGATTCGTCGCGGCCTGGCCTGCGCCCTGATACACCGACTCGATGATCGCCTTCTTGTTGATCGCCATGTCGAGCGCCTGACGCACTTCGACCTTGTCGACCGGCTTGTGTGCCACGTTGTACGCGAGGTAGCCGAGGTTGAAGCCCGGCTGCGACGGCATCTCAATGTTCGCTTCAGCCTTCAGCGGCGCGACGTCGGCCGGACGCGGATAGCTCATCACCTGGCATTCGTCGCGCTTGATCTTCTGCACGCGCACGCCGGCGTCCGGCGTGATCGAGAAGATCAGCTTCGAGATCTTCACCGCGTTCGGCTTCCAGTAATCCGGGTTGCCGTCGAAGCGGATCGTCGCGTCCTTCGTATAGCTGCGGAAAATGAACGGGCCGGTGCCGACCGGGAACTGGTTGATGTCGGCTGCCTTGCCTGCCTTCAGCAACTGGTCCGCGTATTCACCCGACAGGATCGACGCGTATTCCATCGCCAGATTCTGGATGAACGGCGCGTTGACTTCCTTCAGCGTGAACTTGACCGTGTACGGATCGACCTTGTCGACGCTGGTGATCAGCTTGTCGAGGCCCATGTCGGTGAAGTACGGGAACTGCACCGGGTAGGCCTTACGGAACGGCTGGTTCGTATCCAGCATGCGCTGGAACGTGAACACGACGTCGTCCGCATCGAATTCGCGGGTCGGCTTGAAGAACGAGGTAGTCTGGAATTTCACGCCATGACGCAGATGGAACGTGTAGGTCTTGCCGTCCGGCGAGACGTCCCACTTTTCTGCGAGGCCCGGTTCGACTTTCGTGCCGCCGCGTTCGAATTCGACGAGGCGGTTATAGACGGTGAACGTGTTGGCCGTGAAGTCGACACCCGTCGTGTATTGGGCTGGATCGAAACCCGCGGGACTGCCTTCTGAGCAGTAGACGAGTGTTTTGTTCGGAATCTCGGCATGCGCGCTCGTAGCGCCCAGCATCGATGCCGCTGCAGCTGCGACGAGCGTCGTAACACGCGCGGCGCGCAACAGGTTGTTTTGCTTCATGTTTCCTCCAGGTTCGGGGCCGGCTCCCGCCGGCGTAGCGCGATATTACTTGAGCTTGGCTCGCACCAACAAGCGGAGGAAAATACTCCTGTTGACGATCGGAAACCATTCAGGCATAGGCAAAGCCGCACGCCGGCGCTGGCCGGAGCGTGCGGCTTTAGAGGTAGGGCTCGGCAAAAAGCGGCCGGTTTGCCGTTATTTCAGTCCGACATTCATGAATTGCGTCGGGCCGAACGGGTCGATCTTGAAGCCCGTGACGCTCTTGCTGATGGGTTGATACACCGTGGAGTGGGCGATCGGCGTGAACGGGACCTGGTCTTTGAAGATTTCCTGGGCTTCCGTATAAGCCTTGGTGCGTTCGGCAAGATCGGTCGTGCTGCGGCCTTTGCGGATCAAATCGTCGTAAGGCTTGTAGCACCATTTGGAAAAATTACTGCCGTTCACTGCATCGCAGCCAAGCAATACGCCCAACCAGTTATCCGGGTCGCCATAATCGCCGGTCCAGCCGATAAGCATTGCCTCATGCTCGCCCGAATGGCCACGGCGAATATATTCACCCCATTCGTAGGTGGCGATCTTCACCTTGACGCCGATCTTCGCCCAATCGGCTTGCAGCATTTCCGCCATCAGACGCGCGTTCGGGTTATAAGGCCGTTGAACCGGCATGGCCCACAGCGTTAAATCGAAGCCGTCGGGATAGCCCGCCTGCTTGAGCAGCGCTTTCGCTTTGTCGACATCATACGGGGCGTCCTTCAGATTCTTGTCGTAGCCCCATTGCGTCGGCGGCATGGGATTGGTCGCCGCCTGGCCGGCGCCCTGATACACCGAGTCGATAATCGCCTTCTTATTGATCGACATATCGAGCGCGCGGCGCACCATCACATTGTCGAGCGGCTTCCTGGTGTTGTTGTAGGCGATATAGCCGAGATTGAAACCGACCTGACTCGGCATGGCGAGCGATGCGTCGGCTTTGACTGCGGGAATATCGGCAGGACGCGGATACGCCATGACCTGGCACTCGCCGCGTTTCAATTTTTGCAGCCGCACTGCAGGGTCGACGGTAATCGCGAATATCAGCTTGCTCACTTTAACGACACCCGGTTTCCAGTAATCGGGATTGCCGTCGAAACGAATCGTGTCGTCCTTCGTATAGCTGCGGAAAATAAACGGGCCGGTACCGACCGGAAATTGGTTGATATCGGACGCTTTACCCGCTTTCAGTAACTGATCGCCGTATTCGGCCGACAAAACCGACGCGAACGGCATCGCGATCTGCTGTAAAAACGGCGCGTCGACTTCCTTCAGCGTGAAACGCACCGTATAGGGATCGAGCTTCTCGATCTTCGAAATATTCTTCGCGAGGCCAAGGTCGTTGAAATACGGAAACGGCACCGGGTATGCCTTGCGGAACGGCTGCTCCGGATCGAGCATCCGCTGATAGGTGAAGACGACGTCGTCCGCGTTGAACTCGCGCGTCGGCTTGAAGAACGAGGTGGTCTGAAACTTCACGCCATGGCGCAGATAAAAGGTGTATTGCAGACCGTCCTGCGACACATCCCATTTCTCAGCGAGGCCCGGTTCGATATCGGTGCTGCCGTGCGCAAACTCCACGAGCCGGTTATAGACCGTGTACGAGCCGGCGCTGAATTCGACGCTGGTGGTGTACTGCGCGGTGTCGAAACCCGCAGGACTGCCTTCGGAGCAGAATACGAGGGTTTTGTCGGGCAGGGAGGCCGCCTGGACCGCGGCGGGCAAAAGGCCGGCAGCCAGAACGGCACATGCGCTCAAGGCTGGAAGGCAGGCATGGCGAACTGCAAACAGCAATCGGGATACTGTCATCTCGTTCTCCGCACAGCAGCCAGGTCAGCTGCACTTCGATCATAGACAGCACAAAAATCGGGTTCAATGCGGGCTTACACGCCGCAAGAAAACCCGTAACGGGCATACTTGCTGCGGTGCAGCAGCGGTTTTCTGTGCAAAAAAAACGCGCGGCTGGTTAAGCCGCGCGGTTTCCATACAACACATTGGAAGCGTTAAACGCCCAGCCGCTCGCAGATCGCCTTGGTCGCCGCAGCGCCGTTCAGCGTGTAGAAATGCAGGCCCGGCACTTTCGCTTCGATCAGGCGTCCGCACAGGTCGGTCACCACATCCAGCCCGAACGCGCGAATCGACTCGCGATCGTCACCGAAGCTCTCCAGACGGCGCGCCACCCAGCGCGGCACTTCCGCCCCGCACATCTCCGAGAAACGCATCAGCTGCGAAAAGTTCGTGATCGGCATGATGCCCGGCACGATCGGCACGTCGACGCCGAGCTTCTTTGCGTCCTCGACGAAACGGAAATACGCGTCCCCGTTGAAGAAATACTGCGTGATCGCCGAATTGGCGCCGGCCTTCACCTTGCGGGCGAAGTTTTCCAGATCCTGACGCGGCGAGCGCGACTGCGGGTGGTACTCCGGATAGCCGGCCACCTCGATCCAGAACCAGTCGCCAAACTCGGCACGGATAAAGCTCACTAGTTCCGACGCGTAGCGCAGTTCGCCGACTTCGCCCATGCCGGACGGCAGATCGCCGCGCAGCGCGACGATATGGCGGATGCCATGCGCACGGTACTCGTTGAGAATCGCGCGCAGGCTCTCTTTCGACGAGCCGATGCACGACAGGTGCGGCGCTGCCTCGAGCCCTTCCTTCACCATCTCGACGACGGTATCGAGCGTGCCCTGTTGCGTCGAGCCGCCCGCACCGAAGGTGACGGATACGAACTTGGGTTTGAGCGCCACGAGCTGCGCACGCGTGGCGCGCAGCTTGTCGACACCTTCCTGCGTCTTCGGCGGGAAGAATTCGAATGAAAGTTCGATCGGGTTCATGGTTCAGTAGATCAACCGATACTGCGGTTGCCGAAAATAAGCGCGGACAGCAGCCACGAAACGATGCTGTACAGAATCGAGCCGAAGAACGCCGACCAGAAACCCGACACTTCGAAGCCCTTCAGGAGCGACGCGCACAGCCAGAAGCACAGCGCATTGACCACCAGAATGAAGAGTCCGAGCGTGACGATCGTCACGGGCAGCGTCAACAGGATCAGCACCGGTCGCAAGATCGTATTGATCAACCCGAGCACCACCGCGACGATCAATGCGGTGCCGAAACTGCGGATATGAATCGACGGTACGAGGTAGGTGATGATCAGGAGCGCAAGCGCGTTGATCAGCCATGTCAGCAGCACGGTCATGTAGAGCTCCTTGTAAGCATGATGTCCGTTGAACGAAAGAGGCGTCCATGCTGAACCAGGCGGCGCCTTGTGCGCCGCCCTGGCTCATGCTGTCAGACCGCCCGCGTGCTTAATAGCGGTAGTGGTTCGGCTTGAACGGACCGTTCTTGTCGACGCCGATGTAGCCGGCCTGCGCGTCGGACAACACCGTCAGATTCGCGCCGATGCGCGCCAGATGCAGGCGTGCGACCTTCTCGTCGAGATGCTTCGGCAGCACGTACACCTTGTTCTCGTACTTGTTGCCTTGCGTGAACAGTTCGATCTGCGCGAGCGTCTGGTTGGTGAACGAGTTCGACATCACGAACGACGGGTGGCCCGTCGCGCAACCCAGGTTCACGAGACGCCCTTCAGCCAGCAGGATCACGCGCTTGCCGTCCGGGAAAATGATGTGGTCGACTTGCGGCTTGATGTTGTCCCACTGGTACTGACGGGTCGACGCGACGTCGATTTCCGAGTCGAAGTGACCGATGTTGCAGACGATCGCGTTGTGGCGCATCGCCTTCATGTGATCGTGGCCGATCACATGGTAGTTGCCGGTCGCCGTCACGAAGATGTCGGCCTTGTCGGCCGCGTATTCCATCGTCACGACGCGGTAGCCTTCCATTGCCGCTTGCAGTGCGCAGATCGGATCGATTTCCGTAACCCATACCGTCGCGCCCAGACCGCGCAGCGATTGCGCGCAGCCCTTGCCCACGTCGCCGTAACCTGCGACCACCGCGATCTTGCCCGCGATCATCACGTCGGTCGCGCGCTTGATACCGTCGACCAGCGACTCACGGCAGCCATACAGGTTGTCGAACTTCGACTTGGTGACCGAGTCGTTGACGTTGATCGCCGGGAACGGCAGACGGCCTTCCTTTTCCATCTGATACAGACGGTGCACGCCAGTCGTGGTTTCTTCGGTCACGCCCTTGATGTGAGCGAGGCGCGTCGAGTACCAGACCGGATCCGCGTCCAGATGACGGGCGATCGACTTATACAGTGCGACCTCTTCTTCATTGGTCGGCTTCGAGATCACCGAGCGGTCTTTCTCGGCCTTCGAGCCGAGGATCAGCAGCAACGTGGCGTCGCCGCCGTCGTCGAGGATCATGTTGGCGAATTCGCCGTTCGGCCATTCGAAAATGCGGTGCGAGAATTCCCAGTATTCGTCGAGCGATTCGCCCTTGAAAGCGAACACCGGCGTGCCGGCCTTGGCGATCGCCGCGGCAGCATGGTCTTGCGTCGAGAAGATGTTGCACGAGGCCCAGCGGACGTCGGCGCCGAGCGCGGTCAGCGTCTCGATCAGCACGCCGGTCTGGATCGTCATGTGCAGGGAACCTGCGATGCGCGCACCCTTCAGCGGCTGCTGCGCCTTGTACTCTTCGCGCGTTTGCACGAGGCCGGGCATTTCCGTCTCGGCGATGTTGAGTTCCTTGCGGCCCCAGTCGGCAAGCGACATGTCGGCAACGATGAAATCCTGGGAAGCCTGGGAATCGATAACTGCGGCGTTCATCACGCCCTCCTTTCTAAGAAATTGACTAGAAATTTGACGTGAGCGCGGTTCGATGCGGTGGATCGGAAAGCGCAAAGCGCACCCGAGCCCGCCGATTGAAGCCTTCGAGCCTGGCGGGCGGCCGGCGAATATGCTGATTCGCGGTACCCGTCGCAACGCTCCTCGAAGACGAACGGCGATTGTAGCAAATCGAGATGGCTTCGGGTTGCGGATCGGGTTTGCGGCGCTATCCAGCCGCGCTAGCCGAGACAGCCGGTGCGGCCGCCTCGGCCGTGACGCTTGCCGTACGTAATTGCGCGATGCCCCGCGCCCGCCGACTGCTCGTTTCAGATCGGCAACAGCCCTAGCATTGGCGCAAGCAGCACCATCACCACGCCGGCGATCATCATCGTCAAACTGGCGACCACGCCTTCCTCGCTGCCAAGTTCACGCGCCTTCGCGGTGCCCACGCCGTGCGCCGCCGCGCCGAACAATGCGCCGCGCGCGAGCCGCGTGCGCAGCGGCACGAGCCCCAGCACCAGTTCGCCGAACAGCATCCCGCAGACGCCCGTCGCGATCACGAACAGCGCGGTCAGATCCTTCGGCGCGTGAATCTTGTCGGAGACGGCAAGCGCGAACGGCGTCGACACCGAGCGGGTCATCAGACTGCGTTGCAATTCCGGCGATAGATGCAGCAGCTTCGCCAGCATCAGCGAGCCGCCGACCGCCACCACAATGCCCACCGTCACACCGACCGTCAGCGAAATCCAGTGCCGTTTGAGCAACTCGCGGTATTCATAAATAGGCACGGCGAAGGCGACCGTGGCAGGCCCGAGCAGCCACATCAGCCAGCGCGTATCCTGAAAATAGACGGGATACGGAATATGCGCGAGCACGACAATCGCCGCGAGCACCGCCGGCACGGCGACCAGCGGCGTCAGCCACGGCGACTTGAAGCGCGCGTACAGCGTCTTGGACGCGAAATACAGCGCCACCGTCAGCACGAAACAGCCCGCCGCGATCAGACGCGAGGCATCATCGGCAAACAGGGACGAGTAGAGCGCGTTCATGGGCGGGCCTCAGACTGGAATAGAGGTGGAAGACAGGTTGAGGAAAAATCAGGCACGCGCCGCATGCCGCGCGACCATCACGCGGCGCAGCGCCAGCCGGCGCTCGAGCCGTGCGGCCTGTTCGACCGCAATGGCGACCGCGAGCATCACCATCAACGTGCCGGCGACCACCACCAGCGCGAGACGCCAGCCGTCCTCGCGAAACAGCCCGCCGTATTGCACCGCGGCAACCGCGGCCGGAATGAAGAACAGCAGCATGTCCGACAACAGCCAGTCGGCGCCGGCCTTGATCCAGCGCGGCGCGACACCGCCGCAAAACAGCAGCGCGAGCAACGCGACCAGGCCGACCACACCGCCGGGCACCGGCAAACGAAGCTGACGCACGACGAAATCGGCGACCAACCAGAGACCGGCGAGCGCGGCGCTCTGCACGGCGATCCGCGCAACGCGCATCGCGCCGCTTGCGCGACCGGCGTTGGCGAATCGGGAGAGAAGTTGCGTCGTCATGGCAATCCCTAGGTGACTTTTGATGGCAGTCAGTATAGGTTGCAACGCAACATAAATATAATGACTTACTACCATTAAAATCATTCCAATTTGGAATTTCGGAGCCCGAGATCGTGGAACTACGCGCGCTGCGCTATTTCGTCGAAGTGGTGCGTCAACAGAGCTTCACCGTCGCCGCCGAGCAGATGTTCGTCACGCAGCCGACCATCAGCAAAATGGTCAAGTCGCTGGAAGACGAAATCGGCTCGCCGCTACTGCTGCGCGACGGGCGCCAGATGGTGCTGACCGACGCCGGCCGGATCGTCTATCAGCGCGGCCAGGACGTATTGGCCGCGCATGCGCAGTTGCAGGCCGAGCTGAACGATCTCGACACACTCGGCCGCGGCGAGCTGACGATCGGCATTCCGCCGATGGGCGGTTCGCTCTTCACGCCCGCGATCGCCGCATTCCGCCAGCGCTACCCGAAAATCGAACTGAAGCTGTTCGAGCAGGGTTCGCGCGCGATCGAAGCGGCGCTGATCAACGGCGAACTGGAATTGGGCGGCGTACTGCAACCGGTCGACCCCGAGAATATCGACGTGCTGCCGATGACGCGGCAATTGCTCTGGCTGGTCGCGCGCACCGGCTCGCGCTGGGACGACCTACACGAGGTGCCGCTCGGCCAGTTGGCAAGCGAGCCGTTCGTGTTCTATGGCGAAAGCCTTGCGCTCAATGATGTCGTTCTGAACGCGTGCCGCACGGCCGGCTTTGCGCCGACCATTGTCGGGCGCAGCGGGCATTGGGATTTCATGGCGGCGCTGGTGCTGGCCGGGGTCGGCATTGCGTTGCTGCCGGCGCCATATTGCCGACGGCTCGACGCGGCGCAGTTCACCTGCCGGCCGGTCGTCGAACCGGAAATTCCGTGGGAAATGGCGATCGGCTGGCGTCGCAATGGCTATCTGTCGCATGCGGCACGCGCGTGGCTCGAGGTTGCGCGCGAGGCGCTGCCGGGCCAGGCCGGCGACGATTTCATGCTGGGGCCGGGCATCGGCATGACCGGTATCACCGCGCCGCTTTCCAAATGAAAACATGCCGCCCGGCGCGAACCGGGCGGCATGTCGATTAGCGGAATTGCTGCGTCGTCCTTGCCTATGCAGGGCACGGACGACACGCCGCTCAGGCCGCATTCGCCGCCAGGCCCGCAAGACCTGCCGGCGCCGCCGGCTGCGCCGTGTCCGCGCCGCGCCGCGCCGCCACGATCAGTTCCGCCGCGCGCTCACCGATCATCACGGTCGGCGAATTGGTGTTGCCGCCGATCAGCGTCGGCATCACCGATGCATCGACGATCCGCAGCCCCGTCACGCCTCGCACTCGCAGTTGCGGATCGACCACCGATTGCGCGTCGCCGCCCATCCGGCAGGTGGCTACCGGGTGATAGATCGTATCGGCATGCTCGGCGATGGTCCGGCGCAGTTCCGCCTCCGTCTGACCGGGATGCGTGTACAACTCCTTGCCGCCGTGCAGCGCAAGCGACGGCGCGTCGAGAATGCGCCGTGCCATCTGCGCGCCTTCCACCAGCAGATCCAGATCGCGCGAATCGCTGAAAAAACGCGGATCGATCACCGGCGCCGCGCGTGCGTCGGCGCTCGCCAGCGTCACGGTGCCGCGGCTATGCGGCCGTAACACGCACACGTGCAGCGAATAGCCGTGACCCCAGTGCATGTGGCGGTTGTGATCGTCGACCAGCGCCGCGCAGAAATGCAGTTGCAGATCCGGCCGCTCGAGCGTCGGCCGGCTCTTCAGAAAACCGCCCGCTTCCGCGACGTTGCTCGACAGCATGCCGCGCCCGTGCCGCATGAAGGTGACGAACTGCGGCAGCATCCGCGCCATGCCGCGCACCGAAAAGCCGGTCGGTTCGATCGACGACACCCGTTTGTTGATCGTGAAGTCGACGTGGTCGATCAGATTCTGGCCAACCTCGGGCGCATCGTGCAGCACCGGAATGCCGAGCGATTGCAGATGCGCGGCCGGCCCGATCCCCGAGCACATCAGCAGTTGCGGTGAATTGAACGCGCCCGCTGCCATCACCACTTCGGCGCGCGCTTCAAGCTGTTCGGTGCGCCCCCCGCGCACGATCTCGACCCCGCTCGCGCGCTTGCCGTCGAAGGTCACGCGCAGCACGGTCGCATCCGCGATGGCGTGCAGATTCGGCCGCCGGCGGTCGTAGATATAGGCGCGCGCGACGCTGCAACGGCGTCCGTCGCGCTGCGTCACCTGATAGAAACCGACGCCCTCCTGCTCCGCGCCGTTGAAGTCGCTGTTCGGCCGGTAGCCGGCTTCGATCGCGGCCTGCACGAAGCGCTTCGAAAACGGATTGCGATAGCGCAGATCGGACACCGTCAGAGGACCGTCCGCGCCGTGCCACGCGTCGGCGCCGCGCTCGTTGCCCTCGGCACGGCGGAAATACGGCAGCACGTCGGCCCACGACCAGCCGTCGCAGCCGAGTTGCGCCCATTCGTCGTAATCGAGCGGATGGCCGCGCGTGTAGATCATCGCGTTGATCGCGCTCGAGCCGCCGAAACCGCGGCCGCGCGGCTGATAACCCTGGCGTCCGCCGAGCCCGGGCTGCGGTGTGGTCAGATAGCCGTAGTTGGTCTTGAGTTTGTGCGGCACGATGGCCGCCACGCCGACCGGCATATTGACGAGCAGATTGCGGTCCGTGTGCGGGCCGGCTTCGATCAGCGCGATCGTCGCGTCTGGGCAGCTATCCGCGAGGCGGCTCGCAAGCGAGCAGCCGCCCGAGCCTGCACCGACGATGATGTAGTCGTATTGCATCCGCTCCTCCTGATGTGCCGCGTTGCTTGCGTACCCTGTCTCTGTCGACCGGAGTTAGCGCTTTAGCGCTTACTCCGGTCCCATGCAAAGCACTTACTCCGGTCCCATGCAAGCGATTGCGGCACACTTGTCTACGTGTGTTTTATCGGCATTGTAGGGAGCGTTGCGCCGCCACGGCGCGCTCCGGTCAGAGCGATCCCTCTAAACGAAAGAGGCGCCGCGCCCCTATGATGAAAGACGCGCCTGCGCCCGCCGAGGCGGTGGACGCGGCATTCAAACACGGCGCCGCGCGCGCCTTCCCGTCAGCGTGCGGCACGGCACGCGGCGATAAAACAGCACACCGTCGATCAGCGCCGGAGCGCATCCGGTGAACGGAGACAGCAGATGGAACGGCTCAGCATCGGCCACACCCACGACGTGACAAATCAGGTTCCGCCGCTGGCGGATTACAACCTGTTTTCCAGCGACGCCGCTTTATCCGCCGCCCTCGAACGCGAAGGCGCCGCGTGGCATCGCGACGCGCTGCTGCGCGACGGCGCCGCGCTCACCACGCCGGAAACGCTCGCGCTCGCCGAACTGGCGAACCGCCACACGCCTGAACTGTTCACGCACAGCCCGCGCGGCGAACGCATCGACGCACTGGAGTTTCATCCGTCGTGGCATACGCTGCTGTCGCTGCTGCGCCGCGAGGGCCTGCACGCGCTGCCGTTCTCCGATCCGCAGCGCGGCGCGATGGTCGCGCGCTGCGCCGGTTACTTCCTGCACGCGCAACTCGAATCCGGTTCGCTCTGCCCACTGACGATGACCTTCGCGAGCATTCCGGTGTTGCAGCGCGAACCCGCCCTGTTCGACACGCTGCGCGACAAGCTCTACTCCCGCGAACACGATCCGCGCGATGTCCCGCTCCCGCAGAAAAGCTCGGCGATGATCGGCATGGGCATGACCGAGAAGCAAGGCGGCTCCGACGTGCGCAGCAACCAGACGCGCGCCTATGCGACACGCGGCAGCGGTCGCGGCGCCGACTATCGCCTCGTCGGCCACAAATGGTTTTTCTCCGCGCCGCAATGCGACGCGCATCTGGTGCTCGCCCGCACCGGCGATCACGCGGGCCTGTCGTGCTTCTTCGTGCCGCGCTTCGCGCCGGACGGCAGCAAGAACGCGGTGCAGATCCAGCGTCTGAAAGACAAGCTCGGCAACCGCTCGAACGTGAGCAGCGAAGTCGAATTCTTCGACGCGTTCGGCATCCTGATCGGCGATGAAGGCCGCGGCGTGCCGACCATCATCGAAATGGCGAACTACACGCGGCTCGATTGCGTGATCGGCAGCGCGGCGTTGATGCGCGCGGCACTAGTGCAGGCGATCCACCACGCGCGCCATCGCAGCGCGTTCGGGCGGTATCTCGCCGATCAGCCGCTCATGCGCAACGTGCTGGCCGATCTCGCGTTGGAGTCGGAAGCGGCGACCGTGCTGTTCATGCGGCTCGCGCGTGCTTTCGAAGAATCGGCTGATTCGTCTAACGCCTCGCCGGCTGAGCGCGCATGGCGGCGCATCGTCACACCGGCGGCGAAGTACTGGGTCTGCAAGCGCACGCTCGAATTCACCGGCGAGGCGATGGAAGTCTGGGGCGGCAATGGCTACGTCGAGACTGCTCCGATGGCGCGTTTTTATCGTGAAGCGCCCGTGAATTCGATCTGGGAAGGGTCGGGCAACGTGATGTGCCTCGACGTGCTGCGCGCCATGGAGCGCGAACCCGAAGCGGCGCAGGCATTGTTCGCCACCTGGCAAGCGGATGCGCAGGGCCACCCCGCGCTGGGCGCCGCGCTCGGCAAGCTGGCCGCCACGCTCAACGGACCGGCCGAACATCGGGAAGCATTGGCGCGGCGTATCGCGCAGCAAATCGTGCTGATTGCTCAAGCAACCTTGCTCGTCAGGCACGCGCCGTCCGAACTCGCCGACGCCTTCATCGCGACGCGGCTCGCCGACGGCTGCGGCGAAAGCGGCCGTGTGTACGGCACGCTGCCCGCCACTTTCGACCATGCGGCGATCATCGAGCGGGCGTTCGCTGCTTGATACCGGCAAGCCGGACAACAACAAACCGATAAGCGCGGCCTACGCGCACCGACATCCATCAGGGAGTGGACACACATGAAGAACGATCTGTCCGAGGTCGCCGCGCTCGAAGCGCTGCTCCGCGATCAACGCCATGCTTATTTGCGCGCGCCGTATCCGTCGTGGGAAACACGCGCCGCGCATCTGAAAGCGCTGCGCGCAGTGATGCTCGACAACCGCGACGCGCTCGCCGACGCGATGAACGCCGATTTCGGCAACCGTGCGAAAGAGGAAGTGCTGCTCGCCGAATTCCTGCTGGTCAAGGAAGAGATCGACGCCGCGCTGAAACACGGCAAGCGCTGGATGAAGGCGCAGCGCCGCAGCACCAACAAATGGCTGCTGCCGGCGCGCGCGAAAGTCGTGCCGCAGCCGCTCGGCGTGGTCGGCATCATCGTGCCGTGGAATTATCCGGTGCTGCTGGCCGTCGGTCCTCTGATCAGCGCGTTGACCGCCGGCAACCGCGCGATCGTCAAAATGTCCGAATTGACGCCGCGCACGTCTGCGCTGTTCGAGCAGTTGATCGGCCAGACCTTCGCGCGCGATCACGTTGCCGTGGTGAACGGCGACGCGGCGCTGGCCGCCGCGTTCAGCGCGCAACCGTTCGACCATCTGCTGTTCACCGGCTCCACCAAGGTCGGCCACGAAGTGATGCGCGCCGCCGCCGGGCATCTGACGCCGGTGACGCTGGAACTGGGCGGCAAGTCGCCGGCCATCATCGGCACGCATGCGCGCTTTGACAACGCGGTCGACAACCTTGTCGCCGGCAAGACGCTCAACGCCGGCCAGACCTGCATCGCGCCCGATTACGTGCTGGTACCGCGCGGTCAGGAGCAGGCATTCATCGAACGGGCGCGCGCGCGGATGGCGAAGATGTATCCCGGCTTCGCGCACAACCGCGACTACACGTCGATCATCTCGGCGCGGCATTTCGCGCGCCTGGAACGCCTCGCCGACGAAGCGCAGGCCGCCGGCGCGCAACTCCACGCGCTGACCGACGCCTCGCCCGATCCGGCCAGCCGCCGCTTCCCGCTGATCGCCGTCACGAACGCGCCGGATGAAAGCACACTGATGCAGGAGGAAATCTTCGGGCCGCTGTTGCCGATCGTCCCGTACGACACCCTCGACGACGCGATCGCGTGGATCAATACGCGGCCTCGGCCGCTCGCGCTCTATCTGTACGCCGACGACGCTGCCACCATCGAGCGCGTCACGCACGAAACCATCGCGGGCGGCATGGCGATCAACGAAACGCTGATGCATCTGGCGTGCGAAAGCCTGCCGTTCGGCGGGGTTGGCGCGAGCGGGATGGGCGCGTATCACGGCTACGAAGGCTTCGTCACCTTCTCGAAGATGAAGCCGGTGCTGACACAGGCGCGTCTAAACGCGCGCGGGCTGATCTCGCCGCCGTATGGCAAGCGGGTGAATGCGCTGCTGAAGCTGATGATGCGGTTCTGAGGGGGCGGGCAACCGGGGACCGCCGGCGGGCGGCAGAGTCGGCCGGAACCGCGCTGGGTGAAGTCAGCGGAAATAGCCCGCTCAGTCGCCGGGTGAAGCCTGCGATAACAACCCGCTCAGTCCGCGGATGTTCCGCCGCCGACCTCGGTGGCGACCACGTCGGTCACGTCCTGCTCGCGAGCATCGGCGCCGCCGCCAGCCGGCTCATTCTCCGCGCCGCTTTCCAGCCGATGCAGCCAGGCCAGCAACTCCGCCACCGCCTGATAAAGCTGTGGCGGAATCCGCGTATCGAGGTCCACCTGCATCAGGAGCGACACCATTTCCGGCGCCTCGTGCACGTACAGCCCGGCCTCCTTGGCGCGCTGCACGATCATCTCGGCCACCAGCCCATAGCCTTTGGCGATCACGCGGGGCGCAGGGTCGCTGCCGTGTGTGTCGTAGACGAGCGCTGCCGCGCTGCGGCGGTGTTTGCGGCTCATCGCATATCCCAATCGAAATCGTCGAGCGGTGCGGGCTCAGGCCGCGCGACGCGTGCCGTGCGGCGCCCCGCAGGTGCCGCCTCAGCTGCCGACGCCGAGCGCGCGTAGGCCGAAGCCGCCGCTGCACCTGCCACGCCGGACGAAGTGGCAGGCGCGCCGCCACCGATCTCGCGAATCGTCAGTCCATTCAGTTCGATGCCCGCCGCCGCCAGCCGCTGACGAAAGCTCTCGCCATGCGTCGCCAATCGCGCCGCGCCGCCCGGACTCGCCTGCACGCGCGCCACCAGCTGCGTGCCGGTCAGCGTCAATTCCGCATCGACAGTGCCGAGCGTCGGCAGCGACAACGTCAGACGCGTGCGCCACGGCTGATCGTCCTCGCTCGCCGCGCCGCCGCCGCTGCGGTCCCATTCGTCGCCGTCCTGCTCGATCGTCCAGTCGAGCTTGGCGCCCGGCCACGCTTCGCCGGTCCAGCGAAACTGCCCGGTCGCGAGCAGATCAAGTTGCTGACGCACTAAAGGAACCGTCGCGGGATGAACCGCGGCCGCCATCGGTTGCGAGCTTTGTGACGGCGTGCCGTCGGCCAAAGACGCCGCGGCGTTGTGCAAGGTGTGCGCGGGCTGGCCGTTCAGATCGGAAAGAGAGTTCGCCAGCACTTCGCCGGCCACGAAGCGCGCCGCCTGCGCCGTCTGGATCGCCGGTGTGGCGCGCACGGCGGCGTTGC
Organism: Paraburkholderia sp. IMGN_8; assembly: GCF_038050405.1. Lineage (NCBI taxonomy): Bacteria > Pseudomonadati > Pseudomonadota > Betaproteobacteria > Burkholderiales > Burkholderiaceae > Paraburkholderia > Paraburkholderia sp. IMGN_8. The sequence goes on along the minus strand of NZ_CP150900.1, from coordinate 162,027 downwards.
CGTCAGACGCGCTGTTGGGCGGAGCGCCCATACCCTGACGCGGCGCGGCATTCGCGGAAGGAGACGGCTCGGCATCGCTCGCCCAGTCGAGCGGCAATTGCGCGGCAGCGGCCACCAGCTTGTTTTGCGCTTCGCCGGCCAGGGCGGCGGGCGGGCGCTGGCCCGCCAGCCATTGCGCGAGATGGGATTCGTAGAACAAACCGCTGTCGCCGACCGTCTGTTGGAGCGCGGCCGCCAGCGCGGCGACCGGCACCTGCGCCGCTGCCACGTTCGCGGTGGACGCAGTCGCGGCAGCATTCACATTCATATTGGGCAAAGCAGCGGAAGACGTGTCGAACAGCGGCAAGCCGCCGACGTGGACATCGAGCGCCGGTGCGGCCGGCCAGATCGGCGTCTGGCCGAGCACTGCCGGCGTCGCCTCGCCGCCCGAGTTTACGATCGCATTGAGCGTCAGCGCGACGGCGGACAGCGCGGTTTGCGCAGAAGCCGGCGGTGGCGTGGGTGTCGTGACGGGTGTGGCGGTGGCAGGCGCGGTATCGACACCCGCTGCGCCAGTCTGCGAGGCCGTCGCGCTGCCCGGCGCGAGATTGAGCAGACTGTCGACCCGGTTCGCAAGCAGCGACGTGACGACCGCGTCGATTCCGTTCATACCGATTCCTTGGTCACATTGGCCGCGACGCGCTCAAATACAGTCAGGCAGACTCATGCAGCATGTTGCCCGCGGACAAACTCAGCGCGCCCCGTACAGTTCCTTGAGCACGCGAGTCTGCCGTCCGGCGAACAGGGCCGACAGGTTGGCCATCCGCGGATTCGCCAGATCGCGGATCGCGGCGTCGTCCGCAAGGATCTGGCGGATCAGCGCGTATTTGCGCAGGCGCTCGGGTTCGTCCAGCTTGACTCCCGTTTCCGCATCCTGCAACGCATCGACCAGAAGCCGGTATTCCTCCTGCAGGCGTACCAGATCGTTCCACAGGGCGCACCGCGCAGCCGTCAGCATGCGGCGGGAAATCGCTGCAATCGCCTCGTAGCGGGCGAAATATTCTGTGTTCGATGTCATCTCATACTTTCCGCGGCCGGCTGCACAGCCATCCGCGCGATCTCCGGGGCAATCCCGATCCAGGCCTCTTCGAGCGTCGCCAGCAGACCATCGACCTCGACCAGCATCGCCTCGCTTTGTTTTGTGTTGGCTTCGAGCAGCCGGCGCGACATATAGCCGTACAGCGCGTTCAACCGCTCCGCAATCTCGCCGCCCGCCTCACGGTTGAGCGACAGCTGCAGCCCGCTTTCGACGATCTGAATCGCCTTGCCGATCGCCTCTCCGCGAGCCGGCACATTGCCTTGCTGCACATGCATGCGCGCTTGCGCGATCGCTTGCCGGGCGCCCTGATACAACATCACGATCAGACGATGCGGACTCGCGCCCATCACCCCTGTCTCGACGCCCACGCGTGCATACGCATTGGCTCCAGAGTGTCCTGGGGAAAACATCGGCGCTCCTCCTGTCTTGCATTGCGGTTGGTCGTGACAGCCCATCCGGGCGCGTTGCCGCGCGCCGATCTCTGCCTGTACCTGGTTATCGGATAGGCAGCGGGAAAGCTTTAGGCTGGTGTAAGGGGGATTAAGGGGCGAATGGGGCGCATGGGGCGAGCCACGCCGGCCAGGCGATGCTCAGGCGTTCGGACAGGCAGGCGGAATAGCCTTGCCGCCTGCCCTCGCCGCCCGAGCCGCGCTCACACCTGCATTTGCATGATGTCGTTATAGGCCGTTACCAGTTTGTTGCGCACCTGCAGGCCGAACTGGAAGCCGATGTTGGCCTTCTGCGAGTCGACCATCACGTCGTTCAGCGACACGTTCGACGCGCCCAGCTCGAACGCCTGCGCCTCCCCGGCCGCCTTGGTCTGATCGCCGCTGATCTTGTCCAACGAAGCCTTCAGCGCCGAGGCGAAACCGCCGGCCGTCGCCGCGCCGGACTGGCCGGCCACCGGGTTGCTGCTGCCGGCCGCTTGCGCCGCCATCGACTGCATCTGTTGCAGCGCCGACGAGAGCGCGTTCACGGGCAAAGTCATGTTCTCTCCAGGGAATGATGACCGGCGCACCAAAGCCGTACCGATCTGAGCGAAAGCATAGCAGCGGGCCTTTAGGGAAAGCCCCGAAACTAGGGGGAAAACCCGGCTCTATTCAAGCAATCGGGTTGAGCGGCCCTGCGGATAATTTCAATGGTGAAAGTCTCTGTTCGTGCGCCCGCCGATTCTCGGTGCGGCGAGGCGGCAGAACGCAAAGGCATCCCGGAGATACCCGACGCATGGATTCGTCAGCCAACTCTTTGATCAACCCCGACGCCCGCATGGGCCTCGCCGGCGCGCAGCCGGGCGCCATTGCGCCCGGCACCGGCCAGCCGGGCGGCGCAGCGGACCTTGGCGGCTTGGGCGGCAACCTTGGCGGCATGGGCGGCAACTTCGGCCAGCGCCTGTCGGGCCTCGCGCAAATGCGCGGCAACCCGCGTGCCCCGCTGATTTTTGCCGTCGCGCTGCTGGTCGCGATCGTGGCCGGTCTGTTCCTGTGGTCGCGCGCCCCGGACTACAAGGTGCTCTACAGCAACCTGTCGGACCGCGACGGCGGCGCGATCATCACCGCGCTCCAGCAAGCCAACATTCCCTACAAGTTCTCCGACGCCGGCGGCGCGATCCTCGTGCCGGCCGATCAGGTGCATGAAATGCGTCTGCGCCTGGCTTCGCAAGGCCTGCCGAAGAGCGGCTCGGTCGGCTTCGAATTGATGGACAACCAGAAGTTCGGCATCAGCCAGTTCGCCGAGCAGATCAACTATCAGCGTGCCCTGGAAGGCGAGCTGCAACGCACGATCGAATCGATTTCCTCGGTGAAGTCAGCCCGTGTGCATCTGGCGATTCCGAAGCCTTCCGTGTTCGTGCGCGACAAGGAAGCGCCCTCCGCCTCGGTGCTGGTCGACCTGTATCCGGGCCGTGCGCTCGACGAAGGCCAGGTGCTGGCGATCACCCATATGGTGTCCTCGGCGGTGCCGGATATGCCGGTGCGCGGGGTGACCGTCCTCGACCAGGACGGCAACCTGCTGACGAACCCGTCCTCCGGCAGCGGTCTGGACGCTTCGCAACTGAAGTACCGCCAGCAGATCGAGCGCAACACCCAGCAGCGCATCGACGCGATCCTCGCGCCCCTGTTCGGCGCCGGCAATGCGCATTCGCAGGTCAGCGCCGATATCGACTTCTCGCGCAGCGAGCAGACTTCGGAAAACTACGGCCCGAACGGCACCCCGCAACAGGCGGCGATCCGCAGCCAGCAATCGAGCTCCGCCACCGAAATGTCGCAGGCGGCCGCCTCGGGCGTGCCGGGCGCGCTGTCGAACCAGCCGCCGCAGCCGGCTTCCGCGCCGATCACGGCAGGCAACGGCGCGAGCGGCGTGACCACCACGCCGGTCAGCGACCGCAAGGATTCGACCACCAACTATGAACTCAACAAGATCGTGCAGCATCTGGAGCAGCCGATGGGCGGCATCAAGCGTCTGTCGGTGGCGGTGGTGGTCAACTATCTGAAGGTCGTGGACGCCAAGGGCCACGCCACGATGCAGCCGGTCACCGCCGACAAGCTCGCGCAGGTCAATCAGCTGGTGAAGGACGCGATGGGCTTCGACGCTGCGCGCGGCGACTCGGTCAACGTGGTCAACAGCGCGTTCACCGCCGACATCGACCCGAGCGCCGACCTGCCGTGGTGGCGCACGCCGGACATGATCGCGCTCGCCAAGCAGATCGCGACCTACCTCGGGATCGGTGCCGTCGCCCTGTTCCTCTATTTCGTGATGGTGAAGCCGGCGCTGCGCCGCGCTTTCCCGCCGCCGGAGCCGGTCACCGCCGCGGCGCTGCCGTCGCCGGACGAGCCGATCCTGCTGGACGGCATCCCGGCCGCCGAGCGCGCGGGTGCGGCCTCCGTCGCCGAACTGGAAGGCGACAACGAATTGCTCGCGCTGGAGAGCTCGAAACACAAATACGAACGGAACCTGGAATTCGCGCGCAACATCGCGCGCCAGGATCCGAAGATCGTCGCAACCGTCGTGAAAAATTGGGTGTCCGATGAGCGCTGAAGGCGTAATGAAGAGCGCGCTCCTGCTGATGTCGATCGGCGAGGAAGAAGCCGCGCAGGTGTTCAGGTTCCTCGGGCCGCGTGAGGTCCAGAAGATCGGTGTCACCATGGCCGCGCTGAAGAACATCACACGTGAACAGATCGACGAGGTCCTGCAGGAGTTCGTGCGCGAGGCCGAAAAGCACACCGCGCTGTCGCTCGATTCGAGCGACTACATCCGTTCGGTGCTGACCAAGGCGCTCGGCGACGACAAGGCCGGCGCGATCATCGACCGGATTCTGCAGGGCAGCGATACCAGCGGGATCGAAGGCCTCAAATGGATGGATTCCGCGGCGGTGGCCGAGCTGATCAAGAACGAGCATCCGCAGATCATCGCGACGATCCTCGTTCACCTCGACCGCGACCAGGCGTCGGAAATCGTCGCCTGCTTTACCGAGCGGCTGCGTAACGACGTGCTGCTGCGGATCGCGACGCTCGACGGCATCCAGCCGGCCGCGCTGCGCGAACTCGACGACGTGCTGACGGGCCTGCTGTCGGGCAGCGACAACCTCAAGCGCAGCCCGATGGGCGGCATCCGCACGGCGGCCGAAATTCTCAACTTCATGTCGAGCAACCATGAAGAAGGCGTCATCGAGAACGTTCGCCAATACGACGCCGAACTGGCGCAGAAGATCATCGATCAGATGTTTGTATTCGAGAACCTGCTCGATCTGGAAGACCGCGCGATCCAGCTGCTGCTGAAGGAAGTCGAGTCCGAGGCGTTGATCATTTCGCTGAAGGGCGCGCCGCCCGCGCTGCGCCAGAAGTTCCTGTCGAACATGTCGCAGCGTGCCGCCGAACTACTCGCCGAAGACCTCGACGCGCGCGGTCCGGTGCGCGTGTCCGAAGTCGAGACGCAACAGCGCCGCATCCTGCAAATCGTGCGCAACCTGGCGGAAAGCGGCCAGATCGTTCTAGGCGGCAAGGCGGAAGATGCGTATGTCTGATCAGAACGCCGCGCGCAAGGCGAGCCTCTCGGCCTACCAGCGCTGGGAGATGGCCTCGTTCGATCCGGTGCCGCCGGCGCCGCCCGAAGCCGAAGTCGACGACGGCGCATTCGAAGCCGAACTCGAACGTCTGCGCGAGGCCGCGCATGCGCAGGGCACCGCGTCCGGTCACGTGGCCGGGCAGGCGCTCGGTTATCAGGCCGGTTACGAGCAAGGTCACGCGCAGGGTTTCGAGCAAGGCCAAAGCGAAGCGCGCGAAGAAGCGGCGCGTCTCGCCGCGCTCGCTGAGACGTTCAAGGCGGCGCTCGACGGCGCCCAGGGCGCGATTTCGGAGACGCTGGTCGGATTGGCGCTGGACATCGCGCAGCAGGTGGTGCGCCAGCACGTGCAGCACGATCCGACCGCGCTGATCGCAGCCGCGCGTGAGGTGCTGGCGGCCGAACCGGCGCTGGTCGGCGCGCCGGCGCTGATCGTCAGTCCGGCCGACTTACCGGTCGTCGAAGCCTATCTGATGGAAGAGCTGCAAACGCGCGGCTGGACTGTGCACACCGATGCGTCGGTCGAACGCGGCGGCTGTCGCGCGCAGGCCGGCAGCGGCGAGGTGGATGCCGGCATCGACACGCGCTGGGAGCGCGTTGCCGCGGCGCTCGGCAAGGTGAGCACATGGTGAAGCCGACGCTCGACGAGATCCGCGCCAGCGATCTGACGCCGCTCGAACGCGAGCTTGCGCTGGCGTCGTTCGGCGCCGAGGCGCTGGCGTCGTTCGGCGCCGAGGCGCTGGCGGATATGCCGGCTGCGGTTACACCTGCTGCGGCTGCAGTCGCGGCCATCGAAGCCGTGTTGCGCGATTCGAGCCAGGGCCACCCTGCGACGGGCGCAGCGGCGAGCCGCGAGTCTGCCGCAACAGCAGCTTCAAGTGTTACTTCGCGCCCCGCTTCAATCCCCGCCGCCCACGCCTCGTACGATCCCGCACTCGACAGCAACCCGCACATGCAGGCCTGGCGCGGCCGGCTCGACGCGCTGCGCGCGCGTAACGCGATCGCCAAGCCGATGCGCGCCTGCGGACGCCTGACGCGCGCCGCCGGTCTGGTACTCGAAGCCGTCGGCTTGCGCCTGTCGGTGGGCGCCGAGGTGATGATCGAACTGCCGCCCGGCAGTTCGTTGCCGATGGCAGAAGCCGAAGTGGTGGGCTTCTCCGGCGACAAACTGTTTCTGATGCCGACCACCGAAGTGATCGGCTTGTTGCCCGGCGCGCGGGTTTATCCGCTCGAAAGCGCGCCGATCGCCGATCCGATGGCGGGCGCCAAGCGCTTGCCGGTCGGCTGGGAACTGCTGGGGCGCGTGCTCGATGCATCGGGCCGTCCGCTCGACGGCCTCGGCCCGCTCGGCGCGCACGCCGACGCGCCGCTGTCCGCGCCGGTGATCAATCCGCTGAACCGCGAGCCGATTCACAAGGTGCTCGACGTCGGCGTGCGCGCGATCAACGCGCTGCTGACGGTGGGTCGCGGGCAGCGGATGGGCCTGTTCGCCGGCTCCGGCGTCGGTAAATCGGTGCTGCTCGGCACAATGGCGCGCTACACCAGCGCCGAAGTGATCGTGATCGGCCTGATCGGCGAACGCGGCCGCGAAGTGAAGGAATTCATCGAACAGATTCTTGGCGAAGAAGGTCTGGCGCGCTCGGTCGTCGTCGCCGCGCCGGCCGACGTTTCGCCGCTGTTGCGGATGCAGGCGGCGTCGTACTCGACCTCGCTTGCCGAATATTTCCGCGATCAGGGCAAGCACGTGCTGCTGCTGATGGATTCGCTGACCCGCTACGCGATGGCACAGCGCGAAATCGCGCTGGCCGTGGGCGAGCCGCCCGCCACCAAGGGCTATCCGCCTTCGGTGTTCGCCAAGCTGCCGGCGCTTGTCGAACGGACCGGCAACGGCCCCGCGGGCGGCGGCTCGATCACCGCCTTCTACACCGTGTTGACCGAAGGCGACGATCAGCAGGATCCTATCGCAGACTCGGCGCGGGCGATTCTCGACGGCCATATCGTGCTGTCGCGCTCGCTCGCCGAGGCCGGCCACTATCCGGCGATCGACATCGAAGCGTCGATTAGCCGGGCAATGACCGCGCTGATCGACGAAAACCATCTCGACGAGACGCGTATGTTCAAGCAGATGCTGTCGCGCTATCAGCGCAACCGCGATCTGATCAACGTCGGCGCCTATTCGAGCGGGCGCGACGCGCTGCTCGACCGTGCGATTGCGCTGTACCCGCGGATGGAAGCATTTTTGCAGCAAGGTTTTCGCGAGTGCGCAAACTTTGAACCGAGTCTCGAGATGCTGGACGCGCTGTTTGCCCAAGGAGGCTGACGATGGCGAAACATTTTCCGATCAAGACGCTCATTGGCCTCGCGAAAGACGATGTGGACGCCGCAGCGCAGCGCCTCGGCCGCGCGCAGCGCGAGCGCGGCGACGTGCAATCGCAGCTCGACGCGCTGGTGCAGTACCGGGACGAATATCACGCGCGCTTCACGGCGACGGCCCAAACGGGCATGCCCGCCGGCAACATGCGCAATTTCCAGGCGTTCATCGACACGCTCGACGCCGCCATCGAACAGCAGCGCAACCTGCTGGTGGCGGCCAACGCGCGCGTCGAGGCCGCCAAGCCCGACTGGCAGCGCCAGAAGCAGAAACTCGGCTCTTATGAAGTGTTGCAGGCGCGCGGCGAAGCCGTCGAAGCTAAACAAACGGCGCGGCGCGACCAGCGCGACGCCGACGAACATGCCGCCCGCATTCTGAGGATGCGTGCCGAGGGCGTTTGACGCGCCCGAGCGCCGCCTCGATTGACCGAACACCCCGTTTGACGGATTGACAGGATTCCCTATGTCGCTTCTTTCACAGATCGGCTCACTGCTCGGCTCCGCTAGCAGCACGTCCACTAGCGCGGCCATGGCTGCGGCGGCGAACGCCAAGCCGTTTTCGCAGACCCTCCAGCAAAGCATCGCGTCGCAAAAGGATGCCGCCGCGCAAAGCGCGAGCAAGCAGGCGCCGTCATCGTCTGCCTCATCTTCGGCTTCCTCGTCATCGTCATCGTCATCGTCATCGTCATCGTCATCGTCGGCGTCGGCGTCTTCGACCTCTTCGTCGAGCGGGCATGACGCGCCGCAGCCGCCCGACCCGTCGACCCAAAGTACGGACGCCGCGAGTGGCAACACGGACAACAGCAACACGACGAGCGCGGCATCGTCCAGTTCCTCGTCGTCCGGCGCGACCGGCACTCCCGGTAATACGCAGCAGTCCGCCACGGACAAAACTACCGCTACGCCGTCGAAATCCGGCAGCACGGCCACGCCGACCGCCACCGCCGCTGCCGCGGCAGCCGCCCAGGCGCAAGCTCAGGCTCAGGCCAACGCGAACGGCGTGACCGTCCCAGCCGCCACCGACCCTGCCACTGCGTTGACCGACGCCGCGACCTCGCTGGCCGGCGCGACCACGGACACCACGACTGGCGGCACCTCAGGCAAAAAGACCAGCGCAACCGATCCGAAGTCGGTACAGGATGCTTTGCAGGCGGCGTTGGCCGCGCTGTCGGGCGCCCAGGGCGTTGTTCCGGCGCAGGCGCAGGCGCTGGCGAGCGGCGCGGCGGCGAACGTGTCGAGTGCGTCGAACGGCGCGAGCGCTCTGGCTGGCGATGCGAGTAGCGGATTGAACGCTGCGGCAAGCGGCAAGACGCTGGGAGCCGGTTTGTTCGGCGACGGCAAGGGATCGAATACTGCCAAGGCCGCCTCGCTGACGGCGTTGGCCACGACTGTGGCGGATCCGTCGGCGGCAGCGAAGACGGCTGCTGACGCGTTGACGGCGACGGCTGCCGGGTCTGCCCAGGCTGGCGATCTGGTGTCCTTCAAGAGTGCCGCCGATGCAGCGACGGCTGCTCTGGCCGCCACACAGGCGGCGGCTAGCGCCGCTAGCACGACTGCGGCTGTGCAGACGACTGGCAATGCCGGCGCGGCCGAGGTCGCGAATACGTTGGCGCCGCATGTGGGCACGACTGACTGGGAAGACGCACTGAGTCAGAAGGTGGTGTTTTTATCGAATGCGCATTCGCAGAGCGCCGAGCTGACTTTGAATCCGAAGGATTTGGGACCGTTGCAGGTCGTGTTGCAGGTTGCCGATAACCATGCACATGCGCTTTTTGTTTCCCAGCATCAGCAGGTGCGGGAGGCTGTCGAGGCAGCCCTGCCGAAGCTTCGCGAAGCGATGGAGTCCAATGGCATTGGGCTTGGTAGCGCTAGTGTGAGTGACGGTTTTGCCCGTCAGGGCAGTGGGCAGCAGCAGAGTGCGGGTTCTGGCCGGTCCGGCGGGAAGGGTGCAGGTTCTTTTGCCGGCGGCGCTGGGGATTCTGTTTCGGGTGTTGCTGATGTTGCCGTACGGCGGGGTGTGGGGTTGGTTGATACTTTTGCCTGATGTTTTCTTTGCCTTTTGCGGCGGCATTGTTGGTGTGCTTACGGCGTTGGCCTTTCCTTGATTTCTTAGTGGTTTATTAGTGTCGCCCCTGTGCGGGGCAGGCACTTACTTTCTTTGCCGCCGCAAAGAAAGTAAGCAAAGAAAGCGGCTTCACACCGCTAACTCTTAAGCGGGTCCCCTGGCTTGGAGGAGGTAGTGGAGCATCTGGAATCAGTGTTCTCGCACACTCCGCGCTGGTGACAAGGCAGTCATACTTCCGGCGGCGCTGCGCGCGCCGACGCGGTACTTCATCAAACCGCTCGCCAATTTCGCGTCAACGTTTTGCCTGGTAAGGTGGCCCGCATTTGGGTGGATCTGTAGTGATCGGCGCGTACCTTTCTCCGTACCGTAGCAGCCTCTGCGTCTTGCCGAATTACCGCCGGGTGTCACTTTTCCGCAAGCCACAAATCACCCCGGCGCCTCGCCGAGGCAAAGCCGATGGCCCCCAGCCGCGCGCAAACGAAGCCCCTGGTTTCCCTGGCAGACCGTTCCCGCGAGCACGCAGTGCGAGGCGGGAAGGATGATGCCGAAGGCGCACACGCCCCATCGGTTTTGAGAAGTACCGCCACGGCGCGCGCAGCGCCGCCGGAAGTATGACTGCCTTGTCACCAGCGCGGAGTGTGCGAGAACACTGATTCCAGATGCTCCACTGCCTCCTCCAAGCCAGGGGACCCGCTTAAGAATTAGCGGGGTGAAGCCGCTTTCTTTGCTTACTTTCTTTGCGGCGGCAAAGAAAGTAAGTGCCTGCCCCGCACAGGGGCGACGCTAATAAACCAATAAGAAATCAAGGAAAGGCCACCGCCGCAGGCACACAGACATAAGCGCCGCGAAGGCAAAAAAACCCAAAACCGGCCGGCAGGCGACCCAAAGCCTGAAAGGCAAAAACAAGAGATAGCCCGCATTAACCCTTCTTTTCGACCCATCGCGCCGCAGGCAAATCAACAACAATCACCATCACCAGCACTAAAGGCAAGCAAAGCAAACCTCATGGCATCCACGACTGCAAACCAGCAAGCCGCGCCCGCCGCCCCGGGCCCCTTGAAGCGCATTATCCTGATCGTCCTCATCGCGATCCTCGCCGCAGGCGCAGCCGGCGCGGGTGTGTGGTTCTTCATGTCCAAACGCGCCCCAGCAGCCCCCGCCTCAGCGGAAACCGCCAGCGCGCCTGCGCCATTGCCGGTACCGCTCTTCTTCCCGCTTGAATCGATGACGGTCAACCTCCAATCGGACGACGGTCAGCAACACTTCCTGCGTATCGGCCTCACGCTCAAACTGAGCGACCCGAAAACCCAGCAGGAACTCACCGACCATATGCCGGAAGTGCGCAGCCGCATTCTGCTCGCGCTGTCGAACAAACATCCTGAAGAACTCGCGCCGCTCGACGGCAAACGTGCGCTGGCCACCGAACTCCGTACCCTGATCGAGCAGCCGACCGATAAGGGCGCCGCGCCGATCCATGTCCTGGACGTGCTGTTCACCGAATTCGTCGTGCAGTGACGTCCGCAGTGACGTTATTTAGCGCTGCCATCATCAACCGCCACGGGACGCACGAGGAATAAGGAATGGGCCACGAAGAGTTCATGTCCCAGGAGGAGGTCGATGCCCTCCTCAAGGGCGTAACCGGCGAGTCCGACTCGGTCGCCGAGCAAACCGATCGCTCGGGCGTCCGCCCGTACAACATCGCGACGCAGGAACGCATCGTCCGCGGCCGGATGCCCGGCCTCGAAATCATCAACGACCGCTTCGCGCGTCTGTTGCGCGTCGGTATCTTCAACTTCATGCGGCGCTCGGCGGAAATCTCCGTCGGTCCGGTGAAAGTGCAGAAGTACAGCGAGTTCACCCGCAACCTGCCGATCCCGACCAACCTGAACCTGGTCCACGTGAAGCCGTTGCGCGGCACGTCGCTGTTCGTGTTCGACCCGAACCTGGTGTTCTTCGTGGTCGATAACCTGTTCGGCGGCGATGGGCGCTTCCACACCCGCGTCGAAGGCCGCGATTTCACGCAGACCGAACAGCGCATCATCATGAAGCTGCTCAATCTCACGTTCGAGCACTACACGGCGTCGTGGAAAAGCGTGCGCCCGCTGCAGTTCGAATTCGTGCGCTCGGAAATGCACACGCAGTTCGCCAACGTCGCGACGCCGAACGAAATCGTCATCGTCACGCAGTTCTCGATCGAGTTCGGCACCACGGGCGGCACGCTGCACATCTGCATGCCGTATTCGATGATCGAACCGATCCGCGACATCCTGTCGTCGCCGATCCAAGGCGAGGCGCTCGAAGTCGACCGCCGCTGGGTCCGCGTGCTGTCGCAGCAGGTGCAGGCCGCGGAAGTCGAACTGACCGCCGACCTCGCGCAGGTGCCGGTCACGTTCGAGCAGATCCTGAACATGCGCAAAGGCGATGTTCTGCCGATCAACATTCCCGAACGCATCACGGCGAAAGTCGACGGCGTGCCGGTGATGGAATGCGGCTACGGAATTTTCAATGGTCAGTATGCGTTGCGGGTCCAGAAGATGATCAGCGCAACCGACACGATGAAGGAAGGTGGATATGAGTGACCTGAAAGCAAAGCCCGAGGTGGAATTGCCGGAAGCCGAACAACTGGCTGCCGCGGCATCCGCCGAGGACGAAGCGGCGATGGCCGACTGGGCCAGCGCGCTTGCTGAGCAGAACGACAACACGGAAGTCAGCGCCACGACGGCCGGCGTGTTCCAGCCGTTGTCGAAGGTCGAGCCGGCCTCGACGCGCAACGACATCGACATGATCCTGGACATCCCCGTCCAGATGACCGTCGAACTCGGCCGCACCAAGATCGCGATCCGCAACCTGCTGCAACTCGCGCAAGGGTCGGTGGTCGAGCTCGACGGCCTGGCCGGCGAACCGATGGACGTGCTGGTCAACGGCTGTCTGATCGCACAGGGTGAAGTCGTGGTCGTCAACGACAAGTTCGGTATTCGTCTGACCGACATCATCACGCCGTCCGAACGCATCCGGAAACTGAATCGATGAAATGCGTTGCCGGTCGCGCCGTGCTGCATGCGTCGCGCAACGTTCTCCATCGCGCAGCGCTCACAGCGACGGTAGCGGCGGCAGCGGCCACTTCGGCGCCGATGTTCGCGCTGACGTTCGCACCGTCGGCCGCGCACGCCGCCGACATGAACGCGGTGAACAACGCCGCGAAAATCGCTTCGGGTGTCGGTGCAGGCACGGCCGTTCCGGCGCTCGGCGTCGGCGCGGTGTTGCAAACGATCGTCGGCCTGCTGGTGGTGATCGGTCTGGTATTCGCTTGTGCGTGGCTCGCGCGCCGCTTCGGCTTGCAGCCGGCGAAGCGCGGCGGTCTGGTGAAGACGATCGGCGGCGCCTCGCTCGGCGGCAAGGAACGGGTCTCGGTGGTCGAGATCGGCGATACCTGGCTGGTGCTCGGCACGGCGCCCGGCAATGTGCGCCTGCTGCATACGATGCCGGCCGGTTCGGCTGCGGTCGACGCGGTTGCAGGCATGGACACGCAACCCGCCGCCCCTGGCGCACGCGCGCCGTTGCCCGGCACGTTCGGCCAACGCTTTCGCGACGCCTTGAAAGGCGAAGTGGGCAAACGTTTCCACGGGCAAGGCGGCGGGGATCGGTAATGCAGTTCAGTCTTCAATCAGCGTATGACGCGCAATCCACTCGCATGTGTTCCGCCGCTTCGAAAGTTGTCCCCGTGCTGCGCCGTATCGCACTTATCGCACCCATCGCGCTGCCTGTGCTGATGCTCGCGCTGCCTGTGCTGATGCTCGCGCTGCCGACGCTGTCGTTCGCGCAAACCGCCGGCCTGCCGGCCTTCAACACGAGCCCCGGCCCGAACGGCGGCACCACGTACTCGCTGAGCGTGCAGACGATGCTGCTGCTCACGATGCTGTCGTTCCTGCCGGCAATGGTGTTGATGATGACGAGCTTCACGCGCATCATCATCGTGTTGTCGCTGCTGCGCCAGGCGCTCGGCACGACCACCACGCCACCTAACCAGGTGCTGGTCGGTCTGGCGCTGTTCCTCACGCTGTTCGTAATGTCACCGGTGCTCGACAAGGCCTATGCCGACGGCTACAAGCCGTTCTCCGAAGGCTCGATGCCGATGGAGCAGGCGGTCTCGCGCGGCCTCGCGCCGTTCAAGACCTTCATGCTGCGCCAGACCCGCGAAAGCGATCTCGCGCTGTTCGCCCGCGTTTCGCACGCCGCGCCGATGCAAGGTCCGGAAGACGTGCCGCTGTCGCTGCTGGTGCCGTCGTTCGTCACCAGCGAATTGAAAACCGGCTTCCAGATCGGCTTCACGATTTTCATCCCGTTCCTCATCATCGACATGGTGGTGGCGAGCGTGCTGATGTCGATGGGGATGATGATGGTGTCGCCCGCCACCATCTCGCTGCCGTTCAAGCTGATGCTGTTCGTGCTGGTCGACGGCTGGCAGTTGCTGCTCGGCTCGCTCGCCCAGAGCTTCGTATAACCGCCAGGCCGAGCCCGGCTTAACGCGTTCGTTCAACCCTTCACGCTTCCGGTCGAATCGCCATGAATCAAGAATCCGTCATGACGCTGGCGCACCAGGCCATGTATGTCGGCCTGCTGCTCGCCGCGCCGCTGCTGCTGGTCGCGCTGGTAGTCGGTCTGGTGGTGAGCCTTTTCCAGGCCGCCACGCAGATCAACGAAAGCACGCTCTCGTTCATTCCGAAGCTGCTCGCGATTGCCGTCACGATGGTGATCGCCGGCCCGTGGATGCTGACGACCATGCTCGACTATCTGCGCCAGACGCTCACCAACATTCCGACGCTCGTCAACTGAGCGCCGCCCCGGCCTCCCCTCACCGGTCCTCGCCGCGATGTTTTCCGTCACCTACGCGCAACTGAACGTCTGGCTCACCGCGTTCCTGTGGCCGTTCGTGCGGATTCTCGCGTTGGTCGCCACCGCGCCGCTGCTCGGCAACCGCTCGCTGCCGACACGCGTGAAAATCGGCCTCGCGGCCTTCATCACGATCATCGTCGCGCCGACGCTCGGCGCACTGCCTCAAGTCACGGTGTTTTCCGCCGAAGGCGTGTGGATCATCGTCAACCAGTTCCTGATCGGCGTCGCGCTCGGCGTGACGATGCAGATCGTGTTCCAGGCGATCAGCGCCGCCGGCGATTTCGTCGGTCTGGGCATGGGCCTCGGCTTCGCGACTTTCTTCGATGCTCAGGCAAGCAGCTCGAGCCAGGTGCTGTCGAGCTACATGAACACCATCGCGATGCTGGTGTTTCTGGTGATCGACGGGCATCTGCAGATGATCAGCGCGTTGCTGACGACGTTCCAGTCGGTGCCGGTGTCGGCGAACATACTGGGCGCACCCGGCTGGCGCACGCTGGCAGGCTTCGGCGGCACGATTTTTTCGGCCGGTTTGCTGCTGTCGCTGCCGGTGGTCGCAGCACTCCTGATCACCAACCTCGCGCTCGGCATTCTCAACCGCGCCGCGCCGCAAATCGGCGTGTTCCAGATCGGTTTTCCGCTCACGATGCTGATCGGCATGCTGCTGTTGCAGCTGATGATTCCGAACATGATTCCGTTCTTCACGCGCATGTTCGACATCGGCATCGATCAGATGGGGCGTGTCGCGGCGGGTTTGAAGTAGCGCATTCCTCCGCGCCGGCGATTGCTCACTCGAAACAAAGAAGGGTGGAACCGGCTTACACCGGTTCCGCCCTTCTTCATATCGCATCCAGCCCGCTTAGTTCAGGTACTGGAACAGCGACATGTTCTGCACCTTCGCAAACGCCTGTTGCGCCGCTTGCAGCGAGGCTTGCGTCATCGTGTACTTGCTGATCGTCTTGGTCAGGTCGGTCGAAGTCAGATTCGACAGGTTGCTTGCCGTCTGCAACGTGTTGGTCTGCGTGACCGTCTGCAACGCCTGCACTTCCTGCTCACGGCCGCCCACCGCGGCCTGGGCCGTCACGACGTTGTTCATCGTGTTTTCGAGCTGGGTCATGTTGGTGGTCAGCGCGCTCTGGAAACTGGCCGTCGCGGCCGCGCCCGCGACCGGCGATTGCAGCGTCGCAATCAACTGGCTCAGGTTCGCGAATACGTCCGTGCTGCCTTGCGTGGCCGGCGTCACGGTGAAACTGTCACCCGCGTTAGGCGCGCCGGTGATCGTCACCGACTGGCCGCCGAGCGTGATCGCCGAGCCCGACGTGAAAGTCTGCGGCGTACCCGTCGTGACCGCGCCGGTCGCCGGATTGGTCGCGCTCACCGTGTAGGTGCTTGTCGCGCCGGAGCCCGCAAAGGTGATCGTGTATTTGTCCGCATTGGTCGGATTGGTCGGGTTCGTGAGGCTGACGCCGCTGATCACGCCGGTGCCGCCGTTGCCCGTGGTCGCGGCTGGGACTGCGCTGGTGCCGATCGACGCCACGCTGCCGAAGATCGCGTTGCCGTTGTCGGCCGTCTGGATGGTGCGCGAATCGGTGATCTGCACGGCGCGCGTGCCGGTGTCGCCCGAATAGGTCACGACGCCGGCCGAATTGGTGGTGTACGGCTGCGCCGTGCTCTGATAGCCGGCGAACAGGTAATTGCCCTGCGGGTCGGTGGAATTGGCGAGCGTCATCAATTGGCTGCGCATGCTCTGCAGTTGCGTCGCGATCGAGCCGCGGTCGCCGTCGTTCAGCGAGGCGTCGCCCGCGCGCAGCACCAGCGTATGAATGTTTTGCAGCACGGTGTTGACGCTGCCGAGCGTGGAGTCTTCCTGTTGCAGCGAGGCGAGCGCGGTGCTCTGGTTGCTCGTGTACTGCGCGAGCGTCGTCGCCGTCGAGCTCAGTTGCACGGCCTGCGCCGCGCCGAGCGGATTGTCCGACGGCGTGGAAAGGCTCACGCCGCTCGAAATCTCCGCGTACAACTGCGACAACTGAGCTTGCTGATCGCTCATCGTCGCCACGTTCATGCTGAAGTACTGCGTGCTGGAGATGCGCATGTTCAACGCCTCACTGAATGATGCCGATCAACGTCTGGAACAGGGTCTGCGCGGTCTGGATGACCTTGCTGTTGGCCTGATAGAGCTGCTGATACTGAAGCAGGTTGGCTGCTTCCTCGTTGATGTTCACGCCCGAAACCGATTGCTGCGCGGTGGTGATCTGCGTCACCAGCGAGGCCTGGGCCGTGCTCGAAGTCTGAATCTGATTGGTCTGGTTGCCGATCTGGTTGACGTAGTTCGCATACGCGCCCGTCAGCGTGACCGTGCCGCCCGCCAGCGCCTTCGCGGTGGACAGGTTCGACAGGGCCAGCGCATTGCGGCCGTCGTTGGTCGCGCCGGTGTTCGGACCGATGGTGAACTTGTCGCCGGCGGCCGGCGCACCGCTGATCGTCACCGATACGTTGTTCATCTGGCCGGCGGTCGCGTTATTGATCGTCAGCGCCGCACCGGTGCTCGACGAATACGGCACCACGGTCGTCGCGCTGGCGATCGGGTAGGTGGTGGCGGGCGAGCCTGCCACCGTCACCGTCGAGCCCGCCGGGAAGCCCGACAGACCCGTGCCGTTGTACGTCAGCGTGGTGGTCGCGTTCGGCATCGTGTAGCCGGCCGTCACCGTGCCTTGCGTGATCGTGCCGGTGCCGGTGTTGGCCGACGCGGCCGCGCCCAGCACCGGTGCCGCGGCGGCGATCGCCGAAGCGTCCGTGGTCGCGGTGGCGAAGCTGTTCAGCGCGCCGCGGGTCGGTTCGACCGTGAACGAGTCGCCCGGGTTCATCGTGCCGGTGGTCGAGAACTGCAGGCCGTTGATCGGCGAGGCCAGGCTGGTGGCCGAGCCGACCACGCTGCCGGTCGAATTGTCGGTCAGCGTGTAGGTGGTGCCGTTATAGGCAAGCGTGTAGTCGCCGGTAGTCGGCTGTGCGGAATTCGCGAACGAGACGTTCAGCGACGCGTTGCCGGTGTTCTGCGTGTTCGCGTAGACCGTCGGGCCGCCCACCGAGAACAGCGCGCCGCCCTGGCCGCCGCTCAGCGTCACGCCGAGCGCGTTCTGCGCGTTCACTTGCGAGGCGAAGCTCACGGCAATCGCGCCGAGTTGCGCTTCACCCGGATCGAGCGTCTGGCTGCGGAACGCGACGAGGCCGCCGAGCGTGCCGCCTGTGATCTTGCTGTCGGGCAGGTTTTGCGGCGCTGCTGCCGGATTCGCACCCGCCTGGCCGAGGTACTGCACCGACAGTTCGCTGGTGTCGCCCGTCGAAGGCGCCGTGCCCAGGTTGTAGCTGTTGCCGCCCGAGACCAGCGGCTGGCCATTGCCCATGAACACGCCGTAGCTGCCGTTGCTGTTCACGACCTGCACGCCGACCAGTTGCGACAGATTCGACACGGCGAGATCGCGCTGATCCAGCAGCTGATTCGGCGGTTGCCCTTGCGTGCTGGCAGCGGCGATCTGCCCGTTCAACTGCGCGATCTGCTTCGTGTAGCTGTTGATTTGCGAGACGGTATTGGTGAGCTGCGTGTTGACGCTCTGACGCAGCGCGTCGTACTGCTGGCCCGCGGCGTTGATCTGATTCGCGAGCGTCTGCGCGCCGCTCATCGCGGTCTGGCGAGTGGCCAGACTGGAGGCGTTGTTCGAGACGTTCTGCAAGCCGGTGAAATAGCTGGTGATCGCGCTCGCAATGCCGGAGGTCGGGCTACCGATCAGATTGTTCAGCTGCGAAATCATCGTGTTGTAGGTCGACAGCGAACTGCCCGACGACTGCGCATTGTTCAACTCAGTGGTCAGGTACTGGCTGTACTGGCGCGTCACCGTCGTGGTCGAGACGCCCTGCGGCAGATAACCCGAGCCCGTGTACTGGCCGCCGGCTTCCGCGTAGACGGGCCGTTCGATCGTATAGCCCGCCGTCGACGCGTTGCTGATGTTCTGACCGGTCGTCGTGAGTCCCCACTGGGCTGCGTTCAGTCCACTGAGGCCGAGATTGATGAGGGAGCTGGACATGCGTCATCCTGAAGGGCGACATCGGACACCTGCCGCCGCGTTACTTGAACATCCTGTTTAACGGCCCGCGCGGGGAAAAATTGAGGGCCGTTTTCCTCAGCGCACCAGCGAGCGGCGCTTCATTTCGAGTTGCGTAATCAGCCGCTGCAGCGTGTTTTCGGCGCTGCCGGGCAGCGTCAGAAAACGGAAGCCGAGTTGATAGCGCTGCGTGCCGTTCGGCAATGCGGTCGAGCGGTGCGACACCAGTTGCAGATCGAGCGACAGGCGGCCGAGCGAGCCGAGCGACAGTTCGCAATCGTGCAGCTTGGTGCCCATCGGCAGTTCGGCCACGCGCTCATCCGCGGTGCGCATGCCGACGCCGCCGAGCGACAGGTCGTGCACTTCGAAGCGGAACGTGTCGCCTTCGGGCAAGCGGCCGCTGCACATATACGGATCGAGAATCGGCGCATCGACGCGGAAATATTCGCGGCGCTGCACGTAGAACAGCACTTCGGGGAAGTCCGCCTCGAATGCGGGCAGTCCTTCGTAACGGGTTTCGCGCGGCGTGCCGGTGGAAAACTCGACGCGCACGCCGTCCGGCGACGCATGGAACTGGCAACGCGGTGCCGCCAGCAAACTTTTGTTCTGCTCCGACAGCGCGCCCCAATCGAAAGTGAACGTGCGGCCGCGCACGTCGACGTCGAGCAGCCGCGTGACGAGCTGGCCGCTCGCATATTGCACGGTGAGGAAATCGCCGCGATTGACGAGATTGCGTAACTGAACGCCGATCTCCAGCGGATTGCGACGGCCGAAATCGTAAGCGCTTTCGCTTTCGTCTAGCGCGGCGTGCGACTGGCCGGGCGCTTCGATCTGTCCGTTCGACTGGTTAGTATCCATGGGCTTGCCGGTATGCTTGTTCTTGCGGGCGCGTGCCCAAGGCTCCTGCCGGGGCTTTCGCGCGGTCTTCATCGAGGCCGCGGCACGCGCATTCAACCGGACGTTACAACGTTTTCCGGTATCGGGTCTAACTCATTAGCGGCAGCGCCCGGCCAAAATTTAGGGGCCGGTAATGAAATATTTGCCGCAAACGTTAAAACGCCGATAGGCATCCAGTGAAAGCCGGGCGCATCAAATACGGGCAACGATCATTTAGACAACGAATAAACCGTGAATCTGCAGTGGAATAAGACACGAGATACTCAGTATTGCGGCTCGGCCAACCACCCGCGGGCGATCGGCCTGCTCCGTCTTATTATGCACTTGGCCCCGTCGCGTGCATGGGTTTTATTCGGAGAAAAATCAAACTGCATAAACCGGCGTTATCGAAACCGCGCGCATCTGCAGGCATCCGCATTAACAGCGGCTCAGGCCATTTTCTGCATGATGGACATCAGTTTTTTCGCGTAATGCGGATCGGTCGCGTAACCCGCGCGCTGCATACCGTTGGCAAAGCCGTTCACGTCATGCGAGGAATTGATGACCTGCGCATAACGCGGATTGCCCTTAAGCAGGCTCGCATAGTCGGTCATTGCTTCCTGGTACGAGTCGTATGCGCGGAATTTCTCGACAGTGCGCTGCGGCTTGCCGTTCACATATTCCGTCGTGACGGTCGAGACGGTCTTGCCGGTCCAGTCCTTCGACGCCTTGATGCCGAACACGTTGTAGCTGGTCGTCCCATCGGCCTTCCTGATCTCGCTCTTGCCCCAGCCCGATTCGAGCGCGGCCTGACCGATGATGAAGCGTGCCGGAATGCCGGTCGCCGCGCTGGCGGCCTGCGCGGGCGCGGCCAGCTTGTCGACGAAGGCGTCGACCTTCGGCGAGCTGCCGTCGCCGCGCAACGGCGGGGTCAGCGCGCTGTTGGCCGAGTAGCCCTTGCCCATCGCCAGCTGGCCGTTGGCCTGCGCATTGCCGTAAGCCTTGGCGAGCGCGTTCAGCGCGGCGGTCTGGCCTTCATCGCCGCCGCCGCCGGCCAGGCCGCTCATGCCGCCCGCGCCGCCGCTCACCTGCATGCCCTGATTGCGCATCATCTGCTTGAGCATCGCATCGGCCACGCCGATGCCCTTCTGCGACATCTGCTGCGACAACTGCTGATCCATCATCGACGTGAAGGTGGCGCTGTCGTGCGAATCGAACGGACCGTCGTGCGGCGTCGCATCGCGCATGCTCTTGAGCATCATCTGGGTGAACACCGCGTCGAACTGCTGCGCGGCCATCTTCATGCCGGCTTGCGGCGAAGCCTTGGCCTGCGCGCTCAGCTTGGCGAAACCCTGCACGTCGAGTGCAAAGCGCTGAGTCAGGTCGTTCGCGGCGTTCGCGGAATTGGTCGTATCCGAATTCATCTTGTGTCTTCCTTAGATGATTTCCAGGTCGGCGCGCAGAGAGCCCGCCGCTTTCATGGCCTGCAGGATCGACATCAGATCCGCGGGCGTCGCACCCAGTGCGTTGAGCGCCTTCACCACATCGGCGAGGTTGGCGCCGGCGGTCACCATCTTCAGTGCGCCGTTGTCCTGCTTCAATTGAATCTGCGACTGCTTGGCCACCACCGTCTGACCGTTCGAGAATGCGCCCGGCTGGCTCACCACCGGCTGCGTATTGATCACCACCGACAGATTGCCGTGCGCCACCGCGCAGGTTTGCAGCGTGACCATCTGGTTCATCACGATCGAGCCGGTGCGTGCGTTCAGGACCACCTTCGCGGCGGCTTGCGCCGGCTTCACGTCGAGGTTCTGCAATTGCGCCATGAAGGCGACCTGCTGCTCCGGATCGGCCGGCGCGCGCAGTTGAATCGTGCGGCCGTCGAGCGCCATGGCGGTGCCGCCGCCGAACGCGTTGTTGACCGCCGCCACCACCCGTTGCGTGGTGTCGTAATCCATTTCATTCAGTTCGAGCTGCATGGTGCCCGCTTGCGACACCGAGGTCGGCACCGCGCGTTCGACGATCGCGCCGCCGGCAATGCGGCCCGCGGCCAGCGTGTTCACCTGCACCTTGCTGCCGTTCGCGCTCGCGCCGGCGCCGCCGACCGCGAGGTTGCCCTGGCCGAGCGCGTACACCTGGCCGTCGGCGCCCTTGAGCGGCGTGAGCAGCAGCGTGCCGCCACGCAGGCTCTTGGCGTTACCGAGCGACGACACGGTGACGTCGATCGCTTCGCCGGGACGCGCGAACGGCGGCAGCACCGCCGTCACCATCACCGCGGCGACGTTCTTCAACTGGATGTTCGACAGCGACGACTGCGAATTGCTCGAACCGGCAGCCTGGTTGTTGATCGAGATGCCGAGGTTCGCCAGCATGTTGGCGAGCGTCTGCGTGGTGAACGGCGTTTGCGTGGTCTGGTCGCCCGTGCCGTCGAGGCCGACCACGAGGCCGTAGCCGATCAGCGGGTTGTCGCGGACCCCCTGGATCTGCACAAGGTCCTTCAGACGTTCGGCATGCGCGGGCGTCGCCGCCGGCAGCGCCGCGCAGGCGAGTGCGACGAAGGCGAGCGCACGGCCGACATGAACGAGTCGCGCGAAACGGCCGGTGCGGGAGAAGACGGTACGCATGATCACCACGGCGACACGTTGAGGAAGAAGCGCTGCAGCCAGCCCATGTTCTCCGCTTCGTTGAGGTAGCCCTTCGCGGAGTATTCGATTTTCGCGTCGGCCACCTGGGTCGAGTACACCGCGTTCAGGCTGGAAATCGTGTTCGGATTCACGACGCCGGAGAAGCGCACGAATTCGTTGCCCTGATTGATCAGCATCTGCTTTTCGCCGCTCACCATCAGATTGCCGTTCGGCAGCACGCCGGTCACCGTCACGGTGATCGTGCCGTTGAACGTGTTCGACGCGTTTGCGCCACCGGTTCCGTTGAACACGTTAGAACCGTTGGCACTCAGGTTAGCCTTGCCGAATATCCCGCCGAGAAAGCCCGCAGTCGGCACTGAGAAGGCGGTGGTGCCCGACCGGTTGGCGTTGGCGCCGGAGGACTTCGTCGCGTTGACGTTTTCCTGAATCACGATCGTCAGGATGTCGCCGACATTACGCGGCCGCTGGTCTTCGAACAACGGCCGGCCTGCATAACCCGGGTTGTAGATCGAGCCCGGCGATTGCGCTTGCGGCGGAACCGGCGGCATGGCGGTCATCGGCTGTTGGGTGATCGGCTCCCTTGGCACGAGGCCGCAACCGCCGAGCGCCGCGAGCAGCGTGAGCTGCGCTAGCGCTACAGCAGTGCGCGAATGAACCGGATTACGAGTGAAGTGCGACATCTTGATTACCGCCTGTTAATTCCCAGTCCTTCAAACCTGCATCTGGCTGAGGGTCTGCAGCATCTGGTCGGAGGTCGTCACGGCCTTGCTGTTGATTTCGTACGCGCGCTGCGTCTGGATCATGTTCACCAGTTCCTGCACCACGTTCACGTTCGATGCTTCCACGTAGCCCTGATTCAGCGTGCCGGCGCCGTTCAGGCCCGGTTGCGCGATGTTCGGCGCGCCCGACGAAGCGGTTTCGGAGAACAGGTTTTCGCCCTTCGCATCCAGACCGGCCGGGTTGATGAAGGTGGCGAGCTGCATCGAGCCGAGCTGCTGGCTGTTGGTCGAACCGGCCACGGTGATCGACACCACGCCGTCGCTGCCGATCGTCATCGAGGTCGCGTTGGTCGGGATCGTGATCGCCGGGATCACCTGGTAGCCGCTCGACGTGACGAGCTGGCCCTGCGCGTTGGTCTGGAACGAACCGTCGCGGGTGTAAGCGGTCGTGCCGTCAGGCATCTGCACCTGAAAAAAGCCCTGGCCGTTGATGGCGACGTCTTTCGAGTTGCCGGTTTGCTGCAGGTTGCCCTGCGTGTACAGCCGCTCGGTGGCGACCTGCTGCACGCCGGTGCCGAGCTGGATGCCGGACGGCAGTTCGGTTTGCTGCGTCGAGTTCGCGCCGGGCTGGCGGATGGTCTGGTACAGCAGATCCTCGAATACCGCGCGCGAGCCCTTGAAGCCGTTGGTGCTGACGTTCGCGAGGTTGTTCGAGATCACGTCCATCTGCGCCTGTTGCGCATTCATGCCGGTAGCGGCGATATAGAGCGAGCGATTCATAATTCTTCTCCTATGTCGATGGGAGTTGGCGTGTCGACCAGAGTTGGCGCTTTAGCGCTTACTCTGGTCCCATAGCGCTTACTCCCATCCCATGCAAGATGGTTGCTATGCCGGGGCAACCCCGGGGCAACCCGTTAGCTAAAGCTGAGCAGCTGGTTGGCGGTCTGATCGTTCTTGTCGGCGCTTTCCAGCAGCTTGGTTTGCA
The DNA here is from genome assembly GCF_038050405.1 of Paraburkholderia sp. IMGN_8. Lineage (NCBI taxonomy): Bacteria > Pseudomonadati > Pseudomonadota > Betaproteobacteria > Burkholderiales > Burkholderiaceae > Paraburkholderia > Paraburkholderia sp. IMGN_8. The sequence continues at coordinate 138,246 of NZ_CP150900.1, read as the reverse complement.
TCTGGAACTGGCGCGCGTTGGTGATCATCGAGACCATGGCGCTGACCGGATTCACGTTGCTGCCTTCAAGCGATGCCGGCGCCAGCGTGACGGCCGGATCGGCGTCGGCAGGATTGCCGTCGGCGGTGCGAAAGAGACCGTCGTCGCCGCGCGTCAGGGTTTGCGGATCCGGATTCACCAGCTTCAGCTGATCGACGGTCACCACCGCGGTGGGCGGATCGCCCGGCGTCAACGCCGACACCGTGCCGTCCTTGCCGATGGTGATTTGCGCACCCGGCGGCACCGACACCGGGCCGCCGTTGCCGAGCACCGTCTGGTTCATGGCGTTCACCAACTGGCCGTTCTCGTCGATGTGCAGATTGCCGGCGCGCGTGTAAGCCTCGTTGCCGTCGGCGGTTTGCACCGCCAGCCAGCCCGGTCCCTGAACGGCGACGTCGAGCGGGTTGCCGGTCTGCTGGATCGGCCCCGGTGTGTAGTCGGCGCCCGGCGTCGACGACAACACGAAGGTGCGCGTGGTGTTGTCGTTGATCGAACTGCCGTCGCCGAACGCCATCGGCACGGCGCGGAAAGTCGCAAGCTGCGCGCGAAAGCCGGTGGTCGACGCATTCGCCAGGTTGTTCGCAACGATAGCCTGCTGTTCGAGCGCTTGTGTGCTGCCCGACATCGCGGTGTAGATCAGCCGATCCATGATGGGTCAGTCCCGGTCGCTTACAGGTTGATCAGGGTTTGGTCGACGGCCTGCTGGGTCTTGATCGTCTGCGCGTTCGCCTGATAGTTGCGTTGCGCGGTGATCAGATTCACCAGTTGGCTCGTCAGATCGACGTTCGAGTTTTCCACCGCGCCGCCTTGCAGCGTGCCGTGGTTGGTCGCGCCCGGCGCCGAAATCTGCGCGACACCCGATTGGGAGGTCTGCTGATACTCGTTGTTACCGAGGTTCACGAGACCGTTCTGGTTCGAGAAGTTCGCGAGTGCGATCTGGCCGAGCGCGGCGGTTTGCTGGTTCGAATAGTTGCCGGTCAGCGTGCCGTCCGCACTGATCGTGAAGCTCGTCAGCGTGCCGGCCGCGAAGCCGTCGGGCTGCAGCGAGTTCACGCCGTCCTTGCCGCCGTACTGCGTCGTGCCGCCGATGTTCAGCGTCAGGTTCTGCGGCGTCGACGAACCGTCGGTGTTCGGCACCGAGAAGTTGAAGACGAACGGCGTGGCGGTCGCGACGCCGGCCGCGTCGGTCGTGCCGAGCAGCGTGCCCGACGAATTGAAGTTCGCGTGGCCGATCAGCGATGCCGTGCCGGTCGAGGAGCCCGCGTACACGTTCCACGTGCCGGCCGAGGTCTTGGCGAAATACATGTTGACCTGCTGCGAGCCGCCGAGCGAGTCGTAGACCGTCGTGCTGGTCGAGTAGTTATACGTCGTCGAGCTGTTCTGGTTGAACGCCACCGCGGTCGGCGCGATCGTGTAGCTGTCGTTGATGGCCGGCACGCCGTTGAACGTGATGGTCTGGCCGTTGCCGAGCTGGATCGCGGTGCCGGCCGTGTACGCGGCGGCGGCGGTCGTCGTGCCGAGGGTGTTGTCGGTGACCGTGTAGGTCGTCGGGGTCGGGAACTTGACGGTGTAGTTGTCGTTGTTCGTGCCCGAAGCGGTGTTCGTGATGGTCGCGCCGGTCGTCGTGAGCGTGCCGGTGTTGGTGGCGCCTGCCGTCACGGTCGGCGTGCCGAGCATCAGCGGATCCTGTGCGTTCAGGTTCAGGCCGGCAGCGATCTTGGTGGTCGCTTGCGGCGCGATGTTCGCGGTCGGCACGGAGAGCGGCACGGTTTGCGCGGTGTTGATGACGCCCGCGCTATTCGCTGCGTAGCCCATCAGTTGCAGGCCTTGCGCGTTGGTGATGAAACCGTTCTTGTCGAGCTGGAACACGCCGTTGCGCGAGTAGACCAGCGAGCCGTTGTTCGACAGCTGGAAGAAGCCATTGCCGTTAATCGCGACGTCGAGTGCCTGATTGGTGCTGGTGATCGTGCCTTGCGCGAACTGCTGCTGCACTTCGGCGAGCTTCGTGCCGATGCCGACCTGGTTGTTCACCGCGGTCGCCACCGAGTTGGCGTACATGTCAGCGAATTGCGCTGCGCCGCTCTTGAAGCCAATCGTATTCGCGTTGGCAATGTTGTTGCCGATCACATCGAGATCGCTCGACGACGCCGACAAACCACTCAAACCTGTTTGGTAACCCATGACGGTCTCCGTATCTGGAAGGTCGTAACTGACTGAATCTGAATCAGAGGATGGCGGCGACGCTGGTCAGCCCCACGGTCGTGCCGTTCGACAGCACGAGGCCCGGCGTGCCGCTGCTCTGCATGACGACGCTTTGCACCGTCGCGCCCGCGAGCGTTGTAGCCGTGGCCTGCTGGCCGTTGATCGTGCCGACCGCGCTGATCGTGTAGTTGCCGTCGGGCAGCGTGTTGCCGGCCGAGTCGGTCGGCGTCCAGCTCACCGGAACCGTGCCGGCCGACTTCTTGCCGAGGTCGATCGTGTTGACGATCGTGCCCGCCGAGTTCTTCACGACCACCTGCAGATCGCCCACCGAATTGGCGAGCTGCACGCCGAACGAGCTGGCCTTGCCGCTCGCGACCGTCACCGAATTGCCCGGCGCGAGCACCGTCGAGCCGATCAGCAGCGCGGCTTGCGACTGTTGGCCGGCCGACAACTGCGTCGACAACGAGGTGAGCGTCGTATTCAGCTGGCTGATGCCCGACACCGTGTTGATCTGCGCCAGCTGCGAGGTCATCTGCGAGCTGTCCATCGGATTGGTCGGGTCCTGGTTCTTCATCTGCGCGACAAGCAACTGCAGAAAGGTATTCTGCAGATCGGTCGCCGACGTGCCGCTCGTCGAACTGGTGGAGCTGGTCGAGCTCGAGGCACTCTTCGTGCCGTTCATCGTATCGAGCAGCGTCTGCGACACGGTCGTGCCGCTGCCGCCGATGGTGGTATTGGTGGTCAAGGAGCTCTCCTCAGGTTCCGATCGTGAGCGTTTTCAGCATCAGCGTCTTGGCGGTGTTCAGGGTCTCGACGTTGGCCTGGTATGAGCGCGAGGCCGAAATCATGTTGACCATTTCCTGCACCGGGTCGACGTTGGGCATCGTGACATAGCCATCCGCGTTGGCCGCCGGATTGCCGGGGTCGTAGGCCGTCTTCATCGGCGTCGGGTCGTCGACCACGCCGGTGACCTGCACGCCGCCGATCTGCTGGCCGGAGCCCGAACGCGCGCCGCCGATCGGGTTCACCGCGAACACGACCTGCTTGGCTTTGTACGGCTGGCCGTCCGGGCCGGTCGTACTGTCCGCGTTGGCGAGATTGGACGCCGTCACGTTGAGCCGTTGCGACTGCGCCGACATCGCGGAGCCCGCAACACCAAAAATGTTCATCAGGGATGGCATGGTTTCCCGACCTCTCCTGCCGGTTCGACCCGGCTTACGTTAATCCCGTAGCGATTGTTCCTGCGTCACTGCCTTGGCTGCCTTAGCTATCCCGCAGCCGCCTTGCAGCTGAATTACGAACCCGAGGTAATCGCCGCCAGCATCGTTTTGATCTGGCCCGACAGCACCGTCATGCCCGATTCGAAATGCAGCGTGTTGTCGGCGAACTGCACCCGCTCGGTATCGATATCGACCGTGTTGCCGTCGAGCGCGGGTTGCGTCGGAATGCGGTATTGCAGATTGCTGTAGTCGTCAGGCGAGCCGCCGGTCGGCGTGAGCGTCGTCTTGCCGGTCATATGGCCCGGTGCGGTCGAGACCATCGACATGCCGCTCGTCACGCCCGCCGGCTGCGTCATGGCCAGCGTCGAACCGTTCGACGCGCCCTGGCCGGCTGCGCCGCCGCTCTTTTTCAGCGCGCCAGCCAGCGACGAAGCGAAATCGACATCGCGCGCCTTGTACCCTGGGGTATCGGCGTTGGCGATATTCGAAGACAACAGCTCCTGGCGGTAAGCGCGTACATCGAGCGCCTGGCGGCCAAAGGCGAATTCGGCATCGAGTTTGTCCAGCATGGAAATCTCCGGAGAACGGTCCCGAGGCTTCCCGCTTGTGCCTGGTTGTGCCTCGCGCGAGGACCACATCGGCCGGGAAGACCTTTTTGCATGAGGTGCATCTTATGGGCCGACGGCAAGTGGCAATCGGACGAATAACCGGGAAAGGGGGCTTCTATTCAACGTTTGCACAATGGGGACGCTCACTAGAATGCAAAGCGTACTGATGCATTCGATGGAGAAACGCGATGGACCAGCCCACTTCCGATCTGACGCACCGCGCAAGCCGCGCGGCGGCAGCGCATCGCGTGGGCGCGGGTGCGGTACGGCTCGCTTCGCGCCTGGTAGCACGGCTGGTGGTGAGTTCGACGTTATGCGTGACGGCCGGCGCTTTGCTGCTGTCGAACGCCGCACAGGCTGAGGACGCCGGTGGCCCGATCGTGATTCCTGGGCCGGGTGAGAAGAATCCCGCTGCGCTCGCCGATCTGGCCGAACATATGCAAGCCGCGGCGCCCGCGAAGCGCGCAGGCTCCGCCGCGACCTTGGCCGCCGCCACCGCGCAGTCGATGACGCCCGGCCCGATCGCACGCGACACCGATCCATTCACGCGCGCGGCCAATGCGAGCGGCTCGATTGTGATTCCGGGCGCGGGTGAACCGCCTGCCGCGCCGGCGATGATCCGGACCAGCTTCAAGCCCGACGCGAACGGCGTCGTGACGATTCCCGCGCCGGTGAACGCGAATCCGCCCGCAGCGACCGGGTTTGCAAGCATCAACGTCGTGCCGGGCGCACGTCAGGCGGTGCCGGTCGTCGTCGCGTCGGCGCCGTCGTCGAACGCGGGACGGCAGGCCGCAGCGGTGCAGCCGGTGGTCGCCAACGCCCCCGAGGTCAGTGGTTTCGACAGTCTTGCGTCACGCGGCGAGCCGCCGCAGTTGGGCGCGAACGGCAAACCGGTCGTGACGACGACGGTCGCAGCGGCGGCGCCCATGCCGGCTCGTCCGGCCATCGCTCGTACGCCTTCAGTGCGGCAGGTCGCGCCGGCCGTCGCGCAACGGAATCTCCAGGCCGCAGCGGTGGCACAAGCCGTAGCGCAACCTGTGACGTCGCCAGGTCAGCAAGACTCCGAAGCGATCCGCAGCGCGGCCCTCGCCTTCCTGCAACAGCAATCCGCGGGCTTGCCCGGCAAGGTCGAAATCACCGTCGCGCAGGCATTTCCGCGCGGCCTCGCGGCTTGCACGATGCTCGAACCCTTCATGCCAAGCGGCGCGCGCCTCTGGGGCCGCATGACGGTCGGCGTGCGCTGCGCCGGCGAGCGGCCGTGGACCATCTATCTGCAAGCGCGCATCTCGCTGCGCGCCACCTACTATCTGGCCGCCCGTGCGATGGCACCGGGCGAAGTGCTCACCGCCGCCGACCTCGTCGCACGCGATGGCGACCTGACCGGCTTGCCGCAGGCGATCGTCACGGACCCGTCGCAGGCGGTCGGTTCGGTGTCGCTCACGCGCATCGCGGGCGGCATGCCGCTGCGCCGCGATATGCTGAAAAGCGCGTCGGCGGTGTCGATCGGACAGACGGTGCGGGTCGTCGCAGCCGGCGAAGGCTTCGCGATTTCAGCCGAAGGCAGCGCGATGAACAACGCGTCGCCGGGCCAACAGGTGCGGGTGAAGACGGCCAACGGCCAGATCATCTCCGGCATCGTCAAGGATGGGTCGACGGTGGAGATTCAGCTATGAACCGGCTCGGCGGGACGTGCGCCGCGCCGGACTCAGGAGCGCCGGCAGCTTTCACGGGTGGGACGCCCGTGGGGCCGGATCAGTCCGAGAGGCAGGGCAACACGTCGAGCGATTGCGCTAAAGTTTTGATCACTGGTTGCCGTTATCAGGATCAAATCGTTCAGGAAGCCAATCGTGAAAGTCGATTCCACAACCAATTCGAATCTGCCGACGTTGAAAGACGCTCTGTCCCGCTCGCAGAACAGCGACGCGACGGCCGCGACCAGCAACGCGCAGAGTGCGGGCACGGCCTCGCAGAGCACTACCAGCAGCGGTTCGGGCGACGCCAGCGTCAGCCTGTCGGGTCTGTCGCAGCATCTGCGCAGTCTCGCGGCGTCCGGCTCGGCCGATATCGACACGGCGCACGTCGAGTCGATCAAGCAGGCCATCAAGGATGGTTCGCTGAAAATCGATTCGGGCAAGATCGCCGACGGCGTGCTGGAAACGGCGCGCGGCCTGTTGCAAAGCAAAACCTCGTCGACCGGCAACTGATCGACACATCGAAGTACGGTGAATTGCCGGGCGGCATTCGACAAACTCGGCTCGTGAATCACGCGCGAGCCGTTGTGTTTAGCGAGTTGTTGAGATGAAAGACGCCCTGCTTGCCACTCTCATCGAGGAATATTCGGCCGTCGAGGCCTTCGCCTCGATTCTGGTGCTCGAGACTCGTGCACTGACCGCCTTGTCGCCGCTGGAACAGCTGCCGCCGATCATCGAGAAGAAAACCGAACTGATCGGCTTGCTTGCCAAACTCGAAAGCGCGCGCGACGCGCAGTTGGCCGAACTGGGCTTTCCGGCCGGCTGGCCCGGCATGGAGCTCGCGGCAAGCACCGACGCGCGGCTCGCGGCGCAATGGTCGCTGCTGCAAAATGCGGCCGATCGTGCACGGCGCTCCAATACGAGTAACGGTGAACTCATCCGCGTGCGGATGGACTACAACCAGCGTGCGCTGACGGCGTTGCAAGTGGTCGTGCCGCAGAAGGCCGGCTTCTATGGACCGGATGGACGGATTCCGGCGCGTAGCGCGGCATAACGATTTTCCTGGCGCCGGCGCGTTTCAGGCGCCGATCCGGTTGAGTAGATTGCGTTGAACGAAGGGCTCGTCTTTGACGAGCCCTTTTTGTTTTTCCGACGCCCGCACAAGGCCGTTCACGACCCCCATCCAATGTACGTTGGCCATCCGGCCAGGTAGCGCGAATTTGTCCGCCGCGTTGAAATCACCGGTTCCCCCCACTGAGGTTCTTCGCCGCTCCGTGCAGCTTCTGCGCTGCGTCGGTCGAGCAAGCGGCGAGGCGTTACCCACTAGCGAGGTTGTGTAATCGTGTGTATAGTTCAAGGAGTGCAATATGAACAGTGCCGAGGTCGTCAAACTGATTCAGGCGGATGGCTGGCGGCTGATCCGGATATCGGGCAGCCATCATCATTTCCGGCACGCGGTAAAAGCCGGTCTCGTGATCATCCCGCATCCAAAAAGGATCTTCCGCCCGGCACACTGAACAGCATTCTGAAACAGGCAGGCCTGAAATGAAGAACTTGATTTTCCCGATCGCGATCGAGCCAGGTGACGAGCACCATGCGTTCGGCGTGGTGGTTCCCGACATTCCGGGTTGTCATGCCGCGGGCGATACGCTGGAGGAGGCTTACGCGAACGCGAAAGAAGCGATCGAGGCGCATCTCGATACGCTGCTCGACGAAGGTATGCCGATCCCGGAACGGCTGACGCTCGAAGCGCATCGGCGTAATCCGGACTATGCAGGCTTTACGTGGGGTTTCGTGACAACCCGGAATATCCCGGCGTTGAAGAAAGCGGTGCGCATCAATATCTCGCTGCCCGAGGCGCTGGTCCACGACATCGACGCTTACGCGCAGGCACGCGGCATGTCGCGTTCGGCGTTTCTCGCGCTGGCCGCGGAGCATGAGATGGCGGATGCGTGAGAAGGCGTGCGCTGGTGCGCCGCCGGTCAAACACCAACCCTTCTGAGCTCAAGTCGCCTCGGCGTTCGCCCAGGCCATCTCCCGCAGTCGCGTGCGCAAGCGTGCCACCGCCTGGCTGTGCAACTGGCACACCCGCGATTCGCTGACTTCCATCACCGCGCCGATTTCGCGCAGGTTCATGCCGCGCTCGTAGTACAGCGACATCAGCAGCTTCTCGCGCTCCGGCAGACGGTCGATCGCCTCCACCAGCGCCGAGCGCAAACTGTCGTCGAGCAGCGCCGACAGCGGGTCCGAATGATCGACGCAGTAGCGGTCGAGAAACGGCTCGTCGTCCGCGGAACGGTCGAAGTCTTCGTAATAGATCAGTTGGCTGCCATGCAGATCCTGGAGCATCGACTGATACTCATCGAGCGGCATTTTCAAATGCTCGGCGATCTCGGTCTCGCTCGCCGAACGGCCCAGGTTCTGTTCGACCTTGTGCACCGCCGTTTCGACCTCGCGCGAGGTACGCCGCAAGCTGCGCGGCAGCCAGTCGTTGCTGCGCAACTCGTCGAGCATCGCGCCGCGAATCCGCTGGCTGGCGTAAGTCTCGAACTGCGCGCCCTGGTCCTCCTTGTAGCGGCCCGCGGCGTCCAGCAGTCCGATCATGCCGGCCTGGATCAGATCGTCCAGATCGACGCTCGCCGGCATCTTGGCGACGAGCTGCAAGCCGAGGCGGCGCACCAGCGGTGCGTACTTCGTCAGAACTTCGGCTTGGGAAATCTTTCCCTGAGCGTTATACATCGTGCTCCCCCTTGTCCTTGTGCCGCCTCTCAGGCGTGCTGCGCAGAAGGTTGGTCGGCGTGTTGCGCCGCCGTAACCGTCGCTGGCGCCATCCACGGCGTTTGCGACGACATCGCTGGCCGCATCGGCCAGTACTGCAATTCGGCGGCAAGATGCCGGAAGTCGCGCGCCGCCGGTGTCGACGGAAATGCATCGACGACACAGCGCGACAACTCCAGGGCTCGCGCCATCCGCACATCGGCGGCAATGCAACCGGCGTCTTCCAGCGCCACCGTCAGGTAGCGCCCGGCCACGCCGGCCAGGTTTGCAAAAGCGATATGCGCGTCGTCCACGCTCTGCACGTGGTTCACCAGCACGCGAAACTGCGCGGTGGCGTGCGCGTAGTGCAGACGCTTCATGCATGCGTACGCGTCGGTGATCGCCTGCGCGGCCACGCGCGTGACGATCATCAGGTCGTGCGCCTGAGTCGCGAGCGGTGACAGGTGGCCTTGCTCGTCGAGTTGCGCGTCGATCAGCACGATATCCGCGGAACCGTGCAGCACCGGGCCTAACTGCGCGGCCGTGTGGCCTTCGCGGTTGTTGCGCGAGGCGGCCAGCACCGAAAACCCGAGTGCGTGCCGTGCGGTGGCGTCGTCGAGCGTCATCTCGCCGCGTATCACGGCCTCAAAATTGCCCGCGCCGCACACGCCGCCGAGCATCGCGCTCACCGACTTGTCGCCGAGACATTCGTCGATCACCAGCACGTCCTTGCCCTGCTGCGCGAGCGCCGCGGCGAGATTCACCACTGTCGTCGTAGAGCCGACGCCGGCCGATCCGCCCGTCACCGCAATCACGCGTGAGCCGCTTCTCGCCAACAAGCGCCGCAGTCCTTCGGCCTGATCCGAGATGAATTTATCCAAAGCGGACCTCGTGCAGTTCGGCCGTCGACCGCGCGGACAGCGCGGACAGCAACGCCGGAATATCGTCGTCGTGCGGCACGAATGGGGAGTTGTCGCGCGGAATGCAGAACGCGCTCTTGATCAGGAATTTCTTCGTCGCGACGTACAGGTTTTCCGGCACCTTCTGACCGGTCGAGACGTAGTGCACCGGCAGCTTGTAGCGGATCACCGTGTCGAGTACGCCGCCCAGATTGGTGGCTTCGTCGAGCTTGGTCAGGATGCAGCCGGCGAGCGGCTGCTGATCCGGCGCGCGTTGATACGCCTGCACGACTTCATTGAGGGTGTCGCCGTGACTCGTCGCGTTCAGCAACAGGAGACGCTGCACCGGCTGACCGGCGCGGCACAGCATCGCAATCTGTTCGGACACGAGGCGGTCGCGCTGGCTCATGCCGATCGTGTCGATCAGCACGATGTGCTTGTTGCGCAGTTCGGAGAGCGCGAGTTGCAGATCGGCGCCGTCTTTCACCGCGTGAACCGACACGCCGAGAATCTTGCCGAAGATGCGCAGTTGTTCATGGCCGCCGATCCGGTAGCTGTCGGTGGTGAGCAGCGCGACCTTGCTGGCGCCGAAGCGCATCACGCAGCGTGCCGCGAGCTTGGCGGTGGTCGTCGTCTTGCCGACGCCCGTCGGGCCCATCAGCGCGAACACGCCGCCGCGCTCCATCAGCGCGTCTTCGTCTTCCATCACCGGCAGGTTCGATTCGAGCACCGAGCGGATCCACGCCATGCCGCCGTCCATGTCTTCGACGTTTTCCGGCAGGTTGTCGACCATCATCTGCACGAGTTGCGCGGAAAAACCGGCGGCGAACAGATGCTTGGTGAGCGCGGCGCGCGCCGGGCTGCGGCGCTGGCGCTCGCCCCACAACAGACCGGCGAAGTGTTCTTCCATCATTCCGCGCATCGACGCGAGTTCGTTCATCACGGTTTCGTTGACGACCTGCTCCATGCGCGCCTTGATCGCTTCGGCGACCGAGGCGGGGGTGCGGGCGTCGTCGCCGCTGGGCAGCGACGGCGCGATCTTCTGCGCGGCGCGGCGCGCGGCAACTTGCGCGGCTTCGCGGGCCCATTCGGGCGTATCGGCGACTTGCGCGGCGGCCGCCTGCGCCGCGGTCTTGCCTGGCTCGACTGCGGCGCCGAGGCCCTTGGCCATCGCGGCGGCAGGCGTCATCGCCGCGGGCCGCGCGCTGTAGGCGCCTTGCTGTTGCTGCTCGGCGGCGATGCGGCGGGCGTGGTCGATCAGCCAGGGGTTCGATTCGGCCATCGTGCGCGGCGCTTCAACATCAGCTGCCGGTGCGGCGGGCGTGGCCGGCACGCCGGCGGCTTTGAGCAGATCGGTGCGGATGTCTTCGGTAAGACGCGTCGCCGCGGCGCGAGCGCTGGGTTGGTCGATGGCGATCGGTTGTGACGGCGCGGATGCGGAAGGCATGGCCGGCGTCTTCGACGGGGCATTGGCGGCGCCCGGCAGCGAGGCTTTCGGCACAGCAGCGGGTTTCGATGCGGCAACCGGCGCATCGCTTGCGGCCATGGTCTCAGCGCCGGCTTCCGGGCTTGCGCCGAACACCGACGAGAACACATCGGGCATGCCGCTCGCATACGGGTTCGCCTGCATCGTCGTGGCGCGCGGTGCGGCAAGCGAAGGCATTCCAGTCGCTGCATTCGTCGGCATGGCCTGCGGTGCGCTTGCGCCGGCGCGAGCCTTCGGCGTGATGGCCGCGAGATCGCTGTCGGCCAGCGCGACGATCTCGACGCTGCCGTCGTCCATCGTGCGATTGGACAACACAACCGCATCCGGGCCCAGGGCTTCGCGCACGAGACGCAGAGCGTCACGACTGGTAGCACCGACAAATTTACGAATGTTCAAGCTGGACCCCCGATGAGGTAAACGGACTAACGGACCGGCAACATACCGCTTCCCATTGAGATCAATTATTGCGAAAGCCGTCGAGTGACGATCGATGGATAAAGACGGGTAAAAGTGGGCAATTCGGGCGATGGAAATGCGGCGTAAGCCGCACGGACGCCGGTTTTAAACGGGCTTTCCGGGCGCAACCGGTGGCCGTTTTGCGTGGATGACGCGTTCGGGGCGCGTACGTTTCAACCCGCGTCTCAGCCCGCCTGCGGCAAGAAGAACCGCAAGCTGAAGTGAAAACCGGAGCTCGAAGGCGCGCCGGCAAAAAGACATCGACTCGGTGCGTAGAGGTTAACCGCGGGTTAACTGCGCGGCTTAACCATGCGCGCCGATCAGATTCACGACCTTGATATTGCGCGTGTCCGGCACCTCCGCGTACGACAGCACCTTCAACTGCGGCAGGCTGCGACGCAGGAAGCGCGCGAGCATCGGCCGCAACGCGTGCTGCACCAGCAGCACCGGCGCGACCCCAAGGTTCTGCTGACGTGTCATCGCCTTCTGCGTTTCGCTCAGCAGCGTGTGCGCGAGACCGGGCTCGAGACCCGGATTGGCGCCGGTCGAAAGCGCCTGCGACAACACCCGTTCCAGATTCGAATCCAGGCCCATCACCTGCATATCGCCGCTGCCCGGGAACCACTGCTGCGTAATCGCGCGGCCAAGCGCGAGACGCACGGCGGCGGTGAGATCGTGCGCGTCGCTGATCTTCGGCGTGTGCTCGGACAAGGCTTCGAGAATCGTGCGCATGTCGCGAATCGGCACGCCTTCTTCGAGCAGGTTTTGCAGCACCTTTTGCAGCGTGGTGAGCGGCAGCGTCTTCGGCACCAGATCGTCGACCAGCGACGGCGTATCTTTCTGCATCCGCTCGATCAGCGCCTGCACTTCGCGGCGGCCAAGCAATTCGGACGCATGCGTGACCACCAGGTGATTCAGGTGCGTCGCCACCACGGTGCTCGAATCGACCACCGTGTAGCCGTACACCTGCGCCTGTTCGCGCAGATTCGTATCGATCCAGATCGCCGGCAGACCGAACGCCGGGTCCTGCGTCGGCGTGCCCGGCAGCGCGGCGGAAACCTGCCCCGGATTGATCGCCAGCCACTGCCCCGGATACGCTTCTCCGACGCCGACTTCGACGCCCTTCAACGCAATCCGATAACCGTTCGGCCGCAATTCGAGGTTGTCGCGGATATGGATCACCGGCGGCAAGAAGCCGATTTCCTGCGCGAACTTCTTGCGGATGCTCTTGATCCGCTTGAGCAATTCGCCGTCCGAGTTCTTGTCGACGAGCGGAATCAGCCGGTAGCCCACTTCGAGGCCGAGCATGTCGATCATCGTCACGTCGTCCCAGCTGGCTTCGGTGTTTTCCACCGGGGTCATCGCGGCCGGCGCGACATCGATCAGCGCGTTGGCGCTCGTGCGTGCCTCGCTGCGCTTTTTCATCGTGCGGCCGAGCTGGATCAAGCCGCCGCCGAGAATCAGAAACGCGAAGTGCGGCATGCCTGGAATCAGGCCCATCAGCACGAGAATGCAGCCGGTGATCGCCAGCACGCGCGGGTTCGTGAAGAGCTGGCCGGTCAGCTGCGTGCCGATGTCTTCGTTGGTGGCGACGCGCGAGACGATCACACCGGCCGCCGTCGAAATCACCAGCGACGGGATCTGCGCGACGAGGCCGTCACCGATCGTCAGCAGCGTGTAGGTCTTGCCTGCCGACGCGAAGTCCATCCCATGCTGCACCATCCCGACGATCAGGCCGCCCAGGATGTTGATCACCATGATCAGCAAGCCGGCGATCGCGTCGCCGCGCACGAACTTGCTCGCGCCGTCCATCGAACCGTAGAACTCGGCTTCCTGGGAGACTTCCAGGCGGCGCTTGCGGGCCTGATCTTCGTTGATGAGGCCGGCGTTCAGGTCGGCGTCGATCGCCATCTGCTTGCCGGGCATCGCGTCGAGCGTGAAGCGCGCGGACACTTCCGCGATCCGCCCCGCGCCCTTGGTGATCACCATGAAGTTGATCACCATCAAAATGATAAAGACGACGATACCGACCGCGAAGTTGCCGCCCACGAGAAAGTGACCGAACGACTCGATCACCTGGCCGGCGGCATCCGGCCCGGTATGGCCTTCGAGCAGCACGATCCGCGTGGACGCGACGTTCAGCGACAGGCGCAGCAAGGTCGAGAACAGCAGCACGCTCGGGAAAGCCGCGAAGTCGAGCGGCTTCATTGTGTACATGCTGACGAGCAGCACCATCACGGAAAGCGCGATGTTGAAGGTGAACAGCAGGTCCAGCAAAAACGGCGGCAACGGCAAAATCATCATGCCGAGGATCATGCAGATCAGCACCGGCCCGGCGAGGGCGCGCAAATTGGTGCTGCTCAAGGCATCGGGGCGTCGGGACAGGAATCCGGCGCGAGCGTTCATGCAGAGGCTCCTGAAGCGTCGTCGTTAGCGTCGTTAAGTGTGTCTGCGGCTTCCTGATCGGCTTCTTCTTCCGATACACCGCCTTTGTCGAGATCCGCCGGCACGTCGAACTCGGTCGGTGCGACCGGCGCGACGCCGCCTTCGGCGTTAAAGCGCCGCAACTGATACACCCACGCGAGCACTTCGGCGACCGCGCCATACAGCGGGCCGGGAATCTCGCGGTCCAGGTCGACGTTGTGATACAGCGCGCGCGCGAGCGGCGGTGCTTCGAGCAGCGGCACATTGTTTTCGGCAGCGATTTCGCGAATCCGCGCGGCCACCAGGTTCACGCCCTTGGCGACCACCTTCGGCGCGCGCATCTCGCCGTCGGTGTATTGCAGCGCGACGGCGAAGTGCGTCGGGTTGGTCACCACGACATCGGCCTTCGGCACCTGGGTCATCATGCGGCGGCGGGCAATCGCCCGTTGCTGCTGGCGAATCCGGCCTTTGACATGCGGATCGCCTTCGCTTTCGCGATGTTCGCGCTTCACTTCTTCCTTCGTCATGCGCAGTTTCTTGTGGAACTGCCAGAGTTGATACGGCACGTCCAGCGCCGCCACGACGAACATGCCCGCCACCGTCATGCCGCAGCAGACGGCGATCAGATGCATGGTGTTGGCGAGCGCGATATGCACCGGCTGCGTGGCCAGCGCGAGAATTTCCTCGCGGCGATTCCAGATCGCCGTGCCGCCGATGATGCCCACCACCAGCGTCTTCGCGAGCGACATGCCGAGCTGGATCGGCCCGTTGATCGAGAACATCTTGCCGAGACCGGCGATCGGGTTGAGCCGGTTGAACTTGGGCTCGAGCCCTTTCGCCGACAACTGCCAGCCGCCCAGCGCCATCGGTGCGAGCAAGGCGGCCGCGCCGGTAAAGGCGAGAATCGGCAGCAACGCGTAGAGCCCTTCGCGGCTCGCGGCGCCCGCGCCGATCATCATGCGGCGCGTTTCGAACGCGCTGGCGTGGTCGAACGTGAAGGCTGCGCGCAGCATGCCCTGCAAATGCTCGCCGATGCTGCTGGACATGCCCCATACACCGAAAAATCCTGCGGCCAGCAGCGCAAACGTCGAGAGCTCCCGCGAACGCACGATCTGCCCTTCCTCGCGCGCCTTTTGCAGGCGCCGGGGAGTGGCTGATTCGGTTTTTTCGAGGTCGCTATCCTCTGCCACTAAAGCTCTCCAGTCGGTCGAGGCACGCTGCCTGGTTCCAGTGAGAGCGATTATTCCCGTTGCGCGCAACCGACGATCGGCGGATAAGGGCGGAGAAAGGGGGGTATTTCGAGGGATGGAACAGCCGGCAAACCGCCCGGGCGGGCTTGCTGGAGGCGCGCGAGCGGCTTGGATGGACCGGCAGCGGAGGGTAGCCGGCGGACGGACGGTAGCGATGGGGCCGCCCGCAGGCTGCCGGTGGCGGAAGACGCGCGGCGGGTACTCGCGCGCTTGTGCGCGAGTACCCGGCTGGTTGTCACCCTTCAGTCATGCGCGTCAAAAAGCGACGTAAGGCGCCTGGCCGCCCGGCGTCTGATCGATACCGTAGTACACGTAACGGCCATAGAAGAACGGCAAGCCGAGGTCGAAGCTGCTGCTGCCGCTGAGCTGCCCGGCCAGGTCGTTGAACGCGAAGTTGCTGCCGTTGCCGAACAGGGTGGCCGCGCTCAGGATGCCGATACTGGCGGTCGTTTTCGCGCCATTCAGCCCGACCAGGCTGATCGAGCGCGTCTGTGCCGACGACGGGCAGTAAAAGCCCGTGTAGGGGCTGTTGCACAGCGACAGCGAACTGTCGGCGAAGAAGTAGCCGTTCGAGCCCGAGTCGAGAAACGCCTGCACCGTCGTGCCGTTGAAGACACTGTTGGTCAGATCGCCTGAGCGATTAGTGGTGAAGGTCTGCGCGGCGGCCATCTTATTGTTTGACTGCGTGTTGATACCGAACACCAGCGTGCCGGTCGCCGACGACGCTCCGGTATCCCCCACCGGCGGCATCTGCACGATCACGCCGTTGTTGTCGGTGGCGAAGTTGGCGACCGGATTGCCGACCTGCTGCGCGTCCGGCACCGCGGTGCGCGTGCAGGACGTGCCGCCCGGGCAGGCGAAGTAGTTGCTGTAGGTGGTGGCCGTCGACGCGTTCGCGCAGGTGGCGCCGCAATCGTTGGGCGCCGTGCCGATGCCGAGAATGCCGTTGGCGCCGAGATCGCTGGCCGTGTTTTCCGCCACGCCTGTGCAGCCCGCCGGCACCGTGCTCGCGGCCTTGTCGCCGATGATCTGCACCGGAATGTTCGACGCCGTCTCGCCGCCGATCGTCACGCTTGCGCTACGCACCGAGCCCCACGTATAGCCGTCGGCGAAAGTCGCGCACTCGGCGAGCTGCGCGCCGCCTGCCACGGTGATGGGAGACAACGCGCCAAGCACGGACGAGTTCAGCTGCGAGCTCACCACGCGCAAGCCGAACGAACCGGTGTCGACCTGGATGTTGTTGATGGTCTGGCAATTGGTGGTCGAGCCCGGCGCGCACACCGTCACGCTGACCGTAGGAATGTTGATGACGCCTTTCACGCCGAAGCCGACCGTAATCGGCACCGTATTCGCTGCGTTCGCGGCGATCGGCTGCTGAGTCGGGCTCGCCGGCAGCGAGCCGCCGTTCAGCGTGCTCGACGAGTTGGAGCTCGAACTGGAACTGCCGCCGCCGCCACCGCCGCAAGCGGCGAGAACCGACACCAGCACCACGGCTGCGACGGCCTGCGTCCAACCCTTGAGCTTTACCGCAATCTGCATGGTTCGCATCGTTCGTCCTCGCCCTTACTGGATGTCGGAACCGCTGACGCCGGCAGGCAGCGCCTGGGGCAACCACGCCTGACCGTTGAACGCACCCATGTGGCCACCGGAATGGACCACAAGGCTGCTCTGATCGACCGCGACCGGGCCGCGTCCGCCGCGCGTTGCACGGATGTCCTTCACGCCGGCCACGTACTGCGGAAAGTAGCTGCCGAGCAGATCGCTCAGGTCCGGCATTTGCGGGCCGCGCCACGCGATGCCGAACACCGAGCCATCCGCCGCCAGGTATTCGCGCACGACCGTGCCGTTGCCGAGCGTGGTTTCACGCACGGTGTAGGACGCGGAGGCGGTCGTAGAGGAAGCGGCGCTGGATGCGGAATGCATCACGCCCTGTGCCGCGGAAGCCGCGCTGGCGGCAGGCTGCACGGTGCGGGAAGAAACCGACGCATCCGCGGGCGGTGTCATCGGCGTGCCGCCCAGCCCAGCGTAAGCGGACTGTAGGGCGAACAGCGAACAGGGTAAGACTAGCGCCGTAACCAACCCGGCGCGGCGTACGCGACTCGACATAACAAAGCTCCTCCCAAGCGACTGCTGCTCGGTCCGCACGTCGTGCGAACCGGCCGCATGTAGGCAGATCATACGGCACCGTCGCGGTTGCACGATGGAAGGGTTCCTCGCCGTGCCACCGCCCGGCGCCATTTCGCGCCGGAAAGCCGTGCCGCTGCTCGAGGTCGTAGTATGCCTGTGGTTTGTGTCGACAGACAGCAAGCAAACGCGGGCGCGTGGCTTGCTATGCATACTGGTTGGCCTGTCGCTTTGGCGGGCTATCCGTGAGTTAGAACCCGAGGCTCGCCAGCAGATCGTCGACCTGCGACTGGTCCTGCACCACGTCCGTTTTGCCTTCCGGATTGATCTGCGGACCGTTCAGCAGGTGTTCGGGGCTGCCAGTCGACGACGGCTCGGCCGCCAGCGCCGCCGCGGTCGCCGCGAACTGCTCGCGCCGCTCAAGCGCGATGTTCTCGACCAGCACGCCGAGCAATTGCTGCTCGATCAGGTACACGACCTCCGTGATCTTCTTGATGACCTGGCCGGTCAGATCCTGGAAGTCCTGCGCCAGCATGATTTCCATCAGCTGCGAGTTGGTCGCGGTAGCAGCCTCCGGCACGCCGCGCAAGAAGGTACGCGTGTCGTTCATCAGCGCGCGCACTTCTTCGCGCTCGATCGGCGCGGCGTACCACTTTTCCCAGCGCGCATCGAGCTCGCCCGCGTCCAGGCGCAACTGCTCCTGGATCGGCTTGGCGATGTCGATCGAGGACAGCACGCGCTCGGCGGCCTGCTCGGTCATGTTCGCGATGTACTTCAGACGGTCGCGAGCATCGGGTACGGCTTCCGCCGCGCGCTCGACATGCTTGTCGAGCCCGAGCTCACGCATCGAGTCGCGCAGCGTCCGTGTCAACTGGCCGATGCGGGCGAGGATGCGGTCGGACGCGAAGTCGCCGCTCTCGTGGACCGCTTCGGCCCCTTGCGCGTTGGTCGGCAGATTCACATCAGCTCCCGGTCTTGGCCATCTTCTCGAGAATCTTGTTGAGCTTCTCGTCGAGCGTCGCGGCCGTGAACGGCTTGACGACATAACCGCTCGCGCCGGCCTGGGCCGCCGCGATGATGTTTTCCTTCTTCGATTCGGCCGTCACCATCAGCACAGGCAGATGCGCGAGGCTGGCGTCGGCGCGGATTTCCTTGAGCATGGCCAGACCGTCGAGGTTCGGCATGTTCCAGTCGGAGATCACGAACTCGTAGGTGCCGCTGCGCAAGCGCGCGAGACCGGCCTGACCGTCTTCCGCCTCGTCGACGTTGCTATAGCCCAGCTCTTTGAGCAGGTTGCGGACGATCCGGCGCATCGTCGGAAAGTCGTCAACTACCAGAATCTTCATTCCCTTATCCATTTCATTCCCTTTGCTTGATCCACGATGCGGCGCATGACCGCCAGTTCATTCCGATCCGTGTCGACCGGAGTTGGCGCTTTAGCGCTTACTCCGGTCCCATGCCTGGCGCTCGCCGTCAGGCCCGCGCATCATACCCGCTGAACGCGTTCGCCCATCGATGACAGACGCGCCATCACGCGCCGGCTCATTTCCGGCAGCGAGGCGATCTCGTCGGCGGCGCCCAGCGCGATCGCTTCGCGCGGCATGCCGAAGACGATGCAGCTCGCTTCGTCCTGCGCAAGGGTATACGCCCCCGCTTTTTTCATGTCCAGCAGCCCGGCGGCGCCGTCGCGGCCCATCCCGGTCAGGATCACCCCAACCGCGTTCTTGCCCGCGTGCTGCGCGGCCGAACGGAACAGCACATCGACCGACGGACGATGCCGGTTCACCGGCGGCTCGTCCGACAGGTGAGCAATATAGTTCGCGCCGCTGCGGGCCAGCAACAGGTGAGCGTGGCCGGGCGCGATATACGCATGCCCCGGCAGCACGCGTTCGCCGTGCTCTGCCTCTTTAACGGTAATTCGGCACAAACCATTGAGGCGTTGTGCAAAAGATTTCGTGAAACCCGGCGGCATATGCTGCGCGATCAGCACGGCAGGCGCATCCGGCGGCAGCGGCACCAGCACTTCGCGGATCGCTTCGGTGCCGCCCGTCGACGCGCCGACGATGATCAGCTTCTCGGTACTGAGCAGCGGGTTGTTGAAGAGCGGCGCGGCGGCTGGGGCGGCGGGCGCATGCGCTGCATGTGCAGCCGTGGGGTGCACCGGCGCGGCCTGGCGCACCCGTGCGCGGGCTGCGGCGCGAATCTTGTCGGCGAGCTTTTCCGAGTAGTCGAGCATGCCGTCGCGAATGCCGACTTTCGGCTTGGTGACGAAATCGACCGCGCCCAGTTCCAGCGCGCGCAACGTGATTTCGTTGCCGCGCTCGGTCAGCGACGACACCATCACGACCGGCATCGGCCGCAGGCGCATCAGCTTCTCTAGAAAGTCGAGGCCGTCCATGCGCGGCATTTCGACGTCGAGCGTCAGCACGTCCGGGTTGTGCTGCTTGATGAGATCGCGCGCGACCAGCGGGTCGGGCGCGGTCGCCACCACGGTCATGTCCGGCTGGCCATTGATGATTTCCGTCATCAGGCTGCGGATCAGCGCCGAATCGTCGACACACAGTACTTTGATCTTTTGCACAGCGCTCACGCCTCCTCTGCGGTTCTGGCGTTGTTTGGATTAATGGGGCGCGGGCTCACGCCAAATAGTTCGATGCGCGGCTTCGCTACGCCTGCGCTCGCGCTGCTTCCTGCCGATGCCGCGGCGTTGCCTGCCGAGTTGCCCGCACCGCTGCCTGCATTCGAGCCGAACAATTCGACCTTCGGCCTTGCAGCGGCCGGCGTGGAAAACAGCTCGACCCGTTTGCGCGCCGCCGCGAGCCGCTCGGCGCGCGCTTCGGGGCTTTGCCGCACCAGCGCCTGTTCACGCTCGGCCACACCGGCTTCCTGCTGCAGACGCAGCTTCTTCACCATCACCTGGCCGGTGCGCGGCATGAAAGCGACTTTGCGCGGGTGCGAGCCCTGCAAATCCTCGGCGACGATGCGGATCTTTTCGAGCGCCAGATAGCGGCGCACGAATTCCGAATTACGGTCGCCGATGTTCATCGTCGTCATGCCGGCCAACACCGCGCCGCCGCCGAACACCTTGGCTTCGAAGCGCTCGCGCCGGCCGCCCGCCTTGATCAGCTCGTTGATCAGCACTTCCATCGCGTACGCGCCGTAGCGCATCGAATCCGACGCGGCTTGCGCGACGTCCGCGCCGTCGTCGGGCAGCATGAAATGGTTCATGCCGCCGATGCCCGCCGTGCGGTCCTGAATGCAGGCCGCGACGCAGGACCCGAGGACGGTGACCAGCACCATGTCTTCGTTGGTCGTATAAAACTCGTTCGGCAACAGCTTCACGCCGGGGCGTTGGAAGTGGTTGTCGAAATACAGATTGGTGGCGATCGGCAGGGCGGCGCTCATACCGTCACCCCGCTCGCCGGCGTGCTGCTGGAGTGGCTCGCCTGGCGAGACGGCGCGCGTGCGCCGGTGGCGTCGCGCGTCAGTTCATAAACAGTCTGGCCGCGCAGCTTGAACGCCTGCGTCACATATGTGAAGTTTTCCGAGTGACCGGCAAACAGCAATCCGCCCGATTTCATCAACGGCTCGAAGCGCGCAAGCACCTGCGCCTGGGTCGGCTTGTCGAAATAGATCATCACGTTGCGGCAGAAGATCGCGTCGAACTGCGAGCGCAACGCATAGTCCCGGTCGGTCAGGTTCAGTTGTTCGAAGCGCACCATCGCGCGCACTTCCGGGCGCACTTTGACCATCCCGGCGTGCGCGCCGGTACCTTTCAGGAAGAAGCGCTTGAGCCGCTCGGGCGACAGGTGCTTCACCTGGTCGAACTGGTACATGCCGGCTTCGGCTTTTGCCAGCACCTGCGTGTCGATGTCGGTGGCGAGTACGCTCGCCTGGCGCGCGCCGCTGTCGCCGAGCGCTTCGATCAGCGTCATGGCGATCGAATACGGCTCTTCGCCGGTCGACGCCGCCGAGCACCACACCGACACCGGCTGCGGCCGGCGCGGCACGAAGTCGGCGAGGATCGGAAAGTGATGCGCTTCGCGGAAGAACGCGGTCAGGTTGGTGGTCAGCGCATTGGTGAACGCTTCCCACTCGGCCGGATCGTTCTCCGCTTCGAGCAGATCGAGATACTGTTTGAAGGTCTCGAGGCCAAGCGCGCGCAGCCGGCGCGCCAGACGGCTGTACGCCATGTCGCGCTTGTGATCCGACAGCGAAATGCCCGCGCTGCGATGAATCAGTTCGCGAATACGAGCGAAATCCGCCGACGTGAATTCGAAATCCCGTCCTTGTTCGCCGGATCTGGCCGGTTCCACCCGCTCGGGACGTGCCGGTTGCGGACGTGCCGGTTGCGGACGTGCCGGTTGCGGACGTTGCTGTGCGCGCGTTGCCATCATGAAAGTTCCTGCCTGCGATACGAGCCATTCCGCTTGCCGCCAAAGCGATGTCCTTTGGCGCAAGGGATTGTGTTCGCGGGGTCGCGCCCGCCCGCGAGTTCTGCCCACCTGCAGTCGGCCTGCGACACGCTGTCCAAGCGTGCTTCGATGATTCGCCCCTCATGGAGCGAGATGCCGAATGACTGCATGTCTGCCTGCTGCTTCCTAGAACGTTTCCCAGTCCGCATCCGATGCCGTGGCCGCGCTTGCAGCGGCCGGGCGTGCTGCGGATTCGGACGTTGCACGCGTCGTCTTCGGCTTCAGAGCCGGTTCGACGCGTGCGGTGCCTGCATCATGGGCGGGCGAAGCCGCTGCCGCGGTGCCTGTTGCTGTGTTTGCTGCCGGTTGCGGCGAGGCTTTCGCGGCCGGCGTCGCCTTCACGCCTGCGCTGCGCGCCTTTTGCGGACGCGCGGCCGTCGTCACGCTGCGCGTTGCTTCACGCGTTTGCCCGCCGCCGGCCACCTTCCAGCCGTTCACCACGGCTTGCAACTGACGCGTCTGATCTTCGAGCGACGCGGCCGCAGCGGCCGCCTGCTCGACCAGCGCGGCGTTCTGCTGTGTGACTTCGTCCATCTGCACGACCGCGCGATTCACCTGCTCGATGCCGCCCGACTGCTCTTCGGAAGCCGCGCTGATTTCGCCCATGATGTCGGTTACGCGGCGCACTGCCTGCACGATCTCTTCCATCGTGGTGCCCGCGCGGCCGACCAGCGTCGAACCGCTTTGCACCTTGTCCACCGAGTCGCCGATCAGCTCCTTGATTTCCTTCGCGGCGCTGGCGCTGCGCTGCGCGAGGCTGCGCACTTCGCCGGCGACCACGGCGAAACCGCGGCCCTGTTCGCCTGCGCGCGCGGCTTCGACCGCCGCGTTCAGCGCAAGAATATTGGTTTGGAACGCAATCCCTTCGATCACCCCGATGATGTCGACGACCTTATTCGAACTGGTCGCGATGTCCTGCATCGTCGTCACGACCTGGCTCACCACGTCGCCGCCGCGGGTCGCGATATCGGACGCGTTGACGGCCAACTGACTCGCCTGGCGCGCGTTCTCGGCGTTCTGCCGCACGGTGCCGGTCAGTTGCTCCATGCTCGAGGCGGTTTCCTGCAGCGAAGCGGCTTGTTGTTCGGTGCGTTGCGACAGATCGGTGTTGCCCATCGCGATTTCGCGCGCGCCGGTGTCGATCGATTCGGTGCTGCTGTGAACCGCCTTCACCATCGTCGACAAGCTTTCCTGCATCCGCTTGATGCCGCCGAACAACCGGCCGATTTCATTGCGGCTGAACACTTCGATCGTCTCGGACAGATCGCCCGAAGCGATCCGTTCGAAGCAGGCGGTTGCGTCAGCGAGCGGCTGTACGATCAGGCCGCGCAGCGCGAAGCGGATGCCCACCACCAGCAGCAAAGCCAGCACGGTGATGGCGATGATCAGCGTCGTCATCAGCGAGATGTTCGATTGCGCGCTCGCCTGCTGGTCCACCGCGTGTTGCTGCAGCCCCTTGATGACGGCGGACGCGGCGTTGTCGTACGTAAGAAACATCGGGCTGATTTTCGTATCGGCGATCGCGTGATAGGCCGCCAGATCGTTCGCGTGCAACGCGGCGAACTCCGGCTCGACGCCGTCTCGCATCACGGTCGTGCGGCGCGCCGTCAGATCGTCGAGCAGCGCCTGGTCAACGCCGTTCTTCGGTGCGTTGAGAAACGCCTGCCAGTTCTCGTTCGACTTGCCGAGCAACTCCTGCGCACGATCGAGCGCCTTCTTCGCCTGCTCGGCGTCGCCGGCGGTGCTCAATGCGATAAAGCGGTCCAGCGTCACGCGCGAACGCAACAGATACGCCGACGCCTCGTCGAGCGCGTGAATCGCCACCAGATCGCCGCGCGCAATGCGATCGAGCGACTGGCTGGCGCCGTTCAGCGCCGTCAGTCCGAGCGCGCCGACCACCACGGTCAGCGCAACCAGAATGATCCCCACCATCGTCAGTGACGTGCGAATCGACCACCTGCTCAGCATCTCAATGCTCCCTCTTCCAGTCTCTCGTTCGTGCAACAGCCGCTTAGCCGGCGAGCGTTTCGATCAGCGCCATTTCACGGCTGGTCATCAGCTTCTCGATGTCCATCAGGATCAGCATGCGGCCGTCGACGGTGCCCAGACCCGTGAGGTACTCGGTCGTCAGCGTGGCGCCGAATTCCGGCGCCGGCATGATCTGATCGGTGGCGAGCGTCAGCACGTCCGACACGCCGTCCACCACCATCCCGACCACGCGATGCGCGACGTTCAGAATGATCACGACGGTCTGGTGGTCGTACTCGACGCGGCCCAGATGGAACTTGATGCGCATGTCGACGATCGGCACGATGATGCCGCGCAGATTGATCACGCCTTTGATGAATTCCGGCGCATTGGCGATACGCGTCACGTTGTCGTAGCCGCGGATTTCCTGCACCTTGAGGATGTCGATGCCGTACTCTTCGGCGCCGAGCGTGAAGACGAGGAATTCCTGACCGCCGGCGTCCGCCTGCTGCGCGTCGCGGCGGCCATTCGTACCGCTCGCGTTCGCGACGCTCGAATTGATGGATTGGACTTCTGCCACGTTAGCCCCCAAACGGTTGGGATGAAATGAATTGAGTAAGTGTTGCGAGTGTCATGAACGTCACGCGAGGCTCATCGCGCCATGCGCGTTGCGGGTCTCGCGGTTCAACGCCGCCACGTCCACGATCAGCGCGACACTGCCGTCGCCGAGAATGGTTGCGGCGGAAATGCCGTGCACCTTGCGGTAGTTCGTTTCCAGATTCTTCACGACCACCTGCTGCTGGCCGACCAGCTCGTCGATCAGCATCGCGAAGCGGCGCCCTTCGGTTTGCATGATGGTGACGATGCCTTGCGTCGGTTCCCGTTTCGCGTCTTCGACCGAGAACACTTCGTGCAGCGCGACGAGCGGCAGATATTCACCGCGCACGCGCACCACGCGCTCGCCGTTGGCCACCGTGTAGATGTCTTCGGCTCGCGGTTGCAGCGACTCCATCACGAAGTTCAGCGGCAGAATGAAGATCTCGTTGCCGACCTTCACCGACATGCCGTCGAGAATCGCCAGCGTGAGCGGTAAGACGATCCGTGTGGTGCTGCCCTTGCCCGCATGCGAGGTGATTTCCACGTGACCACCCATCGACTGGATGTTGCGCTTCACCACGTCCATGCCGACGCCGCGGCCCGACACGTCCGTCACCTGCTCCGCCGTCGAGAAGCCCGGCAGGAAGATCAGGTTCCAGACTTCTTCGTCGGTCATGCTTTCGCTGACCTGCATGCCCTGTTTGGCGGCCTTCGCGAGAATCTTGTCGCGGCGCAAGCCGGCGCCGTCGTCGCTGACTTCGATGACGATGTTGCCGCCGTGATGCGCGGCCGACAGCACCAGCTGGCCGGTCGAATCCTTGCCCGCCGCACGCCGCGCTTCCACGGTTTCGATGCCGTGGTCGAGACTGTTGCGCACGAGGTGGGTCAACGGATCGATGATCCGTTCGATGAGGCTCTTGTCGAGTTCGGTCGCCTGACCGAAGGTGACGAGTTCCACTTCCTTGCCGAGTTTCGCCGCCAGATCGCGCACCAGGCGCGGGAAGCGGCTGAACACGTAATCCATCGGCATCATGCGGATCGACATCACCGCTTCCTGCAGATCGCGCGCGTTGCGCTCGAGTTGCGCCATGCCGTTGAAGAGGCGGTCGTGCAATGCCGGATCGAACGTGCTGGTGGTCTCGGCCAACATCGCCTGGGTGATCACCAGTTCGCCGACCAGGTTGATCAGCTGATCGACCTTCTCGACGCCGACGCGAATCGAGCTGCCTTCCGCGCCGCCTGCCGCCGCGGCCGGACGCGCCTTGCGGTCCTGTTCGGCGGGAGCGGCCGGTGCGGCCGCATTCGCCGCCGGCGCGGGTGCCGGTGCGTGGGCTGCCGGCGCATTCGGCTGTTGCGCCGACGCGTCGAACAGACCGTGCGTGGCGGAGCGAGTGGACGCAGCGGAGTCGGCCGCCGGTGCCGACGATGCTGTCTGCTCCACCGGTGCTGCGTACGCTGCCTGTGCTGCCTGTGTTACCTGTGCTGCTTGCACCGGCGTCGAATGCTCAGCGTCCGGCGTTCCAGGTTCGCCTTGCTGGGTATCGTCGGCCGGTGCCGCACCGCGGCTGATCGAGATCTGACTTTCGTCGATCACGAAACAGCACACGGCGATAATGTCGTCGGAGCTCACATCGGTCGCGAGCCACAGCGTCAGATCGCCGCCGCTCTTGACCTGCCCGACGATGTTCCCCAGGTTGCCGAGCTCTTCGGCCAGCAGTTCCTGGTCCTTCTCATCCACGCCCCGTAGCGTAATTTTCAGATGGGGGCCGGCGCTTTCGTTTGCATCGCCGGCTCCCGCGGCTTGCCCGGTCTGTGCCGGTTCGCCGTCAGTCCATTCGCCCGCCGCCTGCACCGCCTGTTCGACGACGTGCTCCGGCGGGGTGCCGCCTTGTACTGCTGCCGGTGGTTCTACCGGTGCTGCTTGTACTGCTGGTGCTGCCGTTGCAACTGCTGCTGCCGGAACCGGAGCCGGCTCCGCCGGCGCGCCGCCGAAACGGCTCTCCGCGTGCAACTGTTCGAGCTTCGCGCAGATCGCGCGGGCGACCGCCGCGTCCGGCTCGGCGCTCGCGCGGTAGTCGGCGAGCTGGCCCGACAACACGTCCTTGGTTTCGAGGAACGTGTCGATCATGTCCTTGCGCAGCACGAGTTCGTTATTGCGCGCGCGGTCGAGCAGCGATTCGAGAATGTGGGTCGTTTCCGTCAGCGCTGTAAAACCGAACGTCGCCGCGCCGCCCTTGATCGAATGCGCCGCGCGGAAAATCGCCGCGAGGTCTTCGGGGTCCGGGTGTGCGATATCCAGATTGAGCAGCAACTGCTCCATCTGCGCGAGCAATTCGTCCGCTTCGTCGAAGAACGTCTGATAGAACTGAGTGATGTCGAGTGTCATGCCTGGGTCACCGCGAGAGTTCCTGTCTAGGCTTGGGCTGCCGTGCCGCCGCGTCGAAAGCTTCTATAACTTGTGTAAAGGTGGCGCTCATCTGGATCTCATGCCTGGTCTGATTCGCCTAACGCCGCCACCAGTTCGGTCAACATGTCGGGGTCGAGCGGCTTTTCTATCCAGCCGGTCGCACCCACAGCGCGCGCCGCCGCCTTGAACGGCTCGCCCGATTCCGTCGTGAGGACGAGGATGGGCGTCGCCTGGTAGGCCGGGTTGCCGCGCAGCGCGGCGATCAGATCGAGGCCGGTCCTGCCCGGCATGTGCTGGTCGGTCAGCACGAGGTCGAACGACATGGCGAGCGCGTTCTCGAGCCCTTCGTTGCCGTCCGCCGCGAGCGTCACTTCATAGCCGGCCGTCGTCAGCGTTGCGGCGAGGATTTGCCGCATCGATGCCGAATCGTCGATTGCCAGAATGTGCCTGATCATGAAAACCTCGCTGCACTTACGCTATGGATCGCCGGGCATTTCCCGCCTCGCAGGAAACGCGCACCGGCAATCGCTGTCTGTTACTTGGCCGCCGTTGCCGGCGCCTTCGGTGCAACCGTCACCGGTTGCGCAAGCTTTTGCAGCAGCGGCTTCGAGCCGGCTGCGTCGTCCGACAAGGTGGTCGTGGTGGAGTCGTCATGGTCAAGCGCCTCCTCCGACTTCCTGTTCAGCACGATGATGCTGATGCGGCGGTTTTCCGGATCCATCGGGTCCGCCTTGTTCAGGTTCTGGGTCGACGCGAGGCCGAGCACGCGCATGACCTTCGCCTCGTCCATGCCTCCGGCGATCAGCTCGCGGCGCGACGCATTGGCGCGGTCCGCGGACAGTTCCCAGTTGCTGTAGCCCTTCTCGCCACCCGCGTATTGCGCCGCGTCGGTGTGACCCTGCACGATGATGCGGTTCGGCACGTCGTTCAGCGTGTGGCCGATTTCGCGCAGGATGTCGCGCATGTACGGTTCAACCACGTCTCTCGCGGTCGCGAACATCGGCCGCTTCTGCGAGTCGACGATTTCGATGCGCAGGCCGGTCAGCGTCGAGTCGATGCGAATCTGCTGCTTGAACTGGCGCAGCACCGGATTCGCTTCGATCGCGGCCATCAGCTTGACCTGGAGGTCGTGCAGGCGAACCTGCTCACGGCGTTCCAGTTCGCCCTTCAGCTGCTTGACCGATTCCTCATTGTTATGCGACGCGGTACGCTCGGCGCGGCTCGCCGAACCGTCGGTGGAACGCGTCACGCCTTGCGCGTCGGTCGAGATGTCGCGGCCGCCGCCCTTCAGAATGCTCGAATCCTCAGCGCTGCGATCGCCGCCCCACAGCGTGATCTTCAACGGCTGGTTGAAGTAATCGGCGATGCCCTTCAACTGCACGGTGGAGGCCGAACTCAGCAGCCACATCAGCAGAAAGAACGCCATCATCGCGGTCATGAAATCCGCATACGCGAGCTTCCACGCGCCGCCGTGATGGCCTTTCTTGGCCGGCGCGGAACGCTTGACGACAATGGCGCGGTCTTTGTCCTTGCTCATCGATTCGGTTCCCGGCGCCCGTTACTTGGCTTTGACGCGGCGCACGTGCTCTTCCAGCTCGGCGAACGACGGGCGTTCGGTCGAGAAGAGCACCTTGCGGCCGAATTCGACGGCGATCGCCGGCGCATAGCCGTTCAGACTCGCGAGAATCGTCACCTTGATGCACTGGAACATCTTGGTCGATTCGGTCACGCGCTGTTCGGCGACGCTCGCGAGCGGCCCGATCAACCCGTACGAAAGCAGAATCCCGAGGAAGGTGCCGACCAGTGCCTGGGCGATCATCTCGCCGAGAATCGCGGGCGGCTTGTCGGCCGAGGCCATGGTGTGCACCACGCCCATCACCGCGGCGACGATCCCGAACGCCGGCATCGCGTCGCCGACCTTGGTCAAGGCATGCGCCGGCGCTTCGCCTTCCTGGTGATGCGTCTCGATCTCCTCGTCCATCAGACTTTCGATCTCGAAAGCGTTCATGTTGCCGCCCACCATCAACCGCAGGTAGTCGGTCAGGAACTCGATGATGTGTTTGTCGGCGAGGATCTTCGGATACTGGGTGAAAATCGGGCTCTTCGACGGATCGTCGATGTCGGCTTCCAGCGTCAGCGTGCCTTCCTTGCGCGCCTTGGCCAGCAGGACGTAGAGGAGCGCCATCAGCTCCATATAGACGTCCTTGTTGTACTTCGCGCCCTTGAAGAGGGTTGGAATGACGCGCACCGTCGCCTTGATGGTCTTCATCCCGTTGCCGAGAATGAACGCACCGAGTCCGGCACCGACGATCATCAGCACTTCGACGGGCTGCAACAGCGCGCCGAGATGGCCGCCTTCCAGCGCATAACCGCCGAAGACAGACAACAGCGTCACGAGTGTTCCCACGAAAATCAGCACTGCCGAGCCCTCACAAAGAAGCGACGGTCACCGTCGTTAATCTGGTTTACGGCAACGGAGCAGAAAACTTTGACGGAAAAGCAGCGTGTCACCCCGGTGTAAACCACAGGCGCGTTAAACAGGACGGGCGCCGCGCGATCGGGCTGCGAGGCCGGCCGGACGGGGATACGCGTTGCGGGCGCGGGTTGGCGCCGGGTTGGCGGCCGGCGCGCCGCTCAAACCGCGAGGGCGGCCAGGCTCTCGCGGGCCCGGGCGTCGGCGAATTTCTTTGTCTTACCGGCCCGCGAGGGCGGCTGGCACAGCCCGCAGACGAAAGCGTGCTGCGGATCGTGCGCATGCGCGACAAAGTGTCCGCCGCAACGGCAGCAGGCGGTCATTTGCAGCATGCCGGAGTCGAAAAAGCGCACCAGCGTCCAGGCGCGCGTGAGACTGAGCACGGGTTCGTCGTCGTGCAGGTGGACGTGCTCCAGATAGAGCCGGTAGCTCTTCACGATCGACTGGATCGTCAGGCAGCCGCCGTGGCCTGCCATGAAACGGTAGATGTTGTAGAACAGGGAGGAGTGAAAGTTCGGCTGCCAGGTCATGAACCAGTCGGTCGAAAACGGCAGCATGCCCTTGGGTGGCGAAACCCCCTTCAGCTCCTTGTACAGCTTGATGAGCCGGTCGCGCGAAAGGCTGGTTTCCGCCTCCAGCAACTGCAAACGCGCGCCGAGTTCTATCAATTCGATCGCCAGGGTGATTTCCCTGACTTCGAGCACTACGCTTTTATAGGCCATCCGTTTGCATTTCCCACGTCCTGATTGCTTTATTTGAGATGCAAGCTGCCATCAGCCGAGTTGTTCGACCGGCTGGCTAGCCATCAGGATCGCGGAATGCGCCTGAGCCACGGCGCTGGATTTGCCTTTGTCGGCGAGAGCGGACAGAACCGCATGGTCATCGAAACGGAAACGGCACAACACCTGATTGGACGCCGCCAGCTTGACGGTCTGCGCCAACGACAGATTGGCGAGCACATCGGCTAACTGGTCCGAAATCCCCATGCGGAACATGCCCATCGGCTTGTCTTCGCGCAACAGACGCTGCGCGAGCAGGAGATAAGACAGGTTTACTTCTCTGATCTCATTGAGCATTTCGCTTGTCGCGCTCATGATTCCCCCGGGGTATATCTGGCTGGTCAGGCCGTTTCGGAAACGTTTGCTCGAACGCGCGCACTTAAACCGCACGAATCGGCTCGTTTCTGGTGTTGGGAGCATTGTGTCGAAAGGGGGAGCGGACGAAAATCGGACAGACACCCAGCCTGTTTGACGGATTAATCCGTCATTGTTGTAGGAATTTTTCCTACAACGGGCCAATCGGAAAGGAATATTCGGGTTGAAAAAGCGCGTAGTTCGCGAGTTGCGATGCGCCAGGGAGATTTCTGCGGCCGGTACGATGTGTGCCGAACGGTGAGCCACCGAAGGCTCATGATCCGCACCGTGCAATGGTGAGTAAGAATTATAAGACGTTTTCACTTCTATGCAACGCGCCTGACGCAGGCGCCGTGTCCAGCCCGCCGGGCGTCCTTCCATCGCTTTCCGAAGCGTTTAAAGCGTTTGGCTACCCAGCCGGTCTTTCTTCACGACTATCGGGACACCCATCCAGCCTACCTGTAACGCATCATGTTTCGCGCTGTAACAACATTAAGCGTTTGAAAAAATACCTCGAATTGGCCCGGCCAACCCCGATAATGAGCCTCAGGGATTACCCGATACAGGTTCGGAGCACCCCCGGGCGGCGGCTTACCGCGCCCAACCGTCCGTCCGGCATTCGCTCCTCGCTCCATTCGAGCGCCGTTGTGCGAAGCCGTTGTGAACAGGAGAAAACGCATGCGAATCGCACAAATTGCGCCGTTGTACGAAGCCGTCCCGCCGAAATTTTACGGCGGCACCGAACGCGTCGTGTCGTACCTGACCGAAGCGCTGGTCGACCTCGGCCACGACGTTACGCTGTTCGCGAGCGGCGACTCGGTCACATCCGCCAACCTCGACGCCTGCTGGCCGCGAGCGCTGCGCCTCGATCCGACGATCCGCGACGCGCTGGCTCCGCATGTCCTGATGATGGAAAAGGTGCGCAAGGTCGCGCACGAATTCGACGTGCTGCATTTCCACCTCGACTACATGCCGTTTCCCCTGTTCACCACGATGGACACGCCATTCGTGACGACGCTGCACGGCCGTCTGGACTTGCCGGAGCTTCAGCCGGTGTTCGACGCCTTCTCGCATGTGCCGGTGGTGTCGATTTCCGACTCGCAACGCACGCCGCTGCCGCAGGCGAACTGGCTGAACACGATTTATCACGGTCTGCCGGACCAGTTGCTGACGCCGCAAACGCACAAGAAGCCGGAATATCTGGCGTTCCTCGGCCGTATCTGTCCTGAGAAGCGCGTCGATACAGCTATCAAGATCGCTGCACAAAGCGGTCTGCCGCTGAAGATCGCCGCCAAGGTGGACAAGGTCGACCAGGAATACTTCAAGAAGGAAATCGAGCCGTTGCTGTCGCTGGCGCACGTCGAGTTCGTCGGCGAGATCAACGAGGCGCAGAAGCCCGAGTTCCTGTCGGGCGCCAAGGCGTTGCTGTTCCCGATCGACTGGTCGGAGCCGTTCGGCCTTGTGATGATCGAATCGATGGCCTGCGGCACGCCGGTGATCGCGTTCAACCGCGGCTCGGTGCCAGAAGTGATCGACCACGGCGTGACCGGCTATATCGTCGAAGACGTGCAAGGCGCGGTTGCCGCGCTTCAACGGCTGGACGAGCTGTCGCGCACTGAGATTCGGGCGCAGTTCGAGCGCCGCTTCAGTTCGAAAACGATGGCGCAGAATTATGTCGACGGCTATTCGGCACTGATCGAAGCGACTCGCCGTCCGGTACTGCGCCAGGTCGCAGTAGGTTGATCGACGCGCTAAAGCGGCTGACGCTCTTTTTGCACTCAGCCGCTTACGTCCGCTTGCGCCGCTTTCCGATTGCGCGATTCCCACGCCAATCACGAACAAAATTGTCATGTGAATCGTTTGCGCGAGCGGGTATGTCAGAGTTAACCCCGCTTCTTCTAAGAAAAAGCCGCCTTCGAGGGCGGCTTTTTTAATGCCCGTGTGGATGCGCTTCCATGTCAGAATTACCGCGAAGCGAATAAACGATCGAGCACCAATAATCCTTCAATTGGCTTTCGATACGCCCCGTGCCCCGTTCAAACCGCACCGATCAGAAAGCGCTCGCGATTTTTGCCGGCAATCCACTTAGGCGGCTTGCCGCGCCCGCTCCATGTATTGCCCGACTTCGGATCCTGATACTTGGCCGGCAACGGTGCCTTCTTGGGCGGGCGTCCGCGCTTGGCAGCGACTGCGAAGCCGAGGTCTTGCGCGGTTAGACCGTATTCAGCGATCTTTTGGCGGATGTCGGCGACTACATTGTCGATTTCCGTGCGCCGGGCTTCTTCTGCTTGTGCCTGCAATTTGGCGATCTGCGCCTTGAGGTCCGCATATTGAGACATCTCGGTTCTCCCCTTTTCTAGAACTCATTGGCACGCAGACTAACTGTAATTATAAAAATTCGCAATGGCCAATAATACCGATTTAGCCAGATATCCTCTGATAATTATTAAGTGTCGATGAATTGTTAAATGGCATCTTTATCGCAAAATAATAGGTAAAGCGGACTCCACCTTGACAATTCTTGACACTCGATTTGCCGGCCATTGTCTAGAATTGCGCGCTCAAAGGCATGCAGCCGCGCTCGGCCATGCATGCTATTCAGAGCGTCGAACTTTTTAGGATCACCAATCATGCAGTTGTCAAAGCGCCTCGCTGCCGAACTGTTCGGCACCTTCTGGCTCGTGCTCGGAGGCTGCGGCAGCGCCGTCCTCGCCGCTAATTTCGCCGGTCCGGTCCACGGGCTCGGTATCGGCTTCGTCGGCGTCTCGCTCGCATTCGGCTTGACCGTCCTGACAATGGCTTACGCGATCGGCCACATCTCCGGCTGCCACCTGAATCCGGCGGTGAGCGTCGGCCTGACCGTCGCCGGACGCTTTCCGGCGCGCGATCTGATGCCGTATATCGTCGCGCAAGTGATCGGCGCGGTACTCGGGGCGCTGGTGCTGTCCCTGATCGCGTCGGGCAAGCCGGGCTTCGACCTCGTTGCAAGCGGCTTCGCCAGCAACGGCTATGGCGAGCGCTCGCCGGGTCATTACTCGCTTGCCGCCGCGTTCATTTGCGAAGTGGTGATGACAGGCTTCTTCCTGTTCGTCATCCTCGGTGCGACTGACAAGCGCGCACCGGCCGGTTTCGCGCCGATCGCAATCGGCCTGTGTCTCACGCTGATTCACCTGATCTCGATTCCGGTTACGAATACGTCGGTCAATCCGGCGCGCTCGACCGGCCCGGCCCTGTTCGTCGGCGGCGCAGCGGTGGATCAACTGTGGATGTTCTGGGTCGCGCCGATCATTGGCGCAGTGATCGCGGGCGTGCTGTATCCCGCGCTCGCCGGAGGCCGTCGCGCCGATTCGAAGGAACTGGCTCTCGACTGATAGGCGCGGCGCTTATCCTTGCAGTCAAGCGGGCGCAACGGCGCCCGCCTTGTTTTGGTGCGAACAAGGTGAGCCGCGCAATAGCCGCTCGTGCCCGCTGCTAGAATCGTGCGACTTCCCCCGACTCGCACAGGTCCTACCGATGAACCGTTTCCGCGGATTCCTGCATGGCGTTGCACTTTCCCTCGGCAGCTTCTGCATCGGCGTATTGGCGCCACCGGCCGCGCATGCAGCCGACGGCAATATAGAAACGCTCGTGTTCGTGCGCCACGGCGAGAAACCCGCGCAGGGCTTGGGCCAACTTAATTGCCAGGGGCTCAATCGTGCGCTTGCGCTGCCGGCGGTGATCGCGGCCAAGTTCGGCAAGCCCGACGCGATCTACGCGCCAGATCCCAGCCAGCAAAAGGACGACAGCGGTCATTCTTATTATTATGTCCGGCCACTGGCGACCATCGAGCCGACTGCCATCCAATTCGAGATGCCGGTGCAAACGCCGTACGGCTTTGCCCAGATCGACCAGCTCGGCACCTCGCTCGCCAATCCCGCCAATCGCGACAAGCTGATTGTCGTTGCCTGGGAACACAAGCTGATTGTGAAGTTGCTGCGCCAGATGCTGAGCGCGCACGGCGGGAGTGCCGCCGACGTCCCCAACTGGCAAAGCGACGACTTCGACAGTATTTATGTCGTTCGCCTCGACTGGCAAAACGGCACGGCGCGCGCCAGCTTCAAGCACGATCACCAGGGATTGGACGGCCGCATCGCCGATTGTCCTTGTGCGGCGCTGCCCGGCGCTCGATCGGCGGCGGCCGCGGGCGCTTCCGCCGGCACGGCAGACTAATCGGGTAATTAAGATTTAAAGCGGCCTTCGACCGGAGGCTCAAACGAAAAACCGGCCCGTGTCCGCGAAAGTGGATTCGGGGCGATTCCGTTTCACGACATCAATTCGTCATCGAGCGAGAAAAGTTTGCGCAGATGATGCGCGACGCCTGCTTCGAAGTTATTGCCGATGCGCGGCACGTTCGGCAAGCGTGTCATGAGGTCGGGATTGGCGTTGTTCATCATGAACGGATGACCGGCCGTTTCCAGCAGGTCGATATCGTTCATGTTGTCGCCGAACGCTACGCAGCGCGACGCATCGACGCCAAGGCGTTCGAGCACGATCTGCAAAGCTCGCCCTTTCGAGACGTTCGACGTCATCACTTCCAGGCAATCCGGCAACGAATAGGTGACATAGAGCGCGTCGCCGAATTCGCGCGCCAGATTTGCCGCGACCTGCGCGAGATCGTCGGGCTCACCGATATACAGAGCCTTCGCAATGTCGACGCCGTCGTGCCTGGGCAGATCGGTTACCTCGTAGGTGAAGCCGGAATCCTGATGAAACTTCAACAGGTCCGGCGCATCGCGATCGATCAACCACGCCTGGTCGGCGAACAGGTTGACGATCACGCGGCCATGCTCGCCCGCGATTTCCGGCTGCACCAGGCGCTGCACGATGGCAGGCGGCAGATCGTCCGCATGGATCACCGTGTTGTCCGGTGCGTGGATACGCGCGCCGTTCGACGTAATCAGATACGGACTGATGCCCAGCAGGTCGCGAATGCCCGCGACGTCGCAATAGTGGCGGCCTGTGGCGATCACGAAGTGCAGTCCATCGGCTTCCAGCTTGCGCACGGTGGAGATCGTGAACGGGTCCACCTGGTGATCGGCGTTGAGCAGCGTGCCGTCGAGATCCGTGGCGATGACTTTATACATAGTGTGAGCAGCCGGGCAGCGTTCAAAGAACGCATTTTACCGTTGCCCGCCACATCCGCAGGCTGCTGCCGGCCACCACGCCATTCTCAGCCGGCGATGCGGGCGGCTTCGCGTTGCGCCAGTTGCAATCCGCCGTGCGCCGAGTCGGCCAGCGGCTCCCGTAGACGGGCCTGATAGACCTGCGGCACATACTCGCGCAACGGCGCGCCGAGGCCGCCGCACAGCGCGACTGGCAGGCTCGCCGAGGGGTCGAGCGCCGCAATCATCTTGCCCACCTCTGCACCGGCCTCGCCGAGCAAACGCGCTGCAAACGGATGCGTGCGATGCGCGATGACAATCGGCGCGAGCCTCGCATAAGCGGTCTGGTTAGCCTCGCAAAGCCACACGACGAGACTGTCGCGGTCACGCGCGCCGACGTGGATGAGCAGCGCCTGCGCCAGATCGTCGTTGGGCCCCCGTCCATCGAGCGCCTGTTGTGCGTGCGCAATGGCCCGCAGGCCGAGCCAGGCGCCGCTCGCTTCGTCGCCCGACGGATAACCGTAACCGCTGACGGTGCGGCATGCGCCGTCGCCGTCGAGCGCCGCCGCCACGCTGCCGGTACCGAGCGCGACGACCACGCCGGGCGCGCCGCCGTGCGCACCGAGCAACGTGGTGTAGGCATCGCTTTCAATTGCGAGTCCGGCCACCCCGGGCGCCAGCACGCGGAATGCTGCCAGCCAGTCGCGGTTGTTGACGCCCGCGAGCCCGCAACCGAGTACGCAACGCGACCAGTCCAGCGTCACGCCGGCGCGTACAAACGCCTCGTGGCAGCCTGCCTGAATGGCCTGCCATGCGCGTTCTACGCCAAGGCCCAAGCCTGACGGCCCGCTCGCCGCCTGCGCCAGTTCGCGGCCTTGCGCGTCGCCGAGCACGACGCGTGTGCCGCTGCCGCCGCCGTCAATGCCGAGCAGAAAGAAATCTGTAGTCATCGAATCGAGTGAATTCAGGTCGTGAATAACGCATAGCGTGGCAGGTCGATTTCAATTCGGCAATCGGCTGAACGGCCGGCTTGCAGCGCGCAGGCGTTCCGCTATGCTGGCGGGCGACATGACAACGCAGGAGCGCGAAAGTGACACAGCGATGCAACTGGGCGTCGAGCGAAGCGCTCGTACACTACCACGACACCGAGTGGGGCGTGCCCTCGCGCGACGACCAACATCTGTTCGAGATGCTCGTGCTGGAAGGCGCGCAGGCCGGCCTGTCATGGTCGACGATTCTCAACAAGCGGGCCGGCTATCGCCGCGCATTTGCCGACTTCGATATCGACAAGGTGGCGCGCTTCACGCCCAGGCAAGTCGATGCGCTCGTGCTGGACGAAAGTATCGTGCGTCACCGCGGCAAGATCGAAGCCGCCATCAACAACGCACGCGCCGTGCAGCAGATTCAGGCGGAGCACGGTTCGCTCGCCAACTTCGTGTGGTCGTTCGTCGATCAGACGCCGATCCAGAACGATTGGGCCTCGTACAAACAGGCGCCGGCATCGACCGAGGTCTCGGACGCGCTCAGCAAGGCGCTGAAGCGCTACGGCTGCAAATTCGTCGGCTCTACGATCTGCTACGCGTTCATGCAGGCGGTCGGCATGGTGAACGATCACGAAACGAACTGCATGTGCCGCGCGCGATGCGCGGCGCTCGGCAAGAAGGGACGCAATCGGAAAGCCGGCTGATGCGGCAACACTGCCGGCCCGCTTAGTGCCGCACGTCTAACAAAGGCTGGAGACTCCGGGAAACGCCCGAGCGGCGTTCGCCTTACGCGACAAGGCTGCGCGGGAAGCGGCAAGGGCTGTCATGCGCCCGCCGCGCATCAAATCCGCGCCCCAAAAGCAAAACGGCGATGTGGCTTCTTTCGAAGCTCACACCGCCGTTCGGCCGTGCAGAAAAAACGTGCTTAGTGCAGCTTTTTCGGCAGCATCTGGCTGCGCAGGCGCTTGTGCAGGCGCTTTACAGCAGCAGCCTTCTTGCGCTTACGTGCCGTTGTCGGCTTTTCGTACGATTGGCGCTCACGCAGTTCAGCGATCAGGCCGTTCTTTTCGATTGCGCGACGAAAGCGGCGAATCGCCACTTCGAACGGCTCGTTTTCCTTCAGAAGAATCGTCGTCATGTAATTCCTAACTCAATCACTTGATACGGGTTAATTGCGTGGCGGGAAATCGCTCACGCGCCGGCCCTCCGGTCGTTCCGATTCATGGCCAGTAACAGGCAAACGCGGGCAGAACCCGGCCAAACCACGAATGAAACGAGAGGCAAAGCGGCCACGGAGGCCGGAAAAGAGAGGTGGGGAGTTCACCGCGCAACGCGGACAGACGTAATGCAAAACCGCGTCTGCTGCCGTTTCGCCAACCTTTCATCAATGAAAAACATTGACGAAACAGGCAAAGATCTCAATTCACTCCTGATGATATCAGGAAACTCTCCATCCTACCAGGGGTTTAGCGATTGCGCCAGGTCACTTGCATAATCAGGCGCTCGCCTCGTCCAGTTCGCGGATATCGGCGCCGCTCAGCATCAGATGGACGGCGGCGGCGAGGCTTTTGAGCTGTTCGACCGAGGTGGCGCTGGCAATTGGGGCCGTTACGCTCGGCCGCGCGATCAGCCACGCCAATGCGACCGTGGCCGGCGTGCTGCCGTGCCGCTCGGCGACCCGGTCGAGCGCGCCCAGAATCCGCAGGCCGCGCTCGTTCAGATACTTCTCAACCCGGCTGCCGCGCGCCTTGTTGGCCAGATCTGCCGGCGAGCGGTACTTGCCGGACAGAAAGCCGCTTGCAAGGCTGTAATACACCACCACGCCGAGCTGATTGGCGAGCGCCACCGGCTCGATTTCGCTTTCATATTCCGCCCGGTCGTACAGGTTGTATTCCGGTTGCAGCAGCCGATATTCGGGCAGGCCATGCTGGCGGGACACGGCAAGCGCCTCCTCCACCCGTGCGCCGCTGTAGTTCGACGCGCCGATCACCCGCACCTTGCCCGCATCGATCAGCTTTTGATAGGCGCCGAGCGTCTCGGTCAGAGGCGTTTCAGTGTCGTCGTCGTGGGAGAAATAGACGTCGATGTAATCGGTTTGCAAGCGCCGCAACGAATCTTCGACGGCTGCCTGGATGTTGGCCGACGACAAGCCCTTGCGCTGCGGGTGTTTGGAGACTTTGGTGGCGAGCACGATCTTGTCGCGCTTGCCGCTCCGCCGAAACCACTTGCCGATGATGGTTTCCGACTCGCCGCCCTGGTTGCCCGGCACCCACGCGGAATAGACGTCGGCAGTATCGATAAAGTCGAGACCGGCATCGACAAACGCATCCAGAATCGAAAACGAGGTGGCTTCGTCGGCGGTCCAGCCGAATACATTGCCGCCGAACATAAGCGGCGCAACCTCTAATTCGGAACGTCCAATCCTGCGCTTATGCATGATTTCTCCGGGGTTTGTCACAAGAGAAAAAGAGAATACGCCAGCTTTTCGACACCTGCAGTGCATCTACCGAACAAGGCTGGAAGCCACTTCCAGACGCTCGCCGCGTCAGCCGGTCTGAAAAACAATTAGGTCGCAATTGCAGAAAGTCCCTCAAGTTTTTTTTAGGGACGCCGTCAACCTTCACTGAGGCGGCCAGCAATGAACGAGTGCTTCCGCCGATGCCATCGTGGCGTATTGGGCTCAAGGCTTATTTAGGAGATTTTCAATGCTCGGAATCAATAGCAACATCAACTCGCTGGTTGCACAGGAAAACCTTAGTGGCTCGCAAAGCGCCCTCTCGCAAGCGATCACCCGCCTGTCGTCGGGCAAGCGCATCAACAACGCATCTGACGACGCAGCAGGTCTGGCGATCTCGACGCGTATGCAAACGCAGATCAACGGCCTGAACCAGGGCGTGTCGAATGCGAACAACGGCGTGTCGATGATTCAAACCGCATCGAGCGCACTGTCCTCGCTGACCTCCAGCCTGCAACGTATCCGCCAACTGGCCGTGCAAGCATCGACCGGTGCGCTGTCGTCGAGCGACCAGGCAGCACTGCAGAAGGAAGTTTCGGCGCAGATCTCGGAAGTGAACCGTATCGCGTCGCAAACGACGTTCAACGGCACGAACATTCTGGACGGCTCGGCAGGCAGCATCTCGTTCCAGGTCGGTGCGAACGTCGGTCAAACGGTCAGCCTGAACCTGAGCCAGTCGATGTCGGCTGCGAAGATCGGTGGTGGCCTGGTGCAGACGGGCGCGACGGTCGGCACGGTCGCAGTGAGTCTCGATTCGACTGGTGTTTATACATCGGCTGCTAGCCCGGCGATCACGTCGGTCAACGTACTGTCGGACGGCAAGGGTGGCTATACCTTCACCGATCAAAACAACCAGGCTATCGCCGCGACTGTCGCAGCCGCGATTTTCAGCACGGGCACGCAGGCAGGCACCGGCACCGCCATCACCACGCTGGCACTCAGCGCCGGTGCACTCTCGCCTGGAGCCGCCTCCGCAGCCCAGACCGCCGCAGTTGCGCAGATCAACGCGATCAACGCCCCGCCGACGGTTTCGGGCCTGGACATCAGCACGGTCACCGGCGCAAACCAAGCGATGGTCTCCGTCGACAATGCACTGCAAACCGTGAACAACCTGCAAGCATCGCTCGGTGCCGCACAAAACCGCTTCACGGCGATCGCGACGTCGCAGCAAGCTGAATCGACCGACCTGTCGTCGGCACAATCGCAAATCACGGACGCCAACTTCGCACAAGAAACGGCGAACCTGAGCAAGGCGCAAGTGCTGCAACAAGCTGGTATCTCGGTGCTGGCGCAAGCCAACTCGAACCCGCAGCAAGTTCTGAAGCTCCTGCAATAAGAGCTGACGCAGTAACGGCGCTGCGCGCAAGCGCGGCGCAGCGCCGGGTTTCAAGCAACGGGAGGCATGCCTCCCGCTGTGCATTTCCGTTCCGTAGTGATGTAGCATCGCGCCACACCAACACAGATTCCTCGACGCCCGGAGCCTTTGCATGTCCTCGATCTCAACCACGTCTTCTACTGCAAGCGCCAATGCTGCGCTGCAATCGGCCGCTCAGTCGATTATCAGTGGCTCGACCGGCAACTCGTCGATGGATGTGTCGACGCTCGTTTCGGCACTCGTGAACGCGAAGACCGCAGGGCAAACGGCGGCTCTGACGGCGCAACAAACCAAAGACAACACCACGCTCTCCGCGTACGGCGCTCTGAGCTCCGCGCTGAGCGCGTTGCAATCGGGCCTCACGAACCTCGCCAACGGCACCACGCTGTCGACTTTCGCGGCAACCGCGAGCGGCACCGGCCTGACGGCAACGGCGGGCGC
The DNA here is from genome assembly GCF_038050405.1 of Paraburkholderia sp. IMGN_8. Taxonomy (NCBI): domain Bacteria; kingdom Pseudomonadati; phylum Pseudomonadota; class Betaproteobacteria; order Burkholderiales; family Burkholderiaceae; genus Paraburkholderia; species Paraburkholderia sp. IMGN_8. The sequence continues at coordinate 97,582 of NZ_CP150900.1, read as the reverse complement.
AGGCGCGGCAGCGGGCAGCTATTCGGTCGCGGTGACGCAGATCGCCAGCTCGCAGGCTTTGTCATCGGCGGCGTTCGGCGCCACGACGCAACTGGGCACCGGCACGCTGACGATCTCGCTCGGCGGCAAGTCGATGAACGTCAACGTCAACAGCACCAACAACACGCTCGCCGGCATTGCCTCGGCGATCAACGCCAGCAGCAGCAACCCCGGCGTCACAGCAACCATCGTGAACGGCACGGACGGCGCCCACCTCGTGCTGCGCTCGGCGAGCACGGGTGCGGCCAACGTCATCAATGTTTCGACCAGCAACGTCACGACCGACAACGGCCTGTCGAGCCTCGGCGTGACCTCGACGGCGAGCACCACCGGCGGCGCATCGTCGATCGTCTCGTCGAACACTTCCAAGGCCTGGACGCAAAGCGCGTCGGCCCAGGACGCGCAGTTCACGGTCGGCGGGATCGCGGCGAGCAGCTCGAGCAACGCCGTCACAACCGCGATTTCGGGCGTCACGATGAACCTGACGGCAGCTTCGGCAGGCACTACGCAGACGCTGACCGTTTCGCAGGACACCACGTCGCAGAATACCGCGATCACCAATTTCGTCAGCCTCTACAACACCGTCGTCACGACGATGGCCTCGCTCTCGTCGTACACCGCGGGGTCCAGCTCGCAAGGCCCGCTGCTGGGCGATTCGACGCTGCAGACGATCAAGAACACGCTGGCCACGATCGTCGGCGGCGCCGTCGGCTCGGGCAGCTCGGGCACCACGCTGGCGTCGATCGGCATTACGCTGAAGGACAGCCCGGCGGACGGCACGCTGGTGGTCGACAGCAGCAAGCTCACCACCGCGCTGACCAGCAGCCCGGCGACGATCGCCTCGCTGTTCAACTCGACCAACGGCATTGCCGCGCAGCTGAACAAAAGCATCACCACCTTCACCCAGACCGGCGGCATCATCGATACGCGCAACACCGCGCTGAACGCCGATCTGAAGAGCATCACCGCGCAGCAAACCTCGCTCGCCACCTACACGACGCAATTGACGAACCAGTATCAGGCGCAATTCACCGCGCTGAACACGTTGATGGCGACGATGAACAACAACTCGCAGTACCTGACCGCCCTGTTCGGCGGCACCAACAGCGCCGGAGCCTTGGCCACCAACAAGGCCTAAATAAATGAACGCGACCGAAATGACCCAGACGGAGTTGGTCGAACGTCTGCTGTCGATGACCCACGCGATCGAGCAGGCGGCCTCGCTTGCCGACTGGCCGGAAGCGGCGCGACTGACCGAAGCGCGCTCGCCGCTGCTGATGTCGCTGACCGCGAATCAGGAGCCGGCCGCGCTCGACATGATCCGCCGGATCCAGGCGATCGATGAGGCGCTTCTCGCCGATGCGCAAACCACCCAAAACGAACTGCACATTGAGTTCGAGGTGGCGATCGGGCGCACCAGGGCCGCCGGCGAATATCAGCGTGTCGCACGCCTGTAACCGGCGTCAAAGCCCGGCCGCTGCTGCCTGGCAGAAAAACTGGACCGAGCCGCATGACCAGACAATAAGAACCACGCGCTGAAGCCAAGTGCGCTCGTTCCCTCAGCCCGCCTCGTGCGGGCTTTTTTCTTGCCGTCCGGCTTTCCGCTCCCCCTGCCCATACGCCAAACAGGCGGCTTTTTTACCGTCATCTCCGCGCATCGGAAAGCCATGCCTCGTCGCACAATTTCCCTCATAGACCATTTTGTGCTGAGACCATGACTCTCCTGTACGACCAGCCGACCGCTGAGCCCTTGACGCCCGAACAACAACTCGAGCAAGACATTGCGCTCGTTTTGCAAACCGCGCTGGAGCACCATCACAAGGGGGAACTCGACGACGCCGAAGCGCTGTACCAGGCGATCCTTGAAGCGAAGCCCGCGCATCCGGACGTGAACTACAACCTCGGTGTGCTGCGCGTACAAACCTCACGGCCAGCCGAGGCGCTGCCGCACTTCGAACTGGTGCTCGGTATTGCGCCACACAACGGTCAATACTGGGTCGCCTATATCAACGCGCTGATCGACGCCGGCCAGACGCCCGCCGCTTGGCTTGCGCTTGAAATGGGGCAGCAGCAAGGTCTCAACGGGCAGGCGGTTGACGGCCTGATCGCCCGAATGGCGAGTCCGGAGAGCGTTATTCAGACGTTCGCCGTGCCTGTGGATTCCACGACACCACCAGTAAACGAACAAACAGGCACAGAACCTCCGGCTGCACTCGGGGAATACGCGGTGGAAACCGGCAAGACCAGCATCACCGCACGACGCAAGGTCACTCCGCAGGACAGAAGTCGTTTGACATCACTGTATAACAGCGGTCGCGTCGTGGAAGCAATCAAGCATACACGCACGCTCACGCAGCGTTATCCCACGGACAATTTTGCCTGGCGCTGGCTAGGCATCGCGCTGCACCGTCACGGTCAATACGGCGATGCAGTGGAGCCGTTGCGTAAAGCCGCCGAATTACTGCCGGATGACCTGGAATGTCAGATGTTGCTGGCCGATACGCTACGCCTCAGGTCTCGATATGCCGAGGCCGAACAGGTATGCCGAGCCATGATCGCTATCAACCCGGAGCACGCAGAAGGGCATCGTATTCTTGGCATGACGCTGGTGGCGCAAGGCCGTGTCTCTGATGGAGTCGCCCATAGCCGCCGTGCAGTTGAACTGACGCCGGATTTGTCCATCGTGCATAGCTCCCTCGGGGTACTGCTGCTCGATCTGGGATTTGTGCAGGAAGCCGAGCAGTGCTTCCGCCGGGCGCTCGAAGTCACCCCGACGGACCAGGTCTCGCACAACAACCTTCTATTCACATTGACGCACAATCCCGAGATCGAACCCGAGACGTTGCTGACCGAGCACCTCAAATTCGCCGAAACCCACGAAGCGCCGGTGCGCGCGCAGTGGCCACATCACGCGAACAACCGCAACCCGACGCGTCAGCTGAAAATCGGCCTCGTATCCGGCGACCTGTTCCGGCACGCGGTGTCGTCTTACCTGATGCCGATCATGGAGCACCTCGCGAAGGATGCGAGTCTGTCCCTTCATGTATACAACAACCACAACCTCGAAGACGACCGGACGGAGGTCATGCGCGGGTTCGCGACTCAGTGGCAGCAGATCACCGGTCTGCCGGACGCGCAACTGGCCAACCGGATCCGCGATGATCGGATCGACATTCTGTTCGACCTGTCGGGTCACACCGGCCGGAACCGCCTTCTGACGTTCGCCCGCAAACCGGCCCCGGTTCAAGTGAGCTGGATAGGCTACCCGGCAACCAGCGGCCTGAGCGCGATGGACTACTACTTCGCGGACCAATTCGCGGTGCCGTTTGGACTGATCGAACGCCAGTTCACGGAAAAGATCGTCCATCTGCCGTCGAGCGCCGCATTCCAGCCTGAGAAAAACTCACCGCCGGTCAACATTCTGCCGGCCATGCACAACGGCTATATCACGTTTGGCAGTTTCAACCGCCTCAATAAGCTGCGCCCCGACGTGATCGCGTTGTGGGCGGAACTGCTGCGCGCGGTGCCATCGTCGCGGATGCTGGTCGGCTCGATTACCACGCCTGAAGATGAAAAGGTGTTCACCGACTGGTTCGCCAAGGAAGGCATCACGCGCGACCGCTTGACGTTCCGCCCGCGCACGATAATTCCGGTCTACCTGCAACAGCATTTCCACGTCGATATCTGCCTCGATACGTTCCCGTACACGGGTTCGACCACGGTCCTGAACTCGCTGTGGATGGGCGTGCCGACACTGACGATCGCCGGCGACACACTGCCGAGCCGAGCCGGCGCGACCTGGATGTCCCACGTCGGACTGCAAGATTTCCTTGCAACGGATAAGGCAGACTTCGTCGCTAAAGGCGTCGCGCTGTCCTCCGACATTGCTGCGCTCGCGGCGCTTCGGACCGGCTTGCGCGAGCGCTGCCTGGCATCGGCGGCATTCCGGCCCGAGGTGGTGGCCGCGGGCCTGTCGCGCGCCTTGCGGATCATGTGGCAACGCTGGTGCGACGGCCAACCGGCCATTGCCTTCGGCGTGTCGGCAGAGGACGCTACTGGCGGCGCAGCCGATGCGACCGCACCCTCCGAAACAGGGGAAAACAAGTGAACGCAGCCTTACCGCTTGGCGCCGTCGAGTCGCAGACCGATGAGCGCATCTACGTCACCCAGCCGCATCTCGCGCCGCTCGAAGAATTCATTCCTTATCTTCGGCAGATCTGGGATAGCAAAGTCCTGACCAATGGTGGCCCGTTTCACCAACAGTTCGAAGCGGCCCTGTGCAAGTACCTCGGCGTGCGCCATCTGGCGCTGTTCACCAACGGCACGCTGGCGCTGCTCACCGCGCTACAGGCGCTGCGCGTGACCGGTGAAGTGATCACGACGCCATATTCGTTCGTTGCGACTGCGCACTCGCTGGTCTGGAACGGTATCAAGCCCGTATTCGTCGATGTCGATCCGACGACGCTGAACCTCGACCCTGCCAAGATCGAGGCGGCGATTACGCCGCAAACCACCGCGATCATGCCGGTGCATTGCTACGGTAAGCCATGCGACGTCGAAGCGATCCAGAAGATCGCGGATAACTACAACCTGAAGGTGATTTACGACGCGGCACATGCTTTCGGCGTGCAAACCGAAGCCGGCAGCGTACTCGAACACGGCGACCTCGCAGTGCTGAGCTTTCACGCGACCAAGGTCTTCAACACATTCGAAGGCGGCGCGATCATCTGCCAGGACGCGAAGACGAAGCAGCGCATCGATCATCTGAAGAACTTCGGTTTTGTCGACGAAGTGACAGTGGTTGCGTCCGGCATCAACGGCAAGATGAGCGAAATCAACGCGGCATTCGGGCTGTTGCAATTGCAGCATATTGACGAAGCGCTGGCACGGCGCGCGCAGATCGACGCGATCTATCGCGAACGGCTGCGCGACGTGCCAGGCATCCGTTGCCTGCCGAAAGCGGGCGAAAAAGTGGCGAACCACTCGTACTTTCCGATTCTCGTCGGTCCGGAATATCCGATCAGCCGTGACGCGCTGTATCAGAAATTTCGGGACCACGACATCTACGCACGCCGCTATTTCTACCCGCTGATCTCGGACTTTCCGATCTATCGTGGCCTGCCGTCCGCGCGCCGCGAAAACCTGCCGGTCGCGCATGCCGCCGCGCAGCAGGTGTTGTGTCTGCCGATTTTCCCGGCGCTGACGGACAACATGCTCGATCGCATCATCGGACTCATCGCGGATTGCTGACCGTCATGAAGCTCGCGATCATGCAGCCCTACTTGTTTCCGTATATCGGATATTTCCAGCTGGCGGCCGCAGTCGACAAGTTCGTCTTTTACGACGACGTGAACTTTATCAAGAACGGCTGGATCAACCGCAACCGAATGTTGCTGGGCTCAGAGGTCCGGTATGTGACTGTGCCGCTTGCCGGAGCAAGCCCTTCGCTTAAGATCAACGAGGTATTGATCCAGCCGCGCGAGCATTGGCTCCGTAAGCTGCTCGAATCGATTCGCCACGCGTATGCGAAAGCGCCCCACTATCTACGTATCAGTGAACTGGTCCAGCAGATTCTGTCGGCGCCTTTTGAGCATATCTCGCTGCTTGCGTCGCACACCGTCGTGGAAATCTGTAAGTACCTGGAGATCGACACCGAGTTCGTCGCTACCTCGGCAACATACAGCAATGCGCAACTCAAAGGCGCGGCCCGGGTGATCGACATCTGCGCGAAGGAGCAAGCGCGCATCTATCTGAACCTGCCGGGCGGCCGGGCACTTTACGACAGCAAAGCGTTCTCTGCGCGCGGCGTCGAGCTCGCCTTCATCGAGCCAAACCTCTGTCCGTACTCGCAATTCGACGATGCATTCCACCCGGCTTTATCGATTCTCGACGTGCTGATGTTCAACAGCAAAGACTGCGTTAGAGACATGCTTTGCGTGCAGGTGACCGCATGAACGCCGACGAGTCGCGTGCAATCGGCGGATATTTCGAGCTGGAACTGCCACAGGCCGGGTCGCCCCTTCACGACGGCGCGCTGTGTTTTCAGTCGTCGCGAGCAGCGTTCTTAGCCATGCTTCGCTCGCTGCGCCCCACGGCTGTCTGGATACCCTGGTACATCTGCGATGCCATGATCGAGCCGCTGCGCATGGCCGGCACACCGGTCAAACGCTATCGGCTCGACTCGGATTTGCGCGTGCAATCCGTCGACCTCGCGCAGGGTGAGTGGCTTGTCTACGTGAATTACTTTGGCCTGTGCGAGCGCCAGGTCGACGACGTGCTCAACCGGTTTCCGCGCGAGCGCGTCGTGATCGACAATGCCCAGGCATTGTTCGCGCAGCCACGCGATTGCCTGGCGACGCTGTACTCACCGCGCAAATTCCTCGGTGTGCCGGATGGTGGGTATCTCATCACGCAGCAGCCGGTTGATATGCCGAATTCGATCGACCATGCCTCGGTACAACGCTGCACGCATCTGTTGAGCCGACTGGCGCAAGATGCGGAGGCAGGTTACGCAGACTACGCGGCAGCTGAAGAAAGCCTGAAAAATCAGGAGCCGTTGCAGATGTCGCGACTGACACAGCGCATGCTCGCGAGCGTCGACTACGACGCCGTGCGCGCAAGGCGAGTGGCGAACTTTGCCTTCTTGCACCAGAAGCTGCAGCGCCACAACCGCTTCAGGTTTCACCATAGCGAAGGTGCCGTGCCGCTTTGCTACCCCTATTTCGGCGCACCCTCAGGACTTCGCGAAGCACTTCGGGTGCAACGCGTCTACACGCCCGGCTACTGGCCGGACGTCGAGACCGCCGAAGGGGTGCCGGAGTTCGAACGCGATCTTCCTGCCTCGACGCTTTTCTTACCGTGCGATCAGCGGCTCACGCGCGATGATCTGGCGCCGATAGTGCAACGCTTACTGGACCGACTCGGATGATCAACGACAAGATATTCCTACGTGAGATCGAACGCGGCGACCTTCCGACCATCAATGCATGGCGCGCCGATCAGGCGCTGGTAAGTCTTCTCGGCGGTGCCTTCCGGCATGTGGGCCCCGAGATCGACGGCAAATGGTTCGATAGCTATCTCGGTTCCCGCGCGAGTAACGTTCGTCTCGCGGTGTGCCTGGCGTCTACTCAGGAAGTGATTGGCGTGACGTATCTGCTGGGAATCGACTGGGTGAACCGATGCGCGGAGTTCTCGATCCAGATCGGCGCAGAGTCGGCGCGCGGCCAGGGGATCGGCGAGGCCGCAACACGCTTGACGCTAGAGCATGCATTCAGCGACCTCAATCTGCACCGTGTTTCGTTGACCGTACTCTCGTCCAATGCGCGCGCCATTGCGCTCTACGAAAAAGTGGGTTTTCGCGCCGAGGGCCTGATGCGGCAGGCGGCGTTCAAAGCCGGGCACTACGTCGACGTCGTTCCGATGGCCATGCTCGCTGCTGATCGGTTCTGAGCCATTCACCCTTTCCCGTTGCCTCGCCCCATTCATGAATACGATTGATGCCCGACACGACACTGCGCTTGCAACGGCAGGCTGGACCATCCTTCCCCAGCTGATTCGCACCGATTTGATAGACTCGCTGGTCGAGGCACTAGCCCCCTCCCTCAAGTTGCGCGACGAGATCCGGCAACGCAATGGCGTGCAGGAAAACAGCGCCGGCACCTTGCATCACCTGTTGATGGATAGCGAGTGTTATGTCGAACTGCTGACGGAGCTCTCAGTCCTGGAGCCGGTTTTCAAACGATTCTTCGACGGCAACTTTGTCCTCAATTCGTACGGCGGCGTAATCAACGAGCGCGACTCGCGCTCCTACGTGCAGAACGTACACCGCGATATCCGTTTCGGCTCCGACACGCGGCGCTTCATGCTGAATGCGTTGGTGATGCTCGACGATTTCACGCTGGACAACGGCGCGACACATATCCTTTCGCACTCGCAAAACATCGCGAAGCAGCCCGACGACGAAACGTTTTACGCCCAGGCATCGCGTGCCACTGGCGAGCGTGGCTCGGTGTTGCTGTTCGATTCGCGGATGTGGCACGCAACTGGCCGCAATGCCACCAACGCGCCAAGGCGCGCTTTGACATTGACCTTCACCAGCCCCTTCTTTAAACCGCAGCTCGACTACGCCCGGCTGTTCGGCTACGGCAGTCTCGATCGATGTAATGCGTGGATGCGCCAGGTACTAGGCTTCAACGCCCGGGTGCCCGAGTCGCTCGACGAGTTTTACGTTCCGGTCGAACGGCGTTTCTATCAACGTGGACAGGATTGATTTCATGAGCAGAGACTACAACGCGGAAGCGAAGGACCATCCCGAACATCGCTACGCTTACGACTTCGACTATCTGATGCATGAGTACATGCTTCGGACATTTGCGCCGTTCTTCGCTAGCGGCAACGCGCTCGAACTGGGATGCTTTGAGGGCAATTACACGCGGCTGGTCGCCCAGCGCTTCGACGCGCTGGAAGTGGTCGAGGCATCGGCGGACTGCATCACGGTTGCGTCAGGCAAGGTGAACGGCGCGGTCAAATTTCACCACTCGACGTTCGAGACCTTCGAGCCGGCGCAGCGCTATGACAATATTTTCCTGATCCACACGTTGGAACACCTAGATCATCCGGTCGAGGTGTTAAGCCGGATCGTTAGCTGGCTGTCCGAGGGCGGACGCCTGTTCGTGGCCGCACCGAATGCACGCGCGGGATCGCGGCAGATCGCCGTCAACATGGGGCTGATCGATCATCCGGCGGCAGTAACGGCGGCGGAGGCGGCGCACGGTCATAGAGTGACCTATTCGATCGACACGCTGAGGGCGGATCTGCGAGCGGCGAAGCTCCGCCCGGTCACGGAAGGCGGCATCTTTTTCAAGGGCCTTGCCAACTTCCAGATCGACGCCGCGCTACAGGCCGGCATCATATCCAGGGCGTATCTGGACGGCTGCTTCGAGTTGGGACGCGTCTACCCCGACCTGTGCTCGAGCATATACGCGATCTGCGAGCGCGGCCCGAGCGTCTGATCGGATTGCGGGCGGTGCCACTTCACCGCCTGAACCGCCCCCCAACCACCCCCGCCAAACCCACGCCCCAGAAACTGCCCACTCGCCCTAGCATTGCCCAGATTATGACCCTGCTTTAGCGAATCGAGTTGCTGGGTCTGATTCGCATTCGGCTGAACCGGCTGCCAGCCGCTCGCGCTGACCTGGCGTCGGACATGCCGCGCAACGACACATACGATTGCGCGAAAAACGGAATATTTTTATAGGCGACCCCATCCCTTTGCATACGCAAATAAAGACAAAGAAAGGGCGCTACATTTTTGTTCGATTAAATCGACTTAATCACCGGAGCGAGTTTGCCTGGCTCGTAAGCCTCAAGCGGACGGAAAAGTATGCAAAACGCATAAGATGCGCGGCTCAATCCCTTCAAGTCTCGCGGTTAGCCTACGAAGGGGGTATAGCCGGATACAGGGCTTGCATGGACGCTCCTTGGACAAGAGACGCCGCACCAAACGAAGCATGCGGGAGATAAAAAATGCACGTCGATGATTTCTTTGCGGAATACTAGCAAACGTTTCGCGAAATAAAAGCAACAGCAGGGGCTGCAATAATCGCTGTGCGCCATTAGACTTGCGCTCGTTTCAGGACGACCCACTGTTATTAATGAGGCTTTCATGATTCGCACGATGCACCGATACTGCATTGCTTTGACCGTTGTAGTTCTTTCAGCTTGCACCGTTACGCCGCGCCACGACGCGGGCGAATCGTCGGCTAGCGCATCGACGGGCGCCGCGCTTGCTTCATGGAACGACACCGCAACGAAGCGCTCGGTCGTCGATTTCGTCACGCTGGTGACGACGCCCGAATCGAAAGACTTTATCGCACGCACCGACCGGATCGCCGTATTCGATAACGACGGCACGTTGTGGCCCGAGCAGCCCGCGTCGATACAAATGGTGTTCGCACTGCAACGCGTGAAGACTGTCGCCGGGCGGCATCCGGAATGGAAACGGCAGGAGCCGTTCCGCTCGATTCTGAAAGGCAATCTGAAAACCGTCGCGGCGAGCGGCGATGCGGGCTCGATGAAATTGCTGGCAGCCGCGCACGCCGGCATGACCAGCGATCAATTCGCCGCGCTCGTGCACGAATGGTTCGACACCGCGAGCGATCCGCGCTTTAACCGTCCGTACACCGGCCTTGCGTATCAGCCGATGCTCGAGTTGCTCGGCTATCTGCGCGCCAACGGCTTCAAGACCTATCTGGTCACCGGCGGCGACGTCGAGTTCGCCCGCGACATGGCGAAGCGTGTGTATGGCATTCCGCCCGAGCAGGTGATCGGCAGCACCGTCAAGTACAAGTACAGCCAGACCAGCAGCGCGGCGTCGCTGACTCGCCTCGCGCAGGTCGACAACCTGGTCGATGGCGCGGCCAAGCCGCTCGCCATCGATCGCGTGATCGGCAGGCGTCCGGTGATCGCGTTCGGCAACTCGGACGGCGACGTGCCGATGCTCGAATGGACCTCGGCGGGCGACGGCCCACGCCTCTCGGCGCTGCTGCATCACACGGACGGGGAGCGGGAATATGCGTACGACCGCGCGTCGAAAAGCGGCAAACTCGACAAGGGTCTGGACGAATCCAACACGAAAGGCTGGATTGTGATCGATATGAAGGACGACTGGAATACGGTGTTCAAAGCGGATGTTGCGACGGCGGCGGCCTCGGCTGCGGCGCCGGCAAACTAGGCAGGCGAACTGAAAGGCAAGGGAAAATCGCGTTGAAACTCGACCAGATTTGGCGCGCCCGGCTGGGATCGAACCAGCAACCCCTGCCTTCGGAGAGCCAGAAACGGTGTTTTCTGCTGTTCACCCATGTTTCCCACCTCTTTTAGAATCAACGCCTTAGTGCTATTGCGATCGGTCGTGTAAATCACTGTTCACCGCAGGCTTTGCCCTACCGTTGCCCTAGGCTATACTTTTGCCCAATTAGCGAGGGCTAGTGCATGGGGCAGAAATTCAAAATCGACCGCGAGTTTCTGCGATCACTGAAAGCGAACGGTAAATATCAAGACTTCGCAGACAGCGATCCGCGCGGGTTCGGCGTCAAGGTCACGCCGGCCGGCAAGATCTCATTCACCATTCGCTGGACAAAGCCCGACGGCAAACAAGGCCGGCGCGTGCTCGGCTACTGGGACGAGATGAATCCTGCGGCGGCGCGCGAGCTCGCACGAAAGGCACTGCGTGACGTCGACAAAAAGAGCGATACAACCGCCGAGATCCTTGAGCGGCGCCGGCGGAAAGCAGAGGCTCAGCAGATTGTCGGCACACCCACACTCGAGACCTTCATCGCCGATCGCTATGGCGACTGGCTGGCCGCGAACACTCGCAGCAGCGGCGCGACGCTTGATCGATTGGCCAGGGCGTTTGCCGAACATAAGGACAAGCCGCTCGCCGAGTTCACCGCGTGGATCCTCGATAAATGGCGCTCGGCACGATTGAAGGGCGGCGCGAGCGCTGCCACTGTCAACCGCGACCTTTCTGCGCTCCGTGGCGTTTTCTCGCGCGCGCTCGAATGGGGGGTCATCGCCGAACATCCAATGAAAACCATTAAGGCGCTCGATGCGCCGAGCGGCAAGGTGCGCTGGCTGTCAGACGTCGAAGAAACGCGGTTGCGGGCCGCGCTCGACGCGCGGGAAGAGCGCGAGCGGGCAGCCAGGGATAGCGCGAATGCATGGCGGGCGGCGCGGGGCTACGCCGAGATGCCGGATATGCGGATCATGGCGTTTGTTGATCATTTGAAGCCAGCAGTTTTGCTGTCTATCAATACCGGTCTGCGACAAGGCGAGCTGCTGAAGCTGGAGTGGCAGCACGTGAATCTCGACCGTGCGTTCCTGACCGTAATCGACGCTTCGTCAAAGTCGGGGAAGCAACGGCACATTCCGCTCAATGACGAGGCGCTGTCGACGCTGAAGGCATGGCGCGAGCAGTCCCGGCACAGCATCGTATTCGCGAGCGCCGACGGCGCGGTGCGCGTCGATGTCAAAACGGCGTGGCAGAAGCTGCTGAAGGACGCCAAGATCACCAATTTTCGATGGCACGACATGCGCCACCATTTCGCGTCCCAGCTGGTTATGGCTGGCGTGGACCTCAACACCGTGCGCGAACTGCTGGGCCATGCCGACCTGACCATGACACTGCGATACGCCCACCTGGCTCCCGAACACCTGTCGGCGGCCGTGGCGAAGCTGAACCGCCCCGTACTGCAAGCCGCCGACGAGAGGACGGTATGAGCAAAACAAGCGACGAGAAGAAGGAAAGATTTATAACAGAGTCGGGATTGATCCACTTGGCAAAGGATCGACGTATCAGGGTCACCCCTGACTACTTGGTGTCGCATCTCCGAGACTGGACCGAAGAAGACCTTACCCAGCCAGTAATGGAGCGCCTGATTCCCTTCCTCGAGGATAAGGCCACTCGAGCAAACGATGCCGCTGGGGCTCGAGTGATGGCCGCGGCTAGTCACACAAAGGATGCTATCCGGACGGGCGATGCCGGGCGGGCTGCGGCCTACTGCGCGCTAATGATCTGTGAAGCCCTGATGGCCGCATATGTGCCCGACAGCGAACGCGCTGAAATGGACATGATGGACATAAAGTGGGGGACAAAAAAAGCGGCCGACAACGGCATCGGTGTCATCAATCGCGACCTCAAGAAACTGGAGGATATGGCGGTAGATTGGGCTGCTCAAATCTGGCGCGAAAGGCCGGCAGAGCGCATCGGGGACGTTGCGGACAAGATCGGCGCGAAACTGATGGTATGTAAGAGCGAGGGTACTAATTGGCCTAAGAACGTGAAAAAGGAGCCGACCGATCAAACGATAAGAGACTGGCTAAAAAAGGCCGCCAAAGATGGGCGTTTGACCATTCCGCCGGAAGCACAACGCGCCGGCGCGCCAAAGAAAAAATAGGGGTGTCCGCTGCGGAAATGGGGATTCCCGCAGCGGAAGGGAAATTTTAATTCAGTCCGCTCATAAATAGACTCGCTTCATGGTTACTCAGGTGGGTAACCGCTCACGAAGTGAGGGACTATGAAATCGAATGTGACGGTCGCCACAGCCCACGATCAAGGCGCGTGCGTACCGAAGAATTGGGGCGACTCTCTCAGCTATACCATTCCGCAATTCTGCGCGGCATACCATTTCAGCCGCGTCTATTACTACACCCTGAAGGCCAAGGGTAAAGCGCCGAAGGAACTCCGCATCGGCCGCCGCGTCGTCATCACCCGCAAGTGTGCAGAAGAATGGGAAGCGATGATGCTTGCTGAAACGCAGGCAGATGGCGGCAATCGCACCGCGATCATTTGAGGTGCGCGCCATGACATCGCGCCGAGGTTTGATCTTGACGGCGCAGGTTCTCGACATCCGTCGCAACGCCAGTGAACGGCTATCGATTCTGGATGACAGTGTGCGGAGATCGATTTCATGAGTGTCAAGTTGATGGCTCTCGTATGGGACCGATATCCACAAGGCGGCGGCGAGTTGAATCTGGCTTTGAAGCTGGCCGATCACGCGCACGACGACGGCACGCATATCTTCCCGGGCGTCGATATGCTCGCACAGCGGACTCGCCAGTCGAAGCGTGCCGTGCAGTACCAGCTTCGCCGCATGGAGTCCATAGGCTGGTTGCAGACCGTTGCTTACCCCAAAGGCGGTCGCGGAAAGTCGCGCGAGTATCGCATTAGCCGGGAGTGGATAAATGGTGCAGAACTTGCACCCTTTAGGAACGACAAGAAGTTATCCACAAAGGGCGCAAAAACTGCATCGTTTGAAAACGGAAAGGGTGCAAACGGTGACAAGAAAGGGTGCAATCCAGAACGTGAAAGGGTGCAATCTGAAGCACAAAACCATGCAACAGCTGTTGCACCCCAACAGTCAGTAACCGTCATAGAACCGTCAGTGAATCGTCATGGCGCCATGGATCGCGCGCTTGTGGATAACTCCAACGAGACGACGACTGATGATGATCTAAACGCTCATCAAACCCAAAAACCGCAAACCAGCGAAAACGACGCTGGCGCCTCTGGCGGCGCGCGGGATGACTCAGCGCCCGCGGACGATAGCGCTAGCGGCGTGGCGGCGCGCGATGACGGCGTGTCGATCACTTTCGAGTGGCTCAAGTCCGCTGGCGTGAAGGTAGAACCCGAATCCCCGCTGATCGCAGGGTGGAACAAGGCAGGCGTAACGCGGCAGCAGATCGAACTCGGCGTCGAGAAGTGCAAACCGTACAAGCTCAACGGCGTTCCGGCTGCGTACCTCGCGCCGGCCATTGAGGAAATGCTTAATCCGCCAGAGCGCGCCGCAAAGCGAATCTCTGTCGGTACGGATGAGGCCAGCGTGAAGGCGGCGGCGCGCGCTATCGGCCTGGATCAAGGTCGCCAAGGGGAAAGCCTGCCCGAATACCGGCGGCGCGTTCTGGAAGCAATGGATAAAGGGAAACGGGCGGCGGCATGAACGATCCAGTCATATATTCGGAATTCATGGCATTGATCGCCCAGTTCGCGATTATTGCCAGACGCGCCGAACTGAGTATTTATTGGGCTATGGAGATTGACAAGCCCCTGGGGGATGTCCTTGCGCTTGAGGATGCCGCCGCCGAGGCGCGCAGATGCATGAACGAACTAATCGCGATATGCGGACGGATGAGGGCGCCATGACCGCCGATCATCGCCAGCCCGGCATGTGCAGCGCCTACGGGTGTCCGATGGTCGTTACGACCAGAAGCGGCGGCCGGTGGTACTGCGCGTGCCATGCGGGCAAGTCGCCTGCCCTGAATGACCAAATAACGCGAGAGTTGCGCAGGCTTGATTTCATCGTCGACAGTGTCATCGACCTACGCAAGGAATATTCGCTCGGCGATTGGGAGGCTGCGTCTAATCGGATTCAGGCGCGTTTGATTGCCGCAGGCCGCAGAGATTTGGCTATCGGGGCGGCCGACTGTTCGCCTCACCGGCCAGGCGTCCCGATCGCTCGCATGTGGTTGCAACGCCTCGAGCGGATTCTGATTGAAGCCACTGATGCCGCGGCCTCTCGGTCAACGTTTGTTCCATCAGTCCCGCTTAGAAAATCGATCATTGGGCCGACGCACGCATCGACCGTGCATCCGTACGCAGATCCGGATCGAGCATGAGTGAATCCCGTCGAGTAATGTTTCAAGCGCGGTTATTTGAATCTTCAGCAGAACTTAAAACGGTCCTGCAGACGCTCACGGGGCGGCGCGGGGATGTTGCGCCTGAACTCCTACGTCGACTTGAGGCTCAGCGAACCGCCGCCGCGTCTCTGGGGCGATTCAGCGAAAGCCTGAATGTCGATGCCTATCGGCACGCCCGCGAGATGCTGCCGGCGGTAGCGGCCGGTTTCCTGCCCGCTGACCGGCTTGAAGTGCTCCTGTTGCGACTGGAATGCGATTTCCGCGGAGCGGCGGCGCGCGCACTACGCTCGACGTCTGGGAAACGGTTCGAACCATTCTGGCGGGAATTTGATGCGATCGCGCGTCGCCGCACCTGCCGTACTGCGGAGGCCGTGTATGAGGCCGTGAAAGCGTCAGGCGTCCCGCATCCACATCCGAAACTGAGCGTCGCGAAGCGGCGTTATGGAAAGTTAGTGAAGTGAATCTCAAAGACCTTCCGTTTGCTTGATCGGTGAATGGAGGCGCGGGCAACATGTCTTTATCGCACTTCTCTTTTTGGAGCCCCCAGGACAATGAACATTTTCAACCGTAACCGTTCCTCGCTCAGCGAGGCTGAAGCAACGATTCAGGAACTGCTCTCGCTACCCGAGTTTTTAGACCATCGCAATAGAATCGAGGCGCGTAAGGTCGCAAAACGCGTAGAGGTCAGGCGACAACTCGACACGGTGGACGAGCGCCATGAGGCACCGATCAAAGCCGCACTGGTGAAGGAGAGCAAGTTGGCCGATCAGATTAGTACCCTTCGCGAAGAGCTCGACAACCTGAATAACGAGATGCGAGACGCGCAACTTGCTTTGTTTAGCGTCCGCCAAGTGCGGGAGAAAGAATTTTTCGATCTTCAAAAGACCCTCTACGACAGCCGCGATTTGCGGATCGACGAGTTTCAAATCCAGCTTAACGCCGTACGGGACTCGCTCAGGAATCAGTTGAGATTCCAGACCGAAATTGTTGGCAAGAATGAATGGATCAATACTCCGATCTTCGCCGATCGCAGTAACTTCGACGAAATATCGACCGGCGTGGGTCTTGCAGACAAGGCGCTCGCGACGCTCCAGAAAATGCCGCTCGAGCCGTTGACGCGCGCCGAGATCAGCGAGCGGCTGACCGGAATGTCGAGCACTATCGCCCCGATTTGTAGAAAGCTAGGAATTGCGTGGCCTGTCATCAATGACGACGGCGAGGTTCAACTTGCGGCGAGCTTTGCGCACGAGCAAGCGCCGGAGTTGCCTGGGAAAATTGACAAAAAAGCGGACCGCCAGATGGCACGGAGGCTCGCATGAAAACCATGCGTCCCACGTCCCCCGATGAGGAGACTCGGCTGTACTTGACGGCCATTCACGAAAGCGCCCACGCGGTGGCGGCCGAACAAATATTTGGCAGCGCGACTCACATCGAAATCACGCGACATTCGAATTCCGAAGATGGTGTCTGGTTCAGGGGTAAGTGCACTCATATCTCCGCTTCCAATGATTGGGCCGGTCGCAAAACGTGTGCCTTGGCGGGTGGCGTGGCTGAGGCCTTGGCATGGTCAAGCGGAAAATATCTTAGCGATAGTGCGCTGGATCGCGAAATCGATGCTCGGATATCGGAAGGTGACAGGGTCAATGCGGCCACATTCGTCCGCTCAGACGTTCATGCGACGATCCGCAAGGTGAGCGACTGGTGGCCTCGGATCGAGGCTCGAGCTCAAGCCGAGATTGCCGCGTTTCACGGCGCGCAAGCTCCGACTTCCACAATTGCCAATCCCGCGGTCGAATCGACGAAGCAACCCCCGACAGTAAGCGCTGACGACGATCTACCTCTTTTGCTTTGGATGGGTGACCCGCGCAAGTGCCCACCGGGAATGGAGCCGTATTACGAGCTCTTGAAGTGATGGCTCATCGGCCACAGTTAAACCAATTTTCCGCCCAAGGAGAATCATATGGCAACTCGAATCGTTTGGAATGCTCCGGAAACGGCCGCCGCGGCTCTTGCCGCGAATCTTGATTCGAACGGGTCTGCATGGTGCCTCGTCAAAGTCGATCAATCGAACGGCGCCGCTTTTGGCAATGGGCCGCAGTACCGCACTGTTCGCTTTGCCAAGGGTATCGACGGTGCCCCGGATGCTTGGTTGGACGGCGGGAATGGTCTGGACTTGCGCGGCGCTGTTACCGGCTGGACTTTCATCGAATAAGGTGTGACCTTGAACGTCCAAATCTTCAATATCTGCCTCTTGCTCGGATGGGCCATGGTTCTCGCAGGCGGCGTGATCATCAATCCCGGTTGGGGTATCGCCATCGCTGGTGCATTGCTGATCGGCCTGACGCTTGCGGCTGCCTATATCGCGGGCTGGGAGCAGCCGGTGCCCCGCAAAACCAACAATATCGAGTCGGCCTAATGTTCCTCTCACGCATCCGCGCCGATGGCGCGACCGATCGGTCGCCATGGGGGTCTTTCTGGTTCGCGCCGGTCGGCATTCGCACGTCTTCAGGCGTTCGAGTCACGCCCGCGTCGGCCATGACGCTTCCGGATGTGCTGGCTTGCGTTCGTGTGCTGGCGGAATCGTTCGCGATCATGCCATTCGAGCTTTATAAGCCGAAGGCATCGGGCGGTCGCACGAAAGAGCGCACGCACTGGCTCTATAAGCTGATCGAGAAGGCGCCGAACCGCTTTCAGACGCCGTATGAATGGCGAATGATGCTGCAAGGGCACCTGGCGTTGCGTGGAAATGCCTTCTGCCAGATCATCGCCAATCGTCTCGGCGAGATTACCGAGCTGCTCCCATTGCACCCCGATCGCATGAAGATCGAGTTGCTTGACAACGGTGATTATCGCTATCGATATATCGATCAGAACGGCAATACCATCACTTACAGCCGGCACGATATCTGGCATCTGCGTAGCCTGAGCGACGACGGCTATATGGGTCTAAGCCTCATCACGCTCGCGTGCCAGGCAATTGGCGAAGGGCTGTCGATGCAGGACTATTCGACGAGGTTTTTCGCCAACGATGCGAAACCCGGCGGCGGATGGATCGAATACCCAGGTGGGTTCGCGAGCAGGGAAGCCAAGCAGCAATTCCGCGATTCCTGGCAGGATCTGCAGGGCGGATCGAACCGCGGCAAGGTTGCCGTGCTCGAGCGCGGCATGAAGTTCCACGAACTCGGCCTCACGAACAAGGACAGCCAGTTCATTGAGGCGCGCGGTGCCAAGACGACCGAGATCGCGCGCATTTTCCGCGTGCCACCGCACAAGATCGGCGACCTGAGCAAGGCAACCTTCAGCAACATCGAGCAACAGTCCATCGAGTTCTGGACGGACACGATGATTCCATGGGCTCGGCTGTGGGAATACTCGCTCTGCTTCAATCTGCTCGGCCCCGATTCGGATCTTGAGCCGGATTTCGACCATAAGCCAATGATGCGCGGCGATGGCGCGGCGCGCGCTACCCGCATCACCCAGCTCGTCCAGATCGGCGTCATGACCCGCAACGAGGGCCGCGAGGAAGAGGGCTACGATCCGATCGCCGGCCTCGATGAGCCGCTCCAGCCGTTGAATCTGGCCGAGGATTCGGCACGGGCGAGACGCTGAACGAAGCCGTCCAGCGTCGTTCTGGCGGCCTCTGTGACGACGATAGGGGTAGGGGGATCGAATCTCTGGCGTTTTGGATCGCGGGAAACCGAGCGTTCCCGCACGCGGAGAAAAAATCGTTGTTTGAACATCTCTCGGTGAGGAGGAATTCAGCAAATGAGTGGCACTAAAGGAAAAAGCGGAGGTGCGCGCGCCAATGCTGGCGGCGCTCGGCCGGGCGCCGGCCGGAAATCAAAGGCCGGACCCGCTAAATCAGCAAATCACGCTCCGAAGACGTCGAAAACGGGCGCCCCCCGCAAGCCGGCAGCAAAGCCAGGGCAGGTTGAGGGGGCGCACCGGCCGGCAAAAAAGGAGAGCCTGGAACAGCAGGCACACGGTGGCGCGCTCAAGCGCACGAAAGCGGTTCCCGTGCCGATGGGGGATCGTGACGTGCTGACGATGCTGCAGGACGTCGCGCTCGGCCGCGTTGAGGCTACGGCGGCCCAGATCCGCGCGGCCTGCGGAGCGTTGCCGTTCCTCTACGCCAAGAAGGGCGAAGGCGGAAAGAAGGAGGAGCAAGCTGATAAGGCGAAGCGTGCGGCCAGCAAGTTCGTGGCGCTCTCGCCTCCGGCGCGGCTCGTCGTCAACAACAAGGACAAAAAATAGGAGCTCGGGGATGGTCGATAAGCATGCTGCGGCGTGGAGCGAGATCCAGCCCACGGAAGACCCGAAAGAGTTCCTTAAGGCGGTGATGGGCAACCCGGGCATCAGCATGGAACATCGAATCGCGGCTGCAATAGAGCTCGTGCCGTACCGCCATTCACGCCTCGCAGATGATGACGAGTGCGAGGACGGGGACTGACTTCGGGGGATGTCGAAAGAGGATGCTCACGAGGGGAGTTCATGCTGATAGTTTTATAAGTAATACTAATCAGTTGTTAAGTAAAATCATGAGGTAACCATGTCCAACAGCACGACCTTGCTCGATACCATTTCGAGCACGCAAGCGAATAAGGAAGTGGTCGTAAATAGCCTACTCGACGCGGCTAGTCCCGCGATGCTTTGGGGACGTCACGCGAGCGCGTGCAGCGGTCTGACGTGGGGGACATACGGTGGAACATTCGTTGACAGCACAGGCACAGCGCATGCCATCGCGAACGGCATCGTAACGCTTGTTGCCAGCACGACGAACTATTTGTATGCAGACCCGACCACGGGCGCGGTCGGCGCTAATACTTCGGGGTTTCCGGCTGGCAAGGTTCCGCTCTATTCCATCGTCACCGGCACGATGACGGCCACAAGCTATACGGACTACCGCAGCTATCAGCCTAGCGCCACGGCGAGCGCCGGCGCCGGCACGGTGACATCCGTTGCGGCGGCCGGCGGCGTCGAGACGGACCAGGCCTCGAACGGCCCCATCACGGCCAGCGGCACGGTGCGCACGAGCATCCTGCTAGCGGGCGGCGCAGTGCAGACGGCGTCCTACACGCTTGTCACTGGCGATCGCGCCAAGACAACCGTGATGAACAGCGCATCGGCTACAACCCATGCGCTCCCGACGCCGACCTCGGGCGTTAGTTCCGCCTTCCCGGTCGGATGGTGGGGCGAGTTGCAGAACATCGGCGCCGGCGGCTGCACCCTGACCGTACCGTCTGGCCTGAAGCTCGACGGCGTAACGAACGGCACGCTCTCTATTCCGCAGAACCAGGGGGTCTCGTTTTTCACAGACGGCACTAACTGGTTCACGGTGCGCGGCATCGGCATTACCGGCGGCGCTCTATCGCTGGCAAGCCTCTCGGATGTCAACGTCACCGAAGGTGCGGGCATCGACGGTTACTCGCTCGTCTGGAACAACGCCACGAGTAAGTGGATCGCCACCTCCATAACGGGCGGTGGCGGTTCGTTCATTGACTACGTGTCCTATACCCTTTTTGGAGGGCTCTAAGCATGCCTACAGCAACCCCGATTTTTCCGCAGACCGTCAAAAACTACGTTGCACAGATTTTGCCCGCAGATGCTTCGAACGTTAAAACGCTCGTTACCGGGGCGACGAACGGGACCAAAATTGAAGCCCTTACGGTCGCGTCAACCGACTCATCGGCGCGCGACGTTCAGCTTGTCATGACGATCAGTTCTGTCGTCTATATCCTCGCGACTGTTTCGATACCGGCGACCGCTGGCAGCGTTAATAGCGTTCCCGCCGTTGACATTCTTCGCAATGCTCAATGGCCCGGCCTGTCGTACGACGCAAACGGCAACCGTATTTTGTATGTCGCGAACGGCGCGGTTCTTGGCATCAAGGCGCTCACGACCGTGACGACCGCGAAGGAAATCGACGTGCTCGCAGTCGGGGGGGACTTCTAAATGTTCGGCGAACTTGGACCACGCCTAAAAGGCGGCTTGAATCAGATTCTCACGTTCTTTTCCGGCACGACGACGACTATCAAAACTCTGCCCGGTCAAGACTTGACGATTCAACCGGGCGACGCAGTTAATAACGCCTCGAATTCCGCACCGGGTCGCAATCTGACCGTGATAGCAGGAGCGGGCACGCAAACACTTTCCAATGGTGGCGCGCTACTTTTACAGGGTGGCTCAAGCTCCCCCACGTCGGGCACTCCCGGCGCGGCTACCCTAATCGGCGGTTTGGCACCGTCAGGCACGGGCGCGGCGGCGGTCGTGCAAGGCGGCACGGGTGGCACGACGGGCGGCGACGTCAACATAAAGGCAGGCACAGGCAATTCGCAAGGCGGCGGCATCAACATTACGGCGGCGGCGACCAACAACGGCGGGAATATCGCCGTGTCTACCAGTAGTACAGGCAACAGCACGGGGAATATCACCCTTACGACTGGCAGCACGACTGCGGCAGGCGGTACACCGGGCAGCATCTCAGTTACGACGGGCAGCGGCGCAACGTCAGGCCCCGCCTATAACGTCAACGGCGCCGCTTTTTCAGTCACGACCGGCAACGGTGGCACGTCAACGTCAAACGGTGGCAACGTCAATTTGACGACCGGGACAGGATTCGGCACGGGGCACGGCGGCGACATCAAACTGACTCCCGGCGCGGGCGGCGCAAGCGGCCCCGCTGGCAACGTCATTCTTAACGGGACGGGCGCGGCACTCGCGACAACGGCAACGGGCGGCTTTACGCAAATCCCGACTTGCGCGGGCGCACCGACTGGCACGCCGACCAACATTGCGACCGGTTGCGCGCCGATGGTATTCGATACCACCAACGCAAAACTCTGGATTTACACGGGCGGCGCCTGGAAGGGGTCAGTCTTTAGCTAACGCAAATCTAGGTGAGGTTGGCGTGCTCGCGCACTGCAACGGTACGCCGCGCATCTAGATAGGTTGCCAGGTCCTCGATATGGACGAACATGGCGGCCTTCTGCGACCGGTCCGTTCGGATAATCGGGAAGCCGAGGTCATTTGCTCGCGCGCGGCGGTTGAAGGTGTCTTCAGAGAGGTGCGGGAAAAAATTCGCACGCACCACCTCTATTGGCAGGAGTGGTGCGTTGAATTGGGATTCAAGTCGTTCGAGGGTAGGCATGGTAAAAATCTGAACAAGGGGGGTGTGAAACGCACCATCCCCGCGGCGGGCGGCGCTCAGCGAGGCATCAACGAGAAAGGGGCCTCGCGGCCCCCTTCTCATTATGCTCGCCTGTCTTGGCAGAACTCGATTACAGCTTCCGGGCTCAACTCGTATCTCAGACCTTCGATAACAGTGTTGCAATACGGGTCGACCAACTGAAAGCCGCCCACATCGTTCCAGTGATGCAGCCTACAGCGCGACTTCAAAGCCAAAAGTCCAACTGCTTTTGCCGCGCGTCGCGCCTGTGCTTCGAGTGCCTTTTCCTGCATTGTCGACATGATTCGCTCCTTTGCGATTGGTTTCGAAAGAAGCGGGCAGGGTCATACATTCCGGGCAATGTCCCCTCCGCTCACGCCGCGCCTAGCCGCGATCAACCCGCCGTTGGCGAGTGCCGGAATGCTCACGCATCGTACGCAGGCACCGCGGGCCTCGTCAAGCACGATCCGCGATCGAATGTTGCCCTCCGAACCATCAAGCGGAGCCAAGATGCTGCCCCGACCGTTAAATCATCGATCTAATCGGAGATTGCCCCGCTCATCGCGGAATGGACGGCAATCGCAGCGCCGTAGTGTAGCCATACAGCGCATGTGCGCCGCAACCAGTCCCAACGGGGGGGGCATCGATGGGCAAACCAAAGAAGCGGCGCCATTTGAGCGTCGCTAGGAACGAGGCGGCGCAAGCGCGGGACGTGCGCTATCCAACACTTGCCACTTGTAAACAAAGCCTAACCGGCTATACTCCAGTCGTGCCCGAGACAACAGGCACCGGGTTTGACAGCCCGACCAATCAAAGCGCACAGCCGCGCAGAGCGGCTTTTTTGTGCGTGACGCCTTTGTGCGCCTCTTTCAGCGGGTGGGCCTTGGCGGGGGCATCTTCGGATGCGCCGGTTTCTTTGATTGCCGGTCTGTCAACCCTGTCATGCGCCCGCCCACCCCATTTGACAGTGGGGAGCGGAATAACCGCCAATCAAAGAGGCCACACCATGAGCCATATCCCCGCTCGTCCCGAGCAAACTCAACTTCCCGCAATTCAACCAGGCGATCGCGTCCGCAGCATACACGCTGGCCGGGTTGGAACCGCCGTCAAGATCTACGCTGACGGTTCCGCAGCTATCCACTGGGATGACGTCGATCCGCAGCCGGAAGGGCTGGCGCACGAAAGAATGCCAAGGCATCTGCTTACGTTACTCAGCCCCGACTCATCGAACGAATTCGCGAACGCTAAAGCGGTCGTCGCGTCGACGCTAGAGCGCGCGTATGCCCGTGCATCCGATTCGACGAGCGGGAGTTCTACGGGGGGCGCGACTGGCTTTATCGATGTGGAATTCGACGGCGCCGGCGGCGCGATTATGCGCATAGTGCGAGATTTGTCTCGTTTCGAACTCGCGTTCGTGTTGGCGGCGTGCGGTCCCAGGTCGTTCGGCCGGCAACCCGAGACGCGGTCGCGCTGGCCGTGGCGCAACGATGACATCTGGCACACCGCGATCAACTTCGTTATTCAGTTTGTGCCTGGTGTGGAGCGCAAAGAGTATCGCGATACCAATTTAACCCGCTGGCTCACCGAACGACATTTCGGCGCCGACCACAAATGCGGCGCGATCGGGGAAATGGTCGGTGTGCACCGCGATACCGCGGCGCGCCATGGCCGCGCAATATCCAAGCTACTCGGCGCGCAAGAGCATTCGATCTGGTCGCATCTTGCCGCCCGCCTGCGCGACATCGGGGTGATCGACGGCACCCCGTCCGGATCGCTTGCGTAGTCGCCCGATATGCTCGGCGAGGCATTGCAAAGGGGTGAGCGAAATCCTCACCCCTTCTAGCGGCGTCGCGCAAGTTTTGCCCTCATGCTGCCCTAGTCGGGTATGAAGGCCGGTCAATTTGGGGGGAGATATGGCTAGAACCCTTGTCAGATTTGGCGCGCCCGGCTGGGATCGAACCAGCAACCCCTGCCTTCGGAGGGCAGTACTCTATCCATTGAGCTACGGGCGCTTCAACACGAAAGCGCGGCAACCTGAACGGGAGCGACGCCAAAGCGAGACCGCAAGGATACCCGGTTTCGTCCAAACCGTCCACCGGACGGCCCGCATGGCGGTATTTGGCGCATCAAAACCGCCGCCCGAGCGCCACAAGGAGCGCCCCGCGATGCGGGTAAACGCCTGCTGAACACCTCGCCACGCCGCTCGCCGCCGCCGAAACGTTACGTCTATAATCGTCCGTGGCTGATTCAAGAACAAGAAGTTGCCGTCACGCTGTACCGCTCACATACCCACGGAGACGAGACAAGCATGAGCGAAGCACCACACGGAGCCCCGATCAAAACCCCCAAGCAGCTCATCGCTGCGATCATCGCGGGGTTTGCTGTACCGATCATCATCATCGTTCTGCTGGCGGTCTACGTCGATGTCTCGACTCGTACCGGCGCCGGCACAGACAGTCTCTCCGAAGCCGCGGTCAGCGCCCGCATCAAGCCGCTTGCGCAGGTCGACGTCCGCGACGCCAATGCGCCGCGCGTCTACAAATCCGGCGAAGAGGTCTACAAGGCCGTTTGCTCCGCGTGTCACGCGGCGGGTACGGCTGGCGCGCCGAAATTCACCACTACCGCTGACTGGGCGCCGCGTATCGCGCAAGGCTTCGACACGCTCCTGCACACGGCGCTGACCGGCAAGGGCGCGATGCCCGCGCGCGGCGGCACCAGCCCGGACGACTACAGCGACTTCGAAATCTCCCGCGCGGTTGCCTATATGGCGAACAATTCCGGCGCGAGCTTCCCTGAACCGGCGCAGCCCGCAGCGGCGGCTCCGGGTGCACAAGCAGCGTCGGGCGTAGCCGCCGCCACAGCAGGTGCGTCGGATGCTGGCGCCGCCCAGGCCGCTGCCGCCATGGCGGCGATGGCGAACGTGCCGCAAACAGCCGCGCCGGCACCGGGCGCCACGCAAAGCGCGGACGCATCGCAAGCCGGCAAGGCGCTGTATCAACAGGTTTGCCAGGCGTGTCATGCGGCAGGCGTGCTGAATGCACCGAAATTCGGCGACAAGGACGCTTGGGCGTCGCGCCTGAAAGAACCGATGGACACCGTCTACAACTACGCGCTGCACGGTAAGGGCGCGATGCCGGCGAAGGGCGGCTCCACCGCATCCGATGCGGACGTGAAGGCTGCCGTCGATTACATGGTCAGCGCGGCGAAATAAATCGCTCCTGGCGTTTCTGGCAAAACGAACAATCCCTGCGCCGTGGCCACACGGGCAGGGATTTTTTACGCGTGATTCGTTTTAGGCACCGGTGCGGGTATGGTCCGGCGCAGCCGCCGGACGGCTGAACGCATCGACGAACGCCATCGCCGGCGTACTGCGCGCGAGCGATGTGAAATGCTGCTGCATGTCAGCCGGCGCGAGCCACGGATAGCTCAAGCCATTTTGCAACGCTGCGAGCAACGCACCGTCGGCATCGGGCACGACGTCCATGCGCGCGATGTGGATGTGGAATTGCGCCACGCGTGCAGCCTCGTCGAACGTCCACCGATACACGCCGTGGCCGACGCGCAATGCGCCGGTAGCGAGTTCGCGCATCACCACCAGCCACGGCAATGCCTCGATAGTGCGGTCTTTCACCGCCAGTGAATCGCACACGTAATAGGTCCGGCACTGCGCATACTGAGCGCCGAAATCGCTCACGAGCGTTTTCGCAATCGCATCGATTCCGACGGTGCGCGCCGGAAACGCGATATTCGACGTCGCCAACGAAATGGTGAGCACCGCGTCCGGCGCAAACGCCTCGGCAATGCGTTCGGCACGCGTGTTGTCCTTCGCGTCGATGTAGGTTTCGAGTGCGCGGCGATAGTGCGCGAGGGGCGGCGTGGCCATGCGGCGGTCTCCGAGTATCGCCCGGTTGTCGAGCCGTGCCACTGTAACGCCGGCGCGCCTCAAAACCGCCGATGCACCTGCCGCGCGCGGGGTCTTGCGAGCGGCGCGCTAGCGTTCACATTCAGGGCTTCTGCAACAACGCCTTCAAACTCGCTAGCCGGTCTTTCGGCGACATCGGCGCTTCCTCGGGGGTCGGCGGCGGGGCGTCGTCGAGCAGCATTTCGGGAATGAAACGCGACGGCTCGCACACCACCGTTTCGCGCGCCCGCTTACGCTTCTTGCACCAGTTCAGATGCAGGCTGCGCTGCGCCCGCGTGATCGCAACGTACATCAGGCGGCGCTCTTCCTCGATGCGCGCATCGTCGATCGGCGCGTCGTCGGCGCCGCCGCGGTGCGGCATGATGCCTTCCTCGACGCCCACCAGAAACACGTGCGGATACTCTAGCCCCTTCGATGCATGCACCGTCGAAAGCCGCACCGCGTCCGGATCTTCTTCCTTGCCTTCGAGCATCGACATCAGCGCGACGGTCTGGATCAGGCCGAGCAGATTCTTGCCGGTGTCGGCTAGGCCGTCGGCGTTGTCAAAGCCGGTTGCTTCGCCCTTCTCAGAACCGTCAGGCTCAGCCTTCGTGCCTTTGCGCTTGAGCCACTCGATGAATTCCAGCACGTTCTGCCACTTCGACTGCGCCTGGCGTTCGTCGAACGCATCGTACAGATAGGCCTCGTAGTGAATCGCGTCCATCAGTTCGTCGAGCAAGGTGCCTGCGGCATCTTTTTCGGCGCGATCGGTGAGACGCTGCATGAAGTCGCAGAAAACGCGCATCGGTTCGATCTGACGCGGCGACAGCCGCGCCTCGATGCCACCCATGTACACCGCCTCGAACAGCGACACCTTGGCCTGGCCCGCGAACGAGCCGAGCGCCTCGAGCGTCGTATTGCCGACGCCGCGGCGCGGTGTGGTGATCGCGCGGATGAAGGCGGGGTCGTCGTTCGCGTTGGCGATCAGGCGCAGATACGCGCAAATGTCCTTGATCTCGGCTTTGTCGAAGAACGACTGGCCGCCGGACAGCACATACGGAATGCGCTCGCGCCGCAGCACCTGTTCGAAGATGCGCGCCTGGAAATTACCGCGATACAGGATCGCGTAGTCACGGAAATTCGCGCGCCGCTCGAACTTGTGTGCGGACAGACGAAACACCACGGATTCCGCTTCGTGCTCTTCGTCATTGCACGGCGTGACGGTGATCGTGTCGCCCATGCCGTGTTCGGACCACAGTTTCTTTTCGAACAGCTTCGGGTTGTTCGCGATCACGTTGTTGGCGGCAGTCAGAATACGCACCGTCGAACGGTAGTTCTGCTCGAGCTTCACCAGGTGCAGCTTCGGAAAATCCTTGCCGAGCTGCGCGAGGTTTTCGAGCGTCGCGCCGCGCCAGCCGTAGATTGCCTGATCGTCGTCGCCCACGGCCGTGAACGCCGCGCGAGGACCGGCCAGTTGCTTGAGCAACTCGTACTGGCACGCGTTGGTGTCCTGATACTCGTCGATCAGCAGATAGCGCAGCTTGTTCTGCCAGCGGTCGCGCACCTGTTCGTTCTTCGCGAAGAGTTCGGCGGGCAAGCGGATCAGATCGTCGAAATCGACCGCCTGATACGCGTGCAGCGTCGCCACATAGTTGCGATAGACGATCGCGGCCTGGTGCTCGTCCTCGTTCGCGGCGATCGCGATCGCCTCTTCCGGCATGATCAGGCCGTTTTTCCACAGCGAGATGATCGACTGGATCTTGCGGATGAAGCCCTTGTCCGTCGAGCCGACCTGTTCCTGGATCATACCGAAGCAGTCGTCCGAATCCATGATCGAGAACTGCGGTTTCAGGCCGACGTGTTCCGCTTCCTGCCGCAGAATCTGCACACCGAGCGAGTGGAAGGTGCAGACCGTCAACTGATTGACGGGCACTTTACGGCCTTCCTTGCCGGGCGTGGTGAGCGTCTTGCCTTCGAGCAGCTTGCCGACGCGCTCGCGCATTTCCGCCGCGGCCTTGTTCGTGAACGTGACGGCGGCGATGTGGCGCGGCTCGAAGCCTTTGGCTTCGATTAGGTGCGCGATCTTCTGCGTAATCACGCGCGTCTTGCCGCTGCCTGCGCCGGCGAGCACGAGACACGGACCGTCGAGATAACGGACCGCTTCATTTTGAGCGGGGTTCAGGCCTGCGGACATCGTCTGTGGATTGGTAATGCGGTTGAGGGCGCTTGGGTGCGGAGTCGCTAGACCGAAGGCCCGGGGGCATGCTTCGCGGAGCGGGCGGCTGGAACGGGTGCCTTTCGTGGTGCGAGGGGCGTTCCGGCTCGCAGCGATCCGCGCGAGAGGAGCGATGTTAACACGGAAGCCTGCCATGGATGCCGCTGCGGGAGACTGCCGCGGGTGGCTGCCGCGGGTGACGGCGATGGCGCCACGCGCCGCACGGCCGCGCCAGCAGCCCACGCGTACGGTTGCAGTGACGGCCCCCGGGCGGAAACTGCGGTGGCTGACTTAACAACCGCGGCGAACGATGTCTCTGCCGGACACCCGCGACGACGCTGACAGTCCGTCTTCAGGACATGCCACAATTACGTCGTTGCGCGCCGTCGCCGCGGTGGCAAAGCGGCGCGCCGTTTTTGCAGGAAGACACGCATGTCCGCATCGTTGAAGATTGGATTGATGGGTTACGGTTTTGCCGGCGCGACCTTCCACGCGCCGGTGATCGAGCACTGCGGGCGGGCGAATGTCGCCGCGATCGCGACCAGCCAGACCGAGCACGCGCTGGCCGACTACCCGCACGCGAAGGTGGTCGCAGATCTGGATGCGCTGCTCGCGCTCGACGAAATCGACTGCGTCGTGATCGCGACGCCCAACGACACGCACTTCGACCTCGCGCGCCGCACGCTCGAAGCGGGCAAGCACGTAGTGGTCGACAAGCCAGTGACGCTCACGGCCGCCGACGCCCACACGCTTGCCAATATCGCGCTTGCACGTGGCAAGTTGTTCGTGCCCTTTCACAACCGCCGCTGGGATGGTGATTTTCTGACCGTACGGGATCTGCTCGCCAGCGGCGAGTTGGGGCGCGTCACGCAATATGAATCGCATTTCGACCGGTTCCGGCCGGAGGTTCGGCAGCGTTGGCGCGAGGAGGCTTCGCGGGGGGGCGGTTTGCTGTTCGATCTCGGGCCGCATCTGATCGACCAGGCGTTGGCTTTGTTTGGTACGCCGGCGACGGTTTCGGCCACTGTTCGGACGCATCGCGATCAGGCCAGTGCGCCGGATTATGTGCATATCCAGTTGGGGTATGGCGCGTTCGAGGTCGTGTTGCATGCAAGCGCGCTGACGGCGCTGGTCGCGCCGAGGTTTGCGATTCATGGCACGCGTGGGAGCTATGTGAAGTATGGGCTCGATACCCAGGAAGATCAGTTGAAGGCCGGCTTGCGGCCCGGCAATGAGGGATTTGGGTCTGGCAACGCTGCCGGCGTGGTGCGAGTGCTGGAAGGTGATCAGGAAGTTGAGCGTCAGTTGCCTACCCGCAATGGGGATTATGTTGGGTTTTATATTGCCTTGGCTGATGCCATTCAGAATGGCGTGAAGTTTCCTGTTAGTGCACAGGATGCAGTTGATGTTATGACTGTTGTCGAGCTTGCTGCTCGGAGCTCGGATGAGGGTGTGCGGTTGGCGTTCGAACGAATTCGATAAAGGGTTTAGGTTTGTTTGCCTTTGGCGGCGCTTTTTGTCTGCGTGCCTGCGGGGTTGGCCTTTCCTTGATTTGTTATTGGTCTATTAGCGTCGCCCCTGTGCGGGGCAGGCACTTACTTTCTTTGCCGCCGCAAAGAAAGTAAGCAAAGAAAGCGGCTCAAACCGCTAATTCTTAAGCGGGTCCCCTGGCTTGGAGGAGGCAGTGGAGCATCTGGAATCTGTGTTCTCGCGCATTCCGCGCTGGTGACAAGGCAGTCATTCTTCCGGCGGCGCTGCGCGCGCCGCAGCGGTACTTCCCAACACCGATAGCAGATAGGCGCTTCGGGCATCATTCTTCCCGCCTCGCACTGCGTGCTCGCTGGAACGGTCTGCAAGGGAAACCAGTGGGTGATTCCTTGTTCGGTGGGTGCCATCGGCTTCGCCTCGGCGAGATGTCCAAGTATGGGAGCGCGAGCCGCCACTCCGAGTAAGACGTTAGCGCCTCGGTGCGGCATGGGGGACACGAGGGCGAGGCATTTGGGACGGGAGGACGAGCTACCGGGCCGAACCAGGCGCAAGGGCCAAAACCTCCAGGCGGTTTTTATGAAGTACCGCTGCGGCGCGCGCAGCGCCGCCGGAAGAATGACTGCCTTGTCACCAACGCCGAGTGTGCGGGAGCACCGATTCCAGATGCTCCACTACCTCCTCCAAGCCAGGGGACCCGCTTAAGAATTAGCGGTGTGAAGCCGCTTTCTTTGCTTACTTTCTTTGCGGCGGCAAAGAAAGTAAGTGCCTGCCCCGCACAGGGGCGACGCTAATAAACCAATAACAAATCAAGGAAAGGCCAACCCCGCAGGCACACAGACACAAAGCGCCGCGCAGGCAAAAAACCGCAAAACTAACAACCCGAAAGGAATATCCAGTTACAAAAAAACCAACCGAGACGTCAGCCCCCGGCAAGGCAAAACCGTTCCTATTCCAAGCAACAAAACAAAACCCGGAGAGTCCATGCATCGTTCTATCTGCGCGCTAACCGCATGCGCATTGCTCACCTCGCTGGCCGCCTGCGTGGTGGCCCCCCAACCCGCGCCGGCGCCCGCACCGCGCCCATCCCCACAGCAAATTGCGGATCAGCGCCTCCATCAGGTCGACGGCCGCATCGATAATCTCAGCCGCCGCATCGACGCCCGCGTAAACGAGGGCTACTACCCGCCCCCGCAAGGCGCCGCGCTGCACCATCGGCTCGACGTGATCCGTCAGGAAGCCCACGACATGGCCGCGCAACACGGTGGCGGCATCTCCGGCGACGAACAGCGCGTGCTGAACCAGGAACTGGACAACGCAGCCCACGCCATCGGCGAATAATCGCGCCAACTCAGGCACTAAAACAGCAACCGCGCGGGCATCACGTCCCGCGCTTTTTTTGACGCACGCCATCCTGCAGCGCCAATCACCAAGCTCCTTGCGGGCCTTTATTTGACAAGCCCCCGGCCCTCGCGTACATTCGCCGCACGCGTCGGGAGAGCGCGCTGGCCGCACTATTCAGCAGGCCGCGCCGCCGAAGGGGCACACCCGCAAACTCTCAGGCAAAAGGACCGACCGCGTCGAAAAACCCGCCTCACGGCTCAGGTTTTTCGCACTCTGGAGAGCGGCAGTAGCCGTCTGCGTCGTGAACATGATTCAGACTTAGGCAGGCTGCCCACCGAAGGGGCGCGCGCTTCACCGTAGCGATTCGAATCACATCGCCCGGTAGCGCAATCTCTCAGGTATCGAGGACAGAGGGGTCATGCAACGCATCGCTCGCAGGCATCAGGCCGCGAGGCGTAGCGCCGCATGGCCTTTTTTGTTTCGCGAGACGCCCGAGGCCCCATGACCGAACTCAAACACACCCCGCTCAACGCCACCCATCGCGCGCTCAACGCCCGCATGGTCGATTTCGGCGGCTGGGATATGCCCGTCAACTACGGCTCGCAGATCGACGAACACCGCGCCGTGCGCACCGACGCCGGCATGTTCGACGTGTCGCACATGTGCGTCGTCGATTTCACCGGCGAGCGCGTACGCGCCTTCTTCGAATACGCACTGGCGAACAACGTCGCCAAGCTGCAAACGCCGGGCCGCGCGCTCTACTCCTGTCTGTTGAACCAGAACGGCGGCGTGATCGACGATCTGATCGTCTATTACTTCGGCGAAGATCACTTCCGCGTGGTCGTCAACGCCGGCACCGCCGACAAAGACATCGCGTGGTTCGGCCAGCTCAACGCAGAAGGCAGCTTCGGCCTGACCATCACGCCGCGCCGCGATTACGCGATCGTCGCCGTGCAAGGTCCGAATGCGCGCGAAAAAGTCTGGCAAACCGTGCCGGTCGCGCGCGCCGCCACCGAATCGCTCAAACCCTTCAACGCCGCGCGCGTCGCCGATACGCCGTTCGGCGAATTGACCGTCGCCCGCACCGGCTACACCGGCGAAGACGGCTTCGAAATCATCGTCCCGGCGGCTCACGTCGAAGCGCTGTGGGGCGCGCTGCAAGCGCAAGGCGTGCGCCCCGCGGGTCTCGGCGCGCGCGACACGCTGCGCCTCGAAGCCGGCATGAATCTGTACGGCCAGGATATGGACGACAACGTCTCGCCGCTCGACGCCGGCCTCGCATGGACCGTCGATCTGACCTCGCCGCGCGACTTCGTCGGCAAATCGAAACTCGAAGCGAACGGCTCGCAGGCCGCGTTCGTCGGCCTGATCCTGCTGAAGGACAACGGCAAGGCGGCAGGCGTGCTGCGTGCTCATCAAAAAGTCGTCACGCCGCACGGCGACGGCGAAATCACCAGCGGTACCTTTTCGCCGACGATGCAGGAATCGATCGCCTTCGCGCGCGTGCCGAAAGGCGTGCAGCCCGGCGACACCGTTCACGTTCAGATTCGTGACAAAAACGTACCTGCAAGCGTGGTAAAACTGCCGTTCGTGCGCAACGGCAAAGTGCTTGCGGTTTAAGCGGCCGGCGCGTTCGTCACCCCTTCAAGAAAACGTGGTTGCCCCAAGTTTTCCTGCCCCCTCGGGGGGCCTGGCGTGAAGCGACAGGTTTGGGGGCCCCCTTTATTAAGTCAATACCGAATCACACCGCATAGGAGCATCCGATGAGCATCCCGGCCGATCTGAAATACACCGAATCGCACGAATGGGTCCGCACTGAGGCGGATGGCACGCTGACGGTCGGCATTACCGACCACGCGCAGGAAGCGCTCGGCGATATCGTCTTCTTCGAAGTTCAGGAATTGGGCAAAACCGTGACCGCAGGCGACACCGTCGCCGTGATCGAATCGGTGAAGGCCGCTTCCGATATCTACGCGCCGGTCTCGGGCGAAATCATCGAAGCGAACACGTCCGTCGCCGACACGCCTGATTCGGTCAACAGCGCGCCGTACGACAGCTGGCTCTTCAAGATCAAGCCGGCCGACGGCGCCGCGCAAGATCGTTTGATCGACGCCGACGCGTACTCGAAGTCGATCGGCGCCTGATCCACTTACTCGTTTAAACCTTCAGGTGCGGCGTCCGTCAGGCATGGCGCGCCGCACCGCCAGGAACACCCCATGAAGCTCGAACACCCGGATCGTCTGATGAACCGCACTCCTCTCTCGCTCGCCGCGCTCGAAGTGCATGACGCCTTCGCCGAACGGCACATCGGCCCGGATTCGGCCGACCAGCAAGCGATGCTCGAAGCCTTGGGCTTCGCCTCGCGCACCGCGCTGATCGACGCCGTCATTCCGAAGACGATCCGCCGCAGCGAAACGTTGCCGCTCGGCCCCTTCGCCCAGCCGAAGAGCGAAGCCGAAGCGCTCGCCGCGCTGCGTGAGCTGGCGGACAAGAACCAGGTGTTCCGCTCGTATATCGGGCAGGGCTATTACAACGCGCACACCCCGACGGTGATCCTGCGCAACGTGCTGGAAAATCCGGCGTGGTACACCGCGTACACGCCGTATCAGCCGGAAATCTCGCAAGGCCGTCTGGAAGCGCTGCTGAACTTCCAGCAAATGATCGTCGATCTGACGGGTCTGGCGATCTCGAACGCATCGCTGCTCGACGAAGCAACCGCCGCCGCCGAAGCGATGACGCTGCTGCAACGCATCGGCAAGCCGAAGTCGAACGTGTTCTACGTCGCTGACGACGTGCTGCCGCAAACCATCGAAGTGGTGAAAACGCGCGCGACGCCAGTCGGCATCGAAGTGAAAGTGGGCCCGGCTGCGGATGCGGCGAACGCCAACGCGTTCGGCGTGCTGCTGCAATATCCGGGCGTGAACGGCGATGTGCGCGACTACCGCGCACTCACTGAAGCGATTCACGCGGCGGGCGGCCATGTGGTTGTCGCCGCCGATCTGCTCGCGCTGACCATGCTCACGCCGCCGGGCGAATGGGGCGCGGACGTGGCCGTCGGCAATACGCAGCGTTTCGGCGTGCCGGTCGGTTTCGGCGGCCCGCACGCTGCATATCTCGCCGTGCGCGACGAATTCAAGCGTCAGATGCCGGGACGTCTGGTCGGCGTGACCGTCGATGCGCAAGGCAATCCGGCGCTGCGTCTCGCGCTGCAAACACGCGAACAGCATATCCGCCGCGAAAAGGCGACCTCGAACGTCTGCACCGCGCAAGCGTTGCTCGCGATCATGGCGAGCATGTACGCGGTCTATCACGGCCCGCACGGCCTGAAGACGATCGCGCTGCGCGTGAACCGTATTGCGGCGCTGCTCGCAGCCGGCGCGAAGAAGCTCGGCTACACGCTCGTCAACGACACTTTCTTCGACACGCTCACGTTCGAAACCGGTGCACGCACCCAGGCACTGCATGATGCGGCGACGGCCAAGCGCATTAATCTGCGCCGCGTGAGCGACACGCGCGTCGGTATCTCGATCGACGAAACCACCAAGCGCAGCGATCTGGCCGATCTGCTCGCAGCATTTGCGCAAGCGGCATTTGTCGACGAAATCCCGCAAATCGACGCCCTCGACGCAGAACTCCCCGCAGAGAACACGGTGCCTGCCGCACTCGAACGCACCAGCGCGTACCTCACGCACCACGTGTTCAACCGCCACCATTCGGAAACGGAAATGCTGCGCTATCTGCGCAGCCTGTCGGACAAAGACCTCGCGCTCGACCGCTCGATGATTCCGCTCGGCTCCTGCACGATGAAGCTGAACGCGACCTCGGAGATGCTGCCGGTCACTTGGCCCGAATTCGGTCAGATTCACCCGTTCGCTCCGGCTGAGCAAACGGTCGGCTACCGCGAAATGATCGATCAGCTGGAACAGATGCTGGTCGCGGCCACCGGCTACGCAGCCGTGTCGCTGCAGCCGAATGCCGGCTCGCAAGGTGAATACGCGGGTCTGTTGATCATTCACGCGTACCACGCGTCGCGCGGCGAAGGCCACCGCAACGTCTGCCTGATTCCCGCCTCGGCACACGGCACGAACCCGGCGTCGGCGCAGATGGCCGGCATGCAGGTGGTCGTGGTCGCGTGCGACGCCCAAGGCAACGTCGATATCGAAGACCTGAAGGCGAAGGCCGCGCAACACGCCGACAAGCTCGCCGCGATCATGATCACGTATCCGTCGACGCACGGTGTGTTCGAGGCGAACGTCCGCGAAATCTGCGAGATCGTGCATGCGCACGGTGGCCAGGTCTATGTGGACGGCGCGAACATGAACGCGATGGTTGGCCTGTGTGCGCCGGGCCAGTTCGGCGGCGACGTCTCGCATCTGAACCTGCACAAGACCTTCTGCATTCCGCACGGCGGCGGCGGACCGGGCGTCGGTCCGGTCGCGGTCGGCGCGCATCTCGCGCAGTTCCTGCCGAACCAGATCTCGTCGGGCTACGAACGCACGCCGAACGGTATCGGTGCGGTGTCGGGCGCACCGTACGGCTCCGCTTCGATCCTGCCGATCTCGTGGATGTACATCGCGATGATGGGCGCAAAGAACCTCACCGCCGCCACCGAAACCGCGATCCTCAACGCGAACTACATCGCGAAGAAACTCGCGCCGCATTATCCGGTGCTGTATTCGGGCCCCGGCGGCCTGGTCGCGCACGAGTGCATT
Source organism: Paraburkholderia sp. IMGN_8 (assembly GCF_038050405.1). Taxonomy (NCBI): domain Bacteria; kingdom Pseudomonadati; phylum Pseudomonadota; class Betaproteobacteria; order Burkholderiales; family Burkholderiaceae; genus Paraburkholderia; species Paraburkholderia sp. IMGN_8. Next base: position 61,529 of record NZ_CP150900.1, on the reverse strand, counting down.
CTCGATCTGCGTCCGCTCAAGGAGACGAGCGGCATCACCGTCGACGACGTCGCCAAGCGTCTCGCCGACTACGGCTTCCACGCGCCGACCATGAGCTTCCCGGTGCCGGGCACGCTGATGGTCGAGCCGACCGAATCGGAATCGAAGGAAGAACTCGACCGTTTCGTCGAAGCGATGATCGCGATCCGCGAGGAAATCCGCGCGGTCGAAGCAGGCCGTGCGGACCGCGAAGACAATCCGCTGAAGCATGCGCCGCATACGGCAGCGGTCGTCATCGCGAACGAATGGAAGCATGCATATGCGCGCGAAACCGCCGCGTATCCGCTGCCGACGCTGATCGCGAAGAAGTACTGGCCGCCGGTCGGCCGTGCGGACAACGTGTATGGCGACCGCAATCTGTTCTGTTCCTGCGTGCCGGTCGCCGACTACGAATAATCCTGGCCGTCGCCTGCATGACCGCGTACCGCCCGCATGTTGTAAGCGGGTGGTGCGCGGTTCTGTCGTTCGTGCCCGCAAACGGCTAACATCACACACCGAATCAGCCTAACGAGGAGTTTCGCATGGCGCGAAAGGTGCGATTGATGCAAAGCCGGACCGCAATAAGGCGAGCCCAGACGTGGCAGCAGGCCTGCGCGCTATTGCTGGCTGGCGCAGCCGTGCTGCTGCCGCTGCGGCAGGCACGGGCCGCGATGAATTTTTGTGCGGCGCCCGCGCTGCAAACCAGCGAGCGGACCAACGCCGATCCCGGCGTCAAAGCACTGGTGAGCAATGTGCAGGCGCATCTGAACGACCCGCCGCGAGCGCTTGCAAAACTGCATACCGAAGGCACGCTGCCACACGAGGGCATCTACGATCAGAGCGTCGAGGCGGAGAAGGATCTGGATCTGTTGCGCGACGCCGCGCTTGCATGGCGCGCGACCAGCGACGATCGTTATCTGAAGCTGGTCGACCGTTTGCTGTTTGCGTGGGTCACGACTTACCAGCCGAGCTTCAATCCGATCGACGAAACCCGTTTCGAAGGCCTGATCCTCGCCTACGACATGACCGCGAGCGCACTGCCGGTGAAAACCCGCAACGCATCGATGGCGTTTCTGACGAAGTTCGCGAACGGCTACATCACGCAGATCGACGCGCAGCCGCGCCCGCTCAAGGGCACCTATCGCAACAACTGGCAGAGTCACCGGATCAAGCTGATCGCAATGGCCGCGTTCACGCTCGATAACCGCAAGATGATCAACGCGGCTCAGCGTCTGTTTGACGAGCATATCGGCGACAACATCGCGCCGGACGGGTCAACGTTCGACTTCGGCGAACGCGATGCGCTGCATTACGTCACCTACGACCTGCAACCGCTTGTGACCGCCGCGCTCGCCGCGCGCCGCCACAACCGCAACTGGTTGCTGGAAAAGGGCACGAACGGTGCGTCGCTCGCGGGCGCGCTCGATTGGCTCACGCCGTATGCGGACGGCAGCAAGACACATGAAGAATTCGTGCATTCGAACGTCGCGTTCGATGCCAAACGTCGCGAGGCCGGTTTGCCTGGCTATTCGGGTCAGTGGGATCCGAAGAACGCGACGGAACTGTTTCACCTGGCGGCGCGTCTCGATGGACGCTATACGCCGATCGCGTTGCAGCTCGCACCGATGCCACCCGCGTGGCTCGCCGTGTGCTTACCGCTGCCGGCGCGCTAAACTTACTTTTATCAGCAGGGAGCAGCAATGGCAGTCAGCGTCTTCGACCTCTTCAAAATCGGCATTGGTCCGTCCAGTTCGCATACGGTCGGGCCGATGCGCGCGGCGCTGATGTTCGTTCAAGGGCTCGAACGCGACGGGCTGCTCGGCGCGACGGCATCGGTGAAAGTGGATCTGTATGGTTCGCTCGGCGCGACGGGCAAGGGCCACGGTACGGACCGCGGCGTGATGCTCGGGCTGATGGGCGATGCGCCCGACACCGTCGACCCCGACACGATCGTTCAGCGGCTCGAAGCGGTGCGTGCGTCGCGCAAGCTCGCGCTGCTCGGCACGCACGACGTGCCGTTCGTGCAGAAAGATCATATTTCGTTCTATCGGCAGGCGCTGCCCGAGCATCCGAACGGCCTGAAGCTGCGCGCGTTCGATGCGCAAGGCGAGACACTGCGCGAGTCGACCTATCTGTCGGTTGGCGGCGGCTTTGTGGTGACGGCCGGCGCGCCGAACACGAAAGTGCTGAGCGCCGTCGACCAACTGCCGCATTCGTTCCGCAGCGGCAGCGAGTTGCTCGCGCTGTGTCAATCGACCGGCAAGAGCATCGCGCAGCTGATGTGGGAAAACGAGCGCGTCTGGCACACGGAAGAAGAAACGCGCGCGGGTTTGCTGAAGATCTGGGACGTGATGCAGTCGTGCGTGGCGCGCGGTTGCGGCATCAACAATCCCGATGCCGACGGTAATCTGCCCGGCCCGTTCCAGGTGAAGCGCCGTGCGCCGCAGTTGTATCGCGCGCTGTCGGGCAATCCTGAACTGGCGCTGCGCGATCCGCTGTCGATGGTCGACTGGATCAATCTGTACGCAATCGCCGTCAACGAGGAAAACGCCGCGGGCGGGCGTGTGGTCACCGCGCCGACCAATGGCGCGGCCGGCATCATTCCAGCGGTGCTGCATTACTACACGCGTTTCATGCCGGGCTCGAACGAGCAGGGCGTGATCGACTTCCTGTTGACGGCGGCAGCGATCGGCATTCTGTACAAGCTGAACGCGTCGATTTCGGGCGCGGAAGTGGGTTGCCAGGGTGAAGTGGGCGTCGCCTGTTCGATGGCGGCGGGCGCGCTCGCAGCGGTGATGGGCGGCACGCCGGCGCAAGTGGAGAATGCCGCGGAAATCGGCATGGAACACAACCTCGGGCTGACCTGCGATCCGGTCGGCGGGATGGTGCAGATTCCGTGTATCGAGCGCAACGCGATGGGCTCGGTAAAAGCCGTCAATGCCGCGCGAATGGCGCTACGCGGTGACGGCACACATTACGTGTCGCTGGACTCCGTGATTAAGACGATGATGCAGACCGGCGCGGATATGAAGACGAAGTACAAGGAAACGTCGCGCGGCGGGTTGGCGGTGAATATTGTGGAGTGTTGAGGCGGCCTGGTTTGTACGGCGGTTTGTTCTGCTAATGACGCGGGCTTCGGCCCGCGTTTTCGTTTCTGCCTGGTCAACGGACGCTTCGTGGATGCGGTTGCGCTGCGCCGTGACATTGGACGCGCTGTCGGCGTAAGCTGTCGAAGCGCCCATCGGCTTCTGTCCAGGCTCGATGCGGCAACAGCCCGACTGCACCGATCGCACCCATCGTCACACTGGAGGCTTCATCGCAATGCCGCTTGCTTCTGATTTTCCTGCCGCCCAAACCACCGGCGCGCGTCTCGTAGTCGATGCGTTGCTCACCCACGGTGTCGAACGTGTGTTCTGCGTCCCAGGCGAGAGCTTTCTCGCCGTTTTGGATTCGCTGCATGACGAGACCGAGCGTATTCAAACCATCGTGTGCCGGCACGAAGCAGCGGCGGCAAACATGGCCGAAGCAACCGGCAAATTGACCGGCCGCCCAGGCGTCGCGATTGTCACGCGCGGCCCGGGTGCGACACATGCGTCGATCGGCGTGCACACCGCGTTTCAGGATTCGACGCCGATGATCCTGCTGATCGGTCAATGCGCACGCGAGCATCTCGACCGCGAGGCCTTCCAGGAAATCGACTACCGGCGCATGTTCGGTCAGATGGCGAAGTGGGTCGCGCAAATCGACGATCCCAAGCGCATTCCCGAATACCTGAGTCATGCGTTTCACACGGCGACGTCGGGGCGTCCGGGGCCTGTCGTGCTGTCGTTGCCGGAAGATGTGTTGAGCGAGGCGTGTGAAGCCGTTGCCGGAGCGCCGGCCTACAAGCGAGTGGCAGCATCGCCGTCCGCGGCGCAGATCGAACAGTTGCGGCGGCTACTTGAAGCTGCGCAACGGCCGATGGTCATCGCAGGTGGCAGCGGTTGGACGTCGGCAGCGTGCTCGGACCTGCAACGCTTCGTCGAGAACTGGCAACTGCCGATCGGCCTTGCGTTCCGCTTCCAGGACACGCTCGACAACGAACATCCGAACTACGCCGGCGACGTCGGCCTCGGCATCAATCCAGCGCTTGCTCAACGCATCCGCGATGCGGACCTGCTGCTCACGCTCGGCCCTCGCCTGGGCGAAGCAACGACGAACGGCTACACGCTGCTCGATATCCCGAAGACGAGGCAAACGCTGGTTCACGTGCATCAGGGCGCGGAGGAACTGGGACGCGTGTATGCCGCCGATCTGCCGATCGTCTCCGGCATGCCGGAACTAACAGCGCTGCTTGCCGGCTTAAAGCCGTCTTCTGACAAGCCCGCATGGGCCGGCGCGGCGGAAGAAGCGCATCGCGCGTATCTCGACTGGCGCAAACCGCGTCAGATTCCAGGCGACGTGCAGATGGGCGAAGTGATCCAGCAATTACGCGCGCATCTGCCGGAGGACGCGATCCTGACAAACGGCGCGGGCAATTACGCGACGTGGCTGCATCGGCATTTCTCGTATCGGCATTTCCGCTCGCAACTCGCGCCGACCAGCGGCGCGATGGGCTACGGCGTGCCGGCGGCGATCGCGGCGAAGTCGCTGTATCCGCAACGCGTGGTGGTCGCATTGGCTGGCGACGGTTGTTTCATGATGTCCGCGCAAGAACTCGCGACCGCGATGCAGTACGACCTGCACGTAATTTTCATCGTGGTGAACAACAACCACTTCGGCACGATCCGGATGCATCAGGAACGGCACTATCCGAATCGCGTGCACGGCACCGGTCTCACGAATCCGGATTTTGCGGCGTTCGCGCGCTCGTTCGGCGCGCATGGCGAGACGGTGGAACGGACCGAAGATTTTCTGCCGGCGCTGCAACGCGCGATGGAGGCGAAGCGTGCCGCGGTGATCGAAATTCGTATGCCGCAGGAAGCGAGCACGCCGGGCGCGACATTGGAGCAGATTCGGGAGCAGGGGAGGAAGTTGCGAGGGGAGTCGTGAAGGCAGCGATAGTGCGACTCGCACACAGCTAAACATCAAAGAAAAAGCCCTGCGGCTAAACACTCCGCAGGGCTTTTTTGTGCGTCGAGCGCCACGCCAATACCGCACGTGACACTCGCACGCTCAAGCAAAAACCGCTTACTTCCCGCCCACGCTTTGCAGCGTCGTCCACTTGCCGTCGACAACCTTGTACAGCGTGATGCCGCCGTTCTTCAGGTCGCCCTTGCCGTCGTAGGCGAGGTTCGCCGACGTCACGGCCGGCATCGAGGTCTTCGCGAGCAGCGGCAGGTATTTGGCCGGATCGGTCGAGTTAGCCTTCTTCATTGCGTCGAACATGGCCATCGCGCCGTCGTAGGCGTACGGCGAGTACGTTTGCACGTCTTCGTTGAAACGCTTCTTGTACTTCGCGACGTAGTCCTTGCCGCCCGGCATTTCTTCCAGCGGCAGGCCGGCGAGCGATGCCACTGTGCCGTTCGCTGCGTCACCCGCGATCTGGATGAAGGTCGGCGTGTGAACCATTTCGCCGCCCATCAGCGGCGCCTTGATGCCGAGTGCCTTCATCTGCTTGACCATCGGTGCCGCTTGCGAATCCGCGCCGCCGTAATAGATCAGGTCCGGGTTGACCGACTTCAGCTTCGTCAGGATCGACTTGAAGTCGACAGCCTTGTCGTTCGTGTATTCACGATCGACGATGGTGGCGCCCGACGCCTTCGCTGCCTTCTCGAACTGATCAGCCAGACCCTGGCCATAGGCCGTGCGATCGTCGACGATCGCGATCTTCTTCACGCCCAGGCTCTTCACCGCGAACGTGCCGGCGACCGAACCTTGCTGCGTGTCGGACGTCATCATGCGGAAGGTGGTCTTGAAACCTTGCTGCGTGTATTCCGGCGCCGTCGCCATCGCGATTTCGGGGATGCCCGCGTTCGCGTAGATGCGCGAAGCCGGAATCGTGGTGCCCGAGTTGAAGTGGCCGAGCATGCCCTTGATGCCGTCATCCACCAGCTTTTGTGCAACGGTCGTGCCGGTGCGCGGGTCAGCCTGGTCGTCGGCCGAATCCAGCACGAAGCGAACCTGCTTGCCGCCGATCACCGGCTTGGTCGCGTTCATGTCTTCCACTGCCAGCGTGATGCCGTTCTGGAAGTCCTTGCCGTAGTGCGCCTGCGCGCCCGTCATCGGACCGGCAAAACCGATCTTCACGTCTTCCGTCGATTGAGCGTTGGCCGTCCCCGCCAGCGACATCGCTGCAACCAGCGCTGCGCCTGCCAGCTGTTTCATCTTGTGTTGCATAGCTTCTCCTTGGTACCAGGTGTGGATGGAGCGGTTTCGGGGTCGCCGTACCGCTTCCGTTTTATTGAGTGGATCGATGAGGTTCGCTCAACCGATCGTCATCAAATTTGCATTACCGCCAGCTGCTGCCGTATTCACGCTGACCGAGCGCTCCGTCAACAGACGCTCGAGCGCGTAATCCTCATCGCCGCTTTCCAGCGCGCGAGCCGCGACGCCTTGCACCGAGACGATCGGCCCCGGACGCTGCGCGACTTCCTTGACCAGCGCCAGCAATTCGTCGCTATCGCCCTCGAACAACACCGCATCGAAAGGCGTATCGGCGCTCTTCCTCACGCTTGCATGAGACTTCAACGCGGCGGGCAACATCGACACCAGTTGCTCGCCGGCCGCGCCGTCGAACAGCGCGCGGTTGCCGGTGGCGAGCACCGCCGCCAGTTGCACCCGGGCGCCGCTTGCCGTCGACGCCACGCACAGCACCGTGCCGCGCGCGCCCAACGTGTAGGTATTGCGCTCGCCGGTGGGACCCGACAATACCGCCGTCGCGCCCGCCAGCACATGCGACAGATAGCCGTCACAGCGCGCGGCCAATACCGGCTGGCGTTCGGCGATCAGCCAGTCGCGCAGCGTCGTCAGCGCCGCGGACGGATTGTCGCTGTTTTCAGCAGCTTGCGGTGCATCCACCATCAATGCGTCTGCCAACGACTTCGGCAAACCGGCCGGACGCGTCGCCAGCAGACGTTGCAGATACAGCGCGCCACCCGCCTTCGGGCCCGTGCCCGACAAACCTTCACCGCCGAACGGCTGAACCCCCACCACCGCGCCGATCACGTTGCGGTTCACGTAGATGTTGCCGACATGCGCGCGGCTGATCACGTGCGCGATCGTTTCATCGATTCGCGTGTGAATGCCGAGCGTCAGGCCGTAGCCGGTCGTGCGGATCTGCTCGAGCAGCTTGTCCAGTTGGCTGCGGCGGTAACGCACCACATGCAGCACCGGGCCGAACACTTCGCGCTTCAGTTCGTCGATGCTGTCGAGTTCGATCAGCGTCGGCGGCACGAAGGTGCCTTGCGCGCAGCCTTCCGGCGTCGGCAGTTGCTCGACCTTGCGGCCTTTCTCGCGCATCGCAGCGATATGCGCGTCGATGCCGCGCTTCGCGTCGAGGTCGATCACCGGGCCGACGTCGATCGACAGGCGATCCGGATTGCCCACTGCCAGCTCGCGCATCGCGCCGGTCAGCATTTCCAGCGTACGGTCCGCAACATCGTCCTGCAGACAAAGAACGCGCAGCGCGGAACACCGTTGACCGGCGGAATCGAACGACGATTGCAGTACGTCGGCCACCACCTGTTCAGCCAGCGCCGACGAGTCGACGATCATCGCGTTCTGACCACCGGTTTCGGCAATCAGCGGAATCGGCTTGCCGTCCGGATCGAGGCGGCCGGACAACGTCTTGTTGATCAGACGCGCGACTTCGGTCGAACCGGTGAACATCACCGCGCGGGTCCGCGGGTCGGCCACCAACGCCGCACCCACGGTTTCGCCGTCGCCCGGCAGCAGTTGCACCGCGCCTGCCGGCACGCCGGCTTCGCGCAGGATACGCACGGCTTGTGCAGCGATCAGCGGCGTTTGTTCGGCCGGTTTCGCGAGCACGGTGTTGCCCGCAGCCAATGCTGCGGCCACTTGGCCCATGAAAATCGCCAGCGGGAAATTCCACGGGCTGATACACACGACCGGACCGAGCGGGCGGTGCGTGTCGTTGGAAAACTCGTCGCGAATCTGCGTCGAGTAGTAACGCAGGAAGTCGATCGCTTCGCGGATTTCCGCCACCGCATTCGCCAGCGATTTGCCGGCTTCACGCACCACCAGCCCCATCAGCGTATGCATCTGTGCTTCGAGCAGGTCGGCGGCACGAGCGAGGCAATCGGCGCGGGCATCGACCGGCGTGGCTTGCCAGATAGGCGCGGCGGCAACCGCATGGGCGAGTGCGGCGCTCACGTGTTCCGAGGTCGCTTCGACGACCGTGCCGACGAGGTCGCGATGATCGGCCGGATTGCGCACATCGCGGGCGGTGCCGACGGCGATCTCATTGTCTTCGAGCATCGGCACCGCGCGCCACGGATGATGCGCGCTCGCCAGCAACGCCGACGACAGCGACGCCAGACGATGTTCGTTCGACAGATCGAGGCCCATCGAATTGAGGCGCTCGGCGCCATACAGATTGCGCGGCAGCGGGATCTTCGCGTGCGGCGCGCCGAGCGGGACGATCTTCGACGCTTCGTCGACCGGGTCGGCGATCAGGTCCTTGATCGCGACGCTTTCATCGGCGATGCGGTTCACGAACGACGTGTTCGCACCGTTTTCCAGCAGACGGCGCACGAGGTACGCGAGCAGCGTTTCATGCGTGCCGACCGGCGCGTACACGCGGCACGGACGGTTCAGCTTGTCGCGGCCGGTGACTTCCTCATACAGCGGCTCGCCCATGCCGTGCAGGCACTGGAACTCGTACTGGCCGGGATAGTAGTTGTTACCGGCAAGGTGATAGATCGCCGACAGCGTGTGCGCGTTATGCGTCGCGAACTGCGGATAGACCGCGTCGGGCGCGCCGAGCAGCTTCTTCGCGCACGCCAGGTACGATACGTCCGTATAGATCTTGCGCGTGTAGACCGGATAGCCTTCGAGGCCGTCCACTTGCGCGCGCTTGATTTCGGTGTCCCAGTACGCGCCCTTCACGAGGCGCACCATGATGCGGTGACGGCTGCGGCGCGCCAGATCGATCAGGTATTCGATCACGAACGGGCAACGCTTCTGATACGCCTGCACCACAAAACCGATGCCGTTCCAGCCGGCCAGTTCTGGATCGAAGCACAGTGCTTCGAGCAGATCGAGCGAGATTTCGAGGCGATCGGCTTCTTCAGCGTCGATGTTCAGGCCGATGTCATACCGGCGCGCGAGGATCGCCAAAGAGCGAACACGCGGCAGCAGCTCGCTCATCGTGCGTTCCTGCTGCGAGCGCGAATAGCGTGCGTGCAACGCCGACAGCTTGATCGAGATGCCCGGACCTTCGTAGATGCCACGGCCGCCGGCGGCTTTGCCGATCGCGTGGATCGCCTGTTCGTACGATGCGTAGTAGCGTTGCGCATCGGCTTCAGTGGTTGCCGCTTCGCCGAGCATGTCGTACGAGTAGCGGAAGCCGCGTGCTTCGTACTTGCGGCTATTGGCCAAGGCTTCGGAGATGTTCTCGCCGGTGACGAACTGCTCGCCCATCAGGCGCATCGCCATATCGACGCCCTTCCTGATCAGCGGCTCGCCGCCCTTGCCGATCAGGCGCGTGAGCGCCGACGACAGGCCGGCTTCGCTGTTGGTCGTCACCAGCTTGCCGGTAATCATCAGGCCCCACGTCGCGGCGTTGACGAACAGCGACGGCGCCTGGCCGACATGCGATTTCCAGTCGCCCTTGCTGATCTTGTCGCGGATCAGCGCGTCGCGGGTGGCGCGGTCGGGAATCCGCAGCAGCGCTTCGGCGAGGCACATCAGCGCGACGCCTTCCTGGCTCGACAGCGAGAATTCGTGGATCAGCCCTTCGACGCCACCACCCTTGCTCTTGCTGCGCAGCGTTTCGACCAGCTTGCCGGCCATCGCCTCGACGTCGCCCGCCAGGTTCGCCGGCAAACGCGCCTGGCCGAGCAGGAACGGCAGGCATTCCGGCTCAGGCCGGCGGTACGCGGCGGTGATCGCCGCGCGCAACACCGATTGCGGTTGCACGTTCTGCGCGAATTCGAGGAACGGGTGCGACGCGCCGTCTTCCTCGCTTTCGACCGCGGCGCCATCGGCCAGATCGGCCGAGCCGGTCGCGCCCGACAATTCAGGCGGCAATTGCCCGTGCTCGATCTTTTCGAGGTACGCGAAGATCGCCTGCTTGATCAGCCAGTGCGGAGTGCGTTCGAGGCGAGTGGCGGCATCTTTCAGCCGGGAACGCAGGAGGTCGTCGACCTTGACGCCAAGGGTGGTGCTAGCCATGTTTCCTTCTTCGGATACCAGTCAACGTAAGCTGGCGAAAGACTAAAAGTTCGCCGAATCGTACGCCTCCCAATAAAAAGGTGCAACCATGCGCGATGCATGGTTGCACCTAGATGAAAGCCTTGTGCAGTCGGGGTTTCCGTGGGATCGTGCCGGGCCGGGCGACACCGGTTGCGGTCAGTACTTTCCCTGGCGTGACGCTTTGGCGTGATTCTTTTTGCATCTACCCTTATCGAATCGCGCGGCGCGCCGTTATACAGACTGGATGGTCGCGGCCGCAGGGCACGCAAATAAAAACGGTACGGGGTTTTAGAGGACAAGAGAAATGGAAAAGTGGTTGGTGGTATTGGGCGTCTGGGCAATGTGCGCGACTTGCGCGGTGCTGTTCATCCGCGGTGCGACGGGTGGCTCGGGCAAACGCGCGTCCGAGGAAGGACGCACGCGACAGGCATCGCGCGCGTCGGCTGGCGATACACGGACGGCTTTGCGGGATTGAGTAACTGAGTCCGGCAACCTGGGATTGAAGAAGCAGAGGCGCCGGTTTGCGATCGGAGTGCGCCGCCCGGTTTAGCCAGGCGGCGATGGGAGCGCGCGCGTCAGTGCCGCGGAATCGGCTCGAACTGCGCGCACGCGTCGTCGGGAGAAACGAGCTGGTCATGCAGACGGCATAGCCGGCTGCCCGCCACGCTCGCACCAAACCCGGAACCTAACACGGCGAGGCCCGGAATGCTTTGCTCAAGTGAATGTCGATCGTCGGCGCGGTATCGGCAGCTTGCGCAGCACGGCCCGCACGTTTCATCGCGTGCGTCCGCGGTGCCGGCAACGCGCTCGGCCGCGCTCATCACGAGCCCTGCCCCAAGCTATTCCAGTACGGTGCGAACACGTGCGCGGACAGCACGTAGCCGATGGCGATATTGACCGCCACGCCCGCCGTGAAGGCGAGGAACGGCTTCAGGCCGGTGGCCGTCAGCGAGCGCAGGCGCGTGGTCAGCCCAATGCTCAGGAAACAGAACGTGAACGCCCAGGTGCGCAGCGCGGTAATCGGCGCGACGAATTCCGGCGTGACGACCTTGCGGTAATCGGCCAGCGAATAGTGGCTGGCGATCCACGTGACCAGCGCCGACGCGATCACGAAGCCGATCACGAATTTCGGAAAGCGCGCCCAGATCTCGCCGGCGTTGGCCTTCGCCTGGACGCCGCTGTCCTGCGACTCCCAGCGCGTCGTCGCGACGATCGCCAGCACGAACGCCCAGATGCCGATCCAGATATCGCGGCCGACCACCTTCATCAGCGTGAACGCCTGCAACGACGCTTCCGGTGCGCCGGCAATCGCGCCGCCGGCGTGTTTCGCGAAGTCGCCATAGGCTTGCGCGGCGGCAATGCCGGCGGCATCGGCGAATTCGGAGGTGCCGATCCACGCGCCCGCAACCGCCGTCGATAGTCCCAGCGAGCGCGACGCGAACGGCAGCACGAAAATCATCACGATCGCCCACAGCACCACCAAAGTGATCGCTACCGACGCCTGCTCACGTTTGGCCCGCACCGCACCGGCAATCGCAATCGCCGCCGACACGCCGCACACCGCGCCGCCCACGCCCAGCACGGCGGCAAAGCGACGGTCGAGGCCTAACGCCTTGCCGGCGAAGAAAATCACGAAAAAGGTGACGAGCGACACGATGGTCGCTTGCCCGACCGCGACCGGGCCCGCCCACACCAGCAGCGTGAACGGCAAGGTCGCGCCGAGCAGCACGATGCCGACCTTGATATAAAACTCGACACGCAAACCCGCCGAAAACCACTCGGGCAGCGTGAACACGTTCGAGATCAGCAGGCCGAGCGCCAGCGCCACCAGCGGCGGCTCGAGGTTGTACTTCGAGGCGTTCACCCACGCGCCGAGCGTGAAGATCAGCGCCGACGCGATAAACAGAATCAGGAACGAGCCAAGAAAAGATCCGACCCGCTGCTTCAGCGCGGCGAGGCTCACGCCGAACAGCAGCGAGAACACGATAAACAGCGCGACGTAGTTCGGCAGATGTTTGCCGAAGTCCTGTGCGGCCTGGCCGACGCTCGACCATTTGGCCGGCGCAGTCGCCAGCCACTTGATGCTGCTGCCCGACGCGAACAGCGCCCAGGCAACGACGATGACTAACAGGCCGACCCAAACGGCCAACCAGTCTTCAGTGGAAAAGAGACCGCCGCCGCGCGTGCTTTGCTGCCTGCCAGGCGCGGCGCCTGTCGGAAGAGTGTGGTTGGTATCGCTCATCGCAATGCCCCGGGGAAGTTGAGGTGCATCGACGCGCGGATTTTGGAATTGTTGTGAAACTTGCGCCGATTCGGCGAAATATAGGCGAGCGAAGTCGTAAAACGAAACGACCATTCGCTCTATGAATATGACGTAAAGGAGTAACGCCGAAGTTAGGTGCGCGTTGGCGCTAGATGTCGAGCGGGTCGACTTCGAGGTTCCAGCGCAGCACGCCCTTAAGGCTGCGCAGCATCGGTTGCCAGGCACGCAAGGTCGCCTGCAGCGCCGCACGCGACGCGCTTTCGATCAGCAACTGCGCGCGATGCACGTGCATCACCTTGACGATGGTGAGCGGCACGGCGTCGTAGACGCTCACGCGTTCAGCCGCCGGAATCTCCGTCAACGCCGCAGCCGCCTGCTGCAAGAAAGCGAGCGCCGCTTCGAGCGTGCGCCCTTCGGCGCGCAGTAGCGCCTGATAGACGAACGGCGGCAAGTGCGCGTCGCGACGCTCGGCCAGCGTCGAATTGGCAAAGCCGACGTAGTCGTGCCGGGCCAGCGCGTGATAAAGCGCGTGGCGCGGATAGCGGGTCTGCACCAGCACTTCACCCGGCAAACCGGCGCGGCCGGCGCGGCCGCTTACCTGCATCAGTTGCGCGAAGAGGCGCTCGCTCGCGCGAAAGTCGTGCGAAAACAAAGCGGTATCGGCGTTGAGCACGCCGACCAGCGACACCCGTTGAAAGTCGTGGCCCTTGGCGATCATCTGCGTGCCGACAAGAATGTCGACCTCGCCCGCGTGCACATCGGAGAACAGCGCCTGCGCGCTGCCCTTGCGGCGCGTGCTGTCGGCGTCGATACGCAGTACACGGGCGCCGGGCACCGCGCTCGCCAGCGTTTCTTCGACGCGTTGCGTGCCGCGCCCCATCGGTGCGATGTCGACGTTGCCGCAATCCGGGCACGAGCGCGGAATGCGCGATTCCCAGCCGCAGTGGTGACAGCGCAGCGCGCGCTCGGGTTTGTGCAGGACGACGTAAGCGCTGCAACGCGGGCAACCGGCGACCCAGCCGCAGGCGTCGCAGGCGAGTTGCGGCGCGTAGCCGCGGCGGTTGAGAAACACGAGGCTTTGCTCGCTGCGCTCCAGCCGGTTTTTCAGCGCGGCGATCAACGGCCCCGACAACCCTTCCATCGATGCCCGCCCACGCCGCCGCTCTTCTTCGAGATCGATCAGTTTGACGCTCGGCAGCACGGCTTCAGCGACGGCGCGGCGCGACAACGTGAGACGCGTATAGCGCCCCTGATCGGCCTGCCACCAGCTTTCCAGCGACGGCGTAGCCGAGCCGAGCACCACCGGCAAGCCAAGTTGCTTGGCGCGGTAGATCGCCAGGTCGCGCGCCGAATAGCGCAGGCCTTCCTGTTGCTTGTAGGCCGGATCGTGTTCCTCATCGACGACGATGATGGCGAGCTTCGGCAGCGATGCCAGCACCGCCAGCCGCGTGCCGAGCACGATGCGGGCGCGCCCGGTGTGCGCGGCGAACCAGTTGCGGGCGCGTTCACCTTCTGCGAGGCCGCTGTGCAGCGTGACGATCGATGCGCCTTCCAGCGCGGCAAAGCGCGCCCGGAAGGCCGCTTCGAACTGCGGCGTCAAATTGATTTCAGGAACGAGGACAAGCGCCTGCGCATCGGGCTTCGCAGCGAGGATTTCGGCGAGCGCGCGCAGATAAACCTCGGTCTTGCCGCTGCCGGTCACGCCGTGCAGCAGGAACGGCGCAAAGCCGTTGGCGTCGCGGATCGCTTCGACGGCGGCCGTTTGCTCGTTGGTGAGCGTGGGCAGTGTAGGCGCCGGCGCATCCGGCGACATTGGCGCGGCAAGCGCCGCGGCAGCTTCGATGACGTCCAGCGCGACCCAGCCTTCGGCCTGCCAGGCGTCGAGGGTCGCGATTGCTTTGGGGTGGATCGCACGGGCATCGGCTGCCAGCAGGAAGTCGGTCTCGGCGAGCGCCTGCGCAAGCTTTCTCAGGACGCTGGCTCGGACGGGCAACGCATCCGGCAACGCGTCGCGGCCCTCGGACGTGAGCCGGTAACGCTCTTCCGGGGCGAACAGACGCGTCCAGCGCGATGCGTCGCGCAAGGCTTGCGGCAACGCGGGCAGGGCCACTTCCCCGAGGCCGCGCTGATAGTAGTCGGCCGCGAAGGCTGCCAGCGCCAGCCATTGTGCCGACACCGGCGGGCACGCGGTGCAAACATGGTCGACCGCGCGCAGGCGCTCGGCGGGAACGTCACTGTGAGCGGTCACTTCGCAAACAAGGCCCACCACGTGGCGCTTGCCGAACGGCACGCTCACCAGCATGCCCAGCGCGACGCCCTCGGGCGTGTCGCAACGGTAGTCGAATAAGGTCGGCAGCGGATGATCCAGCGCGACGCGGACGAACACGGCACTCACGCGGCGGTCTGGGCGTGGTGAGTTGATGCGGCACGATGCCGCGCCGCAGTGAGCATTGGGCAGAAAGCGAACCCGTCGAAGTTAAAGTAAAACTTCAATTTCGGCGCTAAGTTTTGGATTCGGCTGAACAATTGCAATTGGTCCGCGTGCCTGTGGATAACTTTGTTGAGAACTTCGCTCTGAAGGGCCAAGAACCGCGCCGCAGCTACCTTCTGTGGGATTCCGCACATTTTGTCGTGAGGTCGTGAAACCCTTGCCAGATAAGGCTTAGATCAAATGCGCCTGCAATGTGCAAGGGCTGGTGCACGATGAAAGCTTCTACCGCGCCGCAACGTGATGAATGTGCATAAGTCAAGTCTTGACAACAGCAAGATCGCCATCTGGCGGCCCGCAGCCTGCTGTTTTGCCCTTAGACCGGGAGCCCAGTTCGCTGCGTTGCAGCAGAATTGGCAACGGTTACAGCGTCACGTTGGTGCATGAGCACCGCTGCGAATTGCGCGGCTATGGCGGTGAACTTCATCGACCAGTTCGGCGACGTGCTCCGGCGGCGTAAATTGCGAGATGCCATGGCCGAGATTGAAAACGTGGCCCGGGTGGTTGCCGAAGCTATCGAGCACAGCACGCGCTTCCATGCGAATCGAAGCCGGCGGCGCGAACAGCACCGACGGATCGATATTGCCTTGTAGCGCCACCTTGCCGCCCACACGCTCGCGCGCCTTGCTCAGATTCACCGTCCAGTCGAGCCCGACGGCATCGACGCCGGTATCGGCGATCTCGTCGAGCCACAGGCCGCCGCCCTTCGTAAAGGTGATCACCGGCACTTTCTCGCCGTCGTGATCGCGCTTCAACTGGCTCACGACCTGCTGAATGTAATGCAGCGAGAAGCGTTGATAGACACCGTCTGCCAGCGCCCCACCCCACGTGTCGAAAATCATCACGGCTTGCGCACCGGCTTCGATCTGCGCGTTCAGATACGCCGCAACCGACTTCGCATTGACATCGAGAATGCGGTGCATCAGGTCCGGGCGCGCGTAAAGCATCGACTTGACGATGCGGAAGTCTGCCGAGCCGCCGCCTTCGACCATGTAGCACGCCAAGGTCCACGGGCTACCCGAAAAACCGATCAGCGGCACGCGCTGACGGCCTTGGGCGTCGGTGAGTGCGGTGCGGATTTCGCGCACCGCGTCGGTGACGTAGCGCAGCGTGGCGTCGATGTCGGGCACCGCGAGACGCGCCACATCGTCTTCCGTGCGGACCGGGCGGGCGAATTGGGGGCCTTCGCCAGTGACGAACTCGAGGCCGAGGCCCATCGCGTCAGGCACCGTCAGGATGTCCGAGAACAGGATCGCGGCGTCGAGCGGATAACGCTCGAGCGGCTGCAGCGTGACTTCCGTTGCGTAGGCAGGGTTCTTCGCCAGACCGAGGAAACTCCCCGCGCGACCGCGCGTGGCGTTGTATTCCGGCAAGTAGCGGCCCGCCTGTCGCATCAGCCAGATCGGCGTGTAGTCGGTCGGCTGGCGCAGCAGCGCGCGCAGGAAAGTGTCGTTCAGGAGTTTATGGGCCACGTTGCGTGCGACTGAAGGCAAAGGGGTATTTTACCGGACCCGGGTCACCGCATCGCGCTTGATGCGGGCAATAACTGCATCGCACATTGTGTTTGGCTGGCTTTGACGCCTCGTCTGCCGCGCCATGACTCGGCTGAACGGCCAATGTTCAACCGTAATTGGCCGGGCTATCATCCGACGGCCTTACCAAACAATTACGCGCAATCAAGGAGAATCGATGAACAAGGCAGCACTCGCACTGCTCGGCGCTTTGGCCGGTGTTTTGATGCAAAGCGGCGTGGCCCACGCACAGACCAGCGCAACCGCCGCGGCGCCTTCGCGACTCGACGAAATTCTCGCGCGCGGCACGCTGCGCGCCTGCACGACCGGCGATTACAAGCCCTACTCGTTCTACAAAGCCGACGGCCAGTTCGAAGGCATCGATATAGAGATGACCGAATCGCTCGCCAAGTCGCTCGGCGTGAAGGCGGAATTCGTCAAAACGTCGTGGCCGAACTTGATGAACGACTTCGTTGCAAAATGCGACGTCGGTGTGGGCGGCGTTTCGCCGACACTCGAGCGGCAAAAGCGCGCGTTCTTCACACAGGCATACATGATCGACGGCAAGACGCCGATCGTGCGATGCGATGACGTCAACAAATACCAAACGGTCGCGCAGATCGATCAGCCAGCCACGCGCGTGATCGTCAATCCGGGTGGCACGAACGAGCGCTTCGCGAGGCAGTATTTTCCGCACGCGAACGTCACCGTCTATCCGGACAACGTGACAATCTTCAAGCAGATCCTCGCCGGCAAGGCCGATGTGATGGTCACGGACGCGTCGGAGACGTTATTGCAGCAAAAGCTGAATCCGGGTCTTTGCTCCGTGCATCCGGACAAGCCGTTCCAGTACGGTGAGAAGGCCTGGTTGCTGCCGCGTGGCGATGTCGCGTTCCAGCAGTATGTGGACCAGTGGCTGCACCTGGCGCGTGCGACCGGCGAGTACCAGGCAATCTCGGATAAATGGCTGAAGTAAGGCTTGTCGCTTGCAGGCTGCCTGTACTCCTCCCGGCTCGACGAGTTGGTTGGATATAGCCTTTTTTAAATAATTCCACTGCGCCAGCACAATCGTGTAACCGGATCGCCGGATGTAAGCAAAAGCGGAACAATGCAGTCGAACGGTCGCTGCGATCGGGGCAGCCGGTTTTTTCGCCCTGTCCGCACTTCATGCGTGCCGCATTGCAGCACGGTCGCTCACTCCGGGAAAGATGAGGTGCATGGGTTCAGCAAAGGCCTGTAATACAGGCAATCGTTTGCGAAAAAGATGAACATGCAACCATTTCATGCGGAATCGACTGAACGGGTTGTCCCGCGATATGCGTCGCGAATAGCATCAATCAGGCGTATTAAATTGCGAGTCTGTCATCGGTAAAACTTACGTTTAAAACGTTTCCGATTGGCAATAAATCCCGCAACGCCTTATCTGGCGGGCGTTACAACCTGAAACACTTTGTTACCGCGCGTGTAGGTTAATTCGCCCACAATGCCCTCAACGGTTTCAACACGGATGTGGCTGGGTGCGTGGTGTGAGCGGATACGATGCACTTGCCGGTCGGCGTACGCCGAAGCCCTGTGAAGGGGCATCCCTGCTGGGGCCGTAGTCGGCGCTGGGGCGTCGTCTCAGTCGGTTCCTCCTTTGGTCTCCTCGCGCTAACCCCGTAGCGTGTGGTTTTTAGCGGGCTCCAGGCCCGCTTTTTTTTCGTCTGGTCAAACGTTTGCGTGTTTTTTCAGGACCATTTTCGGCTCGGGCGGCAAACGGTTTTCCCCCAAATGTCGGCCGGCGCGGCGCAAGAATCTGCGCCGCGCCGAACCCGCATGCGCGTTATGCCGTTTTGTCTTCCTTCACCTTCAACTCACCGATCATCCGTTCGCGCATGATGAACTTCTGCACTTTGCCGGTTACCGTCATCGGCAATTCGTCGACAAAGCGAATGTATTTCGGCACCTTGTAGTGGGCGATCTGACCCTGGCAGAATTGTTGGATCTCCTCAGCCGTCGCCTGCTCGCCTGAACGCAGGACGATCCACGCGCACACCTCCTCGCCGTACTTCGGATCGGGCACGCCGAACACTTGCACGCTCTGGATCTTCGGGTGGCGGAACAGAAACTCCTCAATCTCGCGCGGATAGATGTTCTCACCGCCGCGAATCAGCATGTCCTTCAGACGGCCGACGATGTTGCAGTAGCCTTCGGCGTCGAGCATCGCCAGATCGCCGGTGTGCATCCAGCCGTCGACGATGCTTTCCCGCGTCTTCGCCTCGTCGCCCCAGTAGCCTTGCATCACCGAATAGCCTCGGGTGCACAACTCGCCCGTCTCGCCCACTGGCACGATTTGGCCAAGTGGATCGACGATTTTCACTTCCAGATGAGGCTGGATGCGGCCGACCGTCGTGGTGCGCTTGTCGAGCGGATCGGTAGTCGAACTCTGGAACGACACCGGGCTGGTCTCCGTCATGCCGTACGCGATTGTGATTTCGTTCAGATGCATCGTCGAAACGACTTTCTTCATCGTCTCGATTGGGCACGGTGAGCCGGCCATGATGCCCGTGCGCAGATGCGAAAAGTCGTAGGTGGCGAAATTGGGGTGATCGAGCTCGGCGATGAACATGGTCGGCACGCCGTGTAGTGCGGTGCATTGTTCTTCGGCGACGGCAGCCAACGTGGCGGCAGGGTCGAAGCCCTCGCCCGGAAACACCATATTCGCGCCGACCGATACGCACGCCAGCACGGACAGCACCATGCCGAAGCAGTGATAGAGCGGCACAGGGATGCACAAGGCGTCCTGCTCGGACAGGCGCATCGCCATCGCGATATAACGTGCATTGTTGACGACGTTGCTGTGTGTCAGCGTCGCGCCTTTCGGATTGCCGGTTGTGCCGCTGGTGAACTGGATGTTGATCGGATCGTGGCACGACAGCGTGGCGCCGATGGCGTCGAGCCTTGTGACGTCGAGCGTTGCGCGGCCTTGCTCGATCACGTCGGAGAAGGTCAACATGCCGGCCGTTTCCGTGTCGCACATGCGGATCACGTAGCGCAGATCAGGCAGGCGTGCGGCGCGCAAGTCGCCCGGCGCCTGAGTGGCCAGTTCCGGCGCGAGTTCCTGCAGCATTTCGAGGTACATCGACGTTTTAAACCGCTCTGCGGCGATGATCGCCTTGCAGCCGACTTTGTTCAACGCGTATTCGAGTTCCGCGAGCCGGTAAGCCGGATTGATGTTGACCAGCACGGCGCCAATGCGCGCAGTGGCGAACTGCGTGAGCAGCCACTCCACCCGGTTCGGCGACCAGATCCCCACCCGATCGCCTTTTTCGATGCCGAGCGCGAGCAGCCCGGCCGCCAGCACGTCGACCTCTTCCGCGAATTCCTTCCACGACCAGCGAATGCGCTGCTCGCGAAACACCACAGCCGGACGATCAGGAAAACGCTGCGCGGTGTCGCGCAGAAACTGGCCGACCGTTGCTTCGCTCAAGGGAATGTCGGTCGAACCGCGGACGTACGAAAGACCGTCCTTCGGCTTGATGAATGCTCCTTCGCCTGACACTTGCGTTGCCATGGTGTTGTCTCCGTGAGCGGAAGCTCGCTCTATTGAGTGCCCCCAAAACCTGTCGCTTCGCGCCAGGCCCCCGAGGGGGTCAGGAAAACTGGGGGCGGCCCGGCGTTTTCTTGAGAAATCAATTTGAAATCGATTGTGCCACCGGCGTATGTCCGTGAGGCATCAAGTCTTACCCGCAGCGCATGGATGGACCGCGCTTATCCGAAGATACGATTTTGCTGACCTTTCCGTAAACGTCAAGTAGAAGTCAAAAAAAGCAGCCACGAAGGCTGCTTTCTTTCTGATACGTGTTGCTTATTTCTGACCGCGCAGCCTGCGCAGCCGCTGGATCGCAGCGAGCTGAGCCGTCGCATACGCCAGTTCCGCTTGCGCGGTTGCGTATTCGAGGTTCGAACCCGTGTTTTGCAGCGCTTCTTCCGCACGCTTGCGCGCATCTTCGGCCTTGGCTTCGTCGAGATCCTTGCCGCGGATAGCGGTGTCGGCCAGAACCGTCACTGCACCGGGTTGGACTTCAAGAATGCCGCCGGCGACGAACACAAACTCTTCTTCGCCGTTTTCAACTTCGATGCGCACCGCACCCGGACGAATCCGCGTGATGAGCGGCGTGTGGCCCGGCAGAATGCCGAGTTCACCTGCTTCGCCCGGCAGCGCGACGAACTTCGCCTGGCCCGAGAAGATCTGCTCTTCCGCGCTGACGACGTCTACTTTAATGGTTGCCATATCGACTCCTGTCGACGAGTGTTAGCGCCTTAGCGCTTATGTCGACCGGAGTGAGTGCTTCAGCACTTACTCCGGTCCCACGCAGCGCGCCCTCGTCCCATGCAAGGCTGGGTTGAGCGTAGTAAGAGGCGCCGGCTTTGCGTTCCGACACCGTTAGGTATCGATACGCGCGAGGCCGGCGCCCGCTTCGTTACACCCGACCTTTACTGGATCTTCTTGGCCTTTTCGAAGGCTTCGTCGATCGTGCCGACCATGTAGAACGCTTGTTCCGGCAGGTGGTCGCACTCGCCTTCAACGATCATCTTGAAGCCACGGATCGTTTCTTTTAGCGGCACGTACTTGCCCGGCGAGCCCGTGAACACTTCAGCGACGTGGAACGGCTGCGACAGGAAACGCTGGATCTTACGAGCGCGCGCCACGGCGAGCTTGTCTTCCGGCGCCAGTTCGTCCATACCCAGAATCGCGATAATGTCGCGCAATTCCTTGTAGCGCTGCAGCGTTTGCTGCACGCCGCGCGTGATCGAGTAATGCTCTTCGCCGATCACGTTCGGGTCGATCTGACGCGAGGTCGAATCGAGCGGGTCGACTGCCGGGTAGATACCCAGCGAAGCGATGTCACGCGACAACACAACCGTTGCGTCCAGGTGGCCGAAGGTCGTAGCCGGCGACGGGTCGGTCAAGTCATCCGCAGGGACGTACACGGCCTGCACCGACGTGATCGAGCCAGTCTTGGTCGACGTAATACGCTCTTGCAGCTTACCCATTTCTTCAGCCAGCGTCGGCTGATAGCCCACTGCCGACGGCATACGGCCGAGCAGTGCCGACACTTCCGTGCCTGCCAGCGTGAAACGGTAGATGTTGTCGACGAAGAACAGCACGTCGAGGCCTTCGTCACGGAAGTGCTCAGCCATCGTCAGACCGGTCAGCGCGACGCGCAGACGGTTGCCCGGCGGCTCGTTCATCTGGCCGTACACCAGCGCGACCTTGTCGAGAACGTTCGAGTCCTTCATTTCGTGATAGAAGTCGTTCCCTTCGCGGGTACGCTCGCCAACACCGGCGAACACGGAGTAACCACCGTGTTCCTTAGCGATGTTGTTGATCAGTTCCATCATGTTCACGGTCTTGCCCACACCGGCGCCACCGAACAGACCCACCTTACCGCCCTTGGCGAACGGGCAGATCAGATCGATAACCTTGATGCCGGTTTCGAGCAGTTCGGTCGACGGCGACAGTTCGTCGAACGCCGGAGCCTTCTGGTGAATACCGCGAACCACGTCCGAGCTGATCGGGCCGGCTTCGTCGATCGGGCGACCCAGCACGTCCATGATGCGGCCGAGGGTCGGCTTGCCGACCGGCACGCTGATCGGCTTACCGGTGTTCTTCACCGTCGTACCGCGGCGCAGGCCGTCCGATGCACCCAGACAGATGGTACGGACGACGCCGTCGCCCAGCTGTTGCTGGACTTCGAGGGTCAGTTCCGAACCTTCGAGAATGAGCGCGTCGTAAATCTTCGGCATGGATTCACGCGGAAATTCCACGTCGATCACCGCGCCGATGCACTGTACGATCTTGCCTTCTACCAAAGCAGTAGTACTCATCGCTTTTCCTTTAGATACTCAATTCTTCACTCGCGCAAAGGCGCAGTTTCGATGGGGCCGCCTAGACGGGTGCGCCACGAGTGCGCACACGGAGCGGCATGCTTGACCGTCAAGGTCAGACAGCCGCCGCGCCACCGACGATTTCCGACAGTTCTTTCGTGATCGCGGCCTGACGGCTCTTGTTGTACACGAGCTGCAGTTCGTTGATGACCGTCTTCGCGTTGTCCGAAGCGGCCTTCATTGCGACCATCCGTGCCGACTGCTCCGATGCCATGTTTTCCGCGACGGCCTGATAGACCAGCGCTTCAACATAACGCACCAGCAGCTCGTCCACCACTGCCTGCGCATCCGGCTCGTAGATGTAGTCCCACTGCGTGCTCGGCGTCGTGCCGTCTTCTTCCTTGCGCTCGAACTGCTCTGCCGACAGCGGCAGCAGTTGCTCGATCACCGGCTCCTGCTTCATCGTGTTGACGAAGCGCGTGTACGCCAGGTACACCGCCGAAACCTTGCCTTCCGAGTACAGGTCGAGCTGCACCTTCACCGCGCCGATCAGTTTTTCCAGATGCGGCGTGTCGCCCAGATGCACGACATTCGACACCACCTTGGCGCGCAGACGGTTCAGGAAACCCAGGCCCTTGGTGCCGATCGCAGTTGCTTCGATCGTCTTGCCCTGGCCTTCCAGTTCCTTGAACTTCTGCAACGACGCACGCAGCACGTTCGTGTTCATACCGCCGCACAGACCTTTATCGGTCGTGACAAGGATGATGCCCGCCGTTTTCGCGCCTTCGTTCGACACCATGAACGGGTGACGATACTCCGGGTTCGCACGGCTCATGTGTGCAGCGATATCGCGGACCTTGTCGGCATACGGGCGAGCAGCGCGCATGCGCTCCTGAGCGCGGCGCATCTTCGATGCGGCCACCATCTCCATCGCTTTCGTGATCTTGCGCGTGTTTTGCACGCTCTTGATCTTGCCGCGAATTTCCTTCATTCCAGCCATTGCTTGCTCCTTGTCGGCCCGAGTTAGCGCTTTAGCGGTTACTCGGGTCCCATGCAAAGCGATCGAAGCAGCGCGGGTTCAGTTGCCTGCGGCCCGCGCCGCTTCAAGGTCCGTTTATGCCTTGCGGATCACTCGCGGATCAATAAGCGCCGGACTTCTTGAAGTCTTTGAGGGCCGTATGCAGCAGGCCTTCGTCGTCCTTCGAGAGTTCCTTGGTATCTTCGATGCGCTTGATCAGGTCAGCGTGCTTCGTCTTCAGGTAGTCGCGCAGGCCCTTTTCGAACGGCAGCACTTGCGAGACTTCCAGGTCGTCGAGGTAGCCGTTGTTCGCGGCAAACAGCGAGACAGCCAGTTCCCAGACTTGCAGCGGCTGATACTGCGGCTGCTTCAGCAGCTCCGTCACGCGGCGGCCGCGCTCCAGCTGCTTGCGGGTGGCTTCGTCGAGGTCCGAAGCGAACTGCGCGAACGCTGCGAGTTCACGGTACTGTGCGAGGTCGGTACGGATACCGCCCGACAGCTTCTTCACGACCTTGGTTTGAGCCGCACCACCGACGCGCGACACCGACACGCCGGCGTTAATTGCCGGGCGGATACCTGCGTTGAAGAGGTCGGTTTCCAGGAAGATCTGGCCGTCGGTAATCGAGATCACGTTCGTCGGAACGAATGCGGTCACGTCGCCTGCCTGCGTTTCGATGACCGGCAGTGCCGTCAGCGAACCGCTCTTGCCCTTCACTTCGCCGTTCGTGAACTTCTCGACGTAGTCTTCCGACACGCGAGCGGCACGTTCCAGCAGACGCGAGTGCAGATAGAACACGTCGCCCGGGTACGCTTCGCGGCCCGGCGGGCGGCGAAGCAACAGCGAGATCTGACGGTATGCCCAAGCTTGCTTGGTCAAATCGTCATAAACGATCAGCGCGTCTTGACCGCGGTCGCGGAAGTATTCGCCCATCGTGCAGCCGGCGTACGGTGCGAGGTATTGCATCGCAGCCGATTCCGAAGCCGAAGCAGCGACGACGATCGTGTATTCCAGCGCGCCGGTTTCTTCCAGCTTGCGCACCACGTTCATGATCGACGAAGCCTTCTGGCCGATCGCAACGTAGATACAGAAGAGGTTCTTGCCCTTCTGGTTGATGATCGTGTCGACAGCGACTGCGGTCTTGCCGCACTGACGGTCGCCGATGATCAGCTCACGCTGACCGCGGCCAACCGGCACCATCGCGTCGATCGACTTCAGACCGGTTTGGACCGGTTCCGAAACCGACTTACGCCAGATCACGCCCGGAGCGATCTTTTCGATTGCGTCCGTTTTCTTCGCGTTGATCGGGCCCTTGCCGTCGATCGGGTTGCCGAGTGCGTCGACCACGCGGCCGAGCAGTTCCGGACCCACCGGCACTTCGAGAATGCGGCCCGTCGTCTTGACGATGTCGCCTTCCGAAATGTGTTCGTACTCACCCAGAATCACGGCGCCGACCGAGTCGCGCTCGAGGTTCAGTGCGAGACCGAAGGTGTTGCCCGGAAATTCGAGCATTTCGCCCTGCATCACTTCCGACAGGCCGTGGATACGCACGATACCGTCGGTCACGGAGATCACAGTGCCCTGGTTGCGAACGTCTGCGCTCGCTTCAAGGCCCTGGATCCGGCTCTTGATCAGCTCGCTGATCTCAGAGGGATTGAGTTGCATTATTCGCTCCTGATAGTCAATTCTGTTGCGTGCCAGCCGCTGAAGCGCTTCAGGCGCTTCAGGCCGTTAGAGCCGTTTGCATGCTGGCAAGCCGCGCGCGGACCGAGGTATCGAGCACTTCGTCGCCGACCGTCACGCGCACGCCGCCGATCAGCGACGGATCGACTTCGACCGTCGGCTTCAGCTTGCGTTGGAACTTGCGTTCGAGACTTGCGACGAGGTCGTTCAACTGCGCGCCTTCGAGCGGGAATGCGCTAACGATCAGCACATCTGCCGCCCCTTCGCGGGCGTTCTTCAACTCTTCGAACTGCGTGGAGATTTCCGGCAGCAATTGCAGGCGATGATTATCGACCAGCATTTGCACCAGATTCTTCGCTTGCGCATTGTCCTTGAGCGGCGACTTGACCGCGGCCAGCAGCAGTTCGCTGACCTGTGTGCGGCTCACTTTCGGGCTCGAGGCGATCGACAGCACTTCGGGCAGACGCGCAACCTGTGCCAGCTCCTGCACGAGCGTGGACCAGGCGGCGATGTCACCAGCTTCGGCCACGCCAAACAGCGCTTCTGCGTACGGACGGGCGATGGTTGCAAGTTCGGCCATGATCAGAGCTCGGCTTTCAGTTGATTCAGCAGGTCAGCGTGAGCTGCCTGGTCGACTTCGCGCTTCAGGATCTGTTCAGCGCCCTTCACGGCGAGTGCAGCGACTTCGCCGCGCAGCGTTTCGCGCGCCTTCACGACTTGCTGGTCCGCGTCGGCCTTCGCTTGCGCGATGATACGAGCGGCTTCAGCTTGTGCTTGAGCCTTGATTTCGTCAGCGACTGACACAGCGCGCTTTTCGGCGTCAGCAATACGTTGCTGACCGTCGTTGCGTGCCTGAGCGAGTTCCTGGTCGACGCGCTTGTGTGCGGCTTCGAGCTCAGCCTTGCCCTTTTCAGCGGCAGACAGACCGTCAGCAATCTTCTTCGAGCGCTCGTCGAGGGCGTTGACCAACGGCGGCCACACGAACTTCATCGTGAACCACGCGAGGATCAGGAACACGACCATTTGCGCAAACAGGGTTGCGTTGAGATTCACGGTGTTTCCTTAAACGTTGCTAGTTCGGAAAGTGAAACGGCAAGGCGCTCATCGATTCTGTATTCGATCAGCGCCTAAGTACCCGTTCCGCCCTGCACCTTTACTAGTTATAGCTCAGGCGCAAACTTCCGAGGAACCTCAGCCTGCCAGCTTCGACAGCAGCGGGTTCGCGAACGCAAACAGCATTGCCACACCAACGCCAATCAGGAACGCCGCATCGATCAGACCAGCCAGCAGGAACATCTTGGTTTGCAGCGGGTTCATCAGTTCCGGCTGACGAGCACATGCTTCGATGTACTTGCCGCCCATCAGGCCGATACCGATACAGGCGCCGATTGCACCCAGGCCGATGATGATGCCGATACCGATGGCGGTCAGACCCTGGATGTTGGCGATGAAAGCTTGCATGATCACTCCTTTGTGAAAAGTCTTTTTAGAACTGGTTGGAACTGGGATTTAAAAAACTACGATTCTTTGGTCGACGGCGCAGGTTAGTGCGTGTCGTGTGCCTGGCCGATGTACACCAGCGTCAGCATCATGAAAATGAACGCCTGCAGCAGCACGATCAGGATGTGGAAGATTGCCCACACGCTGCCGGCGATCACGTGGCCGATGAAGCCAAGCACCGTCGTGTCCGCGCCGAAGCTCCAGATGCTGCCGAGCAGGGCAATCAGCAGGAACAACAGTTCGCCCGCGTACATGTTGCCGAACAGCCGCATGCCGAGCGAGACCGTCTTCGCGACGAACTCGATGATGTTCAGTGCAAGGTTCGGGATCCACAGCAGCGGATGCGCGCCGAACGGAGCGGACAGCAACTCATGCACGAAGCCGCCGGCGCCCTTGATCTTGAAGTTGTAGTAAATCATTAGCGCGAACACACCGAGGGCGATGCCGAGCGTGCCGTTCAGGTCGGCGGTCGGGACGATGCGGTGGTGCGGGATGATTTCGGACAGACCCAGCCAGCCGATCACGTGGCCCGGCAGGTCTACAGGGATAAAGTCGAGCGCGTTCATCAGCGCAACCCAGACGAACACGGTCAACGCGAGCGGTGCGATGAAGGTGCGCGTGCCGTGGATCATCGACTTCGATTGATCCTCGACCATTTCGACCAGCATCTCGATCGCGCACTGGAAACGGCCCGGCACGCCGGACGTCGCCTTACGGGCGGCGAGATGCAGAATGAAGATGGTGGCCAGACCGCAAACGATCGACCAGAAAAGGGTGTCCAGATTCCACACGTGAATGTCGAAAATCGACGTCTGGTGCGCGGTGGAAAAGTTTTGCAAGTGGTGCGCGATGTACTCGGACGGATCCATTGCGCGCGTGCCTTCGCTAGCTGCCATATCGTTAAAGCCACCCAAATTGTCGAAAATCGTCTTAGGCCGCGCCCGCAGCAATTCTGTATTGCGGGAACATGCCGGGCGCGGATCGTGTCATATCCGCACGCCTTGTGGCGGCGCTGCGCGCCAGCCTGAATTCTTTGGTACTACTTTGTTGCTGCCAACTTAGCGCCACGCCAGGGCGATCCAGTACGTCTTGAGCGCGATAAGGTAGGTCACGAGCAGCGGCACCCAGCGTACGTCGTGATACCAGAAGGCGATGGCTACAAACATCGCGATCGTTGTCCCCATCTTGAGCGCTTCGCCGATCATCCAGCTCATTACTGTTTCGGCGCCGCTCAGCGTTCTAAGGCGTGCCGCGAACAACGCGCCCGGCACCCAGCAGATCGCTCCCCCCAGGAACGCGGACAGCGCAGCAGCGCCCGGCGGCTTGTAGAACAGCCACCACACCAGCGTAGCACCCAGGGACAAAACCATTTGCGCTGCCACGACCTTGGAAGGCGTGACGCGCGATGGACGACTCACATTGGGACCAAATAGCTTTTCAGCCTCGGCCCGCGTGAGCGGAACGATATTGTTATCTTGCTGCTCGACATCCCACGCATCGTCAGTTGTAACGTGCTGACCGGTGGACGCATCGGAAACGGTGCGTTCTGCGCGGTGTTCGTCGTGCCCATTCTTCGGCGCTTGATTCGACGCTTTGACCGCCATCGCAGTGTTCCGAAAGTCTTGTTCAGCCCGCGAGCTTACGCTGCGCTTACGGGGTTGCCGTGCAATTAAATCCGGGCGATTGTAAGCGATAGTTGCAGGCAATTCAAGACTTTAGGCCGTCCAATAAACTGTGTGAAACCGGCCTTCACCATACGGAAGCGGCGTGTTCGCGCGGTTATTCACGGCAAATGTAAGGCGGCCGGGGGGTGGCTAGATATGCGCGATGAATTGAGCATGCTCGATCTTGTAGATGCGTCGTTTCGACGCTACGGCGTGCGTCTCAAAAATGCAACAGAAGGAGATTTTGGGGTGGCGCGGTGGACTTGTAGGACAGTACCGGGTAGCGGTGAAACGGCGTCCGGATGCCGGTGCTTTTTGCAGAGCGCGCATGGTTACTGCAGATACATTTTCGCCGCCGCACGATGACTTCGCGGCAGCGACGGGACCTTCGACTGTGTGGCGCGCGCGGCTCGCCTGTCCTGCCGCGCTTAAATCATCCACGGCATCGCGGCCATCTTGCAGGAGTCGGATCGGGAAGCGGTCAACGAGGAATGCGACACCTATACGGACTCGACGCGTGTCGGTGGAAAAGCATTCGCGCGATTGCCGGGCAAATCCACGATTCGGCGTTCGCCTTCACAATGCGATGGGGCTCTGCGCTAGCGCTTACGCGGCGCTCAGACGAGATGCCTCAAGCGCAACAAATCTGTTGCATCAGGAATCCTGAGTATATTCCGCCGATCTTAAACTTAGGAATCCGTCAGATATCAATACGGCTTGCAAAAATCAGTGAGCGTGGTGAACCGCCCAAGCTTGCGATTGCAGCCACTGCAAATGCACCTACCGCTGCCGAACAGCTTGCGAGTGATATCCATCCAGACAGTTCGCAAGCACGTTCGGCGCTCTTCACGCTCAACTCGCCATCGCGATCAGGCCGTGGCGTTGCCGCGCAACCGGACCAGGATGCCTTCTAGCGCATCCAGGTCGCCGAAATCCACCAGCACCTGGCCGCGGCCGCGTCGGCCGAGCTTGATCTTTACCGTTGCGGCGAGCAAATCGGACAATTCTTCTTCGAGGCGTCGTGTATCACGGCCGCCGTCCTGATTCGCGCGCGCCTTCACCGCCGGCGCCGCCTTGGTGGTGGTGGTCACCAACTTTTCGGTTTCGCGCACCGACATACGCTTGTTGACGACCTGGTTGGCCAGGGTGATCTGTGTCGCTGCGTCGACGGCCAGCAGCGCGCGCGCGTGCCCCATGTCGAGGTCGCCGGCCAGCAGCATCGTTTGCACGGGCGACGCCAGGTTCAGCAAGCGCAGCAGGTTCGACACAGCGCTGCGCGAGCGGCCGACCGATTCAGCCGCCTGCTCATGCGTAAAGTTGAATTCGTCGAGCAAGCGCTGAATGCCCTGCGCTTCTTCGAGCGGGTTCAGATCTTCACGCTGAATATTCTCGATCAGCGCCATCGCGGCAGCGGCCTGGTCCGGCACGTCCCTCACCAGTACCGGCACCTCGTCGAGTCCGGCGAGGCGCGCCGCGCGGAAACGTCGCTCCCCGGCGATGATCTCGTACTTGTCCGCCGAAACGGGCCGCACGAGGATCGGCTGCATCAACCCCTGCGCGCGAATGCTCGCCGCCAGCTCCTGCAGCGCGCCCTCGTCCATGCGCGTGCGCGGCTGGTACTTGCCGGCCTGAAGTTTGCTGAGCGGCAGTACATGGGGCGCGCCGTCGATCACCACTGCCTCGGTGATATCCGGGCTGCCACCGAGCAATGCTTCCAGACCGCGGCCCAATCCCTTTTTTCTTGCTACTGCATTCATTGTGCTTCCTCGATCCGCTTAGGATGCCTGGGGCGCGTCATTCAGCGCGCGCACCCGTTCAATCATTTCTGCGCCGAACTGCACATACGCTTGCGCACCGCGCGACGCACGGTCGAACACGACGCCCGGCAAACCATAGCTAGGCGCTTCGGCAAGACGCACGTTGCGCGGGATCACCACGTCGAACACCTTGTCGCCGAAATGCTCTTTCAGCTGATCGGAGACCTGCTGTTGCAGCGTGATGCGCGGATCGAACATCACGCGCAGCAAGCCGATTACCTTCAGATCCCGATTCAGGTTTGCGTGCACCTGCTTGATCGTATTGACAAGGTCCGACAGGCCCTCGAGCGCGAAGTACTCACACTGCATCGGAATCACCACGCCGTGCGCGGCGCACAGGCCGTTGAGCGTCAGCAATGACAAAGCCGGCGGGCAGTCGATCAGCACGAAATCGTATTCGCCTTCGACAACCGCCAGCGCGACCTTCAATTGGCGCTCGCGGCTCTGCACGCTGACCAGTTCGACCTCGGCGCCAGCCAGCTCACGGTTGGCCGGCAACACGTCGTAATTGACAGCCTCAGGACGCACCCGCGCATCTGCCACCGACACGCCATCCACAAGCACTTCGTAGACGGTGCTCTCGCAGGCGGCCTTGTCGATACCGCTGCCCATCGTGGCGTTGCCCTGCGGGTCCAGATCGATGAGAAGGACACGCTGTCCCTGCGCTGCCAAGCTGGCGGCCAGATTGACTGTTGTCGTCGTCTTGCCGACGCCGCCCTTCTGGTTCGCAACGCAGAAGATTTTTGCCATCGTTGGTGTGTCCCTTTTGCTGCCTGAGTAAATTGGAAAGCGCTTGCGCTTCTGGTATTCGGTACGGTACCGGGCTACCGGCTCTTGTCAGCTCCCGGCATCCACCAGCACCTTGATCAAATGCCGCTCAGCGTCGAGTGACGGCACGTTCAGGCGAATGATCTGCTCCACGTGAGTGCCTGCAGGCAAGCGCTCGATCTCGCCGTCCGGGCGCACACCCTTCATCGCCCAGATCGCGCCCTGCTCCGCGACCAGGTGACGGGCCAGTGTAACGAAATCCGCGAGCTCTGCGAATGCGCGCGAGACGATTACGTCGAACTTTGCCGGTACTTCGGCGCCGGGCTGCAATGTTTCGACCCGGCCGGTGACAACCGACAGATTCACAAGGCCGAGCTCGGCCTTTGCCTGAGCCTGAAAAGCCGTCTTTTTATGAACGATGTCGTTCACGGTGACGGTCCATTCGGGCAGGACGATGGCCAGCACGATTCCCGGCAAGCCGCCACCGGAACCCACGTCGAGCACGGAGGACGGGCCGCGCGTCGCCAGATGCGGCACGATCGACAGTGAATCCAGAATGTGCTGAATCAGCATTTGACGCGGATCGCGGATCGCCGTCAGGTTGTAGACCGCGTTCCACTTTCCCAGCAAGGCGACATAGTCGAGCAGTTTGCCAAGTTGGGCGTCAGTCAAATCAAGGCCGAGTTCGCGAACACCGTCCGCCAACAATGGTGCCAAGGCTTCTCCGCCGCTTCCCTTCTGGCGTACCGTCATTGCGTCACCGGCGTGCTGCTGTCGGTGTCAGGTTCGGCCGGCTTCGTCGAACGACGCCCCAAGCCGCGCTTCAAGTGGACCATCAATAGCGAGATCGCCGCCGGCGTAATGCCCGAGATCCGTGATGCCTGGCCGATGGTTTCAGGGCGGAATTGCGCCAGCTTCTGGCGGGCTTCGAACGACAGCCCTCTTACTTCCGCGTAGTCCAATCCCTCCGGCAGACGGGTGCTTTCATGCGCCTCATTTCGCTCGATCTCATCAGCTTGGCGGTCGATATAACCTTGATACTTGATGCCGATCTCGATCTGTTCCTTGATCTGGGCGAGCAGCACGTCGTCCTCAGCCAGCGTTTCGGGCGAGGCACATGCACCTCCCCGCAAGGCGCAGACACCGTCGTAGGTGACGCCCGGACGGCGCAGCAGATCGGCAAGGCTGTATTCGTGGTCGATCGGCTTGCCGAGCAACGCGGTCGCTTCTTCGGCCGGTAATGTCTTAGGATTAACCCATGTCGTGCGAAGACGTTCTGTTTCACGTGAAACAGCGTCGCGCTTGCGGCTGAATGCATTCCAGCGAACATCATCGACAACGCCAAGTTCGCGCCCTATTTCCGTCAGACGCATATCTGCATTGTCTTCACGCAAGCTCAGGCGGTACTCAGCGCGGCTCGTGAACATCCGGTACGGCTCCGACACACCGCGCGTCACCAGATCGTCGACCAGAACGCCAAGGTATGCCTGATCGCGACGCGGGCACCAAGCTTCCTTGCCCTGCACGTGCAAGCCAGCATTGATCCCCGCCAGCAGACCCTGTGCAGCCGCTTCTTCATACCCGGTCGTACCGTTGATCTGACCGGCAAAGAACAACCCGTTGATAACCTTGGTTTCCAGCGATGCCTTCAACCCGCGCGGATCGAAGTAATCGTATTCGATCGCATAGCCGGGCCGCAGGATATGGGCGTGCTCCAACCCGCGCATCGAACGCACGAGTTCCAGCTGCACATCGAACGGCAGGCTGGTCGAGATACCGTTGGGATAGAACTCATTGGTCGTCAGCCCTTCTGGTTCGAGGAAGATCTGGTGCGATTCCTTCGACGCGAAGCGATGGATCTTGTCTTCAATCGACGGACAGTAGCGCGGCCCCACTCCTTCGATCACGCCCGTGTACATCGGCGACCGGTCGAGCCCGCCGCGAATGATGTCGTGCGTGCGCTCATTCGTGTGCGTGACCCAGCACGGCACTTGCCGCGGATGCTGCTCGAAACGCCCAAGAAACGAGAAGACCGGCACCGGATCAAGATCGCCCGGCTGCTCTTCGAGCTTCGAGAAATCAATCGTGCGGCCGTCAATCCGCGGCGGCGTTCCGGTCTTGAGCCGGCCTTGGGGCAGCTTCAATTCCTTTAGACGAGCCGACAGCGATACCGCAGCCGGGTCGCCCGCGCGACCGCCGGTGTAGTTGTTCAAACCCACGTGAATCTTGCCGCCGAGGAACGTCCCGGCCGTCAGCACGACAGCGCGCGAGCGGAAGCGAATTCCCACCTGCGTGACAGCGCCGACGACGCGGTCGCCCTCCACCATCAGATCGTCAACGGCTTGCTGGAACAGCCACAAGTTAGGCTGATTCTCCAGACGATGCCGGATCGCCTGCTTGTACAGCAGACGGTCGGCCTGTGCGCGCGTGGCACGGACGGCCGGGCCCTTCGACGAATTGAGGATACGGAACTGGATTCCGCCCTCATCCGTCGCAGCAGCCATCGCCCCGCCGAGCGCATCGACTTCTTTCACCAGATGGCCCTTGCCAATGCCGCCGATAGACGGATTGCAGCTCATCTGGCCGAGAGTCTCGATGTTGTGCGTCAGCAGGAGGGTGGTATTGCCCATGCGCGCCGATGCCAAGGCGGCTTCGGTGCCGGCATGACCACCGCCGACGACGATTACGTCAAATTCTGTGGGAAAAAGCATCGCGGATCTCACGCCAGATCGTCGCGTGAGCCTTTCAAAGGAAAATGTATGGGCGAATTATAACGGGTTCGGTTTAGGCCCGAATTTCGGCCGAATGGCTAGCCATGAAAAAAGCGGTGTGTTTCACGTGAAACACACCGCTTTGAACAACAGCGAGCAAACGCAGACTGCGGAATTAAGCCACTTTCTTGGCCAACCCCAGATACGTCTCGATGACACGCGGATTCTGCGCCAGATCAGCTGCGGGCCCTTCTAGCGCCAGCTCCCCAGTTTCCAAAACATAGCCATAGTCGGAAATTTGCAACGCCGCGCGCGCATTCTGCTCGATCAACAGCGTCGCCACGCCTGTTTGCCGCAGCGCACTAATGATGTGAAAAATCTCTTTGACGATCAGCGGCGCCAAACCCAGGCTCGGTTCGTCGAGCATTAGCAAATCGGGCTTGCCCATCAGCGCGCGACCAACCGCCAGCATCTGCCGCTCGCCACCGGACAATGTTCCCGCTGGCTGCTTACGGCGTTCCTTCAGCCGCGGAAACAGCGCAAAAATCGGCTCGAGCTGGTCGAGAAAGTCACGCTCCCCCGCCCGCTTGCGCCGATATGCGCCGAGGACGAGATTGTCTTCGACCGTCATCGTCGAAAACAGCTCGCGCTTTTCCGGCACCAGACACATACCGCGTGCCACCCGTTTTTCAACCGGCACCGCGCTGACGTCTTCATCCTGATAGCGGATTGCGCCCTTGGCATGCCCGGTCGACGGGAGCGCGCCCATGATCGCGTTGAGCAGCGTGGACTTACCCGCGCCATTCGGACCGATCACCGAGACGATTTGCCCCGGCTGCACCTTGATCCCCGCGCCATGCAGCGCCTCGACCTTGCCATAGCGAACCGACAATCCATCGACGTCGAGAATGGGTGCAGCGTCGCTCATTGTTGTCTCCATCATTCCACCCCGCCCAGATACGCTTCAAGCACGGTCGGATCCTGCTGCACGTCCTGAGGCAAGCCTTCCGCGATCCGGGTGCCGAACTCCATGACCACCAGGCGATCAGTCAGATTCATCACGAAATCCATATCGTGCTCGACCAGCAGCACACTCATCCCTTCAGCTTTGAGCCGGCGCAACAGGTCGGCGAGTTGCAATTTTTCCTGATAACGCAGACCTGCCGCCGGTTCGTCCAGTAGCAGCAAAGTTGGATCGCAACACAACGCCCGAGCTATTTCGAGAATCCGCTGCTGCCCCAAGGCCAAGCTGCCCGCGTCGTCGTACATATGCGGCTTGAGTCCGACACGGCGAATCTGCCGGGCCGCTTCCGCCATCAGACGCGCTTCTTCCGCACCGTTCAGCCGCGCGACGCTGCGCCAGACACCTGCATGGCCGCGCAGATGCGCGCCGATCGCGACGTTCTCCAGCACCGTCATTCCCGGCAACAGCTTGACGTGCTGGAAGGTCCGGCCGATCCCGCGTTTGACGATTTCACGTGAACTCAGCGCGTCGATCCGCTCGCCGCGGAACGTGATCTCACCGCCGGTCGCTTGCAGCACACCGGTGACCAGATTGAAGGTCGTAGATTTGCCCGCTCCGTTCGGTCCGATCAAACCGATGATCTGCCCTGCGTTCACGTCGAAGCTGACGTCGTTCACCGCCACCAGTCCGCCGAACTGCTTGCGTGCTTTATTGACGGTCAACAGACTTTCGCCGGCCGCAGGCTTGCTGCGTTGCGGCAACGGATCCGCATGATCCGGCAGATGCGCGCGTGGCCCACGCGGGAAAAAGCGCGCAACGAACGGCCACACGCCTTGGCGAGCGTATTGCAGCAACAACACCATCAGGATGCCGAACACGATCACTTCGAAGTTGCCGTTTTCACCGAGCAGCTTCGGCAGCAGCGTTTGCAGATAGTCCTGCAGCACGGTGAGGATCGCCGCGCCGAGCACCGCGCCCCACACGTGCGACACACCGCCCACCACCGCCATGAACAGAAACTCGATGCCGTGGTTCAGCCCGAATGGCGTCGGATTCACCGCGCGTTGCAGGTGTGCGTACAGGAAGCCCGAGATCGATGCCAACACTGCTGCGTAGACAAAGATCACCACACGCATCCACCCCGTGTTCACGCCCATCGCTTCGGCCATCATGCCGCCGCCGCGCAATGCGCGAATCGCCCGCCCCGGCCGGCTATTAAGCAGATTTTGAACAGAGATCACCGCGCCAAGCACGACCAGCCAGATCAGGTAGTAGATATGCCGACCGGACTCCAGATTGATGCCAAAAACATTCAACACCGGAATGCCGTTGATGCCGTCGTACTTGCCGAGCATCTCCAGAT
The DNA here is from genome assembly GCF_038050405.1 of Paraburkholderia sp. IMGN_8. Classification (NCBI taxonomy): domain Bacteria; kingdom Pseudomonadati; phylum Pseudomonadota; class Betaproteobacteria; order Burkholderiales; family Burkholderiaceae; genus Paraburkholderia; species Paraburkholderia sp. IMGN_8. The sequence goes on along the minus strand of NZ_CP150900.1, from coordinate 25,536 downwards.
TGCCGAACAGATAGAACAGCGCGAGTCCCCACGCGATGGTGCCGAGCGGCAGAAAATGACCGGACAGGCGCATCGTCACGAGCCCCAGCATCAGCGCGATCAATGCCGTCACCACCACGCCCGCGATCAGCGCGAGCCACGGCGACACACCGTACCGCGTCGTCAGATACGCGGTCGCATACGCGCCGATACCGACGAACGCCGCCTGCCCGAAGCTCGTCATCCCGCCGATCCCGGTAAGCAGCACAAGACCGATGGCGACGATCGAATACAGGCCGATGTAGTTAAGCAGCGTCACCCAGTACTCGGGCACGTGGATCGGCTGCGGCAACACCGGCAGCGCGAACAGCACCACGAGGAACAGCCAGAAGAACTTGTTTTGCATGATCCGTTTCATCGTGTCACTCCTCGTCCTCTTCGGCGTGCGGGCTGGCAAGACTTCGCCACAGCAGCACTGGGATGATCAGCGTGAACACGATCACTTCCTTATAAGCGCTCGCCCAGAACGACGAATACGACTCCAGCAGGCCGACCAGAATGGAGCCCGCGGCCGCTAGCGGATAGCTGACCAGGCCGCCGATAATGGCGCCCACGAAGCCCTTCAAACCGATCAGGAAGCCCGAGTCGTAGTAGATGGTCGTCAAGGGTGCGACGAGAATGCCGCACAGCGCACCGAGCCCCGCAGCCAGCGTGAACGCGAGGCGCCCCGCTTGCGTCGTGCCGATGCCGACCAGCCGCGCGCCGAGGCGATTCACCGACGTCGCGCGCAAAGCCTTACCCGAGATCGAGCGGTCGAAATACAGATACAGCGCGCCGATCAGCACGACTGCCGTGCCGACCACCCACAAGCTCTGCCCGGAAATCGACAGACTCCCGAGATTGAAGGTCGCATCGGAGAAAGCGGTGGTACGCGAGCCTTCCGCGCCGAACATCACGAGCCCCAGGCCGACCATCGCGAAGTGCACCGCCACCGCGACGATCAGCAGCAGCAGCGTGGTCGCCTCCGCGATCGGCTCATACGCGAGCCGGTACACGAACGGTCCCATCGGAATCACGATCAGCAACGTCAGCGCGATCTGTGCGAGCATCGGCAGCGGCTGCAGGAAAACACCGCGCGTGAGACCATACACGGCGATCGGGAACAGCAGATACTTGCTGACCAGCATCACCAGCGTGCGCGCGGCATGCCGGCGCCGTTCGGGATGCCGCACCAGCCCCGCCGCCTCGACGACGAAACAGGCGGCGCCCATCGCCATCAGCAACCAGCACGTCGCCGGAAATTTTTGCGTCTGCAGTGCAGCTAGCGTCAGCGCGCCGTACGAAACAAACTCCCCCTGCGGGATAAAAATCACCCGCGTCACGGAGAACACCAGCACCAGCGCAAGCGCGAGCAGCGCGTAGATCGCGCCGGTGGTGATGCCGTCCTGCGCGAGGATCGCCGCAATTGATAGATCCATACTTCCTCGTCCTGAAGCGTCGAAATCGAAACCGGGAAAGCGTCGTGGCGGCAAAACCTGCGGCCGGCCATCGACCTGCAATGCCTGAAAAAGCGACCGCCGCGCCGGAACACGGCGCGGCGGTCGTTGCCATTGTCATCGAACAGAATGGCAATGCGGCGTCGGCAGCCACACGTTGTGCGAGAGGCGCGTACCGTTTTTGGTTTTAGTCGTTCTGCAGCTTCCACTTGCCGTCGACGACCTGCACGATCACACGTGCACGCTTGTCGAGGCCGTTGTGGTCGGTCGTCGTGGTGTTCATGATGCCGTGCGCGAGCGGCAGCTCCTTGACGTTCTCAAGTGCCGCACGCAGTGCGACGCGGAACGCTTCCGTGCCCGGTTGCGCGGTCTTCAGCGCTTCGGGAATCGCCCGTTGCAGCAACTGGCCGGCATCCCATGCATGGCCGCCGAAGGTCGCCACCGAGCCCGCACCGTACGCCTTCTCATAGGCGTTCTTGTACGCTTCCGACGACTTCTTCACGGGATTCGATTCCGGCAACTGATCCGCCACAAGAATCGGGCCGGCCGGCAGCAGCTCGCCATCGCAATCCTTGCCGCACACGCGCAGGAAGTCGTTGTTGGCAACGCCGTGAGTCTGGTAGACCTTGCCCTTGTAGCCACGCTCCTTGAGCGTCTTGGCCGGCAGCGCCGCCGGCGTGCCCGAGCCGGCGATCAGCACCGCATCCGGATTCGCACCCATCGTCTTCAGTATCTGGCCCGTCACCGATGCATCGGTGCGGTTGTAGCGCTCGCTCGACACGATATTCAGGTGATGCGCGGCGGCCGCCGCGCCGAACACCTTGCTCCAGTTGTCGCCATAGGCGTCGGCAAAGCCGATGAAGCCGACCGTCTTGATACCGTGCTTTTCCATGTAGTCGGCGATCGCGTCGGCCATCAGATCGTCGTTCTGCGGCGTCTTGAAGGCCCAGCTACGCTTTGCATCCATCGGCGAGATGATCGCCGCGGAGGCCGCCAGCGAGATCACAGGCGTCTTGCCTTCGGAGACAGGATCGAGCATCGCCAGCGAGTTCGGCGTGACCGTCGAACCAATGATTGCGTCGACGTGGTCTTCGTCGATCAGCTTGCGGGTGTTCTGCACAGCCTTGCCGGTGTCGGATGCATCGTCTAGCACGATGTATTGCACGGTCTTGCCGCCGATCTCCTTCGGCAGCAGCGCGATCGTATTCTTCTCAGGAATCCCGAGCGATGCGGCCGGCCCCGTGGTGGACAGCGTGACACCGATTTTCACCTGCGCGAAGGCTGTGCCCGCGCCGCACATCAGCGCCATTGCGATGCCGGTGCGCACCCATTGCTTTGTCTTTTTCATTGCAAGTCTCCAAACGCTTTGAAGCGCGTAGCTGTAATCCGGCTCACGAACCGGGTGTCTGAATCTAGTTATAGGGTTCAGGCATGCCAAGCATGGTTTTCCCTGCTCAGCGCGAATACCCTCGCCGCTTTGGTGCCACTCCCCTGCTGCGTACCACTACTGCGATTTTGTGCGTGCGTGTGTGTGCACCCACAAAACACTAACATGTTAGTAGTATTGCGTTCTGCATCATCCACGGTCAATAGACTCTCTCCCGAATGCGGGTTTGTCCTGAAGCTGACCGCTTCCACCGCTCATCCATCGTTAATCGCGCCGCGCGCCCCACACCGCAATGGCGCGCACGGACAATAAAAAAGACGCGTCAACTGCACGCGTCTTTCAGGTTGGGTTCCGTATCGTTTCGCCTTCGCTCAGTCGCCGGACAGCTTCCACTTGCCGCCGACAATCTCCACCATCACGCGCGCCCGCTGGTCGAGGCCAGCGTGGTCGTTCGCGCTCATGTTGAAGATGCCGTGCGCAGCGGACATGTCCTGGGTGCTTTCAAGCGCTGCACGCAGCGCTTCGCGGAAGGCTGGCGTACCGGGCTGCCCCTTCTTCAACGCCAGCGGAATCGCGCGCTGCAGCAGCAAGCCTGCATCCCACGCGTGACCGCCGAAAGTCGAGACCGGGCCGGCCCCGTACGCGGCTTCGTATGCGTGCTTGTAGGCAAGCGCGGTCTTCTTCACCGGATTCGAATCAGGCAACTGGTCGGCAACCAGTAACGGGCCGGCCGGCAAATAGGTGCCTTCGCAATCCTTGCCGCACACACGCAGGAAGTCGTTATTGGCGACGCCGTGCGTCTGATAATACTTGCCCTTGTAACCGCGCTCCTTGAGCGTTTTTTGCGGCAGCGCGGCCGGCGTGCCCGCGCCGGCGATCAGCACCGCATCCGGATTCTGCGACATGATCTTCAGAACCTGGCCGGTCACTGACGCGTCGTTGCGCGCGAAACGTTCGTTCGCGACGATCTTGATCCTGGCGAGATCGGCGGCCTTGCCAAATTCCTTGAACCAGCTTTCGCCGTAGGCATCGGCAAAACCGATGAATGCGACTGTCTTCACGCCGTGATTCGCCATGTGCTGCGCGATTGCGGTGGCCATCAGAATGTCGTTTTGCGGCGTCTTGAAGGCCCAGGCGCGCTTCGCTTCCATCGGTTCGACGATGGTTGCGGCTGCAGCCATCGAGATCATCGGCGTGGCGTTTTCCGCCGCAACGTCGATCATGGCGAGCGAGTTCGGCACGACGGTCGAGCCGATCAGCGCATCCACATGATCTTCGCTGGTGAGCTTGCGCGTGTTCTTGACCGCCTGGGTCGAATCGGTGGCGTCGTCGAGTACGATGTAGTCGATTTTCTGGCCCGCCACTTCTTTAGGCAACAACGCAATCGTGTTCTTTTCCGGAATGCCGAGCGACGCGGCCGGGCCCGTTGCCGACACGGTGACGCCGATTTTCACGTCCGCGAACACATAGCCGCTCCATGCTGCGGACACTCCGGTGGCGACCAATGCCGCGCTCATCCAACGCAATGCCGACTTCATCCCGCTCCTCTATCTACCCCGTTATTCATTTGAATTTAAATCCACGGATTTAAATCCCGACCCAGCGGTCGGTGAATAGCGAGTTTAGCGGACCAGACCCGCGCGCTGCAAGCGTTTTGCGGGGTATCGGCATGTGAAATTGGGAGTCGTCCGGCGAATAAAAAGGGGCGCCGAATTAGCTGAAGAATTGAATAGCGCTTTATGAAAACCAAAATAAAAAGCGCTGTCGGATATCAATCCGACAGCGCTTTCGTCTGGGCACTGAGTGCCTCATTGTCTCCTCGTTCTCCACCTGCAAAATTCGTGGTGCATCAGAACTGCATGAAGGTTAAACGAGCACCTGGCCCTCTACAACTAGCAATTACCCTAGTGGTGCACCGCGGCACTGAATTGGGGCGCGCTTCGCGCCAATCGGTTGCATCGACATCCGCCAGCGCCGACCGCAACCTTATCCGATTTATATCGGATCCCGAATCAATTTCGAATTCTGCCTGGTTTCACGCCCGCAATGGCCGCACCCGCGCGATGATCTCTCCGACAATGCCGCGCCGGAACGCCAGCACGCATGCGATGAAAATCACGCCGGTCACAATGGTCACCGACTCGCCCAACGACCGGAACCACTCGACGCCCGTAGACGACGCCAGCGCGGCGCCGATATCGCCCAACCGGTCCTCGAGCGCGACGATCAACGCCGCGCCGAGCAGCGGCCCGAACAACGTACCCATGCCGCCAACCAGCGTCATCAGGATCACCAGCCCGGACATGGTCCAGTACGCGTCGCTCAGGGTCTCGAAGCCCTGCACCAGCACCTTGAGCGAACCTGCCAACCCGGCAATGCCCGCCGACAGAATGAACGCCAGCAGCTTGAAGCGATCCGTATCGTAGCCGAGCGACACCGCGCGCGGCTCGTTCTCCTTGATCGCCACCAGCACCTGACCGAACGGCGAATGCACGATCCGCACGATCAGCAGGAACGCCAGCACCATGACGGCGAGCACGACAAAGTACAGCGTCACGTCGGACGACAGATTCAGCAAGCCAAACACTTTGCCGCGCGGCACGCCCTGCAGACCGTCCTCGCCGTGCGTGAACGGCGCTTGCAGGAACACGAAGTAGACCATCTGCGCGAGCGCCAGCGTCACCATCGCGAAGTAGATGCCCTGCCGGCGGATCGCGAAAAAGCCAACGATCAATCCAAGCAAGGTCGCCGACGCGGTACCGGCCAGTACGCCGAGCTCAGGCGAGAAGCCGAGCGTCTGCATCGCATAGCCGGTGATATAGCCCGCCGAGGCGAGAAACATCGCGTGGCCGAACGACAGCAAGCCGGTGTAGCCGATCAACAGATTGAAAGCCGCCGCGAACAGCGCAAAGCACAGCACCTTCATCACGAACAACGGATAGATGCCGAGCACGGGCACCGCGAGGAGCACGATCAGCAGCAGACCGTAGAGCGCTTTTCTCTGCATCATTTTTCCTTGCCGAAGAGACCCGCCGGGCGCACCAGCAACACGAGCGCCATGATCACGAAGACGACGGTCGCCGACGCTTCCGGGTAAAACACGCGCGTCAGCCCTTCGATCACGCCGAGCAACAGACCGGTGAGAATCGAGCCCATGATCGAACCCATCCCGCCGATCACGACCACTGCGAACACCGTAATGATCATCGGCTGGCCCATCAGCGGCGAGACCTGAATCACGGGTGCCGCGAGGACGCCGGCAAATGCCGCAAGCGCGACGCCGAAGCCGTAGGTGAGCGTGATCATCAGCGGCACGTTGATGCCGAACGCCTCGACCAGTTTCGGGTTTTCGGTGCCCGCGCGCAGATAGGCGCCAAGACGCGTCTTCTCGATCACGAACCACGTCGCGAAGCAGACCACCAGTGAGGCCACCACGACCCACGCGCGATAGTTCGGCAGGAACATGAAGCCGAGATTGGTCGCGCCGGAGAGCGCCGACGGTACGTCGTACGGCTGGCCGGAAGAACCGTAGATCGAGCGGAATACGCCTTCCACGACGAGCGTCAGTCCGAATGTGAGCAGCAGGCCATACAGATGATCAAGCTTATACAGCCAGCGCAGCATCGAGCGCTCGATCGCCATGCCGAACACGCCGACGATCAGCGGCGCGAGCACCAGCATCACCCAGTACGGCAGGCCGAAATACGAGAAGCCCATCCACGCGAGCATCGCGCCGAGCATGAACAACGCGCCGTGCGCGAAGTTGATCACGTTGAGCAAGCCGAAGATCACCGCAAGGCCGAGACTCAGAATCGCATAGAACGAGCCGTTCACGAGCCCCAGCAGCAGCTGGCTCAGCATCGCCGGTAGCGGAATGCCAAAGATTTCCATTGAAGCCTTAACCCATCGCCAAGGTGAGATCGGTTACGCACGATCCGGCCGGCGCGCGATCGGCGGCAATTTCGCCGGTCGCGCGCGGCATGTGAAACGGTTTGCCGCCTGCCCGCCCTGCCTGCGCAACGGCATGCAACGCAATGCCATGCCACACGCAGGCAGGCAGACAGCCTTCAGTCCGCGCTTACTTCCACAGCGCGCAGCGCGTTTCCGCCTTGGTCGTGAACGCCTGCTCGCCAGGGATCGTCGCGGTGATCTTGTAGTAGTCCCACGGCTCTTTGGATTCCGCCGGCGTCTTCACCTGCATCAGGTACATGTCGTGGATCATGCTGCCGTCCTGACGGATGTAGCCCTTCGCGAAGAAGTCGTCGACCTTGGTCTTCTTCAGCTGCGCCATCACCTTGTCCGAGTCGGTCGAGCCGACCGCCTGCACCGCCTTCAGGTAAGTCATGGTTGCGGAGTAGTCGGCGGCCTGCAGGCTCGACGGCATCTTCCTCATCTTGTCGAAGTAGCGCTGCGCCCACTTGCGCGTAGTGGCGTCCTTGTTCCAGTACCAGCTGTCCGTCAGCACCAGGCCTTGCGTCGTTTCCAGACCCAGGCTGTGGATATCGTTGATGAACACCAGCAAAGCAGCGAGCTTCATCGACTTCGTGATGCCGAATTCCTTGGCGGCCTTGATCGAGTTGATCGTGTCGCCGCCTGCGTTAGCGAGGCCCAGAATCTGCGCCTTCGATGCTTGCGCCTGCAGCAGGAACGACGAGAAGTCCGACGCCGACAGCGGATGGCGCACCTCGCCCAGCACCTGGCCGCCGCTCGCTTTCACCACGTCGGCGGTATTCTTTTCGAGCGCCTTGCCGAACGCGTAGTCAGCCGTCAGGAAGTACCACGTCTTGCCGCCCTGCTTCGTCACCGCCGAGCCCGTGCCCTTGGCGAGCGCCGTCGTGTCGTAGGCATAGTGGATCGTGTACGGCGTGCATTGCTCATTGGTCAGCGTGTCGGCACCCGCGCCGATGCTGATGTACACCTTGTGTTTTTCATTGGCCACCGTGTTCATCGACAGCGCGGTTGCCGAGTTCGTGCCGCCGATCAGCAGATCGACGCCGTCGCGGTCGAACCATTCACGCGCGCGCGATGCCGCGATATCCGCCTTGTTCTGATGATCCGCGTAGGCCACGTTAATCGGCTTGCCGTTGACCTTGCCGCCAAAGTCCGCGACCGCCATGCGGATCGCTTCGAGACCGCCCTGCCCGTCGATATCCGCATACAGACCCGACATGTCGGTGACGAACCCGATCTTCACGGCATCGTCAGCGGCCTGCGCGCTGCTCATCGTCAAAGCGGCGCCGGCGGCGACCGCGAAACAAAGTGTGGCGAGCCGCGCGAGTGGGTTTTTTTTCATTCCTGTCTCCTGGTTTCCTGGCTTGTGGTTATCAGAGGCAATCGGGCGCTTTTTTATACGCCCAGTAGATCGTGCAGTACCGGCATCTTGCTTTCGAGTTCACTCGCCTCGAAGTGTTCAACGATGCCGCCGTGCTCCATCACGTAGAAGCGATCGGCGAGCGGCGCGGCAAAGCGGAAATTCTGTTCGACCATCACGACCGTGTAGCCGCGCGCCTTGAGCGTGATGATCATGCGCGCGAGCGCTTGCACGATGACGGGCGCAAGGCCTTCGGATATTTCGTCGAGGAGCAGCAAGCTCGCGCCGGTGCGCAAAATGCGTGCGACCGCCAGCATCTGTTGCTCGCCGCCCGACAGACGCGTGCCCTGGCTCATGCGGCGTTCGTGCAGGTTCGGAAACATCGCATAGATTTCTTCGAGCGACATCATGTGCGCCGTGTCGCCGACGGGCGGCGGCAACAGCAGGTTTTCTTCACACGACAGGCTCGAAAAAATGCCGCGTTCTTCCGGGCAATAGCCGATGCCGCAATGCGCGATGCGATGCGTGGGCAGGTTGATGGTTTCACGTCCGCCGATGCGGATCGAGCCGGTGCGCCGGCCGGTGAGCCCCATGATCGCGCGCAGTGTCGTGGTGCGGCCCGCGCCGTTGCGGCCGAGCAGCGTGACGACCTCGCCACGGTTCACCGTCAGATCGACGCCGTGCAAGATATGGGATTCGCCGTACCACGCCTGCAAACCAGCGATTTCCAGCGCGGGGGCCCCGTCGGCCGTGCCGCTCACTTCGAGGCTTTCGCGCTCGGCAATCGTATTCATGCGTGGGCTCCGGCGAGCGCCGCGTCGGCGCTGCCCATATAGGCTTGCATGACGAGCGGATTCTTCGACACTTCGGCGTAGGTGCCTTCGGCGAGCACTTCGCCCCGTTGCAGCACGGTGATCGTGTCGGAAATGCCGGCGATCACGTTCATGTTGTGCTCGACCATCAGAATCGTGCGGCCGCTCGATACTTTTTTGATCAGCGCCGTGACGCGATCGACGTCTTCATGGCCCATGCCTTGCGTCGGCTCGTCGAGCAGCATCAATTCCGGCTCCATCGCGAGCGTGGTGGCGATTTCCAGCGCCCGCTTGCGTCCGTAGGACAGTTCTACTGTCAGCACGTCGGCGAAATCGGTCAATCCGACCTGCGTGAGCAAGTCCATGGCGCGGTCGTCGAGTTGGCGCAGCGTGCGTTCGCTCTTCCAGAAATGAAATGCGGTGCCGAGCACGCGCTGCAAACCGATGCGCACATTCTGCAATGCTGTCAGATGTGGAAATACAGCAGAAATCTGAAACGAACGGATGATGCCGCGCCGCGCAATCTGCGCCGGCCGTTCCCCGGTGATATCGATGCCATTAAAGACGATCTGACCCGCCGTCGGTTCGAGGAATTTGGTGAGCAGATTGAAGCAGGTGGTCTTGCCTGCCCCATTCGGGCCGATCAGCGCATGGATCGAGCCACGGCGCACGCGCAGGTTCACCCCGTTCACGGCGATGAAGCCTTTGAACTCGCGGGTGAGGCCGCGCGTTTCGAGAATCGTATCGCCGAGAATCATGTTCCCTTCCATACGGAGTAAGGCGAAGCACTACGATCTTCCGCGCGAACCGCTGCGCGACGTTTGATGACGGCGGCAACCCCGTGCGCGCTCGTTGGCGTGCTGCACCAATCCGGACGGTAATCCATGGCGCCACACGCAGCATGGATGCCATTGTCGCGCCAATGATGCAGCGCATTCATTGGGATTTGCACTTAGTGGAGGACGCCCGCTTTATGCGCGCGCAAAGAGCGGCCGGGGCCTGAGACGGCCTCGGCGCCGGGCTGTCCTGCTCGCTTTCGCCAGGGATATCTTGCTGGTTGTTACACGGCTGACATCGAAGGCGAGCCGCTCGTTTGCGGTGCGACACTGCCGGCCACGCGCGCGCGGCGATCCTCGCGGATCATGTCGCTGGCGCGCTCGGCGATCATCAGGGTCGGCGAGTTGGTGTTGCCCGAGGTGATGGTCGGCATGACTGATGCGTCGACAACGCGCAACCCGTCAACACCGACTACTCGTAAGCGGGTATCGACCACGGCGCCCAGATCGTCGCTCGTACCCATGCGGCAGGTGCCGACCGGATGAAAGATGGTCGTCCCGACCGCGCCGGCGGCCTGCTGAAGCTCTTCCTCCGTCTGATACTGGATACCAGGCAGGATTTCTTGCGGCCGATAACGCGCGAGAGCAGGCGCAGCAGCGATACGGCGCGTGAGACGCAGCGCGTTGGCGGCAACATGCCGGTCGTAATCAGTGGACAGATAGTTCGGTACGATCAACGGCGGCGCCGAAGGATCGGTCGATTCAATGTGAATACTGCCGCGCGAGGTTGGTCGCAACTGGCAAACCGACGCGGTGAAGGCATTGAAGCGATGCAGCGGTTCGCCGAAGCGATCGAGCGAGAGCGGCTGCACGTGGTATTCGAGGTCGGGACGCGTGAGCGCTCGATCATCCGGATCGGATTTGGCGAACGCGCCGAGTTGCGAGGGCGACATCGACATTGGCCCGCTTTGGAAGAGCGCGTACTGCACGCCGATCATCAACTTGCCCCACCAGTGTGCGGACGCGGTATTGAGCGTGCGCACGCCATCGACCTTGTAGGCCATACGCAGTTGCAAATGGTCCTGCAGATTTTCGCCGACGCCACGCAGATCCTTGACGACCTCGATGCCCAGATTCTGCAGACGTGCGCCGTTGCCGATGCCGGACAGTTCCAGCAATTGCGGCGAGTTGACCGCGCCGGAGCTGAGGATCACTTCGCAGCGGGCCTTAGCGAGGTAATCGGTGTTGTCGCCGCGATATTCGACGCCTGTGCAGCGGCGTCCTTCGAATACGACGCGTTGTGTGTATGCGCCGGTGATGATCGTGAGATTCGGACGCCTGAGCGCGGGACGCAGAAACGCTTTCGACGCACTCCAGCGGATGCCGCGCTTCTGATTGACGTCGAAGTAGCCGACGCCGGTGTTGTCACCGCGATTAAAGTCATCCGTGGCGGGGATGCCGGTTTGCTGCGCGGCTTTTGAAAATTCTTCGAGAATTTTCCATTTGAGGCGTTGTTTTTCGACGCGCCAGGGGCCGCCTGTTCCATGCGATTCGGATGCGCCTGCGTGGTGGTCTTCGCTGCGTTTGAAGATGGGGAGGACTGAGGACCAGGACCAGGCGGAGTCGTTGGTAACGCGAGCCCATTCATCATAGTCTTCGCGCTGGCCGCGCATGTAGATCATGCCGTTTATGGATGAGCTGCCGCCTAATACTCTGCCCCTCGGGTATGACAGGGAGCGGCCGTTCAGGCCGGGTTCTGGTTGGGTTTTGTAGAGCCAGTCCGTGCGAGGGTTGCCTATGCAGTAGAGATAGCCTACCGGCACGTGGATCCAGTGGTAGTCGTCCTTGCCGCCTGCTTCCAATAGGAGCACTGTTATTTCCGGGTCCTCGGTCAGGCGATTGGCTAGCACGCAGCCTGCCGTGCCGGCGCCTACTATGATGTAGTCGAATTCGCCTTCCAGGCGACGGGTGGTTTTTGTTGGGGTCATCATTTCGTCTCCTAAGCTTTTTGCCTGCTCGGCCGTGTGGTTGTCGCGGCTGCGGCGTTGGCTTTCCTTGCTGTTCTTTGCCTTCGCGGCGCTTCTTTATCTCTGTGTGCCTACGGCGTTGGCCTTTCCTTGATTTGTTATTGGTTTATTAGCGTCGCCCCTGTGCGGGGCAGGCACTTACTTTCTTTGCCGCCGCAAAGAAAGTAAGCAAAGAAAGCGGCTTCACACCGCTAATTCTTAAGCGGGTCCCCAGGCTTGGAGGAGGTAGTGGAGCATCTGGAATCTGTGCTCTCGCGCACTCTGCGTCAGTGACAAGGCAGTCATACTTCCGGCGGCGCTTCGCGCGCCGTAGCGGTACCTCATCAAACCATCAGCCATGTTCGGTGCCCTGCGGTACTTCATCAAACCACCCGCCATTTCTAGCGTGCTGGCGGCACTTCCAAAACCGAAAGTCAGTAAATCATTCGGCACCTCGCCGAGGTGCAGCCGATGGCCCCCACCGCGCACAAACGAAGCCCCTGGTTTCCCCTGCAGACCGTTCCGGTGAGCACGCAGTGCGAGGCGGGAAGAATGATTGCCTTGTCACCAGCGCGGAGTGCGCGAGAACACTGATTCCAGATGCTCCACTACCTCCTCCAAGCCAAGGGACCCGCTTAAGAATTAGCGGTGTGAAGCCGCTTTCTTTGCTTACTTTCTTTGCGGCGGCAAAGAAAGTAAGTGCCTGCCCCGCACAGGGGCGACGCTAATAAACCAATAACAAAAGAAAGGCCACTGCCGCGAGGCACACAGCCAAAAAAGCGCCGCGCGGGCAAAAAACCCAAATTACTTAGCTACAGGCATAGTGAACTCAGCCCCCTTCCCGATACTATCGGGCCACCTTTGCATGATGCTCTTATACCTCGTATAAAACCGAACACCCTCTTCCCCGTAGGCATGATGGTCCCCGAACAGCGACCTCTTCCATCCACCAAAAGAATGCCACGCCATAGGCACAGGAATAGGCACATTAATCCCGACCATCCCGATCTCAATCTGCCGGGAGAAGGCCCGAGCAATACCGCCATCGGAGGTAAACAAGGAAACTCCATTAGCAAACTCATTGGCGTTAATGAGCTCCACAGCAGAAGCAAAATCGGGCACCCGCACAACACACAGCACCGGTCCGAAAATTTCCTCACGATAAATCTTCATGTCAGTGGAAACATCATCGAACAAGGTGCCGCCAAGAAAGAAACCCTTCTCATGCCCCGCCACCTGATGCCCACGTCCATCGACAACCAGCTTCGCGCCAGCCGCAACCCCGGCATCGATATAGCCGGCAACCTTCTCCCGATGCGCAGCAGTCACCAACGGTCCCATCTCGGCTTCCGATTCCATACCGTTGAGAATCTTCAGGCTCTTCACCCGCGGTGTCAGACGCTCGATCAACTCATCAGCAATATGGCCAACCGCAACGGCCACGGAAATCGCCATGCAGCGCTCACCAGCTGAACCATACGCAGCGCCGATCAACGCATCGACAGCCTGGTCGAGATCCGCATCCGGCATCACCACCAGGTGATTCTTCGCGCCACCCAAAGCCTGCACGCGCTTACCGCGCTTCGTGCCTTCGGTGTAGATGTACTCGGCAATCGGCGTAGAACCGACAAACGACAATGCGCTCACGTCCGGATGCGCAAGCAATGCATCGACCGCAACCTTGTCGCCATGTACGACGTTGAACACGCCATCCGGCAAACCGGCCTCTTTAAACAATTCAGCCAGGCGGTTCGATGCCGACGGATCGCGCTCAGACGGCTTCAGCACGAACGTGTTGCCGCAGGCGAGCGCGACCGGGAACATCCAGCACGGCACCATCATCGGGAAGTTGAACGGCGTAATGCCGGCAACCACGCCGAGCGGCTGACGCAAGTTCCAGTTGTCGATGCCGCCGCCAATCTGGTCGGTAAAGTCAGTCTTCAGCAGATTCGGAATGCCGCACGCGAACTCGACAATCTCGATGCCGCGCATCACTTCGCCCTTCGCATCCGAAAACACCTTGCCGTGTTCGTGCGTAATCAGTTCCGCAAGTTCATCGTGGTGGCGGTCGAGCAATTCCTTGAACTTGAACAGCACGCGCGCTCGCTTGATCGGCGCCATTTCGCTCCAGGCGGGAAAGGCGGCCTTGGCGGCAGCGACGGCTGCATCCACTTCTGCAACGCTCGCCAACGGTACACGCGCGCTCACGTTGCCAACCGCCGGATTGAAGACGTCGCCGAAGCGCCCGCTGGTACCGTCGATAGTCTTGCCGTTGATGAAATGGGTCAGCGCGCGTGCGCTTGTCGCGCTCCGAAGTGTCTCGTCCTGATATGTCTCGCTCATTTTTTGTCCTCTTCCTGTGAAATCGTTGTCCCGCTGCACACAGCGCGATGAGCCAAAGATTACGGCGCTTCGGGACGACAAATCCAATGAGTAATGCTCAACTGCGCTATAAGCCGCGCTAATATCAGGATATGGATCTGATTCTGCTCCGGGCATTCGTCACCGTCGCACGCGAGGGCAACCTTACGCGTGCTGCGGTGCAACTTCATTTGACCCAACCGGCCGTGAGCCTGCAAATCAAGCATTTGCAGGAGACGCTCGGCGTGACGCTATTCACCCGAACCTCGCACGGGCTTTCGCTGACCCGCGACGGTCAAGCGCTGCTGCCGCACGCCGAACGCGCGCTCGGCGCGGCCAGCGACGTGCAGCGCGCGGCGGCCTCGCTGCGTCATGAAGTACGCGGACGATTGCGCATCGGCACGATTCTCGATCCGACCTTTCTACGCCTCGGCGGCTTTCTCAAGCAGCTGGTGGAAACCTGGCCGCACATCGAAACAGCCTTGCGCCACGGCATGTCGGGCTGGGTGCTGGAACAGGTTCGCGCGGGCGAGCTGGACGTCGGCTACTACATCGGCCAGCCGGCCGACGACGATACGCGTGACGGCGCCGCGTTCCACGCCGTCACCCTCACGCACTTCCAGTACCGTGTGCTGGCGCCGGCCGGCTGGAAAGATCGCGTGAAAGGCGCGCGCGACTGGCGCTCACTCGCTGCGCTGCCGTGGATCTGGACGCCGCCGGCCTCCGCGCACAATAGATTGTTGTCGCGGCTCTTTGCCGAGGCAGGCGTAAAACCGGTTAAGGTGGCGGAAGTGGATCAGGAGCCGTCGATGCTCGATCTGGTCAAATCAGGCGTCGGTCTCACGCTCGCGCGCGACGCTACCGCAATCGCCGAAGCGCATGCGCACGCGTTGACCATCGTCGAAGGCGTCACCGTGCCGACCCAGCTCAGCTTTATCACGCTCGCCGAACGCAAGGACGAACCGGCGATTGCGGCGGCGTTGAAGCTGATCGAGCAGCAGTGGGCAACCTAGAAGCGGCGTGAGCGCGATATGAGCCGCTCTCATGACAGCGTCAAACCGTGCCGCCTCGTGCGGCCTCGCACGGGCAACAGTCGAGAGTCCCCGCTAGCCGGGCGCCCTCGCCTGAAACCACACCGTCACGCGCTTTTTGTTAGATTGAGGGTTTGCGCTCACGCGCCGGCCCCGGAGCGTTTTGGTTCCGTTTGACTTTGTCCTTCGCGGCAGCTTCGCCTCGCAACAACGGAAGCCGCCGACCACTCCATCCTTCGACAGGAGCCTGACATGGCACGCAATATTGAAATCAAAGCCCGCGCCCAGCATTTCGAGCAACTGCGTGAACGCGCCGCGCAGCTTGCGCCGGACGCGCCGCTGATCTTCCGCCAGCAGGACTTCTTCTACGACGTGCCGCGCGGCCGCCTGAAGCTGCGCCAATTCGACGACGGCACGCCGGCCGAATTGATCTTCTATCAGCGCGACGACCGCGACGGCCCGAAGGCGTCGTACTACACGCGCAGCCCCGTGACCAACGCCGAAGCGATGCACTCGCTGCTCGCCACCGCGTTGACCACGCGCGGCATCGTGACGAAGGAGCGCCACGTGTATCTAACCGGACGTACGCGGATTCATCTGGACCGCGTGGATGGCCTCGGCGACTTCATCGAACTCGAAGTCGTGCTCGCACCGGATGACGACGAAGAAGGTGGCCATGCCGAGGCGCATGCCATGTTCGCGCGCCTCGGTGTGCCGGAATCGGATCTGGTCGCGGTGGCGTACGTCGATTTGCTCAACGCGGACAGCGAGCCTACACAAGCGGCCTAAGTCTTCACCGCCATCTTCACCGCCGCGGGTTGCGATAAAGCCTGCGGTGAAACCTGCGGCAAAAGGCGCCGCATCAAGCGGCGGTCGCGCCCGGCGATAGATGGCCAAGCGGCAGGGGTCCGTTGCGCTTGAATGTAGTCAGAACAATATTCGAGCGCACGCTATCGACACCCGGCACGCGCATCAGCTTCTTCATCACGAACGTCGACAGCGCATTGAGATCCGGCGCAACAATGCGCAGCAGATAATCGGCGTCGCCAACCACCGCGTGACATTCGAGCACTTCGGGCAGTACGTCGATCTGTTGCTGGAATTGTTCGATGATCGAATCGCCGTGGTGCTTCAACTTCAGGCTCGTAAAAGCCGTCACGCCGAGCCCGAGCTTCTCCGGACGCAGCACGACGCGATAACCATCCACCACGCCCACCTGCTCCAGCCGCTGCAAGCGCCGTCCGATCTGCGACGGCGACAGCGGCACCTGCTCGGCCAATTGTTGATGCGTGGCACGGCCAAAGCGCTGCAGCACGTCCAGCAGCGCGAGATCGAAGTGATCCAGTTCCAACATGATTGATATCCGCATTAAATCGTGACTTTATGCGAGATTATTGCATACACACCTAGATAAACGCCATGATTGCGCCCTTTCCGCGCATGCTCCGCTCTACACTTGCATCACCGATTCAACCTCGCAGTCACCGTAGAGCGCAGCACCATGTCCACAGCGAACACCGCCAAACTGAAAGAGCAATTCGACGCCGGCCTCGAAACCCGCGCCGATTTCACCATCGACCAGCCGACCGATCGTTACGGCGCGATCGATCACGCGGTGTGGCAACAACTTTACGCGCGTCAAACCGCGCTACTCAAAGGCCGTGTGTGCGACGAGTTTCTGGCGGGCGTCGAATGCATCGGCATGCCGGCTGACCGCGTGCCCTCGTTCGACGAAATCAACACAAAGCTCACACCCGCGACCGGCTGGCAAATCGTCGCCGTGCCCGGCCTCGTGCCCGATCAGGTGTTCTTCGAGCATCTGGCCAACCGCCGCTTTCCCGTGACATGGTGGATGCGCCGTCCGGACCAGCTCGATTATCTGCAAGAACCCGACTGCTTTCACGATCTGTTCGGCCACGTGCCGCTGCTGATCGATCCGGTGTTCGCGGACTACATGCACGCGTACGGCCGCGCCGCGCTCGCCGCAAATGATGCCGGCGCGTTGCCGCTACTCGCCCGGCTCTATTGGTACACAGTCGAATTCGGCCTGATCCGCGACGCAGCGAGTCCGAACGGCGTCAAGATCTACGGCGCGGGGATCGTATCCAGCAAAGGCGAAACACTCTACAGCCAGCAAAGCGCGGCGCCGAACCGGCTCGGCTTCGACCTCGAACGCGTGATGCGTACCCGTCACCGCATCGACACGTTCCAGAAAACCTATTTCGTGATCGACGACTTCGCGCAATTGTTCGGCGTCGCGCAAACCGATTTCGCGCCGCTGCTGGCAAAGCTGGCCGCCGAGCCGCCATTTGCGGCAGGCGACGTGCTCGAGCGCGACCAGGTCATCACGCGCGGTTCGCAGGAAGGCTGGCCAGCCGATGGCAATATCTGACGACAAAAGCCGAACCGCCTGACTGCGCGCCGGCGGTATCCGTGAAAAAATAGCAGATGCGCACGCCTACCGGCGCGCCTGTTCAGATCGATGAGGTAGCACCATGATTCACAAACTGACTTCCGAAGAACGCGCAACACAGGTCGCAGAACTGCACGGCTGGCAAGCCGTGGCCGGCCGCGACGCGATCCAGCGCCAGTTCAAGTTCGCCGACTTCAATGAAGCGTTCGGCTTCATGACGCGCGTGGCCATCAAGGCGCAGGAAATGGACCACCACCCGGAATGGTTCAACGTCTACAACAAGGTGGAGATCACGCTGTCGACGCATGAAGCAAATGGCTTGACCGAGCGCGACATCAAACTGGCCCGATTTATCGACAGTATTACCGCGTAATACAAGCGCTCACGTGCATTCCCGCATCGCGCATAGAGGAATTCAGGGGTAATGAAAGGGCTTTGCAGGCAATCCGGCGCCCAAACCTTCAGTTCTATAGGCCATTCTTAAGGCGCACGTAAGAATCCCATGCTTGCCGGGCAATCCCGTCCAAACGATCCGGCGATAGCACGTGCTGACGCTGTACAATCATCAGCGCGTACGGCTTGGAGAGCGCGCTTGCCTCCTTGCACAAAACGAGTTCGTCGCCGCTCGAAGGTGAGCGGGCGCGCCAGAAGTTGATTGCGGCTTCCAGTTCGTGAATCG
The DNA here is from genome assembly GCF_038050405.1 of Paraburkholderia sp. IMGN_8. Lineage (NCBI taxonomy): Bacteria > Pseudomonadati > Pseudomonadota > Betaproteobacteria > Burkholderiales > Burkholderiaceae > Paraburkholderia > Paraburkholderia sp. IMGN_8. The sequence continues at coordinate 7,285 of NZ_CP150900.1, read as the reverse complement.
TTATCTCGGACATGACTTTCGTGGTTGCTCCACGGCCGCTTTATGGCTGCTTGATGGCCGTTTCAGGCTGGTCCGGCACGGTCATGCCGCACGCCGCTGTGTAGCAGGCGCCCCGGCGAACCGCTTGCCCGCACGCCTAACCCATTGTACTTGAGCGAAATCCATGCGACTCCTTCTGATCGAAGATGACCGCCCCATCGCACGCGGCATCCAAAGCAGTCTCGAACAAGCCGGCTTCACGGTCGACATGGTCCATGACGGCATTTTCGCCGAACAGGCCCTCACGCAAAACCGCCACGAGCTCGTGATCCTCGATCTGGGCCTGCCCGGCATCGACGGTATGACGCTGCTGTCGCGCTTCCGTCAGAGCAATCGCCACACGCCGGTGATCATCCTGACCGCGCGCGACGAGTTGAACGACCGCGTGCAAGGCCTGAATTCCGGCGCGGACGACTACATGCTGAAGCCGTTCGAACCCGCCGAACTCGAAGCGCGCATCCGCGCGGTGATGCGCCGCAGCGGTCCGCACGGCGACATGCCGCGTCCGGAAGTATCGCTGGGCGGTGTGCGTCTGTCGGGCGTCGATCGCCGCATTTTCAACGACGACAAGCCGCTCGAACTGTCGCCTCGCGAATTCGCGGTGCTCGAAATGCTGCTGCTGCGCCACGGCCGCGTGGTCAGCAAGGCTCAGCTGCAAGACCATCTGACGCACTTCGGCGGCGATCTCGGCGATACCGCGATCGAAGTCTACGTCCACCGGGTGCGTAAGAAGCTCGAGAGCTGCCGCGTCGAAATCGTCACGGTGCGCGGCTTTGGTTACCTGTTGCAGGAAATCCGCCAAGCCGCATAATCGTCATGAAGGCCGCCAACTTCGTTGCGGCCTGACGGCGCCGGGCCGGCGCCGCGCACTCCGTGCGCAGCTCGCCGGCATCCGGCGGCATTTCACGGCACACTGGCCGTTGCCTCTTTCCCACGCGTTCGATCATGCCCCAGCCGGCCGCCAATAGTCTGCGCCGCACGCTGTTGCGGCGCCTCGCCGCTCCTCTTTCGCTGCTCGCGCTGATGAGCGGCCTCATCGCTTACTGGCTGGCGTGGCAGTACACGCAGCATGTGGTCGACCGATCGCTCGCCGATCTTGCCGCCGCCATCTCCAAACAGATCCAGATTGCCGGCCCAGACGCACGAATCACCGTGCCGCCTCTCGCGCAGGCCATGTTCTCCGATCCGGTCGAACAACTCGTCTATCGGATCAGCAACGGCGAAACCGAAATCGCCGGAGACCACAACCTTCCGCTGCAAGGCACGAGTGTGCGCCGCATGCACTACGCGTACGTATTCGAAACGCAGCACGAAGGTGTGACGGTGCGTGTGGCCCAGGTGCGCGTCGACCAGCCGAGCGGCAATCCGATCGTCGTCGAAGTCGGCCAGCCGGTGCACCATCGTTTTCGCATCGCTGCGGAGTTTCTGGTTGCGATCATGATGCCGCTGCTGTTGCTGCTGCTTGCCGGCTGGGTAATCGTGTGGCGCGTCGTCAATCAGCAGCTCAATCCGCTGACCGATCTCGCGGATTCCTTGAACCGGCAAACCCACACGTCGCTCGAGCCGGTCGACGAGACCTTCGTGCCGGTCGAAATCCGGCCGCTCACCGGCGCGCTGAACGCGCTGCTCGGTCGTCTGAAAACCGCACTCGACGGCCAGCGCAAATTTATCGCCGACGCCGCGCATCAACTGCGCACCCCGCTTACCGCAGTCAAGTTGCACGCGGAACAGGCGGCGGTCGCGCGCGACCCGCAGCAGACGCTCGCCGCGGTGCGCGAACTGCGAGCGGCGGCTGACCGCGCCGTGCGGCTGTCGAACCAGTTGCTTTCGCTGGCGCGCGCCGAGCCAGGCGAACAGGCGGCTCGCTTCGTCACGGTGGACATGGCAGCGCTCGCGTTCGACACCGGCGCGGAATGGGTGCCGCGCGCATTGGCGTCCCACGTCGACCTGGGCTTCCAGCGTCTCGACGACCCGGCCAACGATCATCCGCTGATGGTGCGTGGTAATCCGGTGTTGTTGCACGAAGTGATCGCCAATCTGCTGGATAACGCGCTGAAGTATGTGCCGCCGTTGCGCTTCGACGGTGGCCGCATCACCGTGACGGTTTCGCAGACGGTGATCGACGAACTACGCACGGCCGAGATCGTTGTCGAAGACAACGGGCCGGGTGTACCGCTCACGCAGCAGGCCGATCTGTTCAAACGGTTCTTCCGCGGTGACGGCCAGAGCGACAGCGGCGTGGATGGCGGTGCGGGTCTCGGTCTCGCGATCGTCCACGACATCATGGTGCTGCATCACGGCAGCGTGCATTACGAAGACGCGCCGGATGGCGGTGCGCGCTTTATCGTGCGCATTCCGCTCGCGCCGGCCAGCGTTCAGCACGACGCCGGCAGAGAAACCGACAAGCGGCTCCCGGCAAAAAAATCGGCGCACTCGGCGCCGATCGATTTGTAACGATAGTGGTCAGCGGGCCGCCTTTGTTTGCTTCAGGCAGCCCGTGTTTTATTTCTTCTTCGCTTTCTTCGCCGCCTTGGCGGACTTGGCCGATTTTGCGGCAACCTTCCCTTTCTCCGGCGGCGCCAGCATCGTGCCGCGGCACTTACGCGCGCCGCAACGGCATTCGTATTCCTTCTTGAGCTTCTTGGTCTGACGCGCGTCGATCACGAGACCGTAGTCGTAAAAGACTTCCTCGCCCTCGGCGATGTCGCGCAACGCATGCACGTACACGTGACCGTCGATCTCCTCGGCTTCGCAATTCGGCGCACACGAGTGATTGATCCAGCGCGCGCTGTTACCGTTCACCTTGCCGTCGATCACCTTGCCGCTGTCGAGCGCGAAATAGAAGGTGTGATTCGGTTCGTCCGGATTATGCGGATGACGACGCAACGCTTCTTTCCAAGAGATCCGCTCGCCCTTGTATTCGATCAACCGCTCGCCGGCCGCTATCGGTTCGAGGGCAAACACGCCTTTGCCGTGCACACCTGAACGGCGCACGGCGATCCTGCGTGAACTCATTGAATGAATCCTTGTGAAGAACTGGGGGTGAAGTTCCGACGGTCGCCAGACATGCCCGCATCTGGCGCGCTGCTTTTTCTGACGCGGATAGCAAACGCGGCGCCTTGCGAGCGCCGCGTCGACCTGCGACGCTCGTGCGCCACAACCGGCATCCTACACGCTCAAGACGGCTTCGTTCAACCGTCAAAAAGACGTGCTCGCATGAAGCGCGCTGGCAGGTTCACCGTTGTCCGAACGAAATGTCGCCGAACAGCGCTTTCTGATCGCGTGGCTGTGATCGCCAATACTGCGGCGGCGCTTCGACCGTCGCACCGAGTTGCGCCGCGGCGTGCCACGGCCAGCGCGGGTTGTAGAGCAGCCCGCGGGCGAGTGCGATCAGATCGGCGTCGCCTGCTTCGATAAGTTGCTCGGCGTGGAACGGGTCGGTAATCAGCCCAACGCCGATGGTGGTGAGACCCGTTGCATGTTTGACGGCTTTCGCGAACGGTATCTGATAACCCGGCTCGAGCGGGATCTTCTGCAGCGGCGAGACGCCTCCGGACGACACATCGATCCAGTCGCAGCCACGCTTTTTCAACTCGTGCGCGAACGCGATCGTGTCTTCCAGCGTCCAGCCGCCTTCGACCCAGTCGGTTGCGGAAACCCGCACGCCAACCGGTTTGTCGGCGGGAAATGCGGCGCGCACGATATCAAAGATCTCGAGCGGAAAGCGCATGCGATTTTCAAGCGAACCGCCGTACTCGTCGCTGCGTTGATTGGCGATCGGCGACAGGAACTGATGCAGCAGATAGCCGTGCGCCGCATGCACTTCCAGTGCATCGATGCCGAGGCGCGCGGCGCGGCGCGCAGAAGCCGCGAACGCCTCGCGAATGCGGTTCAACCCCGCCGTGTCGAGCGCCAGCGGCGGCTCTTCACCCGCCTTGTGCGGCAACGCCGACGGCGCATGCGGCAGCCAGCCGCCTTGCGACACCGGGATCAGTTGGCCGCCTTCCCACGGCACGTGGCTCGACGCTTTACGCCCTGCGTGTGCGAGTTGCATCGTGACCTGAATGTGCGAATGCTTGCGGATCGCCGCCAGCACCGGCACCAGTGCGGCTTCGGTCGCGTCGTCCCACAGGCCGAGATCGCCCGGCGTGATGCGGCCGTCCGGCTCGACCGAGGTTGCCTCGATGCACAACATGCCGGCGCCGGATAACGCGAGACTGCCGAGATGGATCATGTGCCACGCGTTAGCCTCGCCACGGTCGGCGGAATACTGGCACATCGGGGACACGACGATACGATTGGGAAGCGTCACGCTACGCAGCGTGAGCGGAGAAAAAAGCGCGCTCATGGATTACGCCCAGTGAAAACCCAAGAGCAGTCGAGCATAGCACCGTGGGTGATTTACTGCAGGCTCGCGCCGCTCAAGGTTTCAACTCGACCTGATCGAGCCACTCGCCGAACATCCGGCGGGCGGCGGCCTCCAGCCCCGGACCGAACCGTGCGGTCTCGGCCCGCAATTGACGCGCGTCGATACCGTGACCGGCAATCTCACCCGCATTGCCAATCAACCATGGCTCGAAACGGTCGGCGCGAATCTCCGGATGACACTGCAGGCCCAACACGTGATCGCCCCAGGCAAACGCCTGGTTTTCGCATGCAGGCGTCGACGCAAGACGCGTGGCATGCTCGGGCAGATCGAAAGTGTCGCCGTGCCAATGCAGCATGGAAGTGTGCGCGCCGTCCAGATGACGCAGTGGCGAGGCGCGGCCGGCATCGGTAAGCGTGAGCGGGGTCCAGCCGAGTTCGGTATGCCCCGCGGGATACACGCGCGCCCCGAGTGCGCGCGCGATCAATTGAGCGCCGAGGCAAATGCCCAGCGTCGGCAAGCCGGCGGCAATGCGCTTTTCGACCATCGACAGGAGCGGCACGAGCGTCGGGTAAAGCGCGTCGTCCGTTGCGCTGATCGGGCCGCCCAGCACCACCATCAGCGAGGCCGAAACCGGGTTCGGCGCCTCGATACGGGCAAAGCCGACATCGAGATAACGCACCGGGCGGCCACGCTCGCCGAGCACCAGCTCAAGACTGCCCAGATCCTCGAAGTGCACGTGGCGAATGGCCAGAACTTCGCGATTCATCAGCCTGTCACCTTCAGGTTGACTAAAGACTTGCCGCTACGCGGCGCGAACCGTCCGGCACGCGGCATGTGCCGCCTGCCGGACCACGGCTTCGCAGTGTAGCGGATTGTCCTGGAAGAAGCCGCCTTATTGGGCGAAGATCTTCCAGGTCTTCTTCTGGGTGGCGACGTCGGCGGTTTCATGCACCGAGCAATCGAGACGCACGTCCGTATCCGCCATGTTCAGATCGAGCAGCGCGCAGTGATGCGGCGTCTTCTTCGGATTCTTGCTGGGTTCGAAGTGCGTGCAGCTCAGGCACATGCGGTGCGGCGGAATGTTGCCTTGCGCTTCCAGCTGGCGGACGGTCTTGAGCAGCGTGCGATAGAACAACGCCTGCTCTTCGTCGCGCAGCGTGCCGACTGCTTTGGCCAGGAAGTCCGGCCATTGTGCGGCGCGCTTGGCGGCCGTGCGGCCACGCGCCGTCAGACGAACCGCAAGGGCGCGGCCGTCGTCGAGGGCGCGGCGCTTTTCAACCAGGCCTTTGGTTTCGAGCGTGCTCACCGCATCGCTCGTGGTCGCGGCGGTCAGGGCCGTTTCACGGGCGATTTCGCCGAGACGCATCGGGCCCTTGCGCTGCATCAACAAGACCAGGATTTCACCCTGAGTCGGCGTGAGCCCCGCGCCTTCCGCCCATTCCCAAGCCTGGCTTCGCATCGCCGTGCTCAGTCGCAATAGGCTATGGGTCACTCGCCCGGTTGCCTGTTCTCCGTATACGCCTTCGCTCATAATCTTCGATTGGTTTATTTAAAGCATGCGTGCGATGCCGGCGATTCTCTGCCGAACTCACCCGTAGCCTGTGTGGGATAGCCTCGCCCAACTGCAGACGAGACGGAATTCTACTATCTCAAAAATTTACCGCCTTGCAATCTAAAGCGGCGAAAACGACATTCTATGCGAGAGCGGCGAATCGTACAGCTAAGTTATCCAACGTAAGCTGTGGACAACCATGGGAAAACCCATGGGACTGCGTGTGCGCTGATTCTTGATAAGCCCCTTCACCTCACCTGCCCCTGCCGAAGTTGTCCTTCTTTCCCCGCGCCGATGCACGTCCGATCAGCCCGGTTATGGTTTACGCAGTGCTTTGACTTTGCAGGGAATTATTCAGTTGTCCACAGGCCAACGCAATGCTTGTTAACGACTACTACGTTTGTATACGTAAACTATAGAAAAACCTGAAGCCCCCGAGCTGGAAAAATAAATTTCGAAAAAACCCGCTCGAAGCGGGTTTCCCTTACGGTTTGACGTAACCCATCCTGCCTCTGGCTAGGCTCGCCACTGCAAACACTGCTGCCGCACGGCTTCGTGCAAGGATTTTTCCCGTTCGAAAACGCCGCGCAACCACGTCGCATCGTTGACCTGCCCTCGTGCGATCGCGCCAATCTCGGCAAGCGCGTTGCCTGAACCCAATGCCTCTGCATGCGGCGCGATCAGGTCGAGTGTTTCGAGGATATCCTCGGAAATCGTCTTGCGTTCGCCCGTTTGCGGATTGATGCAGATGCCGGCCAGACCGAAGCGGCACGCTTCGAAGCGGTTGAACGTATAGACGAGGTAATCGTCTTCCTTCGGCGTCAGCGGTTTGTCGAGCAGCAGATGCCGTGCAAGCGTCTGGATGTAGCAGGCGATCGCCGCGGCGCGATCCACCGACAACGGTGTATCCATCACGCGTACTTCGATCGTGCCGAAACCCGGCTTCGGCCGAATGTCCCAGTAGAAATCTTTCATGCTGTTGACCACGCCTGTCTGGACCATTTTCGAGAAATATTCCTCGAAGCTGTCCCACGTCAGCACAAAAGGCGCGCGGCCCGACAGCGGAAACGCGAACACGGAATTCAGGCGTGCCGAATGAAAACCGGTGTCGACGCCTTGCACGAACGGCGACGAAGCAGACAACGCGATGAAGTGCGGAATGAAGCGCGACATCGAATGCAGCAGGTACAGCGCGCTATTCGGATCCGGGCAGCCGATGTGCACGTGCTGGCCGAACACCGTGAACTGCTTGGCGAGGTAGCCGTACAACTCTGACAGATACTGAAAACGCGGTGTATCGACGATCTGCCGATCACTCCACTGCT